>NZ_FMIA01000002.1:4994000-6242500 GCF_900091615.1 Micromonospora yangpuensis | reverse complement strand
TTAGTGATTCCGTGAGTAGTGGCGAGCGAAAGCGGATTGAGGCTAAACCGGTTGCGTGTGATACCTGTCAGGGGTTGCGTGGTCGGGGTTGTGGGACCCTGCTACACGAGCTGACACTCGTGTGAGGAGTGATAAAGCCAGTTGCTAGCTGAACAGTCTGGGAAGGCTGACCGTAGTCGGTGAGAGTCCGGTAGGTGAAAGTGGCTGGTCTTCTGTGGGTGTTCCCGAGTAGCGGCGGACTCCTGAAATCTGCCGTGAATCTGCCAGGACCACCTGGTAAGCCTAAATACTTCCTGGTGACCGATAGCGGACGAGTACCGTGAGGGAATGGTGAAAAGTACCCCGGGAGGGGAGTGAAATAGTACCTGAAACCGTTCGCCTACAATCCGTCGGAGCCTTTAGGGGTGACGGCGTGCCTTTTGAAGAATGAGCCTGCGAGTTAGTGGCATGTGGCGAGGTTAACCCGTGTGGGGGAGCCGTAGCGAAAGCGAGTCTGAATAGGGCGTTTGAGTCGCATGCTCTAGACCCGAAGCGGAGTGATCTAGCCATGGGCAGGCTGAAGCGTGGGTAAGACTACGTGGAGGGCCGAACCCACCAACGTTGAAAAGTTGGGGGATGACCTGTGGTTAGGGGTGAAAGGCCAATCAAACTCCGTGATAGCTGGTTCTCCCCGAAATGCATTTAGGTGCAGCGTCGTGTGTTTCTTGCCGGAGGTAGAGCACTGGATGGTCTAGGGGGCCCACAAGCTTACCGAAATCAGCCAAACTCCGAATGCCGGTAAGTGAGAGCGCGGCAGTGAGACTGCGGGGGATAAGCTTCGTAGTCGAGAGGGAAACAGCCCAGATCACCAGCTAAGGCCCCTAAGCGTGTGCTAAGTGGAAAAGGATGTGGGATCGCATAGACAACCAGGAGGTTGGCTTAGAAGCAGCCACCCTTTAAAGAGTGCGTAATAGCTCACTGGTCAAGTGGTTCCGCGCCGACAATGTAGCGGGGCTCAAGTACACCGCCGAAGCTGTGGCATTCACATTTTTACTTCGTCCCCGTCTTTGGGTGGGGGTGCAGGTGTGTGGATGGGTAGGGGAGCGTCGTGCCGGGGGTGAAGCAGCCGAGTGATCGAGTTGTGGACGCGGCACGAGTGAGAATGCAGGCATGAGTAGCGAAAGAAGGGTGAGAAACCCTTCCGCCGGATGACCAAGGGTTCCAGGGCCAGGCTAATCCGCCCTGGGTGAGTCGGGACCTAAGGCGAGGCCGAGAGGCGTAGTCGATGGACAACGGGTTGATATTCCCGTACCCGCGAAAGAGCGTCCCTGATGAACTTCGTTGTGCTAACCATCCGAACTGCTTGAGGCCTTCGGGTTGATGGTGGGGAGCGTGGGAACCTGGCGGGTAGTAGTCAAGCGATGGGGTGACGCAGGAAGGTAGCTGATCCCGGCCGGTGGTTGTGCCGGGGTAAGCGTGTAGGCCGTGCCATAGGCAAATCCGTGGCGCATGAGGCTGAGACGTGATGCCGAGCCGATTCAGGTGAAGTCAGTGATCCTATGCTGCCGAGAAAAGCCTCTAGCGAGTTCTTAGCGGCCCGTACCCCAAACCGACACAGGTGGTCAGGTAGAGAATACCGAGGCGATCGGGCGAACTGTGGTTAAGGAACTCGGCAAATTGCCCCCGTAACTTAGGGAGAAGGGGGGCCGGAGACGTGAAGCCCCGCGCGGGTGGAGCGTTGTATGGCCGCAGAGAGCAGGGGGAAGCGACTGTTTACTAAAAACACAGGTCCATGCGAAGAAGTAATTCGATGTATATGGACTGACGCCTGCCCGGTGCTGGAACGTTAAGGGGACCTGTTAGCTCTTCGGGGCGAAGCGGAGAACTTAAGCGCCAGTAAACGGCGGTGGTAACTATAACCATCCTAAGGTAGCGAAATTCCTTGTCGGGTAAGTTCCGACCTGCACGAATGGCGTAACGACTTCCCCACTGTCTCAACCACAGGCCCGGCGAAATTGCATTACGAGTAAAGATGCTCGTTACGCGCGGCAGGACGGAAAGACCCCGGGACCTTTACTATAGCTTGACATTGGTATCCGAATTAGCTTGTGTAGGATAGGTGGGAGCCGGTGAAGTCCATACGCCAGTATGGGTGGAGGCAATCTTGAAATACCACTCTGGTTGATTTGGGTATCTAACTTCGGGCCGTGATCCGGTTCAGGGACAGTGTCTGGTGGGTAGTTTAACTGGGGCGGTTGCCTCCTAAAGGGTAACGGAGGCGCCCAAAGGTTCCCTCAGCCTGGTTGGCAATCAGGTGTTGAGTGCAAGTGCACAAGGGAGCTTGACTGTGAGACTGACAGGTCGAGCAGGGACGAAAGTCGGGACTAGTGATCCGGCACTTGCGTGTGGAAGCGGTGTCGCTCAACGGATAAAAGGTACCCCGGGGATAACAGGCTGATCTTCCCCAAGAGTCCATATCGACGGGATGGTTTGGCACCTCGATGTCGGCTCGTCGCATCCTGGGGCTGTAGCAGGTCCCAAGGGTTGGGCTGTTCGCCCATTAAAGCGGTACGCGAGCTGGGTTTAGAACGTCGTGAGACAGTTCGGTCCCTATCCGCCGTGCGCGTAGGATACTTGAGAAGGGCTGTCCCTAGTACGAGAGGACCGGGACGGACGAACCTCTGGTGTGCCAGTTGTCCCGCCAGGGGCACGGCTGGTTAGCTACGTTCGGAAGGGATAACCGCTGAAAGCATCTAAGCGGGAAGCTCGCTTCAAGATGAGGTATCCCATCCACCTTTGGTGGAGTAAGGCCCCCAGCTAGACGACTGGGTTGATAGGCCGGAAATGTAAGCTCGGTAACGGGTTGAGTTGACCGGTACTAATAGGCCGAGGACTTGACTACGAAGCTGCTACGCGTCCACTGTGCAACTCTTGACAAACGAACGACATCACCGTGTGTGGGTGTTGTTTGATATGTCGATAGGGTTACGGCGGTCATGGCGGAAGGGAAACGCCCGGTTACATTCCGAACCCGGAAGCTAAGCCTTCCAGCGCCGATGGTACTGCACTCGGGAGGGTGTGGGAGAGTAGGACACCGCCGGACATTCTTACAGTGAGGGTCATCCCGACAGGGATGGCCCTCACTGCTTTTTGCGTTTGGGAGCGTGGTCTAGGCCTCCTTCGTGATCGTCGGCGTCCCTACGGGGTACCTGTCCTGTGACGGGACAGGAACCAGACCGCCCGAGACGGGCGGAGACGAGGAGACGCCATGAAGATCGGAATCATCGGGTCGGGGCACATCGGTGGCAACCTGGCTCGTCGGCTGGTGCCACTGGGACACGAGGTGACCGTGGCGAACTCACGCGGTCCGCAGTCCCTCGCCCCGCTCGCCGACGAGACAGGTGCCACCGCGGGGACCGTGGAGCAGGCCGTCGACGGCGCGGACCTGGTCGTGGTGGCCATCCCGCTGCGGGCCGTACCGGAGTTGCCCGGTGCGCTGTTCGAGGGCAAGGTGGTGGTCGACGCCAACAACTACTACGCCCAGCGGGACGGGGACATCGCCGAGCTGCTGGACCGCAGCCTCAGCTCCAGCCGGTGGACGGCAGACCACCTCAAGGGCGCCCGGGTGGTCAAGGCGTTCAACAACATCCAGGCCCCGCACCTGCTGGAGCGGGGTCGGCCGGCCGGAGCGGGCGACCGGATCGCGCTGCCGGTGGCCGCCGACGACGCCGACGCCGACGCCAAGCGGTTGGTGATGGAGCTGGTCGACACCCTGGGATTCGACGCCGTCGACGCCGGCACCCTGGACGAGAGCTGGCGGCAGCAGCCGGACACCCCGGTCTACGGCACCGACCGCGACGCCGAGGGCGTCCGTAGGGGCCTGGCCGAAGCGCGCCCCTGAGGACGTACCCCGGATGTGCCGGTGCCCCGCCGGCGAGTTGCCGGCGGGGCACCGTGCGGTCTGCCCTCGACGGAGGTCAGGAGGGCTTCTTGCCGCAGACGAACCGCGGCTCGGCGGCGTAGCGCCAGCTGAACTTCTCCCGCTTGACGACCTTGCCGTCCTTCTTGATGACCCGGAAGGCGTCCTGGGCGAAGCCGTCGATGCCGTTGGCCGGGATGCAGGACGGACCGGGTTCGAGGTACGTCGTGACCGGCTTGGTGATGTCCCGACGGGGGCCGTACTCCGTCTTGACGCTGTCGTAGATCTTGGTGCTCCAGATCGACACGGTGATCGAACTCGACGTGTACGACGTGTCGATCAGGACCCCGTACTCGGTGTTGTTACGGAACTTGAAGTCCAGGTTCGGCCAGAAGATGGTGGACTCGATGACCGCCGGGTACCGGCTGAACCAGTACGAGTGCGGCTTGTGCTCCACGTCCTCCAGGCCGGCGTAGTACGTGGCGTTGAAGAGCGTGGTGGTGAACTGCGAGGTGCCACCGCCGACGCCGGGGACGAGCTTGCCGTCCATGATGACCGGGGCGTCGTGGTAGCCCTGGGCGTAGCCGCGTTCCCCGGTGTGCCCGTTGAGGGAGAACGTCTCGCCGGGCAGGACCACGGTGCCGTCGACGTCCTTGGCGATCTGCACGATGTTCTTGCTGCGGGGCGCGGAGAGACCACCGGTGAACTGGGTGGTGAACTTCGAGACCCGCTCCTTGATGCCCAGCTCGCCGATCTTGTCGGCGGTCACCTCGGGTTGGACCGGCTTCAGCTCGCCGGAGACCGTCCGGTCGTCGCCCTTCGGCAGTACCGCGAGCAGGTCCTTGCCGAGCGTGGCGGTGTCGAGCTGCTGCCCGGGACGGCCGTCGTCGACGACCTTCGGCTTGCCGCCGGTGACGGCCATCCGGGCGTCCCGGGCCTCCACCTCGATCTTGGACAGCTTGTCGCCGAGGGCGCTGCGGAGGCGCTTCACGTCGACCTTGGGGGTCAGCTTGCCGGCCTTGTCCGCGCTGAACCGCAGGCTCTTGGCGATGGCGGCGGGTGGGATGCTCACCGAACCCTGGTCGGTGCGCAGGGTGACCGCCTTGGCGACGGCCGGCTCGGCCAGTTCGGCGGCGAGCTTGTCGACCTCCTCGGCCGTGGTGGCCGGGTGCGTCTCGACCAGCGGCACGGTGACCGGTTGCCCGGCGAGCCAGCCGGCCCGGACCGCCTCGGCGGAGCGCTGCGGGTCCAACGCCAGGCTGGGCTTCGGGCGGGTGACCTTGACGGTGGTGCCCTTGAAGCTGATCGCCGGCATGGTCATCTTGCGGCCCTGGTTGCCCATCACCTTGCGCAGGGCGGCGTCGAGCCGGTCGGCGTCCACCACCACCACGGGCTCGACCTCCCGAGAGCCGACCAGGCGGCTGACCGGGTGGGCCCCGGCCTCGGCCGCCGCCGCCACGGTCGCGTCCACGTCCACGGTCAACCCGACCTCGGCCGGGTCGATCTCCGCGGTCTTCTCGCCGACCCGGACGGTCAGCGGGGCGGTCAGCGTCCCGGTCCGTCGCTCCAACTCGGCGCGCAGTTCCCCGGCCGCCGCCGTCCGACTGCGGCCACCGACCTCGGTGCCGAGCACCGTGGTGCCCCGGGGCACGTCACCGGCGTACGCGTAGGCGCCGGCACCGGCCAGCACGACCGTGGTGACCCCGGCGGCGAGCAGGACCCGGGGCCGCCGGAAGCGGGAACGCCTGCCGGCCGGGCCGGCGGTCGGGGGCCCCGCCTGCGTCGGCGGCGGGTCCACGCCCGGCCAACTGACCGCCGTGACCTGCACGGTCGGCCGGTCGTCAGCGGGGGGAGTTTTTTCACCGTACAGAGTCAAGGGCACCTCGATCGGGACGTACCACATGGGGGAGCGCTCCCCCCACGAAGACACCTACGGTAGCCAACGCGCGGGCGGAACGGCAGCCGCCGTCCCGCTCCGGGCCCGATCATGGACCGGTCGGGCCCGGTGGGCGGACGGTCAGAGCCGGGCCAGCGCCCGCCGCAGCGGGTCCAGCCCGAGCGCACCGAGGTCGAGCGCCTGCTGGTGGAACTCCTTCAGGTCGAAGTCGGCGCCCTTGCGTACCTTGGCGTCCTCGCGGGCCTGGAGCCAGATCCGCTCGCCGACCTTGTACGAGGGGGCCTGCCCCGGCCAGCCCAGGTAGCGGTTCAACTCGAAGCGCAGGTTCTCGTCCGGCACCCGGCAGTGCGCGCGCATGAACTCCCAGCCCAGCTCCGGGGTCCACCGCTCACCCGGGTGGAAGCCGAACTGGTTGTCCTTGGGGATCCGCAGCTCCAGGTGCATGCCGATGTCGACGATCACCCGGGCCGCCCGCATGGCCTGCCCGTCGAGCATGCCGAGCTGCTCACCCGGGTCGTCCAGGTAGCCCAGTTCGTCCATCAGCCGCTCGGCGTAGAGCGCCCAGCCCTCGCCGTGCCCGGAGACCCAGCAGAGCAGCCGCTGCCAGCGGTTGAGCAGGTCGGCCCGGACCACGGTCTGGGCGATCTGCAGGTGGTGGCCCGGGACGCCCTCGTGGAAGACGGTGGTCACCTCGCGCCAGGTGGAGAAGTCGGTGATGCCCTGCGGCACCGCCCACCACATCCGCCCGGGGCGGGAGAAGTCCTCACTCGGGCCGGTGTAGTAGATGAGCCCGTCGCTGGTCGGCGCGAGGTGGCACTCGATCCGGCGGACCTGCTCCGGGATGTCGAAGTGGGTGCCGTGCAGCTGGTCGACGGTCCGGTCGGCCAGCTCCTGCATCCAGTCCCGGAACGCCTCCTTGCCGGCGACGGTACGGGCCGGGTCGGCGTCCAGCGCCGCCACCGCCTCGTCGATCGTCGCGCCCGGCCCGGCGATCCGCGCCGAGACCGTACGCATGTCGGCCTCCAACCGGGCCAGCTCCTCGAAACCCCAGGCGTACGTCTCGTCGAGGTCGACCTTGGCCCCGAGGAAGTACTGCGAGGCCAGCTCGTACCGCTCCCGGCCGGCGGCCTGCTTCTCGCGGCCCTGCGGGGCCATCTCGGTGCGCAGGAACTGGCCGAACTCGGCGATGGCCGCGGTGGCCGCCGCCGCGCCCCGACGCAGCTCGGCACCGATCGTGCCGTCGGCGTCGAGCCGTTCCACCAGGGCGTGGAAGACGTTGTCGCCGTCCGGGTCGATCCAGACGTCGCACTGCTTGGCCACCTCGACCAGCTGCGCCTGGGAGCTGACCTTCCCGGCGGCGGCGGTGGTGCGCAGCGTGGTCTTGTAGCCCTCCAGGGCGGCGGCGAAGCGGTTGAGCCGGGCGGCGATGTTCGCCTGGGCCTCGGTGCCCTCGGTCGGCATCAGGTCGAAGACGCTGCGCAGCTCGTGCAGCCCGCTGGAGACCACGTTGACCTCGCTGGCGGCGTCACCGCTGTCGTGCCGGGCCAGCTCCAGACCGAGCCGCTCCTGCATGGCCTCCTTGGCGGCCCGCTCCGGCTCGGTGGCCGGCTCGGTCACGTCCAGGTCGGCCAGGGTCCGGCGGGCCAGTTCGGCACGCGCCTCGTACCCCTGCGGGGTCAGGTCGTCGAGCAGGTTGTCGTAGCCGGTGATGCCGACGTACGTCGCGCCGGTCGGGTTCAGCGGGGCCCAGTCGGCCACGTACCGGTCGGCGAGGTCATCGATTCGTCCCACGGTGCGACAGTACGGGACGGGTCGGTCAGGGCAGCAGCTCGGCCGGGTCGAAGTCGATCGGGAACGGCTCGGTGGAGAGCAGCCGCATCCCGCTGACCGCCTGCGTGACGAGTTCGTACCCGCCGGCCTCGCCGAGGGCGTACAGCTCGACCGCGGCGTGCCGCAGCCGTCGGGAGATCTCGACCCGCATGAAGTACGGCACCCGGCCCTCCGCACACCGTTTCGGCTTGTCGACGAAGTCCTGCCGCCGGCTGCCCGGCGAGACGAACTCGACGGCCATCGTGCAGAGGTGGACCGGAATCCACCGGTCCTCCTCGTCGGTCTTGGGCAGGGTGTGCAGCACGGTCACGTCCGGCTGGATCCAGCGCTGCGGGGTGAAGGTGAGGTTCACCTGGCCGAACACGTAGAAACCGTGCTCCTCGGCGTGGGGGGACAGCAGCCGTCCCAACTGCATCTCGCCGTAGCTGTTCGTGCCGACCTCTGCCGGGGTCATGACCAACCTTCCGTCGATGCACTCGTACCGCGCGTGCGGCAACTCGGGCAGCGGGAGGTATCGATCAGCGAGCTGGGTGGTCCACATCCCGTCGAGATCCGTCAGTGGATCGAACTTCATCGGCACCGTCATCCGGCTTCCACCTCTCGATCGGTCAACGACGTCCACTCTAGGAAGTGGCTGTGGTGTCCACCACTGCGTGCCGGCGGTCAGCGGGACGACCGTCGGGTCCACGCCAGCAGCTCGTTCGCGGGCCAGGTGTTGATTACGCGGTCGGCGGGGACGCCGCAGCGGGCCGCCCGGTCGCAGCCGAAGCGCTGCCAGTCGAGCTGGCCGGGTGCGTGCGCGTCGGTGTCGATGGCGAACCGGCAGCCGGCCTCCAGGGCCCGCCGGATCAGCCGCTTCGGCGGGTCCTGCCGCTCCGGCCGGGAGTTGATCTCGACGGCCTTGTCGTGCTCGGCGCAGGCGGCGAAGACCGCGTCCGCGTCGAAGTCGCTCTCGGCCCGGGTACGGGCCCGGTGCCCCCGGTCACCCGGCCCGGTCACCCCGGCCGGCCGGGAGGCGACCATCCGGCCGGTGCAGTGGCCGAGGATGTCCAGGTGCGGGTTGGCGACGGCGGCGAGCATCCGGCGGGTCATCCTCGCCCGGTCGTCGTTCAGCCCGCTGTGCACCGAGCCCACCACCACGTCGAGGCGGGCCAGCAGCTCCTCGTCCTGGTCCAGCGAGCCGTCGGCGAGGATGTCCACCTCGATGCCGGTGAGGATCCGGAACCCGTCCGGCAGGTCGGCGTTGAGCCGCGCCACGTGGTCGAGCTGCTGACGCAGCCGGGCGGCGGTCAGCCCCCGGGCCACCTTCAGCCGGGGCGAGTGGTCGGTCAGCACCACGTACTCGTGGCCCAGCTCGACCGCGGCCAGCGCCATCTCCTCGATCGGCGAGCCGCCGTCGGACCAGTCGGAGTGCAGGTGGCAGTCGCCACGCAGGGCCGCGCGCAGCGCGGCGGCCTCGGCGTCCAGGTCCAGGCCCTCGGTGGCGGTCAGCCGGCGCAGATATACCGGCTCCTCGCCGGCCAGCGACTCGGCCACGCACCGGGCGGTCACGTCACCGACCCCGGACAGTTCGGTGAGCCGGCCGCTGCCGGCCCGCTCGGTCAGCTCGCCGACGGGCAGGGCGGACAGTGCGGCCGCCGCCGAGCGGAACGCGCGTACCCGGTAGGTCGCCTCGTTGGCCCGCTCCAGCAGGAAGGCGATGCGGCGCAGGTCGGCGATGGGATCCCGGTCGCTCACCCTGCCGAATCTACGCCCGGGTCACGGCTTCGCGGGGCAACCGTGCTCACGTCGCCAGGCGGTCACCGCGGCGGCCGGCTCCCGGTTGCCGCCGCGACGCCACGAGTCGAGGTACTTCGCCGGCCAGACCACGCCCCGGCGGATCCACCAGTCGTCCTGGCCGGTGCACGGCGGGGAGATGCCGAAGTGCACGTGGCAGACGTTGTTGGCGTTGCCGGTGCGGCCCACCTTGCCGAGTTGCTGCCCGGCCCGGACCCGGGCGCCCTCCTTGATGCCGCGGTCGACGACGCTCAGGTGCGAGCCGTAGTAACGCACCCCGTCGTCGCCGAGCAGCGACACCGACAGGCCGCCGTTGTACGGCCCCTGCGGGCCCCGCTTGTCGTACCGGTCGACCCGGCTGACCTCCAGGATCCGCCCGTCGGTGACCGCGACGAACGGCTCGCCGCAGTCGGCGAAGAGGTCGGTGCCCGGGTACGCCGAGTGGGTCGGGTGGTAGTCGACGTTGTCGGCGCGTACCGGGAAGACGTGCCGCAGTCCGGTGCGGGTAGGCGTCGGCCCGGTGCTGCCCGGTGCCGTGCCGTCCGGTGCGGTGGGGGTCGGGGACGCGGTGGCCGGCGACGGCTCGGCCGGGGCGGGCTGCTCGGCGGTGCGCAGCGCGTCCGGGCTGCGGCCCTGCGGCGACTCCGGCAACTCCCGCTCGGTCGCGCAGCCGGCGGCCAGCACCGCCACCGCGAGCAACAACACCGGGTACGCCGGACGGCGGCGGCTACGGACGGCGGATCGCGGGACCATCCGGTCATCCTGACACGACGACTACCCTGGAGCCGGACGGCGCGAGCCACGGCACGAGGAGCTACGGCATGACCCACCCGGCCTTCCGGCCCGATCCGGCGGCCGGCATGCGCCCGATGCCGCGTACCCCGTCGGGGTTGTTCCCGTCGGCGCCGCCGGCACAGCCGACCTACCGCGAGCCGCACCAGGTCAGCGGTGCCGGGGTCGCGGCCGGCGGCGCGGTCGCCGCCGGCTGGTTGGTGTTGTTCGGCCTGCTCGGCTCGGACCTGACCGGGTACGCCCGGTGGACGCTGTTCGCCGGTGCGGTCGCCTGGCTGACCTCGTTCGTGCTGGTCAGGGTGGGTGATCGGGGGGTGGCCACCGGCATCGCGATCGTCACCGCCGGTGGTTGGAGCATCGCCGCCGCCGTGGTGGCCCTCCGCTGGTCGGGTACCGGAGACTGGCCGTTATGGTGAGTTGCTTTCACTCTGCGTGACAGTGTGAATTCGCGGTGAAGACCATCTTGACGTACCCGCCAGGGCTGGGCGACCCTCGGGACCATGGCCTGGACCACCCCGCGGCTCGACCCCGACCGTAGCCGCCGCCGCCTTCAGCTCCTCGCCGAGTTGGCCGGGGCCAGAGCGGTACGACAGCGGGAGCGACCGCAGCGGGCTCGTTCCGCACAGCTTCGGCAGCTGATCGCCACCCGGCGCCGGGTCGCCGGCTGAGTTTTGTCTCCACCCCGTCGGGGCGTTGACGCTTCGGTCGCCGAGTCGACCGGATACCGTGCACGCGTAACGAGTCGGCGTGGCAGTTTGGGGGGACCGTGTCGTACTTCGCTGCGGCCGTGGTGCGTGACGACAGTGGCTGGACCGCTGCCGAGGTCAGTCTGCGGGGGGCCACCGACGTCGAGGAGGTCGCCGACCGGCTCCGGGACGTCGACCCGGAGGCCGACCTGTCCCTACTCTTCGTCGAGGCCGACGACGCGTACCTGGTGATCCTGCGCCTCGACGAGGGCGAGGACCTGCGCATCTTCGGTTCCGACTCGGCGTACGCCGAGGAGTCCCGGCTGGGCGCGATGCTGGTCGGCGACCTGAAGACCTCGGTCACCGGGCTGGACGACGTCGACGAGCCGCGACCGTCCGGCGGCAGCGGTGACGACGACAACGAGCAGCCGGCGGTCGACCCGGAGGCCGATCCGGTCGGCGAGGCGGACCTCCTGACCGACCTCGGCATCTCCGCGCAGCGCCTGCTCGCGCTCTGCGGCCACGAGGGGATGCTGCCGGCCGACGTCACCGCCGAGGTGTGCCAACTGCTCGGCTGTGGCGACGAGGTCGAGGAGCTGCGTGAGGTCTGAGCCGCCGGCTGGCTCCGCACCGCCGGTCGGTGCGCCGGCGGACGCGACCGATCCGGCGCTGGGGACCGTCCGGGCCGGGCAGCCCACCCCGGGCTCGGTGGGTCGGGTCGGACCGGGCGCCCGGGAAGGGCTGGCGGATCCGACCGGTACCGGCCGGCGGCAGCGGCACGAGCTGTGGATGCGCCGCGCTCTGGAGATCGCGGTCACCGGTGACCTGCCGCCCGTCGCCGGTACGGCGGCTCCCGACGGCGGATTGGCCGCCGGCGAGGACGTACCGGTGGGTGCGGTGCTCTACGGCCCGGACGGCACCGAGCTGGCCGTCGGGCGCAACGAGCGGGAGCTGACCGGTGACCCGACCGGACACGCCGAGGTGCTGGCGCTGCGGCGCGGTGCCGAGCGCCTGGGCCGGTGGCGACTGGACGGCTGCACCCTGGTGGTCACCCTGGAGCCGTGCACGATGTGCGCGGGCGCGCTGGTGCTGGCCCGGGTGGCGACCGTGGTCTTCGGGGCCTGGGAGCCCAAGACCGGCGCGGCCGGCTCGCTCTGGGACGTGCTGCGGGACCGGCGGCTCAACCACCGCCCCGAGGTCTACGGCGGCGTGCTGGAGACCGAGACGGCAGCCGTGCTGCGCGCCTTCTTCCGCTGACCCTGGGCGGTGGTCGTCGGCCCGGCCCGCCCGGCCCGCCCGGGTCGCCCCCGCCCGGCGGGGCCGGACCGGCCGGGCGAGGGCGCCGGGTCAGGCGACGATGGTGTCCAGGGCGATCTCCACCATCTGGCTGAAGGTCTGCTCCCGCTCCTGCGCGGTGGTCTTCTCGCCGGTCTTGATGTGGTCGCTGACGGTCAGCACGGTCAGCGCCCGCGCCTTGTACCGGGCGGCGATCGTGTACAGCGCCGCCGACTCCATCTCCACCGCCAGCACGCCGTAGTCGGCGAGGGTGTCGTAGAGGTCCGGCCGGTCGGTGTAGAAGGCGTCCGCGGCCAGCACCGGCCCGACCCGCATGTCGACGCCGCGTCGCTCGGCCACCTCGACCGCGGTACGCAGCAGCCCGAAGTCGGCCACCGGGGCGTAGTCGATCAGCCCGCTGAACCGCATCCGGTTCATGTTCGAGTCGGTGGCGGAGCCGTTGGCGGCCAACACGTCCCGCAGTTGGAGGTCCTCGCTGAGCGCCCCGCAGGAGCCGACCCGGATCAGCGACTTCACCCCGTACTCGTTGATCAGCTCGTGGGCGTAGATGCTGGCCGACGGCATTCCCATGCCGGAGCCCTGGACGGAGACGGCCACGCCGTTCCAGCGGCCGGTGAAGCCGAGCATCCCCCGCACCGTCGAGTAACAGGTCGTGTCCTCGAGGTAGGTCTCCGCGATCCACTTGGCCCGCAGGGGGTCACCCGGCATCAGGACCCGTTCGGCGATCTCGCCCGGCTTCGCGCCGATGTGCGTACTCATGCCAAAGATCCTGCCAGGCCGGCCGCGGGGATACCGGTTCGGCGTCCGAGCCGGGCCTGCGGTAGCCTACTTCGCGGTGGCGTGTCCGAGTGGCCTAAGGAGCACGCCTCGAAAGCGTGTGAGGGTTTACGCCCTCCGCGGGTTCAAATCCCGCCGCCACCGCTCGTGAACAGCGAGGACGCCCGGTCGATCCGCGAGGATCGCACCGGGCGTTCCGCTTGTGGTCCCAGTTGTGGTCTGTCCGACCCGCTCTGTCGGCCACCCCGGCCCGGTTGATTCTGACTGGCATCGATGCAATCTTGGGGGTCTGGTCGATCGATGAGACGCACCGGGCCGACCCGCGACCGGCCCGTCGCGGGAGAGGACCGACACCGTGACCGCCGCCAGCCACCCTGTCGACACTCGGCTCCGTCACCCCTTCTACCTGCACGACGACGGGATCAACCGGCCCGCCGGCCCGGACAAGCACTGGCGGTACGGGCGGCTCGCCGCCGAGTCCGACCCGGTGGTGCCGATCGTGCGGGAGGTGGCCGGCGAGTTGACCCCGGCGTACCTGATCTGCCGGCACGCGGACGTGCGGGAGGTGCTGCGCCGGCAGGACGTCTTCTCCCGGGCCGAGGCGGGGTCGGCGGACCCGGTCGACATCGCCGGGACGATGCTCGGGATGGACGGACCCGAGCACGCGCAGGCACGGGACAGCATCGAGGACTTCTTCACCCCGGCGGCGGTGGCCCGGCTGTCGGACCGGATCGAGGCCGAGGCCGAGGCGCGGTTGGCCGTGCTGACCGCACGGGGCGGGCGGGCGGACCTGATCGCCGACTTCGCGTTGCCGTTCGCCCTGCACACCATCGGTGACCTGCCGGCGGACATCCAGGTGAAGCTGCCGATCTCGCTGGTGGTGGGCGGCCGGGAGACCGCCGCCAGCTCCATCGGCACCTTCTTCCACGTGCTGCACACCAGGCCGTACGGCGACCACCCGACGGCCTGGGCCCACCTGGTCGCGCACCCGGAGCAGGTGGACCGGGCGATCACCGAGTTGGAGCGGTTGCACTCCACCGGCAACGCCGACGCGATGCCCCGCCGGGTACGGGCCGACGTGCGGCTGCCCAGCGGCGTCTCGCTGCGGAAGGGCGACATCGTGGTCCCGTCCCCGGACGCGGCGAACCGGGACCCCCGGGTCTTCCCGGACCCGGAGCGGATGGACTTCGGCCGGGACCCGAACCCGCACCTCTCCTTCGGGTACGGCCCGCACTACTGCGTCGGCGCCCACTGGGGCGCGCTGCAGGTGCGGGTCGCCCTGCGACTGCTGCTGCGGGAGTTGCCCGGCCTGCGGCTCGCCGTACCGCCCGAGCAGGTGCGCTGGAAGGCCGGGCAGCTGATCCTCGGCCCGGAGGCACTGCCGGTCCGCTGGTGACCCGCCGGGCCGGCTGGGTCTGTTCGGCGTGGTCGGTCGGGTCCGGTCAGCTCGGTGTGGGTGGGCTCAGCAGGGGCCGTGGCCCTCGTCGAAGAGGCGGCGGGCCCAGTCGGCGTACCCGGCGATGACCTTGCGGACCACCCGGCCGTCGTGCAGGAAGAGGTACGCCCGGTCGCCCCGGCGGGCCAGCAGGCCGTCGAAGCGGTACGTCCCCTGTGGCGCGTCGAGCCGGCTGACCGCCGGGTAGCGGGCCCGGACGTCCGGGAGCGGCGTACCCACGGTGACGCCCTCCGGGGTGCTCATCGGCTCGCCGGCCCAGAGCAGTACCAACCGCTCGTCGACGAAGATCGGGCTGACCGTCTCGTGTCCGGTGAGCAGCGGTCCGCAGGTGTCCACCTCGGCCCGGAGGATGCCCCGGCGGGCAAGCTCCTGCTCGGTGTCGCCGAACTCGACGTCAGACAGACCGTTGAGATCGACGACCTTGGTGTTGCCTACCGGTTCGGCTCCGGCCGGCCCGCCGTCGGTCGCTCCGCCGGTCGGTGTCGGGCCGGCCGGCGGTAGCCCACTGCCGGCGATCGAGGCGAGCGTCAAGAGTGTCGCGATAAAGGCAAATTGTCGTATTTTCATGGAATCCCCCAGTCCCCAACGTGACGGGAGCGCTGAGGTTGCTGGTCACCGCCGGATTGCTCCTCCCATTCCTCGGCCAGCTCGTCCCAGTAGTCGGCGCTCAGCCCGCGCCGCCCGTGCGCGAGCCACCCCTCGGTGTGCCGCTCCAGGTGCAACCCGACCTCGGCGAACAGGTCGATCCACCGCCCCGGCTCCACCCCGAGCCGGGCCAGCGCCGCATTCACCGGCCACTCTGGACGCGGCCCGTCCAGGCGGTCGTCGTACGCCGGCCCGAAGCTGACCGCGCCGCCCAGCCACACCACCGACGCCTGCCGACCGAGGCCGCCGGCGAACTCCGCCTCCAGGTACGCCACCGGCCCCAGCCGGGACCAGCCTTCGAGCGTGGCGGTGAACGCCGCCGAGAGCACCAACCCGAACGGCTGCTGCGGCCCCGGCTCGCCGGTGGCGAAGTCCGACGGCGTACCGGTCAGCTCCTCGACCAGCTGGGAGGTGACCGGCAGCAGTGCGAAGTCCTGCCGCAACGCGGCAAGAACCGCGTGATCCAGCCCGACGGTCTGCTCGCGCAGCAGCTCGACATCGGCCACGACCGCGCTGAGCTGGTAACTCATCTCACCCCCCGACTGTCCACAGCCTGTGGATAGCACATGTGTACGACGCCTGTCCGCCCCCGCCACGAGTTCCGTCAGCATCGAACGGTAAGTGCCCAGGGTCGCGACGATCCGACAGGCGGAGGTTGCGGCACGGCCGCGGGAGCCAGGTCGCCCTGGGGCCCGCGGCCGTGGTGGTGTGGAGAGTTACTTCTTCAGCACGACGCCGTCGCCGGCGGCCGAGACGGAGGCGACAGTCGAGTTGCCCGCGTACGAGAATCGCCAGTAGCCGGCGGCCGTGGCGGTGGTGGTCGTCTTCAGGTTGCCGTTGGCATCGGTGTAGACGGTCTTGACGGTGCGGTACGTGCTGCTGCCGGACTTGCGGAACTGCAGCTGCACCGGCTGCTTGGCGTACCCGGTGAAGGTGCTGGCGGCGTCGGTGGTGGCCCGGGTCAGCCGGCCCGTCACGGTGAGCTTGCCGCCCTTGGCGACCGGCTCCGGCGTGGCGTTCGCGGTCAGCTTGGCGACCTTGAGCAGGGTGACGCTGTTCCCGCCGGCGACCGAGCCGGCGGAGGTGGCGCTGCCGGCGAACGACCACCGCCAGGTGCCCGAGGTGGTCGCCTTGACCGTGGTCGTCAGCTTCCCCTCGGTGCCGGAGGTGACCGTCTTGACCGTGCTGTACGCGGTGGCGCCGGCCTTGCGGAACTGCAGCTGCACCGGCTGGCCGGAGTAGCCGACGGACCGCCACTCGGTGGAGCTGATCCAGTAGTTCCAGTCCGGCTGGGTGAGCCGCCCGGTGACGGTCAGCGTGCCGTCCTTACGGACCGGCTCCGGGGTGGCGTCCGCGGTGACCTGCCGGGTCTGCTTGCGCAGCGGCACGCTCTCGGTGCTGATCAGGTTGCTGTACTGCCCGCCGTCGATGGCGTACCCGGCGATCGACAGGTGGACCGGGCGGCCGGCGGAGGCGTTGTCCATGGCGTAGTGGTGGACCATCGCGGTGCCGGTGCAGGTCTGTGTGGTGGCGGTGGACGACACGCAGGTCATGTTGTAGCCGGCGGCACCTTCGAGGAAGGTGAAGAAGAAGCCGCCGCCAATGGTGTGCAGCTGGGCGTCGATCCGGACCACGCCGCCGGAGTCGTCGTAGACCTCGGTGGTGACCGGGACCGTGACGTGCCCGGTGGTACCCAGCACGATCGGCTTGCCGTTGTTGATGGTGGTCTTGAGGATCTTGGTGTCGTGGTAGCTGGGTACGGCCGGCTGGGTCGTGCCGGGCGTGGGCGTGGCCTGCGTGCGAATGGCCGGCGCGGGCGTGGCCTGCGTTGGGGTGGCCTGCGTGAGGGTGGCCGGCGTGGGGGTGGCTTGCGCCGACGGGGCCAGCAGTAGGGAACCAGCGACTGCTCCGGTCAGCAGCACGGAAAAACGGCGCATATGGGGTGAACTCCGCGTGGCTTGTCAACTGCGTCGATAGGCGCAGCGGACGCATTCTGCCAGCTCCGGTCGGCTCTGGACAGTAGCCGTGGGCTCGGTGGGGTGCCATGAGGCCCCGGGAACGATTCAGGGCCGGTCCCCGTGGGGCCGGCCCTGTCGTTCTTACCGCTCGCGAGCGGAGGATACGAGATTCGAACTCGTGAGGGTGTAAACCCAACACGCTTTCCAAGCGTGCGCCCTAGGCCTCTAGGCGAATCCTCCGCGAGCCAGGATACAGGTCCCCGCGCGCAGGACCAGCCCACCACCCCCTGAAGATCCACGCGGGGTCGGGTAGGGTGGGCGTTACCTCCCGTGCGGCGGTACCCCGTGAACCTCCCCAGGGCCGGAAGGCAGCAAGGATAAGCGGGCTCTTCCGGGTGCACGGGAGGCCTTTTTGTCTCCGGCGACCCCAGCGTCGCCGGCCCCCAACGGCCCACCCTGCGCCGCCCGCCCCCTGCTGCCCGCCCTGCTCACGGCTGTGAGAGGGGTACCCCTCTCTACCGTAGGCGTTAACAGGGGGCCCTTCCTTACCGAGGGGGCGGCGGGGTGGGTGGTCAGGGCGGGCGCGGCGGCGCAGAATGGCTCGGTCGAGAGGAGGCGGGACGGGTGGCACTGGCGCTCTACCGCAAGTACCGGCCGCGTACCTTCGCCGAGGTCATCGGGCAGGAGCACGTCACCGAGCCGCTGTCGCAGGCGTTGCGCAGCGGGCGGCTGAACCACGCGTACCTCTTCTCCGGGCCCCGGGGGTGCGGCAAGACCTCCAGCGCGCGGATCCTGGCCCGGTCGCTCAACTGCGAGCAGGGCCCCACCCCCGAGCCGTGCGGCACGTGCGCGTCCTGCCGGTCGCTCAGCGGCGACGGGGCCGGGTCGATCGACGTGATCGAGATCGACGCGGCCAGCCACGGTGGTGTCGACGACGCCCGTGAGCTGCGGGAGAAGGCCTTCTTCGCGCCGGCCAACAGCCGGTTCAAGATCTATGTCATCGACGAGGCGCACATGGTCTCGTCGGCCGGCTTCAACGCCCTGCTCAAGCTGGTCGAGGAGCCCCCGGAGTACGTCAAGTTCATCTTCGCCACCACCGAGCCGGAGAAGGTCCTCGGCACGATCAAGTCGCGGACCCACCACTACCCGTTCCGGCTGATCCCGCCGAAGACCCTGCGGCCGTACCTGGAGCAGCTCACCCAGGCCGAGGGGGTCACCGTCGATCCGGCGGTCTTCCCCCTGGTGGTGCGGGCCGGCGGCGGTAGCGCCCGGGACAGTCTGTCGGTGCTCGACCAGCTCATCGCCGGTGCCGGGCCGGAGGGGGTCAGCTACGCGCGGGCCGCGGCCCTGCTCGGGGTGACCGACGCCGCGTTGATCGACGAGATGTGCGACGCCCTGGCCGCCGGCGACGGCGCGGCGGCGTACGCCACTGTCGACCGGGTGGCCGAGGCCGGGCACGATCCCCGCCGGTTCGCCTCCGACCTGCTGGAGCGGCTGCGCGACCTGATCGTGCTCCAGCAGGTGCCGGACGCCGCCGACAAGGGTCTGATCGACGGCCCCGCCGACCAGATCGAGCGGATGGCCGCCCAGGCCCAGCGGCTCGGCCCCGGCACGCTGTCGCGCTGCGCCGACATCGTGCACAACGGCCTGGTCGAGATGCGCGGTACCACCGCGCCCCGGCTGGTCCTGGAGCTGATCTGCGCCCGGATGTTGCTGCCCGGCGCCGACGACTCCACCGGCGGCCTGCTGCAACGCCTGGAACGCATGGAACGCCGCTTCACCCTCACCGGCACCGAGCAGATCAACACCCCTGAGGTACGCCAGGAGTCTCCCGCCCCGCCCGCGGCTGCCGCCGCGCCCGAGGTGTACCCCGCCGGCAGGCCGGCGGCTGCCGAAGCCCCCGCCTCGGGCGCTGGCACCGGTGCGCTCTCCGGATTGGCTGCCGCCCGCGCCGCCGCCGGCGCTCCGTCCCGCGCCGCCGTTACTGCTACTGCCCGGCCCGAGCCGTCCGGTGCTGCTCCGGCAGCGGGTGCAGCCGGCGCGGAGTCCGGTGTCCCGGCCGGCCGGCCCGTGGACCGGGACCGCGACCCCGCCGGAGACGCCGCCCCAGCCCGTCGGGCGGTACCCCCGTCGGCCGTGCTGCCCGACCCGGCCACCCCGGAGCCGCCCCGACCGGGTGCGGACCAGCCGGGCACCCTCGACGCGGTAGCGGTACGCCGGGTCTGGCCCGAGGTGGTCGACAAGGTCAACCGGAGTCACAAGAAGATCGCCGCGCTGATGCGCGCCGCGGTGGTCCGGGACCTCGACGGGGACGTGCTGGTGCTGACCGTCAAGTCGACGGTGCTGGCCAAGATGCTCGCCGATCACGCCCCGGTGCTCACCGACGCGCTCTACGAGGAGTTGGGCGGACGCTGGCAGATCCGGTGCGAGGTGGCCGGCGAACGCGGTGGCGCCCGCGCCGCCGCGCCCCGACCGACGCCCGCCCCACCGGCTGCCCCGCCGCCCCCGCGTCCTGACGCCGGTGGCCGTGCGTCCGGCCGGCCCGACGCCGGTGCGGCTGGTGACGGGACCTCGGTGACCTCGACCGGCCAGGCGACCTCGGCCGGCTCGGTGACCTCGACCGGCTCGGTGACCTCGGCCGGCTCGGTGACCTCGACCGGCTCGGCTGTGCCGGCTGGCTCGGCGACCTCGGTTGGCTCGGCGGCGCGGGCTGGTTCGACGTCCGGGGCCGGCTCGGCGTCGGGTGGAGACGAGGAGTGGCCCGAGGCGGCGCGACCCGGGGGAGCCGCCGGGGCCGCGGACCACGGGTCCGGGCAGCCCGACGATCACTGGCCCGAGGCGGCCCGCCCGGGTGGGGCGACCTCCGCCGCCGAGCCGTCGGGTCCCGCCGCTCGCCCCGGCGAGGACGGCGTCACCGGCTCCGGACCGACCGGCCCCGCCGGCTCCGGCGGACCGGCTGGGGCCGGTGCGTTCGGGCGGGACGGGTCGGCCGGTCGGGATGTGGGGTCGGGCTCCGGTCAAGGCGGACGAGAACGGGTCGCCGACGGCGGTCAGCCCGGTCGGGACGGGGTTCCGGGTTCCGGTCGTGCCGGGGCGGACGGTTCCGCACCGAACGGGGCGGCGCGGCAGCCCGGTGGCCCGGGACGCAACGGCCCGGGAGGGGGTGCGGCCAGCGGTGCCATCGCGGCGGCCCGAGCCGCCGCCGCGGCGGCCGGTAACCGGGGAGCGGGCGCGTCCGGTGCGCACCGGGGGCAGCCGGCGGGGGCCCGCAAGACCGCCGACGCCGACTGGGCGGGCGAGCCGCCGTACGATCCCGACTTCGACGGTCCGGTCCGGGGCGGAAGCCGGCCCGGTGGCCCGGCGGCCCAGTCCCACGGCGCGTCGCCGGCTGCGGCGTTCGAGGGCTTCGATCCGGGGGACGAGCCGCTGGACGAGGTGATCGACGAGCGGACCGCCCGGCAGAGCAGTGAGGAACAGGCCGTGCAGCTGCTCCGGGACGCGTTCGGCGCCGAGAAGATCGACGAGGTGGACGCCCGCTGACCGGGTTGCTCCGTGCGTCCCCACACCCCGTGGCCGGTCGGTGCGAGCGCCGCGCGGGGGGAGTCAGGGGGCAGGGATAGGCTGGCGGCGGCCGGTCAAGTCGAGTGTCGAAGGAGTCGTCCGTGCGCCCAGGTGGACAGCCGAACATGCAGCAGATGCTGAAGCAGGCGCAGAAGATGCAGCAGCAGATCGCCCAGGCCCAGGCGGAGCTGGCCGAGGCGGAGCTGACCGGCACGGCCGGCGGCGGGCTGGTCACCGCGACGGTCTCCGGCTCCGGCGAGCTGAAGGGCATCCGGATCGACGCGAAGGCCGTGGACCCGGAGGACGTGGAGACCCTGGAGGACCTGGTTCTCGCGGCCATCCGCAACGCCAACGAGGCGGCCCGGGAGTTGACCGAGCAGAAGATGGGGCCGGTCGCCGGGGGCATGGGCGGCCTCGGGCTGCCCGGGTTCTGAGCCGACACGATGTACGAGGGTGCGATCCAGGATCTGATCGACGAGTTGGGCCGGTTGCCGGGGGTGGGACCGAAGAGCGCCCAGCGGATCGCCTTTCACGTCCTGTCGGCGGATCCGGCCGACGTCAACCGGTTGGCCGGCGCGTTGCGCAAGGTCAAGGAGCTGGTGCGGTTCTGCACCAGCTGCTACAACGTGGCCGAGTCGGAGCAGTGCCGGATCTGCCGCGACCCACGGCGTACCGATGAGGTCCTCTGTGTGGTCGAGGAGCCGAAGGACGTGGTGGCGATCGAGCGGACCGGCGAGTTCCGGGGCCGCTACCACGTGCTCGGCGGCGCGATCAACCCGCTGGAGGGGATCGGCCCGGACAGCCTGCGGGTCCGGGAGCTGATGACCCGGCTGGGCGGTGGGGCGGTGCGGGAGTTGATCCTCGCCACCGACCCGAACACCGAGGGCGAGGCGACGGCGACGTACCTGGCGTTGATGGTGAAGCCGATGGGGATCTCGGTGACCCGGCTGGCCAGCGGTTTGCCGGTCGGCGGTGACCTGGAGTACGCCGACGAGATCACCCTGGGCCGGGCGTTCGAGGGCCGCCGGGTCGTCTGACGTCGATCCCGACGATCTGACACCCGCCGGCCGAGCGGGCCTACTCGACGTAACAGTTTCGCATCGCGACCTGGGATCCTTCGGCGAATCACCGCATTCGCCGAAGGATCTAATCTGCACGCCGGGTTGGGACACGATCCGATACCAAAGCGGCTACCGCCAGTTTCCCGTCGGTCCAAACGAAGGCTAAGGTCTCCGCCATCGGTGACCCCTGTCACCACGTTGTCCCGTACCCCCAAGGACGAGGTGAAAGCACCATGCGTGCAAGCAGGCCGAAGGTCGCCGTGGCGGCCATCGCGGTCGCGGCCCTCGCGGTAGCAGGCTGTGCCGAGAGCGACCGTGAGGAAGGCTCCAGCGGAAGTAAGAAGGACACCCTGGTCTTCGGCGTCGCCGGCGACCCGAAGGTGCTCGACCCCAGCCTCGCCAGCGACGGCGAGTCGCTGCGGGTGGCCCGTCAGGTGTTCGAGACGCTGATCCGCGCCGAGGACGGCGGCACCAAGCCCAGCCCCGGCCTGGCCGAGTCCTGGACGCCCGACTCCACCGGCACGGTGTGGACCTTCAAGCTGCGCTCCGGGGTGAAGTTCCACGACGGCACCGACTTCAACGCCGAGGCGGTCTGCGTCAACTTCAACCGGTGGTACAACGCCAAGGGCCTGATGCAGAGCCCCGACGTCACCGCCTACTGGCAGGACGTGATGGGTGGTTACGCCCAGAACGAGAGCCCGGATCTCGGCGAGAGCCTCTTCAAGTCCTGCACCGCCACCGACCCGACCACGGTGGACCTGGCCTTCACCCGGGTCTCCAGCAAGATCCCGGCCGCGCTGATGCTGCCGTCGTTCTCCATCCACAGCCCGAAGGCGCTGGAGGAGTACAAGGCCAGCGACGTCACCGGCACCGCCGAGGACATCAAGTACCCCTCGTACGCGCTGGAGCACCCGACCGGCACCGGCCCGTTCAAGTTCAAGGCCTGGGACGTGGCCAACAAGACGCTCACCATCGAGCGCAACGAGGACTACTGGGGCGACAAGGCCAAGCTGAAGACCCTCATCTTCAAGACCATCTCGGACGAGAACGCCCGCAAGCAGGCGCTGCGTTCCGGTGACATCCAGGGCTACGACCTGGTCGGCCCGGCCGACGTCGAGCCGCTCAAGGGTGAGGGCTTCAACATGCTCACCCGACCGGCGTTCAACATCCTCTACCTGGCCATCAACCAGTCGGGCAACCCGAAGCTGGCCGACCTGAAGGTCCGGCAGGCGATCGCCCACGCGCTGAACCGGCAGGCGCTCGTCGACTCGAAGCTGCCCCCGGGCGCGCAGGTCGCGGTGAACTTCTTCCCCGACACCGTCGAGGGTTGGAACGGCGACGTCACCAAGTACGACTACAACCCGGAGAAGGCCAAGCAGCTGCTGGCCGAGGCGGGCGCGTCGAACCTGACCCTGAAGTTCCACTACCCGACCGAGGTCACCCGGCCGTACATGCCGAACCCGAAGGACCTCTTCGAGCTGCTCTCGGCGGACCTGAAGGCGGTCGGCATCACCATCGAGGCGATTCCGCTCAAGTGGAGCCCGGACTACCTCAACGCCACCACCTCCGGCAAGAACCACGACCTGCACTTCCTCGGCTGGACCGGTGACTACGGCGACGGCTACAACTTCATCGGCACCTTCTTCGACCGCAAGAAGGACGAGTGGGGCTTCACCAACGCCGCGCTCTTCGAGCAGTTCAAGGACGCCGACTCGACCGCCGACCCGGCGGCCCGGACGGAGAAGTACAAGGCGATCAACAAGACCATCATGGACTTCCTCCCCGGTGTGCCGATCTCGCACTCGCCGCCGGCGATCGTGCTCGGCAAGGACGTGACCGGGGTGACGGCGAGCCCGCTCACCGACGAGCGGTTCGCCACGGCCGAGTTCAAGTCCTGACCTGAGGCAGGTGACGCGGGCGGGCGCTGGACCACAGCGCCCGCCCGCAGCCCGCCGTACACCTTTCGAGGCCGCCCGTGTTCCGGTTCATCGTCAGACGCCTGCTACAGCTGATACCGACGCTGTTCGGGCTCTCCATCCTGCTCTTCATCTGGCTGCGGCGACTGCCCGGCGGCCCCGAGACCGCCATCCTCGGCGAGCGGGGCACCCCCGAGATGCGCGCCGAGATCCGGCGCAACCTGGGTCTCGACGAGCCGATCATGGTGCAGTACTTCCGTTTCCTGCGCCGGATGATCCGGCTGGACCTGGGCACCTCGACGGCCACCAAGCGGGCGGTCACCACCGAGTTCATCGAGCGGTTCCCGGGCACCGTCGAGCTGACCGTGATGGCCATGGTGCTCGCCATCGGCGTCGGCATCCCGCTCGGCTACCTGGCCGCCCGGCGTCGCGGCCGGTTCCTCGACCACGCCTCGGTGGGCGGTTCGCTGATCGGCATCTGCATCCCGGTCTTCTTCCTGGCGTACGTGCTGAAGGCGATCTTCGCGGAGAACCTGAACTGGTTCCCGTCCAGCGGCCGGCAGGACCCGACGATCGGGGCCACCCGGATCACCAACTTCTTCGTCCTCGACGGTCTGATGACCCGGGAGTGGGACGCCGCCGCCGACGCGATCTGGCACCTGGTGCTGCCGGGCGTCGCGCTGGCCAGCATCCCCCTGGCGATCATCGTCCGGATCACCCGGGCCAGCGTGCTGGAGGTCCTCAACGAGGACTTCGTACGCACCGCCGAGGCCAAGGGCCTGACCGAGAACACCGTCCGTCGCCGGCACGTGCTGCGCAACGCGATGCTGCCGGTGGTCACCTCGATCGGCCTGCTCACCGGTGGTCTGCTCTCCGGCGCGGTGCTCACCGAGACGGTCTTCGCCTTCAGCGGCATCGGGGCGTTCGTCGCCGACTCGATCAGCCAGCGTGACTACCCGGTGCTGATGGGCTTCATCATGATCATCGCGGTGGTGTATGTGCTGGTGAACCTCCTGGTCGACCTCTCCTACAGCCTGATCGACCCGAGGGTGAGAGTGCGATGACCGTCAACCTGGGCCGCAAAAAGGGCGAGAAGATCGACCGGCTCGCCGAGCTGGCGGCCGTCCGCGACGACGAGCGCGGGGTCAGCCTCTGGCAGGAGGCGTTCCGCCGGCTGCGCCGCAACCCGGCCGCGATCATCGGCGCGGTCATCCTGGCGATCTTCGTCCTGGTCGCGCTGGTCGGGCCCTTCTTCGTGCCGTACGGGCCGACCGACTCCATCGGCATCCGGGAGGGGTTGGTCCGCTCCGGGCAGGGCATCATCCCCGGTGCCTCTTCCGAACACTGGTTCGGCTACGACCACCAGGGCCGGGACGTGTTCAGCCGGATGGTCGTCGGCGCCCGGCAGACCCTGCTGGTCGGGGTGGTCTCCACCCTGATCGGACTGGCCGTCGGCGCGTTGATCGGCGGGGTCGCCGGTGCCGCCGCCGGGCTGGGCGGCCGCTGGGGACGCTGGATCGACAGCACCCTGATGCGCTTCATCGACATGCTGCTGGCCCTGCCCAGCCTGCTGCTCGCGGTGAGCATCGCGGCCCTGCTCGGGGCCAGCCTGACCACCGTGATGATCGCCGTCGGCGTGGTGTCGGTGCCGGTCTTCGCCCGGCTGCTGCGCGGCTCGATGATCTCCCAGGCCAACAGCGACTACGTGCTGGCGGCCACCTCGCTCGGCGTGAAGAAGTCGAAGATCGCCCTGACCCACGTGGTGCCCAACTCGCTCGCCCCGGTGATCGTGCAGGCCACCCTGACGCTGGCCACCGCCATCATCGAGGCCGCCGCGCTCTCCTTCCTGGGCCTGGGCAACCCCGACTCGTCCGTACCGGAGTGGGGGGTGATGCTCGCCGACGCGCAGCCGTACCTCGGTATCCGGCCGGCGCTGGCGATCTACCCGGCGGTCGCGATCATCATCACCGCGCTCGGGTTCACCCTGCTCGGTGAGGCGATGCGCGAGGCCCTCGACCCGAAACTGCGGAAGTAGGTCGGCATGTGTGAAGCGCGAGGAGTGCAGCGCAGCGGAGCCCCGCAGTCGCGAACGGAAGGTCGATAATGGCACTGCTCGAAGTGGACGACCTTTCGGTCACGTTCGCCCGTCGGGGGCAGCGGGCCGTGCACGCGGTGGACGGGGTCTCCTTCTCGGTCGACACCGGTGAGGTGGTCGGCCTGGTCGGCGAGTCCGGCTGCGGCAAGAGCGTGACGTCGCTGGCCCTCATGGGTCTGCTGCCCAAGCAGCCCGGCCTGAGCGTCGGCGGGCGGGCGGTTTTCGACGGCACCGACCTGCTCCGGCTCGACGACCGGTCCCGCCGGGACATCCGGGGCCGGGACGTGGCGATGATCTTCCAGGATCCGCTCTCCTCGCTGAACCCGGTCATCCCGATCGGGTTGCAGGTGACCGAGGTGCTCCGGCGGCACCGGGGGATGAAGGGCGAGGCCGCCCAGAAGGAGGCCGCCGAGCTGCTCGACCGGGTAGGCATCCCGGACCCGCGCCGCCGGTTGAAGGAGTACCCGCACCAGCTCTCCGGTGGGATGCGGCAGCGGGCGTTGATCGCGATGGCGGTGGCCTGCCAGCCCCGGCTGCTGATCGCCGACGAGCCGACCACCGCGCTGGACGTGACGATCCAGGCGCAGATCCTGGAGCTGCTCAAGGACCTGGTCCGGGAGTCGGGCACCGCGCTGGTGATGATCACCCACGATCTGGGCGTGGTCGCCGGGATGTGCGACACGATCAACGTGCTCTACGCCGGGCGGGTGGTGGAGACGGCCCGCCGTCGTCCGCTGTTCCGCCAGCCCCGGCATCCGTACACGGTGGGGTTGCTCGGTTCGGTGCCGCGCCTGGACGCCGGGCGCGGCGAACGGCTCAACCCGATCCCCGGCTCGGTCCGGGACCTGCTGCCCTGGCCGCAGGGGTGCGCGTTCGCCCCGCGCTGCGAGCGCCGGACCGACGAGTGCGTGGGCGGGCCGCCGGCCATGGTGCCCACCCAGGACGACCATGCCTACCGTTGCGTCAACCCGGCCCCGCTGCCCGGCAGCAGGCCGGCCGGCTCCGGGCCGGATGCCGTAGCGGCGGAGGTCGCCGCGCCGGTGGTGCCCGCGCAGCGCGAGGAGGAGAAGCCGTGACCGGGAACGACATCCTCGTCGAGGTACGGGACCTGAAGGTGCACTTCCCGATCCGGCGGGGGGTGCTCTTCGACCGGACCGTCGGGCACGTCAAGGCCGTCGACGGGGTGGACCTGAGCATCCCGCGCGGCAAGACGTACGGGCTGGTCGGTGAGTCCGGGTGTGGCAAGTCCACCCTCGGACGGGCGTTGTTGCAGCTCACCCCGCCCACCGGCGGCGAGGTGAACTTCGACGGGACCGAGTTGACCACCCTGCCGGCGGGGAAGCTGCGCACCATGCGCCGCCGGATGCAGATGATCTTCCAGGACCCGATGTCGAGCCTGGACCCCCGGCAGAACGTCGAGTCGATCCTCACCGAGGGCCTGCAGACGCACGGCATCGGCGGCAACCGGGACGAACGCCGGCGGATCATCGGCGAGACCCTGGACGCGGTGGGGCTGCCCCGCTGGGCGCTGTCGCGCTACCCGCACGAGTTCTCCGGCGGGCAACGTCAGCGCATCGGCATCGCCCGGGCGCTGGTGCTCGGGCCGGAGCTGATCGTCGCCGACGAGCCGGTCTCCGCGCTTGACGTGTCGATCCAGGCCCAGGTGGTGAACCTCCTCGACGAACTCCAGGACAGCCTCGGGCTGACGTACCTGGTGATCGCGCACGACCTGGCGGTGGTCCGGCACATCTCCGACACCGTCGGCGTGATGTACCTGGGCGCACTGGTCGAGGAGGCGCCGAGCGACCGGCTGTACACCGAGCCGCTGCACCCGTACACCCGGGCGTTGATGTCGGCGGTGCCGGTGCCCGACCCGGACGTGGAGGACAACCGGGAGCGCATCCTGCTCTCCGGTGACCTGCCCTCCCCGGCGAACCCGCCGAGCGGGTGCCGGTTCCACACCCGCTGCCCGTGGGCCCAGCCGACCCGGTGCGCCGACGAGCGGCCGGCACTGCGGGACATCGGCGGCAGCCGGGTGGCCTGCCACTGGGCCGAGCCGATCGCCAGCGGCGAGCTGCGTCCGCACCAGGTACGCCCGCAGCTCACCCGCCCGGCGGACGAGGGCGAGGACCCGTCGGTCGTCTCCGCGCCCACCGAGCCCGGCTCGTACGTCTGACCGGCGCCCGGCCGGGCTGAGATCGACCCGGCCGGGCTGAGATCGGCGGCGGCCCGGTGGGCGATCGGGGCAGCGGCCACTCAGCCCTCGGGGCGGTCGAGCAGGCCGACCGCGATGGTGTGCACCGCGTCCAGGGCGGCCGGGTCGGCCAGCGGGGCCCGCCCACCGGTCACCACGTACCACTCGTCGGCCTCCCGGTACTGCACGTGCAGGGTGACCTGGCCGTCGGCGTACTCGGTGCGCAGGGTCAGCTCACCGGTGACCACCCCCACCTCGTCGGTCATCACCCCGCCCGGCCCGGCCACGATGTCCGCCGTCCGGCTCGGTGGGTCGGCCGCCGTCCGGCCGGGCGGGTCGGCCGCCGCAGGGCTCGGTGCGTCGGCCTCCGTCGGGCTCGTTGTGTCAGCCTCGGTGTCCGGTTTCTGGTCCCCCATCAGCACCCCTTCAGCATGTCGGCGAGGGTGTCCTTCTCGGCGCTGGTGAC
Source organism: Micromonospora yangpuensis (assembly GCF_900091615.1). Taxonomy (NCBI): domain Bacteria; kingdom Bacillati; phylum Actinomycetota; class Actinomycetes; order Micromonosporales; family Micromonosporaceae; genus Micromonospora; species Micromonospora yangpuensis. The sequence goes on along the minus strand of NZ_FMIA01000002.1, from coordinate 6,214,196 downwards.
CGAGAGCTCCCAGTGGTGTTTCACCGCCACCCAGTCCTCGGCGTACGTGCACCAGTACGACTGGCTCGGCGGCTTCCACTGGGACGGATCCTGGTCACCCTTTGCCCGGTTCGAGCTGGCGGAAACCGCGAAGAGCTGCGGTCGGTCCAGGTCGTTGGCGAAGTCGCCACGCTTCTTGTCGTCCCACTCGTCGGCACCGGAACGCCAGGCGTTGGCCAGCGGGACCATGTGGTCGATGTCCACGTCGGAGGGGTCGGAGAAGCTCCGGCCGTCGTACACGCTCTCCCAGCTGCCACCGACCACGTTGCAGCCGGAGTGCTTGATGTCGCGGCCGTCTCGTTCCAGCACGGTGTCGCGGACGTCGCAGTTCTTGCCGGTACTGCGCCAGTGGGGGAACCGGCTCCGGCTGTAGCCCTTCATCGAGCCGGCACTGGCCACGGTCAGCTCGCCGAGCTGCGCGGTGGCGTTACCGCCGCCACCGCCGCTGCTGGGCGAGGGGTCCGCCCCCGACTCCTCGATGGCCACACAACCGGCGGTGCCCAGGGCGAGCACCGCCGCCAGCGCGGTCGCGACCGCTACCCGCGGTCCTGATCTGGTACGCACAGACGACACCCCTCCAGCTTGCGTGCTCCCGGCGATCCCGCACAGTACCCCGGGCTGCCGGATTCGGCGTTTCCTGGCGTCTCAGTACCCCCGTCGAGGCAGATTGGTAACCATGGCTTCCGCTCCCGCACTCCGCATGGGCACCTCCGCCGGACGGGGGGCGCTGCTCGCGGCGATCCTCGCCTCCGGGATGGTCTTCCTGGACAGCACCGTGGTCAACGTCGCGTTGCCCCGGCTCGGTGCCGATCTCGGTGCCACCGTGGCCGGTCTGCAGTGGACGGTAAACGGCTACCTGTTGATGCTGGCCGCGTTCGTGCTGCTCGGCGGGGCACTGGGCGACCGGTTCGGCCGGCGGCGGGTGTTCCTGCTCGGCGTACTCTGGTTTGCCGTCGCCTCGATGCTGTGTGGCCTGGCCCAGGGTACCGAGTGGCTGATCGCGGCCCGGTTCCTGCAGGGCGCCGGCGGCGCGCTGCTCACCCCCGGCTCGCTCTCGGTGCTCCAGGCCAGCTTCCACCCCGACGACCGGGCGCGGGCGATCGGTACCTGGTCCGGACTGTCCGGAGTCTCCACCGCGCTCGGCCCGTTCGTCGGCGGCTGGCTGATCGACACCCTCTCCTGGCGGTGGATCTTCTTCATCAACGTGCCGCTGGCCGTGCCGGTCTTCCTCGCGGCGATGCGCTGGATCCCGGAGAGCCGGGACGAGAACGTCTCCCGGGCCGGTGGGCGGGGGCCGGGACACCGGCGCTTCGACGTGACCGGTGCGGTGTTGGGCGCGCTCGGCCTCGGCGGGGTGACGTACGCCCTGATCGACGCCCCGGTGCGGGGCCTCGCCTCGTGGTCGGTGGTGGCCGCGGTGCTGGTCGGGCTGCTCGCGGCGGTCACCTTCGTGCTGGTGGAACGGCACCGGGGGGACTCCGCGATGCTGCCGACCAGGCTCTTCCGCAGCCGGCTCTTCTCGGTGCTGAACGTCTTCACCGTCGTGGTGTACGCCGCGCTCGGCGGCTTCACCTTCTTCCTCTCGGTCTACCTGCAGAACGTGGTGGGCTGGTCGGCGCTGCTGACCGGCCTGGCGACCATCCCGATGACGGTGCTGCTGCTGCTCGGCTCATCGCGGGCGGGGGCGTTGTCGGCCCGGATCGGCCCCCGGCTGCCGCTCAGCGTCGGCCCGGTCGTCGCCGCCGCCGGCCTGCTCCTGCTGCGCCGGGTGGAGCCGGGCGCGTCGTACTGGACCGACGTGCTGCCCGGGGTGATCCTCTTCGGCGCCGGCCTGACCCTGGTGGTGGCCCCGCTGACCGCCTCGGTGCTGGCCGCCGTCGCCGACCGGTTCGCCGGGGTGGCCAGCGGCTTCAACAACGCCGCCAGCCGCGCCGGGAGCCTGCTCGCGGTGGCCGCGCTGCCGCTGCTGGTCGGGCTGAGCGGCACCGGGTACGAGCAGAGCGCCGCGCTGACCTCGGCCTACCGGGGGGCGCTGCTCTGGTGCGCCGGCCTGCTCCTGGCCGGCGCGGCGCTGGCCGCCTTCCTCGTCCACCGCCCCCCACCCGCCCCCGCTCCCGCCGCGAAGGAAGGGCCCCCTGTTAACGGGCAACGGTGAGCGGGGAACCCTTCTCTACCGAAAGCGTTAACAGGGGGCCCTTCCTTGCACCTCAGGTGCGGGAGCGGTTGACAGCGCTGGTGACCGCCCTGATCGAGGCGGTGACGATGTTGGCGTCGGTGCCGACACCCCAGACCGTCCGACCGTCGACCTCGCCCTCGACGTACGCGGCGGCCTGGGCGTCGCCGCCGGAGGAGAGCGCGTGCTCGTGGTAGTCGAGCACCCGTACCGCCACGCCCACCGACTGCAGCGCGTTGACGTACGCGTCGATCGGGCCGTTGCCGACCGCGACGAGCGAGTGCCGCGCGCCGGCCAGCTCGATCTCGGCGCTGATCTCGACCTTGCCGTCGGCGGTGCCGATCGTGTAGCCGACCAGGGTGAGGGCGGGCGACTCCTGGTGGGTCACCAGGTAGTGGCGGGCGAAGATCTGCCACATGGTGTCCGGGTCGACCTCGCCACCGGCGTGGTCGGTGACCTGCTGGACCACCCCGGAGAACTCGATCTGCAGCCGACGCGGCAGGTCGAACTGGTGCTCGGTCTTCATGATGTAGGCGACGCCGCCCTTGCCGGACTGCGAGTTGACCCGAATCACCGCCTCGTAGCTGCGGCCCAGGTCCTTCGGGTCGATCGGCAGGTAGGGCACCTCCCAGGTGTGCTCGTCGACCGGCACCCCGGCCGCCGCCGCGTCGGCGTTCAGCGCGCTGAAGCCCTTGTTGATCGCGTCCTGGTGGGAGCCGGAGAAGGCGGTGTAGACCAGGTCGCCGGCGTACGGGTGGCGCTCGTGCACGGGCAGCTGGTTGCAGTACTCGACGGCCCGCTTGACCTCGTCGATGTTCGAGAAGTCGATCATCGGGTCGATGCCCTGGGAGAAGAGGTTCAGCCCCAGGGTGACCAGGTCGACGTTGCCGGTGCGTTCGCCGTTGCCGAACAGGCAGCCCTCGATCCGGTCCGCGCCGGCCAGCAGGCCCAGCTCGGCGGCGGCCACCCCGGTGCCCCGGTCGTTGTGCGGGTGCAGGCTCAGCACCACGCTGTCCCGCCGGGGCAGGTGCCGGTGCATCCACTCGATCGAGTCGGCGTAGACGTTCGGCGTGGCCATCTCGACGGTGGCCGGCAGGTTGATGATCAGCGGCCGGGTCGGCGTCGGGTCGATCACCTCGATCACCTTCGAGCAGACCTCCAGCGCGTAGTCCAGCTCGGTGCCGGTGTACGACTCGGGGGAGTACTCGTAGAAGATCTCGGTGTCCGGAGTGTGGATCTCGGCGTACTTCTGGCAGAGCCGGGCCCCGGTGGTGGCGATGTCGGTGATGCCGTCGCGGTCCAGGCCGAAGACCACCCGACGTTGCAGCGTCGAGGTCGAGTTGTAGAAGTGCACGATCGCGCGCTTCGCGCCGCGCAGCGACTCGAAGGTCCGGTCGATCAGGTGCTCCCGGCACTGGGTGAGCACCTGGACGGTGACGTCGTCGGGGATCAGGTCCTGCTCGATGAGCTGGCGGAGGAAGTCGAAGTCGGCCTGGCTGGCCGACGGGAAGCCGACCTCGATCTCCTTGTAGCCCATCTGCACCAGCAGCTGGAACATCCGGCGCTTGCGCTCCGGGGACATCGGGTCGATCAGGGCCTGGTTGCCGTCGCGCAGGTCCACCGCGCACCAGCGCGGCGCGGCCTCGACGTGCCGGCCCGGCCAGGCGCGGTCCGGCAGGTCGATCCGGAACTGCTGCTGGTACGGCTGGTAGCGGTGGTACGGCATCCGGCTGGGGCGCTGCCGGGCGATCGGATCGGTGTCGGCGTCGGTGGTGCCGGCGGGTTGAGCCATGGTGGGTCGCTCCCGGAGGTCAGGTGGCGTCAGCGTCGGTGGGTCGGCGTCGGTGCCGACGGCGGGGCGTAGGGGCTCCCGCGAGGACGGTGTGCTGGACGGCGCGCGTCAACTCCGCGACGAGGTGCCGGCCGATGGGGCCTCGCCGCGGCAACGAAGGAGAAGGCTCGCCTGCCACATGACAGAAGTGACCCTACGTCGTCACCAAGGACTCTGGTAGCCCGGTCCGTAATCTGGGACGTACCCCCGCCCCACCCGCGACCCGACCGGGCCTCCCCGCGACGCGGGTCGGGTTCAGCGCAGCATCAGGTCGGCGACGCGGTGGCGGCGGCGCAGCCCGGTCTCCCGGTGCAGCAGGTCCGCGGGCAGGGCGAACGGGTCGCCCAGCCGGCCGATGGCCACCACCGCGTGCGGGCGGACCTCCGCCGGCAGGTCCAGGTCGGCGGCGAGTCCGGCGTGGTCCACGTCGACGAGCTGGTGGACGTAGAGACCGAGCGCGGTCGCCTGCACGCTCAGGTGGGCGACGGCCTGACCCAGGTCGTACGCCCGTCGCTGGCCGGCCTCGAACGCGTCGGCCGGTGTGATCCGAAACGCGTCCACGGGCGCGGCCTCGAACGCCTCGGTGTCCACGGCCTCGAACGCGTCGACCGGTGCGGTCCCGGGGGCTGCGGTTGCGGCGGGAGGCGCGGTGGCGGGTGGGTCGGCGAGGTGGGCGGCGACCAGCAGGGCGGCGGCGTGCCGGGCCCAGCGCTGGTCGCGGGCGGGCAGGTTGGCCAGGATCCGCTTGCCCGTCTCGTCGTCGCGCCGCCCCAGGGCGAACCGCCACGGTTGGACGTTGCCGTGTGACGGGGCCCAGCGGGCGGCCTCCAGCAGGGCCGACGCTTCGGCGGCGGTGAGTTCCGCCGTCGGGTCGAAGGCGAGCGGGCTCCAGCGGACGGCGAGTAGTGGTGTGAGGTCGGCCATGCCCCAAGCGTTCCTTATGCCGGTTTTGCTCAATTAAGGGGTTATGTTGGATGTGGGGAAAGCCACCCGTAACCTCCGGTCTGCAGCGGCGTGGCGTCGGTCACCGGCCCGGCCAGTTGCACGGTGGCGGGAGCCGGCCCGGGTGGCGTGGCCAGGGTCAACGTGCCGGTACCCGTCCGGGCGGCGGTGAGGGTGCCGTCGGGCTGGTAGCAGTAGACCCCCGGGTCGAGCGCGGGGAGCAACGCCGCCGAGGTCGACTCGACCGCGTAACAGCCCCCGGTCACGCCGGGCAGCGGCCGGGCCCGGGAGACCGCCAGTGGGGCCCGCCGGTCGGTGAGTACCGCCAGCCAGTCGGTGAAGGGGTGCTGCACCCGGGGATCGAGCCGGTGCGGCAGCACGTCCGTCGGGTCGCCGAGCCGGACGCAGCCGGCCAGCCGGTCCGCCGACGGCAGCACACACCGGTAGAGCCCGTCGCCGGTGGCCGCCAGGGAGACGTCAACCACCTGGTCGGTGTCGGCGGGATCGATGTCGGCCGGGTCGACCTGGTACGTCACGTCGACCCGCCAGGTGCCGTCGGCGGCGCTGGTCACGGTGACCGAGCGGTCCGGGTGCCCGGGCGTCCGCAGGGCGTACCCGGCGGTGAAGTGGCGGTCCTGGGCCGCCGCCGCCCGTGCGGCCAGCTCGTCGCGGGCCGCGTCCAGGTCACCCGGGACCGACCCGCCCGGCGGCGGTGGCGGGGTCACCGGCCGGTCGGCCGCGCACGCGGCGAGGCACACCGGCAGGACGAGGGTGAGCAGGCCGGCCGTTCGGCGTACCGGGCCCAGGCGGGCGGACACCCGCCCATTCTTCCGCCCGCCGCCGGCTGCACCGGTGCACCGCCGGCCCGGCCCCGGCGTGTCGTACCCGTTCGGGTGGGTGACCGAGATCGCACCGCAGGAGTCCGCGGTGCTGGTCGGGCGGGGTGCGGCGATGGGCCGGTCGGGCCGGATGGTGGGATCACCTGACCCGGCGGTCCGGGCCGCCCGATACCCTGAGGGCGTCCGACCCACGCCGCCGGCCCAACCCCGGCGGCGTCGGCACGCTCAGGGACGCTGGGAGGGAGTGCGCCGTCGTGGCACTCGTGGTGCAGAAGTACGGCGGATCCTCCGTCGCCAACGCCGAGCGGATCAAGCGGGTCGCGGAGCGGATCGTCGCCGCCCGCAAGGCCGGCGACGACGTGGTGGTGGTGGTCTCCGCGATGGGCGACACCACCGACGAGCTGCTCGACCTGGCCAACCAGGTCAGCCCGCTGCCGCCGGGCCGCGAGCTGGACATGCTGCTCACCGCCGGGGAGCGGATCTCCATGGCGCTGCTGGCCATGGCCATCCACAACCTGGGGTACGAAGCCCGCTCGTTCACCGGCTCGCAGGCCGGGGTGATCACCACCTCGGTGCACGGCCGGGCGCGGATCATCGACGTCACGCCGGGGCGGCTCAAGGGCGCGCTGGACGAGGGCGCGGTGGTCATCGTGGCCGGCTTCCAGGGCGTCTCGCAGGACACCAAGGACGTCACCACGCTGGGCCGGGGCGGCTCGGACACCACCGCCGTGGCGCTCGCCGCCGCGCTGCACGCCGACGTCTGTGAGATCTACACCGACGTGGACGGGGTCTTCACCGCCGACCCGCGGATCGTGCCCAACGCCCGGCACATCCGGGACATCACCTACGAGGAGATGCTGGAGCTGGCCGCCTGCGGCGCGAAGGTGCTGCACCTGCGCAGCGTGGAGTACGCGCGCCGAGCGGGGTTGCCGATCCACGTCCGTTCGTCATACTCGACCAACACCGGCACGATGGTCACCGGATCGATGGAGGACCTTCCTGTGGAACAGGCGCTGATCACCGGGGTCGCCCACGACCGTAGCGAGGCGAAGATCACGATCGTCGGGGTGCCGGACGAGCCGGGCGCCGCGGCGGCGATCTTCGACACGGTCGCCGGGGCGGAGATCAACATCGACATGATCGTGCAGAACGTCTCCACCGAGGGGACCGGCCGCACGGACATCTCGTTCACCCTGCCCAAGGCGGACGGGCCGACCGCGATGGCCGCGCTCAGCAAGATCCAGGAGCCGGTCAAGTTCAAGGGCCTGCTCTACGACGACCACGTCGGCAAGGTCTCCCTGATCGGCGCCGGCATGCGCTCGCACCCGGGCGTCGCGGCCGGGTTCTTCGCCGCCCTCGGCACCGCCGGGGTGAACATCGAAATGATCTCCACCTCGGAGATCCGGGTCTCCGTGGTCTGCCGGGACACCGACCTCGACAAGGCCGTCCGCGCCATCCACGACGCCTTCGACCTGGGCGGCGACACCGAAGCCGTGGTGTACGCCGGGACCGGGCGGTAGCGCGGCGTGCCGGCACTGCCCACCCTGGCCGTGGTCGGGGCGACCGGTGCCGTCGGCACCGTGCTGTGTCAGCTGCTCTCCGCCCGGCGCAACGTCTGGGGTGAGATCAAGCTGTTCGCCTCGGCCCGCTCCGACGGGCGGCAGGTGCGCTGCCGGGGCGAGGAGCTGACCGTCCAGACGCTGACCCCGGAGGCTTTCGACGGCGTCGACGTGGCCATGTTCGACGTGCCCGACGAGGTCGCCGCGCACTGGGCGCCGATCGCCGTCACCCGGGGCGCGGTGGTGGTGGACAACTCCGGCGCCTTCCGGATGGAGCGGGACGTCCCGCTGGTCGTGCCCGAGATCAATCCGGGGCAGACGCGGCACCGGCCCCGGGGGATCATCGCCAACGGCAACTGCACCACCCTCGCGATGATCGTCGCGGTCGCACCGCTGCACCGCGAGTACGGGCTGCGCGAGCTGGTGCTCGCCTCGTACCAGGCGGCCTCCGGCGCGGGGCAGGCCGGCGTGGACGCCCTGCACACCCAGCTCGGCAAGATCGCCGGGGACCGGACGCTCGGCTCCCGCCCCGGTGACGTACGCCAGGCCGTCGGTGACGATCTGGGTCCGTTCCCCGCCCCGCTGGCGCTCAACGTGGTCCCCTGGGCCGGTCTGCTCGCCGACGACGGCTGGTCGGCCGAGGAGATGAAGGTACGCAACGAGTCGCGCAAGATCCTCGGCCTGCCCGACCTGAAGGTCTCCGCCACCTGCGTCCGGGTGCCGGTGGTGACCGGACACTCGGTGGCCGTACACGCGGTCTTCGCCGCCGAGGTCGACGCGGAGAGCGCCCGTGAGGTGCTGCGCAACGCCCCCGGGGTGATCATGGTCGACGATCCGGCGACCGGCGAGTTCCCGATGCCGATCGACGCCGTCGGCACCGACCCGTCCTGGGTCGGCCGGCTCCGGCGGGCCCTGGACGACCCGCGCGCCCTCGACTTCTTCGTCACCGGCGACAACCTCCGCAAGGGCGCCGCCCTGAACACCGCCCAGATCGCCGAACTGGTCGCCAAGGAACTCACCGGCCGCTGACCGCGCGGACCGGCCGCGTTGCCCAGCCGCCGGCCGCGTTGCCCAGCCGCCGACCGAGCAGACCGGCCGGTCAGTCGGCGGCCAGCCGGACGGCGTCGCGGCCGTTGCGTTTGACGAAGTAGAGGGCCTGGTCGGCGCGGCGGAGGGTGGCTTCGGGGGACTCGTGGGGCTCGGCCACGGCGACCCCGACGCTGATCGTCCGGCCGGTGCGGCGGGCCGCCTCGGTAAGCCGTTCGGCGATCCGGACCGCCTCCGCCGGGCGGTGCACCTCGATCACCGCCACGAACTCGTCCCCACCGATCCGGAACAGCTCGTCGCCGTGGCGCAGCGCCGCCTGCAACGCCCGGGCCAGCCCGACCAGCACCCGGTCACCCTCCTGGTGGCCGTACGTGTCGTTGACGCTCTTGAAGCCGTCCACGTCGATCGCCAGCAGGGCGGTACGCCCCGGGGTGGCTGCGGCGATCCGCTGGCCGAACGGGCCGGTGTGCCGTAGCCCGGTCAACGGGTCGGAGTTGGCCTGCTCGCTGAGCTGGTGGAGGGTGCGGAGCCGGTCCAGGCAGCTCCAGGCCTGGCCGGCGAGGAGTTCCATCAGGTTGACCGTGGTCGGGTCGGGGCGCAGCCGTCGCCCGTCGGCGACCAGCAGCACCCCGCCGACGTCCGGCTGCCCGACCGGCACCACGATCAGGGTGCGGACCCCCGCCCGGTCCAGCGGGGCGTAGTCCTCGGTCGGCGGATGTCCCGCCTCGCCCAGGGTGTACGCCGCGCCGTGCCGGTGGGCGCGGGCGACCAGCCGGCCGAGCGCCGCCGGACCGGCCTCGGCCAGCTCGGCCCGCAGCCGCCCCTCCAACTCGCCGGGCACCCCGGTCGGCGCGTCGAGTCGGGGGCCGTCCCGACCGCCGAGGACCACGATCGCCGCGGCGAGGGTGGAGACCTCCCGGGCCGCCCCGATCGCCGTGCCCAGCAGCTCCCACTCGGTCTGCGCGGCGGTCATCGCGGTGGCGTGCCGGAGGAGTTTCTCGCTGCGGCTCTCCGCCGGTGGGCCACCCAGCGCCATGATCCGCGCGCCCAGCCGGGCGGCGAGCAGCTCGGCGGTCCGCCGCCACGGGTCCAGTTCCACCTCGGTACGCCACTGCAGGTCGAGCACGCCGATCGGGCTTCCCGCGGGGTCGCAGACCGGTACGCAGATCTCGGCCGTCACGTCCGGGTGCACCGGCAGGTAGTCCGGATCCTCGGCGACCCGGCCGACGGTCGCCGGCAGGCCGGAGGCGTACACCCGGCCGACGATGCCGGCCTTCGGCGGGACGGTCGAGAAGACCTGCCAGGAGCCGGTGGCCGCGACCGTGCGGAGCCGATCATGGACGTGCAGCAGGACGGAGACGGTCGCCGGGGCGTACCGGGCGAGGGTGGTGACGGTCCACTGGCAGGCCTCGACCGCGGTCGACGCCATGGAGAGGCGGACCGTGGCGTCACGGATGACCCGGTTGTGATCCACGCACACGTCGTTCCGGCTAGGGGTGGCCCCGGCGGGGTACCGGGCCTGGTCAAGGGTACTCAGCCGTCCGTCGTACACATGTGCTATCCACAGGCTGTGGACGGTAGTGTGGCCCCGCGTGGAGCTGGTCTGGTACGTCGCCTACGGCTCGAACCTGTACGCCGCGCGCCTCGGCTGGTACCTGACCGGGGGTTGCCCGCCCGGCGGCCGGCGGACGTACCCGGGTTGCCGGGACGGCCGGGCGCCCCGGCGCACCGAACCGGTGCTGATCCCCGGCGGCGTCTACTTCGCCGGCGAGTCCCGGGCCTGGACCGGCGGGATGGCCTTCTACGATCCGCGGCTGCCCGGCCGGGCGGCGGCCCGCGCCTACCTGGTCACCGTCGGGCAGTTCGCCGACATCGCCGCGCAGGAGATGTACCGGCCGCCCGGTTCCGACCTCGATCTGGTCGCGGCAGCCGCCACCGGCCGGGTCACCCTCGGGCCCGGCCGCTACGAGACGCTGCTCGGGGTGGGGCGGCTCGACGGCGTACCGATGCTCACCTTCACCGCGCCATGGACGGCGGCGGACGTGCCGTGGACCGCCCCGGCCCCGGTCTACCTCGCGATGATCGCCGGCGGGTTGCGCGAGGCGCACGGCTGGCCCGCCCGGCGGATCACCGCGTACCTGGCCGACCGGCCAGGGGTGGCCGGCCGTTGGTCCGCCCAGGACCTGGCGGCGCTGGTGGCCGGCGCGACCGGTGGGCCCGCCGGCTGACCGGTCCGCGATGACGACGGGGGCCGTTCGTGCAGGTGGGGCCACCGATCGGGGACACCATGATCGTCCCCGCAGGTCCAATCGCCGCCGCCGGGCCGCACTGGTCCACAGCGGACGTCGGGCGTCGATAACCTCACCCGACCACGCCACGGCGTGGCGCACCGACCGGCCGGACAGGGGCCGGTCACCAGCAGTGGGGAACAGCATGAGGAAGTTCATCGGCTTCGCCGCGGCGGTCGCCGTCGGCCTCGGGACGGTGCTCACCGCCGCCGGGCCGGCCCAGGCCGCGCCGGTCATCGAGATCACCAAGGTGTACGTCAACGCGCCCGGCACCGACACCCGGGCGAACAGCAGCGTCAACGGCGAGTACGTCAAGCTGACCAACCGGCGCTCCCGCACGGTCAGCCTGAAGTCCTGGACGGTGCGGGACAAGGCCAACCACGTCTACACCTTCGGCGACTTCAAGCTGAAGCCGAAGGCGAGCGTGGTGCTCTACAGCGGCAAGGGCAAGAACACCGCCAGTAAGCGGTACTGGGGTTCCGGCTGGCACATCTGGAACAACACCGGGGACACCGCGTACCTGCGCACCGCCGCCGGCAAGAAGATCGACTCCTGCTCGTGGAAGAAGACCGACAGCTACAAGAAGTGCTGACCCTCGTACGGCGCTGAGGCGCGCGGTCGACGCCGCCCCGGTCCCGGGGGCCGGCGTCGACGGCGTTCCGGCTGCTCCGGGCGGTCCGCCTCAGTCGCGGTCCCGGCGGGCGAAGGCCGACCAGAGGTTGAAGCCGATGACGCTCACCCCGACCACTACCCAGAGGACGACGAACGAATCGGCCCGCTCGCCGAAGGCGGCGAACGGCCCGAACTGGCTGAAGTCGCGCAGCACGTTCACCCCGACGACCAGCACGACCACCCCGACGGCCGCGCCGACCAGGGCACTCACCCGGCTCGACTGGACGCGCCGCCGGTCGTCCCGGCGGTCCGGCCGGTCACCGGTCGGCCGGGCGGCCCGACGGTCCTGATCGGCCCGGTCGCCCCGGCGGAAGAGCCGGGACCAGGCGGAGCCGGTCTCCTGGACCGGGCTGACGTAGCTGTCGGCGACGCTCGGTCGACGGACCGGACCCGTCGTGACGTCCCGGCCCGGGTCGGTCCCGCCGAGGCCGGCACCGCCGAAACCCCTCGTGCCGTCGGGGCCCGGGGCGACCTCGCCGGGCCGGCCGGGCTCACCGGGACCCGGCCGACCAGCCGTCTCGAACTCCGACCGGTGTGGCCCGTCGACGGTCGGCCGGTCGCCGCGGCCGGGCAGCGCGGCCGACACGGCCCGGGCGATGACGGCCAGCAGGATCACCACCCAGATCAGACCGAACGAACTGAAGCCGTTGCCGACGAACTGCACCGCTCCGGCGATCAGCATCCCGACGCCCACCACCGCGGTGAGCATCGCCTGCGGCCTGCTTGGTTGACGGCGGGATCTCGGCATGTCGCCATTCTTACCTGGTCAGCGCAACTTCGCCGCTGACCGGTGACTCAGGCAGCCGCGTACGGTCGGGCGGCGCGGGCGTCCCGCAGCGCGTGTCCCCACCAGGCGAGCTGGTCGAGCAGCCGGTATGCGGCGGCGTCGCAGTCGGCCCGGTCGTGGGGCTGGCCCTCGGCGGTGAACCGCTGCGACCCCCCGTGGAAGCTGACGGTCTCCCGGATGGTTACCGCCTGCAGCTCGGCGAAGACCGCCCGCAGGTGCTCGACCGCGCGCAGGCCACCGGAGAGCCCGCCGTACGAGACGAAGCCCACCGGTCTGGCCTGCCACTCGACGAAGTGCGCGTCGATGACCTCCTTGAGCCGGCCCGGGTAGCTGTGGTTGTACTCCGGGGTCACCACCACGAACGCGTCGGCGGCAGCCAGTCGCGCGGTGAGCTGCTCCGGGACGGCCAGGTCGACCAGGTCGACGGTGAGATCGTCCCGGCCCTCGACCCGGTCGGCGAACCAGCTGCCGACGACGGGCCCGAACCGGCCCGGTCGGACGCTGCCGAGCAGGACGGCGACGTGCAGCGGTCGACTGGTCATGGGTGCTCCCTCTGGTCGGTGGTGCTGACCAGAACGACGCTAGGAACTCAACCGAGGTTGACGTCAACCCGCTCAGCTGGCGCGGTGCGGTCGGGCGCTCAGCTGGCGCGGTGCAGGCGGGCGGTCTCCGCCCCCTGGGCGTCGAAGAGCACCAGGACCGCGCCGTCGAGCCCGATCCGTCGCGCGCCGTCGAGCCAGGACCCCACCGGTACGTTGTCGCAGCCGATCAACGTGCTCGGCCCGCTGCTGGCCAGGAAGGCACCACCCGAGCCGAGCACCCAGCGTCCACCCTGGCCGTTGCAGCCGTCCGAGCCACGCCAGTCACCGTCGGCGCGCAACTCCACGTGCGCCGCGCGGGGACCACCCCGGGCACCGTCGGCCGGCGCCCACCGGCCCAGCACCGCGTCCCGGGCCGGCGCGGTGAGCGCCGCCGGCAACTCCTTGACCGGCCCGAGGTCACGCCGCGCCTGGTCGGTCACGACCGGCGGGGCCGCCTGCTCGGCCGACATCTCCGGCGGCGCGCTGGGGCGGGCACCGGGCCGCAGCCGGGCCACCTGCTGATCCTGCTCGTCCAGGAGGACCCGCTGGTCACCGTCGGTACGGAAGCCGGTGACCCGGGCCAGCCAGTCCGGGGTCTCGGTCTCACCGGCGCACTCACCACCGGCGCTCCTGCTGGTGGCGAGGCCGCCGGAGACACTGGCCACGAAGAGCCCGTCGGGGTGGGCCCGCCACTGGCCGAGACGTACCCCGCAGTCCTCGAAGACGGACAGATCGTCAGGGGCGAGCCGCAGGATCGGTTCGGCCCCGTCCAGGCCGGTCACCGTCCACGAGCCGATCAACCCGGTCGGCTCACCCACGTCCCACCCCACCGTCGAGTCCCCCGGCGCGTCCTGCCCGTCGGTGCGCCCGGCGCATCCGCTGAGCAGGAGGCCCACGGCCAGCATTCCGACGACGTACCCTCTGCCACGCATCTCGTCCTCCGTCTTGTCAGCTCCCCGTGACTAGGACGTCGACGCGGCGGCACCGGTTCCCTCCCGGGCCCGAACCGGTCGGCCGGGTCAGCGGTCGGGGCTGTCGGCGGCGGCCATCACCCGCAGCGCGTTGGCGGCCAGGCCGAGCCGGATCGGCGTCTGCCCGCACAGCTCGCCGTCCACCTCCACCCGGGCCGGCCGGTCGGTGCGTACCCACAACTCGTCGACGGCCAGGAACGGATCCTCGCCGAGGGTGCGCCGGTGGCCGGTCGTGGCGTTGCGCGCCGACTCCCGCAGCAGCCCACCCCGGGTCGGCCCACCCACCGGGTACGCCACCAGCAGCCGGTCGTCGGCGTCGGCGTCGGCGGTGATCGGCCGGCCGGCCTGGAAGCCGCCGTTGGCGACGTACAGCTGGTGGGTGACGAACTCGTGCTCGGCGCCCGCCGCCTCGACGGTGACCCGCAACGGACGGTGCCGGGCCAGCAGCGCCAGGGCGGTCAGCGGGTACGCGAGCCGACCGCTGGCCCGCTTCAGGCGCGGCGGGGTGGCCCGCATGATGTCGGCGGAGAGCCCGATGCCGACGTGGTTGGCGAACGGCATCTCCCCGGCCATCCCCAGGTCGACGTCGATGACCTTCCCGTCGCTGAGCACACCGACGGCCCCGTCCAGGTCCAGCGGCACCCCGACGGTACGGGCGAAGTTGTTGGTGGTGCCCAGCGGCAGCAGACCGAGGGCCATGTCCCGGTGGGCGAGCATCCGGGCGGCGGCGCTGAGCGTACCGTCGCCACCCCCGGCGACCAGCAGGTCCGGCCCGAGCCCGACCGCCTCGGTGAGACTGCGCTCCAGCTCGCCCGGCTTCTCCACCGGGTACGTGCCGAGCAGGTCGAAACCGGCCGCCACCAGGCGGGAGTGGGCCTGCTCGTAGAGCCGACGGCCGCGTCGGGAGTGGGCGTTGATGACCAGTGCGGCGCGCCGGTCCCGCCGGATGGTCGCGCTCAGCTCCTGCTTGGTCCGCATGGCCACCGACCCTATCGGCGCGCCGCGAGTGCGGTCGATGCTGACCCGGCCGCCGCGGTGACCGATTGTCGTCCGGAAGCTGTGAGCGTGGTCACTCCCGGTGTCAGCAAGGCAGCTGTCAGCAGGTATTTCGTCGTTGTGGTCGACGGAAAGGCGGGGCGGGTTGTCGGACCGTCGTGGGATCGTTCCGCAGGGTTGCCGGTAGCTGCCGGCCCGGTGGGGACGCCGCGTGCCAACGGGTACGCGGCCGGATGGCGTTGTTCAGGAGACTCGGTGAGCAGTCAGCCCGTGGCGGTGTCGGATCGACTCGACGCCGCCGTACTCAAGATCGCCGGGGTGGTCGTCCTCGGCGCGATCATGTCGATTCTCGACGTGACCGTGGTCAGCGTGGCGCTGCCCACCTTCCAGGCCGACTTCGGCGCGTCCTACGCCCAGGTGGCCTGGACGATGACCGGGTACACCCTGGCGCTGGCCACGGTCATCCCGCTGACCGGCTGGGCGGCCGACCGGTTCGGCACCAAACGGCTCTACATGACCGCGCTGCTGCTGTTCACCCTCGGCTCGGGGCTCTGCGCCACCGCGGACTCGATCGGCCAGCTCATCACGTACCGGGTGTTGCAGGGCCTCGGCGGCGGCATGCTGATGCCGCTCGGCATGACCATCATGACCCGGGCGGCCGGCCCGCAGCGGATCGGACGCCTGATGGCCGTGCTCGGCATCCCGATGCTGCTCGGCCCGATCGGTGGCCCGATCCTCGGTGGCTGGCTGATCGACATCGCGAGCTGGCACTGGATCTTCCTGATCAACCTGCCGATCGGCCTCGCCGCCCTGGTCTACGCGCAGCTCGCGCTGCCGCAGGACAGCCCGGAGCCGTCCGAGTCGTTCGACTTCCTCGGCATGCTGATGCTCTCCCCGGGGCTGGCGCTGTTCCTGTTCGGCGTCTCCTCGCTCCCCGAGACCGGCACCTTCGAAGACACCAAGGTGTGGCTGCCGATGCTGGTCGGCGGGGCACTGGTGGTCGGCTTCGTGCTCTACTCCTTCAAGCCCCGGCACCCGCTGCTCGACCTGCGCCTGCTGCGCGACCGCAACCTCACCGTCGCCTCGGTCACGCTCGCCGTCTTCACGGTCGCCTTCATGGGGGCCGGGCTGCTCTTCCCGAGCTACTTCCTCCAGGTGCGCGGCGAGTCCACGCTCGACGCCGGCCTGCTGATGGCCCCGCAGGGCCTCGGCGCGATGGTCACCATGCCGATCGCCGGCATGCTCGCCGACCGCATCCCGGTCGGCCGCACCGTCCCGTTCGCGCTGGTGCTGCTGGCGGCGGGCTTCTTCGCCTTCACCCAGGTCGACACCGACACGTCGTACTGGCTGCTCTGCGGTTCGCTCTTCGTGATGGGGCTGGGCATGGGCGGCACGATGATGCCGGTGATGACCTCGGCGCTGAAGACGTTGACGAACCACGAGGTGGCCCGCGGCTCCACCCTGCTGAACATCCTCCAGCAGATCGCCGGCTCGGTCGGCGCCGCGCTCATGTCGGTGATCCTCACCAACGAGCTGAACGGCTCCCCGGCCATCCCCGGCGTGGTGGACCCCGCCACCGGAGCCCCGGTCACCGAGGCCGGCCTGGCCATCGCGGTGGCCCGGGAGCCGGAGCTGGCCCAGCAGTTCCCGGTCGAGCCCGGCCTCCTGCAACGGGGCCTGGAGTTCGTGGCCGACTCGTTCGCCACCACCTTCATGGTCGGCTTCGTGCTCATCCTGGCCACCTTCGTCCCGGCGCTCTTCCTGCCCCGCCGACGCCAGCCGTCCCAACTCCTCGACGACACCGACACCCCGACCCCGGTCCTCATCCACTGACCCCTCTGGGCAGGCCGGGGCACCTGTATCGGGGGAACAGGTGCCCCGGCCGTGGTCGGTCCCCGGGTTCGGCGCGTGGTCGTCGCTCGCCGGGGTCAGTGGGCGGAGTTGAGGTTGAGGATGACCACCCCGGCGATGATCAGGGCGACCCCGGCCACCTTGGTCAGGCTCAACGGCTCACCGAGAAAGGCGGCCCCGATCGCCACGATCGCCGCCGTGCCGAGCCCGGACCACATCGCGTACGCCACCCCGACCGGCACGGTCCTGACCGCCTGGGCGAGCAGCGCGAACGCGATGACGTAGGCGACGACCAGCCCTACCGTGGGCCAGAGCCGGGTGAACCCGTGGGTCGCCTTGAGCAGGCTGGTGCCGATCACCTCGGAGGTGATGGCCCCCAGCAGGAACAGATACGCCACGTGCTCCGTCTCCGATCTCCTGGTACGAGCTACTCGAAAGATCTTGGAAGATAACGGCCCCTCTGGGGGCCGTTATCTTCCAAGATCCGAGGGACCACGCGCTCAAGTCGAGCGAAATCCTGCGACAGGCGATGGTGTGGCGAGACTCCCGCAGCCGTTGCAGCGCCATCGAGGTCAGCCTGCGGTATCCAGATCAGCCTCGCCCGTAACAGGCTCAGAGCGACGCCGACCGGCTCCGAACAGCCTCGTTGACCCGATTCGCCACCCACGTCGAGCTACACCGCGCCCTCATGATGGCCAAGCCCGCGACCGATCCGACGGACTCACCTACGCTTGACGAGCGTGGCTGACCCTGCCCGCAGACCGCCGCTCACAGACCCTCGGACTTGCCGTGAACACAGCTCTATTCTGTCAGGCCACGTCGTCGACGAGCGATTGCACGCCGAGACTCTTTCAGCCGTTGTAGCGTCACGTCGAGGTCTTCTTCGTCGTCGATACTCACCGATGTGGCTTCCAGGGCGGCGTATTGCTCGGCCCGGCGCTGCTCTCGGTAGGTAAGGAGGTCGGGCAGTTGAACCCTGCGGTGGGTTCCTACCCGCTCGAACGGAATCTTTCCTTCGTCGAGCAGTTTGACCACCGTGGGGCGGCTGACTCCAAGCAGGTCGGCAGCTTGTTGGGTGGTCAGCGTCAGAGTTCGGGGAGCCACTGTGACGGCAAGCCCCTGCTGTAGCGCCTCGACCACCTGACGGAGCACTCCGTAGATCTCCGCCGGAAGCTCGACCCGGTCGGCGGGGGTGGCTCCGGCCAGGAAATACCGTGGCTCCAGCGCCCCTCGGCCAGCCCTCTCGTGGGCCCTGATGAAGTCGTGAACCTTGGCTACCTCCCGGTCGTCCTCTGGCAGGTAGGTCTCTTCCTTGAGAGCAACTACGGTCACGCGCTCACCCCCTCAACGGATGAATCGTAACCCCCTTCGTTTCTTGCGTCTACTGAATGCTGGGTTCCGTGCCTGGGAACCGTCCGGACAGGCATCCGCCGAGGTCATAGGGGCTGCGGTGGGTCGTCGGAGTCGGGTGCGGTGCGCCAGAGCTGTAGTTCCCTGGCGGCGTGTAGGACGTCGCGGGCGGCGTCGGCTATCGGGCAGCCGGTCGTGCGGCAGCTCGGGCATCGGCGGTCTGGCCCTGGTTGGTGCTGGCGGAGGACCTGACGGGCGGTGAGGACCAGCCGGTTGTGGATCTGCGCCAGGCTCAGGAACGGGCCGGTCATCAGCCGACTCCGAGCGAGATGGCGAGGTGGGTGATGGTGGTCGGGGCGCGGGGGTCGCGGGCGATCTGACCGAGGAGGTCGCGGCCGGCGGGTCGGTGGCGTACCTCGGCGGGTGCGGTCCGGTCGGCTTCGGCCAGGAGCCGCCCGGCGGAGAATGCGTCGTCGGTGTGCAGGTGGGCGCGGGCGGCGTCGATCAGGTGCGCGGCGCGGTGTTCGGTGGCCAGCCAGCGCCAGCCGTCGCGGCGGATGCCGCTCTGGTGCCAGACGATGGCCTGCCCGGCGTCGCCCAACTCGACCGCTGCCGTGGCGCGGGCCAGGGCCACGCTGGTGGGCCCGAAGCCGGTCCGGTGGTGGTCCAGGCCGTCGCCGACCTGGGCGGCCAGCGCGGTGGCCTCGTCGAGGAGTTCGGCGGTCGCGGAGTCGTCGCCGTCTCGGGCCGCGGCCAGGGCGGCTTGGATCAGGAGCGTCCCGCAGAGGGAGAGCTCGGGGCCGGGGGCGTATTCGGGTACGGGTGGGGCGATGCGGTAGGCGGCGGCGAGCATCACCGACTTCGCCTCTCGTGCCCGTCCGGCGGCGCGCAGTACCTGTCCGAGTTGCACGGCGGAGGCGGCGACGAGGACCCGGTCGCCGGTGGCGGCGATCATCGCCCGGTCGACAGCCAACCACGCCAGCCCCGCATCACCGAGCTTGACCAGGAGCGCGGCGGTGACACGGTACGCGTGCACCAGTGGTACCCATCCGCCCGCCGGGTCGGCGGCGTGGGTGCGTTGGGCGTCGGCCAACAGGCCGGGCAGGAGGGTGACCAGGTGGGGGTAGCGGGCGTACTGGAACGTGGTCCAGGCGTGCTCCACCTGCCGGGCCAGGCGGTCGGCGGGCAGGACCTGACGACTGCCCGGCGGCCTGCCGAGGGGGATCTCGTAGCGGGACAGGGCCGCCCGGATCCGCTCGACCTCGTCTGCCCGTGCGATGACGCCGACGGGCTGGATGGTGCGACCGAGAAGCACGGCGGTGTCAATACGGAGGACCGTGGCGATCTCCTGGAGGGTGGAGACCTTGTCCAGGGCGCGGACGCCGCGCTCGACCTTGTCGACCCAGCTCTTGGACTTGCCGAGCCGATCGGCGAACACCTGCTGCGACAGGTGTCGCCGACCCCTCCAGTACGCCACCCGCCGGCCGATCGGTAGCGAGTTGTCAGCGCTGCGCATCACGCCACCGACGATCCGAGACCACCCGTGTCGTCTCCTCGACCGGAACCCGCTCCGCCTCGGCCAGCGCCAGAATCCGCTCCCTGGCCGCCGCATGCTCAGCCGCCTGCACCTGCTCGCCCAGACTCTTGACCGGCTTGTCGTCACTCATCGCCACCTCCACGGGTGTGCTGCGGCGGGATGGGAGGAACCGCCACCGCTGCGCTCGGTTGGAATGCGACCGGGGTTCATGTGCCACACCGTCCGCGCCTAGCGTCTCCTCTCCTGGCCAGTGGCCACGGTTGATGGGGATGCGGTGTCGGGCGTGGCAGGGCAGGTCGGCTCCGCAGCGGCAGATCCGCCGCCACTTCTGCCAGGACCAGACCGATCGATGCCGCCGGGCAAAGCTGAGGGCGGCGGCTACCAAGTACTCCTCGTACGAAACGCGTGGCACCAGATCTCCCCTCGGGCGGGTCGACGGCGCGGAGGCCGGGCCTGGGCCTGTCATCCGGCCGCCGCGCCTGCTCGTTCACCATACCGACGTAGGACTGTAGATACAATAAGATGTAGAACTGTAGGACACGTAGCGTCACATTCGTGATCGACCCCAGCTCGGATCGGGCCGTGTTTCGGCAGCTCGCAGACCTCCTGCGGGACCGGATCACGTCTGGCGACATCGCGCCTGGTGCGTCACTGCCGAGTGAACTACGGCTGGCTCAGGAGCACGGGCTTAGCCGTACGAGTGTGCGGCAGGCGATAGCAATACTCCGGTCGGAAGGGCTCGTGATCGTAGAACCGCCGCGCGGCACCTTCGTCCGGACCATCGAGCCGACCGAGACGGTGAAACTACTCAAGGGCGACACCGCCTCCGCCCGGATGCCGACGCCTGCCGAGCGCCGTGAACTGGAGATCGGCGAAGGCGTCCCGGTCCTCGTAGTCTTCCGCGCCGACGGCTCCCGCGAGCTGTACGCAGCCGACCGCGTACGCGTGGGCCGCTAGCAGCCGGTGAGCCCTCGCTTGTAAGTTCTGAGCGCGTCGTCCGTTGCCGTCCTCGGACGCCACCCGCGACGCCCTCAAGCGCCTGGGGATCATGTATCGCACCGACCGTGCCTGGGCTGAAGTCGGGTAGACCTCCGCGAGGACCGGACAGAGCAGTGTCCGTCGTGGTCAACGCGTCGTGCGCAGCGCAGGCCGCTGCCCAGCGGCAGGTCGCAGAAGACCCGATGGTGTACGCCCTGTTCGTCCTCGCCGGAGACGGTGGTCTCACCCGCATCCACCTCGGACCAGAAGTTCACGGATCGAGCGAGGCTGCCGGCGAACTGTCGCGCGGCGGTCAGGTCGGCGGCGGTGAACGGCAGGTGCGCCACAAAACGCTCGGTCACCGGACGCCCGCCAGGTCGCGGGCCATCTCGGTCTGCCATTGACGCAGAGCGTCACGAATCCGGTCGGCCTCGGCGTGAGTGACGGCTACCTCGGCGTAGAGACCGGCCAAATCGTCGGCGACCCGGTCGAGGAAGGCCCGCACCTCGGCGGCGTCAACCCCGTACCTACCTCGCGCGGTGAACAACCGCTCGCGGACCTGCCAGGGCCGCAACGGCCCGGCAACCACACTCCGGTACGCCGTCCCCCGCGACGGCTCACCCTCGAATCTCCGATGGGATTCCCGAATACGCGCAATTGCATGTCGACCGCTGCCAACTGTGCGGCGAAAGAGATTTCGCATTACCACGCCCTTCTCTCAGAGTTGAGGGAGGAAAAAGTCGCTGCGGCTTCGTCGCCGCTGGTCCTCGTCCCTGATCTCAGAAGACCCGATGCGAGCGGGAAGGGGTAGCCAACAGGGGTTAACTGTCCACAGTTACCTTGTGACCCCTTGGTATTGAGAGTCAGGTGATGCAAGCTGGCCATGGGCGCCAATCGGCAGACGGGGATATGAATGAGCAATCATCTACGGCAGGCGAGACTCACACGTGGCTGGTCGCAGACAAGGCTGGTGCACGAGATCCAGCAGTTTGCTCGCCGAAGGTCGCTAAGCGTCGCCTCGATGGCGAGCCTTCGGGTCTACGTGTCCGAGTGGGAGAACGAGCGGCGGAAGATCTCCGCCGACTACGCCGCCATCCTCCGAAATCTGGTGGGCCTCACCGACGACGAGCTTTTCCGAGCAGACGAGGCAGCCGACCCGCCAGACGACGGCTACGCGAGACTGATCCAGCAACTCGATGCCTCATCTGCTGTCGGTCGCTCGATGGTCGAGGCCCTGACCGGCCAGACCGAACTCCTGCGCACCCTGGACCGCCAGTGCGGCGCGGCACGCCTGGTCGACCAGATGCACAGTCATCTGGGCAAACTTCAAGAATGCCTCTCCTTCACCGTGTTGCCTGAGTCAAGGCGTCCGCTTGCTCGCGCCCTCGCCGAGGCTGCCTCCCTCGCCGCCTGGCAGGCCCTCGATGTCGGCGCGGCCGACCGGGCCTGGCGACACTACGAACTGGCGAAAAGCGCAGCCAGGGAGGCAGAAGACTCGCTCTACCTCGCTCACGCCATGGGCGAGCAGGCCTACGTCCTGGCCGACGCCGGCCGACCAGAACTCGGTGCCCGTCTCGCCACAGAAGCACAACGACGCGTGGCTGACACCGCACCGCCCCGGCTGGCCGCCTGGCTCGCCGCTGCCGAGGCCGAACTGTGGGCGCTCAGCGGCCGATCGGACGAATGCCGCCGCTCACTGGACCGAGCCGACAAGAAGCTGTCGCTGACAACTGGCGTACGCGATCCGGAGCTGCCAGGAATCTTCCTGGACGAAACCCACCTCGCCCGCTGGCGAGGCCACTCCCTGGCACTGCTGGGCGACCAACGAGCCGTGAAGGAACTGTCCACGGCGCTGATGTCCATGGACCGGACATTCGTCAGAGCTGCCGCCGGCCTCCGATGCGACCTCGCCCAAGCACATCTCACCTGGGGCGAGCCGGACGCCGCTCAGGAACACCTGAGAGAAGCACGCTCGCTGACGAACCTGACCGGCTCGGTACGCTATCGCCAACGCGTCGAACGGATCAGGAAGACGATGGCCGCCGCGACAACCCGGCCATGACATGAAGCACCGCGACCAGCGTGCCGGCCCCCGCCAACTCCCCGCGCGCCAGGAGACCCGGCAACTCGTTGACGGGGATCCACTCGACGGGGCCCGCCTCCTCCGGATCGGTAGGTGTGCCTACCTTCACCGCGCCCCAGCCGACGAAGACATCGTGCGGTGAGTCGACCATGCCGATCATGGGTTGGAAGGTGACCACGCGTTGCACCACCCGGGGCCGCCAGCCCGTCTCCTCCTCGGCCTCGCGGCATGCCGCATCGGCTGGTTCTTCGCCGAGCTCGACCATGCCGCCCGGCAGCTCCCACGCCGACCGCCCAGGGATGAAGCGGTAGCGCCGCAACATGAGCACCCGCTCCTGCTCATCGACCATGGCGATGACCGCCACATGACCGAGCCGCACGACATGGTGCCCGAACCGTTCCATCCCAGGCGGCTGAACCTCAACGAGTCCGAGCCGGACCCATTCGCTGTCGTAGATCGACCGCTCACCAAAGATCGACCACGGCTCAGCATCGCCCGCCTCCCCGTCCCACACGCTGCCACCCTACCCATGCTCATCGGCCATCAGATCCTGAACGTGAGCGGATTACAACACTGGGTGGTTGGGCAGTTGCTCAAGATGTTGAAGGGCGTTCGATCCCTGCGCATGGACAGCCGCTAGGTACATAGCAGAGTCTTCAACCTCGCCCTGCTTTCCAGCGTCCCTGCCCAGCAGGGCGAACCCGGCCGGGCCTGCGCCCTCGGCGTGGAAGCCCTGGCCCTCCAACTTCGCTCCGCCTGAGCCGTCCGCTACCTGCACGACCGGCAAGCGCAACTCGCCCAGCACCGGCGGCTACCCGCCGTCCGGAACTTCACTGGCCGCATCGACGGCACCCTCGGCCGGCGACGTCGGCCCCTACAGCTTCCCGCGAGCCCTGCGCGCGATCCATCGCCAGCACTGCGATCACCCTGCCGGTACTGCAATCTCACGCCGGAGCACCAGCCTGTACGCCTCGTCGAGCGGAATCCAGGTGACCTGCTCCGCCTCGTTGACGTCCACGGGCGCGCCCTGGCCAGGACGAGAAGGTTCTCAGGGCCACAGTCCCGACCTGCGCTTGGAAGGACAGAAACGGCTGCACCGCCTAGGGTTGCCGGCCGATTTCCTCCTCGACCTTACCTACCGCGCACTACGCTAGGTGTTCCTCGCCATCGACGTAGCCGCCGTGCAGCTCCCACCAAGGGATGCTGTCGTACATCGTTCTGTGGGCGCGACCGTGGCAGTCGTCGCGTGTTGTCTGCCGCTGGTCGTGGCTTTTGCTGCCTCGTCTCGGCCTTATCTCACCTACTGAGCCCCGCCCATCTGCGAAAAGCCGCCTCTGTGCCAGAAATGTCACTCCCGCCTGTCAACATCGATGTATCTGACGACCAGAAGGGGCACCCTGACTCAGGGGCGCGGCAACGCTAACGAGAGTGGCGAGCGCTCGGGCGACCCCTGCAAGCCGTCACGCCAATAGAAACCATCCCGCCATCGATGCAACGTAAGCGGGGATCACGAAGGGTACGGCGAAGGCTGCCATCACGGTCGAGCCCGTATACGGGTAACTGCGTGCCGACTGCGCCTACGAGCTTGACTGATACCTGATGGTTTACATTGCTCTGTCCAAAGGTGCAGCAAATGAGATGTACGAGGTTGTCAAGCGACGTGGGGATCCTTCTCCGCCCGGCCTCGTAGCCCGGTTGTCGATGTCGGCCAACCCCAGGTGCAGGTGGGTTCCGTAGCCCAGGAAGGAGCAAGCGCGGCTTGCGTTGTCAAGCATCTAGCTGGGACGTGCGGTGGTACCGGGGCGGGATGAGTCATACAGCCGACAAGCAATATCGCGGAAAGTGATCGACCGGATACCCTATACGCTCGTCCAATGTTCACTGAAGCTAGGATCCCGATGAGTAGGCATGCCTTCGCCGCCTATGGTCTACACGTATCACCGCGCTACCGCCCGGATGAACGACTGCCGCTCGACGACATCGGAGGAAAAAGGGTCGGCCTCTTGTCACTCATTCACGGCCTCCTGCGGGATCTTAAGGATGAGCCACTTCGGGAAGATAAGTCCGAAGACTACCTTTACATAGATGAAGTTGAACCCTTGGGTGCCCGAATACATTTCAATGCCGAGTACGGGAAGTTCGGCCTCGAAGGGGGAATTCGGCACACCCGCAGCCATGAAACTACTCATACGTACGGGGCTGACGAATCCGCCATTGTTCCTATTCGGAACATGGTTCTTTGTCTGGCGCGGTCGAAGACTGCGGTGTTCTTTACGGAGCGTTACGGTAACCGTGGAGTAGGGAGTATTTTCCTCAGGCAGTTGGAGGCGGCATTCAGGGCGAAGTTCTCCGATCTAATCCTTCATTCAGAAAGCTTTATCGATAATGAGCAGTGGCGAGTCTTTCGTGAGAGATCTAAGCTTACCAGCGTGAAGGTCGTACGCTACAAGATATCGCACGATCTCGCAGATGGAATTGACCCCGAAGTTATTGGCAAAATTGTTTACGAGGCTAAGCCCCGTTGGGGTATTGAGGGTCTCGGAAATAGAATGAAAAACGGACTACTGGGTGGCGAACTTAAGGCGCACGGGCTTCTTGGTCTGTCCGAGGAAGATAGTGATGAGACGCGCCTTACGCTCAGTGATGGCGACCAGGAGCGCCAAGTAGTCCTTGGTAAGGAGAACTTGCCAGCGCTCGTGTATGCAGTTGATCATGATGGCAAGGAACGCGCAAAAGATTCTGTCGTATACAGCGAAATGCATAGCGTTGTCCCAGTCCTTACGAAGCAGCTTGGACTCGAACTTCCCGGGGACTGGGACTCCGCTGAGTGGCGAAAGGATCAGCTTACAGTGAAGATGGGAGCCGTCCGTGAGCGCTAAGTGGTCCGTGGCACCAATCATCAAGAAACAGCTGAACACCCTTGTCGACCAGAATGATCCGAAGCAGCGACCACGGGTAGGTGACTATCTCGGCCTTTTCGGACTTCCGCTGGCTCTTGCTGCTGCCGGATTCTTGACGGGCTTTCGCCTCCGTGGCGTGGAGGGGCTGCTAGCGGGTGTTGCGATCTTCACAGCGCTCCTATTCGGACTGCTGGTTCACGTTTTTTCGCTCGGACTCCGGATCACCGATGACCCCCGCATTTCAAAGAGTGGAAAGACGGCACAACTAGTCGATCAGCTCCAAGGTAACGTCGCTTACGCCGTTCTGGTGGGACTCTTTACCACCACGGTGCTTATCGTCGGAGTGAGTACGACCTTGAAGGATCATGCGCTAGGCGTGCCGATCAGCACGGTTTCTGTTTTCAGTATTTGTCACCTCCTTCTGATCATGTTGATGGCCCTGAAACGTACTCAAGCCGCATACGAGCAGTTTCGTCTTTAGCTCGGTGAAGTCCTGCAGCAGTGCCGTCGTCTTGTCAATCTGCTCTTGACGGTGCCGGGCAGCTACTCGCCCTAACTGGCAGAGGCATCAAGACGAAGATCTAGCGAGGGTGCTGGACGCTCTACACAGACACGGCTGCAAGATGCTCGACCCGCCCAAGTGCTACACGGTCCGTTGTCCGTGTGGGCTACATCAGCGACAAGTCCACCTCACGCCCTCCAACCCGAACTACGATAAGGAGGTCATCAGTGGGGCACGCCGACACGACTGCTGGATCGACGATGAAGGGGGTAGGACTAGATGATTCAGTTCCTGATCATCCACGGATTCGACGTACAGGACGAAGGCGGCAGACCAATCGCAGCTGAAGAGCTACACGTGCGCGGTGCGGAACTCATGGACGCCCTTCTCGATCGGGTCTGCTGCACCGATAGGTGACAGTTTCAGTCACGCGGCCTGACTCGCCGGCGGGGTCATGATGGTCTCGTACTCGATAGGGGTCAACCGGGACAGGGATCGTTGGCGTCGACGGCAGTGGTAGGTCCGTTCGACCCAGGTCACGATCGCGGTCCTCAACTGCTGCCGGGTCGTCCAGGTTCGGCGGTGCGGTGCTCGGTGATGTCGGCCAGCCACAACCGGTTCGGGCCATGGGCGGTGAAGTCGCGGCGCACCAGATCGTCGTGCACCGGCGGACCGACCTTGCCGCCCTTGCCCCGACGCTTGCGCTTGCTGAACGCGCTCCACCAGCCCATGGCGGAGCAGATCTTCCAGGCGGTGCGCTCGACCATCGGCTGGCCGGCAGCGCGGGCCTCATCGGCCAGGAACCGGTAGCCGAACTCCGGATCGTCGCGGTGGGTGTCGCACAACGCGTCCGCCCGATACGCCTGCGCCAGTTCGGCGTCGGTGACACGGTGGGCACGCCACCGGTAGTAGGGCTGACGAGCGATCTTCAACACCCGGCACGTCACCGCCACGGGGATCCCGTCGGCGGCCAGCTCACTCACGAGCGGGTAGAGCCTTTTCCCGGCAGATGCGCCTGCGACAGGTACGCAGCGGCCCGGCGCAGGACCTCGTTCTCCTGCTCCAACAACCTGATCCGCTTACGCGCCTCGCGCAACTCGGCCGACTCGCTGCCGGACGTCCCAGGGGTGGCGCCCGCGTCGATGTCGGCCTGGCGCAGCCACTTGAACAAGGTCATCGGGTGCACGCCGAAATCCTTGGCGATCTGCTCAACCGTCACGCCTGGCTCGCGGTCACGAGCGACACGCACGACGTCGTCACGGAACTCTCGGGGGTAGGGCTTGGGCACAGCGACATCCTTCCAGCCTGCCCACCAGGCAAGCCATTTCAGATGTCACCTATCGGTGCAGCAGACCCGGCCGGCCTGCTGCATTGCGCCGTGTCAGGCCAGCGGCGCCTGACCGTGCAGCGGCGGACAGGCGCCCTGCATCAGGCCCGTAACCGGTTGGCACACGACGAGCCGAAGTTCAACCGGCCCGTTGCCAAGCTCCACGCATTGCCCTACGCTAATAAAAATCGCCCACGGGGGAGGAAAGCTTGTGAAAAGGGTAAAGTTCGTGACCTCTATGGTTGGCGCGCTCGCGGCCGGGCTTTTCGCTGTCGTGGCAATCGGATCGCCAGCACAGGCGATACCGCCAGGAAGTGGCTGGATATTCGACAGCCACTGGGCGAAACAGTCTCACTGCCGCGAATTGGGGCAAGCCTACGTCGATGCGGGGGTCGTCGCGCGATACGTATGCGAACATGACTCGCCTGGCTACATTCTCTGGGTGAACAAGAGCTGACACGCCCGGGTCGCGCGCAGCCAGCCATCCCGTCTGCCGTCGACCCGCCCTACTGGGGAGCGGGCCGCCGCCCGGCCCGCCACGTCAAGACGGCCTTGACGGCTCGTACGGACGCTGGCGGGTCGGGCGGTGGTCTGCTCGGCTTGCCCGGGTCGACGGTGGCCGGGATGGCTCCCACCGCCACCACGCACGAACCGCAAGCCGCCGACGGACCCCTGGTCATCCCGGAGCCGGAGCACCCCCGCCGGAGGCGCAGTAACCGCCACCCCGCGACCCGCCGCCAGTTCGCCGACGCGGCCGGCGTCTGCTTCCTCACGCCGCGCGGTGCTCTCCGCGCGGCACGGCCGGCTGCCGGCCCCACCACCCCCCACCGGACAACGGCCTGTCCGTCACTCGGCGGCCCACCGGGCTACCCGCCCTTCGCGCCAGCCCGCCGGGCGTGTTGCGTGGCCGGAGTCGGAGCGCCAGCGGAGCGACGGACGCGCGCCCTGGCGGCGGCGCGTGCGGCCCGTTTAGGGCCGCCTTGATAGAGGTACAGAAAGTCCTCCCACACCGGCCGGCAGCTGGCTGTCCGGTCCCAGGACCTCCGTGGCAGATCGGTATCAGGACCTGGGTGACACTCCGCGAGAGCGCCGAATCGATCGGCGTGCGATCACAATCACGTCAAGTCGTTTCGCGCGCCGATCGGCGTCTGCGCTCTTCCCAACGGGCTTGTCGTCTGGCATAGGCACGCCGCGCATCTGCCAGGCTGACCGGCCGTTCGGCGTAGGCACGCCGGGCATCCGTCAGACTTAGCGAGCCATTGGGGCCGCCTCGCACCGTGTCCGCGTCTGGTCACGTCCACGGGAGTGGTGTACGACTTGCCCGTGTTGGGCGTGTTGCGTAGATGAGAGACGGCCATCGCGTCGATCCTTCAAGACGACCAAGTCAGAGAAGGAGATGAGGACGCGATGGCCGCTTCAGAGAGTGTGAACCCTGTTGACCTGCTGCGCGAGCAGATCGAGGGCGCGTCGCCGGATGTGTTGCAGGCGATGATCAAGACGTTCGCGCAGGCGGTGATGTCCGCCGAGGCCGACGCGATCTGCGGCGCCGCATATGGGCAGCGCAGTGATGAGCGGGTCAACTCCCGTAACGGCTACCGGACCCGGGAATGGGATACCCGCGCCGGCACGATCGACCTGGCGATCCCGAAGCTGCGGCAGGGCTCCTACTTTCCCGACTGGTTGCTGACGCATCGGCGGCGGGCCGAGCAGGCCCTCGTGTCGGTGGTCGCGACGTCGTATCTGCTGGGGGTGTCGACGCGGCGGGTGGAGAAGCTGGTCGAGCAGCTCGGCATCCGGCAGTTGTCGAAGTCGCAGGTCTCGGAGATGGCGCAGCATCTGGACGCGCAGGTGGAGGCGTTCCGCAACCGGCCCCTGGACGCCGCCCACTACACGTTCGTGTGGACCGACGCCCTGACCATGAAGGTCCGCGAGGCTGGCCGGACCGTCAACGTCCACGCCCTGGTCGCGGTCGGGGTCAACGCCGACGGCCAACGTGAAGTCCTCGGCATCGACGTCGCCTCGGACGAAGACGGCGCGGGGTGGCTGGCGTTCCTGCGATCCCTGACGGCCCGCGGACTGTCGGGCGTCCAGCTGGTCATCTCCGACGCTCACCGCGGCCTCGTGGCAGCGATCGGCGCCGCGCTGCCCGGCGCCACCTGGCAACGATGCCGCACCCACTACCTGCGCAACCTGCTCACGAAAGTCCCGAAATCAGCGCAGCCGTGGATAGCCACCCTGGTCCGCACGATCTTCGACCAGCCCGACACCGACGCCGTTCACGCCCAGTTCCGGCGGGTCATCGCCACGATCGAGGCGAAGTTCCCGGCCGCCGCCGAGCACCTCGACGCCGCCCGCGACGACCTGCTCGCCTTCACCGGCTTCCCACGCGAGATCTGGCGCCAGATCTGGTCCAACAACCCGCAGGAACGCCTGAACAAGGAAATCCGCCGCCGCACCGACGTCGTCGGGATCTTCCCCAACCGAGCGGCCATCATCAGACTCGTCGGCGCAGTCCTAGCCGAACAGACCGACGAATGGACCGAAGGACGCCGCTACATGGGCCTGGAACTCCTCGCCAAAGCCCGCCTGACCACCCTCGACACCAACCAACACGACACCAACCAGCCCGACCCCACCCCGATCGCCGCATAACATCAGACCGGATCACGCGATGGCCGTCTCTTACACCACCAGCGCGGACGTGACCCCGCGTCTTCGTCATCCTGCCCGTCGTCCTCCCAGCCGCAGGCGAAGCAGATCTCGAACTGACCTCGCCCCTCAATCGTCGGGTGCCGACAGCAGGGACACGCATACGGTTCGTCACCCGCTTCGGCCACTACAGATCGCTGGTTCAACGCCTCGACGTACTGCTCGAACCACCTGGTGCGGCGCGCGAGTTCTTCCGCGGACGGCCCCTCCTCCTTACCGGCATGATCGTCCATCAGCACCTCTCGCTGTCGATCCAGTTCAAGGATCGAGTTCAGCACAGAAAGGCCCCCGGAGGGAGGCGGCGCTACCGCTTCGCTTACACGTACCTTCCGTAACTCTGTCGCCACGAACTGCCCGAGGCAGACAAGATGGTCTAACGGGACGTGTCACGCACGTCCTGAGACCCGACACGGCCGGCAGCCGGCTGGATCGCCTCCGGTCCGGGGTCACGGCGGGTTGACGCGTCGGTGCTCGGTGCTAACGTGTTCCTCGTCGAGCACGCCAGCGCGGCCTTCCCGCCGGATCGCTGAACTTGAATTCGGAGTTGCTGGCGGCCTTCCTGCCGCTGACGCGGGTCACGTCCCGCCTGCTCTCGATCGCACCGGCGACTGCGCCGGTCCGAAGTCCGCTGAGCGGCCCAGCACGGCCTTCCCTGCCGTCCACGATGGCCCTCGGATTCGCACACCTCGACGGGTGGGGATCGCCTGCGGCAACCACCGGAAGCCGACGACCAGGCACCCCACCCGTCCCGGCATCACCCAGAACACAGGAACCCAGCTCAACGGCGGTCCAAGGCCGATGGCCTGCACCCGCCCTCCGGTGTGAGCCGCCCTCTCCGGCGGTGGCAGGAGACACCACGAACACCACCGACGGACACCGCTCCGGCGTCCGGTGGCAGTTCGTCGCCCGTCCCCTGCCACCCCTTGAGGAGAAAACCGTGTCCACCCTCACTACTTCGGCTGGCTGGAGCACACCCGCGCAGCCGGAGGCTGCACCCGCCCGATCCGCCTGGCCGGCACCCTCACCGCCGTCACACCCGGCACCACTGGATCAACGAGGTGGCCCGCACCTGCCAGTGCCGGCCAAGGGCAAGGACGCCTGCCCGGAACTCAGAAAGCGTTCCTGCGCGCTCGGCCGGTGCTGCGGTGACGTGCTGTCCGCCCGCACCGTCAAGGACGTCCGGGGCGTGCTGTGCTCGGCGCTCAACCACGCGGCTACCGAGGAGCTGGTCACCCGCAACCCCGCCGCACTGGTCAAGCTTCCACCGGTCCGCCGCCGCAGGGGCCGGGTGTGGACCAGCGACGAGGCGCGTCGCTTCCTGGAGTCCGCGCGGCTCGTTGTACGCCGCGTACCAGCTGATTCTAGTGTTCAACCTGCGCAAGGGGTGAGGTGCTCGGCCTCACCGGGGACGCCGTCGACCTGGCGGCGGGGGAGCTGTCAATCGGCTGGCAGTTGCCGCGGGTCGGCGGCCAACTGCTGCACCGGAAACTAAGACGCCTACCTTGAACGCCACCCGCGATGCCCTCAAGCGGCCGGGCGAGAGCCTGCGGTGATCACCGCCGCTGGTGTACTCCACTGCTGTACAAAGCACTAGAGGGCACATCCATGGATCGGATGTGCCCTCTGACCTCTGTCGGGGTGGCCGGATTCGAACCGACGACCTCTTCGTCCCGAACGAAGCGCGCTACCAAGCTGCGCCACACCCCGAGGCGTGCCGACAAATAGTAGCCCACCCCGCTCCGGGGGCAAACTCAGTACCCCACCCCCCGACGGAGGCAGCCGGATCAGCGGGGGATCAGGGTGAGGATGCTGGCCTCCGGTGGGCAGGCGAACCGGACCGGGGCGGTCGGGTGGGTGCCGAGCCCGGCCGAGACGTGCAGCCAGGCGTCGGAGCCGGGCCAGCGGTGCAGGCCCTTGGCCATCGAGCGGGGCAGGCCGCAGTTGGTGACCAGGGCACCCACCCCGGGTACGCAGACCTGGCCGCCGTGGGTGTGGCCGGCCAGCAGCAGGCCGAAGCCGTCGGCGGCCATCTGGTCGAGGACGATCGGCTCGGGGGCGTGGGTGAGCGCGATGGAGAGGTCCGCCGAGGTCGAGACCGGGCCGGCGACCAGGTCGTAGTCGTCCCGGCCGATGTGCGGGTCGTCCACGCCGGCCAGCTCGATCAGCCGTCCGCCGGCCTTGATTGAGGTACGGGCGTTGTTCAGGTCGGCCCAGCCGGCACCGACCAGGACGTCGCGCAGCTCCTCGTACGGCAGTTCGGCGCCCTCGGCGTACTCCCGGTCGGGCAGGAAGTAGGTGAACGGGTTCTTCAGCACCGGGCCGGTGTAGTCGTTGGAGCCGAAGACGAACGCGCCGGGCAGGTCCAGCAGCGGGGTCAGGGCCCGCAGCACCCCGGGGACGGCGGCCGGGTCGGCCATGTTGTCCCCGGTCACCACGACCAGGTCGGGGTCGAGGGCGGCAAGCGAGGCTACCCAGTTCTGCTTGCGGGCCTGGTCGGGCATCATGTGCAGGTCCGACAGGTGCAGGATGCGCAGCGGCTCCGCGTCGGCGGGGAGCATCGGCACGTCGAACCGGCGCAGGGTGAACATGTTGCGTTCGACGAGCGACGCGTAGGCGAGGGTGGCCGCGCCGGCCACCACGGTCCCGGCCGCGAGCCGGCGGAATAGTGTGCGCTTTCGCATGCCGATCAGGGTAGTTTGACCGACCATGAGCACGCTGAAGGACCGCCTCACCGCCGACATGCGTTCCGCGCTCAAGGCGCGCGACGAGCTGACCACCTCCACGTTGCGGATGGCGCTGGCCGCCGTGGGCAACGCCGAGGTGGCCGGCAAGGCCAAGCGCGAGCTCTCCGACGACGAGGTGCTCGCCGTGCTGACCCGGGAGGCGAAGAAGCGGCGGGAGGCCGCGACCGCCTTCGCCGACGCCGGTCGCACCGAGCAGGCCGCCAAGGAGACCGCCGAGGGTGAGGTGCTCGACAGGTACCTGCCGAAGCAGCTCTCCGATGCCGAGGTGGCCGAGCTGGTCTCGGGGGCGCTGGCCGCCGGTGGCTTCACCGGCAAGGGCCAGATGGGCCCGGCGATGAAGGCGGCCCAGGCCGCGGTGGCCGGCCGGGCCGAGGGTGGTCGGGTCGCCGCCGAGGTACGTCGCCAGCTCGGCCTCTGAGAGCTTCGACACCCCGGGCCCGGCCAGACCCACCCCGGGCACGACGAAACACCCGGGTACGACGAAGGGGGCGGCACCGGTCGGTGCCGCCCCCTCACGTGTGGTGCCTGTCAGTCCCGCTAGTTGTTGCCCCGGTTGGCGGCTGGACTCTGGCCCCCGGAGGGGCCGCCGCCTCCGCCGGCGCTGATCTGGATGGTGACCACACCACCCTTTATGGTCCGACCGTCCGGGCTGGTGCCGGCGGCGGTGCCGGGCGGGCAGGTCGACGGGACCCGGACGTCGGAGACGACGGCCTCGAAGCCGGCCCCCTGGATCCGGGACTTCGCGCTCTCCAGCGACTGGCAGGCGACGGTCGGGATGCTCCGCTGGTCACCCACGGAGATCTTCTCCCCCGGCGCGGTGAAGTTGATCCGCTTCTTGCCCTTCATCGCGTCCCGCAGCGTCTCGTACACCGGCGGGTTGATGCCCTGGGGATTGCCGTGCCCCATCTGCTGGTTGGTCTGCGGCCAGTCCGGGTCGGCCATGATGCCGGCGACCGCGTACTGCTTGGTCATCGCCACCAGGGAGGAGGTCTTCTCCGAGTCGGTGGTGCCGGACTTGCCGGCCACCGGGGCGTCCACGATCCCCCGGACGTTGGCGGCGGTCCGGCTGCCGCCACAGCGGCTGGTGGAGGAGTTGTCACCGACCGGGCAGCGGGCCGCGTCCACGGCGGCGCGGGCCACCTCGGTGCTGATCACCTTCTTGCAGCGCGGGTCGGCGATGTCGAGCTTCTTGCCGTCCGGGTCCTTGATCTCCTGCACCGGGATCGGCTCGCAGTACTTGCCGTCCGCGGCCAGGGTGGCGTACGAGTTGGCCAGGTCGAGCGGGGTGACCGAGGAGACGCCCAGGGTGAAGGCACCCCAGTCCTTCGCGGCCTCCTTGTTGTTGGCCCAGTTCGCCTCGCTGCTCACCCGGAACTCGATGCCGAGCCGCTTGGCCACGTCGATCACGTTGTCCGCGCCGACCCGCTGCTGGAGCGGGACGAAGTAGGTGTTGGTCGACCGGGCGAACGCACTCCACATGGTCTGCGGGCCACCGGGCTTGAGGTCGGAGTTGGTCGGGCAGTAGTTGTTGGTGCCCGGACAGGCGGCCGGGCTGCCCGCCTCCACGATGTACTCCGACTTGAACTGCTGCGGCGAGTTGAAGGTGTACCCCAACGGGATGCCCTTCTCCAGCGCGGCCACGATTGTGTAGATCTTGAAGACCGAGCCCGCCTGGTAGCCGGTGATGCCGTCACCGCCGGTGAGTAGCGGGTTCACCGTGTTGGGATAGCTGCCCCGGATCTTCTTCGCGGCCTTCTTCGGGTCGCTGGAGATCTTGTTCTTTGGCTTGTCCGGGTCGTCGAGCTTGAAGTTGCGGTTCACCGCCAGGGCGCGCACCCGGCCGCTGCCCGGCTCGACCACCGCCACCATCCGGGCCGCCTTGCTGTTCACGCCCAGGCTCTTGCGGACCGCCTTGTCGGCGCCGTCCTGTGCCTGCACGTCGAGGGTGGTGGTGACGGTGTAGCCGCCGCTCTTGAGCCGCCGCTCCCGGTCGTACGTGGTCGAGCCGAACTCCTCCTGACTCATCCACCAGCGGTAGAAGTAGTCGCAGAAGAAGCCCCAGCCCTTCTTGTTGGTGGCGACGCAGCCGTTCGGGGCCCGCTTGCCCTTGACCACGAGCTTGGTGGCCTTGGCCGCGTCCGCCTCCTGCTGGGTGATGGCCCCGGTGATGACCATGTTCTGGATCACGTAGTTGCGCCGGTCCAGGGCGAGCGGCTTGCCGCTGGCGGTGGCCGGGTTGTAGTCGGTGGGAGCCTTCACCATGCCGGCCAGCATCGCGGCTTCCTCGATCTTCAGGTTCTTCGGCGGCTTGCCGAAGTAGACCTGGCTGGCGGCGTAGACGCCGTACGCGCCGTTGCCGAACGCGGCGATGTTCAGGTAGCGCTCCAGGATCTCGTTCTTGGTGAGATCCTTCTCCACCTGCAGCGCGTAGTTCATCTCGCGGATCTTGCGGGCGCTGGTGTCCTCGGTCGCGGCCACCACGTCCTGCGGGTGGGTCGCCGAGTACGCGATGTTCAGCCGGACGTACTGCATGGTGAGCGTCGACGCGCCCTGCCGCGAGTTGGCGGCGGACTGGTTGTTGACGAACGCCCGGGCGACGCCCTGCAGGTCGACTCCGTTGTGCTTGTAGAAGTCGTGGTCCTCGGCCGAGATGATCGCCTTCTGCATCAGGGGCGAGATGTCGGCGAGCTTGACGTCCCGGCGGTTCTCGTCGTACATGGTTGCCAGCGGGGTCTTGCCGTCCGAGGCCAGCAGGTAGCTGATCTGCGGCGGGCGGGCGGCGGTCAGCTCCTTGGGCAGGTTGCCGAATGTCTCGGCACCCGCCTTGGCCGCCAGTCCGGACATCGCCACCGCAGGGAAGGCCGCCGCGGCGACGACCACCCCGGCCAACAGGCCACAGATGAGCAGCGATGCGGCGTTGGTGAAGACATTGTGGTCACGTTTCCGCATCCAAGTCACCTCGACAGGGTACGCGAACAGGGAACGAGGGGCGCTGGGGCGTACTTTCCCCATTTCCTGCGCGCGCCGACCTCGTTGTGCTAAACGCACGACCCCCTGCGGGAGGTTGCGGTGAACCACGGTGAGTCTCCTCGGTAACCGGGGCGTCGCGCAGCGTTTTCACGTAGCCGGGCGGGGTAAGTGGCCGGCGAGCGCCCGGTAAGCCGGGTGTGTCCGGAATGATGGATTTGGCCGACAACGTTGCGTAATCAGGCGACTACAGAGCATGATGGTGACGGCGACACAGCCGCAGGTCGTCCGCGCCGCCTCACCGAAGGTCCGGCGGGACGACCGGGGGGAGACAGGCGCGGCGTCGCACGAAGTCGGTTGTACTCCAAGGGGGGACGTTTAACGATGGGCATGATCACTGACTGGCCGGCGCTGGCGGCGTGCCAGAACGGGGACCCGGACGCGTTGTTCGTCCAGGGCGCCGAACAGAACGTCGCCAAGCGGATCTGCCGCAGCTGCCCAGTCCGGTACGAATGCCTGGCCGACGCACTCGACAACCGCATCGAGTTCGGCGTGTGGGGTGGCATGACCGAGCGGGAACGCCGGGCGTTGCTGCGTCGACACCCGCAGGTGGCGAGCTGGCGCAAGATGTTCGAGGCGGCCATGCGCAAGGACGCCAAGGACAAGGACGGCAGGGACAAGATTCTGATCAACGCGGGCTCCGGCCCGCAGGTCACGGTCGGCTGATCGCCGTACCGATCGTGCGCAGCCCGTCGACGTCGTGCACGTCGACGGGCTGTGCCGGCACCGACACCGTCGGCACCTCCGGGAACTCCGTGGTGAACCGGCCGGCCACCCGCTGCTCGCGTACCGCCTGCTGGGCCAGGGCGGCGTGGGCCCGCAACACCTCGACGGTGCCCTCGTGTCCACCGAGGTCGGCCAGGCGCTGCGCGGCGGCCAGGCTGGCCGCGGCCTCCGGGGTCCCCGCGGCCGGTCGGTGCACCCGGTTGAAGACCAGCCCGGCCAGCGGCATCCGCTCGTCACGCAACCGGCCCGCGAAGTAGGCGGCCTCCCGGACCGCGTCCGGTTCCGGGGCCGCGACCAGCAGAAACGCCGTCTCCGCCGCCTGCAGGATGCGGTACGTCTGCTCCGAGCGCTGCCGGAAGCCGCCGAACATCGAGTCCAGCGCGGCGACGAAGCCGGACAGGTCGGTGAGCAGCTGAGCGCCGAGAACCTTCTGTACCACCTTCGAGAACAGCCCGAAGCTGGCGGTGACGAAGCTGAACATGCTCCGCCCCCCGGTACGCGCCGGAGCCAGCAGCAGCCGCAGCATCCGCCCGTCCAGGAACCGGGAGAGCCGGGCCGGCGCGTCCAGGAAGTCCAGCGCCGAACGCGACGGTGGGGTGTCCACCACGATCAGGTCCCACTCGCCCCGGGCGTGCAGCTGGCCGAGCTTCTCCATCGCCATGTACTCCTGCGTACCGGCGAAGGTCGAACTCATCGCCTGGTAGAAGGGGTTGGCGAAGATCTCCGCCGCCTTCGCCGGATCGGTGTGCTGGAGCACCACGTCGTCGAAGGTGCGCTTCATGTCCAGCATCATGGCGTGCAGCTCACCGCCGCTGGCCTCGCCGTCGATGCCCTTGACCTGGCGGGGGGTGTTGTCCAGCTCGGTCAGGCCGAGCGACTGGGCCAGCCGGCGGGCCGGGTCGATGGTGAGCACCACCGTACGCCGGCCGTGTCGCTCCGCAGCGCGCAGCGCGAGAGCGGCGGCCGTGGTCGTCTTGCCCACGCCGCCCGCACCGCAACAGACCACGATCCGGACGCCGGGGTCGGCGAGGATCTGGTCGACGTCCAGCCGAGGGGCCGCGTCTTCGGAAGGCACCAAACGAGCGTATCGGGCTTCGGGGCGACCGCGCCCGGTGCCGGCGGCAGGTGTGAGTCAATCCGCCCGGACGAGCTGCGCCGCGAGCGTCTCCAGCCCGGCCCGGTCGACCCCGTCGGGCAGCAGCGGCAGCTCGGTCAACGGGCGGCCCAGCTCGCCCAGCTCGGCCCGCAGGGAATCCTCCAGCTCGCGCCGGACAACCTGCTCCCGTGCCTCGTCGTGCAGCCTGGCGACGACCTCCTTCTCGGCCGGCAGGCCGGCGGCGAGCAGTCCCCGGCGCAGCTCGGCCTGGCTGACCGCCCGCCCG
Organism: Micromonospora yangpuensis; assembly: GCF_900091615.1. Classification (NCBI taxonomy): domain Bacteria; kingdom Bacillati; phylum Actinomycetota; class Actinomycetes; order Micromonosporales; family Micromonosporaceae; genus Micromonospora; species Micromonospora yangpuensis. The sequence goes on along the minus strand of NZ_FMIA01000002.1, from coordinate 6,176,355 downwards.
GCGAGCAGCGGAGCCCGGACGGCGTTGACGATCACCCGACCGACCGGGAAACCGAGCGCGGTCAGCTCGGCGATCGAGTCGACCGTCTCCTGGACCGGCATCTCCTCCAACAGGGTCACCACGTGCACCCTGGTCACCGTGGACCGCAGCAGCGCCGCGACCCCCTCGCTCTGGGTCTTGATCGGGCCGACCTTGGCCAGCCGGGCGGTCTCCGCGGTGACGTTGAGGAACCGGCCGATCCGTCCGGTCGGCGGCGCGTCCAACACCACCGCGTCGTACGCCGGGCGTTGCCCGTCGGTGCGGGTGGTGGCCTCCTTCACCTTGCCGGTGAGCAGCACGTCCCGCAGGCCGGGGGCGATGGTGGTGGCGAAGTCGATCGCGCCGAGCTTGCGCAGCGCCCGCCCGGCCCCGCCGAGCTTGTAGAACATGTCCAGGTATTCCAGCAGCGCCGTCTCGGCGTCCACCGCCAGGGCGCGGACCTCACCACCGCCGGGTGCCGCGGTCAGGTGCCGTTCGGCGTACGGCAGCGGCTCGGTGTCGAAGAGCTGGGCGATGCCCTGCCGCCCCTCCACCTCCACCAGCAGGGTGCGCCGGCCACCGGCGGCCAGCCCGAGGGCGAGGGCCGCCGCCACGCTGGTCTTGCCGGTGCCGCCCTTGCCGGTCACCACGTGCAGGCGGCCCGGCCAGCCCGCACCGGACTGGTCAGCCGGCCGCTCAGAGACTCGCACCCGTCGAGCCTATCCAGTCGACGGCGTCAGCCCACCTCGCAGACCCACCAACCCGCCTTGCGTACGACCGTGAAGCGCAGGTTCTGCTCGGCGACCTTCTCGTCGGCGGTGGTCATGGTCAGCTTGGTGCTGACCGTGGCGCGCTCGCCGTTCTGGCTGTCCACGCTCGGCGACGACCACCGGAAGCGGGGGTTGCGGTACCTGGCCGCGTACGCCTGCACCTCGGCGACCTTCGCGGCGATCTTCTCGTCGTCGCGAGCGTCCGAGCAGACCAGCTCGGCGGCCTGGGCCGGGTCCCGGTCCTGGTAGACGGCGGACAGGAAGCTCTCCACCGCCACCGCCGGCTCCTCGGCGCCCTCGCCGTTCTCGGCGTTGCGCAGGGCGAAGAACGCGGCGGCGCCGCCGCCCCCGCAGAGCAGCAGGGTCGCGACCAGCACCACCGAGACCACCACCAGGCCGCGCCGGCTGCGTGGCGAACGCGCCGCGCGGGTCGGCTGACCGGTGGCGGCGGGTTGGCGGCCCCCGGTGGCGGCGGCGTGCTGCGGGGTCGAGCCACCGGACGGTGGTTGCGTCATCTGGTCCCCCGGGATGCGGCGTCCGGCCACGCGGAGGCGGCCGGGCGCGAGTCGAGCGTGGCGGGCGAGCCGGGCTGCGCCCGAGGGAAGGTTAACCGTCGATACTCCGGCGGCGGGGAGGGCGTCGGCCCGATGGTCGGGCCGCCGGCCCGTCGTGCGGATGTGCGCCGGACGAAAGGCTGGCTGGTGACGTGGTCAGCACGGGATTCGCCGTCTGTCAAGTATGTGACTTGAGGTCGTCGAATCTGCGCGTCTAGTTGAACCTTGTGCGGTGTGATCCTACTTTCGGCCCGAACGGCGGGGTCGATGCGGACCAGGAAGCGCCCGTGAAGGTCACCGGTGGACGACGACCAAGAGTCCGCCCGGCAGGCCAATGATGGACGACGACGAGGCCCGGAGGAACTGCGATGTACGACGCGGAGGACAACCCCCGACCTGAGGGGCCGGTCAACGGTCCACCCCTGAACGAACGCTCGTACCGACGCCTCGCCGACCCCGGCGAACTGGTACGCACGCTGAGCCGTCTGGACGACCACGGCCGCGACGACGAGGAGCCGGGGTACGTCATCCACCTGCCGATCCGGGTGACCAACCTGGCGGCGGCGACCGCCCTGGCCAACCGGGTCGCCGTGTCGCTCGATTTCCTGCCCGAACTGGACGCCGGCGAGACCACCGTCTCCAGCACCGACGACCAGAACAACCGGCGACGGGTCTTCTGCGACCTGCTCCTGGGTGACCGCTCCCGCTGCCCCCAGCCGTACGACCACCACGGGCAGTGCGGCGAGCCGACCGCCCCCGAGCAGCGCCCCCCGCCCCGTACGACGGGCTGACCGTAGGCTGTCGGGGACAGTCGACGCCACGAGAGGGAGCCCCGAAGCGATGCAGAAGTGGGAGTACTCCACGGTCCCGCTGCTGGTCCACGCGACCAAGCAGATCCTCGACAACTGGGGCGAGGACGGGTGGGAGCTCGTCGCCGTGATCCCCGGACCCAACCCGGATCAGCTCGTCGCGTACCTGAAGCGGGCCAAGGCGTGAGCGGCGGCCCCCACGCGAAGCTGGCCGAGCTGGGGCTGACCCTGCCCGAGGTGGTGCCCCCGGTGGCCAGCTACCTGCCGGCGGTGCAGTCCGGCCAGCACGTGCACGTCTCCGGGCAGCTGCCGATCGCCGACGGCAAGCTGCTGGCCACCGGCAAGGTGGGCGCGGGGGTCTCGGCCGACCAGGCGAAGGACCTCGCCCAGCGCTGCGCGATCAACGCGCTGGCCGCGGTGGACGCCCTGGTCGGCCTGGAGAACGTGGTCAAGGTGGTCAAGGTGTCCGGGTTCGTCGCCTCGGCGCCGGGCTTCACCGGGCAGCCGGGCGTGATCAACGGCGCCTCCGACCTGTTCGGCACGGTCTTCGGCGAGGCCGGGCGGCACGCCCGCAGCGCCGTCGGCGTGGCCGAGTTGCCGCTCGACGCCCCGGTCGAGGTGGAGGTCCTCTTCGAGGTCGCCTGAGCGTGCGGGGGGCGACGGCCTCCTGCCCGAGCGTCACCGCCGCCTCCGCCGGCACCGGCCGGCCCCGCCAAGATCGCGGCCCGTGCCCGCCGGGGTCGTACGATCGCAGCCATGACCGGTCATGTGACCACGCCGACGGCGGCCCTCGCCGACGAGCTGCCGGGTTGGGTGACGCTGCTGCGTGCGCCGAACCCCGGGCCGATGACCCTCGACGGCACCAACACCTGGCTGCTGCGGGCCCCCGGCCGGGCCGAGGCGATCGTGATCGACCCCGGCCCGGCCGACGAGGGGCACCTGGCCCGGATCGCCGGGCACGGGCCGATCGCCGCCGTGCTGATCACCCACGGGCACCCGGACCACACCGCCGGCTCGGCCCGGCTTGCCGAGCTGCTCGGCGGGGTCGAGGTCCGGGCCGTCGACCCGGCACACACCATCACCGCGGCCCCGCTCGGCCCGCCGCACGGTGCGGTGCTGGAGCTGGCCGGGCTGCGGATCGAACCGCTGCCGGTGCCGGGGCACACCGCCGACTCGGTCTGCTTCCTGGTCAGCCACGGCGACGAGCAGGTGCTGCTGACCGGTGACACCATCCTCGGCCGGGGCACCACCGTGGTCGCCCACCCCGACGGCAACCTCGGCGACTACCTGGCCAGCCTGGAGCGGCTGACCGCGTACCAGGGGGTGACCGCCCTGCCCGGACACGGCCCGGCGCTGGCCGACTGCGGTGCCGCCGCCCGGTACTACCTCGCCCACCGGCGGGCCCGGCTGGACCAGGTGCGGGCGGCGGTCGCCGCCGGGGACCGGACCGCCGCCGAGGTGGTCGCAAGGGTCTACGCCGACGTGGACCGCTCGCTGTGGTGGGCGGCCGAGTGGTCGGTCCGGGCCCAGCTGGAACACCTCGGGGTGCCGACCGGGGAATCCGGCGCCGGGGAGCCGCGGTTGGACCAGCCGTGACCTGCCCGGTGTGCGGAACCGTCGCGGTACCCGGCGCACGGTTCTGCCACAACTGCGGGGCGGCCCTGCCGGCCGCCGCGATGCTGCCGGCGGCCGAGCGCCGGGTGGTCACCGTGCTCTTCGGCGACCTCTCCGACTTCACCTCCTGGTCGGAGGACCTCGACCCGGAACGGGTGGGCGCGGTCACCGACCGGGTGCTCGCCGCGCTGGCCGGCGCGGTGAAGACCTTCGGCGGGCACGTCGACAAGCTCACCGGTGACGGGATCATGGCGGTCTTCGGTGCCCCGGTGGCGCACGAGGACGACGCCGAACGGGCGGTCCGGGCCGCGCTGTCCATGCAGCGGGCGGTCCGCCGGGTGCTCGACGACGAGCGGGGCGGCGGCGCGCCGCTGGGGCTGCGGGTCGGGCTGAACACCGGCGACGTGATCGCCGGCATCCAGGCCGCCATCGAGTACACGGTCATCGGGGACACGGTCAACACCGCCGCCCGGCTCGCCGACGCCGCCGCCGTCGGGGCGGTCTACGCGGGCGGACGCACCTCCGCCGCCACCCGGCACGTGGCCTCCTGGCGGGCCCTGCGGCCACTGCGGCTCAAGGGCAAACGCGAGCCGGTCGAGGCGTACGAGCTGCTCGGGCTCCTGGACGCCCCGGGCACCCGCTCCGGCCTCGGCGACGAGGCGCCCTTCGTGGGCCGGGAGACCGAGATCGGGCGGGTCGCCGGCCGGCTCGCCGAGGTGATCGACCGCAGCGAACCCCGGGTGCTGCTGATGACCGCCGAGGCGGGAATCGGCAAGTCCCGGTTCTCCGCCGAGGTGGAACGCCTCGCCGCCGGCTACGACGTGGGCGCCGGCCGGTACGCCGCACACACCGGGGCCCGGGTGCTCTCCGTACGCTGTGCCGCCTTCGGTGAACGTCGCCGGCTCGCCCCCCTGGCCGACCTGGTCCGGGCCGCCGTCGGGTTGCCCAGCGACACCGCCACCGCGCTCACCCGCCCGGCCGTGGAGGAGCGGCTGCGGCGGCTCAGTCAACGCCTGGCCCGGCTGCGCCCCGAGCCGCCCCCGATCGCCGCCGACCAGCTGCTGGCCCTGCTCGGCTACGCCGACCTGCCCACCGGCAGCCCCACCGACCAGGGGGAGTGGGGCACCGGCGGGGCGCCCGCCGACGCCGAGGCGGCCCCGTCCGCCGTCGCCGACCTGCTCAGCGCGTTGGCGATGGAGGCACCCCTGGCGGTGATCGTCGACGATCTGCACGACGCCACCGCCGAGACCATCGGAGCATTGGGCCTCACCCTGTCCCGGCTCTCCGGGCCGGTGCTGGTGCTGCTGCTCGGGCGGCCCGAGCTGGTGCGTACCGCCGGGGCGTTGACCCGGGTCGCGGACGCCGAGGTGCACGCGTTGCCCCCGCTGCGCGGCGCCGACGCGGCCCGGCTGCTCACCAGCTACCTCAGCGGCGGAAAGCTGCCCCAGGCCGACAGCGACCGGCTGCTCGCCACCGCCCAGGGCAACGCGTTCTACCTGGCCGAGCTGGTCACCCTGCTGATGGAGCGGGGCGCGCTGACCGCGGTCGGCGCCGGCGGTTGGCGACTGGCCCCCGGCTCGCTGGGCAGCCGGCTGCTCTCCCGGGACCTGGCCGCCGTGCTGGCCGCCCGGATCGACGCCCTGCCGGCCGACGCCCGCTCGGTGCTGCGGGACGCCGCGGTGGTCGGCGACACCGTGCCCGGCGGCACCCTGGAGGCGCTGCGGGGGCAGCGGGCCGGCCGGGACGGCCGACCGGCGGCGGTGGTCGCCCTGGAGTTCGACCGGGCCGTCGAGGAACTGCTGCAACGCCGGATGCTGCACAAGACCCGCACCGGATACGCCTTCGCCACCCCGTTGATGCGCGAGGCCGCCTACGCCGGGGTGAGCAAGGCCGAGTTGGCCGAGCGGCACGCCGCGCTGGCCCGCTGGGCCGCCCCGGCGCCGGAGGGCGCGACCCCGAGCGACGGCGGGTTCACCGGGGCCAACCGGGACGGGACCGGCGCCGAGGCCGGGCGGGACGACTTCGTGGCCGCGCACGTCGAGCGGGCGGTCGCCCTGGCCGACGCGGTCGGGCTGCGCCCGGACTCACCGGCGCGGGCCGTCGCCGGTCTGGGGATCGCCGCGCTGGGCCGGGCCGCCCGCCGGTCACTGGCCGCCGGTGAGCCGGCCCTGGCCGTGGAGTACGCCGAGCGGGCCGCCGAGTTGACCCGTGAGCCGGTACCCGCCGCCGACCGGGTGGTGCACGCCCGGGCCCTGCTGCAGGTAGGGCGGGTCCCCGACGCGCTGGCCTCAGCCGAGAAGATCGCCGCCAACACCGGTGACGACACCATCCGGGTCAGTGCCCTGCTGCTGGCCGGGCAGGCCCACCAGACCCTCGGCGACCAGGAGCGGGCGGTGGCCTGCTGGCAGGAGGCCATGCAGGTGGCCACGGCCGGCGCGTTGCCGACGTTGCGGGCCTCGGCGATGCGGCGGCTCGGCATGGCCGACTTCGTGGCCGGGCGGTTGGGTGAGGCCAGCAGCCGGCTCGCCGCCGCGTACCAGGTCAGCCTGGGTGCGCAGGACCCGCGCGGGCAGGCCTGGTCGTTGCAGAACCTGGCCTGGGTGACCACCACCCGGGGCGACTTCGCCGGTACCGACGCCGTGCTCGGCCGGGCCGCCCGGCTCTTCGCCGAGCTGCGCGACCCGTACGGGCGGGCCTGGCTGCGCGGGACCACCGCGTTCGCCCGGCTGCTCGCCGGCCGGCTGCGGGAGGCCTGCCGGCTGGCCCGGGTCTTCCTGCCCTTCGGCGAGCGGGTCGGCGAGGCCTGGGCGGTGGGCACGCTGCGCGCGGTCGAGGCGTACGCCGCCGCCGAACTGGGTGAGCTGGGCGAGGCGGACCGGGGGGCCCGCCGGGCGTACCGGGAGTTCGCCGAGGCCTCCGACGACTGGGGTTGCGGGTTCGCGCTGGTCGTGCGGGCGGTGGTGGCGCGCGGCCTGGGGGAGCCGGAGCACGCGGCGGACCTGCTCGCCGAGGCGTCGACCTACGCCGAGCGCACCTCGCATCCGCTGCTGACCGGGATGGCCGGCACGCTGCGCGGGTTCGTCGCCCTGGACATGGCCGACTGCGAGGCCGCCGAACGGTCCGCACGGGCGGTGCTGGCCGCCGTCGAACCGCACAATCCGCAGGCCCCGGCGCAGGTGGGGCCCCGGGTGCTGCTGGCCACCGCCCGGCTGGCCGCCGGTGACCCGGCGACCGCGGTCGGATTGCTCGCCCCGGTGGCGACCGCCGCGGCCGACGCGCCGTCCCTGCTCTTCTCCCGCCGCCACACGATGGCCCGGTACGCCTCCGCGCTGCTCGCCCACGGGCAGGTGGAACAGGCGCTGGACTGGGCCCGACGGGCGGTGGCCGCCCCGGCCGAGGACGTCCGCAGCCAGGTGGTCGGTGCCAGCGTGCTCGCCGAGGCGTTGGCCGCCGCCGGCCGGCCGGAGGAGGCCCTGGCCAGTGCCGAGGACGCGGTACGGCTGGCCTTCTCGACCGAACAGATAAGCGAGCGGCTCGCCGCCACCCGGCTGCACGCCCGCCTCAGCGGACGCCCCTGATCGCCCCGGGCCGACGGGTCGCGGTGGGACGTGCCGGATTCGCCGATGTGCTCGCCGGGCGGACCGGCTAGCGTGTGGGGCGCGAGCGGGGTCCCACCGGTGGGACGCACGCGGGGGTCCACTGTGGGGTGGAAGAGGGGGTGTCATGAGGTTGCCGCGTTCCGGTGCTGGCTGGACGATCGCGGTCTTCGGCGTCTTGGCGCTGGTCATGGGGGCGGTCGGGTTGCTCTGGCCGGAGGCGCAACTGCGGTTGCTCGGCTTCGAGGTGCCGGAGCAACGGGCGCCGGGTGACTACACCGGCACGTTCCTGATGGCCTCCTCGATGGCCTCGTTCAACATGGGGGTCTACTACCTGCTGGCCACCGCCACCGAGTGGCGGGCCTTCTTCCGGTTCACGGTCTTCTTCCGGCTGGTGACGTTCAGCGTCTTCACCCTGGCGGTGCTGGCCGACATCGCCCCGGACCGGTTCTTCGGGGTGGCCGCCTGGGAGGGCCTCGGCGCGTTGGCGACCTTCCTCGGTCTGCGGTGGGACGCCCGCGCGGGTTCGCCGGTCGCGTCGGCCGACGGAGCCGGTCCGGTTGGCACCGAGAAGACTGTTTCGGCTGGTGGTGGCGACGGCTCCGGGCCCGCCACGGCTGCCAGCGCCGACACGGCCCGCTGAGCCGTCAATCGAGTTGGGTATTTTCGAAGCTGTGACCGAGACTCCGCCCGGTGCCCGTCCGGCACCCATCGTGCCCGGTCTGACCGATCTGGAGATGTTTGCCCGAGGTGGGTACGCGACCATCTACCGGGCCGTCCAGATCTCGGTGGGACGCGAGGTGGCGGTCAAGATAGAGAACCGCACCCTGGACAGCGAACGCGACCAGGCCCGCTTCCTGCGCGAGGCGCGGGCGGCCGGCCGGATGTCCTCCCACCCGCACGTGGTCGACCTCTTCGACGTCGGCGTCACGGTCGACCAGCACCCGTACCTGATCATGGAACTCTGCGACGGGTCGTACGCCGAGCGGATGCGCAACTCGCCGCTCGGGCCGGCCGAGGCGTGCGACCTCGGCATCAAGATCGCCGACGCGATCGTGCACTCGCACGCGGCCGGCGTGCTGCACCGCGACGTCAAGCCGGCCAACATCCTCCACTCGCAGTTCAACTCGGCGGTGCTTGCCGACTTCGGGCTGGCCGTGGTGGCCGAGATGCGGGACGCCTCGGTCGCCCTGGAGGTGCTCACCCCGGCGTACGCGCCACCGGAGATGTTCAACCACAGCCCGCCGTCGCCCGCCGTCGACGTCTACGCGCTCTGCGCGACCCTCTACGCGGTGATGTACGGCCGCCCGCCCCGCTGGCGCAGCGAGCGCAACCCGAGCCTGGTCACCGTGCTGGAGATGTTCCACCAGCCGATCCCCGACCTGCCCGGGGTGCCGGCCGAGTTCCTCGACGTGCTGCGCGCCGGGATGGACAACGACCCCGGTGCCCGGCCCTCCGCGGTCGAGCTGCGGGGACTGCTGATGGGGCTGCCGCTGGCCCCCGGCACCTCCGGTGGCCTGCCCGGGGGCGGCCTGTCGTACGGCCCGTACTCCGGCGGCGCGGCGGCCCACGCCCAGTGGCCGGGCCCCCGCGACGGCTCCGGCCCGTCCGGCGGTGCCGGGTCCGGTCAACGCGCCGAGACCCGCCCCGCGCCGCGTCCGGCCGCCGAGCAGGACCCGCACCCCACCGTGCCGGCGTCGGTCCGGCGACGCCGACGCTGGTTCCTCGGCGGTGCCGGGATGCTCGCGCTCGCCGGGTCGGCCACCGCCGGTGCCTGGGTCGCCGGGGGCGCCCCGGTCGGGTCGCCGACGACCACGGCGACCAGTCGGGCGGTGTTACCGGCGGGCCGCTGGGGGGCCCTGCCGGGCTGCCTGCCCGGCACCGGCGGCACCCAGGCGCTGCCCGCCGGGGCCCGCTGCGCGCCGGAGCTGGAGTGCTTCGGGCCGCTGCGGGTACGCGACAGCCGGGTGGAGGCGGTCCGGGTCACCTGCGACGGGCGGCACACCTGGGAGAGCTACGCCGAGGGCGAGCTCCCCGGCGACCTGGTCGGCGCGGGATACGAGGCGGTCCGGGCCGACGCGACCGTGCGGGAGGTCTGCCACCCGCAGACGTTCCGGCTGACCAGCGGGCTCAGCGACCCCAGCGGGTGGAACCTGGAGGTACTGCCACCCGGCGACCCGGACGGCGACCAGACCTACCGCTGCCTGGCCGGGCGGGGCGTGGACGCGCTCGCCACCCCGACGCTCACCGGTCGCTGAGACCGTCCGAGCCTCCGCTGTCGACCGGCGGCCACCGGCCGCTGTCGACCGGCCCTCACCGGTCGTTGAGGCCGCTCGCGCGGCGACGGCGGACGTTCACCGCGTGCATGGCGTCCCGGCTGTCCAAGGTGTCCAGGGTGTCCGCGTCGACGCCGAGCGGCGTGGGCACGTACGGCTGCGGCGCGGCGGTCTCGCGCGGCTGACGTCCGTACCGGGCGGCGTTCACCGCCACCACCGTGACCACTCCACAGAGCACACCGAGCAGTGCCAGAGCCACCGTCAGGACGTCGTCGCGCCGCCACAGCAGCAGCACCACCAGGATGGACAGCGTCGCCAGCGACGCGAGGACGGCCACCGCGCGAGCATCGAACGGGGGTAATCTCCTCACCCGACAAGCATGTACCGCGCGGGGCGGTTGTCAACCGTGGTCGAGGCTGGACGACACCGGCTACTCTCGGTGCTCCGCAGGATACTCGACCCTGTGAGGTCGCCGTTGAAACTGACCCTCTCCCGGTCCCGGCTGCGCTCCGTCGCCACCACCGTCGCGGTGGCCCTGACCCTCGCGCTCGCCGCTGCCGCCGGCTGTGACAACCAGCAGGAGCCGAAGCTGCCCTCGGTCCGGGACAAGATCCGCGAGTCCCACATCTACGGCCAGCCGAAGCTGCGGATCGGCGTCTCCGCGACCTCCCCGCTGATGAGCCAACGCAACGCCGACGGCACCTTCTCCGGGTTCGACATCGAGATCGCCCGGTACATCGCGACCTCACTCGGCTACGAGGGGGACCAGCGGATCGACTTCGTGACGCTGACCACCGAGCAGCGGGTCGAGGCACTGCAGGCCGGCACGGTCGATCTCGTGGTCACCAGTTTCTCGATGACCGAGGAACGCGAGAAACTGGTCAGCTTCGCCGGGCCGTACCTGGTCACCACCCCGGAGGTGCTGGTGCCGGTCGCGCTCAAGGACAAGATCCGTACGTTGGAGGACCTCGCCGATCCGGCGTACAAGGTCTGCGCCAGCGGCGGGTCCACCACGGAGACCGAGCTGCGTCAGCACGACGTGCCGGTCAGGGTGGTCCAGGAGGTCGAGGACTGCGTCAAGGGCATGCTGGAGGGCAGGTACGACGCCGCCGCCTCCGACGAGACCATGCTGGCCGGATTCCGTTACCTCTACCCGGACGACTTCGAGATCGTCAACATGCCCTTCGGGACCAGCGAGCTGATCGGGGTCGGCGTGCCGATCGGCGACCCGGCGCTGCGTGACCTGGTCGCCTTCTTCCTGCAGAAGAGCTACCGACAGGGGCGCGAGACGGGCAACAGCCCGTGGCAGAGCGCGTACAACCGCACCCTGGGTGGCTGGCTGGGGGTGCCACGGACCCAGCCGCAGCCGCTCGACGTACCCGAGCTGGTGGACTTCGACGACCGGGCCCCCCAGCGGTGAGGGGATCCACCGACCCGACAACGGAGGCCGGGTCGGTCCGGGGACGGGCGGTACGGGCCGACCCGGAGCGTCGGGCCCGGGCCAGCCAGTCGTTCTGGACGGCGGTGGTGGGGGTGCCGGCGGTCTTCTCGGTGCTCCGGCTCGGCGTCGAGGCCGGCGGTGAGCTGCAGACCACTCTGCTGCTGGTGGCCAACGTGGGCCCGGTCAACCTGGTCGCCGGGTTCCTCACCACGGCGGCCCGGCTGCTCTCCACCGCGCTGGTCGCGGTCTTCGCCCTCGGCGCGGTGCTGGCGGTCAGCGCCGACCGGATGCCGGCGACGTTCCGCCGGCCGCTCTTCGCCCGCTGGACCGAGATCACTCCCGACTGGTTCGTGGTGGCCAGCTTCCTGCTCGCCCTGATCACCTGGAAGCTGCTCTACCTGCCGCTGCTGCTGCCCGCGTTCGCCGCCGCGTTCCAACTCGGCCCGGCCCGGCTGCACGACCGGCTCGGCCCCCGGGTGCTGATCGTCGTCGGGCTGCTCGGCGGGTACCTCTGGTTCTTCTGGGCCACCCTGACCGACGCGGTGGCGCAGCGGGAGCTGCTGGTGGTCGTGCTGTTGGTCGCGCCGCCGGTGCTGGCCCTGGCCATCGCCGGGCCACTGCCGGCCCGGGTGATCCGGCCGCTGAGCACGCTCACCGAGCTCGCCGTGGCGGCGGTGATCGTCTGGGCGGCGTTGCCGGTGATCAGCACGCCGGTGCTGCCGCTGACGGTGACCACGGTGGCCGGTCCGCAGGCGACCGAGGACCTCCGGGGGCACGTCGTCAGCGTCGACGACGTCAGCATGGTGATCCTGCAGGAGCGCGGCGGCGTGCGGTACGTCCCGGTCGACCAGGTACGGGCTCAGGTGCTCTGCCCCGCCGAGGAGGAGCTGCCCCGGCACCGGTTGCGGATCCACGACTTCCACATCGAGGACTCGTTGCTGGAGGGGCTGGGCCGGCGGGTGCGTCCGGTGCACCGCATCGACGCCGCCTGCCGCACCACCGGGTGAAAGGAAGGGCCCCCTATTAACGCATTTGGTAGAGAAGGGTTCCCCGCTCACACCTCACCCCAGGGCCGGAGCACGCCGGGCGGCGGGGCAACTGGGCTGGGCCGGGGCAGGCCGGGGCGGCGGGGCAGCTGGGCCGGGGCGGGGCCGGGGCGGCGGGGCAGGCGGGGCGGCGGGACAGGGGTGGGTCAGGAGGCCAGGCGTTCGTCGGCGGGGTGGATCGGTCCGGTGAGGTCTTCGGCCGGCTGGCTGATCTCCGTCCAGACCGTGTCGAGGGAGAGGTCGAGGACGCCGGCGATCACGGCGATGGTGGAGAAGGCCGGGGTGGCCACCCGGCCGGACTCGATCTTGCGAAGGGTCTCCGGTGAGATGCCGGCGGCGAGCGCGGTGCGCAGCATCGACCGGTCTCCCCGGGCGCGACGCAGCAGAGCGCCGAGGCGCTGCCCGCGCTCGACCTCCTCGGGAGTGAGCGGCAACCTGACCATGACTCCGATTCTAGTACCGGGATAGTATGGCCGGGATTCTTATTGGCAGTTGAGGGAAGGCGCTGCATGATCGAGATTCTGGGCCCCACCGAGCTGCGGCAGGGCAGGGAGACCGGTGCCCTGGTCGCCGACGTGCTGCAGACCCTGAAGGACCGCAGCACGGTCGGCACGAACCTGCTGGACATCGACCGCTGGGCCGAACAGATGATCGTCGAGGCGGGGGCGCAGTCCTGCTACGTCGACTACGAACCGTCCTTCGGTCGTGGACCGTTCGGCCACTACATCTGCACCTCGGTAAACGACGCTGTGCTGCACGGTCTGCCGCACGACTACCAACTCGCCGACGGCGATCTGCTCTCGCTCGACCTCGCGGTCTCCCTGGGTGGAGTCGTCGCCGACTCGGCCATCAGCTTCGTCGTCGGCGATACCCGGCCCGCGGAGAGCCTGGCGATGATCGACGCGACCGAGCGCGCGTTGCGGGCGGGGATCGCCGCGGCCGGCCCCGGTGCGCGGATCGGCGACCTCTCCCACGCAATCGGCTCGGTGCTCAGCGCGGCGGGCTACCGGATCAACACCGAGTTCGGTGGGCACGGGGTCGGTTCGACGATGCACCAGGGCCCGCACGTGGCCAACACCGGACGGCCCGGTCGCGGTTACCGGCTCCGCCCCGGGCTGCTGCTGGCCCTGGAGCCGTGGATCATGGCGGACACCGCCGAGCTGGTCACCGACGCCGACGGCTGGACCCTGCGCAGCGCGACCGGCTGCCGGACGGCGCACAGCGAGCACACCATCGCCATCACCGACGACGGCGCCGAGATCCTCACCGTGGCGAGGTGACCAACGGTCAGTAGGACTTCTCCTGGCCCAGCACGTGCTGGGCGACGAAGTTGAGGATCATCTCCCGGCTGACCGGGGCGATCCGGCCGGCCCGGACCGCCCCGAGCAGGGTCGCCACCCCGTACTCGGTGGTCATGCCGGCCCCGCCGAGCGCCTGGACGGCGGTGTCCACGGCGAGTGCGGCGGCCTCCCCGGCGGCGTACTTGGCCAGGTTGCCGGCGATCCCCGCCTCCAGGTCCCGGCCGGCGTCGTAACGGGTGGCCGCCTTGTAGATCATCAGCCGGGCCAACTCGACCTGCACCGCCGCGTGGGCCAACGGATGGGCCACCCCCTGGTGCGACCCGATGCTCCGGCCGCGCCACACCCGGCGGGTGGCGGTGTACTCCGAGGCCCGTTCCAGGGCGTACCGGCCCGTGCCGACACCCATCGCGGCCACCGTGATCCGCTCCGGGTTGAGCCCGGCGAAGAGCGCCGGCAACCCGGCGTCCACCGACCCGCCGACCAGCGCGTCGGCCGGGACCCGTACCTCGTCGAGATAGAGCAGGAACTGGTTCTCCGGTGAGACGATCTCCATCTCCAGGCGCGACCGGGTCAGTCCGGGCGCGTCGGTCGGCACCACGAACAGCGCCGGCCTGAGCCGCGGCGAGCCGCCCGCCGTCGCGCCCTTCCCGCCCGCCGTCGCGCCCTTCCCGCCCTTCCCGCCCGCCGTCGCGCCACCGTCGTCGGGGGAGCCGCCCGCCGTCGCGCCACCGTCGTCGGGGGAGCCGCCCGCCGTCGCGCCACCGTCGTCGGGGGAACCGCTCGCCGTCGCGCCGCCGGCGCCAGGGGAGACGGTGCCGTCGGGGTCGGCGGGCACCCGGGCTACCACCAGGACGTGGTCGGCCTCGTCGACGCCGGAGATGTAGCACTTGCGGCCGGAGATCAGCCAGTCGTCGCCGTCGCGGCGGGCCACCGTGCCGAGCTGGTGGAAGTTCGACCCGGCCTCCGGTTCGGTGATCGCGAAGGCCACCTTCGTCGAGCCGTCGGCGAGGCCGGGCAGGAAACGACTCCGCTGTTCCTCGGTACCGTGCCTGGCGATCACCGTGCCGGCGATGGCCGGGGAGACCACCAGCAGCAGCAACGGGCAGCCGGCCGCGGCCAGCTCCTCGCAGACGATGGCCAGCTCGGTGATGCCGCCGCCGCCACCGCCGTACCCGGTGGGGATGTTGACCCCGAGGTAGCCGAGCCGGCCGGCCTCGCTCCACAGCTCGGTGGTGTGCTCGCCGGCCTTGGCCTTCGCCACGAAGTAGCCGTGGCCGTACCGTCGGCCAAGCGCCCGCACCGCGTCGCGGAGCTGGGCCTGTTCGTCGGTGAGGTCGAAGTCCATCGGGTCCTCCAGGTCACTCGGGGGTGAGGACGGCCAGGACGGTGCCGGTGTCGACCTGGCCGCCGGTCGGCACCGGTAGCTCGCTGACCAGCCCGTCGGCCGGGGCGACGACCGGGTGCTCCAGCTTCATCGCCTCCAGGGTCAGCAGCAGGTCACCGGCGGTCACCCGCTGGCCGACCCCGACGTGCGTCCGGGTCACCGTGCCGGGCAGCGGGGCGAGCAGCGAACCGGCCGCCAGCGCCACGGTGGGCGGCGGGAGACGCGGCAGCTCGGTCAGGCTCGCCGCCCCGTCCGGACCGTCCACGAAGACCTCGGACCCCACCCGGTGTACGCGGTACGCCCGCCGCACCCCGTCGACGTCGAGCACCACCCGGTCCGGGGCCGCCCCGACCAGCGTCACCTGCCGGTCGGTCCCCGGATCGGTGGACCAGTCCGCCAACGCGCCGGTGCGGTCCAGCCGGTACCGGACGGCAAGTTCACCGCCGTCCGCCCCGGCGAACCGGGTGACCTGCGGGAACGCCGGCACGTTGCGCCAGCCCGAGGGCAGCCCGGCGAGCACCGGGGCGTTGGCCCGGCGGTCCGCCGCCAGGGCGAGCGCGCCGGCCAGGGCGACCAGGGGCAGCTCGTCGGCCGGCAGCAGCGGGGCGAAGACCGCGTCGTGCCGGTCCAGGAACCCGGTGTCCACCTCGGCGGCGCCGAACTCGGGGCTGCGCAGCACCCGGACCAGCAGGTCCCGGTTGGTGGCCACCCCGTGCACCTCGGCCCGGGCCAGCGCGCCGGCCAGCGCCCGGACCGCCTCGGTGCGGGTCTCACCCCAGGCGACCAGCTTGGCCAGCATCGAGTCGTAGTGCACCCCCACCACCGAACCGTCGGTCACCCCGGAGTCCAGGCGCAGCCCCCGGGCCGGGGTGAACGTGTCCGTGACGCCGGGCACCGCGAACCGGTGCAGGGTGCCGGTGGCCGGCCGGAAGCCCCGCGCCGGCTCCTCGGCGCAGAGGCGTACCTCGACGGCGTGGCCGGTGGTCGGCGGGGTGGCCGTCAGCGGCAGCGGCGCACCCTCGGCGACCAGCAGTTGCAGCCGGACCAGGTCCAGCCCGGTGACCGCCTCGGTGACCGGGTGCTCCACCTGCAACCGGGTGTTCATCTCCAGGAAGAAGAACGCCCCGTCCGGGGCGAGCAGGAACTCCACCGTCCCCGCCCCGACGTAGTCGACCGCCCGGCCGGCCGCCACCGCCGCCTCGTGCAGTCGTCGCCGCAGCTCCGGCGCGAGCCCGGCCGGGGCCTCCTCGACCAGCTTCTGGTGCCGGCGCTGGATCGAACAGTCCCGCTCCCCGAGCGCCACTACCGTGCCGTGGGTGTCGCCGAAGATCTGCACCTCGACGTGGCGGCCACCCTCGACGTACCGCTCGACGAAGACCGTGCCGTCGCCGAACCCGGCGGCCGCCTCGCGCCCGGCGGAGGCCACCGCCCCGGCCAACCCGGCGGCGTCGCGGACGATTCGCATGCCCCGGCCGCCACCGCCCGCGGACGCCTTGACCAGCACCGGGTACTCCGTGATCAGGTCGGGGTCGGTCCAGGTCGGCAGCATCGGTACGCCCGCAGGGGCGAGCAACGCCTTCGCCGCCAGCTTGTCACCCATCGCGGCGATCACCCGGGCCGGTGGGCCGACCCAGGTCAGCCCGGCGTCGGTCACCGCCGTCGCGAAGTCGGCGTTCTCGGCGAGGAAGCCGTACCCCGGGTGTACGGCATCCGCGCCGCTGCGCCGGGCCGCGTCCAGCAGCGCATCCACCCGCAGGTACGTCTCGGCGGGCGTGCGCCCCGGCAGTCGTACCGCCTGGTCGGCCTCGGCGACCAACGGCGTGTCGGCGTCGGCGTCGGAGTGCACGGCGACCGTGGCGACACCCAGGCGCCGGCAGGTGGCGACGACCCGGCGGGCGATCTCCCCCCGGTTGGCCACCAGCAACGTCCGGATCACGGGTACGGTCCTCCCTCGGCTGGCGGTGCTACGGGCGGAAGACGCCGAAGCCGGTGCTGCCCCGCACCGGCGCGTTGTGCACGGCCGACAGGCAGAACCCCAGCACGGTACGGGTGTCCCGGGGGTCGATCACCCCGTCGTCGTAGAGCCGGCCGGAGAGGAAGAGCGCCCCGGACTCCGACTCGATCTGCCGCTCCACAGTGGCCCGCATCGTGGCGTCGGCCTCGGCGTCGAAGTCCCGGCCCCGGGCGGCGGCGGCCTGCCGGGCCACGATGGAGAGCACCCCGGCCAACTGCGCCGGCCCCATCACCGCCGACCTGGCGTTCGGCCAGGTGAACAGGAACCGGGGCTCGAACGCCCGGCCGCACATGCCGTAGTTGCCTGCACCGTACGAGGCGCCGAGGTTCACCGTCAGGTGCGGCACCGTCGAGTTCGCCACCGCGTTGATCATCAGAGCCCCGTGCTTGATGATGCCGGCCTGCTCGTAGGCGCTGCCCACCATGAAGCCGGTGGTGTTCTGCAGGAAGAGCAGCGGGGTGTCGGCGGCGTTGGCGAGCTGGATGAACTGGGTGGCCTTCTGCGCCTCCGCGCCGAACAGCACCCCCCGGGCATTTGCCAGTACGCCTACCGGGTACCCGTGCAGCTCGCCCCAGCCGGTGACCAGGGCGGTGCCGTAGGCCGGCTTGAACTCGTCGAACTCGCTGCCGTCCAGCAGCCGGGCCAGCACCTCACGCGGGTCGAACGGCACCTTCAGGTCGGCGCTGACCAGATCGAGCAGCTCCTCCGGGTCGTACCTGGGAGGTGTGGCCGAACCGGTGCGCGGCGGCGGACCCGGTTTGTGCCGGTTGAGCCGGCGGACGCACCGCCGGGCCAGCCGGATGCCGTCACGTTCGTCGGCGGCGAGGAAATCGGCGAGGCCGGAGGTGGTGGCGTGCATGACCGCGCCGCCGAGCGACTCGTCGTCGGTGACCTCGCCGGTAGCCATCCGCACCAACGGCGGGCCGGCCAGGTAGACCTGGGACCGGTCCCGGATCATGATCGTGAAGTCCGACATGCCGGGGATGTAGGCACCACCGGCCGTGGCGTTGCCGAACACCACGCTGACCGTGGGGATCTTCGCTGCGGAGAGCCGGGTCAGGTCCCGGAACACCCGGCCGCCGGGAATGAAGATCTCCGCCTGGGTGGGCAGGTCCGCCCCGGCCGACTCGACCAGGTTGACCATCGGCAACCGGTTGGCCAGGGCGATCTCGCCGGCCCGGCGGGTCTTCGCCAGCGACCACGGGTTCACCGCACCGCCCCGCACCGTCGGGTCGTTGGCCACGACCAGGCACTCCACCCCCTCGACCACCCCGATGCCGGTGACCACGCCGGCCCCGACCGGGAAGTCGGTGCCGTACCCGGCGACCGGCGACAACTCCAGGAACGGGCTGTCCTGGTCGACCAGCAGCTCGATGCGCTCCCGGGGGAGCAGCCGACCGCGGGCGTGGTGCCGGGCCACGTACTTCTCGCCACCACCGGCCCGGGCCCGGTCGAGGGCGGCCGTCAACTCGGCGAGGCGCTCCCGCAACGCCGCCCGGTTGGCCCGCTGGGCCGGGGCGGACGGGTCGAGACTGCTCTCCAGTACGGTCACCGGTCACCGCCCGCCGCGATGGTCCCGACCCCCGGCCCGTCGTCGGTGGGCAGGTCGACGATGCGCCCCCGCAGCAGCTCGCCCAACGCCTTGGCCTGCGGATCGAACCTCGTGGAGGCGGCCACCCCCGGCCCGAGCAGCCCCCGGATCACGAAGTTGACCGCGCGCAGGTGGGGCAGCTCGTACCGCTCGACGGTCAACGGCGCGGTCTCCGGCAGCAACTCGGCCAGCCGCCGCACGGTCAGCCAGTCGCGCAGCCAACCCCAGGTCGCGTCGGTGCGCGCCCACACCCCGAGGTTGGCGTCACCGCCCTTGTCGCCCGAGCGTGCCCCCACCACCTCCCCCAACGCCCCCCGCCGCCCAGAGCGCAAGGAAGGGCCCCTTGTTAACGCATTCTGTTGTACAGGGGGCCCTTGCAAACGGGTCACCGGTGGCGGGGCGATCGGCTGCCGGGTGCCGTCCGGCAGGACCGCGACGTGCGGCACCTCGCCCTGCGGCACGGTCCCGGCGGTGAAGACGCCGTACGGGGTGGCGTCGCCCGGCAGGCCGGTAAGCGTGCAGCCCGGGTAGGAGGCCAGCGCCAGCTCCACCGCCGCCGCCGAGAAGGCCCGCCCGGCCCGCGCCCGGTCACCGTCACGCAAGTGTACGTGCAGCAGCGCGCTCGCCGCCTCGGTCTCGGTCGCGTCCGGATGGTCGGTACGGGCCAGCGTGAACTCCAGCCCCGCCGGGCCGACGGCCGCCTCGACCTGTCCGCGTACCAGCGCTGCCTTGGCGGGGATGTCGAGGCCGCAGAGCACGAAGGTCATCGAGTTGCGGAAGCCGCCCAGCCGGTTGACGCCCACCTTGAGGGTCTCCGGCGGCGGCGTGCCCCGGGTCCCGTGGACCCGTACCCGGTCCGGCCCGTCCGGTCGCAGGCGTACCGTGTCCAGCCAGGTCACCACGTCTGGCCCCAGGTACGCCAGCCCGTCCACCTCGTACAACAGTTGGGCGGTGACCGTCTCCACGGTGACCGCGCCGCCGGTGCCGGGATGCTTGGTGAGCACCGCGGAGCCGTCCGGGTGGATCTCGGCGATCGGGAAGCCGGGCCGGTGGCCGCCGTCGGGCAGCTCGGTGAAGAAGCTGAAGTTGCCGCCGGTGACCTGCGCGCCACACTCGATCAGGTGTCCGGCGACGGTCGCC
Organism: Micromonospora yangpuensis; assembly: GCF_900091615.1. Taxonomy (NCBI): domain Bacteria; kingdom Bacillati; phylum Actinomycetota; class Actinomycetes; order Micromonosporales; family Micromonosporaceae; genus Micromonospora; species Micromonospora yangpuensis. Next base: position 6,156,801 of record NZ_FMIA01000002.1, on the reverse strand, counting down.
CCGGCCAGCGCGTCGAGATCGTCGCGCCCCCAGCCGAACCGGGCGACGGCCGGCCCGACGGCCAGCGAGGCGTCGGTGACCCGGCCGGTGACCACCACGTCCGCCCCGGCATCCAGGCAGGCGGCGATGCCGAACGCGCCGAGGTACGCATTGGCGGTGAGGGCGTCCGGCCGGTCGAGGGCGTCACCTTCGACGTGACCGACCCGGACGGTGAGGCCGAGCCGGTCGGCGAGCGCGCCGATCGCGGCGGCCAGACCGGCCGGGTTCAGCCCACCGGCGTTGGTCACGATGCGTACCCCGCGCTCCAGCGCGGTGCCGAGGGTGTCCTCCAGTTGGCGCAGGAACGTCCGGGCGTAACCCAGGCCGGCGTCGCGCGCCCGGTCTCGGCCGAGGATGACCATGGTCAGCTCGGCCAGGTAGTCACCGGTCAACACGTCCAGTTCGCCACCGTCGAGCATCTCCCGCCAGGCGGTGAAGCGGTCGCCGTAGAACCCGGAGGCGTTGCCGACCCGCAGCGGCCCGGTCGCCAGCGGGCCGCCCACGGCGTCGACGGTTCGCTCGCGTGGCTCGCTCACGACGCCACCTCGCCGTGCTCGGCGTCGGTCGGGTCGACCATGGTCCCTGCGGGCACGGTCCCCGCGGGCATGGTCCCTGCGGGGCGTCCGGGAGTGAGCAGGGTGGCGAGCTGGCGTTTCCAGGTGTGCAGGAGGGCTGTACGGCGGGCCGAGTCGTCGTTGAGCAGGTTGGCCACGCCCAGCCCACGGAGCAGGTCGAGGGTCGCCTGGACGGCCTCGCGGACGCCGGGCCGACGCTCGTCGACGCCGAGCAGTTCGACGGTGAGCCGGTGCATCTCCCGACCTACCTGGTTCTCCAGCGGCACCAGGGCGGCGCGTAGCTCCGGGTCGGTGCGGGCGGCCACCCACAGTTCGAGCGCGGCGACGAAGAGTGGCCCGGTGAAGGCCGCACCGAGCAGGTCGACCACCCGGTCGAGCCGCTGCGTGCCGGCGGGTAGGGCCTGCGCCTCGGTGCGCAACTCGTCCGCCCGGCGCTCGGCGAGATGGGCCACGGCGGCGGTGACCAGGGCAGCCCTGGTGGGGTAGTGGTGCAGTTGCGCACCGCGCGAGACACCGGCGCGGGCGGCGACTCCGGTGGTGGTGGTACCGGACCAGCCCTGCTCCACCAGGCATTCGACGGTCGCCGCCAGCAGCCGCGCCCGGGTGGCACGGCTGCGCTCCTGCTGCGGTACGCGGCTCGATGCGGTGGGCACCGGAACAGCGTGTCGCCCCCGAAACAAACAGTCAAGCCTGACTTTTTCGGCACACCGAGCCTCACCCGTACCCGTGGGTCCGCCGTATCCAGGCTCGGGTCAGGCAGTTTCCGGGAAACGGTGGCCACCGCCGGCCTGGACAGCACTCTTGCCACGATCGAGTGCCACCGGCGCGGTGCGCGGCGACGGCGCGCTGCGCGGTGATGGCGCGACGTGCGGTGATGGCGCGCTGCGCGGTGATGGCGCGCTGCGCGGCGACGGCGCGGTGCGCGGCGACGGCGCGACGTGCGGCGACGGCGCGGTGCGCGGTGATGGCGTGGTGTGCGGCGACGGCGCGCGTGGCGGTGCCGCGCGCGCCGTCAGGAGGAGGCGGGGGTCAGACCCGGGCGCGGCGGGCCAGCCGCTCGGGGTCCAGGATGATGATGCTCTTGCCGTCCAGCCGCAGCCAGCCCCGCGAGGCGAAGTCAGCGAGCGCCTTGTTGACGGTCTCCCGGGAGGCGCCGACGAGCTGGGCGATCTCCTCCTGGGTCAGGTCGTGGGTGACCCGCAGCACCCCGCCGTCGCGGGTGCCGAACCGGCCGGCCATCTGGAGCAGGTTCTTCGCGACCCGGCCCGGCACGTCGGTGAAGATCAGGTCGGCAAGCGAGTCGTTGGTCCGGCGCAGCCTGCGGGCCAGCACCCGGAGCAACTGTTCGGCGATCTCCGGCCGGTTGTTCAGCCAGGGGCGCAGGGCCTGCTTACGGAGTCGGACCAGCCGGGTGTCGGTCACCGCGGTGGCGGTCGCCGTACGCGGCCCGGGGTCGAAGAGCGACAGCTCACCGACCATGTCCGAGGGGCCCATCACGGCGATCAGGTTCTGTCGGCCGTCCGCCGCGCGGCGACCCACCTTGATCTTGCCGGACAGGAGAATGTACAGGCTGTCGCCGGGCTCGCCCTCGTTGAAGACGACCTCGCCCTTGCGGACCTCGATCGTCTCCATCTCCTTGGCGAGCGCCTCGGCAGCCTCCGGGTCGACGCCCTGGAAGATCCCACTACGGGCCAGTACCTCGTCCATCGCGCACCTCCGCCTGCGCGTGCCGTCCGTCGGCCCGGGTCCGCCGTCCGCTGATCCCTCGCGCGCCGCCAAGTCTAGGCGCATGTGAGCAGTAATCAGAGGTGCACCCCTGGAAACTTGATCGTTGGACGTAACCTGACCGACCTGGTCAACCGCTACGATCCGTTGCCCTGCCGGATGTGAGCGCTCCCACGTCGAGCTGCCCGTAGGGTCAGCCTCGTGCTGAACGAACCCGGTCTGACCTCCCGCGTCGAGCAGGGGTGGGAACTGCCGCTGTTGGTCTGGCGGGCCGAGCGACCGCTGCGCGCGGTCAGTTCCGCCCCGCTCGGCGGCGGGCTCGGTACCCGGGGCTGGGTGGTGAACGCGACCGTGCCGATGTCGTACCGGCGGGACGACCCCGCCGACCACCTGGCCGAGCTGGCCGCCGACCTCGGCCTGGACGGGCCCGGGGTCGGTCTGCTGACCGGCGTGGACGTCGCGGACGTGGTCAGCCGGTCGGAGTCCGGGGTGCGGGTCTGGGCCACCGTGGGCCTGGGCCTACCGATCTGGGCCGCCGACCCCGCCGCCGACCCCGCCACCACCGCCGGTCGGGCCACCCACCCCGCCGCCGTCCCTGCCGGCCGGGCCGGCAGGCCGTCACCTGGGGAAGGGTCGCGTGCCCGGCCGCCGGCGCCGAGGGTCGGGACGGTCAACATCGTGGGGTACGTCCCGATCCGGCTCACCGATGCCGCCCTGGTCAACGCGGTGGCCACGGCGACCGAGGCGAAGGCCCAGGCGATCATCGGGCTCGGGCATCCGGGCACCGGCACCCCTACCGACGCGGTGACCGTGCTGTGCCCGGTCGACGGGCCGGTGGCCGACTACGGTGGGCCCCGCTCGGAGTGGGGTGCCCTGCTGGCCAGAGCCGTGTACGCCGCAGTCCGGGCCGGCGGGCTGGCCGACCGGCCCCCGTGGTCGGAGCGGGCGCAAGGCCGGAAGCCTGATCGGTACCCGCCTTCGGAACGGACGGGTGGGCAAAAGTCCGACCGAACGGTCATCGTCGGGCCGGAAATCGCCCGGTAGGGTCTCCGGCGATGTCCGCCGCCGCCCTGCCCCGAACCCGTCCGCGCCGCCGCCTCGCCCTCGGCGTGGCCCTGGCCGCGCTGCTCGCCGTCGCCGGCTGCTCGACCCCTGAGCCCAGCGCCGTCTGGGAGCCCGCGCCCAGCAGCGCCAAGGGCGCCAGCGGCAAACCCGGTCCGGGTGGCTCCCCGGCCGACGAGGAGAAGGTGATCTCGCTCTCCGCCACCGGTGACATCATCATGGGCAACGCGCCGTCCCGGCTGCCCGCCAACGGCGGGAAGGGCTTCTTCGACTCGGTCAAGGGTGCCCTCAAGGCCGACGTGGTGATGGGCAACCTGGAGGAGCCGCTCACCGTCGACACCGGCACCGGCAAGTGCGGCCCCAACTCGACGCGCTGTTTCCAGTTCCGGGCCCCACCGGAGTACGCCGCGCATCTGCGCGACGCCGGGTTCGACCTGCTCAACCAGGCAAACAACCACGGCTACGACTTCGGCCCGAAGGGCTACGAGAACACCCAGCAGGCGCTGGAGGAGCACGAGCTGGCGCACACCGGCGCACCGGACCAGATCACCGTGGTCGAGGCGAAGGGCGTCAAGGTCGCGGTCGCCGGCTTCTCGTCGTACGCCTGGTCCAACAGCCTGGTCGACATCGAGGCGGCGGCGAAGGTGGTCAAGAAGGCGGCGACCATGGCCGACCTGGTCGTGGTGCAGGTGCACATGGGTGCCGAGGGCGCCGCCATGACCCGGACCCGACCGGGCACCGAGATGTTCCTCGGCGAGAACCGGGGCGACCCGATCAAGTTCTCCCGGACCATGGTCGAGGCCGGGGCGGACCTGGTGGTCGGGCACGGCCCGCACGTGCTGCGGGGGATGGAGTTCCACCAGGGCCGGCTCATCGCCTACAGCCTGGGCAACTTCGCCGGGGGCGGCAACACCCTGAACAACTCCGGCCGGCTGGGTTGGGGCGGGGTGCTCAAGGTGTCGCTCAAGCCGGACGGGACCTGGGCCGGCGGGAAGCTGACCTCCACGTACATGAACGGGGCCGGCAAGCCGACGATGGACCCGGACGACCGGGGTCTCGGGCTGGTCCGGGAGTTGAACCGGCTGGACTTCCCGAAGACCGGGGCCCGCCTCGACGACGAGGGCCGGATCTCCGCACCCGACCGGGGCTGACCCGCGCGACGCGCCGCCCGGTGCCGGCGGCCGGCGCCGGGCGGGGTGCAGCGGGGTGCTGTCGTGGCGACGTAGGCTGGCCGGCGTGACCAGAAGTGCCAACGAGACCGAACTCGGGCGGAAACGCCGGGCCCGGCGGATCGGACGGGTGCTTACCGAGACCCATCCCGACGCCCACTGCGAGCTGGACCACTCCAACCCGCTGGAACTCGCCGTGGCCACCATCCTGTCCGCCCAGTGCACGGACAAGAAGGTCAACGAGGTCACCCCGAAGCTCTTCGCCCGCTATCCGAGCGCCGTCGACTACGCCGGGGCGGACCGGACGGAGCTGGAGGAGCTGATCCGACCGACCGGCTTCTACCGGAACAAGACCGACTCGTTGATCAAGCTCGGTCGGGCTCTCGTCGAGCGGTACGACGGCCAGGTGCCGGGGCGCCTCACCGAGCTGGTCACCCTCCCCGGCATCGGCCGCAAGACCGCCAACGTCATCCTCGGCAACGCCTTCGACGTGCCCGGCATCACCGTCGACACCCACTTCCAGCGGCTGGTCGGGCGCTGGGGGCTGACCACCGAGACCGATCCGGTCAAGATCGAACACGCCGTCGGCGCGCTCTACGAACGGCGCGACTGGACGATGCTGTCGCACCGGATCATCTTCCACGGCCGGCGGGTCTGCCACGCCCGCAAGCCGGCCTGCGGCGCCTGCACGCTGACGAAGCTCTGCCCGGCGTACGGCACCGGGCCGACCGATCCGGCGCTGGCGGTCAAGCTGCTCAAGGGGCCCCGGGCCCGGGACCTCGCGGTGGCCGCCGGGGTCGATCCCGATCTGGTGCCACCGGCAGCGGTCGCGGCGGAGGTGCCGTGAAGCCCAAAGGTGCCATGCAGCCCGGAGGTGCCGTGCAGCCCAAAGGCGCCGTGCAGCGACGAGGTGCCGTGCAGCGACGACTCGCCGCCCTGGTCGTACCGGTGATGCTGGTCATAACGGGCTGCACGACCGCACCGGAGCCGGCTCCGGACGCCGCCGACAGCCGGCCCACCCGGCCCTCGCCGTTCGCCGACTGCGCCGGCCTGACCACCCCGCCGCCGTCGGCCGACCCGGCCCGTTCCACCCCCGCCGGCCCGGCCTCGCCCGCCGGTCCGGCCTCGTCCGCAGCTCCCGGTGGTACGCCGGCTGGTTCCGACGGTGCCGGCTCGCCGGCTGGTTCCGACAATGCCGGCTCGCCGGCGGCGTCCGGCGCGACCGGCGGGGCGGGTGAGGTCGTCGGGCAGCGGCTGCCGGAGTTGGCGCTGACCTGCTTCACCGGCGGGGCGAACGTCACACTCGCCGACGTACGCGGTCCCGCGGTGATCAACGTCTGGGCCTCCTGGTGCCCGCCCTGCCGGGAGGAGCTGCCCGCCTTCCAGCGGCTCAGCCAGCGGGCCGACGGTCGGTTCCAGGTGATCGGGATCAACAGCCGGGACCGCCGGGCCGGCGCGCAGTCCATCGGCGAGGACTTCGGCGTCCGGTTCCCGATGCTGTTCGACCAGGGGGACAGCGTGCAGAACGCGCTGCGGCGCAACGCGATCCCGATGACCCTGTTCGTCGGCGCCGACGGCCGGATCCGGCACCTCGACGTGACCGGGGCCCTCGACGACGCCCGCCTGGCCGAGCTGGTCCGGGACCATCTGGGCGTGACGGTGCCGGCGTGAGCCGTCGACCACCTACCTGGATCGAGCCGCTGCTGGGCCGGCTCGGCAGTGCCCGGCCGCAGGACTTCACCCGGTTGACCACCCCGGTCACCGGTGGCCGGGAGAGCGCCGTACTGGTGCTGCTCGGCGAGGATGCGGCCACCGGCCCGGACGTGCTGATCCTGCAGCGCGCGGCGAACCTGCGCAACCACGCCGGACAGCCGGCCTTCCCCGGTGGCGCGGCCGATCCCGGTGACCCGGGGCCGGCCGCGACCGCGCTACGGGAGGCCAACGAGGAGGTCGACCTCGACCCGGACAGCGTCACCGTCCTGGCCGAGCTGCCCCGGCTCTGGATTCCGGTGAGTGAGTTCGTGGTGACGCCGGTGCTCGGCTGGTGGCACGCGCCGCATCCGGTGCACGCCCGGCAGCCGGCCGAGGTGGCGCACGTGGCCCGGCTGCCCGTCGCCGAGCTGGTCGACCCGGCGAACCGGCTCCAGGTCCGCCACCCCAGCGGCTGGATCGGACCGGCCTTCGCCGCCCGGGGAATGCTGGTCTGGGGCTTCACCGCCGGGGTGCTTGCCGCACTGTTGGAGATGGGCGGCTGGTCCCGGCCGTGGTCCGCCGACCGGGTGGTGGACCTGCCGCCCACCGGCGCCGCCCCGGCGCCCTCGGCGGGCATCGACGAGACCACCGCGTCGCCGACCTGACGGTGCACCGGTGACGGCCAGCAGCGTCGGCCGCCGGCGTGGGCCTGACGACGTACCGCGTCGTCACCTTCTGCAAGCGCCTGACGGTGGTCGTGCGCGGTGCCCGTACCCTTGACGGGTGTCCGCCGTGGATCTCGTACTGCTCATGCTCATGCTCGTGTTCGCGATCAGCGGATACCGCCAGGGTTTCGTCATCGGAGTGCTGTCCTTCTCCGGCTTCTTCGTGGGTGCCCTGATCGGGCTGCAGCTCGGCCCGATGCTTGCCAACCAGGTGATCGACAGCGGCATGCGGGTGTTGATCTCACTGGTGGCGGTCTTCGGCCTGGCCGTGGTCGGTCAGGCGCTGGCTGGCTGGCTCGGCTCCCATCTCCGCAGGACGATCACCAGTGACGTCGGCCGGCGCGCCGACGACGTGGGCGGGGCGTTCGTCTCGCTGCTCGCCGTACTCCTGGTCGCCTGGCTGGTCGCGGTGCCGCTGGGATCCTCGTCGCTGCCGTGGTTGGCCTCCTCGGTACGCAACAGCGCGGTGCTGGCCGTGGTGGACCAGGTCATGCCGGACCAGGCGCAGCAACTCTCCACGGCACTGCGGGACACCGTCGACACCAACGGGTTCCCGGACGTCTTCGGCGACCTGGCCCCCACCCGGGCGCGCCAGGTGTCGCCACCCGACCCGGCGCTGGCCGGCTCGCCGGTGGTGACCAACGGGCAACGGTCGGTGGTGAAGGTGCTCGGTTCCGCGCCGAGCTGCTCGCGCCGGATCGAGGGCTCCGGTTTCGTGTACGCCGACGACCGGGTGATGACCAACGCGCACGTGGTCGCCGGCACCCGGACCGTCGCCGTCGAGCTGAACGGCCAGCGGTACGACGGCGACGTGGTGGTCTACGACCCGGGCCGGGACCTCGCCGTGCTGCGGGTGCCCAACCTGCCCGGCCCGTCCATGCGGTTCGCCGCGGGCAACGTCGCCAGCGGGGCGGACGCCATCGTGCTGGGCTTCCCGCTCGACGGGCCGTACAACGCCCAGTCGGCCCGGATCCGGGACGTCGGCCGGATCAAGGGGCCGGACATCTACTCCGCCACCGAGGTCGAAAGGGAGATCTACACGATCCGGGCCCTGGTCCGCAGCGGCAACTCCGGTGGCCCGCTGGTCTCCTCCAACGGGCTGGTGCTCGGGGTGATCTTCGCGGCGGTCGCCGACGACCCGAACACCGGCTTCGCGGTGACGGCCGCCGAGGCCCGGCCGGTGGCGCTGGCCGGTGCGGAGCGGACCCGGGCGGTCGGCACCGGTGAGTGCACCTGAGCCCGGTGGTCGAGGTGTGATCCCGATGGCGCGGGTCGGCCGGTGCTCGGCCGGTCCGGTCAGGCCGCCGGACCGGTGCCTCGGTGCCGCCAGGGAGCGAAGGCCGCGACGGTGGCGGTGACCACCGCCGCGCCGAGCAGCCAGCCGGCCAGCACGTCACTGGTCCAGTGCACGCCGAGGACGATCCGGCTGAACCCGGTCAACCCGGCGAGGGCGCTGGCGGCCAGCCAGAGTGCGGCCCGTCGCCCCGGCCGGCCCCGGGTGTCCGGCAGGAAGACCACCAGGAGCACCCCGGCGAAGAGCGCCGCGTTCAGGGCGTGGCCCGACGGGAAGGCGTAGCCGCTGGCGAAGGAGACCGGGTCGGACAGGTCGGGGCGGTCCCGGCTGACCAGGAGCTTCAGCAGCGGACCGAGCAGGCCGCCGAAGACCATGGTGGCGGCCACCCAGCCGGCCAGCCGCCGGTTGCCCCGGCGCAGCAGCCAGAGGGCCACCAGCAGGGCGCCCACCCGCAGCGGGTTGGGTGCGAAGACGTCGGTCCAGAGCGTCGCCAGCCGGGTCCACCCGGGGTGGTCGAGGGCGTGGGCGTGCAGCCCGTCGGTGACCCGACGGTCCAGCTCACGCAGCGGGGTCCAGCCCGTCAGGACCAGCAGTGCCAGACCCGTGAAGGGCACCGCCACCAGAGCGGCGGCGGTGCCGGCCAGGGTGAGCGACAGACCACGCGGATGGTCCGGGTCGAGTCGGCGTACCCGCCAGGAGGGCTCGACCGGGGGCACGGGGGTGCGGCTCATGGTCCTGACCTACCCGGGACGACGACGACTCAGACCTGCCCCGCTCGGACCTGCTGTCCGGCGCGGACCTGTCGCCCGGCTCGGACCTGACCGCGGGTCAGCGGGTCCACCGGCGGAGCCGACGGAACATCAGTGTGCTACCGGCGACCAGGGCGGTGCCGACGGCCAGCCCGGCCCAGAGCCGCCCCGAGGTCGAGTCGTCCTGGCCCCCGGCGGGCTGAGCGGTCCAGCGGGTCTGCTGCCGGGGTGCGGTGAAGCCGAGATCGGTGCCGGCGCCGTCGGTGTCGTCGGCCTGGCTGCTGCCCGGTGCCGGGCCGAAGCCGGCCACCCCCGGCGAGACCTGGTCGTCCAGGGGGTTGCGCGGCACCGACGGTACGTCGGTGGTCAGCGCGGCGACCGGATCGACCAGACCGTAGCCGAACCGGTCGTCCCGCCCGGGTGGGCCGATGTCCCGGGCGGTGCTGATCAGGCGGTTGACCACGTCGCCGGCCGACATCTGCGGGTACTTCGCCCGGATCAGCGCGGCCGAGGCGGAGACCAGCGGCGCGGCGAAGCTGGTGCCCTGCACCCGCCAGTAGCCACCCGGACGCGCACCGACGAGCCCACTCGCCGGCGCGGTGAGCACGGTGGCCGGGCCGGTGATCGACCCGGACCAGAGCTGCTCGGTGTCGCGCTCCAGGCCGGCGACCGCGATCACGCCGGGCTCCCGCGCCGGGTACCAGACCTTGCTGCTGGTCGAGGTGGCGACGTTGCCTGAGCAGGCGACGACCACCACGTCCCGGGCGAACGCGTAGTCGACCGCAGCGGCCAGGGCGGCGCTGTCGCCGCTGCCACCGAGGGAGAGGTTGATCACCCGGGCGCCGTTGTCGACGGCCCACCGCACTCCCTTGGCGACGATCAACGCGTCGTCGTACCGGTTGTCCGCGTCGAGGACCCGGACCGGCAGGATCTTCGCCTCCGGGGCCAGGCCTACCGCCCCCTGCCGGTCGTCGTGCCGTCCGGCGATCAGGCCGGCCACCGTCGTGCCGTGACCGACCGGGTCGGGGCTACCGCCCCCGCCGGGGCTGACCAGGTCGAGACCGGGCAGCACCTGACCGGCCAGGTCGGGGTGACCACCGTCCACCCCGGAGTCGACCACCGCCACGGTGACGCCCCGGCCGGTCGACGTACGCCAGGCGGTCTTCGCCCCCAGCGCGTCTAGTTGCCACTGCTCGTCGCGGACGTGGTCGACCCGGCGCGGCGTGTCCACCGGGGCGAACGCCACCGGCAGCGTGGTCGGCGCAGCGAGGGTCGAGGCCGGGGGCAGGGTGGTCGGCGGAGCGAGCGCGGTCGGTACGGCGATGGTGGTCGCGGGTCGGTGGAGGGGCGCGGCCCCGGCCGCCGGGGCCGCGCCGGTGACACCGACGACAGCCACCGCGACGCCGAGCAGCAACCGGCCGGCCGTCCGGCCGGCCACGGCGACGCGGTCCGGCCGACCCGGGGTCAGGACGCTGGTGACCGTGGCGCGTCGGGACGCTGCCGAACGGCCGTGCCGAGTCCCAGTCACATTCTCAGCCATTCATCGCGACAGAAGCTTGATCCTCGGAGATTACCCAATTCCCCGCTCCGGTCGGGGCGAACCGCGGACAAGCCCGCCCGGCGGGTCGGCCAGGCCCGCGCCACGGGCCGGTCGGCGGGTCGGCCCGGCCCACGCCGGGGTACCGGTCAGGGTGGGGGCAGGTGCGCCAACTGCACCAGCCGTACGCCCTCCCGGCGGGTGACCAGCCGGCCGCGTCCGGGCGGCAACGGCCCGGGACGCACCGAGCCGACCAACGCCCCCTCGTCCGGGCTGCCGCTCATCACCAGCCCGGCGGTGGAGAGCTCCCGGAGTCGTTGCACGATCGGTTCGAACTGGGCCCGGGCGGCCCCGCCGGAGCGGCGGGCCAACACCAGGTGCAGCCCGACGTCCCGCGCCTGGGGCAGGAACTCCACCAGGGCGCGGAGCGGGTTCGTCGGCCCGCCGGCCACCAGGTCGTAGTCGTCCACCAGCACGAACAACTCCGGCCCGGACCACCAGGACCGCTGGCGCAGCTGCGCCGGGGTGACCTCCGATCCGGGGATGCGGTCCTGCAGGTAGCCGGCGGAGGACTCCATCAGGTCGGTGGTGTGTGGCGCGGCCGTGCCGTACCCGATCAGGTGTGGCAGTTCGTCGATCACCCCGAGCAGGCTGCGCCGGTAGTCCACCAGGATCACCCGGGCCTGTTCCGGGGTGAAGCGCCGGGTGATCGAGGTGGCCAGCGCCCGCAGGAACGAGGACTTGCCGCACTCGGCGTCACCGAAGACCACGAAGTGCGGCTCGGCGGCGAAGTCCAGCAGCACCGGCCGCAGGTCCGCCTCGGCGATCCCGACCGGCACCTGCAGACCGCGCGCGGAGGTCACCGGCAGCTCGGCGTAGGGAAGCACCGGCGGCAGCAGCCGGACCGGTGGCGCGGAGGGTCCCGCCCAGGCGGCGGCAACCGCCTCGACCACCTCGGCGGTCTCCCCACCGGCACCGGCCAGCCGGGGCAGTGCGGTCAGGAAGTGCAGGCTCTCGGCGGTGATGCCCCGCCCCGGCGTACTCTCCGGCACGTTCGCCGCCGCCCGGCGGGCCACCATGGAGTCCGACGGATCGTTGAGCCGCAGCTCGATCCGGGAGGCGAACAGGTCCCGGATGGCGGGCCGGAAGTCGATCCAGCGTACGGCGGTGGCCACCACGTGCACCCCGTACGACAGGCCCCGGGTGGCCAGGTCGGTGATCAGCGGCTCCAGGTCGTCGTACTCGCCGCGCAGCGTGCTCCAGCCGTCGACCACCAGGAACACGTCGCCGAACGGATCGGTCACCGGCTGCCCGGCGGCGGCCGTCGCCGAGCGCCGCCGTCGGTAGGCGGCCATCGACTCGACGCCCAGCTCGGCGAAGATCCGCTCCCGGTCGGTCAGCACGGTGACCAGCTCGCCGACGGTACGCCGGACCGCAGTCGGGTCGGTGCGGCCGGTGACCCCGCCGACGTGCGGCAGGCCGCGCACCGCCGCCAGCCCGCCGCCGCCGAAGTCCAGACAGTAGAGCTGGGCCTCGGCCGGGGTGTGGGTCAACGCCAGCGCGCAGACCAGGGTACGCAGCAGGTTGGACTTGCCGCTCTGCGGCGCACCCACCACCGCCACGTGCCCGGCCGCGCCGTCCAGCGCCAGCCAGAGCAGATCCCGGCGCTGCTCGTACGGCTTGTCGACGATTGCCACCGGCACCTGGAGGGCGCCGTGCAGCTCGGGGTTGCCGAAGGTGAGGCCCCGGGCCGGGTCGGCGCCGGCCGGGCCGAGCAGCTCGTCGAGGGCGGGTGGACTGCCCAGCGGTGGCAGCCACACCTGGTGTGCCGGCGGGCCCTGCCCGGCCAGCCGGTCGACCAGCACGTCGAGCAGACTCTCCGTACCGGCCTCGTCGACGACGCCGGTGGGCACCGGATCGGCCGGCTCGGGCACCGGCACGTGATGGGTGGAGAAGGCGAGCAGGCGGGGGGCCGCGGTCCCACCGGCACCCGCTGTCGGGCTCCGGCGGCGCAGGGTGCCGGAGACGTACGCGGCCTTGAACCGGATCAGTGGCTCGGTGCCGAACCGCAGGTAGCCGTGCCCGGGGGAGCGGGGCAGCTCGTGCGCGTCGGGCACGCCGAGCACCGTGCGGGACTCCAACGCCGAGAAGGTCCGCAACCCGATCCGGTACGACAGGTGGGTGTCCAGGCCCCGTAGCCGGCCCTCCTCCAGGCGCTGGCTGGCCAGGAGCAGGTGCACCCCCAGCGACCGTCCCAGCCGGCCGATCTGCACGAAGAGGTCGATGAAGTCCGGCTTGGCCGACAGCAGCTCGGAGAACTCGTCGCAGACCAGCAGCAGCGACGGCAGCGGGGCCAGCGGGGTGCCGGCGGCCCGGGCCCGTTCGTAGTCCCGCAGGCTGGCGAAGTTCCCGGCCCGACGCAGCAGCTCCTGCCGGCGTACCAACTCGCCGTTGATCGCGTCGACCATCCGGTCGACCAGGGGTAACGCGTCGGCCAGGTTGGTGATCACCGCGGCGGTGTGCGGCAGGCGGTCGAACGAGGCGAAGGTGGCCCCGCCCTTGAAGTCGACAAGCACCACGTTGAGCTGCTCCGAGCTGTGCGTGGCGGCCAACCCGAGCACCAGGGTGCGCAGCAGTTCGGACTTGCCGGAACCGGTCGCCCCGATGAGCAGCCCGTGCGGCCCCATGCCGTCCTGCGCGGACTCCTTCAGGTCGAGCTCGATCGCGCCCCCGTCGGCACCCACCCCGATCGGCACCCGCAGCCGGTCCCGGGCCGGCCGGGGCGCCCAGCCCTGCTCGGTGGTGAAGCTCTCCGGGTCGCCGATGCCGAGCAGTTCGGGCAGGCCCAGCTCGGCGCCGGACGGGGCGTCCGGTCCGCGCACCGCGCCGGCCAGCCGGAGCGGGGCCAGGCGCCGGGCGATCGCCTCGGCGTCGACCGGTTCGAGCCGGTCGGCGGTGCCGACCTCGGCGTGGCCGTCGGCGGAGACCGAGTGCAACCGGCCGCCGCGCAGCTCCAGCAGCAGCGCGAACCGGTCCAGCAGGCGCGGTGGCGGGGTGTCCAGGTCGAGCACGGTGACCGCGTCGATGCCGCCGTCACCGGTCAGGTCGGTGGCCCCGGTCAGGTCGGCTCCGTCGAGCACCACCACCACGTGCGGCCCGTCGGTGACCGGTCCGGTCGGGCTGAACCGGGACCGGGCGGACAGTACGTCGCCGAGCAGCCGTTCCAGCTCGGCGACGGAGCTGGTGACCAGCCGTACCGGACCGAGCGCGTCGAGGCGGTCCGGATGGTGCGCGTGCGGCAGCCACTTGATCCACTCCCAGCCGGCCCGCCGCTCCGGCCCGGCGCAGACCGCGATGAGCAGCTCGTCCGGGGCATGGAAGACGGCGAGCTGGATCAGCATGGCCCGGGTCAGTGCCTGGGCGTCGGTGGTCCCCGCCGCCCGGCGGTCCGGCCCGCCGACGGCCGTCTCGCCCCGCCCGGACGAGCCCCCGGCCGGTGCGTCCCGGACGAAGACCCGGGCGAAGCTGCGTAGCGAGAGCGCCACCGGCAGGTCGGGCACCACCGAGTACGCGTCGAGGAACCGCCGCAGCGCCCCGGCGGTCATCGGCTCCAGCTCCTCAAGCGGGCGGGTGACCGGTGGGATCAGTGGCGTGGCCAGCGTCTGCGGACCCACCGCCACCCGGACCACGGCGAAGTCGGGGTCGGTCGGCCGGCGTTCCCAGACCCGGTGACTGTCCACCGTGGACCAGAGTCGCCCCGGGTCGGGATGCCGGTAGTAGAGCCCGGACCGTTGGGCGCCGGCGGTCTGCCGGACCCGTCGGCGCAGCGTGGCCAGGTGGCGCAGGTACTCGCGGCGGGCGGCCATCATCTCGGACTTCTTCGGCGTGCCCGAGGCGGCACCCCACGAGGTGGCCAGCATGGCCACCGAGGAGAGCCCGAACATGCCGCCGACCACGTACGAGTACGCGCCCCCGCCCCGGCCGAACATCATCGCCATCGCGACCGTGCCACCCAACATCGGCAGCACCATCAACATCTGCTGCCAGCGCCCGCCGGTGACCGCCGGGATCTCCGGAGGCGCCTCGACCGGCAGCTCACCGACCGGGATCTCGGGCGCCGGCCGCCGGGGCGGTCGCTTGATGACGACAGTGGACACTCGATCCTCCCCCACAGCGCTCGGTAACCCGAGCCTGGCTCATCGTAGGTAAAGTCCTGTCGTCCGCGCAGCCGCCGCCCTCGTCCCGTATGGAGATAAGTCGATGTCAATCGGGCTGGCCCGGGTCACGATCAGCGCACCCCGACGCCGGTTGGACGTGGCCCTGCCGGAACAGGCGCCCCTGGCCGAGTTGTTGCCGGAGGTGCTCCGACACGCCGGTGAGGGCCTAGCCGACGAGGGCGAACGACACGGCGGCTGGGTGCTGCGACGGACGGACGGCACGGTGTTGCAGACCGCCCAGGCCCTGCTCCCGCAGGGGGTACGCGACGGTGAGGTGCTCCACCTGGTGCAGGCCCGGGCGCAGTGGCCCGAGCTGGAGTACGACGACGTGGTGGAGGCGATCGCCGACGGGGCGCGGCGGCGCGGCGGCGCCTGGTCGCCCGGTGCCACCCGGACGGCCACCCTGGTCGGGGCGGGGGTTCCGCTGGTGGCCGGGCTGGTCGCCGTCCTGGTGCCAGCGCCGGGACAGCCGGGCCGGTGGCCGGTCGCGCTCGCGGTGGCGGTACTGCTCACCCTCGCCGGTACGGCGGCCTCCCGCGCGTACGGCGACGCCGCGTCCGGGGCGACGCTCGGCGGGTACGCGCTGCCGTACGCCTTCGCCGCCGGTGCCCTGGCGGTCAGCTCCGGCGACCCGGTCGGCCCGGTTCCCCTGCTGCGCTGGCTCGGCGCGCCCGAACTGCTGGCCGGTACGGTGACGTTGTTGCTGGTCGCGGTGCTCGGTCTGGTCGGCGTGGCCGCCCGACTCCGGGTCTTCGTGGCCGGGGCGACCGTCGGCCTGGCCGGCGCCCTCACCGCCCTCGGCGGGCTCTTCCTCGCCCCGGCGTCGACCGCGGCGGTGCTGCTCTGCGTACTGGTCCTCGCCATCGGCGCGTTACCGCTGCTGGCCATCCGGTTCGGCAAGCTGCCGCTGCCGCCGATCACGCTGCCCACCGGCACGGCCGACGGCGAACGGGCCCGGGACCTGCCGGACCGCTCCCGGGTGCACGCGGCGGTGGCCCGTACCGAGGAGATGCTGGCCGGCCTGCTGATCGGGCACGCCGTCCTGGCGGTCGCCGCGGCGTCGGTGTTGGCCACCGCGGGCGGGGGTGCCGGGCTGCTGCTGGTGGCGGTCGGGTCGGCCGTACTGCTGCTGCGCTGCCGGCTCTTCGTGGCGCTGCGTCACCGGGTGCCGACGATCACCGCCGCGCTGGCCGGGGCGGCCGTGCTCGGCGTGGTGCTCGCCCAGCGCGCCGGTGCCACCGGACTGACCGGGCTGGCCGTCGCCGGCCCGGCACTGGCCCTGGTCACCGTGGCGGCGGGCAGCACGTACGCACGCCGGCCGGTGTCGCCGTACCTGGGCCGGATCGCGGACCTGACCGACACGGCGCTGGTGGTCTCGGTGGTGCCGGTGGCCTGTGCGGTGCTGGGCCTCTACGAGCGCGCCCGCGGGTTGCTCGGCTGAGCGGCCCACGGGCGCGGTCGGACGGGCACCGGAGTGCCCCGGGTGGTCAGTGGGTGGCCTCGCCGCGCGCTTCGGCCTCCTGCTGGCGTCGGTAGGACGCCTGGATCTCCGCCTCGGCCTCCACGCGGCCGACCCAGGTGGCGCCCTCCACCGACTTGCCGGGCTCCAGGTCCTTGTACACCTCGAAGAAGTGCTGGATCTCCAGCCGGTCGAACTCGCTGACGTGGTGGATGTCGCGCAGGTGCTCCTGACGCGGGTCCTCGTAGGGCACGCAGAGGACCTTGTCGTCGCCGCCCTTCTCGTCGGTCATCCGGAACATACCGATCGCGCGGCACCGGATCAGACAACCCGGGAACGTCGGCTCGGGGACCAGCACCAGCGCGTCCAGCGGATCGCCGTCCTCGCCCAGGGTGCCCTCGATGAAGCCGTAGTCGGCCGGATACTGGGTCGACGTGAAGAGGGTGCGGTCCAGCCGGATCCGGCCGGTCGCGTGGTCCACCTCGTATTTGTTGCGGTGACCCTTGGGGATCTCAACCGTGACGTCGAAATCCATCTCACGCTCCCTCGTTTGCCCACGCTGGCCAACGGAACCAGTCGCGCCCCCGGTCGGATGAATGCCCACCCGCCGGCTCCGGACGCCACATAGTGTTCGGACCGAAGTAGTGTCACCCAAGCCGATTTTGCACCGGGGAGGAGGGGGCCGTGGGGAGGGAAGATTCACACTACCGCCCGGAGGGGCCGGATGGGCGGCGGACCGGTCGGCCAGGGGCCGGCGGGGTGACCGGCCGGGTCCCGGTCCCGGAGGCGAACGTTCCCCGGGTGGCCCAACCGATGCCCGGACCGGCAGTCGGGGCCTCGACCGGCCCCGCCCCGACCGGGCCCAACGGCGGCACCTCCACCGGTACGGGCCCGACCGGTGGCGCCGGTCGCGACCTTCCCCCGCCGCCGATCTACCGGCCGCCGGGAGCACCCCCCGCAGGCTCGGCGGGCAGCGCCGACCGACCGCCCGGCACCGGCTCCGGGTACGCCGACGCACCCGGGGCGACCGCCGCGCCGCCCGATGCCGGCCCGCCGGGTCCGGCGCCCCGCCGGCGGGGCCGTCGGTTGCTCGTCCTGGCGGGGGTGCTGCTGCTCGTGCTGGCCGGTGCCGGAGTGGTGGTGACCCGCCCCGGCCCGGTCGCCGGCTGGCTGGGCGACGAGGTCGCCGCCCCCACGCCGGGTGCCACCACCGAGCCGCCACCGGCCGCGGTGCTCACCGGCCTCGACCCGAACGCCGCCGAACCCACCCCGGACGGGGTACGCGCCGCGTTGGCCCCGCTGGTCGGCGCGCCCGCCCTGGGTAGCCGGGTCAACGTGTCGGTGACCGACGTACGGACCGGGCAGACGCTGTACGGCCAGGGCGCCGACGACGGCACCGTGCCGGCCTCGGTGGCCAAGCTGGTGACCGCGGTGACCGTGCTCGCCGCCCGTGGCCCGGCGTACCGGATCCCCACCCGGGCCGTGGCCGGGCCGAACGAGGGTGAGGTGGTGATCGTCGGTGGCGGCGACCCGACCCTGGCCGTCGACGACGACGGCTTCTACCCCGGTGCCGCCCGGCTGGACGAGCTGGCCGAGCAGGTCAGGCAGGCGTTGGGCGGGGTCGCCGCGACGAAGGTGATCGTCGACTCCAGCCTCTACTCGGGCCCCAAGTACGAGCCGGGCTGGGACGACGACATTCCCACCGGCGGCTACGGCGGCGCGGTCACCGCCCTGATGACCGACGGCGCCCGCAAGGACCCGGTACGCGCCCGCAAGGACCTGGCCGCCGGCAACGGTGGTGCCGAACGGGTACCCGAACCCGACCTGGCCGCCGGCCGCGCCTTCGCCCGGTTGCTCGGGGTACCGGGCGACGCAGTGCAGCGGGGTAGCTCCCCTGCTCCGGGCGGGACCGACGCCGGCACCCCCGGACCCGGTGCCGAGCTGGGCACGGTCGAGTCACCGCCGGTGATCCGGCTGGTGGATTTCATGATCAGCGACAGTGACAACCTGGTCGCCGAGGCGCTGGCCCGTCAGGTCGCGCTGGCCCGCAGTCAGCCCGCCTCGTTCGTCGGCGCGGGGGCCGCGATGGACGAGGTGGTGGGCGAGTTGGGGCTGCCCGCCGACGAGCTCGCCCTGGCCGACGCCAGCGGGCTGTCCCGGAGCAACCGGATCAGCCCGTCGCTGCTCACCGATCTGATCGCGCTGGCCGGTAACGGCAGCCGCCCGGAGTTGGCCGCCATCTTCGCCGGCCTGCCGGTCGGCGGCTGGTCCGGCACCCTGCTCAGCCGGTACGACTCGGCGGTGACGAACACCGGCGCCGGGGTGGTCCGGGCCAAGACCGGCACGCTGACCGGGGTGCACGCGATCGCCGGGCTGGTGACCACCGCCGACGGCCGGCTGCTCAGCTTCGCGGTCCTCACCGACCGGGCGCCGGCGGACACGATCGAACAGACCCGGCTGGCGCTGGACCGGATAGCGGCGGCCCTGGCCGGCTGCGGCTGCCGCTGACGGTCACGGTGGAGCCGGCTGCGGCTGCCGCTGATCCGATGGCGGTGGAGCCGGCTGCGGCTGCCGCTGAGCCGGTCGTCGTCGCTTCGGCAGCTCCGGGTCGGTGGTGTGCGGCCCGGGTACGGTGGGGTGCATGGCGCAGTTCGTGGACTGGGATCTGGCCGCTGCGACGGCGGGGGCGTTGAGCAAGTCCGGCCCCCGGGTGTCGTACGCCGAGGCCACCGACGTGGTCGCGGACCTGCGGCGGCTGACCGACGAGGCGGCGGAGCACGTCGCCGACTACACCGGGTTGCGTTCGCAGGTGACGCACCCACCGGTACGGGTGGTGGACCGCCGGGACTGGGCGGCGACGAACATCGCCGGGCTGCGTGAGGTGATCACCCCGCTGGTGAGCCGCCTCTCCGGGGACAAGGCACCCGGGGCGCTGACCGAGGCGATCGGTTCCCGGCTGACCGGGGTGCAGGCCGGCACGGTGCTGGCCTATCTCTCCGGCCGGGTGCTCGGGCAGTACGAGGTCTTCTCCGCCGACCCGGGCCAGCTCCTGCTGGTGGCGCCGAACATCGTCGAGGTGGAGCGCAAACTCCAGGCCGACCCGCGTGACTTCCGGCTCTGGGTCTGCCTGCACGAGGTGACCCACCGCACCCAGTTCACCGCCGTGCCGTGGATGCGGGCGTACTTCCTCGGCGAGGTGCAGGCCTTCGTCGACGCGTCCCAGGACAGCGAGCACCTGATGGAGCGGCTGCGCCGGGGGGTCTCCACCCTCGCCGACGCGATCCGCGACCCGGAGAGCCGCACCAGCGTGCTGGACATCGTGCAGACCCCGGCCCAGCGGGCCGTACTCGACCGGCTGACCGCCCTGATGACCCTGCTGGAGGGGCACGCCGAGTTCGTGATGGACGGGGTCGGTCCGGCGGTCATCCCGAGCGTCGAGCAGATCCGGTCGTCGTTCAACCGGCGCCGTGAGGCGGGCAACCCGCTGGAGAAGGCCCTCCGCCGGTTGCTCGGCGTGGAGGTCAAGATGCGTCAGTACGCCGAGGGGCGCAAGTTCGTGCACGGCGTCGTCGAGCGGGTCGGGATGGCCGGTTTCAACAAGATCTTCAGCTCGCCGCTCACCCTGCCCCGGCTGGAGGAGCTGGGCGATCCGGACGCCTGGGTCAACCGGGTGTACGGGCCGGCCGGCCCGCTTCCCGCGGCCGGCTGACCAGACCGTCGTGGCCACGCTCGCCCCGCCGGTGGCCGCGATCCGGGTGGCGGTCCGGCAGGCCCTGTCCGGGTTGCCCGGCGACGGCCCGGTGCTGGTCGCCTGCTCCGGGGGCGCGGACTCACTCGCCCTGGCCGCGGCCACCGCCTTCGTGGCACCTCGACTGGGCCGTACCGCCGGGTTGGTGACGGTCGACCACGGCCTGCAGGCGGGCTCCGCCGAGCGGGCCGACGCGGTCGCCGACTGGGCCGGCCGGTACGGCTTCACCCCGGTCGAGGCGGTACGGGTCGAGGTGACCGGCCCCGGTGGCCCCGAGGCGGCCGCCCGGCAGGCCCGCTACCGGGCGCTGGTCGAGGTGGCCCGGCGACACACGGCGGCCGCGCTGCTCACCGGACACACCCGGGACGACCAGGCCGAGACGGTACTACTGGCGCTGGCCCGAGGGGCCGGCCCGCGCGGGCTCGCCGCGATGCCGGTCCGCCGGGACCTCGACGGGGTGCCGCTGCTACGACCCTTGCTCGACGTGAGCCGCGAGCAGACCCAGGCCGCCTGCGCGGTCCTCGGGCTGCGTCCCTGGGCGGACCCGCACAACACCGACCCGTCGTACGCAAGGGCCCGGGTACGCGCCGACGTGCTGCCGGCGCTGGTCCGGGCGCTCGGCCCGGCGGTGGTGGACAGCCTGGCCCGGACGGCCCGGCAGCTCGCCGCCGACACCCTCGTGCTCGACGAACTGGCCGCCACGGCACTTGCGGACATCCGGGACGCCGGGGACGGACTGTCGGTTACCGCCCTGACGGCTCTCGCCCCGGCGGTGCGCAGCCGGGTCCTGCACGCCTGGGCCCGGGAACTCGGAGCCCCCGCCGCCGCTCTGTCGCACCGGCATGTCGCCGCGCTCGACGCGTTGGTGACCGCCTGGCGGGGCCAGGGGGCGGTCCATCTGCCGGGTGGTCTGCGGGTGGTCCGACGTGACGGGCGGCTCGTCGTCGAAGACCGGTGATTCCGGGTCGTCGGTCGGCGACCTCGACGTCCGGTTTTCCGGGGAGTCTTCGGGTGATTCAGGGCCGAATGTCGGGTTCGTGGGGCCGGAATGGGTGCGGGCCGGGGGTCGTTACACCCTGCGTACGACCGAGTAGCTCGGCGGTTCGGCCTGCGGGCCGGGCCGGGTGGGCCCGCCGGGGAATGACGGTGGGTGGTCGGTCGTTACATCTGGACCCGGCGCGGTGAGCAGGGGTTCTTCTCTGCTCCCGGTCGGCGGGATCTTTCCCCTTTTCTTGTTGGTGGGCGCCTCGTGGTGCTCGCATCCGCACCGGTGTTTTTCCCCTTGTGGTGTGGGTGTCGACCCCCAGGTTGGAGCTTTCTCATGACGACGATCATTCGTAGGAGTGTGTTGGGTATCGCGGGTCTGGCGGTTGCCGGTGGTCTGGCGGCGGGTCCGCTGAATCATCAGGATGCCACCCCGGTGACGTCGGGTCTGGCTCCGGTGGCTGCGGTGCAGGAGTCGAAGCCGGACACGGCGGCTCTGCTGCCGCATGGCGAGCCGTCGGGTCAGTCGCGTATCGAGTTGAACGACGAGCAGGTGACCAACACGAAGGAGATCATCGCGGCGACGAAGAAGGCCGGGATGGACGAGCGGGCCGCGGTGGTGGCGATCGCCACCAGTTTGCAGGAGTCGAAGTTGGAGAACCTGGGTCATCTGGGTGACCGTAACGACCACGACTCGCAGGGCCTGTTCCAGCAGCGTCCGTCCAGTGGTTGGGGGACGGTGGAGCAGATCACCGATCCGCAGTATGCGACCACGGCGTTCCTGAAGGGCCTGAAGCAGGTCGATGGCTGGGAGGACATGTCGCTGACCAGGGCCGCGCAGACGGTGCAGGTGTCGGCGTTCCCGGACCACTACGCGCAGTGGGAGAAGCAGGCCGCTGACCTGGTCGCCGAGCACTGGAACAGCTGACCCCCGCGATACAGGCTCAAGGCCGACTGGCCGGTACCCCCCACCCGGGGGGTACCGGCCAGCGGCGTCTCCATGGTCGGCTGTTCAGCTCGCCGACAGGGTGTCGAGACCGGGCGGTGCGGCGAGCGGTGGCTGGCCACGGTCGCGGAAGGTGCTGCGGTAACTGTGCGGGGTGGCACCCACCCGCCGGACGAAGTGGTGACGCAGCGCCGCCGCGTCGCCGAAACCCGCCCGGCCGGCCACCTGCTCCACGCTCAGCCGGGTCTCCTCCAGCAGTCGGCGGGCCAACAGCACCCGCTGGTTGGTCAGCCAGTCGTGCGCGGTGGTGCCGGTCTCGGCCCGGAACCGACGGGCGAAGGTACGCGGGGACATGCCGGCGCGCTCGGCCATCGCGTCGACCGTGATCGGCCGGTCCAGGTGGCCCATCAGCCATTCCAGTACCGGCTCCAGGGTCGCAGCGTCGGGCGTGGCGGGGATCGGCGCCTCGACGTACTGTGCCTGCCCGCCGTCGCGGTGCGGTGGGACGACCATCCGACGGGCCAGTCGGGTGGCCGTCGCGGAGCCGTACTCCTGGCGTACCAGGTGCAGGCAGGCGTCGATGCCGGCGGCGGTGCCGGCGCTGGTGAGCACCGGGCCGTCGGCGACGTACAGGGAGTTGCACTGGACCTTGGCCCGGGGGTGCAGCCGCTGCAACTCGTCGACGTGCCGCCAGTGGGTGGTGCACACCCGGTCGTCGAGCAGGCCGGCCTGGCCGAGGATGAAGGCGCCGGAGCAGACGCTCAGCACGTACGCGCCCCGGTCGACGGCCCGGCGCAGGGCGTCGAGCACGGCGGTCGGAACGTGAGTGTCGACGAGGTGGGCCGGGACGGCCACCAGGTCGGCGTGCGCCACCGGGCCGAGGTCGGCGTGCGGTGACAGCCCGAAGCCGGACCTGGTCCGCACCGGCCCGCCGTCGACGGTGCAGACGGTGAAGTCGTGGGCGGGAAGACCGTCCTCCGTCCGGTCGGTGCCGAAGACCTCGGCGAGCACGCCGAGTTCGAAGGCGGCGACGTCCTCCAGGGCGATGACCGCTACCGAGTTGAGCATGTGACGAGGGTAACCGCTCGGCTGGCAGAAAATCGATGATCAGTGGCATCACTGCCACTTTCGGTGTCACCGGGACCGGCGCAGACTGTCGTCAGACCGGTGCGCACCGGCGGCGAATCCAGGAACCAGTCACGCGAAAGTGAGCGCCGCCATGGAGATCCTCTTCGTTCTGTTCCTCTTCCTCACGCTCGCCAGCGCCTCCGCCCTGGGGTGGACCGTGGACAGCCGCGACTCGGCGGACTGGCACCCGTCTGACGACGGCCGCCGATGGCATCCGGATGCCTGCTGAGTGAAATGTCCGTCATGCTCTTTGTGTTCCGGCGGGGTCGCGCCGAAAGGAGTGGCCCCGCCGACGAGGGGCCGCCGGCATACGGCAGGCTAGGAGCATGGCTGACGGCTCCTGGTACGACGCCGACATCGACCACGTGATCATTTCCGAGGCGCAGATCCGCGAGAAGACCGCCGAGCTGGCCAAGCAGGTCTCGGCGGACTACGCCGGGGTCACCGACGGGCTGCTGCTCGTCTGCGTGCTCAAGGGCGCGGTGATGTTCATGGCCGACTTCGCCCGGGCACTGGGCCGGCAGGGTCCCCCGGCGGAGCTGGACTTCATGGCCATCTCCTCGTACGGCCAGGGCACCACCTCCTCCGGGGTGGTACGCATCCTCAAGGACCTGGACCGGGACATCGCCGGCCGGCACGTGGTGGTCGTCGAGGACATCGTCGACTCCGGGCTGACCCTGAACTGGCTGCTGCGCTACCTGGAGTCCCGCTCGGCGGCGAGCGTCGAGGTGGTGGCCCTGTTCCGCAAGCCGGACGCGGTCAAGGTGCCGGTCCCGGTGAAGTACGTCGGCTTCGACATCCCCACCGAGTTCGTCGTCGGTTACGGGCTCGACTTCGGTGAGCGCTACCGCGAGCTGCCCTACGTCGGGGTGCTGAAGCCCGAGGTCTACGCCCGTAGCTGAACCGCCGGCGCGGTCGACGGCCGTCTCGGAGACGTACAGCGCGCTCTCAGCAGGGCCGGCTAGCGTGGTCACCGGTGGCGGGAAACGGTGATCGTGAGGCTCGACTCGCGTTCGGCCGCGCTCGCCCACCGGTGCGAGCAGCCCCGAAACGCTCGCATCTCGTGCACACGGTGTACCGTCGAATGACCGCGGCACGGCGGTTTCGTGCCCCGGGAGTCGAGGTCGGCCCATAAGGCGGCCCCGGCTGCCGCCCACGCGGCGACACCATCAGACGGTCAGGACGTCGATCAGGAGGATGCGGGCGCCTCGGCGCTCGACGACAGCATGGAACGTACGCGTTTCTTCCGCCGACCGGTGGTCTGGATCATCCTGGTCATCCTCGGCGCCGTTGTGCTCAGTCAGCTGTTCACCGCTGGTCCCAGCTACCACCGGGTGGACACCACCGTTGCGCTGGATCAGCTCAACACGTCCAAGATCAATAAGGTCGTCTTCCAGGACAAGGAACAGACGATCCGGCTCGACCTGGCCGAAGAGGCCGAGTTCGGCGACACCACCACCGACCTGATCGAGGCCCAGTTCCCGTACGAGGCCGGCGAGCAGGTCTGGAACCAGGTCCTCGACGCCAAGGCCAACAACCGGGTGACCGGTCCGGCCGACGTCGAGGTGTCGTCCGACAGCATCTGGGTCAGCCTGCTGGTAAACCTGCTGCCGATCGCACTGCTCGTGCTGCTGCTGCTGTTCTTCATGTCGCAGATGCAGGGCGGCGGCTCCCGGGTGCTCAACTTCGGCAAGTCCAAGGCCAAGATGATCACCAAGGACACGCCGAAGACGACCTTCGCGGACGTCGCGGGTGCCGAGGAGGCCGTCGAGGAGCTGCACGAGATCAAGGACTTCCTGCAGAACCCGGCCAAGTACCAGGCGCTCGGCGCGAAGATCCCGAAGGGTGTTCTGCTCTTCGGCCCGCCCGGTACCGGCAAGACGCTGCTCGCCCGGGCGGTCGCCGGTGAGGCCGGGGTGCCGTTCTACTCGATCTCCGGCTCCGACTTCGTGGAGATGTTCGTCGGTGTCGGCGCCTCCCGGGTCCGTGACCTGTTCG
Source organism: Micromonospora yangpuensis (assembly GCF_900091615.1). Taxonomy (NCBI): domain Bacteria; kingdom Bacillati; phylum Actinomycetota; class Actinomycetes; order Micromonosporales; family Micromonosporaceae; genus Micromonospora; species Micromonospora yangpuensis. Next base: position 6,131,754 of record NZ_FMIA01000002.1, on the reverse strand, counting down.
AGCAGGCCAAGACGAACGCCCCGGCGATCGTCTTCGTCGACGAGATCGACGCCGTCGGACGGCACCGTGGCGCCGGCATGGGTGGCGGCCACGACGAGCGGGAGCAGACCCTCAACCAGCTGCTCGTCGAGATGGACGGCTTCGACGTCAAGGGCGGGGTCATCCTGATCGCCGCCACCAACCGGCCGGACATCCTCGACCCCGCGTTGCTGCGCCCGGGGCGCTTCGACCGGCAGATCCCGGTCGACGCCCCCGACATGGAGGGCCGCAAGGCCATCCTGCGGGTGCACGCCAAGGGCAAGCCGTTCACCCCCGACGTCGACCTCGACGCGGTGGCCCGCCGGACGCCCGGCTTCAGCGGCGCCGACCTGGCCAACGTGATCAACGAGGCGGCGCTGCTCACCGCCCGTAAGGACGAGCGCGCGGTCACCAACGAGTCCCTCGAGGAGTCGATCGACCGGGTGATCGCCGGGCCGCAGCGCCGGACCCGGGTGATGGGCGACCAGGAGAAGAAGATCACCGCGTACCACGAGGGTGGGCACGCGCTGGTCGCCTGGGCGCTGCCACACGCCGCGCCGGTGCACAAGGTGACGATCCTGTCCCGTGGTCGTTCGCTGGGCCACACCCTGGTGCTGCCCACCGAGGACAAGTACACCCAGACCCGGGCCGAGATGATCGACACCCTGGCGTACGCGCTGGGTGGCCGGGCCGCCGAGGAGTTGGTCTTCCACGAGCCGACCACCGGTGCGGGCAACGACATCGAGAAGGCCACCCAGCTGGCCCGCGCGATGATCACGCAGTACGGCATGAGCTCGAAGCTCGGCGCGATCAAGTACGGCACCAGCGGAGACGAGCCGTTCCTGGGCCGCAACATGGGCCACGAGCGGGACTACTCCGACGTGGTGGCCGCCGAGATCGACGGCGAGATGCGGGCGCTGATCGAGCTGGCCCACGACGAGGCCTGGGAGATCCTGGTCGAGTACCGGGACGTGCTGGACAACATGGTCCTGGAGCTGATGGAGAAGGAGACCCTCTCCACCGCCGACATGGCCCGGATCTGCGAACGGGTGGTGAAGCGCCCGCCGATGGCCCCGTACAACGGCTTCGGCAAGCGCCAGCCCTCCACCGAGCCGCCCGTGCTCACCCCGGCCGAGAAGGACAAGCTGAAGGCCCAGGCACACGCCGACGGCGTACAGGCCACGGTCGGTGGCACCAACTCCCAGAGCAACTCGGACGGCCCGCACTGAGCACCGACGACACGGCGGCCAGCCCCGACACCCCGGGGCTGGCCGCCTCCGCCGTACCCCCGTCGGTCACCGGCCCCACCACCGCGCCGACGGCTGGTCCCGGAAGCTCGTGGGCCGGTGGCTCCGCCACCGAGCCCGACGGCGACGACGCGTTGGACTACATCGCCGCCCGTCTGGTCAACGGCAGGCTGACCGGCCGTCCGGTCGAGGAGGCCATCGACCTCGCCCGCATCGAGAAGGCGGTACGCGAGATCCTCGTCGCGGTCGGCGAGGACCCGGACCGCGACGGCCTCGTGCAGACCCCGGCCCGGGTCGCCCGCGCGTACGCCGAACTCTTCGCCGGCCTGCGGGTCGACCCGGCCCAGGTGCTCACCACCACCTTCGAGGCCAACCACGAGGAGTTGGTGCTCGTCCGGGACATCGACGTGATGAGCCTCTGTGAACACCACCTGCTCCCGTTCCGGGGCAGCGCGCACATCGGCTACATCCCGGGCCCGGACGGCCGGATCACCGGCCTGTCCAAGCTGGCCCGGCTGGTGGAGGTCTACGCCCGCCGTCCCCAGGTGCAGGAACGCCTCACCTCCCAGATCGCCGACCTGCTGATGGAACGACTCGCACCGCGCGGGGTGGTCGTCGTCCTGCAGTGCGAGCACATGTGCATGGCGATGCGCGGCATCCAGAAGAGCGGGGCGCAGACCATCACCTCGGCCGTCCGGGGAGTGCTGCAGCGCGACGCCAAGTCCCGCGCCGAGGCGATGGCCCTGATCATCCCCCGCTGAACCGGGGCTGATCACCGATCGCCGCTCCCCACCGGCGTGGGTCAGCCGGCCAACGTCGCCAGGACCAGCCCGGCCGTGGTCACCACGGCCGGGACCAGGCAGACCAGGGCACCGAAGCGGGGCGTACGGTCCAGTCGCCCCTCCGGCCCGGGGACCACCAGCCGGCGGAGAGCGAACCAGCCGGCGACGAAGGCCACCGCCGGCATGGGCAGCCCGACGACCAACGCCACCACGGTCACCACGCCCGGACCCGCGACCAGGTACAGCAGCACCTGGAGCAGCGGTACGACCAGCGACAGCGGCCCGTACACCAGGACGTTGCGCCACCGGGTCGACCAGAATGCGCCCCGGGCGGCCAACACGCCGTCGGCATCGGCGAGCCAACCCCCGGCGGTACGCAACGCCGCCAGGACCGCCGAGGGGCCCTCCGCCATCGACCGGGTCGACGCCGCCAGCTCCGGCGGTGACGGCGACAGCGACATCGCCGGTACCCCTCGTTCCCGCAGGGTGCGGTGCTGCGCCGTCAACCGGGCGCTGACCCCGGTCAGCTCCTCCCGGGCGGCCTGCACCGACCGGGCCTGCTCCCCGGCGGCGGTCGCCGCGGTCCGGCGTACCCCGTCCAACTGCCGGGCGGCGGCGAGATAGGCGGTCCAGGCGGCGGCCACCGGATCGCCACCGCCGGGCCGCCCGTCGGTGTGCCGGTCCTCACCGGGTCGTTCCTCTTCGGGCCGCTCCGGACGGGCCCGTTCCTCGCCGGCGGGCGAGTGGCTGGCGGGCTGCTCTGCGTCGGGCTGCTCGGCCCCGGTAGCTCGCTCGTCATCGGGGTACCGCCCGTGGCCGGGATGCTCACGCCCCGCCACCGGCACCATCCGGAGACCACTCATCGGCTCACGCCACCTTCTCCTCGTCCTCGGCGGCGAACGGCACCAGCAGGGTGCCCTGCCGGTCCGGGCCGTCCCACAGCATCGCCCGACCCGGGCGGGGCCGCCACTGGACCGGCCGGCCCAACACCCCTGTCAACTGCGCACCCGGCATGTCCACCGCCACCACGGCGGCGAGCTCGCCCAGCTCCGCTTCCGGCCCGAGCAGCGCGGCGAACGACGGCACCGAACGCCACCAACCGAGCAGATGCGTACCGGCCGGTGGCCCCTCCCGCAACAGCGATCGCAGCCACTGCCCGGGCAGCTCGGTCGCCGACGGCACGTCCAACCCGAAGGCCACCAGGACCGTCGGCCCCCCGCCCGGCCACGCCGACACCAGACCGGCCAGGTCGACGATCTCGACGGTGTGCTGCCCGGTCAGGCCACCCGCGAGACCGGCGGCGGCGGCCCTGGCCTCCTCCGTCAGGGCCGCGATGACGAACCGGGCGGTGCCCGGCGGATGATGTGCGGCGGTGGCACGCGCCGCCGTGACCAGGAGCTGCGCCGCCGCCAGGCCGGGGCCCAGGACGGCGAGATTGCGCCCGGCGGCCGGACCCAGCGGCACCGCCACCGTCGAACGGGCGACGTCCACCGCCCGACCCAGCAGTGCTGCCGGTTCGGCGGCCCGACCCAGCAGGGCAGCCCGGTACCGCGGATCGTTACGCAACGAGGGACGCGCGTCACCGGCGAAGACCACCGGGGGAGCCGAACCCTCCGGCCGAGCCGCCCACAGTCGACGACGCAACTCCGTCACCGTCTCCACCGCGTCGAACGGGTCCGGGAAGCGGACCATCCGTTCGTGACCCCGGGTAGCACCCCGTGGGCCACCCAACCCGCCGGCGGTGTTGACCACCGCACTGCCCACCGGCAAGCCCGCCGCGGCGTCGTTGCTCGGCTCCAGGACCGCACCCCCGCCCGGCAACGCCACCCGTACCGGAAACTGCCCCAGCATCGAGTCACGCGATCCGGAGCCGGTGCCCAGCCCCAGATCCCCCTCGCCGGCCAGCAGCAGATGGACCCCGTACGCCCGGCCGGTCCGGGCCAACGTGTCCAGCCGGGCCAGGACGGTGGTGCCGAGGCGGTCCGGTGCCGGCCCGGCACCCGGCTCACCGAAGAGCAACGGCAGGTTGTCGAGCACGCAGACGATCCGGGGTAGCGCGGTGTGCTCGCGTAGCTCGGCGAACCGTTGCCCACCCGCCCGCTGACCGGCCTCCTCCCGGCGACGCACCTCGGCTTCGAGCTGGTCGAAAAGCTCCAGCACGTACTCCCGGTCGGCCGCGAGCGCGGCAGATCGGACCTGGGGTATCCAGGAACGGTCGCGTTCGGTCTGCAGGAACTCCACGAACGACTCGCCGGGCCCGAGATCGACCAGGTGACAGGCCAACTCCTCGGGGCCGTACCGGGCCGTCAGGCCGAGCAGCACGTTGGTGACGAAGGCCGACCGGCCAGCCTTCGAACGGCCGCTGACCAGCCAGTGCGGGGTCAGCTCGGTGAAGCCCACCGGTACCGGTCGACCACCGGCGTCACCCACCGTGGTGCTGAGCCCCGCCGCCGAGGACACCGACCACAGTGGCGTCTCAGGCTCCGGCAGCAGGCCGGCCAGCGCCAGTCGAGTGCCCGCCTCGACCTGCTCGGCGAGTCGCCGGCAGACCGTCGTCACCAGCTCCACCGGCGGATCCTCGGCCACGAAGACCGGGGTGTTCAGGCCGCCGGACGAACCACCGCCCAGCCCGCCGAAGGAGGTACCCGGCGGGTCACCGATCAACGCGTACCCGTTGCGCAGCGTCACGGTCGTTGCCTGCGGCAACGACGACCTCGCCGTGCTCGGCCAACCGGCCACCACCAGATGCAGTCCGGACGTCCGGCCGGACTCGGCCAACGCCACCAACCGGGCCAGGTCGTCCGGCCCGGTCAGCTCCGGCAGCTTCGCCACCATCACCAGCAGCGTACGGTCGCGACGGCGGTGTCGACCGGCGTCCGGAGCCACCCACTGCTCCGCCTCGGTGAGCACCGCACGCAGGCCGGCCAGGTCCCGCGCGGCCGGCGGCAACAGTCCGGCGTCGGCCAACGCACCGAACGGGGCGAAGACCTCACCCGGCCCGGTCCCGTCCACCGCCCGTACCAGCAGACAACCGGCCGGTGTCGCGGCCAGCAACCGCAGCAGTACGGACCGGAGCAGCCCGGCGACCCGGGGCTCCCGTGCGTCGGTGTCCACGACCAGGTGAGCGGTGCCGAGCAGCGGCACCACAGCGGGAAACCGTGCATCGTCCAGCGGCGCCCCGGTGCCGATCCGTACGAAGGCCGGCGGTCCCTCCCCCGGCGGGGTCTCGGCGGCCAGCGACTCCAGCGACGATCCCGCCCAGCCGGGGGCGAGGACCTCCGCCGCCGAACGGAGCTGGTCCGCAAGTTCGTACTGGCGACGTTGGTCGGCCGGCGCCGGCCGGATCTCGTCCAGCACCTCGGCCGCGGCTGTCACGATGGCAGCCGCTCGCCGGTGCAGGGCGGCGGCGCGACCGGTACGTGCCTTCGGAACGGCCACCGCGTCCACCCCTCTTCCCGAGGCTGGCAAACTCCCTCCCCGAGCAGAGACGGTATCCCAGGCCGAGCCGCTGCTCCGGGACGTGCCACGGCGATGCGCCGGTCTTGTCGCGGATCGGGCCGATCCTCACCGAGCCGATCCGGTCCCTCACGATCCGCTGCATCTGGGGCATTGGGTACGGCGCGTCCAACCGATAGCCTCAGGGGGTGGAATCAGTGCAGCCCCCCGCCGGTTCCCAGGTGTCTCGCGTACCGGCGCAGCGGACCCCGCCCGACGACTTCACGCCGCCACTGGCGACGCCCGCTCCGCAGCGTCCACAGCGGGGCCGCGCCCTGCTCGCGTTGCTGATCGGAGTACTGGCCCTGCTGGCTTCCGGTGGCGCGGCCGCCGGCTATCTCCTGTACGACCAGGCCACCGCCCCGGACCGCAGTGCTCCAGACGTCGTCGTGGTCAACTATCTGCAGGCGTTCCTTGTAGACAGGGATGACGCCAAGGCTGAGTTGTTTACGTGCACTGATGCGGGTATCGACTTGAATCAGCTTTCCGTATTGCGGGATGACTTAGAGTTGCGTGAGCGGCGGTTTGATACCAGCATTTCGGTCAGGTGGGAGAACGTGCGGGTCGTTGGGCAGCATTCGAGCGCTGAAGTAAATATAGATATCCTTCTGTCTGCTTTCGTGAATGGTTTGGTTCAGAGTGAGCGTCAAGAGTGGCGATTCTTAACTAACCTGAAAAATGAGTGGCAGGTCTGTGGCGCTGGGCGCGTCTCCTGAGGTGCTACTCAAGCCAAAGTAGATGTACGGGTACTTCGAGGGTGGTGGGCGGCTGGCCACGCCAAGCCCAGCGGTACCACTCCATCTCCGGCGTAACCCGCACGCAGATGTCACCGTCGGTGCCTGAATAACTCTCGGTCACCGCACGCAGATCACGATGTTCGGTGGCCCCTTCGACGTGGACGACCCGGCGTCCGGTCACCGAATCCGCTTCGAAGACCGGGACCGGTGCGCGGTGAGCAGGCGAATCAAGAGAGACGAGATGCACGGAGGACTCGCTCTGGTGGGTGCTTACCGAGGGACGACTGTCGAGCGTCTCGACCCAGACCCGCTCGACCGGCACCAGTGGAGCGAACACCTCGATCTGCTCGTCCTCGGCCCGATACCATTCGTGCTCCGGGATCACCGGCACGTAGGTGCGACTGGACTGCACGACCTGCTCGTCGGCGCGTAGGTCATTCCGCCAGCCCAATCCGGGTAGGCCTATCGAGACCCGTTTGCCACGAAGGTCACGCCGACCGGTGGCCGGCACGATCTGGATCGGCCTCGGCGGTTGTGGTGCCCAGTCCGGGTGGTCGGCGAACGGGTCCGGCAAAGGCCCGGTCATCGTTGTCGCTGCCTCATGCCGCCCCCTTCAGCGGAGCACCCCGTTCCCGCATGAAGGGCACCGGGTCGACGGCTCCGGCACTGGACCGGTCGGAGCGGACGTGCACCTCGAAGTGGAGGTGCGGCCCGGAGGAGTTTCCGCTGCTGCCGACCTTACCGATCACCTGACCAGCCTTGACCCGCTGGTCGACCCGGACCTCCGGCCGCTCCACCAGGTGACAGTAGCGGGTGATGTTTCCGTTGGCGTGCAGGATGTCGACGAACCAGCCGCAGCCGCCCTTGTTGGGCCAGCCGTCGACGTCACAACTGAGACGACCGGCCCGATCCGGATCGCAGCGGGAGACGAGAACCCGGCCGCCGGAAGCGGCACGGATCAGCGTCCCCTTGGGCGCGGCGATGTCCACCCCGTTGTGGCTGGGACGTTGGCTGGTCCGGAAGCCGGAGCCGACGCCGCCCGGGATCGGGGCGGTCCAGCCCGAGGCGGCGATCTGTCCCCGGGCGGCGGAGTTGCAGACGGCCTGGTCCGCGACCCGGACGGTGCGGGCCGCCCCACCGGCAAGAGCATCGACGATGCGGCTCGCCGTCTCCTCGTGTTTCGCGTACGCGTCGGGAAAGGCGCTGATCTGTACCCGTTGCGCGGCATCGGTAAGTGACCGCTTCTCCCAGTTCGGCACCTGGATCAGCTTCTCGTAGAACTTACGGGCCGAGTAGGAGGGGGTCATCCGCTGCTTGACCGATCCCCAACCGGGGCGCTGCTGGAACAACCCCACCGAGTCGTGGTCCCGGCCGACCGCCTCGTGCGGCAGGGCCAGGGACTCCGGCACGGTGGAGTTCGCGTAGTTCTTCAACCCGGACTCCTGGATGGCGGTGGCGATGGCGATCACCCAGCCACGGGCCGGCACCTTCATGTCCTGACCGACCTTGATGATGATGGCGGCGTTGCGCAGCTGCCGCTCTCCGTAGCCGGCGGACCTCGGCATCCGGCCGGTCGCATCGACCTTGTGGTCCGGCCCGCACGCCGACTGACTCTCCACCCGCTCCTCCGCCGCGTCACCGCTGAGCTCGGTGAGGAAGAAGGCTCCGGCGCCACCTGTGCAGCAGAGCAGGGCCAGGGTCGCCGTCAGGGCGGCACTCAGGGCACCGAGCCGAATCGGCCGGTTCCGGCTCGGCTGCCCCGAACCCCAGTTCGCATCGCTCATGCCCGCTCCCAGTCCACGGCATCCACCAGCCACCGTCCGTCCGGTGCCACCAGTTCAAGCCGGAGCTGTCCCGAGTCGAGGGGAATCAGCAGCTCGACGAAGGACTCGTGTCGGGGTCGCATGGTGGGTCGACCGACTACCCGCTCTGCTGGCACCGCGGCCGGGTCGGCTCCGGCCAGCTTCTCGGTCAGCTCCGGAGTCGACAACGGCCGTAGGTCCGCCTGCCACTGGTCCGCAGTGACGTCAGGCCCCCCGAGCCAGATGGCGGTGAACCGGTCCGCGGTCTGTTCCGGCGTCAGCTCGCCAGGGCTGGTGACCGGCGCGGGCGGATCCGGGACATCGATGACGCCGTCGTCACCGACCGAGGGATCCACGGTGGTGATCGGCCGGGCGGGACCGCCGCTGAGTCCCGAGGTGGCATCCGTGCTCCCGGCCACCAGCCGGGCGGTGGCGATCACACCGAGCACGAGGACGGCGATGACCAGTGCGGCTCCCGCCCGGGACCGCAACACCCGGGTGAACATGAACTCCACCGCCCGGCGCATCGCCCTCACCGAGCCTCGGAGCGCACCCGCGGAGCGGGTGTGGCCGCTTGGGTGCGGTCGGTCGACCCGGGCCGGTAGATCGCGAACGACGGGGTCTCCTCGGGCACGTCCGGCTCCTGCCAACTGGCGGGCTGGCGTCGACGGGGACGTGGGGCGACCCTGGAAGGCCGATCCGGCTGCTTCGCAGGCTCGGTCGCTTCGTCGGGACGCTCCCGTCCGTCCGGCCGTTGCCGCTCGGTGGCGGGCTTGCCGGTGTGGGCGGGGTCTTCCCGGCGGGCTTCCGGTCGGACGTTGGACGGCGCGACGACCACCGTCCGTTGGCGACCGGCGGTCGGCTCGGCGGTGCCACCGGGCTCCGCCACGTCCAACCGGGCCGCGGTCCGCATGTCGCGGAAGAACCGCCGATGCCAGGACCCGGCCGAACTGACCGCCTCGCTGCTGTCCTTGCCCCCCAACTGGGTGATCCGCCGGTACGGCCGCAGCAGGAGCCAACCGACCACCCCGCTCAGCCAGACCAGCACCACCTGGAGCCAACCCGGCAGGGTGGGGGTGCTCATGATGAGATCCACCGCGAAGAGGTAGATGGCGGCACCGGTACCGAAGATGGCGATGTTGAAGACGGCGGCCACGACGGCGTTGCCCAGCCGCCGGAGTCCGGCACTCGCCGGACGCAGCAGGCCGAGCGTGCCGAGGATCGGCGCGGCGATGACCGCCCAGCGGAAGATCAGGAAACCGAGCAGCACCAGCACCGAGGCGGTGAGGTCGAACATCGCAAAGAGCAGGGCCGCGAGGACCGCGATGAAGCCGGCACCGACCCGGTCCATGTCCCGTACCCCCTGCAGGTACTCGTACGCCTCCGGGTCCTCGGTCTTGATCTGCGCGGCCACGGTCATCCACTGCCGCTGCTTGGCTTTCATCGTGGTGTCCCGCAAAGCGGGATTGGCACGTAAAGTTTCGGCTTCACCCCAGGTTAGAGACTTAGCATCATAGAGTGCGGGTCCATACTTCTTCGCGGTCTCACTGTCCGCCGAACCGAGCACGCCCCGCAGCCAGTTGCGATAGAGCATGGACTCGGTCGATGTGTCACTGGCCCGGACCGCAGGTGGCCTCTTATCGGTGCATGCCTCCGGATTCGGCATAGCACACTTATCTGCCGGTACGTCTCGCGCTGCCGGGCCGACCGCGTTGTGGACCACGCCGAGCGTCGTCATCAGGGTGCCGTCGGCGATGTTCGCGGACTTGACCGGCCAGGCGGCCAGGGCGGTCACGGCCACCATGACCAGCAAAGCCCAACCGGCGGTGGTCATCGCGCTGCTCATGTCCGACTGTCGGGACCGCCACAGCAGATACAACCCGACGACGCAGAGCGTGACGATGCCGAAGACGCTGAACACCTTCTGGTAGACGGCCTTGGTCGCCTGATCCACCAGTGGATCGGCCCAGCCCCACATCGAGCCGGGGTCCCAGGCGCGTTCCCGTAGCGCGTTGGACGCGCCGACGATCGCGGTGGCGACCATGAACTCGCCGTTGGCCACCGTGTTGGTGAACTTGTAGTCCGGATGCAGGACCGCGGTGGCGCAACCGGTGTCGATGTCGTACGTCGTGTAGCTGTAACCGGCGTAGCCGTAGTCGCTGTAATAGCCTCGAACGCCTGTTTCTCTTGACGAGTCCGGGCGGGCGGCGAACCAGCCGGCGAGGCCGGAGTCGGGCGCCGTGGGGGTCGGCGGTTTGCGGCACGTCACCTCGGTCTCGGCGACCTGCTGGAGTCGACCGACGCAGGCGCGGAAGTCGGCCTGCCACTCCTGGGTGGAACAGAGGTCGGCGGCGGCCCGCTGGGCACCGACGACCGGTGCCGCCGACGCTGGCGTGGCGCTTACCAACGGCCAGGAGATCGTGGCGCCCGCGAGTACGCCGAGCGTGAGCAGGAGCGCCGCGATCCGTGCTCGGGCCCGCACCATGTCACGCCTCCAGGTCCGACAGGGTGGTCGGCAGGTTTCCGGTGGCCGAGGCGATCGCCGCGGGCGTGGTGTCGAGGTGCTGCAACAGCCCGTCGACGTAGGAGACGTCCACCCGAACCTTCTGCACCCGACCGTCGACGTCGCGCATGACGAACTCCCGGAACCCGAGCCGGGCGGCCGAGGTGGCGTCGGCCGTCGACAACGAGGCGAGGGTGGCCTCGTAGCCGTCGTTGACCGGTACCCGCAGCAGGCGTAACGCTTCGGTGGCGATCTCGGCGTCCTCGGCGATCCGCCCGACGAAGACCGTGGAGACCAGGTTCTGGACATCGAGGCCGAGAATGTCGCGGGGGTTCTGCGACGCCACCAGCGCGGCGAGGTTCCACTTGCGGGAGTCCCGGGCCAGCCGGACCAGGAACGAACGCCCGGATCGCCAACCCTCCATGAAGTGGGCCTCGTCCAGACCGACCAGCTTGCGGGACGACATGGAGCCGCCGTAACAGCGCCGTACGGCCAGTCGGTGCGCGGTGTGCAGCATCGGCAGGGCCAACGCCTCCTCGGCCGACCAGTACTCTCGTTCGATCTTGAGGTCCGGCAGCCGTAGCCCGGCCATGGTGATGACGGTAAGTGCCGCGTCGGCGCCGAGCAGGCCTTCGGGCGGTCGACCGAAGAAGAGCATCGCCAGCGGCATCTCGGCGGTGTCCAGCAGCAGGTTGGCCAGTTCCCGGCCGGCGTCGTCGTCGAGTTGACCGAGGCAGGCCACCACGTCGTCCAGGGTGGAGGTCTCCTCGGCGGGGACCTGTCGTACGGCGTGCCGGAACAGGGTCGCGGTGGAGGCCTCCCGGGCGACCTGCGGTGGTACCAGCATCATGCAGATGTCCTGGACGAGCATCCGGCGTTCGGCCCGGGCGTTGGAGACGGCGATCTCGAACTCCCGGTCACCCGCGGGGCCGGCGCTGAACTCACTGCGAAGCGGGGTCGGGATGAGCGAGTACGGTGCCAGCGTGCCGTGCTCGGAGCCGGTCAGGTTCAGCACCCGGGCGTACGGCCGCAGTTCGGGCATCGCACAGAGCCGGGCCAGCGGGCCGGACGGGTCGAGGAGGGTCACCTGCACCCCACGTCGGGCGGCCAGGTAGCCGAGCGCACCGAGCAGGGTGGACTTACCGCCGCCTGGTTCGGCGACGAAGACGGCGAGCCCGGAGCGTTCCCGGACCTCCATCGGGAAGTGGAGATCGAGGAAGACCGGACGGCGGCAGGTACCGGCGGTCCGGCCGATCAGGTCGCCGCGTCGGTCGCCGACGGTGGACGCGGCCTGGGGCAGCGCGGCGGCCAGCAACGGGACCGGCATCCGCCGGACGTACCCGGTGTTGGCGATGGGCTCGCCGGGGATGAACTCGCGGGCCAGCCAGTCCTGGTTCTTCGGGTGCTGCAGGGAGACCCGGAGCTCCCGGGCGTAGAGCTGGATCAACCGGCGGGCCCGTTCCAGGCATTCCTCCCGGTTGCGGCCCCCGACGGCGATCCGGTGCCAACCGTGCGCGCGCGCGGAGTCGACCGGTAGGCCGGTGGTCATCTCGTCGCCGATGACGAGGGCCCGCTTGGCCAGCCGTTCCAGCTCCGGCGGCGCGTCGATGCCGTGCTCGGCGTAGTCGAGCTGCTGGGACCGGATCATGCGCAGCCGGTGCTCCAGGTTACGGAACGAGTCGGTGGAGCCGAGGATGTCGACCCGGGTGGAGATCTCCATCGGCCAGGGCAGCCGCTCGTGGAAGTGCAGCCATGGCTCGTGCCGTTCGGGGATCTCCAGCGGTTCCATCCGGCCCACGGCGAGCACGGCCACGTGCCGTTCCTCGCCGGTCATCCGGTTGACCAGCTTGACTGTCGAGCCGTACGGGGTGCGGTAGCGCTCGACCTGTTCGGTGAGGGCGAGCAGGTCGCCCCGCTCCCACCGGCCGTCGGCGACGGGGGAGAGGACGCCGGGCGGCGCCATGCAGAGCGCCACCGAGCGGTAGAGCAGCCACTCCAACTCCTGGGAGGTGACCCGCCGGCCGCGCATGCCGAACGCACCCAGCACCTCGTCGAACTGCTCGACGGTACGGCCAAGTCGACGTCGTTCACCTTCGGCGACGCCCCGGCCGAAGGTGCGCAGCACCCGTTCGGAGAGAGAGTCGCCGAGTGACCGGCGGGCGAAGGTGACCCCGAGGTAGGTCTGGCCCTCGGCGTGGTTGACCGAGAGCAGGTGCCGCTGGGCGGCCACCAGGTGGTCGGCCCAACCGGCGGTGCCCGGCACGTCGGGCAGTGGCGCCGCCGTGTGGGTGTCGATGGTGCGGGCCCACTCGTCGGCGGGGAACGGCCGGGTGGTGCGGCGTAGGTGCAGCCGGAAGCCGGCGAGTCCGGCGTACTGCTCGGAGATCGCGGAGAGCAGCGCCTCGCGCTCGGCGTCGGGCCGGAATGCCCACCGGACCTCGGGCAGCCAGTACCAGGCGGTGACGGTGTTCGGGGTGAAGGTGAGGTGACCGGCGATCTCGGTGATCGCCAGCTCGACCGACGGGTCCCGGTCCCCGAACTTGATCTTTGGTGGTTTGAGTCGGCGGGGCTTGACCGGCCGATCCGTCCGCCGCTGGGCGGGCGTATCGCGAGTGGCCGGCGACGCTGCCTCGATCGGCGCCACCCGCTCCGGCCGGGCCTGGACCGGCGGTTCGGGCTCGGGCGGGCGAGGCAGGTCGCGAATCGCGGTGAGCGGGTGCGGGTCGGGCTGGCCACCGGCCCGGTCCCCGGCCGGGGCGGGCCGGGCACCGGTGGACTGCCGGGTCGACTCGGGTGGGAAGACGGCCCGGCTGACGTCGGTCTCGGTCTCGGTCCGGTCCAGTTCGGCGCCGGTGGTCTGGCGGAGGGTGGGCAGGCGGTCTCCGACCTGGTGTGGCACCCGGGGGCTGGGGCTGGGGCTGGGCGGCGGCCCGGCAGGGCTCGGCGACGGCGGGACGGGTGCCGCAACGTCCGGTGGTGGAGCCTGGTCGGTCAGCGGCGGGCGGGAGGCGGGCCGGGTCGGAACCGGCGCGGTCACCTGATGCGGAATGGTCCGGGGGTGCTCGCGGTCGACGACCCGTCCCGGGCCGGCGGCGATGGCGGGCCGGTTGACCCGGGGACGGGTGGCACCGAAGAGGTCGAGGAAGGGGGAGTCGATGTCCGCGTCGCCGACCGTCGAGGCCGCCTCGACCGGGGTGCGGGGCGGACGGTGCGGGGTCGGTCGGGGAGCCTGGAAGACGCCGACCCCACCCTGCCCGGGACCGGTCGTCAGCGCCGGATCTCCGGCGGGGTCGTCGCCGACCGACTCGTCCTGGGGGTAGTCGAACGAACGCGCTCGGTTACCGCTCGGTGCGGCGCGGTGGCCGGCCGGGTATCCCGGCGTGGAGGGGCGATTCATGCGACTGTCCCACCCGCTTCGTTCGACCACCCGAACGGTGTACGCCCGGTCATGCCAGCTCCTCCCGGATCCTGATCCGGCTCCCGACCAGGCGCGGATCGCGCTGCTCGGCGGCCGGCTCCCGGGTCCGTCGCCAGTCGGTCAGCGCGGTACGGATCACCATTCGCGCCGGCCGGTCCGGATCGACGTACCGGAAGATGAACGAGGTGGTCACGATCGCGAGCGCGATCTCCCAGGCCGGGAAGATCTCGACGGTGAAGGTGAACAACCAGTGGATGAACATGTAGAGGGGTACGAGCAGCATGAAGACGCCGTACTGGGCGTATGGCAGGTGGACGGGAAGGGTGTAGCCGGGCGGGCCGAGGTAGACCAGGCGAGCCCGGTAGATGTCGTCGTCGGTGCGCAGCCGCATCTGTGACCGCGCCTACTCGAAGATCAGATCGATCAGGTAGTCACCGACGAAGAAGAGCGTGGCGGCTCCGGCGATGAAGGCGAGCCCGACGATCGCGATCGCCGAACTGGTGAGCACCTTGGAGATCTCACCCCGGCTGGCTCGCCCGATGAAGATGACACCGAGCACGGCGAGCAGAATGGGTGCGATCTTGCTGGCGAAGAAGGTGACGACACCCTCGGTGTCGATGCCCTTGGGCGCCGGCTCGGCGAGTGGAGTCGACGCCAGGGCGTGGAGCGTCTGGGCGACGCCGGAAGACGTCGTCTCCAGGAGCTCGATGGCGATCATTGGAACCTCCCCAAATCGCGGCCGGCGTGCCGCGGCGGTGCGGTAGGTGTGCCGGGCGGGAACATTGCTCACTGGGCACAGGGGACGGTGCTCGGACCCTGTGTTGGTGGCTCACCACGGAGAGTGGTGAAGTTTGGGCGGTTTGCTCCCGCTTCAGCCCTCCCTCCGGGCTTCGCCGTCTCGATGCTGGGCAATTCCAAAGCGTACGGCCCGCCCTGCTTTGCGACAAGCCGCGAAGAGGCGACCCGATCGGGCGCGGACGACCGATAGTACACCTGTGCTAAACGGCACGTCAGACGCGTTCCTGTCGGTTACCACCCGGGCCGTCGGAGTCGGTCGGCGCGACCGGTACCGTCAAGTCGTGACCGATCTGGTACGGGCGCGGACCCCGGTGGTGATGGGCGTCCTCAACGTCACCCCCGACTCCTTCTCCGACGGCGGTCGATACGCGGACCTGGCCGCCGCCGTCGCACACGGTGTGCGGCTCCGGGACGACGGGGCGCACCTGGTGGACGTCGGTGGGGAGTCGACCCGTCCGGGGGCCGACCGGGTGGATGCCGACACCGAGGCGGCCCGGGTGCTGCCGGTGATCCGGGAGCTCGCCGCCGCAGGCGTGCCGACCAGCATCGACACCACCCGCGCCCGGGTGGCCGAGGCGGCACTCGCCGCCGGCGCGGACCTGGTCAACGACGTCTCGGGCGGGTTGGCCGACCCGGCGATGGCCCGGGTGGTCGCCGCCGCCGGCTGCCCCTGGGTGTTGATGCACTGGCGGGGGCACGCGCAGCGGATGGCCGAGCTGGCCAGCTACGTCGACGTGGTCGGCGACGTCCGCGCCGAGCTGGGCCAGCGGATCGACGAGGCACTGCGGGCCGGGGTGGCCGCCGACCGGATCGTGGTCGATCCGGGGCTCGGCTTCGCCAAGACCGCCGCACACAACTGGGCGCTCACCGCCCGCCTGCCGGAACTGCTCGACCTCGGGTTCCCGCTGTTGTTCGGGGCGAGCCGCAAGTCGTACCTCGGGCGGTTGCTCGCCGGTCCGGACGGCCGGGACCGGCCCACTGCCGGCCGGGCCGCGGCGACGGTGGCCACCAGCGTGCTCGCCGTGGCCGCCGGCGCGTGGGGGGTACGGGTGCACGACGTGCGCGACACCGTGGACGCCCTGGCGGTCTGGCAGGCCAGCGGCCGTCCCCGACTGGCACCGAGCACCGAGCAGCGAGGAGCGCCGTGACCGGCACCATCACCCTCTCCGGGCTGCGGGCGCGCGGCCGGCACGGGGTGTACGACTTCGAACGCGCCCAGGGGCAGGACTTCGTGGTCGACGCGGAGCTGCGCCTGGACCTCCGCCCGGCCGCCGCCAGCGACGACGTGACCGACACCGTTCACTACGGCGAGCTGGCGCAGCGGCTGGTCGAGGTGATCAGCGGTGAACCGGTCAACCTGATCGAGACCCTCGCCGACCGGCTGCTCGACGTCTGCCTGACCGACCCCCGGGTGACCACCGCCACGGTCACCGTGCACAAGCCGGAGGCGCCGGTGCCGCACACCTTCACCGACGTGGCCGTGACGATGTCCCGCGGGCGTACCCGGTGACCCGGGCGGTGCTGTCGCTGGGCAGCAACCTCGGTGACCGCCTCGGGCACCTGCGCACCGCGGTGGAGACCTTCGCCGACCGCGTGCTGCTTACCTCCGGGGTGTACGAGACTCCACCGTGGGGGGATGTCGACCAGCCGGCGTACCTCAACGCGGTGCTGCTCGCCGTCGATCCCGCCGCCGGCCCACGCGACTGGCTGGAGCTGGCCCGGGCGGCCGAGAACGCCGCCGGGCGGACCCGCGATCCGGCCCGCCGGTTCGGCCCCCGCACCCTCGACGTCGACGTCGTGACCGTCTGGGGGCCCGACGACGAGCCGGTGGTCAGCGACGACCCCGAGCTGACCCTGCCGCACCCCCGGGCGCACCTGCGGGCCTTCGTGCTGCGACCGTGGATCGACATCCAGCCGTACGGACGGCTGGTCGGGCACGGCTGGCTGACCGACCTGTTGAACACCGGCCCGGCCGCCGAGGACGCGCTCGCGCTGCGTCCCCGCCCCGATCTGGCGATAGAGTCGACGGCATGACCCAGTGGAGCCGGTCGGCATGACAGCACAGCCCCCACCGCCGGGCAGGAACGACCCGGACCGGTCGAGGATGGGACCCACCAGGATCTCCACCCTGGTGGTGGCCGGGCTCGCCGCCGCGGCGGTCGCCTGGTTGCTGATCAGTGGCCTCTACTACCGGGCGCTGCCGGAGTTGCCCTGGCTGCCGGTGCTCACCCTGGCCGCCCTGGCCGTGATCGAGGGGTACGCCGGGTTGAACACCCGGGCGCGCATCGAGCGCAAGCCCGGCCGGGAGCCGGTCGATCCACTGCTGGTGGCCCGGTTCGTGGTGCTCGCCAAGGCCTCCGCCCTGGCCGGCGCGATCTTCGCCGGTGGCTACGCGGGGGTGACCGGCTGGTTGTTCGTCGAGCGCACCAACGCCGCCATCGCCGACCGGCCCGCCGCAGGTGCGGGCCTGCTCGCCTCGCTCGCGTTGGTCGGGGCGGCCCTCTGGCTGGAACGCTCCTGCCGGGTGCCCGAGCGGCCCGACGACGACCGCACCGACGGCGAACGGGAGGGGCGACCGGGGGCCCGTTGATCGACAGGGGTTACACCCGGCCCGGCGCCCGGGTACCGTCGCCTGGCGAGCGCAGAAGCACCGGCCGCCGACGGCCTGCCGCGTCAGAGCTGGCGGACCACCGGCCACCGTGGGAGGCGCGTCATGGGTTACGACGAAACGGGCCGTCGAGAACCGCCGTCGGACGGAGCCGGGCCCTGGGTGGCCCTCGACGACCAGCTACCTGACGAGCCTGGTCCGGACCGCGTCGCCGTACATCTCGGCTGGGAGGCGGTGCTGCTGGTCGGTGCGGCGGTGCTGGCGTACCTGCTCTGGCAGGCGCAGCCGGCGGCGCTGAGCGGGAGTGGCCTGCGGTCCCTGCTGATCGACCTGGTGGCGCTCGGGCTGCTGACCCTCGCCGCCGAGCTGAGCCTGCGGACCTCGGCGGTCAACCTGGCGATCGGCCCGGTGGCGGTCGCCGCCGCGCTGCACTTCGCCGAGCAGGGTGAACGCGGGGTTCCGGCAGCGCTCGGTCCGGCGACGGTGGCGGCCGTGCTCGGCGGGCTGGTGCTGGCCCTAGCCGTGGTGGTGCTGCGGGTGCCGGGTTGGGCGGCGAGCCTGGCCGGTGCGGCCGGTGTGATCGGGTACATCGAACAGCGGACGGCGCCGGTCCTGGCGCAGGGTGAACACGACCCCCGCCGCAACGCCCTGTACCTGTTCGCCGGGTTCGCCGCGTTGGCGGTCCTCGGTGGGGCGTTCGGGGCGATCCGGTCGGTTCGCCGGCTCGTCGGACGGACCCGGCCGGGCGGTGACCCGGCCGGTCGGCAGGGCATCGCGGCGGCGGTGGTGACCGGGCTCTCGCTCGTGGCCTCCACCGTGCTGGCCGTGCTGGCCGGGGTGCTTCTCGCCGCCGACGCGACCGCGCCGCTGGCCCCGGTCAACGGCCTCGACCTCACCGTGTTGGCGGTCGGCACGGCGATGCTCGCCGGCACCAGCGCCTACGGTCGGCGCGGCGGCATCTTCGGGACCCTGCTGGCGGTCAGCCTGGTGGCGCTCTTCCTGGCCTGGGTCCAGGCGCGGGGCTGGGCGGTCAACCGGTGGGCGGTGGGTGGCACCGTGCTGGCGGTCGGGCTCCTGGTCACCCGCCTGGTCGAGACGTACGGACGGCCCCGGGCGGCGGACGCGGACGGGGCGGAGAGCCCGACCAGCGGCGACGGGGCGATCAGTTCGGGCTGGTCGGTGCCGCGAACCCGGCCGGTCAACTCATGGTCCCCGGCGCTGCCGACCGAGCCGGTACGTCGCCCGGTCGACCCGTGGACCACGCCGGACTGGGGGTCCGGGCCCCGACGCTGGGAGACCGACGACGGTTGAGTTCTCCCGTCGCGTCCACCGAGCGGACGATGATCTCGCCGGTTAGGCTCGGTGCCATGACCGAGACACCGGACGTCGGCGGCGCGGGACGCACCTTCGAAGAACTCGACGCGCTCTCCACTGAGGAGCTTCGGGAACAGGCGTTCGCGCTCGCCCGGGAACGTCGCGACGTCGGCTTCTTCTGGTCGGTGCTGCGTCACCTGCCCAACGCCGACGAGGCCGCGGCACTCGACGGTGCGCCGAACTCGGTCGGGCCGACCATCGACGAGGCCGCCGCCCTGTGGCGGGAACTGACCGGTCACGGGTACGAGGAGCATGCTCCCCTGCTGCGGGCCGCCTTCATCGACTACCTGATGAAGCACTGATACCCGACCGCCTTTCACGTTGGCCTGGCCAGCGGGTTTGCCCGCCGGGGTGGTCCGGGAACTGATCAACCATGGCTGTCACCAACGGGACCGGGACCGCCCGGGGTCACGGCACCGCGGCGGGTCCGGGCACGTTCGCCGCGCTGCTGCTCGTCGCGGTCTGCGGCAGCCCGGCGTACGCGGACTGGGCCGAGGCGAACACCGATCCGAGCGGGGCCGGTGGCTGGTTCATGCGGCTGCTCGCCTGGCCGTCCTGGCAGTTCGGGTTCGACGAGGTACCGGGAATGGCCCCGGGTGACCTACGGGCCATCCTGGTGGTCGTGCTGGCCGCCCTCTTCCTCTACCTGCTGCCGGCGGCCCAGACCGCCCGGGCGCCCGGCGGACTCAGCCAGTTCTTCTCCGGCTGGGCGGCGTACGTCCTGGCCGGGGCCTTCGCCGCGTTGCTCGGCTCGCTGCTCGGCACGGACGCGTCGCTGATGACCGCGTTCCAGGCGGTCGGCACGGGTGCCACGTACGGCGTCTTCGCCGGCTGGATCGTCGGGGCCGCGAGCCTCGGCGGTCGGGCGTGAGCAGGAGGGCGGACGGGGTGGCCGCCCTGTCGGCACGGGTCAGGTCGTCGGTTGGCCGAGGGAGAGCAGCCGGTGCCGGGTGAGCACCCCGACGGGTCGACCGTCGGCGTCGACCAGCACCCGGTCCACGGCCGAGGAGAGCATGACGGCCAGCGCGTCGTACGCCGAGGTGCCGAGCGCGACGTGGGGCAGGTCGACCTCGTCGGCCGGCACCGGGTCGAGCGCGTCGGCGCCGACCGGGGTCACGGCCAACCGGCGGATCCCGCGGTCGGCACCGACGAACTCCCGGACGAAGGGCGTGGCGGGCGCCCCGAGCAGTACCGCCGGGCTGTCGTACTGTTCCAGCCGGCCGCCCTCGGAGAGCACCGCGATCCGGTCACCGAGCCGGACCGCCTCGTCCAGGTCGTGGGTGACCAGCACGATGGTCTTGCGCACCTCGGCCTGCAACCGGAGGAACTCCTCCTGCAGCCGGGTCCGCACGATCGGGTCGACGGCCGAGAACGGCTCGTCCATCAGCAGCACGACCGGATCGGCGGCGAGCGCCCGGGCCACCCCGACCCGCTGCCGCTGACCGCCGGAGAGTTCGTGCGGGTAGCGGCGACCGAACTGGGCCGGGTCCAGACCGACGATGTCGAGCAGTTCCTCGACGCGCCGGCGGACCCGGTCGCGGGACCAGCCCTGCAGTCGGGGAACGGTGCCGACGTTGGCGCTCACCGTCTGGTGCGGGAAGAGCCCCACGTTCTGGATCACGTAGCCGATCCGGCGGCGCAGCTCGACCGGGTCCGCGTGGGTGACGTCGGTGTCGCCGAGCAGGATCCGCCCGCCGGTCGGCTCGATCAGCCGGTTGATCATCCGTAGTACCGTCGACTTGCCGCAGCCCGAGGGGCCGATCAGCACCACCAGCTCACCGGCGGCGATCTCCAGGCTCAGCTCCCGGACCGCCTCGGTGCCGTCCGGGTAACGCTTGCGGATCCCGTGCAGGCTGATCGAGGCCGCAGAGGTCCGCCCGGCCCGATCCGGGTCGGCGTCGGCTGCGGTCTTCACGGTACCGTCCACGTATGTCCCTCCGCCTGAGCTACCGGGCCGACCCGGGTAACCCGTGGTTCTCCTGGCAGTATGTGCGGGACAACTCTGACACGATCCTCGCCGCGGTGGGTGACCACGCCTGGCTGACGGTCCGCGCGGTGCTGATCGCCGCTCTGGTCGGCCTGCCGCTCGCCGTCGCCGCGTACTGGTTCCGGCCGCTGGCCGGGCCGATCGTCGCGCTGACCGGGGTGCTCTACACGATCCCCTCGCTGGCCCTCTTCGCGTTCCTCGCGCCGTACCTCGGCATCGGCGCGGTCACGGTGCTCAGCGTGGTGGTGCTGTACGCGCTGCTGGTCATCGTGCGCAACGCGGTGGCCGGTCTGAACCAGGTGCCGCCGGAGGTCCGCGAGGCGGCCGAGGGCATGGGGTACGGCCGGTGGGGGCGGTTGTTCCGGATCGACCTGCCGCTGGCGCTGCCGGGCATCCTCACCGGGCTCCGGCTGGCCACGGTGTCGACGGTGGCGCTGGTCACGGTGGGGGTGGTGGTGGGGCGCGGTGGGCTCGGTCAGCTGATCTTCGCCGGCTTCCAGAACAACTTCTACAAGGCCCAGATCATGACCGGTACGCTGCTCTGCGTGCTGTTGGCCCTGCTGGCCGATCTGCTGCTGGCCGGGGCGGGACGACTGCTCACCCCCTGGGTGACGAGGCGGGCCCGGTGAGCGCCGTCGAGCAGGCGGTCCGCTGGCTCAACGACCCGCTGAACTGGACCAACCCGGGCGGGATCCTGGACCGGCTCGGCGAGCACCTGAGCATGTCCGCGACGGCGGTGGCCCTGGGCTGTCTGCTGGCCTGGCCGCTCGGGCTCTGGCTCGGGCACACCGGCCGCGGCGGCGGCCTGGTCGTGCTGGTCTCCAACGTCACGCTCGCCGTGCCCACCCTCGCGCTGCTGACCATCCTGCCGCTTACCTTCCTGGGTTTCGGCCGACCCGCGGTGGTGGTGGCGCTGGCCGTCTTCGCGGTTCCTCCGCTGCTGGCCAACGCGTACACCGGGGTCCGTCAGGTCGATCCGGAGACCCGCGACGCGGCGCGTGGCATGGGGCTCTCCGGTGGGCAGGTGCTGCGCCGGGTCGAGTTGCCGCTCGCGGTGCCGTACCTGGCGGCCGGTTTCCGTACCGCGACGGTCCAGGTGATCGCCACCGCCGCGCTGGCCACGTTCGTCAACGGTGGCGGGCTGGGGGAGATCATCCGCGCCGGGTTCGGGCTGAGCATCGCCAGCGGTGGAGGCCAGATCCTGGCCGGCGGCCTCCTGGTGGCCGGGCTCGCGCTCCTGGCCGAGTTGGTGCTGGCCCTGATCGAGCGGCTGGTGACCCCGCGTCCGCTGCGACCGGCGAGGCGTCGGGCCAACCGTCGGGCCGGCAACGCGATCGCCGGCAACTGACCGGCGGCACCCGCGGGGCTGCTTCTCGGTGACGATCCGGTGACAAACGTCGCCTGGGTTTGTCGGACCCGTACGTGAGGATGTTGGCTGGAGAGCACGGGCGGCCGGTTCAGTTCGCCCGTCGGACACGCGGCCGGCCCGGTAGGGCCGCGCCGGGACACGGAAGGCGGGCATCATGCGCGCTCGTACACGGCTGGCCATCGGCGCGGTGGGTGCTCTCGCCGCGGCAGGCCTGCTCACCGGCTGCGGTGACGCCGGTTCCTCCGGCACCGAGGCCCCGCAGCAGGAGGCGTCGGGGGCCGGTTGCGCGCCGGTCGCCGGTGACCAGCTGGTGGCGTTGGAGGACGACAAGAAGCTGCAGAACGCCGACAACATCCTCCCCGCGGTCAACGCCGAGGCGGCCGATCCGCAGCTCATCGCGGCACTGGACAAGGTCTCCACGGCGCTCGACACCGAGAAGCTGATCCAGCTGAACAAGGCCGTCGACGTGGACCGGAAGTCCTCGAAGGTGGCCGCCGAGGAGTTCGCCGGTGGCAACGGACTGACCAACGGCATCGCCAAGGGCCCCGGCGGCAAGATCGTGGTCGGCGCCGGCAACTTCGCCGAGAGCCAGACGCTCGGCGAGCTCTACCGGATCGTGCTCACCGAGGCCGGGTACGACGTCACGGTGCAGACCATCGGCAACCGGGAGCTCTACGAGCCGGCCCTGGCCAAGGGTGAGATCCAGGTGGTGCCGGAGTACGCCGCCACCATGGCCGAGTTCCTGAACGCCAAGCTCAACAAGGACGCGCAGCCGGTCTCCTCCCCGGAGGTGGAGAAGACCGTCGAGGCGCTCAAGGGCCTCGGCGAGCGCAACGGCCTCACCTTCGGGGCGGCCTCGGCGGCACAGAACCAGAACGCCTTCGCCGTCACTCAGGCCTTCGCCGACAAGTACGGCGTCCGTACCCTCTCCGACCTGGCCGACAAGTGCTCGGGTAACGCGACGGTGCTCGGCGGTCCGCCGGAGTGCCAGGAGCGGCCCTTCTGCAAGCCGGGCCTGGAGAAGACGTACGGGCTCGCCGTGGGCTCGTTCTCGTCGCTGGACCAGGGCGGTCCGCTGACCAAGACCGGGTTGCGGACCGGCACCATCAGTGTGGGTCTGATCTTCTCCTCCGACGGCGCCTACGCCCAGGGCTGACCGACCAGAGCGCTGCGAACGGTGCGGGACCCCGATCCGGGGTCCCGCACCGTTCGTCTGTTGGCCCGGCCGGCCCCTGAACCGGCGGTTTCCGGCGTCCGCCCCGTTCCTACCGGGTTGTCCACCACTGTTCCGTTGCCCGGGACCCGCTGGGTAGGCTGCACACCCATGCCCGCCACGGTTCCCACCGCCGATCGGCGTACCCCGTCGTTGTTGACCGTGCTCTTCTGGACCGGCGTGGCGTTTGCGCCGGTAGCGGCGTTGACACTGCTGATCGCCGACAGCAACGGACCACTGCGGTTCGCGGCGGTACTGGCCATCGCCTCGGTCGTGCTGATCGGTCTGTCGATCGCGCTGCGGCCGGAGGACGGCACCGATGCGGACGGGGTGTACGAGGAGATCGAGGAACTCCGTCGGGATTTGCGCGGCGAGATCGTCGCCGCCGCCCAGCGGGGCAACCAGGCCCTCGACCAGTCTCAGCGGGCCCAGGACGCGGTGGCCGAGCTGCGTCGACGGCTCGACTCCGCCCCCACTGACGATTCCCCGCCCCCGCCCGCCGTGGACCAGCCGGCAGGTCCCGGACGGGCCCAGTTGCCCGTCCCCGAGGTGCCGCGGGCCCGGGCGTCGGTTCCGGAGGTGCCGCGGGCCCGGGCGTCGGTTCCGGAGGTGCCGCGGGCCCGGGCGTCGGTTCCGGAGGTGCCGGCGGCCGGGGTTTCCGTCCCCGAGGTGCCGGTGGCGGTTCCCCGTTCCCGGATACCGGTTGCCGAGGTGCCGGACGGTGCCACGACCGGGACGCCGCCGGGCTGGCCACCCCCGTCGGTCGACTCCGCGAGGGCCGAACCGGACGGTTGGCACCCGGTATCCTCCGCCCCGGACGTGGCCGGGTCGCCCGGGCGGGCGCGCGCGTCGGGGGAGACCGCCGACAGCGACCGGCGGTACGACGCGGAGCCAGCACCCGCTCCGACCGGCCGGTACGGCGCTGCCGCCCGCCCGGCGTACGAGCAGCCGACCGGCCCGCCGGGTCGGTACGGCACCGGATCGGAAGCGGCCGGACGGTCTGCGGGACGGACGGCATCGGGCGGGGTGCCATCGGGCGGGCATTCCGACTTCGCGTCCCGCCAGATGGGGGTGGTGCGGCACACCGAGACCGTGCACGTCACCCGGCACACCGTGCTGGACGGATCCGGCGCCGCGCCGGTAACGGATGACCGGTACGCGCGCCCGTGGTCGCCGCCCACCACACACGACGAGCCTGGGCGGGGAGCCGCGGAGCATTCCCGGCCAGACCATGGTTGGCCCGATGACCGGTCCCGCGCCGATGACCGCTCGCGGACGGACCGGCAGGAGCGCGCCCGCTGGGGCGGTGCCGACCAGCGGGCGTGGTCCGACTCCGGACCTGGGCCGGCGGGCCCACCCGGGGCGGACCGTTCCTGGTCCGATCCGGGATCGGCCGGGCGGTCCTGGTCCGATGGGGAACAGCAGGCCTGGCCGGGGTCGGCTGGTCCGGACCGGTCCCGGTCCTGGGCCGGGCGTGACGACCCTGCCCCTCCTGGGCGGCGGGTCCCGCCCGGTCCCGCCCCGACCAGTCGACCGGATGAAGAACAGTGGACCGGCCGTCCCGCTGGGCAACAGTGGACCGGCAGCCCCGACCCGTACGGTCACGCCGATCCGTATGGGCACGCCGATCCGTATGGGCACGCCGACCCGTACAAGCACGCCGACCCGCGTGGGCACGCCGATCCGTACGGGCACGCCGATCCGCGTGGGCACTCCGGAACGCACGGCCGCGCCACCGGGCACGGTGCGGCCGAAGGCTGGTCGGAGGCGCAGGCCGGGAGCCGGTGGACCGAGGTACGCGCCGACGAAGGTGGCCACGAGGTGCGGGTCGGCCAACGGCGCGCGACGATGCACGCCGACGGCACCGGCGGCGGGTTCCGGGTGGAGGACCAGTGGGCGGAGGTCCGCCACGGTGTCCCACCCGACGGGTACGACCAGCCCGGCGGAGCTGCCGGTGCTGGTCGACGTGACCAGGCCGGGGAAGGCGCTCCGGCCGGGGATCCGGGTCAGCCCGTCAGGTACGGCCCCACCGGTGGTCACCGCCAGACAGGCAGGCCGGAGCAGGCAGGTCGGCAGGGCGAAGCCGGGGCGTACGGTCCGGCCGGTGCTGGTCGGTGGGGCGGCGGCCGGGCCGGGCCGGAGGGCCGCCCGGCGCTGCCGGCTGGTGGCGTGCCGGTGCCCGAGCAGTGGCGACCGGCGGCCCCGCCGGGGCAACCGGCGGCCGAGGACCGGTGGGCGGGACAACAGCCCGACGGCAGCTGGCCGGCGGCTGGGCAGCCGGCCGCCGGGACCGACTGGCCGGCGGCTGGGCAGCCGGACAGCGGCTGGTCAACTGGGGAGCCCGAGCCGAGCCGGCATAGTCGGCACCAGCGTCCCGACGAACAGCGCTACGGGTACCCGCCCCGCGACGACGTTCCCCGCGCCGGCGCCGACCGTTCTCCGCACGCCGGCGGATACGAGACGTCCTACCCCGGCGATCAGGCGACCCCCTACGCCGGTGGCGACGAGTCGGGCGGTCGCTGGCGTTGACCGGCGGACTACTTGTCGATGTCGCCGACCACGAAGAACATCGAACCGAGGATCGCGATCAGGTCCGGCACCAGAGCGCCCGGGAGCAGGGTGGCCAGGGCCTGCACGTTCGCGTACGAGGCGGTGCGCAGCTTGAGTCGCCACGGCGTCTTCTCCCCGCGCGAGACCAGGTAGTACCCGTTCACGCCGAGCGGGTTCTCGGTCCACGCGTAGGTGTGCCCCTCCGGGGCCTTGACCACCTTCGGCAGCCGGGTGTTGATCGGTCCGGTGAGCCGGTCGACCCGGTGCAGACACTGCTCGGCCAGGTCGAGTGAG
This sequence comes from Micromonospora yangpuensis, assembly GCF_900091615.1. Taxonomy (NCBI): domain Bacteria; kingdom Bacillati; phylum Actinomycetota; class Actinomycetes; order Micromonosporales; family Micromonosporaceae; genus Micromonospora; species Micromonospora yangpuensis. Next base: position 6,105,559 of record NZ_FMIA01000002.1, on the reverse strand, counting down.
GCGTACACCTGGTCGAGGAGGACCTCGAAGCGGGCGTGGCAGTCGCCGGCGGTGCGGGTGACCACCGGCACGTCCAGCTCGCCGTAGGCCAGGTACGGCTCGTCGCGGCGCAGGTCGAAGTCGAGCCCGGAGGCGCGGGCCACCGGCCCGGAGGCGCCGAACGCGGCGGCGTCGGCGGCGGAGAGCACCCCCACCCCGACGGTACGGGCCAGGAAGATGTCGTTGCGGCGGATCAGGTCGTCGAGGTCCGGCATACGTCGCCGGACGACACCGATGGCGTCGCGGGCCCGCCCCGTCCACCCGGCCGGTACCTCCTCCTTGAGCCCACCGATCCGGTTGAACATGTAGTGGATCCGTCCGCCGGACACCTCCTCAAGCGCTGCCTGGAGGGTCTCCCGCTCCCGGAACGCGTAGAACATCGGGGTGATCGCCCCGATCTCCAGCGGGTACGAGCCGAGGAACATCAGGTGGTTGAGCACCCGGTTGAGCTCGGCGAGGGCCATCCGCAGCCACACCGCCCGCTCCGGCACCTCCAGGCCCATCAACCGCTCGACGGCGAGCACCACGCCCAACTCGTTGGAGAACGCCGAGAGCCAGTCGTGCCGGTTGGCCAACACGATGATCTGCCGGTAGTCGCGTACCTCGAAGAGCTTCTCGGCCCCCCGGTGCATGTATCCGACGACCGGCTCGGCGGAGATCACCCGTTCGCCGTCGAGGACCAGCCTGAGCCGGAGTACGCCGTGGGTGGAGGGGTGCTGCGGGCCGATGTTGAGCACCATGTCGGTGCCGAGCTGTTCACCGGAGGTGCCGGCCACCAGTCCCGCGCCGGTGCCGACGGTCAGCTCGCGGAGATCACCGGTGTCCGTGGTCATGTTCGCCATCGTGCCATGACCGCGTCGGGATCGATGCCGACCGGTTGACCCCACCACCAGTGTCCGCCGAGGCCGGCCGGGTCGGTCAGTTCGGCCACCGCCGAGGCGGCGGCGAGCGCGCGGACGTACCCGGTCGGGTCGGTCGAGGCCAGGGTGAGCGGTGGCCGGCCGCCGTCGGCCCCGAGCGCCCGCAGCGCGTCACGCTGCCTGACCAGCGAGTACGCCGACCCGGCGACCGCCGCGCCGGCCGCGGCGACGGCGTCCACCGCCACGTGGGCGGTGAGGTCACAGGACCCGTCGGGTACCGGTGGCACCTGCCGCCCGGCACGGTAGCCGGTCAGGCTGCCGGTCGCCGGCCGGTCGTCGCTCAGGTGCCCGTAGTCGACGCCCAGGGCGAGTCCCCGGTCGATCCGGCGTACCGCGTCGGCCCAGGCCTCGTCCCGACTCCGGCCGATCTCCGCGCGCGGTCCGACGATCGGACTGTTCCCGGTCCGCCCGGTGTCCCGCGCCAGGGGCCGGGCCGGACCGTCGTCCGGTCGGCCGCGAACAGGGACGGGCCCACCGGTGCCGGCCCACCAGGTGGCGAGCCAGCTGGCATCGGCCGGGTCGACCAGGTCACCGACGGTCTCGGTGCCGGTCGCCGGGTCGACCACGAGGTACCGCCAGCCGTCACCGACCCGGACGGCCACGTCGAGCGGTACGTTGTCGAGCCACTCGGTGGCGACCAGTAGGCCGGTGATCCCGGCCGGGACCCGATCGACCCAGTCGATGCCGGGCGGCAGTTCGGCCGGGGGTGGGGCGAGTTCGACGGCGGTCAGGCGTAGCCGTCGGGCGAGCGGTGCAGCGGGCGGGCTGCCGCCCGTCCTGGGCGCGTCGCCCGGTGAGTGCCTGTCCGCGCCGATCAGCTGGACGGCGAGGGTCCGGAGCAGTTCGCCGCGGCCCGCGCCCACGTCCACGACATCCAGCCGGGCGGGGTGGCCGAGCGCGGCGTCGACCCGCTCGACCAACCGGAGCAACGCCGAGGTGAACGCGGGGGAGGCGTGCACGCTGGTACGGAAGTGGTCGGCCGGACCGGTGCCGGAGACGAAGAAGCCGTTGGGGCCGTAGAGCGCCCGGCTCATCGCCATCCGCCAACGGATCGGCGACCCGTCCCCTCGTCCGACGTCGGTCACCCGCCGACCCTATGCGCCGCCCGCCCGCCCGCTCGCGTCACCCGCCGGTTTGGAGGGGCCCCTTCCTATACAGAAAGCGTTAACAAGGGGCCCTTCCTTGCATGGGGGTGGGTGGTGAAGGTTTTCACAACTGCTTGTTTCAGGTCTGTCACGGCGGAGCATACTTGCGATCGACCGGTACCCCCTTCGAGGACTGGATCATGCTATGAGCGCACCGTCGCGCCCGCGCCCGGCCGCCCCGCTCGGGGCCGTCGCGCCATCGGGCGCCTACTCGTCCGCCACCTCCCGCCTGACCGTCGGTGTCGTCGGCACCGGCCGGGTCGGCGCCGTCCTGGGCGCCGCGCTTGTCGCCGCCGGACACCGGGTGGTCGCCGCCTCCGGTGGGGCCGGGGCCAGCCGGGCCCGCGCCGCGTTGTTGCTGCCCGGGACGCCGAACCGCACCGCCGCCTCGGTCGCCCGGTCCGCCACCGACCTGCTGCTGCTCGCGGTACCGGACGACGCCCTGGCCGGGGTGGTCGCCGGGCTGGCCGGCGCCGGGGCGCTGCAACCGGGTCAGGTGGTCGCGCACACCTCCGGCGCGCACGGGTTGGCCGTGCTCGCCCCGGCGGTCGCCGTCGGGGCCCGTCCGCTCGCCCTGCATCCGGCGATGACCTTCACCGGTACTCCCGACGACCTGTCCCGGCTCGCCGGCATCTCGTACGGGGTGACCGCCCCCGCCGGGCTGCGGGTGCTGGCCGCCCGGCTCGTGGCCGACCTGGGCGGGGTGCCGGAATGGGTAGGTGAGGTGGATCGCCCGCTCTACCACGCGGCGCTCGCGCACGGGGCGAACCATCTGGTCACCCTGGTCAACGAGGCCGCCGACCGGCTGCGCGACGCCGGGGTGGCCCAGCCGGAGAAGGTCCTCGGCCCGCTGTTGGGGGCCGCGCTGACCAACGCGCTGAGTCTGGGTGACGACGCGCTGACCGGTCCGGTCTCCCGGGGTGACGCGGGTACGGTCCGCCGGCACCTGGACCGCCTGGCGGCGACCGCGCCCGAGTCCGTGCCGGCGTACCTGGTGCTGGCCCGGCGGACCGCGGACCGGGCCATCGCCGCCGGCCGGCTGCGCCCGCGGGACGCCGAGCCTCTGCTCGACGTGCTGGGCCGGGCCCAGCAGCAACTCGACGTGCTGGGCCGGGCCCAGCAGCAGCTCGACGTGCCGGATCGGGCTCCACGGCAGGTGGCGGCATGAGCGAGCTGGTGCACACTCCGGCGGAGTTGGCGGCCGCCCGGGCCCGGCTGACCGGGACCGTCGGCGTGGTGATGACCATGGGCGCCCTGCACTCCGGGCACGAGACACTGTTGCGGGCCGCCCGGGAGCAGGCCGACCACGTCCTGGTGACGATCTTCGTCAACCCGTTGCAGTTCGGCCCGAACGAGGACTTCGACAGGTACCCGCGCACGCTCGACGAGGACCTGGCGGTGTGCCGCCGGGCCGGGGTCGACCTGGTCTTCGCCCCCTCCGTGCCGGACCTGTACCCGGACGGGGCACCCGAGATCCGCGTCGACCCGGGGCGGCCCGGCGCGGACCTGGAAGGGCTGAGCCGACCGGGCTTCTTCCAGGGCGTGCTCACCGTGGTCCTGAAGCTGCTCCAGCTCACCCGGGCGGACCTGGCCTTCTTCGGGGAGAAGGACTACCAACAGTTGACCGTGGTCCGGCGGATGGTGCGGGACCTGAACGTGCCGGTACGGATCGTCGGCGTGCCGACGGTACGGGAGCCGGACGGACTGGCGCTCTCCAGCCGCAACCGTTACCTCTCCCCGACGCAGCGGCAGGCCGCGCTGGGGCTCTCCGCCACGTTGCGGGCCGGTGCCGAGGCGGCCGAGGCCGGTCTCGACGCCGGTGCGGTGCTCGCCGCCGCGCACCGGGCCTTCGGGGCGGTCGATCCGACCGTCGAACTGGACTATCTGGTGCTCACCGATCCCGATCTGGAGCCGGGGCCGGTGGCCGGCGAGGCCCGGCTGTTGATCGCGGCTTCGCTCGGTGGCGTCCGGCTGATCGACAACCTGGCGATCCGGCTCGCGCCGCGCCCCTGACCACCACCCTGTTCGTTCTGCGAAAGGCACCACCATGTTGCGGACCATGCTGAAGTCGAAGATCCACCGGGCCACGGTGACCCAGGCCGACCTGCACTACGTCGGTTCGGTGACGGTGGACCAGGATCTGCTCGACGCCGCCGACCTGCTGCCTGGCGAGCAGGTCGCGATCGTGGACGTCACCAACGGGGCCCGGCTGGAGACGTACGTTATCCCGGGCGAGCGGGGCAGCGGGGTGATCGGCATCAACGGTGCCGCCGCGCACCTGGTGCACCCCGGTGACCTGGTCATCCTGATCTCGTACGGGCAGTTCGACGCCGCCGAGGCGCGGTCGTACCAGCCGCGGATCGTGCACGTCGACGGGGAGAACCGGATCATCGAGCTGGGTGCCGACCCCACCGCCGCCGTCGCGGGGATGGCCGGTGACCCGGTACGCGCCGCCTACGCGGTACCCGTCTGACGGTCCTTTCCGGGCCCGACCGTACCGGCTGGGCGGAATGCGTGGCGTGGCCGCGGATTCCGGTCTGTCACCGGATGGTCATGACCGGTTACTCTGGAGCCGCCCTCGTGCCGGTGCCTGGGGAGGCCGCGATGAGCAGTGCGAGAACGGTGCTGCCCGGTGCGCGGGCGGTTCTGGGCGTGGTCGTGGTGGCGACGCTCGTGCTGACCGGCTGCGCGGCCACCTCCGGACTGGACGCCGACCTGACCGACGACTGGGCGGCGCTGGCCCCACCCGTACCGTTCACCCCGGCCGCCGCCACCTGCCACGAGGCCGACTTCACCGAGGTGGTCAGCCTGACGGCGTACCAGCCGGTGGACTGTGCCGGGGCGCATCGGGTGGAGACGGCGCACGTGGGGACCTTCCCGGCGGACCGGCCGAGGCCGCCTACCGGGTCTGCGCAGCTGCGTACGGCCTTCGCCGACTGTGACACCCGGGCCACCGGTTACGTCGGCCACGAGTGGCGCGGTGCCCGGCTGCGGCTGGGGGTGGCCATCCCCTCCCCGGACGGCTGGTCGGGCGGTGCCCGCTGGTACCGGTGCGACCTGACCGAGGTGACGACGGTGGAGGCCGGAGCCGGCACGGTGCTCCGGACCGGCAGCCTGCGCGGTGCGCTACGAGGTCCCTCGCCGTTGAAACTGGGCTGCCAGCAGGCTGCCACGGGCCGGGGTGGCGGCGTCTCGACACTGAGCCCGGTGAGCTGCGACAAACGGCACAACGCCGAATACGTGGGCGTGTGGGCGGCCCCGGACCGCCCCTACCCCGCCCGGGACGCCGAGTGGGCCCCGTTCTACACCGGCTGCCGTACCGTCCTCGCCCGGTACGTCGGGGTGCCGGACGACATCCGGCTGACGGTGCGCAGCGGTGTGGTGGTCCGCCCGCCCGCCGCCGGCCGGTGGCGCGCCGGTGACCGGGGGGTTCGTTGCTACCTGTGGCTGAGCCACCGCACGACGACCGGCTCGCTGGCGGGTGCCGGCCCGGCCGGTCTACCGGTTCGGACAGGGTAGTCGGAACCACACACTCCGACCCCGGGGCCCGCTCGTGGTCGCGGCGCGGTTGACTGTGGTCATGGACTCCTCGCCCGTCGACCTGCCGACCCTGCCCGGACTGCTGGCCGCGCCCGCACCCGGCTGGGTGGAGACCACCGACGTGATCGTGGTCGGTTCCGGGGTCGCCGGCCTCACCGCCGCCCTGCATCTGCGGGAGGCCGGACTGCACGTCACCGTGGTCACCAAGGTCGACATGGACGAGGGGTCGACCCGGTGGGCGCAGGGCGGTATCGCCGCCGTACTCGATCCGCAGGACACCCCGGCGGCGCACGCCTCGGACACCGAGCTGGCCGGGGTGGGGCTCTGCGACCCGGCCGCGGTAGGGGTCCTGGTGGCGGAGGGACCGACCCGGCTGCGGGAGCTGATGCGCATCGGTGCCGAGTTCGACAGGCATCCGGACGGTTCGCTGATGCTCACCCGGGAGGGCGGTCACCGGGCGGACCGGATCGTGCACGCCGGCGGCGACGCGACCGGGGCGGAGGTGCAGCGCGCGCTGCACGCCGCGGTCCGCCGGGACCCGTGGATCCGGCTGTTCGAGCACGCCCTGGTGCTGGACCTGCTCCGGGCGCCCGGCGACGGCCCGGACGGCCTCGGCCCGGCCTGCGGGCTCACCCTGCACGTGCTCGGCGAGGGCAGCGAGGACGGGGTGGGCGCGATCCTGTCCCGGGCGGTCGTGCTGGCCACCGGCGGGATGGGGCAGGTCTTCGCGGCGACCACCAACCCGGCGGTCTCCACCGGCGACGGGGTGGCGTTGGCGATGCGCGCCGGCGCGGTCGTCACCGACGTGGAGTTCGTGCAGTTCCACCCGACCGCGTTGATCGTGCCGGAACGGGCCCGGGTGCCCGGGGCCGGTCTGGCCCAGCAACCGCTGGTCTCCGAGGCGCTGCGCGGCGAGGGCGCCCACCTGGTCGACGCCGACGGCAAGCGGTTCATGGTCGGTCAGCACGAGTTGGCCGAGCTGGCCCCCCGGGACGTGGTCGCCAAGGGCATCCACCGGGTGCTGCTGGCCACCGGCGCGGACCATGTCTTCCTCGACGCCCGGCACCTCGGTGGGGAGTTCCTCGCCCGCCGGTTCCCCACCATCGTCGCCTCCTGCCTGGCCATCGGGGTCGACCCGGCGACCGATCTGATCCCGGTCGCCCCGGCCGCCCACTACGCCTCCGGCGGGGTCCGTACCGACCTGCACGGCCGGACCTCCATCCCCGGCCTGTACGCCTGCGGCGAGGTGGCCTGCACCGGCGTGCACGGCGCGAACCGGCTGGCCAGCAACTCGCTGCTGGAGGGGCTGGTCTTCTCCCGGCGGATCGCCGAGGACATCGCCGCCGGTCTGCCCGAGCAGGCCCAGCCGGCGCCGACCGGCGCCTGGACCGGCGGCGCCGGCTGGGTGGCGCCGGCGGAGGCCACCCCGACGCTGCAACGGGCGATGACCCGGGGTGCCGGGGTGCTCCGCTCGGCGAAGACGCTCACCGAGACCGCCGCGACCCTGACCGGGCTCGGCGAGCGGCGTGGGCGGCCCCGGACCGCCGACTGGGAGGCGACGAACCTGCTCACCGTGGCGTCGGCGCTGGTCGCGGCCGGCTACGCCCGGCAGGAGACCCGCGGGTGCCACTGGCGGGAGGACTTTCCCACGGCCGACGAGCGGTGGCACGGCCACCTGCTCGCCTCGATCGGGGCCCAGGGGCGGTTGGCGCAGCGGTGGGAACGGTCAGCATGAGTGCGGAGGGAACCGGGATGAGGCAGTCGACGGAACAGGTGTTGCGGGCCGGCGGGTTGGACCCCGACCGGGTCCGGCGGGTGATCGACGACGCGCTGACCGAGGATCTCGGTCCCCGGCTGCTCGACGTCACCAGCGTGGCCACGATTCCGGCCGGCCAGACCGACACCGCCGACCTGGTGGCCCGGGCCGACGGGGTGGTGGCCGGGCTGGCCGTGGCGGCGGCGGTCTTCGAGCTGGTCGCCGAGGTGGCGACCGGTGCCACCGAGGGGGCGCCGGCGGGTGGCGCGCGTACCGTCGAGGTGTCGGTGCTGGCGGCCGACGGTGAGCGGGTGGCCCGCGGCGACGTGCTGGCCACGGTCACCGGGCCGACCAGGCTGCTGCTCACCGCCGAGCGTACGGCGCTGAACCTGCTCTGCCGGATGTCCGGGGTGGCCACCCACACCCGGGCCTGGGCCGACGCGCTGGCCGGGACGAAGGCGATGGTGCTGGACACCCGCAAGACCACCCCGGGCCTGCGGGCGTTGGAGAAGTACGCGGTGCGGGCCGGCGGCGGCACCAACAAGCGGTTGGGGCTCTACGACGTCGCCATGATCAAGGACAACCACAAGCTGGCGGCCGGCGGGGTCGCACCCGCCTACCGGCGGGTCCGGGAGGCCTTCCCCGAGGTGCCGGTGCAGGTCGAGGTGACCACGCTGGCCGAGGCGGTGGAGGCGGTCGAGGCCGGCGCGGACTTCCTGCTCTGCGACAACATGACACCGGCGCTGCTCGCCGAGGTGGTAGCGGCGGTGGGGGACCGGGCCGAGCTGGAGGCCACCGGCGGGCTGACCCTGGCGGTGGCGGCCGAGTACGCGGCGAGCGGGGTGGACTATCTGTCGGTCGGCGCGCTCACCCACTCCGCGCCGATCCTGGACATCGCGATGGACCTGCGGGGACGCTGACCGACCGTGGTTGTCTAGGCTTCGGACGTGCTGCTCTGCATCGACATCGGAAACACCAACACCGTGCTGGCCACCTTCGCCGGCGACAAGCTGGTGCACTCCTGGCGGGTCAAGACCGACGCCCGGTCGACCGCGGACGAGCTGGGCCTGATGTTCCGGGGTCTGCTCGCCGGGGACGCCGTCGAGATCACCGGGGTGGCGGCCTGCTCGACCGTGCCGGCCGCGCTGCGCTCGCTGCGGACCATGCTGGAGCGGTACTACGCCGACCTGCCCAGCGTCATCGTCGAGCCGGGGGTCCGCACCGGGGTGCAGTTGGCCATCGACAACCCCAAGGAGGTCGGGGCCGACCGGGTGGTGAACACCCTCGCGGCGTACACCCTCTTCGGCGGGCCGTCGATCGTTGTCGACTTCGGCACCACCACGAACTTCGACGTGATCAGCGGGCGGGGTGAGTTCCTGGGCGGCGCGTTCGCCCCGGGCATCGAGATCTCCTTCGACGCGCTGGCCGCCCGGGCGGCCCAGTTGCGCAAGGTCGAGGCGACCCGGCCCCGCTCGGTGATCGGCAAGAACACCGTGGAGTGTCTCCAGGCGGGTCTGTACTTCGGCTTCGCCGGTCAGGTGGACCGGATCGTCGAGCGGATGGCCGAGGAGCTGGGCGGGGTGCAGGCGGTCATCGCCACCGGTGGACTCGCCTCGGTGGTGATCGGCGAGTGCCGCACCATCACCCACCACGAGCCGATGATCACCCTGATCGGCCTGCGCATGGTCTACGACCGCAACACCTGAGCGGTAAGGAAGGGCCCCCGCTTAACGCCTACGGTAGAGCGGGGTTCCCCGCTCACCCCCACGATGCGGGGGCGCCGGCGCGGGGGGCGCGGAAGACGAAGGTGCGGTACGGCAGCTCGATCCGTTCCCGACCGGCCAGGTCCGGATGGGTGGCGAGCAGATCGCGTACGCCGTCGTCGATGATCTGCCGCTGCGGCGCCTCGGCGACCAGGTAGTGCGAGCGGGTCCGGACCAGTCCGGCCAACTCGTCCGGGGTGACCGTGACGTGGTACGGGAACTCCGCCATCTCCACCGGGCCGAACCCGGGGCCGGGCGATCTCCGGGTGCGCCCGCTCCCGGTCGAACCAGTGGTACGCCTGCCCCGACAGCACCGCGTCCGCCGCCGCGTCGGCCAGCGGCACCGCCTCGGCGCTGCCGGCCAGCGGGGTGACGCCGGGGGTGGTGGCGGCCAGTTGCGCCCGCATGCCCGGGTCGGGTTCCACCGGCAGCACCTGGTGGCCGAGATCGAGGACCACCCGGGTGAGCAGGCCGGTCCCCGCGCCGAGATCCACCACCCGGGCCGGGGCGGGCAGGCCGTCCAGCGCCCAGCGTACGGCCGCCGGAGGGTAGGTCGGGCGGAACCGGTCGTACGCCTCGGCGGCGGCGCCGAAGGAGAGCCGGTGAGTGGGATCGGTCATGCCGGGCAGGTTAACCCGTAACGGTCGCGGGAGGGCTTGAGTACGCTCGGGGGCTGACCCCGCCGGAATCCTTAGCTGAGGAAGCGTGCCGTGACCGAGCAGAACCCCGTGCCAGTCGACCCCGCCGACGACCTTCCGGAGCAGATGAAGGTCCGCCGGGAGAAGCGGGACCGGATGCTCGCCGAGGGCGTCGAGGCGTACCCGGTCGGTTACCCCCGGACCAGCACGCTGGCCCGGATCCGGGCCGAGTACGCGGAGCTGCCCACCGACACCGCCACCGGCGTCCGGGTCGCGGTCACCGGTCGGGTGATCTTCGTACGCAACACCGGCAAGCTCTGCTTCGCCACCCTGCGCGACGGTGACGGGACCGAGCTGCAGGCGATGCTCTCCCTGGACCGGGTCGGCCCCGAGCGGTTGGCGGACTGGAAGCGCCTGGTCGACCTCGGTGACCACGTCGGCATCACCGGTGAGGTGATCACCAGCCGGCGCGGTGAGCTGTCGGTGCTGGCCGAGCAGTGGGCGGTGACCGCCAAGGCGCTGCGTCCGCTGCCGGTGGCGCACAAGCCGCTCAGCGAGGAGGCCCGGGTCCGGCAGCGGTACGTGGACCTGGTCGTCCGGCCACAGGCCCGCCAGATGGTACGGACCCGGGCGGCAGCCGTCCGGAGTCTGCGGGAGGCGTTGCACGAGCAGGACTTCGTCGAGGTGGAGACGCCGATGCTGCAGCTGCTGCCCGGCGGCGCGGCGGCCCGCCCATTCGTGACCCACAGCAATGCGTTGCACACCGATCTGTATCTCCGAATCGCTCCGGAACTGTTTCTGAAGCGGGCCGTGGTCGGTGGGGTCGACCGGGTCTTCGAGATCAACCGCAACTTCCGTAATGAGGGAGTCGACTCTTCGCACTCGCCCGAGTTCGCGATGCTGGAGGCCTACCAGGCGTACGGCGACTACGACACCATGGCCACGCTCACCCGGAATCTGGTACAGCGGGCGGCGATCGCGGTCGGCGGGTCGACGGTGGTGACCCACGCCGATGGCCAGGAGTTCGACCTGGGCGGGCAGTGGCGCTCGGTGACACTGTTCGGTGTCCTTTCGGAAGCGCTCGGTGAGGAGGTCACCGTGCGGACCGACCGGGCCCGCCTGGTGGAGTACGCCGACAAGGTCGGCCTCGCGGTGGACCCCAAGTGGGGGCCGGGCAAGCTGGCCGAGGAACTGTTCGAGGAACTGGTCGTGCCTGGTTTGCGGGAGCCCACGTTCGTCCGGGACTACCCGGAGGAGACCAGCCCGCTGACCCGGTCCCACCGTGACGAGCCGGGGCTGGCCGAGAAGTGGGACCTGTACGTCCTCGGCTTCGAGCTGGGGACCGCGTACTCCGAGCTGGTCGACCCGGTGGTGCAGCGGGAGCGGTTGGTCGCCCAGGCGCAGCTGGCGGCCCGGGGCGACGACGAGGCGATGCGGCTCGACGAGGACTTTCTCCGGGCCATGGAGTACGGAATGCCGCCGGCCGGTGGTATGGGAATGGGAATCGACCGCCTGTTGATGGCGCTGACCGGCCTGGGTATTCGGGAAACGATCCTGTTCCCCTTGGTCCGGCCGGAGTAGTTCACGCGCCGCCGACGGACTTTTTTCCGGGTCCTATTGACGTGACAAGCATCGAGCGGGCTATTGTGCTTCTGGCAGGAGACCCTGCTCGAAAGGATTGTGCGACGTGGCCAAGCAGATCATTCACAAGCTGGTCGATGACCTGGACGGCGGAGACGCCGACGAGACCGTCAAGTTCGCCCTCGACGGCGTTCAGTACGAGATCGACCTGTCGAGTTCGAACGCCGAGAAATTGCGTGAGGTATTCGCCACCTACGTCGCCCACGGCACCAAGGTGGGGCGCGGCGGTGTGGTGGTCGGTGGCCGGGCCGCGCGGGGCCGGGGTGGTGCCACCTCCGACCGGGAGCAGAACAAGGCGATCCGGGACTGGGCCAAGGGGCAGGGCAAGGACATCTCCGACCGGGGGCGCATCCCCCAGGAGATCGTGGACGAGTTCCACGCCAAGGCCGGCCGCTGACGGTGGTCCGGGCGACCTGACGCTGGGCCGGGGCTGATCCCCGGCCCAGCGTCGCCGTCTCCGCGACGCGCGCCCGGCCGCTGTGGCCCGGCGGCCGGCCACACCGGGCGGGGCTGCCGTGGCTGGCCGGCCCACGGCGCGGCGGGAGGGCGGTCCGGGCGGGAAGGATCCGGCCCGGACGGGCGTTGTCCACAGCCGGTGGAAAGTCTGTCCACAGCCTGTGGACAACCGACGCGGGTGCCCGGACACCCGTCCACCGGACGCGCGGAATTTCGCTCTACGCGTACAGCCGCAGGGCCCGGAACAGGCCCTGAGCGCGGACGGTTGGGTGAAACGACGCGCGAGCGGCGGCCGCCGGAGACACACGACCTCAGCGGAGTCGGCCCGCGGCGATAGAGTAAGGAGGCACGGACGCCCGTCCCGGACGTCCGCGCACCGGCCCCGCCAAGATTCTGACGGTCAAGGCGCACGGCACGTGAGGAGCACGAGGGCATGTTCGAGCGGTTCACCGACCGAGCGCGACGGGTTGTCGTCCTGGCCCAAGAAGAGGCCCGGATGCTCAACCACAACTACATCGGTACGGAACACATCCTGCTGGGCCTGATCCACGAGGGTGAGGGCGTCGCGGCCAAGGCTCTGGAGAGCCTCGGCATCTCCCTGGAGGGCGTCCGCCAGCAGGTCGAGGAGATCATCGGCCAGGGTCAGCAGGCGCCGAGCGGGCACATCCCGTTCACGCCGCGGGCCAAGAAGGTGCTGGAGCTGTCGCTGCGTGAGGCGCTGCAGCTCGGCCACAACTACATCGGTACCGAGCACATCCTGCTCGGCCTGATCCGTGAGGGCGAGGGCGTCGCCGCCCAGGTGCTGGTCAAGCTCGGCGCCGACCTCAACCGGGTCCGCCAGCAGGTGATCCAGCTCCTCTCCGGCTACCAGGGCAAGGAGCCGGCCGCCGCCGGTGCCGCGCCGGGCGAGGCCGCGCCGTCGACCAGCCTGGTGCTGGACCAGTTCGGCCGCAACCTCACCCAGGCCGCCCGCGAGGGCAAGCTCGACCCGGTCATCGGGCGCGAGAAGGAAATCGAGCGGGTCATGCAGGTGCTCTCCCGCCGTACCAAGAACAACCCGGTCCTGATCGGTGAGCCCGGCGTCGGCAAGACCGCCGTGGTGGAGGGGCTGTCCCAGAAGATCATCAAGGGCGAGGTGCCCGAGACGCTCAAGGACAAGCAGCTCTACACGCTCGACCTCGGTGCACTGGTGGCCGGTTCCCGTTACCGCGGTGACTTCGAGGAGCGCCTGAAGAAGGTCCTCAAGGAGATCCGCACCCGGGGCGACATCATCCTGTTCATCGACGAGATCCACACCCTGGTGGGTGCGGGTGCCGCCGAGGGCGCGATCGACGCGGCGAGCATCCTCAAGCCGATGCTGGCCCGGGGCGAGCTGCAGACCATCGGCGCGACCACCCTGGACGAGTACCGCAAGCACCTGGAGAAGGACGCCGCGCTGGAGCGCCGGTTCCAGCCGATCCAGGTGGGTGAGCCGTCGCTGGCGCACACCATCGAGATCCTCAAGGGCCTGCGTGACCGGTACGAGGCGCACCACCGGGTGAGCATCACCGACGCCGCGCTGGTGGCCGCGGCGACCCTTGCCGACCGGTACATCTCCGACCGGTTCCTGCCGGACAAGGCGATCGACCTGATCGACGAGGCCGGTGCCCGGATGCGGATCCGCCGGATGACCGCTCCGCCGGACCTGCGTGACTTCGACGAGCGGATCGCCCAGGTGCGTCGGGACAAGGAGTCCGCGATCGACGCGCAGGACTTCGAGCGGGCCGCCCAGCTCCGCGACAAGGAGAAGCAGCTGCTCGGCCAGAAGGCCCAGCGGGAGAAGGAGTGGAAGGCCGGTGACCTGGACGTCGTCAGCGAGGTCGACGACGAGCAGATCGCCGAGGTGCTCGGCAACTGGACCGGCATCCCGGTCTACAAGCTGACCGAGGAGGAGACCTCGCGCCTGCTGCGCATGGAGGACGAGCTGCACAAGCGCGTCATCGGCCAGGAGGACGCGGTCAAGGCGGTCTCGAAGGCGATCCGGCGGACCCGGGCCGGCCTGAAGGACCCGAAGCGCCCGTCGGGCTCGTTCATCTTCGCCGGTCCCTCCGGTGTCGGTAAGACCGAGCTCTCCAAGGCGCTCGCCGAGTTCCTCTTCGGCTCCGAGGACGCTCTGATCCAGCTGGACATGTCGGAGTTCCACGACCGGTACACGGTCTCCCGGCTGGTCGGTGCGCCTCCCGGCTACGTCGGCTACGACGAGGGTGGCCAGCTGACCGAGAAGGTGCGGCGTCGGCCGTTCTCGGTGGTCCTCTTCGACGAGATCGAGAAGGCCCACCCGGACGTCTTCAACACCCTGCTCCAGATCCTGGAGGACGGTCGGCTCACCGACGGCCAGGGCCGGATCGTGGACTTCAAGAACACCGTCATCATCCTGACCACCAACCTGGGCACCCGGGACGTGGCCAAGGCGGTGTCGCTCGGTTTCCAGGCGTCCGAGGACTCGGACTCCAACTACGAGCGGATGAAGCAGAAGGTAAACGACGAGCTCAAGCAGCACTTCCGGCCCGAGTTCCTGAACCGGATCGACGACACCATCGTCTTCCACCAGCTCCGCCAGAACGAGATCCTGCAGATCGTCGACATCATGATCCAGCGGATCGAGACCCAGCTCCGCAACAAGGACATGGGTCTGGAGCTGACCGACAACGCCAAGAAGTACCTGTCGAAGAAGGGCTTCGACCCGGTGCTCGGAGCGCGTCCACTGCGTCGCACGATCCAGCGCGACATCGAGGACAACCTCTCCGAGCGGATCCTCTTCAACGAGCTGACCCCGGGTCAGATCGTCGTGGTGGACTGCGAGGGTGACCCGGAGGACATCGACAAGTCCAAGCTCATCTTCACGGGCGCGGACAAGCCGGTGGAGGTTCCGGACGCCGTCCCGGCCGACCTGGGCGGCACGGCCGCGGCAGGTGCGGACGAGTAGGGCGAACGACTGAACGGCGTCGGCCCGGTGGCAGCTGCCACCGGGCCGACGCCGTTCTCCGTGAAGCGGTCAGACCACGGCCGGCGCGGGCGGGCCGCCGTCGCCGGCCAGCCGGAACGACGCCGTCCCGACCGGCTCGACCAGCCCGTCGGTGACCAGTCCGGCCAGCGCTCGGGCCCGTTGCACGTCGTCGGCCCACACCTGGTCGAGCCGCTGCCGGTCGACCGGGCCGGTGGTCTCCCGGAGTACGCCCAGCAGCAGACCGCGTACCTGTCGATCGGTGCCGGCGTACCGCTGGGGGCGGCGGCTCGGGCCGGTCGGGGCGGCCTGGCCGGAGGTCCGCCACGCGCAGATCGAGGCCACCGGGCAGCGGTCGCAGCGGGGCGACCGGGCCACGCAGAGCACCGCGCCCAGCTCCATGATGGCCGCACTGGCCAGCGCCGCGTCGGCCGGCTCGACGGGGAGCAGCTCCTCGGTGGCGACCAGGTCGGCGGGGCGGGTGGTGGGCCCGGCGTCCGGTTCCCCGGCGATGGCCCGGCAGACCACCCGACGCACGTTCGTGTCGACCACCGGGTGCCGCTGCCCGTACGCGAACGTCGCCACCGCCCGCGCCGTGTAGGTGCCCACCCCGGGTAGCGCCAGAAGCTGGTCCAACCGGTCCGGTACCACTCCGGCGTGCCGTTCGACGATCGCCACCGCACACTCGCGCAACCGGACCGCCCGGCGGGGGTAGCCGAGCCGCCCCCACATCCGGATGGCCTCCGCCGGGGTGTCCTCGGCCAGCGCGGCGGGGGTGGGCCAGCGCTCCAGCCACGCCTGCCAGGCCGGCACCACCCGGACCACCGGCGTCTGCTGGAGCATGACCTCGCTGACCAGGATTGCCCACGGCGACACGCCGGGGTGGCGCCACGGCAGGTCCCGGGCGGTTTCGGAGTACCACCGGCTGACCAGGGTGGCGAACGTTGGCTCAGACATCGCGCGTCGATGATGTCACGGCCCACCTTCCCGCAGGATGGGCGGGCCGGACGGGGGCGTCGCCGGCTGGTCGGACGGTTCGGGGAGAATGCCCCAATGAACCAGCTCGCGATCACTGTCATCGGCCGGGACCGGCCCGGCATCGTGGCCGACGTCGCCGAGGTGCTCGCCCGGCTCGGTGCCAACCTGACCGACTCCACCATGACCCGGCTACGCGGGCACTTCGCGATGACCCTGATCTGTGTCGGCCCGACCGCCGCCGAGGCCGAGGCCGCGTTGGCCCCGCTCGCCGCCGACGGTCAGCTCCTGGCGACCGTACGCGCGGTCACGCCGGACGGGGTCACCGCACCGGCCGGTGAGCCGTACGTGCTGGCGGTGCACGGCGCCGACCGGATGGGCATCGTCGCGGCGATGACCCGGGTCATCGCCGAAGCCGGAGGCAACGTCACCGATCTCAGTACCCGGTTGGCCGGTTCGCTCTACGTGGTGGTCGCCGAGGTGGAGCTGCCGTCGGGGACCGCTTCGGAGCTGACCGCGCAGCTGACCCGGACCGCCGCCGAGCTGGGTGTCGAGGCGACCCTCCGGCCGGCCGACCCGGATCTGCTGTGACCGGCCTCGGTGACTGGACCCCGCAGGCGCTGGCGGTCCCGGGGGAGGTACGGCCGGTGGTCTGCGCCCCCGAGCCGGTGCTCAGCCGGGCGGGCGCCGAGGTCGACCCGAACTCGGCGGAGACGGTACGGCTCGCCGCCGACCTGGTCGCCACCATGCGGGTGGCACCGGGCTGCGTCGGGCTGGCCGCGCCGCAGATCGGGGTCGCGGCACAGGTCTTCGCGGTCGACGTGACCGGGCACCCGAAGGCGGTGACGGTGCACGGCACCTTCGTGCTCTGCAACGCCCGGGTGGTCGAGGCGACCCGCTGGAAGGCCGGCCGGGAGGGCTGCATGTCGGTGCCCGACCTGACCGGGGACGTCAAGCGGGCCAGCCGGCTCGTGGTGGAGGGTGAACTGCCGGGTGCCGGTCGGACGGTCCGGCTGGTGACCGACGCCTTCGAGGCGCGGGCGTTGCAGCACGAGATCGACCACTGTGCCGGTCTGCTCTTCCTCGACCGGGTGGCCGGGGCGCACGCGATCCACCAGCGCAAGGTGTACCTGTGAGGGGGGCGGCCGGGTCGTGAGTGGAAGGTCGTCGCGGTGAGGCGTCGGTGGTCCGGCGCGTCCTGCCGGACGCGGGTGCGGTACGCCGCTACCGTGGGGGCATCATGCGTCTGACGGTCGGTCCCCTGCCATCCGCCGTTTACTGGCGGCGTCGCGCCGTCGTACTCGGAGCGGGGCTTCTTCTCCTGATTGTGCTGCTCTATTCCTGCGACCGGTCGGACAACACCGCCGGGACACCGGAGGGTGGGCCGTCTCCGGCGCCTACCGAATCGGTGCTGACCCCGCAGACCGGCGGGCCCTCCGCGGGCCCGGAGGCGCCGGGAGGCCCCGGCGGCGAGGGCGATCCGGGCGGTGCCGGTCCGGGCGGCGCGGGTCCGGGCGGTTCCGGATCGGACGGTGCCGGGCCCGGTGCCGCCCCGGGCGGCTCGGGGCCCGGTGGTTCGGGGCCCGGTGGTTCGGGCAGCCAGGGTGGGTCGGGGGACTCGGGCTCGGGCGACTCGGGCGGCCCCGGAGGGCCGGTGGCCCCGGCGAGCGACGGTGGCTGCACCGACGCCGAGATCGTGGTGACCCCGGTGGCGGCACCGACGGAGGCCCGCAGCGGCACCGTGGTCGATCTGGAGATCAAGATCAAGAACCTGTCGGAGCGGACCTGTAACCGCGACGTCGGCGCCGATCTCCAGGAGCTGTTCATCAAGGCCGGCGCGGAGCGGGTCTGGTCGTCCGACACCTGCGGTCTGGCCAAGGGCTCCGACGTGCAGTCCTTCGCCCCCGGTTTCGAACGGGCCTACCGGGTCGCCTGGAACGGTCGGGACACCACCCGGTGCGCCGACGGGCTGGCCGCCGGCCCCTTCGCGAAGGCCGGGTCGTACCAGCTCTTCGGTCGGCTCGGCACCAAGCTGAGTGACCCGGTGCGACTCACCATCGTCGAGAGCTGACCCCGGCCCTGGCCCGACCGTCAGCGACGCCGGATCCCGGCACGCCGCCGGCCGACGCCGGGCCCCGGCCCGCCGCCGGCAGCGCGCGGAACCGGGCCGCCGCCGGCAGCGCGCGGAACCGGGCCGCCGTCGACGACACCCCGACGCGCGGTCCGTCGCGTCCGGTGCCGGAGCCGGCGTCCTCAGACGTACCGTTCCAGGATGGACGCCTCGGCGAGCCGGGAGAGGCCCTCCCGGACCCCACGGGCCCGGGCGTCGCCGACGCCGTCGACGGCCTGCAGGTCCTCGACGGTCGCGCCGAGCAGTCGTTGCAGGCTGCCGAAGTGCACCACCAGCCGGTCGACGATCGGCACCGGCAGGCGCGGCACCTTGGCCAGCAGACGGAAGCCGCGCGGGCTGACCGCCGCGTCCAGGGCATCCGAGACCGACGGGTAGCCGATCGCCTTCGCCACCGCCACCAGGTCGATCAGCTCGGTGGCACCGAGCAGGTCCAGCTCGACCAGTGCCTCGTCCAGGGTGCGGGACTTGCGGCCGGTGGGCAGATAGTCCCGGATGACCAGGGTGCGGTCGGCGTCCACGCCGGCCATCAGCTCGTCGAGCTGAAGGGCGAGCAGCCGACCGTCGGTGCCCAACTCGACCACGTAGCCGGCGATCTCGTCGGCGATCCGCCGGACCATCTCCAACCGCTGCACCACGGCCACCGCGTCCCGGACGGTGACCAGGTCCTCGATCTCCAGGGCGGAGAGCGTGCCGGAGACCTCGTCCAGCCGGAGCTTGTAGCGCTCCAGGGTGGCCAGGGCCTGGTTGGCCCGGGACAGGATGGCCGCCGAGTCGTCAAGCACGTGCCGCTGGCCGTTGACGTAGAGGCTGATGATCCGCATCGACTGGCTGACCGAGATGACCGGATAGCCGGTCTGCCGGGCCACCCGCTCGGCGGTGCGGTGCCGGGTGCCGGACTCCTCGGTGGGGATCGACGGGTCCGGCATCAGGTGCACGCCGGCCTGGACGATCCGGGTGCCGTCGCTGGAGAGCACCACCGCGCCGTCCATCTTGCACAGCTCCCGGACCCGGGTGGCGGAGAACTCGACGTCCATCGGGAAGCCGCCGGTGCAGATCTGGTCGACGACCTTGTCGTAGCCGAGGACGATCAACGCGCCGGTGCGGCCGCGCAGGATCCGTTCCAGGCCGTCGCGCAGCGCGGTGCCCGGCGCCATCAGGGCCAGATTGGCGCGGAGCGGGTCGCCGCCGGTGCCGGCGGAACCGCCGGTCACGCTGACGCTGATGGGACGGGTGGGCGAACCCACGGCACCCGTACGGACGTGAGGTGTCGCGCCGGCAGGCTTGGTGGCATCGCGGTCGGTCGGCACGGGCACAGTCTACGGAACGCCCTGCGTTGGGTGCTGTCGCGGTTACTGTGATGCGTCACCTGACCGGCCCTTTCTCGTCGACGTACCCGGACAGTTCACCCGGCCGACGCCCGAGCGGCCGCCTGCAACGCGGCCCGCAGGTGGGTGACCTCCACCACTCGCATGTTCTCCGGGCCGGCCCCGGTCGACTCCGGCCCGCACCCGGGCGGCACGAGCGCGAAGCGGAAGCCGAGCCGGGCCGCCTCGGCCAGCCGCCGGGGAACCGCACCGACCCGGCGTACCTCCCCGGTCAGTCCGACCTCGCCGATGGCCACCAGGTGCGGGTCGATGGCCAGGTTGAGCCCGCCGGAGGCGACGGCGAGGGCGACGGCGAGGTCGGCGGCCGGCTCCACCACCCGGATGCCTCCCACGGTGGCGGCGAAGACCTCCCGGTCGTGCAGCGTCAACCGCTCGGTACGCCGTTGGAGCACCGCCAGCACCATCGCCAGCCGGGCACCGTCCAGCCCGGAGACCGTCCGTCGGGGCGACCCGGCGACGGTCGCGCCGATCAGCGCCTGCACCTCGGTGACCAGTGCCCGCCGCCCCTCCATGGCCACCGTGACACAGGTGCCCGGCACCGGCTCGGAGTAGCGGGTCAGGAAGAGCCCGGACGGGTCGGCCAGGCTGCTGATGCCCCCCTCGTGCATCTCGAAGCAGCCCACCTCGTCGGCGGCGCCGAAGCGGTTCTTCACGCCGCGCACCATCCGCAGCGAGGAGTGCTTGTCCCCCTCGAAGTGCAGCACCACGTCGACCAGGTGCTCCAGGACCCGGGGGCCGGCCACCTGACCGTCCTTGGTCACGTGCCCGACCAGCACGGTGGCGATGCCGCGTTCCTTGGCCACCGAGACCAGTGCGGCGGTGACCGCCCGGACCTGGGTGACCCCGCCCGGCACCCCCTCGGTGCCGGTGGTGGAGATGGTCTGCACCGAGTCGAGCACCAGCAGACCCGGCTCGACCGCGTCCAGATGGCCCAGCACCGCGCTCAGGTCGCTCTCGGCGGCCAGGTAGAGCTGCTCGTGCAGGGCGCCCATCCGCTCGGCACGCAACCGCACCTGGCTGACCGACTCCTCGCCGCTGACCACCAGGGACGGGCTGCCCGCGCCGGCCGCCCACTGCTGGGCCACGTCGAGCAGCAGGGTCGACTTGCCGACGCCGGGCTCACCGGCCAGCAGCACCACCGCGCCGGGGACCAGCCCGCCGCCGAGGACCCGGTCCAGCTCGCTGACGCCGGTGGGCCGGGCCCGAGCCGGTGCCGCGCTGATGGTGGCGATCGGGCGGGCCGGCTCGGCCGGCATCCGGGAGCTGACCACCCGTCCGGCCACCGTCGGGCCGGTCACCGTCGACTCGACCACCGAGCCCCACTCGCCGCACTCCGGGCAGCGCCCCACCCACTTGGGGGGCTGGTGGCCGCAGGCGTCGCACTCGTACGCCGGGCGGGGCTCCCGGCCACCGGCCCGGCTGCGGCCCATGGCCGTGCCGCTCTTTGCCCGGCCGGCGGCCGGGCCGCCCGCTGGCAGGCTCGATCGAGAGGTCGTCACGACCAGAACGCTATCCGTCCGCTACGACCAAAAACCGCCGGCGTGGTGGTCACCACGCCGGCGGTCGGTCGAACGGTACGGATCCGGAGGTCAGTGTCCTTCGCCCTCGATACCGAACTCACGCTCGATGATCGGCGAGGGCGGTGCGGCCGGGGTGAGCGGCACGGCGACCGGTGCCGGGGTGCTGAGGGTCTGGCCGTTGCCGAGGTCGAAGACCAGGTTCACCTGCTGGCCGGCGCGCAGCGCCTCGTTCAGACCGACCAACTGGAGCTGGCCGGCGTCGCCCCCGGTGAGCTGCAGGTAGCTCAGTGCCGGGATCTCGAAGCGGGCCGGCGCCCCGGCGGGACCGGACGGGCTGGGCGAGGCCGACTCGTCCGGGCCGGGCGAGGCCGACTCGCTGCCCGCCGGGGTCGGCGACGCGGACCCCTCGGGCGACGCGGACCCCTCCGGTGACGGCGATGCCTCTCCACTGGCGGTCTGGCCGGGCGAGGGCGGGCTGCCCGGGGACTGCGAGGGCGTCGGGTTGGCCGTGGCGTTCGCCCCGCCGACCAGCACGACCTCCCGGGCACTGTCGGTGCTGACGGTGACGGTGACCGGGCTGGCGGTGTCGTTGTAGAGGATCGCGCTCAGCGGGGCGTTCGCTCCGGCGGAGTAGCCCTCGCCGTCGGGGTACGCCACGACCAGGCCGCGGATCTTGAAGCCGTCGTCGGGGGTCTGGATGTTCACGCCCTGGACCGACGGCACCTTGTTGGCCGTCTCCGAGACCTGGCCGGTGCCGCAGCCCGCCGCCAGGCTGGTCGTCGCCGCCAGACCGGCCAGCAGCACGGCCGCCCGTCGGGATCCCCTGATCGAGCGCGTCACGTCGGTCCTCCTCGTTACGATCCCGGCCCGGGCGCACGCCGGGCGCGGTGGCCATACCCGCGCAGACCGCGCTCCAGGGTAGTTGGGCCACGGCGACCGTCGCACGGCGACCCGGGAATGCCGGGGTGCTCAGACCACCCGCCCGCTCGCCACGAGCAGCACCACATCGATCAACGCCACCAGCAGGACCGCCCGGAAGGCGGCCACCGGCCGGCCCGGCTCCCGGCCGGCGCGGCGCTCGCCGTACCAGCTCAGCGGTGGCACCACGGCGGCGGTGACCACCGCCGCGAGCCCGCCGACCGACGGGGGCCCGGGCGGCCCGAAGACCAGGATCACGGTCGCGGCCAGCAGGAGCCCGGCGGCGGCCAGCCAACTGCCCACCGGACCGATCCGGTGCGGCAGGCCACGGATGCCGGTACGCGCGTCGTCGGCCAGGTCGGGCAGGACGTTGGCGAAGTGCGCGCCGGCGCCCAGGCAGGCCCCGGCGGCGACCAGCCAGACCGGCGGGGTGGGCGCGCCGGGCAGCGCCAGCACCACGAACGCCGGCAGCGCCCCGAAGGAGAACGCGTACGGCAGCACCGAGGCGGCGGTGGCCTTCAGCGGCCAGTCGTAGAGCAGGGCCGAGACCAGGGCGGCGGTGATCCAGAACGCCGCCGTGCGGTTGGTGGTCAGCGCGAACAGCGGGGTGGCCAGGGCGGCAGCCGTGGCGGCCAGGGCGACGGTCCCTCGGCCGACCGCGCCCGAGGCCACCGGTTTGTCGGTACGCCCCACCGTGGTGTCCCGCCCGGCGTCGAGCGCGTCGTTGGCCCATCCGGTCGCCAGTTGACTGGCCCCCACCGTGGCCAGCACCGCGAGCACCCCGGCTGGTCGGTGCCCCACCCCCCAGGCGAGCAGTCCGGCGGCCACCGTCACCGCCGCCGCCGGCTCCGGGTGACTCGCTCTGACCAGCCCTAACACCAATCGCGACATAAGGGAAGTCTGGTCGTTACCGGGGAGTCGTGCCACGCTCGGTGGCATGCCACCCGCCGGTCCGACACCGCCCGCCGTCCCCGCCGGGCCGCTGCCCCGCAACGACCCCCGGCAGTACGACGAACTCGCGGGCGAGTGGTGGCGACCGGACGGCGCGTTCGCCATGCTGCACTGGCTGGCCCGGGCCCGGGCCGCGCTGGTGCCCCCGGCGTCCCGCCCCGACGCGCTCCTGGTCGACCTGGGCTGCGGCGCCGGGCTGCTCGCCCCGCACCTGGCCGGCAAGGGTTACCGGCACGTCGGGGTGGACCTCACCGGATCCGCGCTGGAGCAGGCCCGCACCCACGGGGTGACCGTGGTCAACGCCGACGCCACGGCGGTACCGCTCGCCGACGGCTGCGCCGACGTGGTGGCCGCCGGGGAACTGCTGGAACACGTACCGGACTGGCGGCGGGCGGTCGGCGAGGCGTGCCGCCTGCTGCGGCCGGGCGGCCTGTTGGTGCTCGACACCCTCAACGACACCGCGTTGAGCCGGCTGGTCGCGGTCGGGGTCGCCGAGCGGCTGCCCACCGTCCCCCGGGGCATTCACGACCCACGGTTGTTCGTGGACCATCGCGCCCTGCTCGCCGAGTGTGCCCGGCACGGCGTCGACCTACGGGTCCGCGGGGTCCGGCCGGAGGTGTCGGGGCTCATCGGCTGGCTGGCCCGGCGGCTGGTGGCCACCGAGGGCCCGGGTGGCCGTCCACCCCGGATCGTGCCTACCTGGTCCACCGCCGTGTTGTACCAGGGGCGGGGCGTCCGGCGCGGATAGCGCCGACGTCACGGGGTAGTGGTGACGTCGAGGAGGAACGACGATGACGCAGCAAGCGCTGGAGGCGGCCCGCCGGTTGGCACCCCGGTTCGCCGCCCGGGCGGCCGGGCACGACCGGGACGGGACGTTCCCGGTCGCGGACTTCGCCGACCTCCGCGAGGCGGGCCTGTTCGGTCTGATGGTCCCGGTCGAGCTGGGCGGGTCGGGTGCGACCTTCGCCGAGTACGCCGCGGTCGCCGCCGAGTTGGCCCGGGGCAACGGCGCGACCGCGCTGGTGTTCAACATGCACGCCTCCGTCACCGGTGCGCTCGGCGCGGTCGACGAGGACCTGGCCGAGGCGCTGGGGGTACCCGACGAGGCGCTGGCCGCCCGGGACGCCCTGCTGCGCGCGGCGGCCGAGGGGGCCTGGTACGCGGTGGCGATGAGTGAACGCGGCGCCGGTGCCCGGTTGTCCCAGCTCAGCACGGAGTACCAGCCGGTGGACGGTGGCTGGCAGCTCAAGGGCAGCAAGACCTTCTGTTCCGGTGCCGGGCACGCCGACGGGTACCTGGTGGCGGCGCGCAGCGCGGCGGACCCGTCGGTGGTCTCCCAGTTCCTGGTGCCGGCGACCGGTGACGGCCTGCGGGTGGAGCCGACCTGGGACTCCATGGGTATGCGCGCGACCTCCTCGCACGACCTGCACCTGGACGTGACCGTCCCGGCCGACCGGCTGCTCGGCGGGGTGGAGGGGTTGGCGCTGGTGATTGCCCAGCTGATGCCGCACTGGCTGGTCGCCAGCTACGCCGCGGTCTACACCGGGGTGGCCCGGGCCGCGGTCGAGGCGGCGGCCGCGCACCTCAACGCCCGTGACCTGGCCGGCCTGCCGGCGGTACGGGCCCGGCTCGGGCGGGCCGACGCGGCGGTGGCCGCCGCGTCGCTGGCGGTGGCCGAAGCCGCCCGCCGGGTGGACGAGGCCCCGGGCGACGCCGAGACCAACCGCTGGGTGTGGCGGGCGAAACTGCTGGCCGGTACGACCGCGGCCGAGGTCGCGGCGAGCATGGTGGAGGCGGCCGGCACCTCGGCGACCCGGCGGGGCCATCCGCTGGAGCGGCTCTACCGGGATGCCCGGTGCGGCTCGTTGCACCCGGCCACCTCGGACGTCTGCGCCGACTGGCTCGGCATCGCGGCACTGGGCGGGGACCCGGACCGCGACACCGCGACACCGCGGTGGTGAGCGCCGCCGATCGACACCGCGGTGGTGACCGCCGACGCGGCAGGGCTGACGAGAGGTGGGCATGGTGGCCGTTCCGGTGATCACGGGGCTCGGGACGGCGCACCCGCCGTCGTCCACGCAGGACGAGCTGTGGACGGGTTTCTTCGCCGGGCACTTCTCCGGTGCCACCCGGGAGCTGGGCCGGCGGGTCTTCGCCAACTCCGGGGTGCACCAGCGGCAGGCGGTGGTGAACCCGCTGCTGGAGGACGTCTCGCAGTGGCCCACCGAAAGCCGGATGCGCCGGTACCAGGTGGAGGCGTTGCCGTTGGGCCGGCAGGCCGTCGAGCGGGCGCTCGCCGCGGCCGGCCTCGCCGCCGCCGACGTGGGCCTCTTCGTCGTCTGCTCCTGCACCGGGTACGCCACTCCGGGGCTGGACATCCTGCTCGCCCGGGACCTCGGCATGGCCGCCGACACGCAGCGGATGTTCGTCGGGCACATGGGCTGTTACGCCGCCCTGCCGGGGTTGGGTGCCGCCAGCGACTTCGTCACCGCCCGCAGCCGGCCGGCGGTGCTGCTCTGCGCCGAGCTGACCAGCCTGCACCTGCAGCCGTCCACCGCCCGGATGGACACCCAGCAGGTCATCTGTCACGCGCTCTTCTCCGACGCCGCAGCCGCCGCCGTGGTCGTGCCGAACGCCCGGGGGTACGCCCTGCGTGAGGTCGCCTCGGTCACCGACACCTCGACGGCCGACCACATGACCTGGGACGTGACCGACACCGGCTTCCGGATGGGGCTGTCGGCGAAGGTGCCGCAGGTGCTTTCCCGGCACGTGCGGGGCCTGGTCGAGGAGCTGCTCACCCGGCACGGCACCAAACTGTCCGAGGTGGACGGCTGGGCGGTGCATCCCGGTGGGCCGCGCATCCTCACCGTGGTCGAGCGGGAGCTGGCGCTGCCACCGGAGGCCCTGGCGGCCTCCCGGGCCACCCTGGCCGAACACGGCAACTGTTCGTCGCCGACGGTGCTGCTGATCCTGGACCGGCTGCGTCGGGCGGTCTCTCCACCGGACCGGGTGGTGCTGCTCGCCTTCGGCCCCGGGCTGACCCTCTACACGGCCCTGCTCGAACGGCACGACTGACCGCCCGGCCGGGCTCGACGGTGGGACCGGTGCCGTCGGCTGGCTACCCTCGACGGGTGAGCGGTGCGGCGGGTGACGGGCTTCGCGGTGCCCTGCTGACCGGGTTGGCGCTGGTCACCCTGGTCGCCGGTGGCGTGTGGTGGCAGGCCAACGCCCCGGGTCCGGCCACTGTCGGCCCCTCGGAGCTGACCCGGTCGGAGCCGGGCCGGACCTCTCAGGTCGTCACCGTCGACCCCGGGACCGGTCAGGTGGTGGACGGGCCGCGCCGGGTGCTGGTCTACGACGGGTACCCGGGGGTCGGGCTGGCCCGGTTCGCCGAGACCGTCTGGCGGGACCGGGTGACCATCCGACCGGACGACCCGGTCCGCTGGGACTTCGACTCCCGGGAGGGCCGGCGGTACCTGCTGCAGTACCGCTGCACCGGGGCGGGCCAACTGGTGGTCTGGGCGTCCCGGGGGCGCGCCTCCGAGGCCGAGCGGTCGACCTGCGACGGCTCCCTGACCGGGCTGGAGCTGTCGGGGGAGGGCCGTCGGCTGCGGCTGCGGTTGGCGGTCTCCGGGCCGGCTCCGGCCGAGGTGCAGATCCAGTTGGTCACCCTGCCCTGAGCGGGGTCGACGGTCACCGGGTCAGGGCGGCCAGGTCGCTGCGGTAGTCCTCGACCGTCCGGACCTCGGCGACCACCCGCAGCAGGGTGCCCGAGCGGTCCACCAGCAGCACGGTGGCGCTGCCGGGCCGCCCCGGCAGGCGGAGGAAGGCGCGCAGGCCACCGGCCGGGTCGGCGAGTGGTCGTACCGGCGGGGCGGTGGTGGGTGGGCCCGTGCGGTCGCCGGTGACCGGCACGACGGAGACCTCGGGCGGGGCGGCGGCGACGGCCTCGGCCACCTGGTCCGCGCACTCGCAGGTGTCCACCAGGATGATCACCGCCGGCAGCAGGCCACGCAGCGACACCGGCGACTGTTCCGCGTCGACCAGGTCCAGGGCCGGCAGCGACCGGCCGGCCAGCCCGGTGGGTGGGGTCGGGTACGGCACCACGGTCGGCCGGTCTCCGCCGCGGGAGGGTCGGGGCCAGGTGCCGGCCAGCAGCGCGCCGGTGGTGATCAGCGCGACCACCAGCAGGATCAGCACCGGCAGGCCCAGCATCCGGTGGCCGGAGCCACCGAGTCGGCGCTGCCAGCGCCGACGGCGGGCCTGGCCGCGCAGCTCGCGCCGGACCAGTGCGGTCTCGGCGGCGAGCGCGGAGGGATCGTCGGGGACGACCACCCGGCCCCACTCGGCCGGCAGGTCGGGCAGTCCGTCGGTGGGCCCGGGGCCCTCTGCGTCCGGCATGCCCATCGAACCACCCCCTGACGAACCTGAGCGCTCAGCGGTGCCTCTCCAGCGTCCCGTACCGGGCGGTCTGACGCCACACCTGAGCGGAGGTGAGATCTGGGGGATATCATGGAACCGTGCGCCGACCTGGCTCAAGGGCGGCGACGGCACGGCAGGGCGCAAGAGCACAGCCGCCAAGGGGGGTCGACAGCTCCGACCACCCTTCACCGGGAAGGCATTTGGCGGTCACGCAGCGTGTTCGATCCATCGAATCGGCCCCTTGTCAAGCCGAAGAAATACCTCTCACAGGGCCTCTGAGCTGCGCCAACGGTCAGGTCAGCGGTGAGACATCGGTGCCTGAGCGTGTTACCCTAGACACAGCGAAAGGGGTTTCGAACCTATGGTTTTCAGTGTCGGCGAGACCGTTGTTTACCCCCACCACGGGGCCGCACTCATCGAGGCAATCGAGACTCGGGTCATCAAGGGCGAGCCCAAGCAGTACCTCGTCCTGAGGGTCGCACAGGGTGACCTGACCGTCCGGGTGCCCGCTGAGAACGCCGAGATCGTGGGCGTGCGTGAGGTGGTCGGCGAAGAGGGCCTCGGCAAGGTCTTCGACGTTCTCCGGGCTCCGCACACCGAGGAGCCGACCAACTGGTCGCGACGTTACAAGGCAAATCTGGAAAAGCTGGCCTCGGGTAACCCGCTGAAGGTCGCCGAGGTCGTCCGCGACCTGTGGCGTCGGGAGCGGGAGCGGGGCCTCTCCGCGGGTGAGAAGCGGATGCTCGCCAAGGCCCGCGACATCCTCGTCGGTGAGGTCGCGCTGGCGGAGAAGAGCACCAAGGACGAGGCGGAGACGCTGCTCGACAAGGTGCTGACCGAGGCCTAGTCCCCGCAGCATCGTCGTACCCACCTTGCAGCAAAAGAATCCGAGGACCGCGACGTGACCGCGCAGCTCAACCCGCGCGGTGACGTCGCGGTCCTCGTGCCTGCGGCCGGTGCCGGGGTACGCCTCGGTCCCGGCCGTCCCAAGGCACTGCGACTGCTCGCCGGCGAGCCCCTGCTGGTGCACGCGGTACGCCGGCTCGCCGCCGCGCCGTCCGTGCACACCATCGTGGTGGCCGCCCCGGTCGCCGATGTCGAGGC
The DNA here is from genome assembly GCF_900091615.1 of Micromonospora yangpuensis. Taxonomy (NCBI): domain Bacteria; kingdom Bacillati; phylum Actinomycetota; class Actinomycetes; order Micromonosporales; family Micromonosporaceae; genus Micromonospora; species Micromonospora yangpuensis. The sequence continues at coordinate 6,077,272 of NZ_FMIA01000002.1, read as the reverse complement.
GGTCCGGGACCTGCTCGCCCCGGTGGCCCCGGTCAGCGTGGTCCCCGGCGGCGCGCACCGGCAGGCCTCGGTGGCCGCCGCCCTGGCCGCCGTACCCGCCGGACCGGAGATCGTCCTGGTCCACGACGCGGCCCGCGCGCTCACCCCGGCCGAGTTGATCGAGTCGGTGGCCGCGGCCGTGCGTGCCGGCGCTGACGCGGTGATCCCCGTTCTCCCGGTGGTCGACACGGTCAAGGAGGTCGACTCCGAGGAGCGGGTCCTCGGTACGGTCGACCGGTCGGCCCTGCGCGCGGTGCAGACTCCCCAGGGTTTCCGTCGGGCCGTGCTGGCCGCCGCCCACGCCGGCGCGGGTGACCCACTCACCGACGACGCGGGCCTGGTCGAGAAGCAGGGCGTGCCGGTGCGGTGCGTCCCCGGTTCGGAGTACGCCCTGAAGATCACCCGACCGTTCGACCTGACCCTCGCCGAGCACCTGCTCGCCGCCGACGGCGTAGCGTCGGACAGCTCCGTGGCACGTACCCTGTTTTGATGATCGTTCCCCGGGTGGCCATCGGCACCGACGTGCACGCCTTCGAGCCCGGTCGGCCCTGCTGGGTCGCCGGCCTGCACTGGCCGGGCCAGGACGGGTTGGCCGGGCACTCGGACGCCGACGTCGCCGCCCACGCCGCCTGCAACGCGCTGCTCTCCGCCGCCGGCCTCGGTGACCTGGGGTCCAACTTCGGCGTCGGTGAGCCGGAGTGGGCGGGTGCCTCCGGCGTCGCGTTGCTCACCGAGAGCGCCCGCCGGGTGCGGGCGGCCGGGTTCGAGATCGGCAACGTCTCGGTGCAGGTCGTCGGGGTACGCCCCAAGATCGGACCGCGGCGGGAGGAGGCCCAGCGGGTGCTCTCGGCGGCGGTCGGCGCGCCGGTGACCGTCTCCGCCGCCACCACCGACGGGCTCGGCTTCACCGGCCGTGCCGAGGGGCTCACCGGTATCGCGGTGGCGCTGGTGTACCCGGCCGAGTCGGCCTAGGCTCGCGCGATGTCCAGCGACCCCACCTCCGACGAGTCCGCCGACGGCTACCTCCAGCGGGCCCAGCTCCTGGCCGAGCTGGGCCGGTACGACGAGGCGGCGGCGGAACTGGGGTTCGCCGTCACCCTCGACCCGGGCAGCGCGGCGGCGTTGACCATGCTGGCCCGGGTACGGCTCGCCGCCGACCAGCCGGCGCAGGCGCGTACCGTGGCCGAGCAGGCGGTGGCGGTCGCACCCGGGGCCCTCGCGCCGTTGGTGGTACGGGCGCTGGCCCTGATCGACCTGCGGGAGTTCGCCGAGGCGGCCCGGACCGCCGACGAGATCCTGGCGCTCGGCCCGGACGACGCGTACGCCCAGCGGAGCGCCGCGGCGGTGCTGGCCGGCGCGCGCAACGGCCAGCCGGCGCTGAACGCGGCCTGGCGCGGGGTGGAGCTGGCGGTCGAGGAGCCGCAGGCGCACCTGGTGCTCGGGCTGGTGGCGGCCCGGCTGGGCCTGTTCGACCTGGCTGAGCGGGCCTACCGGGAGGCGCTGCGGCTGAACCCGCAGCTGGCCGAGGCCCGGTACGACGTCGGTGTCCTCCGGCTCGAACAGCGGCGGTACGCCGAGGAGCTGGAGCAGTTGGCCGAGGCGGCGGCGCCGACAGTGGCAGCGGAGCCGGCCGGGAACCCAGCGATGCCGGTAGTGGCCGGGAACCGCCGGACCATCTCCGAGGGGCTGCGCCGGTTGGTCCTGCACGGCGCCGGCTGGTCGTTGATCGGCACGGTGCTGGTGGCCTGCGTGGCGGCCGACAACGGCGGGCTGTCCCGGTTGCTCGCGCTGGCGGCGGCGCTCGGCTGCGGGCTGGTGGTGTGGCGGTACGCCACCCGGCTACCCGGGCTGACCAGCACCGTCCTGCCCGGCCTGGCGCGCTCCGACCGGATGGTCGCGGTGGCCGTGTACGCGGTGGCCGCCGCACCGGTGCTGATCCTGCTCTACGCGGTGTTCGGTTCCCCCTGGCCGCTGGTGCTCTCGATCGTCGCCACCGCGGTGGCCCAGTTGACGGTCTACGGGCGGGCCCAGGTGAAGGCGTAGGCGTCGTCTTCGCAGGCCCGGGCGGCGTCGCAGAGGTCGAGCGGACGGAAGGTGTCCACCATGACCGCCAGTTCGTCGAAGTAGTCGACCCCGATCGACCGTTCGGCGGCCCCGGGCTGCGGGCCGTGGGTGAAGCCGGACGGGTGCAGCGAGATCGAGCCCTGCTCGATGCCGGAGCCGCGCCGGGCCTCGTAGTTGCCGCCGGTGTAGAAGAGCATCTCGTCGGAGTCGACGTTGTGGTGGTTGTACGGCACCGGGATGGCCTGCGGGTGGTAGTCCACCTTGCGCGGCACGAACGAGCAGATCACGAAGTTCGGGCCCTGGAAGGTCTGGTGCACCGGCGGCGGCTGGTGGATCCGGCCGGTGATCGGCTCGAAGTCGTGGATGGAGAACGCCCACGGGTAGAGGTGGCCGTCCCAGCCGACCACGTCGAACGGGTGGTGGGCGTAGACGTACCGGGTCCAGGCGGTGCCGTCGCCGCCCGGGCCGGCGGCCCGGGAGCGGTGTCGGACCAGCACCTCCACGTCGGTGTCGTCGACCTGCAGCGTCGCGTCCGGTCCCCGGACGTCGCGCTCGCAGTACGGGGAGTGCTCCAGGAACTGGCCACGGACCGAGAGGTACCGCTTGGGCGGGCCGATGTGGCCGGTCGCCTCGATGGCCAGCAGCCGGGTCGGCTCGCTGCCGGTCGGTACGAGCCGGTGGATGGTGGAGGTGGGGATGACGACGTAGTCGCCGGCGACCGCCTCCAGCACGCCGAACGGCGACTCCACCCGCAGGCCGCCGGACTCCAGGTAGAGGCACTCGTCGCCGGTGGCGTTGCGGTACAGCGGGCCGGGCCGGTCGGCCAGCACGTAGGAGATCCGTACGTCGTCGTTGGCCAGCAGCGCCTGCCGGCCGAGGACCGGGTCGGCCCCGGTGCCGTCGAGTTTGTGGGTACGCAGGTGGCGGGGCTTGAGCGGCAGGTTCGGCAGCCGGATGGTGGTGGTCGGCGGGCGGAACTCCTCGGCGGCCACGATCGCGGTCGGCGGGTACCGGTGGTAGAGCAGGGACGAGTCGGCGGAGAAGCCCTCCTGGCCCATCAGCTCCTCGGCGTAGAGGCTGCCGTCGGGCTGGCGGAACTGGGTGTGCCGTTTACGGGGTAAGTCGCCGACGCGGCGGTAGTACGGCATGTCGCCTCCGTGACTCGGATCGAGTGCGGCGTATCTCGTCGCACCGCATCAGCTGTGGCGCCGCGTCCGTTAATCGGACGCTGTTGTCCGTTCCTTGTAGGGTCCCGTACATTCTTGTCTCGTGTCAACGCAGGTGCCCCGCCTCCTGACCGGACTCGTCGACGACGCGGCCGTCTTCCCGCCCGGCAGCGCCGCCCTGCCCGACGCGGTTCGCGCGCACCGCGCGCACCGCACCGCCTGGTACGCCGACCTGGTCGGCCCGCTCCTGGTGCCGGCGAGCGCCCTGCCGGCGCTGGCCGGGCTGCTCGACGACACCCCGATCGAGGTCGGGGTGATCGGCGACCTGCCGATCGACCAGCTCGACCGGGCCCTCGCCGAGGCCGACCGGCGGATCGTGGTCCGGCAGGTCGAGGCGGCGGTCGGCAAGCGGGGGGAGGACCCGGCTCCCGGCCTGGCCGCGCTGCTCGCCCGCGCCGACGGCATCGACCGGTACGCCGAGATCCCGCTGACCTTCGGGCTGATGGCGGCGCTGGACACCCTGGCCACCGCCCGGCAGGCCGGGCAGCCGGTCGCGGCGAAGTTCCGCACCGGCGGGCTGGCCGCCGAACTCTTCCCCCGCCCGGCCGAGCTGGCCGCGGTGATCTGCGCCTGCCGGGACCGGGACCTGCCCTTCAAGCTGACCGCCGGGCTGCACCACGCGGTCCGCCACCTCGACCCGGAGACCGGGTTCACCCACCACGGCTTCGGTAACGTGCTGGCGGCGGTACTCGTCGCCGCCGACGGCGAGACCGTGGACACCGTCGCGGCACGGCTCGCCTCGACCGACCCGCTACCGGTGGCCGAACGCGTCCGCGCCGACCTGGCCGGCGACCGGCCGTGGTGGGTCGGGTTCGGTTCGTGCAGCGTCTCGGAACCACTTACCGATCTGATCCGGCTGGGGCTGGTGAACGGGGGATACCAACAATGACCTGGGTGACGGGCGCGAACGGCTCGCCGTACGGGGTGACCAACCTGCCGTACGGGGTGTTCCGGACCGATGGGCGGGAGCCACGGATCGGGGTACGGATCGCCGACCAGGTGTTCGACCTCGCCGCAGCGGAGGCGGCCGACCTGGTGCTCGCCGGTGGGGCGCTCTCCCGGGCCACCCTCAACGAGTTCATGGCGTTGGGGCGCCCGCAGTGGACGGCGGTCCGGCAGCGGGTGACCGAACTGCTCACCGACGAAGCCCACCGGGCGGCGGTGCAGCCGCTGCTGGTGCCGCTGGCCGAGGTGGAAATGCTGCTGCCCTTCGAGGTGGCCGACTACGTCGACTTCTACTCCTCCGAACACCACGCGTCGAACGTCGGGCAGATCTTCCGCCCCGGCCAGCCACCGCTGCTGCCCAACTGGAAGCACCTGCCGATCGGGTACCACGGCCGGGCCGGCACGGTGGTGGTCTCCGGCACCCCGGTGGTCCGGCCGCGGGGCCAGCGGGCCACCGCCGACGGCCCGGTCACCGGCCCCTCGGTACGCCTCGACATCGAGGCCGAGGTCGGCTTCGTGGTGGGGGTGCCCAGCCCGCTGGGCCGACCGGTCGGCGTCGACGACTTCGCCGACCACGTCTTCGGGGTGGTGCTGGTCAACGACTGGTCCGCCCGGGACATCCAGGCCTGGGAGTACCAGCCACTCGGCCCGTTCCTGGGCAAGTCCTTCGCCACCTCGGTCGCGGCCTGGGTGACCCCGCTGGAGGCGCTCGGCGCGGCCTTCGTACCCGCGCCGGAGCAGGACCCGCCGGTCGTCGACTACCTGCGGGACGTGCCCCACCTGGGGCTGGATCTGCGCCTGACGGTCGAGTGGAACGGCGAACGGGTGAGCGAGCCACCGTTCGCCACCATGTACTGGACCCCGGCACAGCAGTTGGCCCACCTGACCGTCAACGGGGCGTCGCTGCGCACCGGCGACCTGTACGCCTCCGGCACCGTCTCCGGCCCCGAACGTACCCAGGTCGGGTCGTTCCTGGAACTGACCTGGGGCGGCACCGAGCCGGTCACGGTCGGCACCCAGAGTCGTACCTTCCTCGCCGACGGTGACACGGTGACCATCGGGGCCACCGCGCCGGGGCCGGACGGCACCACCATCGCCCTCGGTGAGGTGACCGGGACCATCCGCCCGGCCCGCTGACCCGCCCGGTCGCACATCGGGTGCGACCGGGGACCGTGGCTCCTCTCGTTGATCGACCGGACTCATCGCCAGCCACGCGCCGGTACCCGGGCACCCCGCCCGGAACGCCGGGCGTGGCGGTGCCGTTTCGATCGGAGAGGAAGCAACACGATGAACGAGCTCACGGGTGCCATCTGGCGGACCAGCAGCCGCTCCAACGACCAGGGGCTCTGCGTGGAGGTGGCGGACAACCTGGTCGCCACCCTCGGGGTGGTCGGGGTGCGCGACTCCAAGGACCGCAGCGGGCCCAGCCTGGAGATCGGCCCGCTGGACTGGTCGGCCTTCGTCGGCGGCATCCGGGCCGGCGGGTTCCGCCGCTGACCCCGTTCCGCCGCCGGCCGAACGGGGAGAGCCCGCCACGCCGAGCGGCGGAATCCCCACACCCGCCCCCCGCGTCACGCGCACCCACCGTACGGTGGACGACACGGGAGGTGTCATGTCGACGGTCACGGTCACCGGGTTCATCGCGGCACCCCCCGTCGACGTGTGGCGTCTCCTGGTCGACCTGTCCGTCCGCGCCGACTGGCTCACCGCCGTCGGCGCGGTCGAGGTGCTCACCGCCGGACGACTGGGCGCGGGCACCGCGTGGCGGGAGGTCCGCTCCCGTCCCGACGGCGGCACCCTGGCCGAGGAGTTTCTCGTGCTGGAGGCCCGCGCACCCGACCGGTTGGTGCTCAGCTCGCCCGGCACCGGGGTCGACTACCGGACCACCTGGGCCCTGCGGCAGGTGCGTCGCCGTCGTCGGGGCTGCACGGCGGTCACCGTCGAGCACCAGGCCCTCCCCACCGCCGGGTACGGCCGGGTGATCGGACTGCTCTTCGGCGGCCTGGCCGCCCGCGCGGTCGAGGGCACCCTGCGCCGTGACCTCGCCGACCTGGCCGCCGCCGTCGACCGGGCCGGCACCGTCGAAGCGGCCTGACCCGGGGGGTTGTCCGGCCCGCCGGCCCAGCCGGCGACTTCCGCTGGGTAGGGTGCCGGGCGGAGGTGCGCATGGGGTTCGCGAAGGGCCGGCGACGGATGGTGGTCGTGGCCGGGGCGCTGCTGGTGACCGTCGTGGTGGCCGCCACGGCGTACCGGGTGCTCGCGCCCGCCGAGGTCAGCACCCCCGCGCAGGCGGCCTACCCGGACGTCGCCAACTCCGACGTCGGAGTGATCGGCCGGCTGCCCGTCGCCCCGCTGATCGTCGACGGTCGCCTCCGGGTGTACGCCGCCGACCGGCAGGTCTACGCCGACCAGCCGGTGACCGGCAAGAACCGGCGCACCCCGTACTGGTCGTACCGGCGCTGGCCGGCCCGGCTCGACGGGGTCCTGGCCAAAGGCACGACGGTGCTCAGCCGGTGGTCGGACGGGAAGCTGGTGGCGCTGGACGCGCGTACCGGACAGGTGAGCTGGCGGGCCGACGGACCGGAACCGGCGGCCGAGCACGCCGGGCCGGAGCGGGCACCCGGGCAGGACCGGCGGGTCCGGCGCACCGGTGCGGCGACCGTCTGGGACCCGCGCGGGCTGCACGTCACCCGGGGCACCGACGGCCGCCCGGTGCTGGTGGTCACCGGGGACCGGCAGCAGCGCGGGTTCGACCTGGCCGACGGCCGGGAGCTGTGGCGGGCCGACGCGACCGCCGAGTGCCGCACCGACCTGGGCACCACGCTCGCCGGGCAGGTCGCCACGGTGGACGCCTGCGGTGACGAGCCGGCGGTCGAGCTGCGCGACGCGGTGACCGGCGCGGTAGCCACCCGGTGGCGACCGCCCGGCACCACCGACGCCCTGGTGGCGACGCTGACCGGCTGCCAGTCCCCCCGGTCGGAGTGCCGAGGGCTGCGCACCACCTCCGAGGGCGACGGCACGGGCCGGGGCTGGTTGCTCGGCGCCGGCGAGCCGGTCGCGGCCCCCGCCCTGGACCGTCCGGACACCGAACTCGTCGGCGAGCACGTGGTCGGGGTGATCCCCGGCGGGGTCACCGGGCGCTCGCCCCGGACAGGGGAGGAGCTCTGGCGTCGGGCCGATCTCGGGTCGGTCCGGATCCTGGCGGCCCAGCCGGGCCGGGTCCACCTGCTCACCGAGACCAGCGAGCTGGTGACCCTGGACCCGAGCACCGGCGCGCAGCGCTCCCGGTTCGTGCTCACCGTGGGGCGCGACGGCCTCGGTTGGGAACCCGGCTACGCGTACGCGGTGGACGGCTACCTGGCCGTGGAGCGGCTGAAGCCGCCGGTCGCCCCGGAGGCCGAGGACCAGCGCTACTTCCTCACCGGCGAAGCCCTCGTCCTAGCCGCCACCTGACCGCCCCCTGCGCGAAGGAAGGGCCCCTTGTTAACGGGGCGGGGTGAGCGGGGTGCCCCGCTCTACCGAAAGCGTTAACAAGGGGCCCTTCCTTGCACGTCAGGTGAGGGCGGACTCGGCGGCGGCCAGGAAGGCGTCGTTCTCGGCCGGGGTGCCGATGGTGACCCGGACCCCGTCGCCGGCGAACGGGCGGACGATCACGCCACGCTTCTCGCAGGCCCGGCCGAACTCGGCCGCCCGGTCGCCGAGCGGCAGCCAGACGAAGTTCGCCTGGCTGGTCGGCACGTCCGGGACGCGCTTGCGCAGCGCCTCGGTGACCCGCTCCCGCTCGGCCACGATCAGCGCGCAGCGGCGCTGCACCTCGTCGGCCTGGGCGAGTGCGGCGAGCGCGCCGGCCTGGGCGGCCAGGCTGGTGGAGAAGGGGGTGACCACCTTGCGTACCGCCGCCGCCACGGCCGGCGCGGCGACCAGGAAACCGATCCGCAGCCCGGCCAGCCCCCACGCCTTGGACAGCGTGCGCAGCACCACCACGTTCGGCCGGTCCAGGTAGGTTAGCCCGTCCGGCACCGCCGGGTCGGTGACGAACTCCCGGTACGCCTCGTCGATCACGACCAGCACGTCCTCGCCGACGGTGTCGAGGAACCGGTCCAGCTCGGCGCGGCCGACCGCCGTACCGGTCGGGTTGTTCGGGTTGCAGACCAGCACCATCCGGGTCCGGTCGGTCACCGCCGCCGCCATCGCGGCGAGGTCGTGCCCGTGGCCGGCGTCGTTGGGCACCCGCACGCTGGTCGCGCCGCTGGTCGCCGCGATGATCGGGTACGCCTCGAACGAGCGCCACGAGTAGAGCAACTCGTCCCCGGGCAGGCAGGTGGCCCGGACCAGGTGCTCGGCCAGCGCCACCGAACCGCAGCCGGTGGCGATCCGGTCGACGTCGACGTCGTACCGCTCGGCCAGCGCCTCGCGTAGCGCGACCACCCCCATGTCCGGGTAGCGGTGGGTGCCGGCGACGGCCTCGGTCACCGCCTCCACCACGCCGGGCAGTGGCCCGTAGGGGACCTCGTTGCTGGCCAGCTTGATCGCCTCGGGCAGGCCCAGCTCACGGGCCAGGTCGGCCGGGCTGCGACCGGGTACGTAGTTGGGCAGCACGTCGAGGTCGGCACGGGTCAGCCGCAGCGCCGGCTGGTGACGTGAGGTCTCCGTCATGGGGTTTCTCCCGGGGGGGTGGGCGCGGTCGGGGGAGTGGCAGGGGGCACCTGGATCACCACGGTCTGGGCGCGCTTGTCGTGCAGGGCCCGCCGCAGCGGATGGTCGAAGAGGGGGGACACCGCGTCGACGAGCTGGAGGATCAGCCCGAGCCCGCAGCAGTACCAGAGCAGGGTGGGCAGGCCGAGGGTGTTCCACCGGCGCAACGACCGGCCGAAGCCGAGCGGTTGGTCCTGCGCCATCGGCACGGCCCGGATGCGGGCCACCCTCTTGCCGAAGGTCTGCCCGCTGGCCGCCATCGCCGGCACCTCGTAGGCGAACCAGAGCGCGGTGGCGATCAGCAGGATGGCAACCTGGAGGCCACCGGCCTGGTCACCGGGCTGGGGGAGCCCGTCGGTGGAGGAGTCGCCGGCCATCGCCCGGCTCATCACCTCCCGCCAGTACGGGGTGACCTCCTGGATGTAGCGCCAGACGAACCAGCCGTTCACCACGGCGTTCAGTGCGAACAGCACACCGAAGTCGATCACTCGGGCCACCAGTCGGGCGCCGTGCCCGGCCAACGGGAAGCCGTGCGGCCGGGGCTCGGGCGGCCGGCTCAGCCAGGCCTGCTGCGGCCAGCCGGGCGGTGTCCCCGGTCCGGTCCAGGGCGGCTGCCCCGGGCCCGGTGCGGGCCAGCCGGGACCACCCGGCCCGCCCTGCCCCGGCCCGCCCTGCCCCGGCCCGCCCTGCCCCGGCCCGCCCTGCCCCGGCCCGCCCTGCCCCGGGCCGCCCTGCTCCGGACCGCCCTGCCCAGGGCCGGTCGCGTCAGCTCCGGGCCAGCTGGGGCCGGCCGGTGGGGAGCCAGCTCCGGGCCAGGCCGGGCCGCCCTGTGCCGGACCAGCGCCGCCCGGCGCCGGACCGCTTCCGGGCTGGCCGGGGCCGTACTGCGGGGAACCGGACCCGGTACCGGTGCTGCCGGTCGCTGCCGGGGGACCGCTGGCCGGGCCGCCCGAGGTGGACTCCTGGGCGGGGGTGGGCTCCGGCTCGGGCTCGGGTGGGCCCTCCGGCACCTCGGCGTCGACCGGGATGGGTGCGCCGATCCAGCCGCCACCGTCCCAGTACCGTCGGGTGTCCCGGTCGGCGGGGTCGACGTACCAGCCGGGGGCGACGCTCACGGCGCCACCCCGGCGTAGCCGTCGGCCGGCGTCGCGCTGGTCCGGACGGTCCGTTCGCTGTGCTCGCTCACCTGCACACCTTAACGACGACGCCGACGGGCAGGCCGGGCAGCGGTGCGCCGCCGCCGGTGGTGGATCGCCCACCGGCGACGGCGCGGGTGCCGGGACGGGCCCGACACGTCGAACATGCGGGCCCTACCGGGGTCACAGGTTGCCGCGTCGTTCCTGCTCCCGCTCGATCGCCTCGAAGAGGGCCTTGAAGTTGCCCTTGCCGAAACCGAGGGAGCCGTGCCGTTCGATCAGCTCGAAGAAGACCGTGGGGCGGTCCTGCACCGGCTTGGTGAAGATCTGCAGCAGGTAACCGTCCTCGTCCCGGTCGACCAGGATCTTGCGGGCCTTCAGCTCCTCGATCGGTACCCGGACGTTGCCGATCCGGGCCCGCAGCTCCGGGTCGTCGTAGTACGAGTCCGGGGTCTCCAGGAACTCGACACCGGCGGCGCGCATGGCGTCGACGCTGGCCAGGATGTCGTTGGTGGCCACCGCGATGTGCTGGGCGCCGGGGCCCTGGTAGAACTCCAGGTACTCGTCGATCTGCGACTTCTTGCGGGCCACCGCCGGCTCGTTGAGCGGGAACTTGACCTTGCGGGTGCCGTTGGCGACCACCTTGCTCATCAGCGCCGAGTAGTCCGTGGCGATGTCGTCGCCGATGAACTCCGCCATGTTGGAGAAGCCCATCACCCGCTTGTAGAACTCCACCCACTCGTCCATCCGGCCGAGCTCCACGTTGCCGACCACGTGGTCCACGGCCTGGAAGAAGCGCTTGGGCTGCAGCTTGGCGTCGATCATGGGCTGCCGGTCGACGATCGGGCCCCGGGCCACGAAGCCGGGCAGGAACGGCCCGGTGTAGCGGGAGCGGTCGACCAGGGTGTGCCGGGTGTCGCCGTAGGTGGCGATGGCGGCCATCCGGACCGTGCCGTTCTCGTCGGTGACGTCGTGCGGGTCGAGCAGGCCGGTCGCGCCCTGTGCGGTGGCGTGGGCGTACGCGGCGTCGACGTCGGGCACCTCCAGCGCGATGTCGGCCACGCCGTCGCTGTGCCGGGTGACGAACTCGACCTCGGGCGCGGTCGGGCTGACCGCCCCGCGCAGCACGAACCGGGCCGAACCGCTGGTCAGCACGTAGTCGGCGTGGTCCCGGTAGCCCTGCTCGGGCCCCCGGTACGCGACACAGGTCATGCCGAACGCGGTGGAGTAGTAGTGCGCCGCCTGCTTGGCGTTGCCCACCACGAAGGTCAGGTGGTCCAGCCCCCGGACCGGGAACGGGTCGCGGCTGATGTCGTGGTCGACGGCGCCGACGAGTTCGTCGACGTCGACCTCTCCGGTCGACTGGGGTCGGTCGATCGCCTGGGTCATCGCGCACTCCCTCCTCGCCGGTCACCTCGTGGGCGACCGTCCGGTACCTCTGTGGCGAGGATCGCGGTCGGGGCCCGGCTGGGCAACTGTCAGCGTTCCTCCTGGTCAGGTTGCGCAATCGGTACGATGTTCACCCATGACCACTGAGCAGTCTGTACAGCTGGACGAGGTGGACGCCCTCCTGATCGCGCTGCTCGCCGAGGAGCCCCGGATCGGGGTGCTGGAGTGTTCCCGTCGACTCCGGGTGGCCCGGGGCACAGTCCAGGCGAGGTTGGACAAGCTGACCCGGCGCGGCGTGATCGGCGGCTTCGGGCCGGACATCTCCCCGGCCGCGATCGGCTTCGGGGTGACCAGCTTCGTCACCCTGGAGATCAGTCAACGGCACGGCCACGACCCGGTCACCACGCACCTGGCGGCCATCCCGGAGGTGCTGGAGGCGCACACCATCACCGGCTCCAGCGACCTGCTCTGCCGGATCGTCGCCCGCTCCAACACCGACCTGCAACGGGTGATCGACCAGATCGTCTCCTTCGCCGGCATCACCCGGGCGTCGACGATCATCGCCCTGGCCGAGGCGATCCCGTACCGCACCCTCCCCCTGGTCCGCTCCGCCTCCCAGCTGCAAGGAAGGGCCCCTTCCTAACGCTTTTTGTATAGGAAGGGCCCCCTCCTTACACCCGGGGCGGGGGAGAAAGGGTGGCGACACGGGCGTGCGGGTGTCGGGCGTGGCGGTGATCGTGACTACCGTGTCCGTGTGGCGAACCAGAAGGGCCCCGGCGTCAAGGGCGTCCTGCTGCTCGCCCTCGTCGCGGTGGTGGTGTTGGCCGCCACCGGGCTCTGGAACCCGTTCCCCGGCATGTGGGACTGGGTCAAGCGCAGCAAGCCCATCTCCGAGCCGGACGTCATCTGGCAGGAGCGCATCGGCGGTACCCCGCAGAGCGTGACCATCGCCGGGGACGCCGTCGTGGTCGAGCAGCGTACCCGGGTCGAGGCGCGCAGCCTGGCCACCGGCGTACAACTCTGGGAGCGTAAGGCGGACTGGGCCGCGGTGGCCGGCGGCGACCGGGACGCGGTGGTCGCCGTGGGCAAGCTCCTGGTCAAGGGGTACGACCTGCTCGATCCGAACACCGGTGCGGTACGTCGCCGGGTCGATGACGCGGTGGCCGTCTGGACGTACCAGAACCTGCTGCTCGACGCGCGTTGTGCCGGGGCCACCGACTGCACCCTGTCGGCCTGGGAGCCGCGCGGCGAGCAGCCACTGTGGACGGCGTTCCTGCCCGGGGTCAGCACCTCCTGGCTGGCCGACAACCCGGATGTGCTGGACACCCGCCGGCTCACCGCCACCCGGGTCGACGACGGGGTGGCCGGCGCGGAGCCGGTACCGCCGCTGCTCGGCTTCCCGGTCGACGGCCGGGTGCACGTGGTGGACACCGCTACCGGCCGGGTCCTGCAGGACGTCCAACCCGGCCGGGACGAACGACTCTCCGTGGTCGGTGGCCGGCTGGTCCGGATCACCGCGCGCTCCGCCGAGGGCGTCTGCCTGTTCACCGTCACCGCGGGGGATCCGGCGACCGGCCAGCAGGTGTGGCATCGGACCGGGATCAACCTGCGTACCGCCGACAGCGCCGGCTGCGCCCAACGGGAGGATCCGCAGGGCGCCCGGAACGTGCTGATCGGCATGGGCTCCGACGGCCGGGAGGCGGTGCTCGACGGGTACAGCGGTCGGTTGTTGCAGGTCAACGCCGTCGACGAGAAGCTGCTCGCGGTCGACGACCGGTACACGGTGACCCGCAGCGCCGACCAGCGCTCGATCGTCGGCCGGGAGTTGGACGTCGACCGGGAACGCTGGACCCGACCCGCCAACGACCGGACCAGGGCCATGCTCACCCCGTACGGTGCGGTGGTCTCGGACGAGAAACCCTCCCGGCTGGCGGTGGTGGAGCCGCGCACCGGGCGGGAGTTGGTGAGCCTGCGGACCGCGGCGAACGCGCTGGCGGTGGGGCCCGGCGGCATGATCATCGGTGAGGGCCGGGAGATCGGGTACGTCCGGTTCGGCGCGTCGAACGCTCCGCCGGGCGGCGGCGCGCCGGGCGCGGGTGACGGCGCACCCGGCGCACCCGGTGGCCCCGACGCGCCCGGCGGCCAGGGTGACCAGCGCGACTGCGGCCCGAAGCAGGAGGCGTGTCCGGAGGCCGAACGGGACAAGGACGGCTGATCCCGCGGGGCCCGAAGGCCGCAGAACGATCCCACCGATCGGTACGGATCAGCGTGGCGTCCCAGGACCCACCCGGCGGGTGGGACTGATCGATCCGACTGGCCTAGGCTTTCGCCTCATGAGCAGTGCCGCCGACTTCTCCTACGCTCCCCTGTTGCCGACCGGCCCGGACCAGACCGAGTACCGCCTGGTCACCGACGAGGGCGTGGACGTCGTACACGGCCCCGGGGGGCGTCGTTTCCTCACCGTGGAGCCGGCGGCGCTGACCGCGCTGACCGCCGAGGCGATGCACGACATCGCCCACTACCTGCGCCCGGCGCACCTGGCCCAGCTCCGGGCGATCATCGACGACCCGATGGCCTCGCCGAACGACCGGTTCGTCGCCCTCGACCTGCTCCGCAACGCCAACATCGCCGCCGGTGGCGTGCTGCCGATGTGCCAGGACACCGGCACCGCGATCGTGATGGGCAAGCGCGGGCGGCACGTGCTCACCGACGGCAGCGACGCCGAGGCGATCTCCCGGGGCGTCTACCAGGCGTACACGAAACTGAACCTGCGGTACTCGCAGCTGGCCCCGCTGACCATGTGGGACGAGCGCAACACCGGCAGCAACCTGCCGGCCCAGGTGGAGCTCTACGCCGAGGACCCGGACGGGCACCCCGACGGGTACAAGTTCCTCTTCATGGCCAAGGGCGGCGGCTCGGCCAACAAGTCGTACCTCTACCAGGAGACCAAGGCGCTGCTGAACCCCACCCGGATGATGCAGTTCCTGGAGGAGAAACTGCGGCTGATCGGCACCGCGGCCTGCCCGCCGTACCACCTGGCCGTGGTCATCGGCGGCACCTCCGCCGAGTACGCCCTGAAGACCGCCAAGTACGCCTCGGCGAAGTACCTGGACACGCTGCCCACCGAGGGCTCGATGAGCGCGCACGGCTTCCGCGACCTGGAGCTGGAGGCGCAGGTGCTGGAGCTGACCCGCAACTTCGGCATCGGCGCGCAGTTCGGCGGCCGGTACTTCTGCCACGACGTACGGGTGGTCCGGTTGCCCCGGCACGGTGCGTCCTGCCCGGTGGCCATCGCGGTCTCCTGCTCCGCCGACCGGCAGGCGGTTGCCAAGATCACCCCGTCGGGGGTGTGGTTGGAGCGACTCGAAACCGACCCGGCGCGCTTCCTGCCCGAGGTCACCGACGAGACGCTGGACGCCTCCGACGTGGTCCGGGTCGACCTCAACCGGCCGATGGACGAGATCCGCGCCGAGCTGTCGAAGTACCCGGTGAAGACCCGGCTGTCGCTGACCGGCCCGCTGGTCGTCGCCCGGGACATCGCCCACGCCAAGATCGCCGAGCGGCTCGACGCCGGTGAGCCGATGCCGCAGTACCTGCGCGACCACGCCGTCTACTACGCCGGCCCGGCCAAGACCCCCGAGGGGTACGCCTCCGGTTCGTTCGGCCCGACCACCGCCGGCCGGATGGACGCGTACGTGGAGAAGTTCCAGGCCGCCGGCGGCTCCCAGGTGATGCTGGCCAAGGGGAACCGCTCCGGCCAGGTGACCCGCTCCTGCCAGCAGCACGGCGGCTTCTACCTCGGCTCGATCGGTGGCCCGGCCGCCCGACTGGCCCAGGACTGCATCAAGCACGTCGAGGTGCTGGAGTACGCCGAGCTGGGCATGGAGGCGGTCTGGAAGATCGAGGTGGAGGACTTCCCGGCCTTCATCGTGGTCGACGACAAGGGCAACGACTTCTTCGCCGAAGTCACCAAACCCGTCCTCACCATCGCCACCCGCTGACCCTGATCACCCCCGCACCTGCGTGGGGCTCGCTAGATCGCGGAAGTAGTGGCCTCCAGGCTGATCGAGGCCACTATTTCCAGGAACGTGCGCGCCGAGGAGCGTCGTGGTGTGAGTCTGCGGGGTGCGCGGGCAGGTTCAGTGCTGTTACGGGTGCATCCGAAGGATGTATAGGGCAGTCTTGCTCTCCCCGTGGTCGTTGTCGTCCGGCTGAAGGCTCGTGACGGGGACGACGATGCGCTGTCCGCTGCTGCCGCTGCCGGCGTCCACCCACACCTGAACCGTGCCGTTCTGCGGCAACTCCCGTGGACCTACTGCCAGTATCTCGCCGGTTTCCATGATGCTCTCCTCCATGCTCGCGGGGCTGAGCCAATGCCAACTATTGCACAGCAAGGTTGGCCAAATGGCAGCATGGTAACTAGGCCTATGTGGGGGACATTTGAGTTGGCCTAGGGCTTAGGCGGGGACGATGGCCAAGTGGCTGACCTGGAATCGGCGGTGCGGAAGCTGCGTGCGGCGCAGGCTGGGGTGCCAGGTGCGGAGCAGCGAGCCGCCCGCCTCATCGCGGAGGCTCGCGCCCGGGTGGAGGCCGCTCGGGCCGAGTTGGCCGAGGCGATCCGGGCCGCCGACCGGGACGGGGCACGCCAGGTGGACATCGTGGCCGCGACCGGGTACAGCCGGGAGCGGATCCGGCAGATAATCCGGAGCGCAGAGGACAACGCCTGAAGGAGCCCGGAGGCCCTGAACATCGAAGCGGCACGCCAACCGGATGTCTGAGCTTGAGGCAGCCTCGGAGGCATACCGGGCGGCGCGCCAGCGGGTGCAGGATGGGCTCGCTGAGGTTGCGTCGGCCCGGGCGGACGTGCCGAAGGTGCGGGAACGGCTCGCCGCCGAGATCGTGTCGGCGTACCGGGATGGGCGGCGGGTCGGCGAGATCGCCCGGGTCACCGGCTACGGCCGTGAACAGGTGCGACGCATACTGCGGGCCGGCGGGGTGGAGTCCGGCGAGGCCGGTGGTGGCTGATCCATGATCAGGCAAGGTCGGGAAGTTTGAGCCCGGACAGCGCGAGACCCGGCCCACCCACCGTCCGGAAGGCTGCCGGGTCCACTTCCATCAGCTATAGCTATCTAGCAGATTAGCTCGTCGCGGCGTTCTCCTCAACGGAACCGCCCCGAAGCGTCGCCGACCGGTGTGACCTGATCGGTCGGTGCGATCATCTGCGTGCCGCCGGTGGGCGCGGCAGGATGGTATGCGTGACGACTCCAGAGGCAACGGCATACCGGATCGAACGCGACTCGATGGGTGAGGTGGAGGTGCCCGCCGACGCGCTGTGGCGGGCGCAGACGCAGCGCGCGGTGCAGAACTTCCCGATCTCCGGGCGGGGCATCGAGCCGGCCCAGATCCGGGCGCTGGCCCAGATCAAGGGGGCGGCGGCCGAGGTCAACGGCGAGCTGGGGGTGATCGACGCGGAGGTGGCCGCCGCGATCGCCACCGCCGCCGCGCACGTGGCCGCCGGTGGGTACGACGACCAGTTCCCGATCGACGTCTTCCAGACCGGGTCCGGCACCTCGTCCAACATGAACACCAACGAGGTGATCGCCAGCCTGGCCGGCCGGGAGCTGGGCCGGGACGTGCATCCCAACGACGACGTCAACGCCTCCCAGTCGAGCAACGACGTCTTCCCCTCCTCGATCCACCTGGCCGCCACCGAGGCGGTGGCCCGGGACCTGCTGCCGGCGCTGGAGCACCTGGCCGGGGCGCTGGAGGCGAAGGCGGCCGAGTTCGAGACCGTGGTGAAGGCCGGGCGTACCCACCTGATGGACGCCACCCCGGTCACCCTCGGTCAGGAGTTCGGCGGCTACGCCGCGCAGGTCAGGTACGGCATCGAGCGGCTGGAGTCGGCCCTGCCCCGGCTGGCCGAGCTGCCGTTGGGCGGCACCGCCGTCGGCACCGGCATCAACACCCCGCTCGGGTTCGCCGCCGCCGTGATCGCCAAGCTGCGCGCCTCCACCGACCTGCCGGTGACCGAGGCGCGTAACCACTTCGAGGCGCAGGGCGCCCGGGACGCGTTGGTGGAGACCTCCGGGCAGTTGCGTACCGTCGCGGTCGGCCTCTATAAGGTGGCCAACGACATCCGGTGGATGGGCTCCGGGCCCCGGGCGGGCCTGCGTGAGCTGCGCATCCCCGACCTGCAGCCCGGCTCGTCGATCATGCCGGGCAAGGTGAACCCGGTGGTCGCCGAGGCGATGCGCCAGGTCTGCGCCCAGGTCGTCGGCAACGACGCCACGGTCGCGTTCGCCGGTTCGCAGGGCGACTTCGAGCTGAACGTGATGCTGCCGGTGATGGGGCGCAACCTGTTGGAGTCGATCCGGCTGCTGGCCGCGTCCAGCCGGCTCTTCGCCGACCGCCTGGTGGTCGGCCTGGTCGCGGACGAAGCGGTCTGTCTGGGGTACGCCGAGGGGTCGCCGTCCATCGTCACCCCGCTCAACCGTCACCTCGGGTACGACGAGGCGGCGTCGATCGCCAAGGAGGCGCTGGCCAAGGAGCTGTCGATCCGCGAGGTGGTGCTCGCCCGGGGACACGTCGACAACGGCAAGCTCACCGAGGAGCAGCTCGACGAGGCGCTCGACGTGCTCCGGATGACCCACCCCTGAGTCGGGCGGGTTGGTCAGGGGCGATCGGCGGCGGCCTTGCGGGCGCGGTAGGCGTTGACCGCCGCGCGGTTGCCGCAGCCGGCGTCGCAGAACCGTCGGGACCGGTTCTTCGACAGGTCGACCAGCACGTTGTCACAGTCCGGGTAGGCGCAGCGGCGCAGCCGGCTCAGCTCGCCGCTGCGAACCAGGTCGGCCAGGGCCATCGCGGCCTCCACCGCCATCCGCCGGGCCAGCGGCGCGTCCCGGGGCACGGCATGCAGATGGTACGGCTCGTCGTCGTGCCGGATGAGCTGTGGCAACGCCTTCGCCTCGTGGAGCAGCCCGTTGACGATCCCGACGATCTCGTCCTCGTCGGCGGACCAGATCCGGCGGAGCCGGGGCCGCAGCTCGCGTACCGACCGGAGTTCCGCCTCGGTCCGGTCGTGCCGGCCGCTGTAGCGGTGCTCGGCGAGGAAGCGACCCAGCGCGGAGATGTCGGGCAGGCCCTCGCCCTCGTCGATGGTGTTGACCAGGGCGGCGGCGCTGATCAGGGCAGCCTCGGTGTCATGAGCGAAAAGCACGTTGACTCCTGTCGTGAGGGCCGTCTACCGTCATCATCGAAATCCTAGTTCACTCATGACACTGCCGAGTCGAGGAGATTCGATGCGTCCCCGTCCCGCCACCGGGCTCGGCCTCGGTCTGCTGCTGCTCTCCGGGCTCACCTTCGCCACCTCCGGCACCTTCGCCCGGTCCCTGATCGACGCCGGGTGGTCCGCCGAGGCGGCGGTGATCGCCCGGGTCGGCATCGCCGCCGTCGTGCTCGCCGTACCCGCGCTGGTGGCCCTGCGGGGACGGTGGCCGGTGCTGCGGCGCAACCTCGTCCCGATCGGTCTCTTCGGGCTGCTCGGGGTGGCGACCGCGCAGGCCTGCTTCTTCAACGCGGTGCGGTACCTGCCGGTCGGGGTGGCCCTGCTGCTGGAGTACCTCGGAGTCGTGCTGGTGGTCGGCTGGATGTGGCTGGCGCACGGCCAGCGGCCCCGCCGGCTGACCGTGGTCGGTGCGGTGCTCGCCCTGCTCGGCCTGGTGTTCGTGCTGGACCTGACCGGCAGCACCCGGCTCGACCCGGTCGGGGTGCTCTGGGGGTTGGGGGCGGCGGTCGGCCTGGCCGGATACTTCGTGCTCGCCGGCCGGATCGACGACGACCTGCCCTCGGTGACCCTGGCCAGCTTCGGCATGGCCACCGGCGCGGCGGCGCTGGGGCTGCTCGGGGCGACCGGACTGCTCTCCCTGGAGGCGACCTTCGGGCAGGTCGACTTCGCCGGCTGGCGTACCAGTTGGTTGGTGCCGATCGCCGGGCTGGCGTTGCTCGCCGCCGTCGTCGCGTACCTGGCCGGGGTCGCCGGCACCCGGATCCTGGGGGCCCGGCTGGCATCCTTCGTGGGACTGACCGAGGTGCTCTTCGCGGTGCTGATCGCCTGGCTGGTGCTGAACGAACTGCCCACCGTGGTCCAACTGCTCGGCGGCACGCTGATCGTGGTCGGCGTCGCCGTGGTCCGCCTGGCCGAACTGCGCACTGCGCCGGCGATCGACAACGCCCCCGCCGTCCCCGCCGGCCCGCCGTCGACCCCGGCGCTGGCCCGGCCCGAAGCCTGACCTCAGGAGTCCCGCATCCGTCCCGTCCGGCCGGTCGGCGTGCGCCGGCCGCAGCCGGCAACCGTAGGCGACCGGCTGCGCTGGCTCACCGGCCACGGGTGGTGCGCCAGCCACGAGCCGTCAGGGCGGACCGTACCTGCCGTACCAGCGCGGGGAAGTCGCGGTGCAGCCGGTGGGCAGGGGCGGGCAGGACGAGCCAGCCCGCGGCGGCCAACTGCTGGAGGCGGTCCCGATCCGGGTGCGACCGGTCGGCGTCGGCGGGCCACTGCCCGTCGTACTCGACGGCGACCCGGAACTCCGGCCAGGCCAGGTCCGGATGCAGCAGCCGGCCGGTGGGCAGCCGCACCGGATGCCGGGCCACCGGGCGGGGGAGCCCGGCCAGGACCAGCCGGATCCGCAGGTGCGACTCGGACGGCGACCGGGCGGCGGGATCGGCCAGGTCGAACACCCAGCTGGCCCGCCGGTTGCCGGGTCGTCCCTCGTTGGCCGAGACGATCGCCCGGAGTGCGTCGGCGTCGGTCAGGTGGCGGGCGAGCAGGGTGTCGACGATGCCCACCGCGCGGACCGGCTCCAGCCAGACGGCCGTCTCCCAGGCCGCCTCAGTCGGGCCGGACCGCAGCAGGGTGGCGTGCTGCGGACGGGAGCCGGGCACGCCGGATCGGGACGGGTCAGGGCTCGGGGGGTCGAGGGGGGAGGAGTGGACGCGGATGCCGCGTTGGGTGCCGACCCGCACCGACCGCGGTACGAGGACGTGCACCTCGTCGGTGTACGAGGCAGCGTGGTCGACGCCGTGCAGGAAGCTGGCCGACGGGCCGGCGATCATCACCCCGGGCGGCAGTCGCAGCACCACCGCCTGACAGGCCAGGGCGTGGTCGCGGTCGAGTCGGGCGTCGGCGTAGACGTCGTGGCGCACCTGCGTCCAGGCGGAGCCGCGCAGCTGGTGCTCGGTCAGCAGGCTGCGTTGGACCGCTTCGGAACCACGGAAGACCTGCCAGGCGAGTGGGGTCGGCCGGTTGGCGATGCGAGGCATACCGAACAGGGTGCGGGTGCCCACCCGTCCACCGGAACCCCCTGTGGATAACCGATGCCACCCCCGGTGCGTCCCCTGTGGACAACCGACCGGAAGTGCATCGAATGTGATATAGGCCGATCCCCGCGTCGGGGTCGTCGGTGCGCCGCCGAAAACCCCTCGGCACTGGCACGCTGGCGGTGGCAGGATCGGCTGGTACGGGGAGCATCGCCGAGTCCGGGACGGGGAGTGTCGTGCGGTTGGAGACGGAGCGGTTGCGGCTGCGTCGCCTCACCGTGGACGACGTGGACGAGTTGGTGGCGTTGGACGCCGACCCGGAGGTGATGCGTTACCTGACCGGCGGGCGGCCGACCCCGGTCGAGGTCGTCCGGGACGAGCAGCTGCCCCGGCTGCTCGACCAGTACCAGCGCCACCCCGGGCTCGGGCGTTGGGCCGCCGAGGACCGCGTGACCGGCGAGTTCCTGGGCTGGCTCGCCCTCGACCCGACGCCCGATGGCTCGACATTCGATGGCTCGACGCTGATCGACCCGGTTCCGTCTGACCCGGTTCCGTCCGGCGCGGTGCAGGGCGGCACGGTGCCGTCCGGCGGCCCGGTGCGGGATCGGGGCGAGGACGGCGTGGCGGCGGAGTTGGGTTACCGGCTCCGCCGCGTGGCCTGGGGGCGTGGGCTGGCCACCGAGGGGTCCCGGGCGTTGCTCCGGTACGCCTTCGACACGGTGGGCGTACGACGGGTGTGGGCGCAGACGATGGCGGTCAACACCCGGTCCCGGGCGGTGCTGGAGCGCGCCGGTCTGCGCTACGTGCGTACCTTCCACCTGCACTTCGACGACCCGATCCCGGGTACGGAACACGGCGAGGTGGAGTACGAGGCGCGCAACCCCGCCTGCCGACGATCAGCCTCTTGATCAACTCGGTTGGGCGGAAATGGCTGGGTCGGAGCGGCCTTGATGCCGCCACATCGACCCAACCGAGTCGATCAACATTGCGAGCCGCGCAGGGCGAGGGCGGCGCGGATCTCCCGAACGACGGCGGGAAAGTCGTACCGTAGTCGACGGCTGGTCACGTGCAGGACGATCCACCCGGCGGTCAGCAGCTGGTTGAGGCGTCGACGGTCGTGGTGCAGTTGCTCGGCATCGGCGTGCCACTGGCCGTCGTACTCCACCGCCACCTGGAACTCCGGCCAGACGAGATCGGGGTGCAATACCGCGCCGGAGGGCAGGCGTACCGGATGTTGCGCCACCGGCCGAGGTAGGCCGGCCAGTACCAGTCGGACCCGCAGGTGTGACTCCGGCGGCGACTGGGCAGCCGGATCGACCAGCTCGAACGCAAGCTGGGCCCGCCGGCCCCCGGGCCGGCCCGCGAGGCGCCTCCCGATCCCGGTGAGCTGGACGCGGGTGGTCAGCCCGTTGCCGAGCAGGGTGTCGATGATGCCGACCGCCCGTACCGGCTCAAGCCAGGCTGCCGTCTCCCAGGAGGCGAGCGTGGGACTGGACCAGGGCCAGGTGAGCCCGCACGCCGAGGCGCCGGGGGTGACCGGTGCCCGCCGGGGGACGGGAGCCGCCGAGCTGAGCGGAGCGGGCTCCGGCAGGCCGAGCGCGGTGGACGGGCCGAGCGCGGTGGACGAGCCCGGCGTGATGGAGGGACCGGGCGTGATGGACGGGCCGAGCGCGGTGGAGTGGACCCGCAGGCCGCGGCGGGAACGTACCCGCGTTTCGCGGGGTACGAGAACGTGCACGTCGTCGTCGAATCGGGCCGCGTGCTTCACCCCGTGCAGGTACGCCGCTGACGGACCGGCGATCGTCGTCCCGGCAGGCAACGTCAGCAGGACCGCCCGGCAGGCGAGAGCGTGATCCCGTTCGAGGCGGGTGTCGGCGTAGACGTCCTGACACAGGTGAATCCAGGAAGCGCCGCGCAACTGTGACCGGGTGAGCAGCTTGCCCCGGAGCGCGTCCGAGCCACGGAAGACCTGCCAGGCGAGAGCGGCGGGGCGATGCGGTACGGGTGGCATGAACCCAGCCTCGGGCCCACCGGTCGTCCCGCACCAGCCCTGTGGACAGCCGGCGACCTCCGACCGGCAGCCCCCTGTGGACAACACGCCTCGGTGTCCCGAATCGTGGTATAAGGCCGGTGATCGTGCTCTTGATCGACTCGGTTGGGCCGATATGGCGGCATCAAGGCGCCTCCGACCCAGCCATTTCTGCCCAACCGAGTCGATCATGCACCTCGCCGGCCGGCCGGTCGGCCGGGTCTCGTGCGGTCGGTCAGGGTTGGGGCGAGGGTGGGCTGACCAAGCGAGCGGCTGGTTGTCAAGCGAAGTCGCGGCTGGTCAGGCAGGGCTGCGGCTGGTCCGGCGAGGGTGCGGCTGGTCAGGCAGGGCTGCGGCTGGTCCGGCGAGGGTGCGGGTGCGGCTGGTCGGGCGAGGGTGGCGGGTGGTCCGGCGAGGGTGCGGGTGCGGCTGGTCGGGCGAGGGTGGCGGGTGGTCCGGCGAGGGTGCGGGTGCGGCTGGTCGGGCGAGGGTGGCGGGTGGTCCGGCGAGGGTGCGGGTGCGGCTGGTCGGGCGAGGGTGGCGGGTGGTCCGGCGAGGGTGCGGGTGCGGCTGGTCGGGCGAGGGTGGCGGGTGGTCCGGCGAGGGTGCGGGTGCGGCTGGTCGGGCGAGGGTGGCGGGTGGTCCGGCGAGGGTGCGGGTGCGGCTGGTCGGGCGAGGGTGGCGGGTGGTCCGGCGAGGGTGCGGGTGCGGCTGGTCGGGCGAGGGTGGCGGGTGGTCCGGCGAGGGTGCGGGTGCGGCTGGTCGGGCGAGGGTGGCGGGTGGTCCGGCGAGGGTGCGGGTGCGGGTGGTCAGGTGACGGTGCGGGTGGTCAGGTGAGGATGGGAGTGGGCTGGTCAGGCGAGGGCGGTGGCGATGGCCTGGGCGGCGGCGGTCACCTGGGCGCCGATCACCTCGGTCGCCAGCGGGGCCAGCGACACCACCCCGACGCTCGCCTCCAGCCCGGTTACGCCGAGCACCGGTGCGGCCACCCCGTACGCCCCCGACTGCAACTCGCCGGCACTGCTCACCGGGGCGGGGTCACCGGTGCGCCCGGCGAGGATGGCCCGTCCGGCCGCGCCCCGGTCCAGTGGGTGCCGCGCCCCGGTCCGGTACGCCACGTGGAAGGACGTCCAACTGGGCTCCACCACGGCGAGCGCCACCCCCTCGCCGGCCTCCACCACGGTGAGGTGGGCGGTCGCTCCGGCCTGTTCGGCGAGGCGGCGCAGGGCGGGTAGTGCCCCCTCGGCGAGCAGGGGCTGAGCCCGGCGGGCCAGGTGCAGGACCCCCACCCCGAGGCGTAGCCGGCCGTCGTCGCCGCGGCGCAGCATGCCGTGCCCGGTCAGCGCGCCGACCAGCCGGTACACGGCGGCCCGGCCGATGCCCAACCGGTTCGCCGCCTCGGTGACGGTCAGCCCGGCCGGCGCGTCGGCCACCAGGTGCAGCAGGCGAAGCCCCCGGTCCAGGGTCTGCGCCGTCTCCCCGCCCCGGGCCGCGTCGGTGCCGCTCCGAGCCGCGTCGGTGCCGGCCCGAGCCGCGTCCGCTCGGCTCCGGGTCGCGTCCGCTCCAACCCGGGTCGCGTCGGTCCCGGGCCGGGTCGCGTCGGTCCCGGGCCGGGTCGCGTCGGTCCCGGGCCGGGTCGCGTCGGTCCCGGGCCGGGTCGCGTCGGCTCCGGGCCGGGTCGCGTCGGCTCCGGGCCGGGGGTCGGCCGGGTCCGCCGGATGCCCGGGTCCGCCGGGGGAGGCCGTCGTGTCCACAGCACGCAGCGTACGGCCGGGTTGGCCGGTCGGGCAGCGCAGGCCGGCTCGGGCCAACCGGGAAATGCACGGACGGCTACCCTTGTACGGTGACGCTACGCCTGTATGACACCGCCACCCGAACGGTCCGGGACTTCGTCCCCCGGGAAGCCGGCAAGGTGGGGGTCTACCTGTGTGGCCTCACCCTCCAGGCCCCGCCACACATCGGCCACCTTCGTTCCGGGGTCAACTACGACGTGCTGCGACGCTGGTTGACGGCCAAGGGTTTCGAGGTCACCTTCATCCGCAACGTCACCGACATCGACGACAAGATCCTGGCCAAGGCCCAGGAGCAGGGTCGCACCTTCTGGTCGATCGCGTACGCCAACGAGCTGGTCCTGGCCGAGGCGTACCGGTCACTGAACCTGTTGCCGCCGACGTATGAGCCGAGGGCGACCGGGCACATCCCGGAGATGCACGAGCTGATCGCCACGCTGATCGCCGCCGGGCACGCCTATCCGGCCACCGACGGCTCCGGTGACGTCTACTTCGACGTGGCCTCCTGGCCGGCGTACGGTGCGCTCTCCGGCCAGTCCCCGGCCGACATGCAGTCCGCCGGGGACGCCCCTGACCGGGGCAAGCGCGACCCGCGGGACTTCGCCCTCTGGAAGGGGGTCAAGGCCGACGAGCCGACCGACGCCTACTGGCCGTCGCCGTGGGGTCGGGGCCGGCCCGGCTGGCACATCGAGTGCTCGGCGATGTGCTGGCGTTACCTCGGCGACGAGTTCGACATCCACGGTGGCGGGCTGGACCTCACCTTCCCGCACCACGAGAACGAGATCGCCCAGTCCCAGGCGGCCGGGCTGCCCTTCGCCCGGTACTGGGTGCACCACGGGCTGCTCAGCCTCGGTGGGGCCAAGATGGGCAAGTCCACCGGCAACGCCCTCGACCTGGCGTACGTCGCCTCGCTGGGGGTCCGCCCGGTCGAGCTGCGGTACTACTTCGCCGCCGCGCACTACCGGTCCCGGATCGACTACACCGAGGACAACCTGCGGGACTGGGCCGGCGGTTACCGCCGGATCGAGGGGTTCGTGCAGCGGGCGGCGGAACGCGTCGGCGCCGGGCAGCTCGGGGAACTGCCCGCCGGCTTCGTCGCCGCGCTCGACGACGACCTGAACACCTCCGCCGCGCTCGCCGTGCTCCAGGAGGTGCTGCGGGACGGCAACAACGCGTTGGCCGCCGGCGACGATGTGACCGTACGCACCGCGCTGGCCGACGTCCGCGCGATGCTGGATATCCTCGGGGTCGACCCCCTCGACCCGGCCTGGACCGGTGGCGGCCGGACGGACGACCTGCGCGACGTGGTGGACTCCCTGGTCGCGTTGGCCCTTGAGCAGCGCGCCCAGGCCCGCAGCCGCAAGGACTGGACCGCCGCCGACGCGGTACGTGACCAGCTCAAGCAGGCCGGTGTGGTGGTCGAGGACACCCCGCAGGGGCCGCGTTGGACTATTGGAGAGCAGGACTGATGGCCGGCAATTCGCAGCGCCGTGGCCGGCGACTGACGTCGAAGAAGGGTGCCGTCAAGGGCTCCGGGGGCAAGAACCGGGATTCCCTGGCCGGGCGCGGCAGGACCCTGCCGGCCGACGAACGGCCGTGGCACAAGGGGTACTCGGGCACCGAGAAGCTGCCCGAGCGCACCGCCTGGAAGCAGGAGAAGGAGCGGCGGGCCGCCGCCGAGGAGGGCCGGGCCCCGAAGATCGGCCAGCCCGGCTCGAAGGACACCACCTGGGGTCGGGGCGGTGGCCGGGGCGTTCCCGGCGGCCGGGGTGCCGTGTCCCGGGGTGGTGCCGCGTCCCGGGGCGGTGCCCCCGGTCGGTCCGGTCCCCGGGTCGCGCCCGGACGCCGGTCCAACCCGAGCAAGGACGGTCCGGAGCTGATGGTCGGCCGGAATCCGGTGCTGGAGGCGCTGCGTGCCCAGGTGCCGGCGACCGCGCTCTATACCGCCCAGGGCCTGGAGGCCGACGACCGGATCAACGAGATCGTCCGGACCGCCGCCAACCGGGGGATCGCCATCCTGGAGGTCAGCCGGGCCGAGCTGGACCGGATGACCGGTGGTGTGCTGCACCAGGGCATCGGGTTGCAGGTGCCGCCGTTCGCGTACGAGTCGTTCGAGGACCTGGTGGCGACCTCGCTGGAGCAGACCGCCCCGCTGCTGATCGCGCTGGACGGGGTGACCGACCCCCGTAACCTCGGCGCGGTGATCAGGTCGGCCGCCGCCTTCGGCGCGCAGGGCGTGTTCGTACCGGAGCGGCGGGCGGCGGGGATCACCGCGACCGCCTGGCGGACCAGTGCCGGCGCGGCGGCGCGGGTGCCGGTGGCCCAGGTCGTCAACCTGACCCGCGCGCTGAAGGCCTGCCAGGAGGCCGGTTTCATGGTGGTCGGTCTGGACGCCGACGGCGACACCGACCTGTACGACCTGGAGGCCGCGGTCGGCCCGCTGGTGGTGGTGGTCGGCTCGGAGGGGCGCGGCCTGTCCCGCCTGGTCGGGGAGACCTGCGATCTGACCGTGAGCATCCCGATGGTCTCCGATGTCGAGTCGCTCAACGCCAGCGTCGCCGCCGCCGTGACCCTCGCCGAGGTCGCCCGCCGCCGGGCCGTGGAGGCCTGAGCCCGCGTCTGCGGGTGTGACTTCAGAGCAGTGCCGTTGCGGGCCGTCCCCAGGTCTGGGGGCGGCCCGCCGACGTCATCCGGGTGCGACGAAGGGGGCGGTCCACCACGTACCGTGGACCGCCCCCTCGTCGGTGCTGCTACTAGATCCGCAGGCCGGAGGCGGCGTTGAAGACGTGGCTGCGGCCGGCGTGCGGCTTGACGAACACGGTGTCACCCATGTTCGGCATGTTCCGCCGGTCGGTGCGGACCACGAAGCGCTCGTTGGCGCCCTCCAGGGCGGCGTGGCCGTAGATGTTGGCGTCGGAGCCGAGGTCCTCGACCAGCTCGACCACGACCGGCATACCGCCCTCGGTCGGGCTGACCAGCTCGCAGTCCTCCGGACGGAAGCCCACGGTGACCTTGTCGTTGCCACCCTCGGCGCGGGCCGCCTCGACCTGCTCCCGGGTGAGCGGGATCAGCATCTCGGCGAAGGCCGCACCCCGGTCGCTGAGCTGCACGGTCTTGATGTTCATGGCGGGGGAGCCCATGAAGCCGGCGACGAAGACGTTGGCCGGGGTGTCGTAGAGCGCCCGGGGGGTGTCCACCTGCTGGAGGACACCGTCGAGCATGACCGCCACCCGGTGACCCATGGTCATCGCCTCGACCTGGTCGTGCGTCACGTAGACCGTGGTGACGCCGAGCTTGGCCTGCAGCGAGGCGATCTGGGTACGGGTCTGCACGCGCAGCTTGGCGTCGAGGTTCGACAGCGGCTCGTCCATGAGGAAGACCTGCGGCTCGCGGACGATGGCCCGACCCATCGCGACCCGCTGGCGCTGACCACCGGAGAGCGCCTTCGGCTTACGGCTGAGGTATTCCTCCAGCTGGAGCAGCGCCGCCGCCTCCTTCACCCGCCGGTCGATCTCCGACTTCGGGGTCTTGCGCAGCTTGAGCGCGAACGCCATGTTCTCGTACACCGACATGTGCGGGTACAGAGCGTAGTTCTGGAAGACCATCGCGATGTCGCGGGCCTTCGGGGGCAGGTGGGTGACGTCGCGGTCGTCGATGTAGATGGCGCCGTCGTCGACGTCCTCCAAGCCGGCGAGCATGCGCAGGCTGGTGGACTTACCACAACCGGAGGGGCCGACCAGGACGAGGAACTCGCCGTCGCCGATCTGGAGGTCGAGCTGGTTCACCGCGGGCCGTTCGGTGCCCGGGTAGATCCGGGAGGCCTTTGCGTACGTGACCGTAGCCATGAAGGGGTGCTTCCTCTCACCGGCAGGAACGTGCCGGACGATCCGAGTGAAGGAGCGACCGGCACGGTGCCCGCACCGGTCCACGGACGGCACCGAGGTGTCGTCCGTGTCACTGCACGGTAAACGGCTTTCGCCCACCTGCCAAGGAGAGAGTTCGTCGATGGGACTTTTGCCAGGGGCATTTCGGGCACTCGGGCACGGCGTGGCATCAATCGCACGGTGCAATTGCAGCGTCGATGGTTCACGATCCGTTACACCGGATCGGGAAATCGACGTTTCCGGTGGTGGGACGGGTCAGCAAGGCGGGATATCGCGACGTCAGTCGCTATGCTGACGGGCGAACGATCGGCTCGGGGGCGATCCTGCTCCGATCGCGCCCCTGTAGCTCAGCTGGCCAGAGCACTCGCCTTGTAAGCGAGATGTCGCCGGTTCGATCCCGGCCGGGGGCTCAAATAGCGTTTGACCTGCGCAAACGCCGGTAAGCCTCACGGAGAGGCACACCGAACGATGCTCAGGGACCAATCGCTTATACCCACTGTGACGGTACCGGACACACGGCGCCGCTCGGCACGGTGGTCAGCATGACTGACCGTCACCCCAAGGTGCGCCGGCCCGACCCGGGCGGTTACCAGACCTGGATCACCTCCTGGAAGCTCAGCATGCAGGCCGGCGGCCGCTCGCCGCGCACCGTGGAACTCAACCTCGACGTCGCCCGGTTCTTCGGCGGCTGGCTCCGACACCGCCACCCCGAGCTGGGCGACTGGGACGAGGTCGGCCGGGACCACATCCGAGGGTTCTTCGCCTGGCTGCGCGAGGCTGGGCAGCCCTGCCCGCACGCTCTGCGCGACCCAGAGAGCGCGCCGGCGAGCTGCAAGGGGTACGGCAAGGGGTACGCCAACAACGTCGGCCGAAGTCTCCAGCAGTTCTTCGCCTGGTACGCCGACGAGGAGGACGCGCCGAACCCCATGGCGAAGGTGTCCGTGCCCGCCGCGCCGCGCCCGGACGAGAACCCGCCGGACGTGCTCACCTCCGAGCAGCTCCAGGCCCTCGTACGCGATGCCGAGCGCGGCCGCGACTTCGAAAGCCGCCGAGACGTGGCGATCTTGCGGCTTTTCGCCGCGAGCGGCACACGGCTCGCCGAGCTGGCGCTGCTACAGGTCGAGGACATCGACCCGCACGGCCGGCAGGCAGTGGTGACGGGCAAGGGCAACCTGCAGCGCACCGTGCCGTTCGACCAGGCCGCCGCCCTGGCGCTCGACCGCTACCTCCGCGTCCGATCGAAACATCCGGCCGCTCATCTACCTCACCTGTGGCTAGGTGTACGGCGGCGGACAGCGATGACGCCGACGGGGGTGTACCAGATGTTGGTCCGACGGGGCCGACGTCTCGGGATCCGGATCTACCCGCACATGCTGCGCCACACGTTCGCTCACCGCTACCTGGACGCTGGTGGGGCCGAGGGGGACCTGATGGTCATCGCGGGGTGGCGCAGTAGCCAGATGCTGCGGCACTACGGCCGGTCTGCCGCTGCCTCTCGGGCGCGTCGGGCATACGACAGAGTCAACGTCATGGACGGAATTTGATCATCCCCGATATGTCGCTGACCAGGCGGTACGTCCGTCTGTGCATCGCACCTTGCGCACTGCAAACAAAAATTGCAGATGATGGGAATCCCAGAAAACCCGCCGAGTGGTGATCGATGGCGCACTGTGGGTACGGTCCGTGGCTCAGTCACATCCAAGGAGGTCAACCCACATGCGCCGTGCAGCACTCACCCTCGCTGCGGCTCTGGCGCTCGCCGCTCCCAACCCAGACGGCGGCCTGGTGGGAGATCTGCTGGACCGGCTGCTCGGCGTCCAACCGGGCACGTCGGCCTCGCCAGCTCCACCAGCAGAGGAACCCGCAGTACCTGCAGAGCCAACCCCCGACGTCCCAGCACCGACGAGCGCTGCCCCATCCCCGACCCCATCGCCTGCTGATCGGACCGCACCATCAGCGACCGTGGCCCCGCCCATCACGTCGACACCGGCCGACAAGCCCCAGCCCCGAGAACCCAGACCGAAAGTCCCGAGTCCTCCGCCGGCGCAACAACCGTCCGCTGACAGCGGCCCTGAGCCGGCTGCGATGGCTCCGCCGCCAGCGGAGCCAACCCCGACAAGTCCTCCTGCGGTGCAAGCACCAATTCCTGCCCCGACTGCCCCGGCCGCAGCAGCCCCGGCCGGCGTCGACCAGCAGCCAACCCCACCGATTGTCTGGGCCGGCGCGGGGGCAGCCCTGGCTCTCACCGTCGTCGGTGCGGTCGTCGGCGTTGTCGCGGTCCGCCGTAGGGCATTCAACCGCGGCTGGCTGCGAGGCACGGCCGAGGCACTCGAAGCCAGCCCCAGGCCGGCACTACGCCTCGTGAGAGATCGCCAGGCGTGAGTTGCTGCCAGCCAGGCTTATCCGTTGTGCCTCTCAGATACGCAGCTGCCGCGCGTATCGTCGACAGTGGCGGCTCGCCGGAGTAGAGGCCGGCGGGACGCCGCCCAGCCCTCTACCTGGGAGATGCCATGGAATCGACCATTGGCGAGAACCTCGCCAAAATCCGCCGTGAAGCGCAACTGACACAGGAGCACCTCGCCGAGCGCTCTGGAGTCAGCATCGAGGTGATCCAGAAGCTGGAACAGGGCCGCCGCAAGGGCGCCCGGATCCCCACGCTCAACAAACTCGCCCGTGCCCTGGGCGTGCCGACCAGCGCGCTGTTCGGGGACACCGCGGCGGCCGCCGCCGACAGGGAGCCCGACGCGCAGCCGCTCAGCCTCGTCGGCGTCCGTCAAGTCTTGACGCCCGCCGCCGGACTCGACGGCACCCGCCTGGTCACCCGGCCCAGCGCCACTCCACCCACCCAGGACGGCGTGCGCCGGGCCGTCCTGGCCGCGAACACCGTCTACCACGCCAACGACTACGCCGAAGCCATCCGCATCGTGCCCTCCGTCCTGACCGATGCTGGCGCGCTCGTCGACGCCACCGACGGCGATGCCCGGATCGAGGCACACGTACTCGCGTCGCAGGCCCACACGCTCGCCGGCCGGCTCCTGATCCAGTTGCGGCAGCTCGACCTCGCCCACCTGGCCCTCACCCGGGCGCTAGACCACGCCCGGCACGGTGGCGACCACGTCACCGGCGCAGCCGTGGTGGCCCCGATGTGCTGGCTGTTGCTCAGGCAGGGCCGGTTGGCCGAGTCCGAGCAGTTGGCGGTGCAGACCGCCGACCAGGTCGAGCCGCGGCTATCGACGGCCACGCCAGCAGAGTTGGCGTCGTGGGGATACCTGCTCATGAAAGCCGCATCGGCGGCCGCGCGGGACGCCCGGCTCGACGACGCCACGAACATGCTGGACCTGGCCATGGCCGGCGCGCACCGTCTGGGCGGCCAACCGGTGCCCTCCGCTGACGTGCTGGGCTGCGACTTCTCGGTGGAGGGTGTCCAGCAGATGCGCGTGGAGGCCTCGGTGATCGCCGGTCAGCCAGACCAGGCGCTCGCGCTGGCGCGGGAGGTGCACCGGTCGGCCGGGGTCACGCCGTCCAGCCGACAGCGGCATCGGCTCGACGTGGCGTGGTCATACATGGAGACCAGCCGGTACGCAGAGGCCACCGAGGTGCTGCAGGACTTGGCGGCGCGAGCTCCGGCGTGGCTGCGTCAACAGAAGTACGCGCGAGACATCGTGCAGTCCATCGCTGCCGGTCGCCGACGCGCGATGACGAGCGAGCTGGCCGAGCTGGCCGAGCTGGTGGGCTGCAGCCGCTAGTACGTTCTGCCCCAGCTGAGGGCACCTCACGTCCTGGTGGGACGTTACGGCCCTGCCCCCTCCACCACTGCCGCGCCATCCTGTGATTGTGCGGTGACTTGCTGCTGAAAGAGGCAGCAAGGCACCGCACCCCGGGCGGCGGTGACGATCCTTCCAAGAGCTCCCGCCGCCCTCCTTCTTCCCGGGGCCGTGCCCATGTAGGTAGAGCCGTCCCCGGCACCTGATCAGGGGGATGGCGATGACCGAACGCACCCAGAAGCAGGCCGAGCCGGAGATACCGCCGGCCGCCGTCGACCAGGCCGCCGAGCACGAGGCCGCCCGCCGGCGGATCCTCGCCCAGGCCGAAGCCGAGCGGACCCCGCTCGACGACACCACCCAGGCCGTCCGCGTCGGACGGAGGCCACGGCGGTGAGCGTCGACGAACCGACCGACCCGTTCTCGGTCGCCGTGGTCGGCCGCCGGGTCCTGGCCGAGCACGAGGCCGGCCACCCGTGCTGGCGGTGCACCGCCGACACGGTCGCCACGTGCGGCGAGGCGCAGTGGTGGCGGTCCCAGCTCGCCGCGGCGGCGTCGTGAGCGACGATCTGCCGGTCGGCCGGCGGGTGGCGTACTGGCGGGCACGCCGGAAGATGTCACAGCAGGTGTTCGCCGACCGGATCGGCAAGTCCAAGAGCTGGGTCGACAAAGTCGAACGCGGGGTACGCCGCCTCGACAAGTGGTCGGTACTCCAGGAGGTCGCCGACGCCTTGGGCGTGGCGGCGGAAGTTCTGGTCGACGAGCCCGGCCCAGCCGCCCCGGCCCAGCCGGCCGGCGTCGGCGTCGACGAGGTCCGGGCCGCGCTCACCCGCCACCCCGGGCTGCTGCAGCTGCCCGCCGACCACGTGCCGGTCGACCCGTACCGGTACCGGGCGCGCATCGTGCACGCCGACGCGATGTACGGGCACGCCCAGTACCCGGCGTTGATCCGGCTACTGCCCGGCCTGCTCGATGACGGCCACGACCTGGCCACCACCGACCGGCCGCCGCTGCAGGTGCAGACGTACCGGCTCACTGCTCTGGTGCTCGTGAAGCTCGGCGTCCAGGATCTGGCGTGGCTGGCCGCCGATCGGGGCCTGGCCGTGGCCACCGGCACCGACGATCCGCTGCTGGAAGCGGTCGCCGCCCTGCCGTTGGGTCAGGCGCTGCGTGCCGCCGGCCGGCAGCGGGCCGCGTTCGAGACGACGGTGACCGCCGCCCACCAGGTCGCCCCGCTCGACGATGAGTCGGGCACGTCCGACCAGCGGTCGGCCTGCGCGACCCTGCTCGTCCAGGCCGCGCTCGCCGCCGCCGAACACGACGACCAGCCGACGGTCCGGGAGCTGCTCGCCGGCGCCATGGTCCTGACCGAGCCGGACAGTCCGGCCCGGGCGGCAG
This sequence comes from Micromonospora yangpuensis, assembly GCF_900091615.1. Classification (NCBI taxonomy): domain Bacteria; kingdom Bacillati; phylum Actinomycetota; class Actinomycetes; order Micromonosporales; family Micromonosporaceae; genus Micromonospora; species Micromonospora yangpuensis. The sequence continues at coordinate 6,043,601 of NZ_FMIA01000002.1, read as the reverse complement.
TCGATGCGGCTCAGGTCACTGCGGCGGCCGCGCTCGGTGACCTGAGCGGTGCCGTAGAGCTCCACGCCGCGCTGGCCGTGCGGGACCGGTGGCGAAGCCTGCCGGTGGAGCATCGGGCCGCGCACCTGGTCGACGTGGCACCGGCGCAGCTGGCCGCCGGCGATCCGGCGGCGGCCGGCCGGGCACTGCTGGACGCTGACCGGCTCGCACCCGCCGAGGTGCGGGTACGCCCGGCCGGGCGGGCGGTCCTGGCCGAGGTGCTGACCGGTTCGCCGCGGCCGAGTCCGCATCTACTGGCGGTGGCGGAAGCGGCCGGCGTGGACAGTGCGCGGTGACCGGCCTGGTGGTGCCGGCCGGCACCCGGCTGTCCCTGGCCGCCGGCGACTGGGCCTCGCACCTGGGCCTGCCGGGCGCGGTGCCGCTGGAGGTCCGGACGGTCGCGGTCGCGGTGGCGTCCGCCTGCGACGCGCCGGTGGGGATGATGTGGGTACGCGGACACCTGCCGGAGTGCTCTGGCGCGGCGGCGTGTGCCCGGCCGTGGTGTCTGCGCGTCGCCGTCCGGGTGGAACGGCTGTACGACGCGGTGGCGGCCCGGTGAATCCTCATCAGCCGTAGTCACATCCTCGCGCTGTAACCACCTCAGACGGCAGGTGCGCCCCAACCACGCTGGTTGGGGCGCACCTGCCGTCTGAGGTCTACGCGTCGCGACGTCGACGGATGAACGCCTTGACGGCGTCTGGGCGCACGAACCGATAGCCGCTCTCGGAGCGGTACCAGTCCTTGCCCTGCTCGCCGAACCGGCCGGCGTCGATCCGCCGTCGGATCGTATGGACGCTGTCCGGGTAGCCGGCAGCCTGGACCGCCTCTGCCACCTGCTGCACGGTGAGCCACTCGGATGCCACGCCCCGCCCCTCTGCCAATCCTCGCAACCCTGGCGAGTCTCTCGATGATCGCAGACGGGAAGGGGGTAGGGCGAGCACGGTGGCGAGGGGTGGCGACATGCCCGCAACCCTAGCAAGGTTGGCAACTCTTGCAACCCTTGCTAGGGTTGCGGGTATGCAGATCCCCCAGCCGGTCTTGGACGTCGGTGCCGACGTCGCTGCCTGGCTGACCAGCCACGGTCAGCCACTGCTCTTCGGTGCCGGAGCTGTCGGAGCCACCCTCGCCCTGCTGCTGGTCTGGCGCTTCCTGCGCACCGGAGAGGTCCACGAGCGCCTCGGCACCGCCGCCGTCACCCTGGCCACCCTGTTCGCGATGGAGGGCATGTACGAGGTCGCGCGTGGTTCGCTTCGGCTGCCGGTCGGCGTTGCCCTGGTCTTCTGCGCCACGTTCGAGCTGGTGATGCTCCACCAGGGCAGCTTGGCCGCGCACAAGCTCGCCACCGCCGGTAACGGCCCGGCACCGGACATCAGCCGGCACATGCGGATGGTGTGGATCGTCGCCATCGCGTCCGGCGTCATCGCCTCGACCGCGGCCCACAACCTCACCGAGGCCGCTCTCCGTCTCGCCACCCCGCCCCTGGCAGCCGGCATCTGGTACATGAGCCTGCACGCCGACAAGCAGCGGGCCGAGCGGCAGCCATCCCGCTGGATCTGGACCCCGCAGCGCGTCGGCGTCCGCCTGGGCCTGCTCAAGCCCGGCACCGTCGACGACCTCGGCGAGGTTTTCCGGCAGCGCCGGATCGACGCCCTGGTCGAGGCCGGGATGCACCTCTACGCCGAGCGGGAGGCTGCCCGGCTGCACAGCACGGACGAACGCACTCCGCCGGCCGAGGCCACCAAGGCGTCGCGGTGGCGCTGGCGCTGGCAGCCGCAGAAGGGTGACCCTCTGGCTGATGCGCTGCGCCGGGTGCAACGGCTGACGAAGTCGGCTGACGCCGACACGGTGGCCGCTGCCCGCGAGCAACTGCGCCGCGTGCTCTCCATCGGCGACGAGCTGTTCCGCGACGACCGCCAGCCGACCGAGCGCGAGCGGCAGCTGATGGACGAGCTGACGATCGCCATGCGTCAGGTGACCACGAACCTCCGCGCCGACCACCGAGCGGCGTATGCCGAGCCGACCACGACCATCGGCGGCATTCGAATGCCGGCCACGGTCGCGGCCCGGATCCCGGACGAGGTACCGGCCGAGTGGCTGGCACAGCACCGCGTTGTGCCGACCACGGCCGCGCCGGAGCCGACCACGACCACGACCACGACCCCGGAGCCGACCACGACCACGGCCACCGTGCCGGCCACGAAGTCGACCACGCGGCGGCGGCGGACCGTGGTCGCCAAGACCGACCGACCGCCGGCCACGTCCGGCACCGAGGCCGACCGCACGGCCGCTGCCTACGCCTCGTTCCTGGCCGACCGTGGCCGGCCGCCGACCGGCAGCGAGCTTGCGGCCATAGCCGGCGTCAGCAAGTCCTACGCCAACAACTGGAAACGGGCCAACACCGGCACTGCTACCACCGACGACTGACCGATAGCACTACGCGGGGCCCGGCCCACGCCTGGCAGCACCAGCCGGGCCCCGCCCTCACAAGGAGGTAGGACCATCATGACCGCCCTGTTCCGAGTCGCCGGCACTCTGCCGCCCGACTCGCCGCTGCGCCGGCTCGCCGGCCACACCGTGACCCTGCCGGCCCGCGACCGGGCTACCGCCGACCGGCGAGCGGCCGAACTCCGCCAGGCCGGCGCGGTCCCCGTGGTCTGGCAGGTACGCCCCGTGCCGTGGACCTGGATCGCCTGGAACCTCACCGGCGTCGTTCTCGGCGCCTTGGCAGCGGCCATCACCGCCGTGCTGGCCGGCGACCACGCCACCGCGATCCTCGCCACCGCAGCCATGGTCGCCGCCGGCCTCGCTCTGTTCCCCGTTCTCACCCATCACGAGATGGAGAGCCAGTGACCTCCCGGATCTACCGCGTGCACGTCTTCGACGGGCAGTACGAGGTACTACACGATCGGACCTTTACGCAGCAGCTGGACCTGGAGGGACCTGGCGTGGACGGGATTCTCGATCGACTCCTCCAGGCTCTCACCCGGGCTGCCCTAGCCGAGAACGAGCCGATGGACGTCCCCCGCCTGGAAATCCGCGAGGCGCAGAGCGGCGCGAAGGTGCTCGACTGGACGGGGGCCTGACGTGGAACACACCATGTCCCCGACCGCAGTTGCGATCCTGCTACTGCTCGCCATCATCGTCGACTACATGAGCATCGGCCCCAACAGCATCAGGGACCGCATCGCCTTCATCATGGCCGTCCCAGCGATCAAGGAAGGATTCGACGGCAGCCCGGCCGACCAGAAGACCGTCGCCGCCCTCGGCGGAGTCATCCAGGGCCTTCTCGACTCCACCGGAGGCGCGTACATCGCGGGTGCCAGCGTCAACGCCGTCCTCGGCGTGGGCATCGGACTCCTCTGGATCTACACCATCGGCTGCATGCTGCCGGTCAAGAGTTCGAAGCGGCTCGGCAGGTTCGCCACCCTCAGCTGGCCCCAGAGCCCGCTGTACCGACTCAACGGGAAGATGTGGCTCGTCGCCGTCCTGCTCGGCATGATGTCCGACCTTCCCGGCGGCGTCATCGGTGACCTCACCCGCTCGCTCGTCGACATCGTCACCAACATCGTTGCCCCGCTGCCCGCTCTCCTGTTCGGAGCCGCCTGATGCTGCCCATGATCACGTACCTCGCCGCCGCCGATGAACCCGCCCGCGGCTGGGGCGGACCCATCGCCCTGGCCCTCGTCGTTGCGCTGTACGTCACCGGCACGACCCTGCACCACACCTGGCTGCAGCGCCACGATGACCCCTCCCCCACCCGGGAGGCTGACACCGACACTGGTGTCAACACGCAGGTCAACTCGGTGTCTGACACCGATGACACCGACCGTGACACCACCGGCTGGTGGGGGCGGATCGTCGACGTCGGCGGTCACCGCGTACGCCTAACCGACCGGGACCGGCCCGACGTTGACGACGACCAGGACGACGACGAAGACGAGGACCAGGGCCAGGACGAACCGGCGACGATCGAAAGCGTCATCGCACAGATGCTCGATCGGGGTCACCAGTACGCCGAGGTCGTTCGTCACGTACAGGAGGAGTTCGAGGTGTCCGAGGCCACCGCCAAGCGGCGGATCCGTGATGTCCGTGCCTCGCGGATCGCTGCGGCCTGAGCGGGGGAGAACTGATGCGGATCATGCCCACCGAGCGGGCAGCGGCGGAGATCCGCCGGGCGTACGGCGTGTACCGCGCCCAGCACCCGGAGGGCACCGGGTGGATGAGCCTCGCCACCCTCGCCGATCGGCTTGACCTCACCCACGGCGAGATCGAGACCGCGATCCTCCACCTGGTCCGCACTGACCGGCAGTTCACCGTGGTCCCCGAGTCCAACCAGAAGATGCTCACCGTAGCCGACTGGGACGCGGCGGTCTGGATCGGCGGTCAGTGGAAGCACTGGATCTCCTGGGATTGGTGAGTCCTACGGGCGCCGGAGAGATCGCGCTTCCGTAGGGACGCGCCCGGGAGACGCCTTCTCTCAATGTCCAGACACGAAGAATCGCCCCCACCAGGTGGTGGGGGCGATTCTTCGTTGGTCGGCCTCGTCCGGTCCGGTGCCGGTCGTGACCGCGTTGACGATCCTATCGGGATGGTGGTGGCGGCCAGGTGGTGGTCGACCGGATCTGTCGCAGGTGCCCGTCGAGGCCGTAGACCGGGCTGGCCGGCTTGCCCAGCAGCACCCCGAGCCACGGCACCCGGGTCTCCAGCGCGCGGACCAGGGCGTAGTACCCGGCGATGGCCAGGGCCACCATGGCGGCCACCAGGCCGGTGGACGACTCGGCGTCGAGCACAATCCCGGCGCGGCTGGCCAGCCACGCCAGGGCCGCGCCGACCCCGACGGGCACGGCGGTTCGGATGAGGGAGATCAGGTAGTCGTGCATCGAGTCTCCTCAGGGGTTGTTGGTGTCGTCCCGCGCGGACGGCGGGACAGGATCGGGCGGGTTCGGTTCCGCGCCGCGAAGGCGCAACTGGTAGGCGTAGCCGCCGGCGGTGTTGCGCCAGAAGTCCCGGTCGGTCTCTGCCCGGTTGGCGCGCTCGTCGGCCTTGTCGCGGGCCCTGGCCAGGTCTTGAACCGACTCGCGTTCATGTGCCCGGGCGCCGGAGCGCAGGCTGCCGATGCCGCTGAACAGGGCCTGCAGGAACGCCAGCCCGCCGCCGCCGAGCAGTGCGGCGATGACGGCGGTGACCACCTCGGACGTGCTCACGGGGTCCCCCTACTCGCAGGCCTGCCGGGTGGCTTCCCGCCGGACGGTGGCCACGTCCCGCCAGCGGCCGAACAGCAGCAGGGCGAACGCGCCGATGGCCAGGCTCGCGACTGCTGAGGCCGGGGCAAGCGCGGCGGCCAGGACGACGGCGTAGACGCCGTGTGCGGCCCAGAGCAGGGGCAGGCCGAGGTGCTCGCCGATCCACCGGTCGGTGACCGCGCCATACGCCGCGAGCAGGCCACCGATGACGAGGAACGTCGCCCAGAGGTAGACCAGAGGTCCGGTGGCGTCACGCACGCTGGGGGTGGGGTACGCGGCGGCGCCGATGCCGGCGGCCGCCATCATCGTGTACCCCGCGACCCTCGACCACCGGCGCGGCTGGCCCGGCATCAGGTGACCGGGTTGCGGTACGCGGCGGTCCAGGTGTCCGGGCCGAGCAGCCCGTCCACGGCCAGGCCCTGGTCCCGCTGGAACGCCTCGATCAGGGCCCGGTACTCGTCGCCGTACCGGCCGTCGTTGCCGTGCCGGCCCAGGTGCCGCTTGCCCTTGCCGATCGACCAGCCCCGGCGGGCCAGCTGGTCGGCCCAGCCCTTGAGCCAGTCACGGTCCAGCCGGCCGCCGAACCGCCGGCCGTGGTGCCCCGACACCGACCGGTCCGGTCCGGACGCCGGGCCGAAGTAGTGGCCCTTCGGGAGCGGGAACGCCACCGCCGGACCGGGTGCCGGGCTCTTCGCCGGCGGCTTGGGCTTGGGGGCGGGCGTGGCCGGCTCGTCGACGGGCATCCCGGCGTGGACCCACCGGTAGAGCTCGTCACCCGGGCAGGTGGTGGCCGCCAGGTCCCGGTGCCCCCGTCGGGTCAGCTTCCGCCCGGCCCGTCGGCAGGCCTCGTCGTACAGCCACCGGATCGCCCGGCGGACCTCCGGGCTGGCGTCGATCTTGTCCTTCTCGTCGCGGCCGATGAAACAGACCCCGAGGTTGGCGGTGTTGTGGCCGCCGACGTGCGCGCCCTGCGCCGTCCAGCCGCGGCCCTCGTAGATCCGCCCCGAGGCGTCGACCAGGAAGTTGTATCCGATGTCCTGCCACCCCCGGGTATCCATGTGGAAGTCCTGGATGATCCTGGGGGTCTGGGACGGAGACGCCGCGCTGTAGTGGACGACGAAACCGGTCCGGCTCGCCCACTGCACCGTGGGGATGCCTCCCTTCGGCTGCCTGGCACCCCACGCCGACCTGCTGATGATCTTCATTATTGCTGCTCCCATGCGTCATCGGCCGCGCACGCGGATGCGTGGCGGCTGCGGGTGTGGAGGTTCGTCGGCGTTGCCGACGGTGGTCAGGCTGGGTTGAGTGCGACGAGAGCGTGGCCGGACCCGACGCTGTTGGCCAGCGTCCAGGCCGGTCCCTGCGCCTCCACCGGGGCGTCGAGCCGGTAGACGACCTTCGGACCGCCGGACGCGCTCGGCAGAGTGGTCCAGCCGGCGCTCGGGGTGATCTGGTCGGTGGTGTTGTTGTTGGCCTGGACGGCGGCGAGGACGAGCCGGCCGGGCCCGGAAGGGGTGACCAGGTACGCCTCAGGGGTGAGGCTCGCCGATCGGATGCCGGAGGTGACCGCGGCGGAGTCGACCGGGGCGGAGGGGTTGTGGCCGGTGATCTCGTAGAGGCTGGCGTACCCGATGCCGCCTCCGGACATCGCCGCCACGACGCTGCTGAACGTGGCGGTGGCCTGGCAGGTCCAGACCTCGATGCGGCGGCCGACGCTGCCGGAGCTGGGTGCGGCGGTGCGTAGGGTCCAGGTGTTGGCGCCGGCGGTGACGCCGGTGTACTGGTCGGTGGCGGTGGAGCGGGCGAGGACCAGGACGTAGAGCCGACCGGCGACGCCGGCGTAGGTGATGGTCAACGGCGACGTGGTGCCGGGCGTGGCAGAGCCGGCGTGCGTCAGGGTCCAGCCGTCGCCCACCTCGCCACCGGTCTGACCGGTGATCCGGACGTAGGTGAGGTCGTCCACGGACAGGATCGCCGGACCCGGCACGGTCCGGCGGGCCACAAGCCGACCATCGGGCATGGCCTCGACGGGCACCAGGTCCCCGCCGAGGGTGGTGGCCGCGAGCAACCGCCGGGACAGGGGAACGAAGGGCCCGGGGATCTGCAGCAGGGCCTGGCCGGCAGTGATCCCGGTGCAGGACAGTCGGCCGCCGAACCTGACCAGGTCGTTGGTGTCCCACCGGATGGCCAGGGTCTGGACCTCGTCGGAGGTGTCAGCCGCGTAGGCGCCGGTGCTGCCGGGGTCGACCGTGCTGATCGGGGTCCACGCCTGGTCGGAGGTGACCCACCGTCCGCGAGCGTCGATACCGCCGACGTCTCGGCGGATGCTGCCGGCGTCGCGTCGCTGGACGAGCAACGCGCGGCCGGTGCCGTTGCGGGCGATGACCAGCGTCAGCGGGGCGTCCCATGGCTCTTCCTCGGGCTGCTCGGCACGGGGCAAGCCCCGCTCGTTGAGCCAGGAGGTTTTCCGGCCGGCTACCCAGATCTGCCGGATGTCGGAGGCATCGACGGCCGGTGAGGTCGTGAGGGTGACGACCTCCAGGGGCACCGCCAGGGCCCCGACGGTCACGGTGGTCCGCTGATACCGGGTGTCGCCGCGGCTGGTCGTCAGGTAGCCGGGGTGTGGGTCGGCGCGTTCCTCGTGTGCGGGGACGCTGGACGCTGCAGCGAGTTCGGCGGCCGCGCCGGCGGCGGCCTGGGCGAGCTGGGCGGCCTGGGTGGCCTGGGCCTGGGCCTGGCCGGCCAGCTCCGGCATGTCGGTGGTGACCATGAGGACCCGGGGCCCGTCGTCGACGCTGACGTAGAGCTTGGGCTGGGGGCCGAACCACTCTGGCCAGTGCCCGGCCGGGTGCAAGCTGGACGCGGTGACCGGGATCTCGGTGACCGGTGTGCCGGTGGCGTCGGCCAGGTCGGTGATCCGGTTGTCGCCCTCTCGGGCTGCCCAGCACCGCAGCACGCTGCTGGCCTTGAACCGGGCGACGTTGTCGACGCCGGAGATGGTGGCGGTGGTGGTGCTCCAGTCGGCCGGCCCACCGCCGAATCGGAAGAGCGTCAATCTGGGATCCTCCAACTCACGTTCGTGCCGAGGATGGTGTCCCCGACCTTGATGCCGGGGTGGCTGCTGAGGTGGATCTGGCCGGCAGTGCTGGCACCGGCGGAGAAGATGGTCAGCTGCCCGGAGTAGCCGCCGGGCAGGTAGACCGGCATCCGTTGGTCCCGGTTGGGGTGTCGGGCCACGACCGGCACCGTGGCGGGCAGCCGCAGATCCTGGGCGGGGGTGACCGCCGACCCGCCGGAGCGGGTGAACGACCCGAGCCGCAGGGTGACCTCACTGCCGGGCCCGGTGCCCCACTGCTGCAGCACGCTGTCGGTGGTGATGGTCAGGTGGTTCAGCGCCGAGTTGATCACGGTCTCGGTGGTGGGTGCGGCGGTCAGCAGCCACCGGCCGCCGGTGGACACGCGGCCCTGGCTGGTGTCGGTCTCCCAGATTCGACGTCCGGGGGCGTGCGGGGGCCGGGAGGCGGAGGTGCAGACGTAGTCGCCGTCGGTGCCGATGTACCAGCCCAGTCGGGTCAGGGTGGCGTTGGCGACGCTGCCGCCGGCGGGGATCGCGAGCTGCCCGAGGCTGATCTCGAAGACCCCGGATCCGCGCTGCTGGGTGATCGGGGGGAGGGCGCCGCCGGCGACGCCGGTGAGGACGTGGTGCCGGGCCAGCATGGTGGTCCAGGACAGGCGGACGACGATGTGGTCCAGGCGGGTCGCGCCGCCGCTGTTGGCGCCGATGCCGGTGATCATGAGGTCGCCGCCGCCGGGCTCGTCGACGTTGCGGTAGGCCACGCCGCAGAGGCGGGCGGCCGCGCCGGAGCGCAGCCACAGGTTCCCGCCGGACAGGTACAGGGGGGCGGGGTCGGCGGGGGAGCCGAACAGGCCGGAGGCGGAGCCCCAGCCGATGCCGCCGGCGTACTCGGCCTCGGTGACCGCCCCCTCGCCCTCGGTGGGGTAGTCCTCGTGGGGGTAGGAGATCTCCATGGTCCTCCTCAGATCCTCTGGGTGCGGGCGATCCGGCGGGCGAGGGTGCGGTTCTCGCCGACCCAGGCCGGGTCGGTGACGGCGGCCTGGGTGCCGATCAGGGCGATGCGGCGGCGGCCGGTGCTGGGGGTCACCTGCAGGCGGACCGCGCGGACGATGTCGGTGAGCGGGGCGGCTCCGCCGGGGATCACCCGGGCCAGGTCGCCGAGCTGGTAGGCGTCGCCGTAGGTGACCTGTGGGGTGTCGATGGTCTCGGTGGTGACGGTGAGCTGTTCCCGGCCGCCGTCGAGGGCCTCGTCTCCGGCGTGCTGCAGCTGCTCCGGGTCGTCCTCGGACTGGGCGTCGACGAACTGCTCGCTGCGCCACCAGGTGGCCACGGCGTCGGCGTCGACGCGCTCGACGACTGACCGGTCGGTGCCGCGGCCTTCGCCGGCGACGATGGCCGCGGTGCAGGTCGGTGCGGCCTGGACCACCTGCACCGACCGCAGCGTGTCGCTGGGGAAGCTGAACCGGGCGATGTCGGTGCGGTCACGGGGGGCGTACACCTCGGCGACCAGGTCCCGGTCGACCTGGACGACGCGGAACCCGAGGGTGCCGCCGGGTACGCCGGTGCCGCCGAGCACGGCCAGGGCCCGCAGCTCGTCGTACAGGTCGATCCACCGGCTGGTGTAGGTGAGGGTCGCGCCGAGGCCTGCGCCGTCGCCGATGACCAGCTGTGGCACCCGCCGGTAGGACAGGGCGCCGGGCCCGCCGTTGGCGTCGACGAGGGCGAGCATGAGGGTGCCGGCCGGGCCGGTGCCGGTCCACTCGGCCTCGGCGGTCTGCGCGGTGGCGTCCACGGCCGGGTTCGGGTAGGTGATCCGGTTGGCCAGGTGCGCGCCGTCGTCGCCGAAGTCCACTACCCACTTGCCGCCGGCGTCCTCCCCGGCGGCCGACCGGACGTAGTCCGCCGCCTCGATCGGCCCGCTCTTGAAGACCTGGCCCTGGTCGCGGATGACGACCCGGTTGCCGGGGGCCAGGGCCTCGGACAGCTCCGGGTACGCCGCGGCGGTGAACGAGCCGGCGGTGACCTCGTTGACGCGGATCTCGGCGTCGACCTCGGTGTAGCGGATGGGGTTGGATACCGGGACGCAGTGCCGGTCGGTGATGGTGACCTGGGTGTCGTACGGACGGGGCCTGCCGCTCATGGGATCTCCCGCAGCCGCTGGTAGGTGAAGGTGACCCCGGCGCCCGGGCCGACCCCGGACAGCACGATCTCGATGTCGTTGTCGCCCTTGACCAGCGGCCAGGGGTCCCCGGTGAGTGCGCCCCACCAGACCTGGCCGGCCGGGCCGGTGACGGTGGGAGGGTCGGAGGTGATCCGGACCACCTCACCGGCGGCGAGGGGGCCGCCGCCGTCCCACCCGGGGTCGAGGGTCCAGGTCTCACCGAGGGTGTGGTTGATCGCGGTGAAGCCGGCGAACGGGCCCCGCAGCTCGACCTCCGGCCAGGCGTCGGCGTCGCCGTCGTTGCGCAGCACCTCCCGGCCGGGAATCCGGCTCGACGAGACGGACATGAACGGGGCGAGGAACCGGCGGCGGGGCCGCTGAGTCCGCTCGATGACGACCGGGTCGACGTCGCGGAAGTAGCCGCGGGGGCACCACAGTTGGACGGTGGGCTGCTCGTGGCGGCCGATCCGCTCGGGGTGGTTGTCGTAGCTGCCGGGCTCCAGCTCGACGTCGATTTCCCGGACGGTGCCGTCGGCCTGGGCGATGCGCAGCACCCCGCCGCCGAGTAGGGCCAGGCCGAGGGGCCGCCACCGCGCCAACAGCTCCGCCCGGGTACGGCCCCGAACGAACATGTCGAAGGTGATCAGCCTCCCGCTGATCCACTCGTGGCGGGTGACGGTGCCGCCCCGGGCCCGGTCGTCCCGGGTCACCACCCGGGGGGTCACACCGAGGCCGGTCACGGTGCCGTGCAGCACCCAGTACCCCACCCCCCGCCGGGTCAGCGGCCAGTGCGTGCCGGCAGCGTCGATGAACGTCCACTCCTCGACGTCCAGGGACGGCGGCGGCGGGGTGGGCGGTGGTGGGAGCACCACCTGCCCGGCAAGACCTGGCATCCCTACCCCTTCCGTCCGGCCCGGGCCCGCCGGGCCCGGCGGGCCTCGATCGCGGCGATCTGCTGGTCGGTGGGGGCGGCCCCGGCGAAGTGGTAGTGGGTGTCCCCACCGTCACCACCGGCGGCTGCCCCGCCGGCGGGGGGAGGCGGTGGCGGCCGCCACCCCGGCCGCCAGCCGGGCCGGTCCTCACCGCCACTGGGGTGCCCGGCGAAGCTCCACCCGCCCGGGGCCGGGACCGCCGCGGCGGCGAGCCGCCCGGCCGCCCGGGCGACGAGCCGCTGCCCGTCGGCCAGGCCCAGGGCGGCACCCTTGCCGACGTAGCCCATCAGGTCTCGCATCACCCGCGACGGTGATTTGATCTTGAGCGCGCGTTTGATGGCGGTGGCCATGCTCTTGGCGATCCGCAGCATCTGCGACTCGATCGCCTTCTCTTGCTTCTTGAGCCCGGCGACCAGGCCCTTGGCGGCCTTGATGCCGGCCGCGTACAGGGAGTCGGCGACGGTGTTCCCGGTCGCGGTGGCGGTCTTGTCCAGCTCGGTGGCCAGCTTGTTGAGCTCCGCCAGCTCCTTGTCGGTCGCCCCGGCCAGGGCGGCGGCGGTGGCCGCGCCGGCGACCGGTCCGGCCTCGGCGAGCTGCTGCATCAGGTCGGCAGCCAAGCCCCGCTTGGCCAGGGTCTTCATGTTCGCCGCGAAGGCCTTCGCGGCGGTGAGGGACTCGGTGAGCCGGCCGATCATCGACCCGATCGTGGCGGGCTCCTCCGAGTCCTGGACGAGCTTGAAGGACTCGCGGACCTTGTCGGCGGTGTCGGTGGCCAGCTTGGTCCGGGCGGACAACAGGTCGTTGAGGCGCTTTTCCGCGGCGGCCCGGTCGTTGGTGACCTTGGTCAGCCGGGCCGACAGAGTGAGCAGCTGCTTGGTGCCGGCGGCGACCCGGGCCTGCAGCTTGCGCCGCCGGCTGCCGGTGAACTCCTCAGCGATCAGCCGGGACACCTTGGACGAGGCGGCCTTGATGTCCTTCGCTCCGCCGGTGAGGCCCTTGACCAGACCGTCGGTGACGTATCGGCCGAGCTTCGTGGTCACCTTCGACGGCGACCGGATGCCTAGGAACTCGCGGATCTTGGCGGGGATCAGGTTGGTCAGTGCTTGGATCTTGCTGGTCACCATGTGCCAGGCACCGGCGATGCCGTCCCGGAGACCGGCCACGATGTTCTGACCGATGCTGAGCATCTTGCCGTGGAGCGAGGACAGGGCTGACACGATCCGGCCGGGCAGGCCACGTACATAGGAGATCAGCGCGGAGAGCCGGGACACCGCGCCGGCGCGGGCCCGGTCGAACGCGCCCCGGATCACACCGACGACCGCGCTGATCGTGGCGATGACAGCGCGCACCCGGTTGATCGCGCCTCTCACCACGGCGACGATCAACGACCAGGCGGTCGTGATGACGGTGCGCCAGAGGCCTACGACCGTGCGGATGTAGGCGGTGATCCACCCCCACACGGTGCTCACCGCCGTACGGACCATCCGCAGGTACGCCGACACCGCGGCGACGATGAACGCCCAGGCGGCCGGCACGGCGACCTTCAACCAGTTGACGGCGGCGCCGATACCGGTCTTGATCGCGGCCCAGACCGCGAGCACCATGTTGCGGAAGCCCTCGTTCTTCTGCCACAGCAGCACGATGACGGCGACCAGGGCGATGACCGCGATGATGATCAGCCCGAGGGGGTTGGCGGCGAGCGCGGCGTTGAGCAGCCACTGGGCGGCGGCCCAGACCTTGGTCGCCACGGCGGTGGCCACCATCGCGACTCGGGACGCCGCCGCCGAGATCAGGGATCGTTTCTGGGCGGCGTCGCCGGCGGTGGTGGCGGCGGTGGACGCGGCCTGGCCCACGGCCTGGGCGCGCATCGCGGTGGTCGACGCGGTCAGCGCGGTGGCCAGCTGGGCGTTGCTGGCGGCGAGCTTCCGGTTGGCCATCGCGCTGGCGAGGGTGAGCACCGGGGACAGGGCCTGGGCGACGTTCGCGCCGGCCTGCGCGGTCTTGACCAGGATGAGCCCGGCGACGAGGTACGGCAGGGCCTTGGCCAGGACGTCGGCGTTGTCGGCGGCGAACTTCATCACCTCAGCGCCGACCTTGAGGCTGTCGGCCATCCCCGGCCCGGCGTCGGTCTTCAGCTGCTGCAGCACGGGTCCGAGCTGCTGCACTGCGGCGGCGGCGTCGGTGCCGATCTTGTCCCAGTTGACCTTGTCGAGCTTGTCCATCAGCCCGTCGAGGTGCGGCAGGGCAGCACCAGCCATCTGCATGAACGCGCCCTGCACCCTGCGCTTGAACGCCTCGACCTTGGCGGCGGTCGAGTTCTGCAACGTGTCTCCGGCCTTGCCGGCGGCGCCCTCCAGGTCGCCGAGCCCGTCGGCTGCGGTCTTCGGGTTCATCGCCAGCAGCGCGCCCTTGAGGTCCTCGCTCTGGGTACCGAGCAGACCGAAGGCGATCTCGGCGTGGTTGGCCTGACCCTCGGTCTCCTTGAGTTTGGTCAGCACCTGGCCGAGCGCGGCAGCGGCCTGGGGTCCGCCCTTGGCGAAGACCTTCTGCATCCGGTCGGCGTCGAGACCGAGGGCCTTGAAGCTGGCCCGGGCCGACCCGTCGGCCGCCCGGATCGAGAACTCTTTCAGGGCGTCGGCAGCCTTGTCGGCGTTGTACCCACCCTTCTCGATGGCCTGGGACATCATGCCGAGGCTGGTCTGCGCGTTCAGCCCGAGCGACTTGAAATGCACCGAGTACTCGGTGAACGTGTCGAGGAGGTCACCGGACTTGTTGACGCCGAGCTGGGTGCCGCGCACCAGGACGTCGAACGCTTCTTCGGCGTTCTTCGCGATGCCGCTCTTGAGCATCGTGGACACCGAGGCGCCGACCCGGTCGTACTCCTCGCCCATGACCTGGCCGACGGAGATGGCCCGGGCGGCCACCTTCTCGATGTCGGCCGTCGCCGCCTCGGGGTCGATGACCCCGTGCTGCAGCACGCTCTTGACCGCGTCCGCGACCCCCGCCGCGGACTCGCCGAACCCCTTCTTGTAGAGGTCACCGGCCACCTGGCCGGCCTTCGCCGCCGCCTCCGGGGTGGAGGCGATCTGCGTGGCGAGCAGCGCGTCGACCCGGCTCTTCTCCAGGGCCTGGCCGAGGCCCTGGGCGAGCATCCCGCCGGCGGCCACCCCACCGGCGAGAGCGGCGGTGGCGGCGATCCGTCCGACCATCTTCGCGGTCTTGCGGAAGCCCTCGGCGAAGGAGCGGCCGGTCTTCTGACCGGCCCGCTCCGCCACCGGTGCCGCCTGCTCGGCGTCCTTGACGCCCTTGACGTCGACGCCCAACTTGATCAGGAGGTTCGCGATGGTGGCCACGCTGAACCTCCTGATCTTCTGTTGTTACCCCTGGCTGGTGGGCCGCAGGTCAACGCCGCCCATCGCCCGGTTGAGGCCGATCACGATGGCGAGCATCTCGTCGGTGGACTGCTCGCGCCGGCCAGAGCCCCAGGTCATGAGGAAGTCGTCGTACGGGTACGGGGCACGTCGCTGCCGTCCGGTGTTGGCGACGGTGTGGGCGACCAGCGCCGCCAGGCGGTCGTCGCGCTCACCGCCCAGCGGCCCGTACAGCTGCTCGTAGACCTGCCACTCGGTGAGTTCCCGAGACGAGATCCGCGACAGCATCTCGGCGACGGTCATGCCGCCGAGATGCGCTGTCAGGCGGAAGTAGAAGGCTCGCTCGGGTCGTCGGGAAAATCCTCGGTCAGCTCGTCGACGTCCTCGTCGGTCAGCCCGGCGAGGCGCTGGGCGACGTCGTAGACCCGGCCGAGGGCGGCCGCGCTCTTACGGCCCAGGGCCTCGACGTCGTACGGGCGGAACACGGGCTGGCCGTGCTCGTCGACGACCGACGCGGCGACCAGGCGGGCCCGCAGGTTCGCCAGGTTCACGTCGCGGTTCTTGCCCTTGCCCTTGAGACTGCCGGCCTCGAACTTGTCGCGCTCGGTGCCGGACATGCCCTTGACACGGACGGTGCCGCCCCACTCCGGGACCTCGACGTCCTCCCAGGTGGAGTCGTCGACGGCCAGGATCTGGTCGCGGTTGAGCAGGGTGGTCATGGTGGGTAGGACCTCCGGGTTAGGACAGCACGGGCTTGCCGCTGACCTTGAAGGTCAGCGAGGCGGACAGCTTGTCGTCGTACGGCGCGCTGGGCTCGAAGCCGGTCAGGATGGCCTTGAACTCCCAGGTGACGGCGGGGCTGGTGGGGAAGACCAGTTCGTAGGCGCGCGGCTCGTCGTCGTCGAGGTCGGCGACCAGGACGTCGTGCTTGTCCGGGTCGTAGTTGACGTCGACGGACACCTCCCCGCCGTCCTTGAGGGAGCCGAGGTGCTCCGTCCAGGCGTCGGGGCTGTCGTGGGCGGTGACGTCGAGGGTCTCCCGGGACAGGCCGGGACCGCTGATGCTGGTGCTGTTGCCGATGGTGCTGAAGACCTCCGGCTCGGCACCGTTGCCGCGCCGGAGCTGGGTGCCGAAGCCGTCGATGCCGGCCATGTCATGCCTCCTGCTGGGTGTTGACCCGGATTCGCACCGGGACGTGTCGGATACGCGGGTCGGAGTCGCGCAGCGTGCGGACGTCGACGAACCGGATGCTGACCACCCGGTGGCCGACGATGCTGAGGGCGTCGCGCTGGTGGTCGAGCAGCTCGACGAGCGCGGCCACGATCGCCGTGGGCCGGGAGAAGCCGTCGACCTGGTCCCACAGATGCAGGGTGATGTCGGCCTGCCGGCCGAACGAGGTGTGGGTGTTGTCGGGCTCCTCGACGGCCTCACCGATCACCAGGTACGGATGCACCGCCGGCTCGGGGACGTGGTCGTAGATCCGGCCGTCGAGCAGCGCGGTCACGGCCGGGCTGCCGGTCAGCGCCGTGTAGAGGGCCACCTGCAGCGGCCGGGCGACCAGCCGGGCCCGGCCGGTCACCGGTACCGCCGGCTGATCCGCCGGGCGACCGTACCCGCCACCCGCCGCTGCGCCCGGGCGATGGCCTCAGCCAGGGCCGGCTGCGCCGCCTGCGACTTCGTGCCCTCCTCGGGGAAGACCATGTAGTACAGGCCGGGGTCGAAGATGCCGACCTCCACGGCGGCGTCCCGCCGGTCCTCCCGGACCTCGATGCCCTCCCGGCCGGCGCCGGTGTCGGCGGCCGCCGACGTATACCAGTCCTCGCGGACGTCCTCGGCGGCCTCCCGCAGCCCGGCCAGGCCCTCGTGCTCGACGTCGGCGGGCAGCCGGCGCAGCGCCCTCCGTAGCCCAGCCATGCCCTCGATCCGCACCTTCGACACGGTCAGCCCTCCTGTTCGACGTGCTCAGCGGCCGCCCGCAGGTAGATCTGGTCCGAGGGCCGGACCGTGGACATCACCCGCCAGTACGGCCGGGACCCGGGTGCCGCCCCGGCCGGGCGCAGCTCGTCACCACGGCGCACGTTCGCCTTCGGCAGGCAGTAGATGTTCGCGTCGTGCCGGGCACCGGCCTGGTCGGCCTCCACCTGCTCCCGCGCTCGGGGCTGGGAGATCCGTGCCCGGACCGTGCCGACCACCGCCCGGGTCGTGGTGGTGCCGCCGGCACCGTCCGGGGTGCGGGTGGCCCGCCACACGTCGAGCCGGACGGTCAGGGTGTGCCCGATCATGGCCGCGCGTACCGGGCGAGCAGCTCCCGCTCACCGGTGGTGAGCAGCATCCCCGGGGTGTTCCACCGGACCCGGGTGTCACCGATGTCCTCGGAGTCCGCGCCGGCCGGGTTGCGTCGGCCGGCGGCAGCCAACCGTAGGCAGATCCGTCGGACCCGCCGGGCGATGTCCTCCAGCTCGTAGCCGGCCGTGTAGGTGGCCCGGACGGCCCGGTCGTGGCACGGCCACAGCCGGCCGTGGGGCCGCCTGGTCAGCACCCCGGACGCCGACCAGGTGTAGTCGCCCCGGTAGACCAGGACGTGCTCCTGGCCGTCCTCGTCGACCAGGACGACGTCGTCGACGGCGTGGACCGGCCAGCGCGGCAGCAGCAGCGCCTCACCACCGGTGCCGTCGAGCGTGACGGTGTCGGTGGACCGGACCAGCGGCTGGCCGACCTCGTCGTCGATGACCTGCGAAGCGTCTTCCAGCAGCTCGTTCAGCGCGTCCTCGGACTCGTCCTCGGGGCCGATGCGTAGCCGGTTTCGCAGCTCGGTCAGCGTGGCGTACACGGCACCTCCTCTCCGGTGAAACCTGGACGGGGCGGCCAGGCTCGTCGGACCAGCGCGATGATCTGTCCCATGAGGGCGTTTGCCGGGCCATCTGACCGGCGAACCTCAGCGGCTCGCTCACCAGGCGCAGACCGGGAGGGGGCCGCCCCGTCCAGGGGTTGAGGGGTGGCAGAGCAGGGAGACCCGGGCGCGGCCACCCGACGCGCCCGGGTCGTTTCCCCCTACTGCTGCCCGTCGTCCCCGTCGGCGAGCAGCTTGGTGAGGTCCTCGACGAGCTTGACCCGGGCCCTGTCGCCCTTGGCCTGCTCGGCCTGCAGCGCGGCGGCGGCGCGGTCGCGGTTGTCGCCGATCCACGCCATCACCGTGGTGATTGACCCGTCGGGCACCTCGTCACCGTCCGACGGTGGGGTCTGGGTGCGGGCCTTCTTGCCCGGGGTGGTGCGCGTCGGCTTCTGGTCGGTTCCGTCGTCGGCGAGGTACACGGCGTACCCGCCGTCGACGAGGGTCTTCGCCTCGTTGACGTCTACGGCACCGATCTGGCCGGGCTCGATGGCCTGGGACTCGGAGGCGTAGCGGGTCCGCATCCTGATCTTGCGCGTAGCCACGGCAGCCCCTCAGCTCACCGGGGCCACGCGGGCCCCGGCCCGCAGGACGACTGCACCGAGCACCCCGCCGGTGGACGGGGAGCCGGTCACCGAGGCGATGGACGCCCGTAGGTACCGACGCCGCCCCCGGTAGCCGATCTTGCGGACGGCGTTGTCGTCGGCCGCGCCGAAGGTCGGTTCGGCGCCGACCAGTTCGTCGTCGGGCACGGCCGTCCAGGTGCTGTTGTCGTCGGAGTGCTGGATCTCCCAGACGTAGCCGGTGCCGTCGGTGATGGTGCCGGAGATCAGCAGCACGGCGGCCATCTCGTAGCCGTTCAGGTCTACCGCGGTGCCGGTCGCTGCGGCGGTGCGGGCGGCGGGGGCGAGGGTGACTGCCCCGCCGAGGCTGCTGACCAGGTCTCGTCTACTCATCGTTCGTCCTTCCTGGCGTGTCTGCCGGGTCGTGGTTCAGGCCGCGACCTTGCCGCGGACGAAGGCCTCTTCGAGCACGGGCATGCCGTCGGTCTCCAGCCGGCCGATGAACCCGACCTGGTTGGTTTCGGCGTACAGCTCGACCAGGCGCTGAACCTCCATGTTCAGCGCGTCGGCGATCCAGTACTTGGAGAAGTCGCCGAGCAGGGCCACGTACTGGCCGGCGGTGTAGGTGTTCGGCGCGAACTCGCTCATCCCGAAGGCCAGGTCGAGGATGGTGTCGGGTCGGTCGGTGGCCAGGCCCGGCCTCCAGATGTAGACGCCCTCGGAGTCCTTGAGCTTGCGGATCCGCTTGACGGTGTCGCGGTGGAACAGCCACCGTGCCCGCGACATGTACCCGGCCTTGAGGGTGTACTTCATGTCGATCAGGCCGTCGGCGTTGATGTCCTGCTCGTCGGCGGCGATGGAGCCGACGGTGACGTCCCGGCCGGTCGAGATGCCCATGGTCGAGGCGGTGAAGACGCCGAGGGGCTTCTTGTTGCCGTCGCCGGTCATGTACGCCTTCTCGGTGCTGACAGCGAACTTGTACCGCAGCCGGTCCCGGACGATGGACTCGGCGCGGCCGCTGGTCAGCCGCAGCAACTTCCGGCTGACCTTGACCCGCTTGGCCAGGGGGTTGGGGGTGAGCTCGCGCTTACCGAGCCGCAGCGAGTCGTCCTGGCTGCCGGTGGCCAGCTCGGTGGTCCACTCGGCGTCGTTCAGGTCGGTTTCGAGGGTGGGCACACCGAGCGAGGCGGCTTCGGTGAGCTGCTCGACGGTCGCCCAGCTGCGCAGGAACACCTCGTCGTCCAGACCCTTGAGCAGCTCGCTGACCCACCTCTGTGGGGCAACCAGGTAGCCGCCCTCCGGGTCGGATCCGGCCTGCAGCGTGCGGGCCTGGTCCGGGTTGAGCGACGCCCGGCCGCCGATGAGGTACTGACGGAACGCGGCCATCCGCTCCCCGTCACCGGACGCGCCGCTGGCGTCCGGGCCGTTGTTCTCCCGGGCCGGCTGATCCTCCGGCCCGTCGTCGATGCGGCGCTCCTTCGCGCGCAGCTGCTCCTCGCGGGCGATGTCCTGGTCGTGACCGTCGACGTCAGCCATCAGCCGGTCGAACGTCTCCGACTCCTCGCCGCTTAGCCGGCGGCCGCCGTCGGCCTGTGCTGCGTCGAGGATGTCGCGAGCCTTCTTGGCCAGGCTCGCGCGCTGCTTCTTGCGGGCGTTGATGTCCACGCCTGTGCTCTCCTTCGGGTGTGTGGGTCCGCGGCCTGGCAGCAGCGGGGATGATCAGAGGGCCTGTCCGGCCAGCTGCAGCCGGCGGACCGCCCAGTCAAGGTCATGACCCCGACCGGGCACGGGCGGCGGGACGGGGTCGGGCTGGGACCGGCCGCCGGCGCGGTCGAGCAGGTCCCGCAGCGTGGTGATCGCGTCGGCGTCGAGCCGGTCCAGCAGGCC
Source organism: Micromonospora yangpuensis (assembly GCF_900091615.1). NCBI lineage: Bacteria > Bacillati > Actinomycetota > Actinomycetes > Micromonosporales > Micromonosporaceae > Micromonospora > Micromonospora yangpuensis. Next base: position 6,023,439 of record NZ_FMIA01000002.1, on the reverse strand, counting down.
GCGCAGCGAGTCCATGAGCGCGTCGTTCACACCGGGCCCGCCGGCGCGGCCGGACTCGACCACGGCGCTGGCGTCCATCGGCAGCGGCACGCTGGACAGCTCGAACAGCTCCCACCTCTCGGCGACGCCGCCGCGCCAGTAGTCCTGGGTCTTCGGGTCCTCCCACTCCAGGACGCTGAACCCGATGCTGACCGCGTTCAGGTAGCCGTCGCGGTACTTGCGTTCCACCGTGGCCGCGAAGTCATCCTTGCGGTCAAAGCGGATGTCGAACATCAACCGCTGCTTGTCGTCGACCTCGGTGCGCTCCGACCGGCCGATCGGCAGGCTGTCACGCCCCCAGTAGCGGTGCCCGTATCCGAAGATCGGGTTGGCCCGGTACCGATCGAGCTGCGCACCGTCCATCTTGAGGGCGATCCCGTCGCCCTTCTCTCCCTCTGTGGCACCGATGAATCGCAGCAGGTCACCGTCGTCGGACGCCTCGCGGACCATGAGCGCGCGGGTGTAGCCGAGCTTCACCGGTTCACCTCCGGGCGGACCTGGCGGTCTACCGGGGCTTCCGGCTGCTGTCGGTCTGCCGGCGCTCGGTCGGCGTCACGGCGGCGGGTACGGCGGCGGCCGCCGGCGTCCTCGCGGTCCTGGTCGTCGTCGTGGTCGTTCACGGGTGCCCTCCCTGGCAGGTGCAGCCCGGGTGTACCGGGCAGGTGCGTTCCGGGTCCGGCTGCTGCCCGGGGGCCAGCGCGGGCCCCATGTTCAGCGGCATCCAGTACGTCTCGCCGACGCCGCCGGGCAGCGGGTTGCGGTTCTCCATCTCGGCGATGTCGTCACCGGACAAGACGCCCATCTGCCGGCCGATGTTGTAGGCCTCGTACCGGCTCTTGGTGTCCGCCCGGGTCAGCGCGTCGACGAGGTGCTCGGCGTAGTACCGGCCCCGGTCCTCGCCCACGAACAGCCGCTTGTTGATCATCTGATCCCAGGTGACCAGCCAGCCCATGAGCGTGTCGGCGACGTACTCCAGGCCCTGATGCTCGATGTTGGAGAACGTTGCGCGTTCCAGGTCACCGAGCTTGTGGGGTGGAATGCGCAGCCAACGGGCCATCTCGTTGACCTGCATTTTGCGGGTCTCCAGGAACTGGGCGTCTTCGGGTGGGATCCCGACGTCCTGCCACTCCAGGCCCTCTTCGAGGACGGCGACCCGTTGGGCGCGGTCGAGGCCTCGGTGGAGGTTGTCCCAGTCGGCCTGGAGGCGCTTGTGACCCTCCGGGGACAACTTCTTCGGGTGCTTGAGGATCCCGCCGGGCTTCGCCCCGTTGGCGAACAGGGCGCTGCCGTACCGTTCGAGGGCCACGCCCAGTCCGATGGACTGGCGGGCCATGGCCACCACCGAGTAGCCGCGGACCCCGTCGTAGCCGAGCCCGCCGATCGGCAGCACCTCGTCGGCGAACAGCCTGGTCCGGATGCCGTTGACGTCGTCGACGTACCGGTAGGTGACGGTCAGCTTGCCCGGCCCGGTCCGGGTGATCTCCGGGGTGATCCGGTCCGGACGCAGCGGCCACAGCTCGACGACGTTGCCCCGGTTGTCCCAGACGACGTTGAGGTAGCCGGTGCCCCAGGTCAGGGCGTGTGCCTGCGCGGTCCGGCGTACCGCGATCGGCGTCATGATGTCGTTGGGCTCGTCGTGCAGCACCCGGTAGACCGGATGCTCGCGGGCCCGCCGCTTGCCGCGGTCCAGTCGCTCGTAGACCAGGTGCGGGAGCTTGGCCACGTCGGTGCTGATCACGTTGACGGCGGCGAAGAACGGGGAGTAGGTCAAGGCGGTGTCCTCGGACACCCACACCCCGGCGGCCGTCGCCCCGCCGCCGGCGAACCACTCTTCGACCCACTTCTCCGGGGCCGCGATACCGGATCCGGACCCGCCGGCGGCCCGCCGGCCCGGGGTGGCCACCGTACGGCCGATCAGTCCCACCGCTACCTCGTCTCGATCGTGAACGGGGCGGGCCGGGAGGGCAGTGGCTCGTCGACGGGCTCACCGGCGGCCGCCCGGGCCTCGGCGCGGCCGCCGGCGACGCCCATCCACACCACCAGGGCGCCCACGACGGCGAGCGCGGGCCCGGCACCGACCCACACCCACAGACCGGCCAGCAGCATCACCACACCGGCGGCGGAGAGCAGCTCGAAGACGCCGACCAGCCGGGCACGCCGCGGTGGTGCCTCGGCGGTGGGGGTGACCAGGTCGTCGTCCACGCGATCACCTCCCTTGATGTCAGCCGGCGGCACCGCCGAGCACGGCCAGGCCCCGGTAGTCGTAGACCGATTCGGAGTCGGTCACTCGCATGCGGCCGTCGATCGCGAAGAACAAGGCGGGCAGGCCGTCGATCCGGACGTGATCTTTGGCCCGGTCGGGCTTGACCGGCCGGTACCGGTCCGGATCGTCCGTCGGGCTCTTGGCTTTCAGGTGCTCGGCCATCCACCGGGCGACGGGGTTGCCGCCGTGGGCGTACTCGCGGGCGGTCAGAGCCCGGGAGAACTCCGTCATCGGGCCGGTCATCCGCTCGTAGGTGGTGCCGGACTCGATCAGTTCCAGGCCGGTGCGGTCGACGATCGTCTGCCGTACCGGCTCGCCGGACCACCGGTCGTAGGTGACATCGACGAGGGCGAACCGGTCGTGGTCCTCCTCGATGGCGTCGTAGATCGACTCGTAGTCGATCGTGTTGCCGTCGGTGGCGGTCACCCACCCCTCGTCGACCCACCGCTGGAATGCGCCGTCGGTGCCGGCCGACAGCTCCGGCACGACCGCCTCGGGCACCCAGAACCGCCACCGGATCTGGCCGTTCTCGAAGAGCAGGCACCAGGCCGTCATGTCGAGCTTGCTGGACAGGTCCAGACCGCCCCAGCAGCGCAGACCCTCTTGCTTGGGCAGCAGCCAGTCCGGGTTGACGGCCAGTTCGCCCGTGTTGGCGTCCCACAGATCCATCGGGACGTACCGGTAGAGGGCCTGGACCCGCTGGTTCATCTGGAACTGGCGGAAGGCCTTCTCCCGGGCCGCGTTGGTCTTGGCGGCCAGGGCGTGCCGCCGCAACGCCTCGCGGCTCTTGAACTGGTCGAGGGCAGGGTTGGCCCACTTCCAGTTCCGCTCGTCGTAGATGTCCGTCGACACCGGAAGGTGCGGGTGCCCGGGGTGCGCCCTGCGGATCCGCGCCAATTCCTCCTTGGTGCGCGGCAACTTCCGCACGAACGCGAAGACGTGCGGAGCCCTGGTCGGGTCCTCCATGATCCGCTCGGCCTCGTCGATCATCTGCGCGCCGAAGCTGAGCGGCTCGTCGGTCTCCGTCGTGGTGGTGAAGAGCAGCTCCTGCTCCCGGGCACCGTCGGCAGTGTCCATCGCCTCCCAGAGGCTGCCGTCGGGCTGCGACAGGACCTCGTCGAGGTTGAAGCTGTGCGGGTTGTGGCCCAGCTCGCCCTTGGCATCGGCGGTGATGACCTCGTAGATGCTGCCGGACTTCTCGTCGACCAGGCGGCGCTCGTTCTTGTAGTACTTGAGCCGCCGGGACAGCACCGGAGACAGCTGAACCATCCGCAGCGCAGGCCCGAAGACCTTCTCGGCCTGCTTGGTGTCGGCCGCCGCGTTGTAGCACTCCGCGGCTTCCTCGTCGTCGCCGACGAACAGCAGCAGCTGGATGGCAGCCGCGATCTCCGACTTCCCGTTCTTTCTGCCCATCACGATGTGCGCCCGGCGGTAGCGGCGGACGTACCGCTGCCACTCCGTGGACCAGATCACCTCGCCGAACAACGGCCGCACGATCTCGTGCTCCTGCCAGTCCCGCAGCACGAACGGCCGGCGGCGGTACGGGCCCTTGATGTGCCGCAGCAACTCGGCCGGGAAGGCCACGGCCCGGTCGGCGCGGGGCTCGCAGTAGTGCGCGCCCCTCCGGGGGCACATCGTGTCGCGGAAGGTGTACCCGCAGGTCGGTCCCTTGCGGTCTCGCGGCCGCCACCGCCGGTTGTGGTCCGGGATCCAGTCGCCCGGCACCCGGCCGGCTCGGGCGCGCGGCCGCGCCGGCCGCCGCGGTGGCGACTCAGCCGGTGAGGAGGTCCTCGGCGGGGTCACGTCGACCATCTCCACCCGTCAGCTGGGCCCGGTCCGAGGGCGTCATGCCGAAGCGGGCCGCCCAGGTCTGCAGCTGCCGGTCGGCCTGGCCCAGGATGACCGTCCACGGGTTTCGGGTGGTCCGGAAACCGCTCTGCTTGCCGTTCTTGTCGAAGACCGGCAGTTCGACGACCTCACCCTGCTCCGCCAGGGCCTCGACGGCCCGCCGCCGGCGGGCGGCGGCGTCGCAGCACACCCCGAATGCCTCGACGTCCCAGGTTGTCAGCACGCCCTTGCGGATCAGGTCCGGGGCGTACACCTCCCACACCGCCAAGGCACCCTCGTTGAGCCATCCCGGGGGTTCGATGTCGACCGTCGACGGGACGGGCTCGTCGACGTTGACCCGGTCAGACCGTGTCCCGCGCACCAACTTGAGCGCCGTCGGCGCCGGGTGCGGACCGCGTTTGCCCACAGTGGACACCCCCTCCGGGTACGGCAAGTGTCAAAACTCGTCAGCGAGAAAGCCCACTTACCGCGGCGTTTCGGCCCCCCTGACCTGCAGAGATTCGACCCGCCCCTACCCGTTGTTCGTCGGGTGGTCGGCGGCGTCGTGGCCAGGGTCCGCGCCGTGCTCGGCGGCGGTGGTGATGGTCGGACACTCTACCTCGTGCGGCCGGTACGCGGCCAGCGCTGACGCGCCGCCGACGACCACGATGTCGACACCGGGCAGGGCTTCCTCCAACTGGCCAGCGAGGGACTCGGCGTCGCGGTTGGCCAAGACAGCGGACATGGCGACCACCAGCGTGTCACCGCGCCGGACCACCAGGCCCTCGCTCATCCGCAGGTGCAGCTCGGTCATTCGCTCTCGTCTCCTGGTCTCGGGGTGCGGGGCCGGCCGAACCCACCGTCGTGTGCCACGGTCTTGGCGCCGTGGCACCGACGGCACAGGGCCTGCAGGTTCCACTCCTCGCGGTTGCTGGTGTCTCCGTCGATGTGGTCGGTGTGCTTCGAGCTGCGCTTCTTGCAGCCCTGGCACCACGGGTGAGCGGCCAGGAAATCGGCCGAGATCCGTAGCCAGTCCTCGTCGTAGCCCAGTTCCTGGCGGGTCGGTCGGGGCCGTTGGTGCCTGGCGCACCCCCCTCCCCCCGGGCAACCGGGGCGGGTGCAGCGGCGGGGTGCTCGGGTCGGCATGTCCGCTATCCGATGTTCGTATGGCCTGACGGGCCGGTCGTGTGCATCATCGCCGGATGCGACGAGCACTCACGACGGCCGCCCTGGTGACGGCCCTGACTCTGTTGGCCTGCGGCGGCGGGTCCAGCGACGACCAGGCCGAGCCGGCCGCCGCCCCGCCAGCCGACCGGACGTCGGCGCCGGCACCGTCCGCGTCGACCTGGTCGACGGCCCAGCGCGCCTACCTCGACGCCCTGGCCGAGATCGACCCGGGTCTGGTGGCCAACGAGGAACGGGCGATCCGGCGGGCCGAGACGACCTGCGGCGACATCGAGGCCGAGGGACTGTCCGAAACGGCACTGACCAAGCGGGTCGTCGAGCGGCTGTCCGGAGGGAACGCCACGATCGACACCGCCCAGGCGAAGAAGGCGCTCGCGCTGATGCGCGAGCACATCTGCTGACCCCGGACGTACCGAGCGCCCCGCACTGGTGGTGCGGGGCGCTGGCCCGGAGCCGATCCCGGGATTCGCGGCAGAGTAGACCGTGCGGCGGGCAGAGTCCGCCACGCCGATCATGCACCGGATTCGGACATTCCCGCAAATCCCTAGATCAGGATCTAGCCGTTCGGCTGAGTCCAGGCCCCACCGTGGCCGGACCACCCGGACCGCAGCCGGACGCTCGTGACGGCCCGCGCCTCGGTCTGCGCCGTGATGTGCTCGGCCAGGACCCGGATCGAGCCGTCGACGTCGTCCCAGACCGACTGGCAGCCGATGCAGTAGGCAGCCCGGCGGATCAGGTCGACCCGGAGCAACCCGGGCTGGCCACAGGTCACCACCGGGCAGGTCGCCCTCGGCCGGTAGGGATCGCGGGTCCACCCGATCTGGGCCTGGGCCCGGGTTCGCCAGCTACGCATCGCCCGGCACAGGGCCGCCGCCTGGTCGTCGGAGACGATGCGCGGTTCGCCGGCCGCGCCGGCCAGCTGCCGCACGTCAGCCTGCAGACTGTTCCGGCTCGGTAGGCCCAGCACGTCACACCAGCCGGCTACCTCAGCGTCGATCTCAACCCCGAGGGCTACCGCCTCCCAGGTACCGGGAGGCCGGGACTGGGGCACCGGCCGCGCGCCGGCGACGTCGTCCGACGAGGTAACGCCGTGGACCGCGACGTCGTCGAGCTGCACCAGGAGCCCGTCGTGCTGCTCGGCGTGGACACCAACCAGCTTGATCCGCCCGCCCCGGGTCTTCGTGTAGACCGGCTCGTCCGTTCGGTACGAGTCGGCGAGGGCAGCCGCGTACTGCCGGATCTCGTCGACGAGCTGAGCCCGGAACCCCACGGCCGTCACGAAGTCGCGCCGGTGGCCGGGTCGCTCGCGGCGAGAGTGTGCAGAGACTCGGCGATCGACACCAGGGCCGCAGTGCGTGCGACCTCGGCCACCTCGGGGATAACGGCGCGCGTCTCCCTGGCGGCCATCGGCGAGAGCGTGTCGGCGTTGAGCGCGGCCGCAGCGGCCTGGAGCCGGTCGAAGGCGCTGCGAGCCACAGTGACGGGGTCAGGGCTTTCCATGGTGATCCTCCGAGGGCGGTGGTTGGACCGGGACAGCACCCGGGGGCCAGATGTAGGGGTCGGCGGGGGCAGGTGCTCGGGAGCGCCGGTGGTAGATGTCGGGGGAGTCCGGGGCCCGGGGTTGCTGGGGGCGGAGGGGGGGAGCGGGGGGCGGATCAGTGGGATGCCCGCCCCGACCCGTCCCGGCACCCTTCCCGGACCACGGCACCGGCTGGTCGTGCTGGTGATCATCGTGATCAGGGCGCACGTCACCCCCGGTGTTGTCGTCGGGATCAGCGGTGGGGACGTCTGGTGGATCAGTGGTCCGATCAGTGACCGGATCAGCGTCTGATCGGTGATCCGGCGCTGTTTCGGCGGTGATCCGCGTTTGATCGGGGAGGTCCTGGAGGACGGTGCCGCGGGCCGTCCAGGCGGCCCGCTCGGCGGCCGTTGGGGCGGGCAGGAGGGCCATGTCGGCCTCGTAGGGGGTGCGGTGGCCCTTCGCCTCATTGCAGCGGCCACAGGCGACGACGAGGCCGGATCCGTCGGGGCCGGCGGGCTGGTCCGGGTCGACGTGGTCGTACGAGAGCACCTTGCGGCGGTCCCGGGCCCGGCCGGCCTTCGGCGAGAGGGGGCCGGACCGGCAGTAGCGGCAGGACCCGCCGTCTCGGTCGTACACCATGGCCTTGAGCCGAGGGTCCTTGAGGTCGGCGCGTTGGGCCCGGTTGCGGAGGTACTCCGCCTTGCTGGGGTTGCGGCGGAGGAAGGCGTGGATACGGAAGGAGTAGCCCTCGATCCACGGGGTGTCGCCCAGGCAGGTGCACTCGTCGCCGGGCCGGTGTAGCCGGGGCGGCTGGTCGAGCACCGAGGTGCAGAGCAGGTCGAGCAGCTGGCGGCGGCCGCGGCAGTACCGCAGGGCGGTGCCCTCGGTGAGGTACCCATCGGTCAGCTGGTGCGAGGCAGCCGACTTGAGCCGGGTGTACGCGGCCTGCAGTTGGTCGACGCGGTCGGCTCGGCCGCCGGCGAGGACGTCCCAGACCGGGTCGTCGGCGTAGGTGTCCGACTCCAGCCAGTACGGCATGGTCAGCTCACCCACCTAAAGATCAACATCTATGGGGCTCCTGGAAGGGGTGAGCGCGGCCACCCGAGAGGGTGGCCGCGCCGTGGGTGGTGCGAGGTGGTGCGGGTCAGCGGCCGGTCCACCGTCGCCAGAGCCGGGCTAGCCAGCGGGGGTCGCGGTGCCGACCAGCGGGCAGGTCCGCGATGCCCCTACCGAGGACCTGGGGTACACCGTCGATCAGCTCGGCCAGGTCGGCCAGCAGGGCCTTGGCGACCACGTCGGTCGGGGCTCCGCCGGATCTGGTGAGGTGCAGCACGACCAGGCCGACGACCTCGTCGCGCCGGAGGTCGTCAGCGATAGCTCGGCGGAGCCGGCTGTCGAGCTGCAGGCTGGCCAGCTGCGCGGCGCTGAGTTCCTCCATTGCTGCCTGGCGAGCGAGGTTTGCCGCATCGGCGGCGTTCTTGGCCCGGGCTGCCTCGCTGTCGGCTCGGGTGACGGCCAGGTGCAGCGCGGTGATCCGCTTGTCGGCCGCGCGGAGCCGCGCGTCCAGCTCGTGAGGTACGACGGTGTCGGTCATCGGGTCTCTCCTTCGGGGGTGGGACGGCATGCGGGGCATCGGGATCCGGGGAGGCCCCAGACGGGTCGGTAGCAGCCGACGCAGGCGACGTACTCGTAGCCGGCCGGCGGGGACTGGAGGTCGTCGTCGGCCGGCTCGGCCGGGGGTTCGCCGGCGAGCGCGGCGTCAACGAGGGCCCGGCCGCGGCGGGCCCGCTCGGTGGCTTCCTCCGGCGAGCGGGCTTGTCGGGCGGCGATGTCGACTTCCCACGCTGGCCGTCCGCGCCAGCTTCGGCGGGTCATCGGGCACCCCGGCCGGCGAGCGCGGCGTCGACCAGTGCGCGGCCGCGTCGGCTGGTGGCCGCGAACTGCTCCGGCGAGGTACGCCCGGCGACCGGCCGGCCGTCCTCGCCCGACTCGGCCTGGCCCGCGGCCGGCTGAGAGGTCGGGAGCAGTCCGAGGGTCTGGGCGGCGCGGCGCCAGTGCGGGCAGGGCGCGTGCAGCAGCCAGCGTGGCGTCGTGGCCTTCGGGTCCTGGGCGGCGGAGCGGAAGGCAGCGGCGACCAGGTCGGTGCGGCGTTCCTGGATGGCCTCGTCGGCCAGGACCTGACGCAACGACCGAGCTGACCAGTCCGGTCGTGCTGCGGTCAGTTCCTTGACGAGTGCCTCGTCTACTGGCCGGGGTTGACCTTCTGCCGGAGGCGAAGTCTCTTCCTCTTCCTGGCCGTCGCTGGAGGAGGCAGGAAGAGGAGGTTCTCCATCATCAGGTCCAAGAACATCAGGTTCCCGCCCCGAAACGGGGGTGACAGGTTCACCCGATTCGGGGGTGACCTGTTCACCCGTTCCCGGGGTGACAGCCGTTTCTGCTTGTTCCCCCGTTTCAGGGGTGACAGCGCTGACCTGGCCTTTTGCCTTCGCTGCGGCGCGTCGCGCGTCGCGCTTGGCCTTCTCGTCGGCACGCTTGAGCGCGATCAGCGCTCGGTGCTCGTTGTACCAGGACTTGAGGGTGATCTTGCCGGGGTAGCCGAGCGGCGGGAGTTGGTGCACGACGTAGGTGTTCCGGCGGTGCAGACCGCCACGGTCCACGTCGACGGCTCCGATGGCCACCAGCTCGTCGAGGTAGGGCTTGATCTTGTCGCCCCGGGACATGCCCATGAGGACCGCGAGGGTGAGCATGGACGTCTTGACCATGTGGTCGCCGCGCTCCCTGTTGACGTGCATCCTGAGGACGACGTACAGGGCGATGGCGGTCGGGCTGACGCCCGACAGGGCTACCCAGTCGTGCACGTCGGTCCACTGCGGTGACTCGCGCCCACGCACGAGGCCGACGTCGCCCGGGTTGCTGTTGCGAGAGGTCGTCATGGCCGGCCCCCCTGCTGCGGGTGGTTCGCGGTACCCTTGCTGTTCATCACGCTTGGCCTTTCGAGGTTGAGCAGGCGGCGCGGCACCCCTAGCCCGGGTGCCGCGCCGTTCTTCGTGCAGGAATGGTTCATGCGGCCCGCCGCTTGGGGGCGAGAGCCGCGGTGAGCAGGCGACGGTTCAGGGCAGGGCTGTGCGGCGGCCGGGCGGCGACCGGGGCAGGAGCGGCCTGCTCGGCCGCCGTGGTGTCCGGGTTGCCGTAGCGTTCGGCGAGCACGTCGGCCAGGCGGTGGTCAGGCACTGGTCACCTCGAGCTCGAACAGGGCAGCGGCCTGGGTGCGCTCTTCGGCACGCAGCCGCCGCCAGCAGGTGGAGCCGATCCGACGAGCCCGGGAGACCGGGGTACGCAGCGGCCGTTCACAGACCAGGCACAGCACCGGGGTCATGCCGCGCTCCGGATCTGCGTCCGGATGTACTGGCGGCACCGGCCGGCGTCGGCTCCGGCGAGGATGTGCGGGTCGCCGACCTCGACGAGCCGGCCGCCGGCGGCCAGCTGTGACCGCAGGGCGATCAGCTCGTCGTGGGTGCCGACCGCCCATACCTCCAGGCCGAGGCTGGAATGGGCTCGGGGCTTGGCGCTAGGCACGGCTGGCCTCGGCCGAGGTGTCGAGCGCGGCGTACGCCGTGGTGGTGAGCGCGTACCGCTCGGAGGCGGCTGGCCGTTGCCGGCGGATCTGGACGGTGACCGGGGTCAAGGGGCCGCACTCGTGATCGGTGTAGGCGACCGTGTACCGGCTGCCGCACTTCTCGCAGAGGTGGGCGTCCCAGCTGGACACCAGGTCCCCTCCGCCCCGGAGACGGCCGATCTCGTTGGCCAGGGCGTGGGTCATCTGGATCAGCCCCTGCTTGTCGCGCTGGAGCTGGTCGTGCTGCACCTGCAGGTCGCGGAGCGCGGCCTTGACCTCGGCCAGGTGCTCGCGGAGCGCCTGGTGCGCGGGATCCGGCTCATCGGCGGCCGGCTCGGCGCGGTCCGCAGTTTCCCGGGCAGCGCCGACGTAGCCGTCGCAGTCGCAGTCCTTGCAGCTGCCCTGGCTCATGCGGTGCCGGCCGTCGCGGTGGCCGCACAGGCAGGCGGCACGCTTCGCGGTCTTCACGTTCATCGCTGGTATCTCCAGTCAGTCGCGCTCGCCGAGCCGGCGAGCCTCCAGGTCGGCTACCTCGTCGGGCACCGCTGGCAGTTCGGGGTCTGGGTGTTGGGCGTCGCCCGAGCGGCCGACCTTGCGGCAGGTGGCACACGGGGCGAGGCCGGTCCATGGGTCGGCCGGCTCGCCGTCCTGCTGCACGAATGGGTGCGGCGAGACGGCGAGCCGGCCGGGGCGGCGAGCCCTAGACACCACGGACCGCCCGGGCTCCGGCCCGCAGGCCGAGCATGTCGACCAGGTCTCGGGTGATCGCTTCGCCGTCGACGGCGACGGCCAGGGCGTGATCGGCGGCGAGCAGAGCGACGCGGGCCCGCTCCCGGTCGGTAGCCGGGCGGCACGACGTCAGCTGGCTGGCGTCCCGCAGCGGGGTGGTGACCCGGTGGGTGACCTCCGCGTCAGGAGTCCGCTCCGATGGCAACCGGGCCGGTACCCGCTTGCGGGCCATCAGGCCGCTGCCGTCAGGGTCAGGCCGAGCAGCGGCGCGAGGTGGTCGACCATCATCTGCACCTGGTCGACCGGGACCAGGACGAGCCGGCCGCCGGCGACCTGGACGGCCAACTGCGGGCTGGCCTCGCCGGCGGGCTGCTGCAGCTGCGCGACGACCAGCATCGCGTCGCCGTCGCTGAGCGCGAGGACCAGGCGGCGGGGCTCACCGCGGTGAGCCCCGCCGAGAGCCGGCAGGGCCGGCACCTCGGCGTCGCACAGCGGGGGAACGCACCACTCGGGGTGGTTCGTCTCCGGGGTCTCGGTCATGGTCGTCCCTCCGTGACGCGGGGCAGGATGGTGGTGCTGTCGGGGTCCACCGGCTCGACCGGGTCCCAGACGGCCCGGGTGTCCAGCAGGGTCAGCTGGCCGAAGTCGGCGACGGCCTGGGCAGGCGTGTAGGCGCCGGCGCTGTCCGCCGCGATCAGCACGGGCTCGCCGGCGTCTCCTTCGGACTGGCGCCACCGCACGGCGTAGAACAGGTGTCCGGCCTCGGAGCGCCACGTCTGCCCGGGAGCGACCCGGGGAGCGTGGGCCAGCACCTCGACGATCGACTGGAAATGGTTGTCCACGATCGGCAGGTGGATGATCTCCGAGTGATCGGGCAAGCGGACCTGCAGCTGCAGGTTGCCGTGGGCCACGACGGTGGCGTCCGGGATCACAAGGCGGACCCGCGTGCCGGCCGGTACGTGTGGACTCGTCACCGGACACCGCCCGGACGCTGGTCACGCAGCCGCAGCCGGGGTCGCCGCTGCACCGGCCGGGCGTCGAGCGCCGGGTCGAACGCGGCGATGGAACTGCGGCGAGCTCGCTTGGCTCGGTACATCGCGGCGTCAGCGGCTCGGAGCGTGGCCGCCAGGTCCTCGTAGACGACCGGGGCGAGGCCCACCGTGGCCGTGACGGTCAGCCGCGCGCCGGCGACCGGCACCGACCACGAGTGCGGCGGACCGTCGGCCATCCGGCCGACCACCACCAGCTCGTCGCCGCCGAGCCGAGCGGCGAGCGGGTACTGACGGAGTGCCTCGGCCACGCCGATCAGGACCTCGTCGCCCGCCTCGTGCCCGAGCGTGTCGTTGATCCGCTTGAACCTGTCAAGGTCGAGCAGCGCCAGGTGGTAGGACCCCTGGACCGCCCACCAGGCGTCGTTCAGTCCCCGCCGGTTGAGCAGGCCCGTCAGCGGGTCACGACGGGCCTCGCGCTGCGCTTTCTGCAGCTCGTCCTCCAGCTCGACCACACGGGTACGGAGCCAGGCCAGTTCGGCGGCATCCGTCAACGCCGGGGCGGTCATCGGGTGCCCCCGGCGGATGCGGCGAGCGCCTCCAGCTCGGTGATTCGGGCGCGGAGCTTCGCCATCTCGCCGGGCTCGGCCGGCAGGTACGTGTCGGCGTCCACCCCCAGCGTGCCGATCCGGGCCCGGACCTGCCGGACCCTGTCTCCGGCGGGGAACGTGCTGGTGCGGGTGGTCGCGTCGAACGCCTCGGCCAGCTGGTCAGCCAGGTCGATGGCGGTCAGGCCCGTGTTGCCCACGCTGGCGACCGTGATGGACAGATGGATCCGGGCCGGCGTCCGGTCGGTGCCGGCGAGGGTGGCGACCCGGTCGGCGGCGGTGCGCAAGTCGTCGGCGAGGTTCAGCCAGTAGTCCGGTTTGGCCGGCTGGGTGGTGGTGTCGGTAGGCTGGGTCTGCATCTGAGTGCTCCCTTGCTTTGCGTGGCTGGGTGGTGAGGTGCAGAGCCCTTGGGGCCGTTCACGGCGGCCCTGAGGGCTTTTCGTTACTGCGCCTGGGATTTGGCCGCGCGGGATCGCGCGCTGGCCATCGCCATGCGCCGGATGTGTGCCGCCTTGAGCCGGGCGACAGCTGCAGCGAGCTCCTCCGGGCTGAGCGTGCCGTCCGGGTCAGCCCGTCGTTCCCACTGCTTCTGCCGGGCCGCTCGCGCTGGGGCAAGGGCGTCCTTGCGGGCGTCCTTGCTCGTGACGCGGGACCAGCGGGTGAGCGAGCCGACCGCTGCGGCGAGTTCGCGCTGGGCCGGTGGCAGGGCTGCGAAGCCGCGCATCAGGCAGCGGCCTTGTCGGTGCGGGCCTTGTCGGTGCGGAAGGCGGCGGGGTGGTCCGGGTGGAGGGCGCGGACGAGCGAGGCGTGGACCTTGGGGCTGCAGCGGGTCGAGTGGCCCAGCTCCAGTTTGGTGATGTACGCCCTGGTCACCCCGACTCGCGTGGCGAGCTGCAGGACGGACAGGCCTCGGTCCTTCCGGGCCTCGCGGATTGCCTGCCCGTTGATCGCGATGGCCGCGCTGGCGCGGCTCTTCTGGGTCACTGGCATGCAGGAAACTGTAGGAACATGTCGACCATGTGTCAACAGGAACCTACAGGAATCAGGGAAGGTGTCCGGACCTGGCGAGAGAACTTAAGGCGTACCTAATTCACGTCCACAGATTGAGTCACGCTCACAGGCGGGAGTTTTGGTTTCCTGTAGGTTCCTGGCATCCTGTGGCTACGTGTAGGAACCTGGACCGATAGCGCAGGCGGGCATGACCAGACGGATGAGTGCGGAGCAGCGAGCGGCAATCGCCGCACTGGTGGTCACGCATCGTGCTGCACAAAGGGCGAGCCTGGAGGCGATGGCCGCCCGTGCGTCCATGAGCCCTGTCACCTGGAAGCGCGTCGAGGACGGTAAGGGCGTCCAGGTCAGCACATACACCGGAGTCGAGGCTGCCTTCGGATGGCCGGCCGGCACGATCAGAGAGGTCGCCGACGGCGGCAAGGGGCCCGACCCAGGTCAGTCGCCGGTAGAACCTCGGCGGCATCACGACCTGGTGGCCACGGTGCTGGACGGCCCTTACCCGGACGCGGTCAAGGTGTTGCTCGTCAAGGCGGCCCGAGCCGCGGACCCCGTCGACGCGATCCTCGACGCGACCGCGTCGGACGCCGACAAAGTAGCGGCGGTCCGCGCGATCCGGACCCTCCAGGCCGGCGGGGCGGAGTCGCGGTCAGGACCGGTTGGCCGCTCGGAAACGGCATAGTCAGGGACCATTCGCTTATCGGCTTTGTGTAGCCAACGTCAGCGCTCAGAACCCCGAACCGAACGACGCTCAGAGCGTCTCTGCTTGTAAGCGAGATGTCGCCGGTTCGATCCCGGCCGGGGGCTCAACTTCACACTCCGCCACCCGCCGGTGGTCCCTGCGCACGGCAGGGTCGGACTACGCTCGACGGTTCCCGACCGCGTGAGGTGTCCGTGCCGAGTCGTCTGCTCTACCTGGCCAGGCACGGCGAGCAGGACCGTCCGCCCGGCGGCTCCGCCGCGGTCGACCCCGCGCACACCGGCCTCTCCGAGCGGGGCCGGCGGCAGGCCCGGTTTCTCGCCGAGCGGCTGCGCGACCTCCCGCTCGACGCCGTCTGCCACGGTCCGCTACGCCGGGCCGCCGAGACCGCCGAGCTGGTCGTCTCCGCCCGGCCGGACCTGCCGGGGTACGCCTCGGAGCTGGCCGGGGACTACCTGCCCGACGACACCGACCCGACCGGGCTGCCGCCCGCGTACGCGGAGTTTCTGAGTGGGTTCTCCGAGCGGGAGCGGACCGACGGGCCGGGCCTGGCGGCGGAGGCGGTCCGCCGGTTCACGTCGGTACCTGCCGAGGGTGACCGACGGGAGCTGGTGATCACGCACAACTTCCTGATCGCCTGGCTGGTCCGGCACGCCCTGGCCGCCCCGCCGCCGCGCTGGCTGGGGCTGAACAGCCACAACTGCGGGCTGACCGCGATCCTGTACCGGCCGGACCGGCCGCCGACGCTGCTCGCCTTCAACGACACCGGGCACCTGCCGTGGGAACTGCGCGGCACCGGCCTGCCGCCGGAGTTGCGGTTCTGACGGCCGTCGGCCGGCCGGTCAGCTGCCGACCAGCTGCACGACGGCCTCGGCGGTGGCCCGGGCGGACTGCGGGTTCTGGCCGGTGACCAGGCGCTCGTCGGTGACCACCTGCTCGGTGAAGTTCGGCGCGGGCACGTGCCGGGCACCGGCCTCGACCAGCTTGTCGGCGAGCAGGAACGGCACCTGGTCGGTCAGGCCGACGGCGGCCTCCTCGTCGTTGGTGAACCCGGCCACCCGCCTGCCGGCCAGCAGGTGCCGGCCGTCGGAGAGCGTGAGGTTGACCAGCGCGGCCGGTCCGTGGCACACCGCGCCGATCACGCCGCCGCGCTCGTACACCGAGGTGGCGATCCGGGCCAGGTGCGGGTTGTCCGGAAAGTCCCACATGGTGCCGTGGCCACCGGCGAAGAAGACGATGTCGTATCCGGTCGGATCCACCGAGGCGGCGGCGGGCGTGTCGGTCACCCCGGCGGTGGCGAGGAAGGTCTGCTGGGTCTGGTCGTCGGGGTCGTGTCCGTCGACCGGCGGCTCCCCGCCGGCCACCGAGACCAGGTCGACCTGGTAGCCGGCGGCCCGGAAGACCTCCCACGGTTCGGCGGCCTCGCCGACGAAGTAGCCGGTCTCCCGACCGGTGTCGCCGAGCTGGCGGTGGCTGGTCAGCGCGATCAGTGCACGAGTCATGTCAGCCATGCTCACCCGTCGGACCGGCGGCGACCATAGATGAAGGGCACAGCACCGGCAGGTTTACCGCGCGGCCTGGTGTGGGACCGGACCCGGCCGGTGGACGGGCCGCTGCTGGTCGGGGTGGTCGTCGCCGGGGGGGCGGTGCAGCGGCCGGCTCAGCCGGTCGGCCATCCGTACCGTCAACTCGCTGTCGACAAGCGGTCGGTTGACCTCACCGGCGACGGCGAGTGCCGACGCCGAGACGGACCGCCAGATCGCCGCCAGCCCGGCGCCCAACCCGACCAGGGCCACCGCGCCCCGGGTGGTCGGCGAACCGCTGGCCGCGAACGCGCTCACCCCGACCACGACGAGCAGCACGGCGAGCAGCGGTACGAGCACCGGTACGAAGATGCCCCGGGCCGCCTGGACCACCAGCCGGCGGTCCCGGATGATCAGATTGCGGGCGACCTGGGCGTAGTCGTCCTCGTCGAGCAGGTCGCGGGGGTGCAGGCCGCCGGTCAGCACGCCGCGCCACAGCTCGCCCTGGTCGCGCAGTTCGGCGCCGAGGGCCGCCAGCTCGTCGTCCCGCTCGGCTGCCGTCTGTAGCACGGCGAGGTTCAACTCGTCGAGGAGTTCCAACATGTCCCCGGCCCAGCCGGTGGTCACCGGGTCGGCCGGGTGTTCCGGGGCGGCCGGACCCGCCGGGCCTGCGGTGATCGCCGGATCGGCGGCGTCGAGGCGGGCCCAGGTGGCTGCGGTCGACGGCACGGGACGACCCGGTCGGGTCAGTCCGGCGAGCTCGGTCAGGGCCACGTCGACGCCGTCCAGGTACATCCGCATCCGCTGCGGTACCGGCATCTCGGTGAAGTTGGAGAGCTTGTGCGGCCGGCGGCCGGGCGTCGGCGTACCCGGTCGGGGTGTGGCGTCCGGGCACCGTACCTGGTGGAAGGCGTCGGCGAGCCACCAGCCGAGGCGCAGCGCGGTGACCACGGCGGCCCGATCGTCGCGGTGTGCCGGCTGCCCGCCACCACCGGTCACCGCCGGCCGCCCGCCGCTGGCGTCGTCGACCCGGGTGGGCAGGCCCAGCCGGCGCTGGCCGGTGAGGTTCACGCGCTCTCCCCCGGTGGCGCTGCTCGGTCTCCGTCCCTCCGATGGTAGTAAAATTCCGGCAAATGGGATGAGTATTCGCCGAGGGGGTGCCCCGCTCAGCTGCGGCCGGCGAGCAGGCCGCGCGGGCGGATCGAGCGGACCGGCTCGGCCGCGCCGCCCTCGGCCCGCAGGATGCGGTTCGCCGCGATGATCCCGGTCGCCGCGGACCGCTCCATCAACGCGCTGGGGAAATCCGTGGCGATGCCGTCGCCGGCCAGATAGAGGCCGTCGGCGTCGGTGCGTACCCCGGGGCGGGTGGCGTGGCTGTTCGGCGTGAAGGCGGGGGCCTGCGCCTCCACCCGGGCCCGCAGTTCGCGGACCCGCAGGCCGGCGAACTCCGGCCAGAGGACGCCCAGCTCCGCCCGCATCCGTTCGGCCAGCTCCTCGGCCGGCACCCCGGGCTCGCAGGCGTACGCGTGCAGCTCGACCACGGACCCGCCGGTGCGCTGGGCCCAGATGCGCGGCTCGTTCTCCAGCCGGTGGTACAGGGTCACCGAGTCCAGGGTGGCCTGCCGGGACACCCCGTTGAACACCGCCCGCCGCTGCGAGACGTCCCCCTCCAGCCAGTACCGGGCCACCGCGTACGGCGGACCGGGGGTGCCGAACGCGGGCATCCGCTCCACCAGCCCGGGTGCCTGGTCGGCCAGCCCGGGGGAGGCCTTGACCAGCGCGGCCAGGGCCGGCGGGTCGACCGCGAGCACCACGTGCCCGGCCGGGTACGTCGTGCCGTCGGCGCTCTCCACCTGCCACCGGTCACCGTCGCGACGCAGCGCGGTCACGGCCGAGCCGGTGAGCACCTGTCCGCCGTGCCGTTCGACGTGCCGGGTCAACGGCTGCCAGATCGCCGTGGCGTAGTCCTCGTCCGGGCAGTCGAAGGCCAGCCCCTCGGAGTTGCCGAGCAGGTAGAAGTGGAACTGGGCGACCATCTCGGCGGCCGACATCTGCGCCTCGTGGTTGAAGAACGAGTGCGAGAAGACCTCGAAGAGCATCGCCCGGGCCCGGTCCGGCAACTTCAACGAGTCGAGCAGCTCCTCGGCCGTGGTGCCGTCCAGCTCCGCGTACGTGCGCACCGGATCGTAGGTGAGCAACGGCAACGCGGCGTCCCGGTCCATCTGCCGCAGATCGCCCAGGCGCAGGCTGGGGCTGCGGGCCAGCAGGCTGAGCAGGTTCAGCGGCGGGGCGGGCGGCAACTTGCCGAACTCCTCGGTCGGCCACTGCGCACTCAGGATCGGGTAGCCCGGGATCGGCTTGAGGAAACCCAGTCCGGGATCGATCCGACGCAGGATCGACCGCCAGTTGTAGTACTGCCGGAAGAAGGCGTGGAAGCCGTGCTCGTTCATCTGGCGGGTGCCGTCGGCAAGCGTCTCCGGCCACGCGCCGAGTCGCCCGCCGAGGGTCGGCGCGGCCTCCAACACGGTCACCCGTACGCCGCGTTCGGCGAGCACCACCGCCGCCGACATGCCGGCGATACCGCCGCCGACCACCACCGCCTCGACCGGGTGCCGGACCCGGCGCGGGCCGCCGCCACCCGGGTCGACCTGGTGTTCGCGTACCCCGATGAGCCGCCCGAGCTGCTGCGACAGTGTCATGTGCACCTTCCCGCTGTTGGATCTCCAGTCTGCCGCACGCGTTAGGAAGGGTCCCTTGTACATCCGAATGCGTTAATAGGGGGCCCTTCCTTCGGGTTAGGATGCGGCGCATGTCGGAGCCGTTGCGGGATCTCGCCCGCCGGGCGGTCGAGTCGGGGTGGCGGCGGCGGGGTAACGGCGACCCCCGCCCGCACTACGTGGTCTGCGGCCAGGACGCGTTGGCGTACCACGTGGTCAAGCAGCTGCTCGCCACCGAGCTGCGGGCCGGCACCGTCCGGGTCACTGTGGTCGTGACGCAGCGGGGCGGCTCCGACGGCCCGGACATCCGCTCGGTACGGGGCATCCGGATCGTCAGGGCCGACCGGTTGGACGAGGAGACGTTCCGTCGGGCCGGGCTGGTCGGCGCGGACGGGTTGGCCCTGCTGCACCAGGACGACGTGGGCAACATCCACGCCGCGTACTGTGCCCAGGCCGTCGACCCGGAGGTCCGGCTGGTCCTGCGGATGTTCAACACCCGGTTGGCCGGCGGTGTACGGCAGCTCTTCCCCTCCTCGGCGGTCCTCTCCGACGCGTCGATGGCCGCCCCGGCGTTCGTGGCCGCCGCGCTCGGTGAGGTCGCCCCGACGTACTTCCGGCACCAGGGGCGCACCCTGCAGGTGGCCCGGCGGGCCGACGTCCGGCCGGAGGACGTGGTGTGCGGGGTGGCCGACATGCGTGACCCCCGGTTCGTCCGGGTGCTGCCCGCCGACGAGTCCACCGCGGACGTGGTGCTGGCCGAGGCGACCGGCCAGCCGACCGGCACCGAGCTGGCCGCCCGTCGGCTGGTCGCGGCCCGCCGTCGCCGGCCGCTGCTGATGACGGTACGGGCGCTGCGCAGCTTCGCCAGCCGCAAGCTCGGCATCGCCACCATCGCGGTGCTGGGCGTCATCGCGCTGCTCGGTTACCTGATCTCCCGGGCCGAGGAGGTGTCGCCCGGCGAGGCGCTCTACCTGACCCTGGTCACCACGCTCAGCGGCGCCGACCCGGACACCGGCAAGGACGCCGCCGCGCAGATCATGCAGGTGGTGCTGAACCTGGCCGGACTGGCGCTGATCCCGCTGATCACCGCCGTGGTGGTCGACGGGATCGTCAACGCCCGGCTGGCCCTGCACGCCGGGCGGGCCGAGGCGGAACGCTCGGGCCACGTGGTGGTGGTGGGGTTGGGCAACGTCGGCACCCGGGTGATGGCCCAGCTCAGGGACTTCGGCGTCGAGGTGGTGGCGATCGACAAGGACCCGGAGGCCCGGGGTGCCGCTCTGGCCCGCCGGCTCGGGGTGCCGCTGATCGAGGGGGACGCGGCGCTGGAGGAGACCCTGCGCGCGGCCTGGGTGCAGACCTGCCAGGCGCTGGTGGTGGTCTCCACCGACGACGTGGCCAACCTGCAGGCCGCGCTGAACGGCCGGGCGGTCAACGACGACCTGCGGGTGGTGCTGCGCCTCTTCGACGACGACTTCGCCGAACGCATCTCCAGCGCCTTCGACATCGGCATCTCCCGCAGCGTCTCCTACCTGGCCGCGCCCTCGTTCACCGGTGCCCTGCTGAACCGGGTGGTGATCGCCACCATCCCGCTGGAGCGGCACGTGCTGGTCGTCGCCGAGGTGCCGGTGGCTGCCGGTGCCGCGCTCGACGGGGCCCCGCTGGCCGAGGTCGACCAACCCGAGGGGGTACGCCTCATCGGTCACACCCCGGCCGGTCAGGTCGGCCAGTCCGGCGTGGACTGGTCACCCGACGCCCGGATGGTGATCAACGCGGGGGACCGGCTGACCGTGGTGGCCCGCCGGGCCGGGCTGAGCTGGCTGCTGCGGCAGACCTCTCCACCCCCGCCGGTGCTCCCGCCGACTCCCTCCACCCCACCCGCACCCCGCACCCCGGGCCCCGACCGAACTCGTCCGGAAGCTCCGTGACGAGCGACTTCCACGGTAGTGTGGAGGTCATGACGGCGGCGTATGAGGAACTTCCCTTCAGTGAGTTCCTGCATCGGCCGGCGGCTGCCGCCGACCGGCTCCAGTCGGTCCGTGCGCTACGGCTCCGGCGGCGGGACGCCAGCGATCTTGCCCTCACCCACGCCGACCAGCTTGAGCGCGACGCGGTAGTCATCGATTTCACCTCGCGGCTGCTGGCCGGGCTGGTGCGTTCGGAGTCGCACGAGGTGGTCCGTCGGGTACTGGGTGAGGCCCTCCCGTGGGTGGCGTTCCTGCCTGCCGAGGACGTGGATCAACTGCTCAACGAGCTGATCGCGGTGGCGCAGGGTGCAGCTTCGTTGGAGACGCTCAACCCGGTCGCGGTGCTGCTGACCCAGTGGCGACACACCGCCGAGGTCTACGCCGATCCGACCCTGCTTGAGCTGGTCACCCGGGAGTCTGACGGCGACCTCGGACCGGTGCCCGTGCCGGAGGGCCGTCAGTGAGTCCCAAGCGGGGAGACCGGGCCGCCCCGCCGGCCGTCGGGAACGAGTTCGAGTTGCGTTTCGCCAGTGCGGCTGCGGCCGAAGGGTGGGAGCAACTGGCTCGCCAGGCACCGACGAACCTCCGGCGGGCATTCGAGACAATCAGGACGGATCCCCGATCCAGGGTCTCTCCCGATCGGCACCACCGCCTGAAGGGCTCACTGGGCTCGGGCCTCTGGAAGGGCGAGGTATGCGAGCGTTGGCAGTACGAGGTGACCGGCGGCGGCCGGATCTGGTATCTCGTCGATGACAGCCGGCGGGTGGCCTGGTTGACCTACGCCGGCACCGGTCACCCCCGGGAGACGGCGTGACGGGTGAGGGCGTACCAGGCGGTGCCGAGGGCGAGCACGCCGAAGCCGGCGAGCACGCTGACCGGCGGTAGGTTGACCGCCAGCACCAGGCAGCCGACCAGCCCCGACACGGCGAGCAGTCGCACCGGCAGCCGCCGGGCCGGATCGCGGCCCAGGGTCAGCGCCGCGGCGTTCGTGATCGCGTAGTAGACCAGCACCGTGCAGGCGGAGAAGCCGATCGCGCCCCGGACGTCACCGAGGGCCACCACCACGATCACCACCGCGGCCACCGTCAGCTCGGCGCGGTGCGGGACCCGGTGGCGCGGGTGCACGGCGGCCAGCGCCCCGGGCAGGTCGCGGCGGCGGGCCATCGCCAGCAGGGTCCGGGACACCCCGGCGAGCAGCGAGAGCAGCACCCCGGTCACCGCGACCGTGGCCCCGACCCGGACCAGCCAGGCCAGACCGGGCAACCCGGCGACGCCGACCACCTCGGCCAGCGGGGCGGCGGACCCGGCGAGCCGGTCGACGCCCAGCACCCCGAGTGCCACCACCGCCAGGACCAGGTAGATCACCAGGACCAGCGCCAGCGCCAGCGGCACCGCCCGGGGGATGGTCCGTTCCGGGTCGCGGACCTCCTCGCCGAGGGTGGCGATCCGGGCGTACCCGGCGAAGGCGAAGAAGAGCAGCCCGGCGGCGGTGAGCACGCCGCGCACGCCGGTGCCGCCGAGGTCGCCGAGGCGGTCCGCGCCGAAGTCGCCGCCGGTCAGCCCGACCACCGCCACGGTGGCCAGCACGCCCAGGGTGAGCGCGACCAGGATGCGGGTGACCGCCGCCGTCCGGCCGATGCCGCGCAGGTTCACCCCGGTCACCACCAGGACCGCCCCGACCGCGACCAGCCGGGCCCGCCCCGGCCAGAGGTACACCCCGATGGTCAGCGCCATCGCCGCGCAGCTGGCCGTCTTGCCGACCACGAACCCCCAACCGGCCAGGAAACCGGCGTACGGGTTCAGCCGCTCCCGCCCGTACACGTAGGTGCCGCCGGACTCCGGGTAGCGGGCGGCCAACCGGGCCGAGCTGGTGGCGTTGCAGAACGCGACGACACCGGCCAGGACCAGCGCGACCAGCAGCCCGGCCGCCCCGGCGGAGGCGGCGGCCGGGGCGAAGACCACGAAGACGCCCGCGCCGAGCATCGCCCCCAACCCGACGACCACCGCGTCGGGTACGCCCAACCGGCGGGCCAACTGTGTCACGGAGGCAGGCTACGGCGCGGTGGTGAACGGGCGGTCGAATTTCCGTAACCGCCCGGGCAGCGGCAGGTCGTCCCAGGGCACCCGGTGCAGTAGCCGGTCCAGCAGCAGCCCGAGCAGCAGCCCGGCGACCGAGTCGGTAAGCCAGTGCCAGCCCAGGTAGGTGGTGGTGAACAGGACCACCACCGGGGGCCCGATCCGCAACGCCAGCACCAGTCGGGGCGGCATCCGCCGGCCGAGGGTGGCCAGCAGCGGGGCGAGCAGCAGCGCCAGCACGCCGTACCAGACGATCGCGTTGGCCACGTGCCCGGACGGGTACGACTGGGCGAACCGCACCGGTAGGTCGTCGGCGAAGAGCGGCAGGGTCCGCTCGACCGGCAGGTACGGCTCCTTGACGCTGGCGCTCGGCGCGGGGCGGGCCGTCCAGACCTTCAGCGGGCCGATGGTGAACGTGGTGAGCGCGAACGCGGCGACCGGCACCAGCAGCGGGCGCACCGAGCGGAGCCGGACCGCCAACAGCACCGCCAGCCCCGCCCCGAGCAGCGTCAACGGGCCACCCTGCCCCAGGTAGTTGAAGACCACCGCGGTGTGGAAGGCGGCCGGCGGCCGGTGCCCGGCGGCCCACTGGTCGACCGCCCGGTCCAGCCCGAACAGCAGGCCGTTGGCGAGCGCCACGGTGATCGCCACGAACCCGACGAGCAGGAGTACGTCGAACCACCACCCGGCCGGGCGGACCGGGCGCAGCCGGGCTCCGGGTCGTACCGTCGGGGTGTCTCGCACCCGACCACGCTACCGACCCCGGTCGGTGGGCGGTGCCGGGCGGCGGGGTCGGGCGGTGACCGGGTGCGTGGCTGTGTGCCGAACCACGATTGAGGGCGATGTCTGCGGTCAGCCGTCAAACTGGTCTGCGTGCGGATCACCTCAGCCCTCGTGGACCCGGCGCTGCTCGACCTGCCGTGGTCGACGCCGTTGGAGCAGTGGCCTGCGCAGCACCTGGTCGCGCTGCCGCAGGGCATCTCCCGGCACATCGTCCGGTTCGTCCGGCTCGGCGAGTACGTCTACGCCGTGAAGGAGACCGGCGAGCGGGTCGCCGAGCGGGAGTACGACCTGCTGCGGGCGTTGGAACGGATCGACTTCCCCTCGGTCGAGGCGATCGCCATCGTGGCGGACCGGCAGACCGACGAAGGCGAGCCGCTGGACCCGGTGCTGATCACCCGGCACCTGCAGTTCTCCCTGCCGTACCGGGCGCTCTTCTCGCACACGCTGCGCCCGGAGACGATGGGCCGGCTGCTCGACGCGCTCGCCGCGCTGATCGTCCGGATGCACCTGACCGGTTTCTTCTGGGGTGACTGCTCGCTGTCCAACACGCTGTTCCGCCGGGACGCCGGGGCGTTCGCCGCGTACCTGGTGGATGCGGAGACCGGGGCGCTGCACCGGTCGCTCTCCAACGGCCAGCGTGGCGAGGACCTGGAGATCGCCCGGGTCAACATCTTCGGCGAGGCGTTGGACCTGCAGGCCGCCGGGCTGCTGCACGAGTCGATCGACCCGGAGGTGGTCTGCGAGGAGGTCGTCCGACGCTACGAGCGGCTCTGGCACGAGATCACCTACGAGCAGCGGATCGAGCGGGAGGCCCGGCACGACATCGAGGGGCGGATCCGTCGCCTCAACGAGCTGGGGTTCGACGTCGCCGAGGTGGCGATGTCGACAATCGACGACGGGCGGTACCTGGTCCGGCCGAAGGTGGTCGACGCCGGCTACCACACCCGGCGGCTGCTCCGGCTGACCGGCCTCGACGCGGAGGAGAACCAGGCCCGCAAGCTGCTGAACAACCTGGACGCCTACCGCGCCGAGAGTGACCCGATCGACGAGCAGCAGGCCGCCCACCGGTGGCTGACCGAGGTCTTCGAGCCGGTGGTCCGGGCGGTGCCCACGCATCTGCGCCGCAAGCTGGAGCCGCAGGAACTCTTCGCGCAGATCATCGAGCACAAGTGGCTGCTGTCGGAGCAGGCCGGCCGGGACGTGGGGATGGCCCCGGCGGTGCAGGGCTTCCTGGCCGACGTGCTGGTGCACCGCCCCGACGAGCAGGCGGTGCTCGGCGTCGACCTCACCGGCACGGGCTGAGCCGGCGCTCAGTCCACCCAGGCGCCGGCCCGCATCACCCGTACCACGTCCAGGTTGTCGTCCAGCACCACCAGGTCGGCACGCAGCCCCGCCTGGAGGGCGCCCACCCGGTCGCCGAGGCCGATCGCCCGGGCCGGGGTGGTGGCCACCATCCGGGCCACGTCGACCATGGGCAGCCCGGCGGCGACGGCGTGCCGCAGGGCACCGGCCATGGTCAGCGTGCTGCCCGCGATCGCCCCGGCTCCGGCCCCCGCCCCGGCGAGCCGGGCGGTGCCGTCGACGACGGTGACCGCCTGGCCGCCCAGCTCGTAGCTGCCGTCGGGCATGCCGGCGGCGGCCATCGCGTCGGTGACCAGGGCGGTCCGCTCCGGGCCGGCGACCGAGGTGGCGAAGGTCAGCGTGGCGTCGTGCAGGTGCACCCCGTCGGGGATCAGCTCGCAGACCACGTGCGGCGCCTCCAGCAGCGCCGTCACCGGGCCGGGGTCACGGTGGTGGATCGGGCGCATCCCGTTGAACAGGTGGGTGCCGACGCTCGCCCCGGCCGCCACCGCCGTCCGGGTCTGCTCGTACGTGGCGTCGGTGTGCCCGATCGCGGCGACCACCCGGTGCCCGGTGAGCAGGCTGATCGCGGCCAGCGCCCCCTCGCGTTCCGGGGCGAGGGTGACCATCCGGACCGCGCCGGCGCCCAGCTCGATCAGCTCGGCCAGCTCCTCGGTGGACGGGTCGCGCAGGTACTCGGGGTTCTGCGCCCCGCACCGCTCACCCGACAGGTACGGGCCCTCGAAGTGGATGCCGGCCAGCACCTGCTCGTCGACCAGCGGCGCGTACGCCACGGTCGCCGCCCGCAGCTGCTCGAACGGCGCGCTGACCAGGCTGGCCAGCAGGGTGGTGGTGCCGTGGCGCAGGTGGAACCCCGCTGCCTGGCGGGCGGAGTCGGCGTCGCCGGTGGTGAAGGTGTGCCCGCCACCGCCGTGGGTGTGCATGTCCACGAAGCCGGGGAGGATCCAGTGCCCGTCGCGCGCCGACGGGTACTCGGCGACCGCCGTGACCCGGTCTCCGTCGATCTCCACGCACCCCTGCCGGATCACCCCGGTCGGAGTCACCACCTTGCCGTTCACCCGCAGGGTCATAAGGGCTCCTGTCTGTCGTCGCTGGGTCTGGTCTGCTCGGTGTCGAGGGTGTCGCCGGCCCCGGCGGACGAGCCGGCCGGCCCGCCGGCGTGCAGGGCGTCCAGGGCATGCAGGGCCGCGCCGAGGCAGCCGGCCTGGTCGCCCAAAGCGGCCGGCACCAGGTGCGGCTCCCGGTGGAAGGTCAGCCGGTCCCGCAGTGCCGCGCGCAACGGCGTGAAGAGCTGGTCGCCGGCGCGGGCCAGGCCGCCGCCGAGCACGATGGTCCGCACGTCGAGCAGCGCCTGCCCGGTGGCCAGGCCGTCGGCGAGCGCCTCGACCGCCTCCCGCCAGACCCACCCGGCCAGCTCCTCGCCGGCGGCGGCCCGCGCGGCCACCTCGGCGGTGCTCACCGCGGGCCGGCCCGCCGCGCCGGTCGGTTCGCTCGCCCCGGGCAGTGCCGCCGCGCCGGCCGTCCGTGCCGGATCGTCCGCCCCGTTCGGGGCGGAGAGCTGCGCGTACCGGCGGGCGATGGCGGCGGCCGAGGCGATCGCCTCCAGACAGCCGACGCGCCCGCAGCCGCAGGGCGGGCCGTCGGGACGTACCAGGATGTGGCCGATCTCCCCGGCGGCGCCGTGCGCGCCGGTGGCGGCCGTCCCGTCGACCACGTGCGCGCCCGCGATGCCGGTGCCCACCGCGACGAAGAGCACGTGCCCGGCGTCGCGGCCGGCCCCGAGCCGGGCCTCGGCCAGGGCGCCCACCCGCACGTCGTGGCCGAGCGCGGCGGGCAGTCCGAGCCGCTTCTCCGCCAGCTCCCGCAGGGGTACGTCCCGGAAGCCGACGTTCGCCGACCAGACCGCGACCCCCCGGGCGGAGTCCACCACCCCAGGGACGGCGAGGCCGACCGCGACCGGGGTGAACCCGCCGGCCCGGGCCCGGTGGGCCAGCGCCTCGGCGACGTCCAGGATGGTGGTGATCACCGCGTCGGGGCCGCGCCCGGCGTCGGTGGGGTGTCGTTCGGTGTGCACGGCGGTGCCGTCCGGGCGGACCAGGGCGCACTTCATCCCGGTGCCGCCCACGTCGAGCGCGACGACGACGTCCTCGGGCCGGCCGGCGGCGTACGCCATCAGGGACTCTCCTCATCACGGAGGTAGTGCGCAATACGGTTCAATACCACCGTCTTTCGCGCGTTATTCTGCGCGAAGTGGGGTGACCGTGGCAACCGGGAGACCGATCGCGCAGGTCAGGGTTTTGCACCCGGCTAGTTTCGCGCACTACTGTGCACGCGAGCAATCACCGAACGCGCCGTCACTGGGAGGCCCCGGGGTGGACCGCTACGCCAGATGGAACGCCCTGCTGGAGATGCTTACCGAGAACGGTCGGGTGAGCGTCGAGGAGGCCGCCGAGCGGCTGGACGTCTCCCAGGCCACCATCCGGCGGGACTTCGACCAGCTCGGCCAGCAGCAGATGATCACGCGTACCCGGGGTGGGGCGGTGGCCAACGGCGTCTCGTACGACCTGCCGCTGCGGTACAAGACCGCCAAGCACTCCGCCGAGAAGCAGCGGATCGGGGCCGCCGCCGCCGCGCTGGTCTCCCCCGGCACCGTGGTCGGCCTCAACGGCGGCACCACCAGCACCGAGGTGGCCCGGGCGCTGGCCGTCCGCCCCGACCTGAACACCAGTGCCGAGGGCGCCCAGCTGACCGTGGTCACCAACGCCCTGAACATCGCCAACGAGCTGCTGGTCCGCTCCCGGATGAAGGTGGTGGTGGCCGGCGGGGTGGTCCGGCCCAAGTCCTTCGAGCTGGTCGGCCCGCTGGGCGGGGCGCTGCTGCGGGAGGTGACCCTGGACGTCGCCCTGCTCGGGGTGGACGCGATCGACCCGCAGCTCGGCGCCGCCGCCCACCACGAGGGCGAGGCGGCGATGAACAACCTCATGGTGGCCCGGGCCAAGCGCGTCGTGATCATCGCCGACTCGTCCAAACTGGGCGGTCACGCGTTCGCCCGGATCTGCCCCGTCGACCGGGTGGAGACCCTGATCACCGACGCCGGCGCGGCCCCGGAGCTGGTGGAGAGCTTCCGCGCCGCCGGCGTAACCGTAATCTGCGCCTGACCGTTAAGGAAGGGCCCCTTCTTAACGCTTTCGGTAGAGCCGGGTACCTTGCTCACTCCTCCCCGACGCGCCGATGCATACCGAGTATTGCCATCACCTGCATACCGCGTATGGTGTCCGTCGTCACCAACGCTTGATCGGGGGAGGTGCAGCCTTGCCGGCTGTCCTGGAGATAGAGGGACTCCGTAAGACGTACCGAAGTCGTCGACGCGGCACCCGCCACGCGCTCGACGGCTTCGACATGCGGGTCGAGGCGGGCCAGGTGCACGGCTTCCTGGGGCCCAACGGGTCGGGCAAGACCACCACGCTGCGTACCCTGCTCGGGTTGATCCGCCCCGACGGCGGCCGGATGGGCATCCTCGGCCACGAGGTGCCGGCGGCGCTGGCCGCGGTCGCCGGCCAGGTCGGCGCGATCGTGGAGAGCCCGCAGTTCTTCGCGCACTTCACCGCCCGGGACACCCTGTCGCTGCTGGCCGGCGCGGGCGAGGTGCCGCAGCAGCGGGTCGACGAGGTGCTGGAACTGGTCGGGCTGCGCGACCGCGCCGGCGAGCGGGTCAAGACGTACTCGCTGGGCATGAAGCAGCGCCTCGCGGTCGCCTCGGCACTGCTCAAGAACCCGAAGCTGCTGATCCTCGACGAGCCCGCCAACGGCCTCGACCCCGGCGGCATCCGGGAGATGCGGACCCTGACCCGCAACCTCGCCGAGTCCGGGATGACGGTGGTGCTCTCCAGCCACATCCTCGGCGAGATCCAGCTCATCTGCGACTCGGTCACCATCATTTCGCTGGGCCGCCGGGTCGCGTTCGGCCCGGTCGAGCAGGTGCTGGCGCAGCACTCCACCGCCGCGCTCCGGGTCCGCCTGGAGGCCGCCAGCGACCTGCCCGTCGCCACCGACACCCTGGTACGCGCCGGAGTCACCGTCACCGGCCACCCCGACCACCTGATGCTGGCCGGGGTGGACAAGCCGGCGATGGTCAGCCGGCTCCTGGCCGAGCAGGGCCTCTACGTCAGCGAGCTGGCTCCGGTCGCCGTGGACCTGGAGAGCGTCTTCCTCGAACTGACCGCCACGGCACCGGTTCCCGGTCAGCACCGGCAGGTCGACGAGTCCACGAAGGTCGGCGGCGCGGGGGGAGGGTGGGGCGCGTGAGCCTCTACCGTACGGAGTTGCGCCGGCTGGTCAAGCGGCGGTTCACCCGGTATATGACGCTGCTCGGCCTGCTGGTGCTGGCCGCGGTGGTGGTGGGGCTGTTCGCCACCAACCAGAAGATCGGCGCGGAGCAGCTCGCGCGGGCCGAACGACAGGCGGAGCAGAACTACCAGGAGCAGGTCCGCTGGGCCGAGCGGGAACGCGCCGACTGCGAGCGGGCCAGGGCCAGCGGTGCCGACGACGAGCGGTACCCGCCGGACTGCGCGGCCATCGAGGCACCGCCCCGGGAGAGCTTCGAGACGGAGTGGTTCCTGCCCGCCACGTTCGACCTGCGCGGCAGTTTCGAGGAACTGGCGGTGGCGTTCACCGGGATCCTGGCGATGGTCGGGTTCGCCGTCGGGGCGTCGTTCGTCGGGGCGGAGTGGAGCAGCGGCGGCATGATGAACCTGCTGCTGTGGCGACCGCGACGGCTGACCGTACTGCTCACCAAGCTGGCGGCGCTGCTCACCGGGGTGCTGGCGGTGACCGTGCCCACCGCGTTGCTCTGGACCGCCGGGTTGTGGCTGACCGCCACCTTCCGGGGCAGCACCGAGCAGATGACCTCGGGGGTCTGGCAGTCGTTCGCCCTGACCGGGCTGCGCGCGTTGCTGCTGGTGCTGGTCGTGGCGGCCTGCGGATTCGGACTGGCCTCGCTGGGCCGGCACACCGCGATGGCCCTCGGCGGGGCGATCGGGCTGGTGGTGGTGGGCCAGTCCGGCCTGGGCATCCTGCTCGCCATGGCCAACGTACGGTTCGTCGAGGCGTGGCTGCTGCCGACGTACGCGGTGGCCTGGCTGCAGCAGAAGGTCACCCTGCAGGACTGGCAGGCGTGCAGTGCCAGCTATACCGGTGAGTGTGAGCCGGCCACCTTCGACGTCACCTGGCAGCACTCCTCGGTCCTGTTCACCGTCGGCCTGGTGGTGATCCTCGGCGCGGCGCTGTGGACGATGCGTCGGCGCGACATCGCCTGACAGTTGGCGCCAGGCGGTTCCCTGATCGACCGGGGAACCGCCTGGCGGCGTCCCGCCGTGCCGGCTGATGCGTTCGGGGTCTGCCCTGGTTACGCTGGTCATCACCGGTTGGCGTGGCCTGTGCCGGCCGGTCCCGTCTCTCGTGAGGAGCGCCATGCAGCCCCCCGACGCCGCTCCGACCACCGGGGTCAGCGTCCCACCACCCCGCACCGCCCCCGACGCCGAGCAGGTTCCCGCGGCCAGCGCCGAGGTCGCGCAGACTGCCGGTCGTACCGTCGAGGCGACCTCGACCTCGGCGGGCGCTGAGCCGGCCCCCGCGCTCAACGAGCGGGAGCGGCGCATCCTCGCGTTCGAACAGCAGTGGTGGCGGCATGCCGGCGCGAAGGAGCAGGCGATCCGGGATTCCTTCGGCCTCTCCGCGACCCGTTACTACCAGTTGCTCAACGGGCTGCTGGACAATCCGGCCGCGCTCGCGGCCGAGCCGCTGCTGATCGGCCGGCTGCGCCGGTTGCGCTCCTCGCGGGCCCGCAACCGGCGTCGTTGACCGTCAGTGCTTCTCGTAGCTGCGTAGGCCGTTGCCGATCGCGAAGAACGTCGGGGCCCACTCGCCGATGAAGATGCCCCAGCGGTCGGCCCGCGAGACCCCGGCCCGCTCCAGGTGCTTCGACAGGAACCAGCTGGTGAAGGAGAGACCGATGCTGACGAAACCCGCCAGGTCCGCGTGCTCGGCCTTGAACCCGGACTCGGGCAGCCGCTCCAGCATCTGCGTTCTCCCCCCGTCGCGACGAACTGGCTCCCCGCCGAACCGCGGCGAGGCTGCCGACCGAGACTGAAGTTACCTTCCGTCATCGATCGGCAGCCGATAGTTGCGGCTTTCCCGTCTGCGGCCGATGTCCGAGGGGCGGCGGGGTGCCCAGGCACCGGTGCGGATACCCGGCAGCGGGCGGACCTCCCGCTCTGGATCAGAAGGCGGGCAGCACCGAGCCCTGGTACTTGCCCTCGATGAACGTCTTGACCTCGGCGGAGTGCAGCAGCTCCTCCAGCTTCACCACGCGCGGGTCGTCCTGGTCGCCGTCGCGGACCACCACCAGGTTGGCGTTCGGGTTGTTCTCGGCCTTCTCCAGCGCGAGCGCGTCGGTGGCCGGCTTCAGCCCGGCCTCGATGGCGTAGTTGCCGTTGATCACCGAGGCGTCGGTGTCGTCCAGGCTGCGCGGCAGCTGGGCCGCCTCCAGCTCCCGGAACTGGAGCTGCTTCGGGTTGTCGGTGACGTCCCGCTGGGTCGCGGAGGTCCCGGCCCCGTCGCGCAGGGTGATGACCCCGTGCTGGGCGAGCAGGTTGAGCGCCCGGCCGGAGTTGGTCGGGTCGTTCGGGATCGCCACCACCGCGCGTTCCGGCAGCTCGGCGAGGGTCTCGGTCTTCTTCGAGTACAGGCCGAGCGGTTCGATGTGCACCGGGGAGAGCGCGGTGAACTGGTAGCCCTTGGCCTGCTTCTCGGTCTCCAGGTACGGCACGGTCTGGAAGTAGTTGGCGTCGAGCTGCTTCTCCTCGAGCGCGCGGTTGGGCTGCACGTAGTCGGTGAACTCGACGATCTCCAGGTTGAGTCCGGCTCCGGCGGCCAGGTTGTCCTTGATGTAGGTGAGGATCTCGCCGTGCGGCACCGGGCTGACGCCGACCTTCAGCGGGGCGTCCGGCGACGCCGCGCTGCTGTCGGAGTCGTCGGATCCGCAGGCGGCGAGGCCCAGGACGAGCGTGGTCGCGGCGAGTACTGCGGTGAGGCGTCGCACGATGGGTGCCCTTCTTCGGAGTTGGTCTATCGGTGGGCCAGGCGGCGGGCGAGGATGTCGCCGACCATCTGGACGAGTTGGACGAACGCCACCAGCAGCACCACGGTGGCGATCATGATGTCGTTCTCGAAACGCTGGTAGCCGTAGCGCAGCGCGAGGTCACCGAGGCCGCCGCCGCCGATCACCCCGGCCATCGCCGAGTAGCCGATCAGCGCGACCACGGTGAGGGTGAGCCCGGCGACCAGGCCCGGCCGGGCCTCGCGGAGCAGCACCTTGCCGACGATCTGCCGGCGGTTGGCGCCCATCGCGTGGGCGGCGGCGACGACGTCCCGGTCCACCTCGCGCAGGGCGGTCTCCACGATCCGGGCGTAGAACGGGATCGCACTGACCGTCAGCGGCACGATCGCCGCGGTGGTGCCGATGGTGGTGCCGACCACCGCCCGGGTGAACGGGATGATCGCCACCAGCAGGATGATGAACGGCAGCGAACGCCCGATGTTGACCACGATGCCGAGCAGCACGTTCACCGGCCGGGCGGCCAGCAGGCCGCCGGCATCGGTGAGCACCAGTCCGACGCCGACCAGCAGCCCGCCGAGCGCCGCGAGCAGGGCCGCCACCCCCACCATGTACGCCGTCTCGCGCAGCCCCTGCCAGAGCAGCTCGACCAGGTCCGGGGCGATCATGCCGGCACCTCCACGGTCAGCCCGGTGGCGCGCAGGTGGGCCACGGCGGGGGCGGTCTGTTCGGGGTTGCCGGGCAGCGCCAGGCGTAGCCGTCCGGCCCGGCCACCGGCGAGCTGCTCCACCGCGCCGCCCAGGATCCGTACGTCCAGGTCGTACCGGCGGGCGAGGTCGGCGACGAAGGGCTGGTCGTCGGAGGTGACGGTGACGTCGACGACCGTGGTGTCCGGCAGGACCGGCGGCGGGCCGAGCGGGAACACCTCGGCGGCCAGCTCCGAACCGGGTCGGGCGATCAGCTCGGTGACCCGGCCGGACTCGGTGATCCGCCCGTCGCGCATGACGGCGGCCGAGTCGCAGAGCCGCTTCACCACGTCCATCTCGTGGGTGATCAGCAGGATGGTCAGGCCCAGGCGCTGGTTGAGGTCGCGCAGCAGGCCGAGGATCGACCGGGTGGTCTCCGGGTCGAGCGCCGAGGTGGCCTCGTCGGAGAGGAGCACCTTGGGGCGGCCGGCGAGGGCGCGGGCGATGCCCACCCGCTGCTTCTGCCCGCCGGAGAGCTGCGCCGGGTAGGCGTCGGCCCGGTCGGCGAGCCCGACCAGGTCGAGCAGTTCGGCCACCCGACGGGCCCGTTCCGCCCGGCCCACGCCCATCACTTCCAGGGCGAAGGCCACGTTGCCGGCGGCGGTACGCGAGCTGAGCAGTGCGAAGTGTTGGTGGATCATGCCGATCCGCTGCCGGGCGGCGCGCAGCCGGTCACCGGCCAGCCCGGTCAGCTCGACCCCGTCGACCGTGACGCGGCCCTCATCGGGGCGTTCCAGCAGGTTGACGCAGCGCAGGAGGGTACTCTTACCAGCTCCGCTGCGGCCCACCACGCCGAAGACCTCACCGGCGCGTACGGCGAGGTCGACGCCGTCGACCGCGACGACCGGGCGCCCCTTGGCGCGGTACGTCCGGCGCAGCCCGTCCAACTCGATCACGTGGGGTCCTCGTCGGTGTGTTTCGGGAACGGACATGACTTCCGATAATGCCTATCGGGTTAGTAGGTTAATCCGTGAATCGGCTTTTGCCACCGGAGGGTGAGGTGGAACACGCCTGGTCCGACCGGCCGTATCACCCTCGCCGTACCGGCAGACGGTGGGTGTCGGGGTGGACGACGGCGACCCGGCGCGGCAGACTGCGGCACGTGGCGGGTGCGGTACGGCTGGAGCCGGTGGACGAGCGCAACCTGGAGCCGTTGCTCTCGGTGGCGGCGGCCGAGGCCGACCCCGAGGACGTCATGCCCCCGGTGGCCGCCCCGGCCGGCTGGTCGTTGGCCCGCCGGGACGCGTTCCGCGAGTTCCACCGGGCCAGCTTCGGCGGCCTGGACGGCCCCACCCGCACCCGGATGTACGCGATCCTCGCCGCCGGTGAGGTCGTCGGCATGGTCCGGATGGCCCGCCGGGACGAGCCCGGGACTGTGGAGACCGGGATGTGGCTCGGCCGCTCGGCCCGCGGTCAGGGCCTCGGCGCGGCAGCCCTACGGGAGCTGCTCCACGCCGCCGCGGCGGCCGGCATGCACACCGTGGTCGCCGAGACCACCCCGGACAACGTCCACGCCCTCGCGGTGCTGCGCAAACTCGGCGCGAAACTCCGCGAGGACGGCGACCGGGTGCACGCCGAGATCTCCCTGGACACCCCGCAGCCCTGAATGCGGATCGCCGCCGCCAACCTCACCGTCCGACAGACATCCGGCGACCCACCGTGCCGCTCGGCGTCGCAGCCGACTGCGGGGGCCTGGCCGGGGCGGGCCGGGAGCCGGTCCGGTTCTGCCCGGGGCTGGTGAGGGCGGCGGCGAGAGCGACGGGCGTGGTGCTCTCCGGCCGCTCTGCGGTGGCGGTACTCGGGGCGGACGCCGGGCCGGCGCCAGCGTCGCGCCGCTTGATGCGCAGGGCAATGTCCGGGTCGGGTGGATCGCCGGTGAGTGCGGCTCGCTTGCGCGCGAAGTGTCGTCGCATCGTCGCCCGCCGGGCGACCACTTTCGGGTCGTCGTCGTCACGTCGTTGACGACGGCGAACGCCGCTCGGTTCGGGCGTTGCGCCGTTGGGTCTGCGGCGCAGCGCCGCACCCGGATCGGGGTCCTGGCCGTCGCGTGCGGCCTCCTTGCGGGCCAGGTGCCGTCGCAGGGCGGCCCGTGCGGTGACGACCTGCGGATCGGTGTCGTCCCGAGGGGTACGGCGTAGGGCCACCGCCGGGTCGGCTTCCTCGCCCTTGAGCGCAGCTCGTACCCGCGCGTAGCGCCGACGTTCGGTGGCCCGCTTACGGGCCTTCTCGTTCTCGTGCTGCTGCAGGAACAGCGGCAGGTCAGTTGGGCTGGGTGAGCCGAGATCGAGGCCGTCCAGGTCGTCGAACCCCACCCCGCCGTGCTCGACCGCATCGACCGGAACATCCGACAGGGTGACCAGGGTGGAGTCACGCATGACCTGCCCCGTCTGCCCTCCCTGGGTCGTCACGAGGCGAGCTTACGGGAGATGACTGAGTTCAGTGGTTGAGGATCGCCGCCAGGCGGTTGCGGCACTCGGCGACGAATGCCGGAAAGGTGTGCCAGTAGTACGGGATGCCGCTGGCGGCGACCGCGATGGCCCAGGCGCGGGCCCGGGCCCAGGTCAGCTCGTCCAGGGCGAGGGCATCCCAGTACGCGTGACGGGCCGGGGCGGGTAGATCCCAGACCGGGGCGTGCTCGGCGTCGGGAAAACCGATCGACAGGCCACCGAAGTCGATGACCGCGTGCAGCCTGCCGGCGCGTACCAGGAGGTTTGTGGGTTTGAGGTCGCTGTGCAACCAGACCTGCGGCCCGGACGGCTCGGGCAGGGTGAGCGCGGCCCGCCACCACCGTTGCAGGGGCTCGACGTCGAGCTCCCCGCCGACGAGGGCCCGGCAGTCGGCGAGGGCGCTGCCGACCCACTCGTCGCAGGCCCGCATGCTGCCTCCCCGGTACCCGCCCAGGTCGCCCGTGCGGGTCGCCCCCATCAGATCGATGCCGTGCAGCTCGCGGACGACGGCTGCCAGGTCGCTGCCGAAGGACGACCAGTCCGCGACGGTGTCCGGTCCGGCCTCGGTGCCGTCGATCCACCGGTAGACCGACCACGGCAACGGGTACGCGCTGGTGGGCGTGCCAGCGTGCCGGGGCTCGGGGACCACACACGCCAGCAGCGGCGCCAGCCGCGGCAACCACTGCTGCTCCTTGCGCAACGGTCCGGCCTTCTCGGCGGTACGCGGCAGCCGTACCAGCAGTTCTTCGCCGAGCCGGTACATCACGTTGTCGGTGCCGGCACCCGCCGGCGACAGTGGCAGACCGGCCCACTGCGGGCACTGCTCCGCCAGCAGCGACCTGACGATCGTCTCGTCGATGGGAACCTCGTCCTGGTGTAGCGTCACCACGCGATTCTTGCCCCCGACGCCGGGACAAGCCAGCGGGTATCCCCCGGACCGAGGTGAGCGGGGTGCCCCGCTATACCGAATGCGTTAACAGGGGGCCCTTCCTTACCCGCGTCGGGTGGCGTAGGCGGCCAGGGCGGCTACCTGGGCGGGGTCGAGGGAGGGGCGGACCTTGTCGCGGGCGGCGGCCACGTGTGCGGCGGTGACCGTCGAGGCGGTCAGCGATTCGCGCATCGCGGCCAGCGCCGCCTCCCGGACCAGCGCGGCGCAGTCCGCCGCCGAGAAGCCGTCCAGCTGTTCGGCGAGCGCGGCCAACTCCACGTCCTCGGCGAGCGGCACGTTGCGGGCGGCGGCCGTCAGGATCGCCGCGCGGGCCTCGGCGTCCGGTGGCGGTACGTAGACCAGCCGCTCCAGCCGGCCGGGACGCAGCAGCGCCGGGTCGATCAGGTCGGGCCGGTTGGTGGCGCCGACCACCACCACGTTGCGCAGCGACTCCACCCCGTCCAGCTCGGTGAGTAGGGCGGCGACCACCCGGTCGGTGGTGCCCCCGTCGGTGGCCTGACCCCGGGTCGGGGCCAGGGCGTCCACCTCGTCCAGGAAGACCAGGGTCGGCGCGGCCTCCCGGGCCCGGCGGAACAGCTCCCGGACCGCCCGTTCGCTCTCGCCCACCCACTTCGACAGCAGCTCCGCGCCCTTGACCGACAGCACGTTGGCCCGACCCGATCCGGCCAACGCGGTGACCAGGAACGTCTTGCCGCAGCCCGGCGGCCCGTAGAGCAGTACCCCGCGCGGCGGCTGCACGCCCAGCCGGGCGAAGGTGTCCGGGTAGGTCAGCGGCCAGAGCACCGACTCGGTCAGCTGCTCCTTCACCTCGACCAGGTCACCGACGTCGTCCAGGGTGACCTTGGCGACCTCCAGCGTCGAGGAGGCCATGGTGGTCGGCCGGACCACCTCCAGCGCGGCGGTGAAGTCGGCCATCGCCACCGTCGGGGTGGTCTCGGTCTTCTGCCGCAGCGCCGCGCGTACCCCGGCCTCCCGGACCAGCGCGGCCAGGTCCGCGGCGACGAACCCGGGGGTACGCCCCGCGACCTCCTCCAGCCGTACGTCCTCGGCGAGCGCGACCTGTCGGGTGAGCACGCTCAGCTGTTCCCGGCGCATCGCCGAGTCGGGCAGCGACACGCTGATCCGCAGGGAGAGCAGGTCCGGGGCGCGTAGCCCCGGGTCGACCGCCTCGGGACGGCCGGTGGTGCAGACCACCGCCACCCCGGCCCGCAGGATCTCGCCGAGCAACTGCCGGAACACGGTGGCCACCGGGCCCGGCTCGTCGGCGGGGGCCAGCGCCTCCACGTCGGTGACCAGCAGCACGGCCGGTCCCTCGGCGGTCACCTCGGCGGCGGCGGCGCGTAGCCGTTCGGCGGCGGCCTGGTTGCTCAGCGCGGCGATCTCGGGTGCCCAGAGCGGGCGGACCCGGGCCCGTACCCCGGCGGCGACCGCCCGGACCAGGGCCGACTTCCCGGAGCCCGCCGGCCCGCTGAGCAGTACGCCGAGCGAGACCGTGGTGCCCAGCCGACCCAGCACCTCCCGGTGGTGGAAGCCGAGATCGAGCAGCTCGGTGAGCTGTTCGGCCTGGCCGCGCAGGCCGGGCAGTTCGTCGATCGAGGGCGCCCACTCGGTAGCCGTCTCCTCGGCACCCGGCGACACGCCGCTCTGCTGGCCGGCACCGCGCCGGCCGGCGAGCCCCGCCAGCTGAGCCTCGGCCGTGGCACCAGCTCCGCCTGCGGCGCCGGCCCCGGACGAGGAGCCCGCCCCGGCCAGCGAGCCCGCCTCGAACGAGGAACCTGCCCCGAAGCCGGCACCGACGCCGGTCCGCGACGACCTGCCGGGGCCGGTCGAGCCGTGGGTGGTCGGGCCGTGTTCCCAGCCGACCATGGTGTCCATGGTGACCAGCGACCCGGTCTCCGGCTCGGCGCCCACCACGGTGAGCAGGGTGCTGGTCCAGGCGTACCCGACGGTGTTGGCGAGGCTGCGGCGGGCGGCCTCGACCAGGGTGCGGACCGCGGCGTCGGGCGACACGTCCTGGGGGAGCAGCGACACGTCGTCGCCGACGGTGACCACCTTGCCGAGCAGGGCGAGGCGCAGCATCTCCGGGGAGACCACCGCGGCGACCTCTGCCGCGCCGGTGACCGTCACCCGACGGGCGGCGGTGACCGGGAGAGGGCTGACCGTGACCTGCCCGCCGTCGCGGATTCCGAGGTTGCCCAGGATCAGGTCGTCGGCGTAGAGCAGGGCCGCGCTAGCGGTCTGTTCGGCCTTCGCCACGATGCCGGCGGTGGTCCGTCGGCCGGCCAGCCGCACCGGGTCGCCGGGGCGTAGCCCCAACGCGGTCAGCACCTCCGGGTGCAGCCGGACGATGCCCCGTCGGGCGTCCAGCGCCGCTGGTCGCAGGCTCGCGGTAAGAGTCAGGTCGGGTTGCGCCACCGCCCGACAGTAGCCGCCGCCAGCACCGGTCGCCCGGTCACCGGCCGCCCGGTCACCGGGGACCGCCGTCGTCGCGCAGCAGCGACGGGTCCCGGCGGATCATCTCGGCCAGCCGGGCCGCCGGATCGGGTGCGGCACCCTCCGGCGCGTTCGTCCAGGCCGGTTCGGTCCGTGCCGGCATGGGCCACACCGGCGGGGGTACGGCCTCGTTCTCGGTACCCACCGTCACCCCCCGGTCGGACCAGCCGACCCGCACCGGGTACGCCTGCCCGGCGTGCTCCACCCGCAGGCTGACCGCGACTCCCGGATGCGCGGCGACCACCCGGCTCACCGCCTCGACGACCGCCTGCACCGGATCCGGGCCGCCGACGGTGGCCAGCCCGGAGCCGGCCGGTTCGTCCCGCTCGGTGGGCGGTCCGGGAACCGGATCGTGCCGCTCGGCTCCCGGTCGGGCGTTGCGGCCACCTACCGGATCGTTGGCCCGCCGGAGTGCCTCCTCGCGCCGGGCCATCCGGGCCAGGGTCTCGTCCAGATCGCCTCGCACGACTCACCTCTTCCACGACGGCCCGGCCGGGCACTTCACGCTCTAGTGTCCCGGGTGGCCCGGTCCAGCGCCCGGTCCAGGACCACCAGCAGGGCGTCCCGTACCGACAGCCGGTCCCGGGCATCGAACTGCACAAGTGGCACCTGATCACCGATGGCCAACGCCCACCGGATCGAGTCGAGGTCGTGCTCCAGCCGGCCGTTGAAGGCGTTCACCCCCACCACGAACGGCAACCCGGCCCGCTCGAAGTAGTCGATCGCCGGATAACAGTCGTCGAGCCGCCCGCTGTCCACCACCACGAGCGCGCCGAGTGCCCCCCGGGCCAGGTCGTCCCACATGAAGCCGAAGCGGGCCTGACCGGGCGTGCCGAACAGGTACAGCTTGAGGCTGCGGTCGATGGTGACGCAACCGAAGTCCATGGCCACCGTGGTGGTGGTCTTGTCCGAGCCGATGCCGGGGTCGTCGACCCCGATCCCGGCGCTGGTCATCTCGGCCTCGGTGGTCAGCGGGACGATCTCGGAGATCGCACCCACCGTGGTGGTCTTGCCCACCCCGAAGCCGCCCGCGACCACGATCTTGACCGGGATCGGCGGCGGTCCGGACCGGCCGGTGCCGGGCGCGGCGGTGGCCGCCGACCGGTACGGCGGTGGCGCCCCGGGCACGGGCAGCACCGCCCGGTCGGTCGGCGGCTCCGGGCTCGGCAGGGCGGCCCGTCCGGTGGCCGGGCCGCTCGGTGTGGCGTACCGGCCGGGAGCGCCGTTCGCGACGAGCCCGCCCGGCGGTGTGACCGGCCATTCAGGAGATCGCACGTAGTCCATCAATCACTCGCAGGATGAGGTCGGGGTCGTGGACGTCCGGGACATCGCTGACGTGCACGTCGAGATGGCCGGCGGCCCGTAGGTCACCGACGAGGACCCGGGTGACACCGAGGTGCAACCGGGTCCGGGCCGAGATCTCCGCGACCGAGGTCGGTTCGACGCAGACCGCGATGATCGCCTGGAGTTCCGGCGTGAGTCGGGCGATCGGGTCGACCCCCCAGGCACCGTCGGCCACCCGGGTGGTGACCTGGGTCTCCAGCCCGATCTCCGGGTCGGCGCCGGTCACCCTACCGGCGGTGAGCACGAAGGGGCGCAGCTCGCTGCGGTGGCCGAGGACCGGGTCCGGCGCGTCCGGCGTCGAGTCGCCCACCACCGGGAACGGCGCCGGGCCCTCGTCGGCCGGGAACGGACCCGGGTCGTCACCGGCCGGGTACGGCCGGTTGCCCTCCATGCCCGGGTACGGCCGGTTGCCCTCGGCGGCCGGGTACGGCCGGTTGCCCTCCGCGGGCCGGACCGGTCGTGCGCCGTACGGCGGTGCACCGTCGGTGGCCGGGGGCGGAGCCTGCAGGTAGGGCCGGATCCGGATCGACGGTTCGGGCTCCGGTTCCTCGTCGGGGACGTCCGGGGTCACTGTTGGACGGCGTTCTTCAACTCGGCGATCAGTCGCGGGCTGAGCGCTCCGCCGGCCCGTCCGGCGAAGAGCGTCATCTCGTACGCCACGGTGCCGAGGTTGGCCGACCGGTCGGCGACCACCCCGAGCACCGAACCACTGCTGATCGCGCTGATCAGCAGGTACCCGTCGGCCATGTCCACGATGACGCGGTTGAGTCCACCCAACTCGTACCAGCTTGCCGCGCCGCCGGCCAGGCTGGTCATGCCGGAGACCACGGCGGCGAGCCGCTCGGCGTTGGACCGGTCCTTGATCGCCGACATCGCCATCAGCAGCCCGTCCGAGGAGACCGCGATCGCCTCCAGCACCCCGGCCGTGCTGGAGGTGAACGAGTCCAGCAACCAGTTGAAGGTTCGTGCCTCCGGGCTGAGCTCACCTACCGAGTGGTTCTGGTGATCGATGTTTTCGTGCAGGTAGGGGCTGGTCAACGTGGTGGCCCTTCGTGGTTGCTGCGGTCGGGACTGACTTCGCGCAGAGCCCGGGCGACACCGGTCTCGAACGCGTTGATGAGGTCGCGGACCTCGGCCGGGTCGCCCGGGTTCTCACTGGGTGGTTGTCGGGGCGGTCCGACGGTCAGGTTGGCTCCCGGTACCCGCCGGCTCAGGATGGACCGCTTCGGTGGGGCAGCCGGTTCGTCGGGTTGCGGGCCCGGCTCCGAGCGGGTCAGCTCGGCTCGGCGTACCCCCGATTCGAACTGCTCGATCAGGGCCCGCGCGGCGGCCGGGTCGGCCCCGGTGGCGTCCACCGGTCCGACCGCCGGAGTCGCCCGGGTCAGGCTGGCCCCCGGCACCCGCCGCCGGACCGCACCGGCGGTCGGGGAGCCGACCGGGCCGGGCCGGGCCGTGGCTGGCCGGGCCGCGACCGGCCGGTCGACGCCGGTGGGCTGGCCGGTCTCGGCGGGCTGGCCAGGGGCGAGGGGCTGGCCAGGGGCGAGGGCCTGGCCAGGGGTGGTGGGCTGGCCAGGGGTGGTGGGCTGGTCGGTGTCGGTGGGGCGGCCGGTGCCGGCCGGTGGGTCGAGGACCTTGCCGAAGGCGTCCCAGGACTCGCCGTCTGCCGTGGCCCGGGTGGCCCGGGTGAGCAACGTGGGGTCGAACCCGGGCAGCGCGGTGGCGTCGATCACCGGCCCGCCCGGCGGCTCGGCGGTGCCCGCGACCAGCGCCCGTCCGGCGCCGGCCGGGGAATCCGCTGCCGGCTGCCGGCGCGGCGGGGTGGCCGGACCCGCCCGGTCGACCGGGGCGGCACCCGGGCGGGCCGGCAGGGCCGCCCGGGCGACGGCGGTGGGCTGACCCGTGCCGTAGGCCAGCGCGGACCGGGGGATCTCCAGGGTGGCGGTCACCCCGCCGCCGGTGGTCGGGACCAGCGTCGCCGTCCAGCCGTGCCGGCGGGCCAGCCGGCCCACCACGAAGAGGCCGAGCACCTCGGTGGGGGCCAGGTCCAGCCGTTCCCGCCGGGTCAGCCGGGCGTTCTCCTCGGCCAGCCGCTGCTCGCTCATACCGATACCGTGGTCGGTCACGGTCAGCCGGGCGCCGTCGTCGGTCAGCTCACCGGCGACCAC
This sequence comes from Micromonospora yangpuensis, assembly GCF_900091615.1. NCBI lineage: Bacteria > Bacillati > Actinomycetota > Actinomycetes > Micromonosporales > Micromonosporaceae > Micromonospora > Micromonospora yangpuensis. The sequence goes on along the minus strand of NZ_FMIA01000002.1, from coordinate 5,981,270 downwards.
CACCCGGGTGTGCGGCGGCGAGAAGACGGTGGCGTTCTCCATCAGCTCGGCCAGCGCCAACACCAGGTCACCGACGATTGCCGGGGCCGCCGCGACCCCGCCCGGGATCTGCACGTCCACCCGGGGGTAGTCCTCGATCTCACCGAGCGCCAGCCGGACCACGTCGGCCAACGGCACCGGCGCGACGTGCGCGTCGGCACCGGCCGCGCCGGAGAGCACCACCAGGCTGCCCGCGTTGCGGCGTAGCCGGCTGGAGATGTGGTCGAGCCGGTACAGGTGCTCCAACCGGCCCGGGTCGGTCTCCTGCCGTTCCAACCGGTCGATCAGTGCGAGCTGCCGGCCGACCAGGTTCTGGGTACGCCGACCGACGTGGCCGAACATCTGGGCCACGTTGCGCTGGCTCGCCACCTGCCGCTCCACCAGCCGGGCGGCGGTGGTCTGGACCCGTTCGAAGGCGCGGGCCAGGTCACCGATCTCGTCCCGGGCCCCCACGTCGATCGGGTCCAGCCGGACCGGCTGGGCGGCCTCGGTCTCGTCGTCGGTGACCCGGACCAGCTCGGACTCGGCGACCCGGGCGACCCGGTCGGCTGACCGGGTGAGCCGGGTCAGCGGCCGGGCCACCGTCCGGCCGACGGCCGCGCTGAGCAGCAGGACCGCGACCAGGATCAGCGTGGTCACCCCACCCACCAGGTACGCCGTGGTCAGCGCCTGCTGCCGGTCGGCGCGTACCTCGGTGGTGACGTCGGCGACGAGCTTCTTCTCCACGAACTGACCCAGCGTGATCATCGACGAGATGGAGTCGAAGAGCGTCGACACCTCCAGCCCGGCGATCGCGGCCACCGGGTCCCGGGCGCTCTGGTCGAGGAACTCCGGGCTGGTCCGTTCGGCCACGGCGTTCCCCTCGAAGGTCACCAGGGTCAGCTGCTCCTTGGTGAGCAGGCCGAGCAGCCGTTGGCTCTCCAGGGTCAGGGTGGCCATGTTGGCCACGAAGGCGATCGCGGTCTGCTGGTTGGGGCGGGCGGCGACCAGCACGATCAGGGTGGCGCCGGCGCTGAGCCCCTCGCTCTTGCGCAGGATGCTGTCCAGTGCCAGCACCTGTTGCCCGGCCGGGGTGCGGGTGTCCACGTCGTAGGGCAGCCGCAGCGCGTCGATCAAAGCCTTGTGCACCGGCGCGTACCCGCCCATGACCTGTTCCGGGTCGGCCCGACCGGCCAGGGTGGCGGTGCGTACCTCGGCCAGTTGCCGTACCCCGTTCAGGGCGATGCCGACCTCGGCCGGCAACTCGTCGCCGAGTTCGGCGCGCAGGTCGGTGACGCGGTCGTCCACCTCGGCGATGGCCTGCACCAGCTCGGTGCGCTGGGTCTGCCCGAGCAGCACCCCGATGGCGAACAGCCGCTCGCGCTGCAGACGCTGCAGGAGTGAGCCGACCCGGCCGGCCACCTGGACGGTCCGGGCGATCTCGTCGGCCCGTTGCGCGGCGGCGACCCGTTCCCAGGTCACCGGCACCGTCAGCACGGCCATGCAGAGCAGCGGAATGGTCACCAGCAGGGCGAGCTTGCCCCGGATCCGGAGCCTACCGAGCAGCATCGAAGGGCCTCCACCGGTCGGCTTCGCGGGGCTGGCCGACCGGCTGCCCGCCGGGCGCCGGCTCGGTCGGTTGCCGGCCGGCCCGTCCGGTCGACGGGGCCCACCGGTCCGACCCGCCGCTGACGGTGCCGCCCGACCTGCCTCCCGGGCTGTCGACGGCGGTGCCACCCGATCCGGTGCCGCTCGATCCGCCGCCGACGGTGCCGGCCGGGTCGCTGGTGCCGGTGGCGTCGGCGGCCGCCGACGGGGCTCTGTCGGGGGACACCCAGCCGGTGGCGGCGAGGACCACCAGCAGCAGCCCGGCGAGCCCGGCGGCCCCGTACACCAACCAGTTCTCCCGCTCCAGTCCGTCGATCCGGTCGGTCAGGATCCGGTCGATCTCGCCGAGGATGACCGGCTGGAGTTCCCGGGCGGCGCTCTGCGCCTGCGTCCGGGCGGTGGCGATCCGCGCCGCGTCGACGGTTGCCGGGCGACCCTGCGGTACGGAGACGGCGGCCAGCGTCGCGACGGCCCGCTGGTACCGGTCCAGCGGGGCGAGCACGTTCGCGCCGAAGTCGGTGCTGGCGGTGTCCTCCACCGCCGACTGCAGGTTGCGCACCAGGGCACCGGCGGGCTGCAGGGCGGTGAACCGGATGGTGGCCAGCTCACCGAGGGAGGTCGCCCGGTCGGCGGCGGGTCGCTGCCCGATCAGCACCGCCAGGTCGGCGAGACGACCGGCGGCGACCATCGCCTCCGGCATCTCCTCCCCGACGGCGTCCTGCATGAAGTACGAGTGGGTGCCGGCATCCTGGACCAGCCCGGCGGTCTCGCGGACCTTGTCGTGCAGGGCCAGGATCAGGTCGGTGACCTCCCCGTACGCGGTGAAGGCGGCCTCCGGATCGGCCAGCGCCCGCTCGGGCAGCGCCTCCAGCTTGGCCCGCAGACCGGCCCAGCGCTCGCTGCTGCGCAGTTCCCCGCCGACCCGCGCGTCCACCGCGGCGGCCTCCTCGACCGCCCGGTTCAGGGTGTCCCGGCTGGCCGGCTGGCCGGCGACCGCCGCGGACTGCGCCTGCACGACCGCCTCGGTGACCGGTCCGAGCGCGCGCAGGTACTCGACGCCGAGTCGTTCCCGCTCGGCCAGTTCCCGGTCGGCGTCGAGCAGCCGGTCGGCCTGGACGGCGAGGAACACCACCGGTAGCAGCAGCGCCGCGGCGAGCAGCAGCGGCAGCAGCCGGCCCGGTGCCCAGGGAAGTCGACGGACCCGCTGAGCGGGAACGGTCATGGTGGTCTCCTCCGGCGACGGCGCGGGTTCGCAGCCGGTGCTGTCGACGAATCGGGTCCCGTGCGCCGGACCGGAAACTAATCGACCAGGCATCGTCGGAAGTGGCGTTGACCAGTCAGTTTCGCGTCACTTGCGGTGGTGTCACGCAAGGTTCACCGGCTCGGCACGGTAAGTGTCTTCTTCCAGGCGACATCACATGATCAAAGATGATTTCCGCCCTATCACGTGAATTCACGGGATCCGAACTCGCGCCGAGGGAACGCCGGGCGACGCTGTGCGGTCGACCTCCTGGGACTGACGATCGGCCGATCGGGGCGGACGTACGGCGGATCTCAGCCAACGCTCAGGTTGCGCGCCGTACCGTGTGCCGCATGAGATCGCCGTTCCCGGCCGCGCGGCTGCGCCGTGCCCTGCCCACCGGCCGCCGGGCCGTTGCCACGTCGGTCGTCGTGGCCCTGTTGGCGGCCCTGGTGGTCTGGGCGGTCTGGCCGGACCGGCCGAGTTTCCGGACCGAATCCGCGATGGTGACGGTGCGTTCCGGCCCCACCGGCGACGAGCCGGTCGACCTGGACACCACGCTGTACCTGCCGCGGGACGCCTCGGCCGACCGGAAGGTCCCGGCGGTGCTGCTGGCGCACGGCTTCGGCGGCACCAAGCAGTCGGTCCGCCTGGACGCCGAGGACCTCGCCGACCGGGGGTACGCCGTGCTCACCTGGACGGCCCGGGGCTTCGGCCGCAGCGGCGGCCAGATCCACCTGGACAGCCCGGACCACGAGGTACGCGACGGCCAGCGGCTGCTGGACTGGCTCGCCGCCCGGCCGGAGATCCGTACCGACGCCGAGGGTGACCCCCGGGTCGGGGTGGTCGGCGGCTCGTACGGCGGCGGGTTGGCGCTGCTGCTGGCCGCCCAGGACCAGCGGGTCGACGCGATCGTCCCGATGATCACCTGGAACGACCTGGCCCGCTCCTTCCTGCCCGAGAGCACCGGCGGCGAGCCCACCGACGGCGTCTTCAAGTCCGGCTGGGCCGGCCTGTTCTTCGGCGGTGGCGGCAACGTCGGCTCCGGTCCGGCCGGGATCTCCGGCAACACCGCCGCCGAGCAGCCCGAGGGCGCCCCCGCCTCGGCCGGCCCGCCCAGCCCGGCACCCGGCGGCGGCCCGGGTACCGCACCGGGCGCGCCCACCACGGCGGCCATCGGTGACGTCTCCTGCGGCCGGTTCGCGGCCGACGTCTGCGCCGCGTACCAGCGGATCGCCACCACCGGACGGGCCGACCAGGCCGCCGTCGACCTGTTGCGGCGCTCCAGCCCGGCCGGGGTGCTGGACCGGATCACCGCGCCCACCCTGCTGGTGCAGGGCGCGGCCGACACCCTCTTCCCGCTGGCCGAGGCGGACGCCAACGCCCGGGGGATCGCCGCGAACGGCACCCCGGTCCGGCTCGCCTGGTTCACCGGCGGCCACGACGGCGGGCAGGGCCCGCAGACCGACTCCGACCGGGTGAAGTTCCTGACCGCGCAGTGGCTCGACCACTACGTCGCGGGCGAGGGGGACGCCCCCGGCGACGACTTCACCTTCTCCCGGATCGCCGGCTTCGACGCGATGGACCGGGGGCTGGTGGCGACCGGGTACCGCCGTACCGACTATCCGGGGCTGACCGGGACCGCCCGCCGCGACGTGGCGCTGGCCGGACCGGCGCAGCCGGTGGCGAACCCGCCCGGCGGCAACCCCGCCGCGATCTCCTCGGTGCCGTTCGCCGGCTCGTTGAGTTCCCTGCTCGGCGGGGTGGCCGGGGACATTCCCGGCCAGCATGCCCGGTTCGAGTCCGAGGCGTTGCCCGAGGCGGTCGACGTGGTCGGCTCGCCGACCGTGCAGCTCCGGGTGGGCTCGGCCAGCGGCGAGGCGGTGCTCTTCGCCAAGCTCTACGACGTCGATCCGGAGGGGGCGGCCACGCTGCCCAGCGGACTGGTCGCCCCGATCCGGCTGACCGACCTGCCGGCGACCGCCGAGGGGGCCCAGCCGGTCACCGTCACCCTGCCGGCGATCGTGCACCGGGTCGAGGCCGGCCACCGGCTGCGGCTGGTGGTGGCCACCTCGGACCAGGCGTACACCACGCCGACCGAGCCCACCCTGCACACCGTGGCGCTGGGCGACGCGCCGGTGAGCCTGCCCACCGTGGACGCCGACCCGATCCCGACCGAGGCGGTGCTCTGGCGCTGGATCCTGGCCGGGCTGCTCGCCGCGATCGTGGTGGGGCTCGTCGTGGTCGTCGCCGTGCTGCGCCGCCGGCACCGTCGCCAGGACACCTCGATCCACCCGGAGTACGCCGACACCCCGTTGGCCGTCCGGCAGCTGCGCAAGGAGTACGCCGACGGCTTCGTCGCCGTCTCCAACGTCGACTTCGAGGTGCACCCCGGTCAGGTGGTCGGCCTGCTCGGGCCGAACGGCGCCGGCAAGACCACCACGCTGCGGGTACTGATGGGGCTGACCCAGCCCACCGCCGGGGAGATCTACGTCTTCGGCCACCGGCTGGTGCCCGGCTCGCCGGTGCTGTCCCGGATCGGTTCGCTGGTGGAGGGGCCCGGGTTCCTGCCGCACCTGTCGGGGCTGGAGAACCTGAAGGCGTACTGGCGGGCCACCGGACGGCCGTGGGAGGACGCGCACTTCGAGCAGGCACTGGAGATCGCCGGCCTGGGTGACTCGGTGCACCGCAAGACCCGTAAGTACAGCCACGGCATGCGGCAGCGGCTGGCCATCGCCCAGGCCATGCTCGGCCTGCCGGAGCTGCTGGTGCTCGACGAGCCGACCGACGGGCTGGACCCGCCGCAGATCGCCGAGATGCGCCGGGTGCTCCAGCGGTACGCCACCGACGGCCGCGCGGTGCTGGTCTCCAGCCACCTGCTGGCCGAGGTGGAACAGACCTGCACCCACGCGGTGGTGGTCAACAAGGGGCGGATCGTCGCCTCCGGCCCGGTCGAGGAGATCGTCGGCGAGTCGCCGAGCACCCTCTTCGAGGTGACCGACCCGGTCGCCGCCCGGGCCGTACTGGACCGCCTGGCGGGGGTCCGGGTCCTGCCCGAGGGCACCGACGGGCTGGTGGTCGACACCAACGGCACCGCGCGCAGCGAGGTCGTCGCGGAGCTGGTCCGGGCCGGCATCGGCGTGGACCGGGTGGTGCCCCGACGTCGCCTGGAGGACGCGTTCCTCACCCTGGTCGGCGAGAACTCACGAGGAAGCGGAGACCGGTGATGGGCGAGTCCCCGACGGGTGCCGACACCCGGGCGAAAGCGACCGAGGCGCCCTCCGGCGCGGCGGCCGGCTACCGGCCGGCGGCGACCCTGCCGTTCGGCGCGGAGTTCCGCCGGCAGGCCGCGCGCCGCCGGACCCAGCTCGCGCTCGGCTTCATGGTGCTGCTGCCGTTGATCATCCTGATCGCGTTCCAGTTCGACACCGGCGGCGACGACGACAACGGTCGGGGCGAGTTCTCCAGCCTGGTCGAGCTGGCCACCTCGGGCGGGCTGAACTTCACCCTCTTCTCGATCTTCGTCTCGGCGTCCTTCCTGCTGGTCGTGGTGGTGGCGCTGTTCTGCGGCGACACGGTGGCCAGCGAGGCGAGCTGGGGCAGCCTGCGGTACCTGCTGGCGGTGCCGGTGCCCCGGGCCCGGCTGCTGGCGGTGAAGCTGCTGGTCGCGCTTACCTACTCCGGGCTGTCGCTGCTGCTGCTCGCCGGCACCGCCCTGCTGATCGGCACCCTGCGCTACGGCTGGTCGCCGCTGCGCAGCACGGTGGCCGCCCAGCTCGACCCGGGCGAGGGGCTGCTGCGGCTGCTCGCCGTGCTCGGCTACCTGGCGGTCGTACTGCTGGTGGTGGCGGGTCTGGCGTTCCTGCTCTCGGTGGTCACCGACGCCGCGCTCGGCGCGGTCGGCGGCGCGGTGCTGCTCTGGATCCTGTCCAGCATCCTGGACCAGATCACCGCGCTCGGCGCGGTGCGTGACTTCCTGCCGACCCACTACGCCAACGCCTGGCTGGGCCTGCTCTCCACCCCGGTGCAGACCGACGACCTGGTCCGGGGAACCGTCTCGGCGATCAGCTACGCCACCATCTTCTGGGGCCTGGCCTTCTGGCGCTTCACCCGCAAGGACATCACCAGCTGACGTGTAAGGAAGGGCCCCTTCTTAACGCTTCCGGTAGAGAAGGGGCCCCTTCTTGCCGGTCTGTCCGTCCCACACTATGCGTGGGAGCGTTCCCACGGAGAGGGATTGCATCGACGCGGTTAAATCGGCGCGGCATTCTGTCAACTCCAGGTCAGATTCCTGTCACGGAGGTGTCAGATGAACCCCGATCGGTTCGCCCAGCCGGCGCTGTCCCTGTTCCGCATGGTCATCGGTCTGCTGTTCCTCTTCCACGGCGCGGCGTCCCTGTTCGGCGTCTTCGGCGGCAGCCGGGGCACCGGCAACGCGGTGCCGATCGGTGAGTGGCCAGGCTGGTGGGCGGCGCTGATCCAGGCGCTCTGCGGTGGGCTGGTGCTCGTCGGCCTGCTCACCCGGCCCGCCGCGCTGCTCGCCTCCGGCTCGATGGCGTACGCGTACTTCGTGGTGCACCAGCCCGACGCTTTGCTCCCGATGCACAACGGCGGTGAGCTGGCGGCGCTCTTCTGCTGGTCGTTCGTCCTGATCGCCGCGCTGGGCCCCGGCCGCTGGGCCGTCGACAACCTGCTCCGGCAGCGTCGGGCGGTGGCCCGACCCGGCGCGGTGGAGCAACCCAGCCCGGTGGTCGCCTGAGCGTGGCCGCTGCCGGGCCGGCTTCGATCAGGCCCGGCAGGGGCCGTCGTGGGCGTGCGGCAGGGGGCAGCGGCCGGCACCGACGACCCGGGCGTCACACCAGACTCGGGTACGCAGCTGCTGGGCGTCCTCTTCGGACACGCTGGTCTCACCGAAGTCGAGCGCGTCGACGTGACCGAGCGAGCGGCGTAACGCCCCGGCCAGGGCGATCGCCTGGTCGCGGCTGGTCAGCGTGGTGGGCAGATGGATGATCCAGTGCGGGCCGGTCACCGGGACCACCGGTTGTTGGTCGGTCTCGGGTGGTGGCAGCCGTGGTGCCGGGAACCCCACTGGCGCAGGGCACCCCGGATACGCTCGCCCTCGGTGGTGGTGGTGGCGAGGTCACGGGTTAGTCGTTCCAGTTCGTCGGCGACCTGGTCGAGGTAGGCGTACACCTGGTCGGGGTCGAGGCCGCGCCACCGACTGTCGAAGGTGGCGGCGCGGACGTACTGCGGAAGCAGTCGTTGCCTGGCGCGGTGGATCATGATTCTCCTCGCCTTCGGGGCCCGTCGCGGTGGCACCGGGGCGGGCGGGGTCGGCCGGCGCGGCCCGCGCGTGGCGTGCCGGTCGGAGCCCGGCGGTCCGGGCCGTGCTCCGGTGTCAGCTGGTCAGGGCGGACAGACCCCTGGTGTACGTCGTCAGCGCGCCCGCCGCCGCAGCCAGGCTGGCGGTCATCAGGCCCAGTTCGCCGGCCGCCTGCTCCCACTTCTCGGCCACCCGGTCGGTGGCCTCTCCGGCGGTTGCGGAGTCGAGCAGCTGTTGCCTGGCGGTGGTGACGCGCGCCGGGAACTCCCGGACCTGGTCGGCTGCCGCGTCGAGCTGCCTCCGGGTGGTCTCCAGCACCTCGATCAGCGCCCCGATGCTCGCCGGCACCTGGTGCCCGGTGTGGGCGCGCAGCCGGTGCGCCCCGTCGGAGAGCATCCGCTCGGCCTCGGCGGCCAGGTCGAGAGCGTCCTCGCCGCAGCGTCTGGCCTGCCGGATCGCCGGATGCGCGCAACCGGCGGCGGTCCGTTCCAGCGCCGCCCCGGCCGCCGCCACCGCCAGGTACGCCTCCCGCAACTCCCCACCCACCCGCTCGACCTCCGACAGGCCGGGTGATGCCTCTTGTGGTGACGTCGTTGCTGCCATCTGTCGCTCCTCCTAGCTCGACGAGCCTTCCGGGGCAGTGGTGTCGGGGCGATGTCAGCCGTAGGTCTGGCTGATCGACTGGAGGGGTTACGCCGCCCCGACACCGCCTCGGATGGGGGCACCCGAGGGCGAGGGCATGCCCTGTTTTGCCGACGAGGGCTGCCTCTTCGACAAGAGATGATGCCTAGTGTCTCTAGCGCAAGCCTGGCATTCCAAGAACTTGATGTCACAAGCCTGAGATGGTCAGATTGTGGTGCCGACGAGGGAGCACCACGATGTCTGTCACGCCGTTCTACGAGCGAATCGCCACAGAGTTCCGGGACCGGATCAGGTCCGGCGAGTTGAAGCCTGGGGACAAGTTGCCGTCCATCTCCCAGCTGTGCCAGCAGTACGGAGTGTCGACCCAGGTGATCCGCTCAGCGATGCTCGTCCTACGTGCCGAAGGGCTGGTGGAGGGCCATCAAGGTCGAGGCGTCTATGTCCGGAACGGCGCGGGCGCTGGCTCGTCCTAGTTGGCAGTAGCCGAGGATGACCCGCACCGCTCCGATACGTCCCTCAACCGCCCACTCACCGTTCGAAGCGAGTGCCGGTGTGAATCTTGGACACTTACCGTCGTATTTGGACGGTAAGTGTCCAAGATTCACACCATTCCGGGGACGGGGACGGGGACGGGGACGGGGACGGGGACGGGGAGGGCGCGGGACGGGGCGGGGCGGGGGCGGTCAGGCGGTGGTGGGGAGGGAGACGGTGACCACCAGGCCACCGTCGGGGCGGGGGGTCGCCCGTACCGTGCCGCCGTGTGCCCGCGCCACCGCCCGGACGATGGACAGCCCCAGGCCGAAGCCCCGGTGACCGGCGACCCGCTCCCGGTTGAGCCGGCGGAAGGGCAGGAACATGGTCTCGATCTCGTACCCCGGCACCACCGGCCCGCTGTTGCTGACCGTCAGGGTGGCATGGCCGTCGACCACGGCCGTGGCGACCGAGAGCCAGCCGTCCGCGCCGATGTTGTGCCGGACCGCGTTCTCCACCAGATTCTGGGTGAGCCGTTCCAGCAGGACCGGGTCGCCGACGGTACGGGCCGGAGCCAGCTCGCGGGTGACGCCGAGCGCGGTCGACCGGGCGGTCTGCTCGGCTACGTGACCGGCGATCTCGGCGAGGTCCACCTCGGCGTGTTCGGCGAGCGCGTTCTCGGAGTCGGCGAGGGTGAGCAGCCCGTCGATCAGCCGCTCGTGCCGTTCGTTTACCGACAGCAGGGTCTCACCGAGCTGCCGCAGCTCCGCCGGGGCGTCCGGGCGGGTGATCGCCAGCTCGACCAGGGACCGGTTGATCGCCAACGGGGTACGCAGCTCGTGTGAGGCGTTGGCGACGAAGCGCCGTTGCCCGTCGAAGGAGCGGTCGAGCCGTTCGAGCATCAGGTCGAACGTGTCGGCCAACTCTTTCACCTCGTCGGTCGGGCCGGCCAGGGCGATCCGTTCGTGCAGCCCCCGGCCGGCGCCGTCCGCCCCGGCGATCCGGCGGGCCGTGCCGGTGATCTGCTGCAACGGCTGCAACGCCCGGCCGGCGGCCAGCCAGCCGAAGGCCACCGCGACGAGGGTCACCACGGCCAGGGCCACCCCGCCCTGGGTGAGCAGCGAGTCCAGGGCGTCCCGCCGGGCGTCTTCCTGCACCTGTCGGACGATGTCGCGCAGGTGTTCGGCCTGGTCGGCGTTGATCTGAGCACCCTGGGGGAAGGAGACCGACTCCCGGCCACCCGTTCCGCGCATGGTGAACCCGAAGCCGTGGGCGAGTCGCTGGTCGACCAGCACGTACGTCACGGCGAGCAGCACCGTGCCGGCGAGCAGGAACAGGCCGCCGTAGATGAGCGTCAGCCTGGCGCGGATGGTCGCTTTTCTCATCGGATCTGGTACCCCACTCCCGGCACCGTGTCGATGACCGGCGGATCGCCGAGCTTACGCCGCAGCTTCATCACGGTGACCCGCAGCACGTTGGTCATCGGGTCGATGTGCTCGTCCCAGGCCCGCTCCAACAGTTCCTCGGCGGAGACCACCGCGCCGTCGGCCCGCAGCAGCTCGGCCAGCACACCGAACTCCTTGCGGGACAGTGGTACGAGGTGCCCGTCGCGGGTGACCTCCAGTCGGGCCGGGTCCAGGACGATCCCGGCCCGGGTCAACTTCGGCGGTACGGCCGGTCGGGTGCGCCGGGTCAGCGCGTGCACCCGGGCGCTCAGCTCGACGAACGCGAACGGCTTGGTGAGATAGTCGTCGGCACCGATGGCCAGGCCGGCGACCCGCTCCCGGACGGCGGCGGCGGCGGTCAGCATCAGGATCCGGGTGTCCCGCTCGGTGTCGACCAGGGCCCGGCAGACGTCGTCGCCGTGCACCACCGGCAGGTCCCGGTCGAGCACCACCACGTCGTACCCGTTGACGCCGATGCGTTCCAGGGCCGCGTCGCCGTCGTACGCGACGTCGACCGCGAACGACTCCCGACGCAGCCATTCGGCGATCGCATCCGCGAGCAGCTTCTCGTCCTCGCATACCAGTACGCGCACCGGGCCATCCTCACCCATGGCGGCGTAACCACCGAATAAACAGCACGCTTATGCCCTGGATACAGCCCGAGGAGTTGAGTTGTCCCCCAGTGCCGGTTCTCTGCCGGCGGGAAGGGAGTGACGATCGATGCGACGACATCCGTGGGGCCTGTTCCTGGCCCTGCCCGTGGTGGCGGTCCTGGCCCTGGCCGGCTGTCAGGCCGACGACTCCGGCGACTCCGGGGTGGCCACCGCAGGTGGTGGTGGCGGTGCGCAGCCTTCGCCCTCCGCCGCCGCGATGAGCGACGACGAGCGTGGGCTCAAGTTCGCCGCGTGTCTGCGGGAGCAGGGGCTCGACGTGCCGGACCCGCAGCCGGGGCAGAACGGGCCACGGTTCAACTCCGGGGCGGAGGTGGACCGGAGCAAGATGCAGGCGGCTTTCGAGCAGTGCCGCGAGTTCGCCCCCAACGGCGGGCAGCCCCGGGAACTCGACGCCAGCCAGGTCGAGCAGGTCCGCAAGCTGGCCAAGTGCATGCGGGAGAACGGCGTACCGAACTTCCCGGACCCGGCCCCCGACGGGCGCATGCAGCCCGGCCCGGCCGGCATCGAGTTCAACGACCCCGCGGTGCGGGCCGCGTTCGACAAGTGCCAGGAGACCGTACCCAACTTCGGTGGCCGTCGGGGGGCGTCATGAGCACCGCGCCCCGACCCGTCGAGGTGGCCGCCGCCGAACCCGACGGGGCACCGTCCCGACGCCGCCGACGACCCGCGCTCCTGGCCGGCGCGGTGGCGGTGCTCGTCGTGGCGACCGCCGGGACGGCGGTCGCCTTCGCCACCGACGGCCAGGCCGACCGGGCGGCGTCGGTCGACCGGCGGCCACCGTCGAGCACCCAGGTCACCCGGCAGAGCCTGGTGGACCGGGAGACCAAGAACGGCGAGCTGGGGTACGGCACCCCGCGCGCCAGGGACAGCCGGCTGAGCGGGACGGTCACCTGGCTGGCCCGGGGCGGCGCGACGGTCAAGCGGGGCAAGGCCCTCTACCGGGTCGACGACGAACCGGTGGTGCTGCTCTACGGCGGTCTGCCGGCGTACCGGACGTTGCGTTCCGGGGTGAGCGGTAACGACGTCAAGCAGTTCGAGCGGAACCTCGCCGCGCTCGGGTACACCGGCTTCACCGTCGACGAGGACTTCACCTCGGCGACCGCCGCCGCCGTCCGGGAGTGGCAGGAGGACCTGGGCCTGCCGGAGACCGGCCAGGTCGACCCGGCCCGGATCGTCTACGCCCCGGGCGAGGTACGGGTGGAGAGCCACGGCGTCGAGGTGGGCGACACGGTCGGCGCGGGCAAGGTGGTCCTCTCGACCACCGGCACCGCCCGGCAGGTCACCTGCACTCTCGACGTCGAGGACCAGCGGCTGGCCGTCAAGGGCGCGAAGGTGACCGTCACCCTGCCCGACGGCACCCGGAGCACCGGAAAGGTCGACACGGTCGAGACGGTGGTGCAGACCTCGGCGGCATCGACCGGCCAGGACGCGCAGACCGAGACCAAGATCGAGGTCACCGTTACCGGGGACGACCCGAAGGTGCTGGCCGGTTACGACAAGGCGGCCGTGGACGTCGGCTTCGTCGCCTCGGAACGCGCCGACGTGCTCACCGTGCCGGTCGCGGCGCTGCTCACCCTCGCCGAGGGCGGGTACGGACTGGAGGTGGTCGAGGAGACCGGCACCCGGATCGTCGCGGTGCGGACCGGGCTCTTCGCGGACGGCCGGGTGGAGGTCTCCGGTGAGGAGGTCACCGAGGGGCTGACCGTGGGGATGCCCGGTGACTGAGCCACCCCTGACCGCCCCACCCGACCGCGTGGTCGAACTGCGTGACGTGACGAAACGATACGGCGACACGGTCGCTGCCCTCGGCGGGGTGTCGATGACCATCGACCGGGGCGCCCTGGTGGCCATCGTCGGCCCGTCCGGGTCGGGGAAGTCCACCATGCTCAACGTGATCGGCACGCTGGACCGGCCCAGCTCGGGCGCGGTCCACATCGACGGGTACGACGCCGCCCGGTTGTCCGACCGGGAGCTGTCCGCCCTGCGGGCCAGCCGGATCGGCTTCGTGTTCCAGCAGTTCCACCTGGCTGCCGGCGTACCGCTGGTGGAGAACGTGGCGGACGGCCTGCTCTATGCCGGGGTGGCCCGGCGGGAGCGGCGGCGGCGGGCGGAGGTCGCGTTGCGGCGGGTCGGCCTGGGACACCGGCTGGACCACCGGCCGCACCAGCTCTCCGGCGGTGAGCGGCAGCGGGCGGCGATCGCGCGGGCGGTGGTCGGCGAACCGCCGCTGCTGCTGGCCGACGAGCCGACCGGCAACCTCGACTCCAGCTCGGGTGCGGGGGTGATGGAGCTGCTGCACGAGCTGCACGCGGCCGGCACCACCGTGGTGGTCATCACCCACGACCGGGAGATCGCGGCGAGCCTGCCCCGGCAGGTGCAGATGCGCGACGGGTTGATCGTGGTCGACTCCGCGGCCCCGACCGAGGGGGTACCGCGATGACCACGACACCGCTGCGGCCGACCGGCTCGGCGCGGCGGGCCGGTGCCGCGCGGCCGGAGCGGCTGCGGCCGGCCCGGCTGAGCCCACGGGACGTGCTGCGGGTCGGTGGGGTGGGGCTGCGTACCCGGCCGTTGCGGGCGTTCCTGTCCGCCCTGGGCATCGCCATCGGCATCGCGGCGATGATCAGCGTGGTCGGCATCTCCTCGTCGTCCCGGGCCGACCTGGACCGGACGCTGGCCGCCCTCGGCACCAACCTGCTCACCGTCGCCCCGGGCAGCACCCTGTTCGGTGCCGACGCCCAGTTGCCCGTCGAGGCGGCCGGCATGATCAGCCGGATCGGCCCGGTACGTCAGGTGTCGGCCACCGCCCAGCTCGGCGACACCCCGGTCTACCGGTCGGACCGGATTCCGGCGGCGGAGACCGGCGGGCTGGGCACCCAGGCGGTCGAGCTGGACCTGCTCGACACCGTCGGCGGCGCGCTGGAGAGCGGGACCTGGCTCAACGAGGCCACCGCGCAATACCCGGCCACGGTCCTCGGGTCGGTGGCCGCCGAGCGGCTCGGGCTCGGCGCGGCCGGGCCGGACACCCAGGTCTACCTGCACGGGCGGTCGTTCACCGTGATCGGCATCCTGCGGCCGGTCCCACTCGCCCCGGAACTCGACTCGTCGGCGCTGGTCGGCTGGTCGGCCGCGACCACCTACCTCGGCCTGGACGGGCACCCGACCCGGATCTACACCCGCTCGGCCGAGCAGCACGTCGAGGCGGTCCGGGCGGTGCTGGCGGCGACGGCCAACCCGGAGCAGTCCAACGAGATCCAGGTCTCCCGGCCGTCCGACGCGCTCGCCGCCCAGCAGGCCACCGACGAGGCGTTCACCGGCCTGCTGCTCGGGCTCGGCGCGGTGGCGTTGCTGGTCGGCGGGGTGGGGGTGGCCAACACCATGGTCATCTCGGTGATCGAGCGGCGGGCCGAGATCGGGCTGCGCCGGTCGCTGGGCGCCACCCGGGGGCAGATCCGGACCCAGTTCCTCGCCGAGTCGCTGCTGCTGTCCGCCCTGGGCGGGGTGGGCGGGGTGCTGCTCGGTGGCCTGGTCACCGCCGGCTACGCCAGCTCGCAGGGGTGGCCGACGGTGGTACCGCTCTGGGTGGTGGCCGGCGGCATCGGGGCGACCATCGCGATCGGCGCGCTGGCCGGGCTCTACCCGGCGATCCGGGCCAGCCGGCTCTCGCCCACCGAGGCCCTCGCCACCCCGTGACCACCCGGGCCCGACCGGCGCGGAGACGGGTGAGCCGGATGGCGCGCGGTCGGGCCCGGCGGCCGGTGGGACCTTCACCGGCCGCCGGGCCACGGCGGATCATCGCCGACATCAGAAGACGTCCGGTGCCCAGTGCCCAGCGCCCGCCGACGGGGCGGTGGGGCGGCGGTCAGCTGCAGACCCGCCACTGGTCGCCCTCGTGGACCAGTTGGAAGACCTCGGCCGGGCCGTTGTCCGAGACCACGTGCACCTCTGCCCGGGAGCGGCCGTTGCTGGTGCGTACCGTGGTGTTGGTGATCCGGTCGGCACCGCGCGGTGGCTCGGCGGCCCGCTCCCGGGTGAACTCCTCCTCGGTCGTGCGGTTGCGCAGGAGCTCGCAGAGCCGGTCGTAGGCGGCCGGGTAGTTGCCGGCGCGCACGTCCGCCAGGTAGCCGGTCAGGGCGTCGCGGGGGCCGGCGGTGGCGTCCTGCACCGTGCGGTAGAGCCAGAATCCGCCGCCGGCCAGTCCGCCGCAGCAGCAGAGCAGGGTGGCCAGGGCGGCGACCACGATCAGGAGCTTGGCGGTGCGGCCGAGCCCGGCGGCCTTCGGCGGGCCTCCGGGCGTGCCGGGCGGGGGAGGGTAGGTCACCTCGTCAGCCTAGAAAGGCCAGGCCAACCGAAGTGCGGCTGGTACGGGCCACCCGCCCGGAATGTTGCCCGGTCAGTTGAACCATGGGCGACAGTCGACGTAGTAGGACCAAACCGCTACGAGTTGGGAGAAGGCCGATGGCAGACGAGGACCCCACCACCCGCGCCGTGAACCGGATGGTTGCAAACCTGGACCCAGCGACCAAGGTTGCCCTGCAGACCTCGATGACGCTGGACGGTGCCCTGATGATCACCCAGCAGCGGGATGTGATCGAGGCTCTTGACCGGCTGGAGCGCGCCGACCGCAGTCTGGCCGGGCCCGCCGGACAGTTGGCACTGACGGACGCCCAGATCGAACGGGTCAATGCTCGCTTTGCCCTCAACTCGACAGTGGCGAAGCACATCGACACTCCTCGACCGATCGGGTACGTCGCGCAGGCGACAGCACAGATCCGTGAAGAGGCGGACAGGTACTTCGCCCAGCAGCAGTCCTCTGGTCGGCAGTCGGTTCCGGGGCCATCGGCCGGGCCTGCGTCGCAGCAGCAGATGATTGCCTTCGTGGCGGGCTACCGAGACCCGCAGGCCCCGACCACCGCCGCCGCCCCGGGTCTCATGGGACCGCCACCGCGGCCCGGCAGTAACCAGGCGCAGCCCCAGGGGCGGGGATTGAAGTAGGACGCGTCACAGGCTGGGGCGCTGTTCGTGCAGGTTGTGGACCGGTGGGATCCGGCTCTCACTTCGAGTCGCCGTGTTGACACCGTACGTGTGGACATGATCGGCTCGGTCGAGCGGCGCTGCTCACCCGGTGGGACCTCGGGTGGCGGTTGCCCCACCCCGTCGTAAACTCGGGGGCACAACTGAATACCTCATCCAGAGGGGCTGAGGGATACGGCCCGACGACGCCCCGGCAACCACCCGCACGCTCGACGACGAGTCGGATCGCGGGCAGGTGCCAATTCCGTCCCCGCCGCAGGGTGCGATGCGGGGAAAGATGAGAGGACTTCCTCGACATGACGTCGACCCTCGCCACCTCCGGCCTCGACACCACCAACAGCCCCGCCCGCGCCCTGGTCTGTCGGGCCTGTCAGGCGCGTTACCCGTTGGCCGCCCAGCACGCCTGTTACGAGTGTTTCGGGCCGCTGGAGGTCGACTACGACGCCGCCGCGCTGGCCGCCGTCACCCGGGAGCAGATCGAGGCCGGCCCGCAGAACATCTGGCGGTACGCCGCACTCCTGCCCGCCGGGCAGGACCCGGCCACCCGGGTCAGTCTGGACCCGGGCCTGACCCCGCTGGTCGCCGCCGGTAACCTCGCCGCCGAGTTGGGCATCACCGCGCCGCTCTGGGTCAAGGACGACAGCGCCAACCCGACCCACTCGTTCAAGGACCGGGTGGTCTCGGTCGCGTTGACCGCCGCCCGTCAGCTCGGCTTCACCCGGTTCGCCTGTGCCTCGACCGGCAACCTGGCCAACTCGGTCGCCGCCCACGCGGCCCGCGCCGGGGTCCCCTCGGTCGTCTTCATCCCTGGCGACCTGGAGCCCGGCAAGATCGTCACCACCGCCGTGTACGGGGGCGAGCTGGTCGCCATCGACGGCTCGTACGACGACGTGAACCGGCTCTGCGGCGAGCTGGTGGAGACCGACGAGTTCGAGGACACCGCCTTCGTCAACGTCAATGTCCGGCCGTACTACGCCGAGGGCTCCAAGACCCTCGGGTACGAGGTGGCCGAGCAGCTCGGCTGGCGGATCCCGGCCCAGGTGGTCATCCCGATGGCCTCCGGTGAGCTGCTCACCAAGGTCGACAAGGCGTTCAGCGAGCTGGTCGAGATCGGCCTGGTCGAGGCGCCGGCCGGCGGCTGGAAGGTCTTCGGCGCCCAGTCGGCCGGCTGCAACCCGATCGCCACCGCCCTGCACGGCGAGACCGACACCATCGTGCCGGTCAAGCCGACCGGCATCGCCAAGTCGCTCAACATCGGCGACCCGGCCGCCGGCCTCTACGCCCTGGAGGCGGTCCGCCGCACCGGCGGCTGGATGGAGTACGTCGACGACGACGAGATCCGCGAGGGCATCCGGCTGCTGGCCCGTACCACCGGGGTCTTCGCCGAGACGGCCGGCGGGGTGACCGTCGCGGTGCTGCGCAAGCTGGTGGAGTCCGGTCGGCTCGACCCGACGGCGGAGACCGTGGTCTTCAACACCGGCGAGGGGCTGAAGACCATCGACGCGGTCGCCGGTCAGGTCGGCCCGACCCACCGGATCAAGCCGTCGCTGCGTGCTGCCCGGGATGCCGGCCTGCTCGGCTGAGCGGGGACGGCCCCGGCCGGTCCGAAGATCCGGCTGTTCCGGCGGGTAACCGACTTTTTGCCCTCCGTACGGGAAACCAGTCTCCGAGGACTTGACGGCAGGAACCAGGCGGCGCAAAATGCTCGGTGCGGGAGGGCGTTTCGCCGAAGACTTTTGAAGCTCTTACGACCCAACGCCGGAGGCGTTGTGCGATCGTCCCTCCCGACCAACCTCCTTCGGGCCAGCGAGAAATTCGCTGGCCCGAAGTCGTTCCGGGGCGCACCCTCGACAGCCATGAGCATCGCCATCACCCCCATCGAAGCCCACGACCAGGCCACGATCGACGAGGCGTACCGGATCGGGGTCGCCGCCGGCGACGCGGACCTGCCGGACCTGCCCGTCGTGCGCCGACGCTTCGAGGGTGCCCTGCGACATCCGATGCCCGGTAACCTTCCGGTCTGGGCGCTGGCCCGGCTGGACGGGGTACCGGCCGGTTACTACGCCGTCGAGCTGCCGCAGCTGGACAACACCGACAACGCCACCATCGACCTGGTCGTGCACCCGGCGTACCGACGTCGTGGGGTGGGGCGCGCCCTGCACGCGCACGCCCTGGGCCTGCTGCGGGAGCGGGGCCGGAAACGGCTGGTCGGCATGGCCGTCGACGCCCTACCCGGTGGCCCGTCCCGGTCGCCGGCCGGCAGTGCCTTCGCCGCCTCGACCGGTGCGGCCCCGGTCCTGGTCGAGGCGCGTCGCCGGCTCGACGTCACCACGGTGGAGCAGGCGGCGCTGGACGCCGCCCTGGCCGAGGCCTGGACCCGGGCCGACGGCTACCGCCTGGTCGGCTGGCGGCAGAACACCCCCGAGGAGTACGTCGCCGACATCGCCTACCTCGACGGGCGGCTGATGATGGACGCCCCGCTCGGGGACCTGGAGTGGGAGCCGGAGGCGGTGGACGCCGAACGGGTCCGGGGCGCCGAACGGGCGCTGGACGCCCGGGGTCGCCGCCGCTACCACCAGGGCGTCGTCCACGTCGCCAGCGGCCGGGTGGTCGCCTGGACGCTGCTGGATGTCGACCCGGACGCGTCGTGGCACGCCTTCCAGCAGATCACCCTCGTCGACCCGGCCCACCGTGGCCACCGGCTCGGGCTGATCGTCAAGATCGAGAATCTGCGGTACGCCATGACCCACGAGCCGCAGCTGCGCGTGGTCGACACCTGGAACGCGACTACCAACCAGCACATGATCGCCATCAACGAACAGCTCGGCTACCGCCCCGTCGACAACTGGACCGACTGGCAACTGACCCTCTGACCGCAGTTCCGCGCAGTATCGCGGCCTTGTCGTGCGGCGTGGCGGCCCTGCTGGTCCCGCGGCGTGGCGTCTTCTCGCGCGGCGTGGCGGTCTCGCCGGACGGCATGGCGGCCCTTTCCGCGCGGCGTGGCGGTCTCTTCGCGCGGCATGGCGGCCCTTTCCGCGCGGCGTGGCCGCCGGGGCTGGTCTCGCGCGAGAACGGCGCGCTGTCGGCACCTATGGGTGAGAAGGGTGCCCCGAGAATCCGCCGAAGCGTTAACAGGGGGCCCTTCCTTGCGGCCTTACCGTTGGGTGGAGGGCTCAGGCATGATGGCGGGCATGACGGAGACCCCGCATCCCCTGTACAGCAGGCACGCCGACACGCTCCAGCGGGCGCTGACCGCGATCACCGAGCGGGCGTACTGGTCTGCCTACCCCGAGTCACCCAGCCCCCGGGTGTACGGCGAGACCGCCGCCGCCGACGGCCACGCCGCCTTCGAGGCGTACCTGGATGGTGATTTTCCCCTCGACCAACCGGGCGGCGGCGAGCGGATCGCGACCGAGGCGAGCCCGTTCGGGCTGAAGCTCGGCGTGCGGTACCCGCACGCGTCGGTCGACGAGCTGGTCACCGCGGCCTCGGCGGCGCTGCCGGCCTGGCGCGACGCCGGCCCGCAGACCCGCGCGGGGGTCTGCCTGGAGATTCTCGACCGGCTGCACAAGCACGTCTTCGAGCTGGCCAACGCGGTGCAGTTCACCACCGGGCAGGCGTTCGTGATGGCCTTCCAGGCCGGTGGCGCGCACGCGCTGGACCGGGCGCTGGAGGCGGTCGCCTACGGGTACGCGGAGATGAGCCGGCACCCGCGCACGGCAGCCTGGGAGAAGGCCGCCGGCAAGGGTGACCCGCTGCGGATGACCAAGACGTTCCACGTGGTACCGCGTGGGGTGGCGCTGGTCATCGGCTGCAACACCTTCCCGACCTGGAACTCGTACCCGGGACTGTTCGCCTCGCTGGTCACCGGCAACCCGGTGGTCGTCAAGCCGCACCCGCGCGCGGTGCTGCCGCTGGCCATCACCGTGCGGTACGCCCGGGAGGTGCTCGCCGAGGCCGGCTTCGACCCCAACCTGGTGCTGCTCGCCCCGGAGGCCCCCGGCGAGAAGCTCGCCACCGACCTGGCCCTGCACCCGGCCGTGAAGATCGTCGACTTCACCGGCTCCAGCGAGTACGGCGACTGGCTGGAGGCGAACGCCCGGCAGGCGGCCGTCTACACCGAGAAGGCCGGGCTGAACGCGGTGGTGGTCGACTCCACCGACGACTTCGCCGGCATGTGCCGCAACCTCGGCTTCACGCTGAGCCTCTACAGCGGGCAGATGTGCACCACCTCGCAGAACATCCTCGTCCCGGCCGGCGGCATCGACACCGACCAGGGGCACAAGAGCTTCGACGAGGTGGCCGCCGGGATCGCCGCGGCGGTCGGCAAGATCACCGCTGATCCGGCCCGGGGGGTCGAGCTGACCGGGGCGATCGTCAACGACGGGGTACTGGAACGCCTCACCGAGGTGACCGGGGTCGGCGAGACCGTGCTGGCCTCGCGGACCGTCGAGCACCCCGCCTTCCCGGACGCGGTGGTCCGGACGCCCACCATCGTCAAGCTCACCGCCGAGGACACCGGCACGTACGGGCGGGAGTGGTTCGGGCCGATCTCGTTCGTCATCGCCACCGACTCGACCACGCACAGCCTGGAGATCCTGCGCACCACCGTCGGCGAGAAGGGCGCGCTGACCGCGGCGGTCTACTCCACCGACGAGGCGGTCCTCGACGCCGCCGAGGCGGTCGCGGTCGACGTCGGGGTACACCTGTCCGGCAACCTGACCGGCGGCGTCTTCGTCAACCAGTCGGCGGCGTTCTCCGACTTCCACGGCAGCGGCGCCAACCCGGCGGCCAACGCCGCGCTCACCGACGGCGCGTACGTGGCCAACCGCTTCCGCATCGTCCAGTCCCGCCGCCCCACCTGAGGTGTAAGGAAGGGCCCCCTATTAACGCTTCCGGTATAGAGGGGTGCCCTTCTCACCGTCCACCTGCCGGATTCGTGGCAGGTGGACGGTGCGGGCTTGGCAACGACGGCAGGGAACACGGCATCGCTCGGAAGCGATGCGGGTCCGGGACGATCGGCGACGTGGTGCTACCGGCGTACCAGGCACCCGGCACCATGGGTCGATCAAGGGGTGTCGCGCTGGCACCCGGGCTGGCGGCAAGGGTGGTGAGAAGGGGCACCCTCTCTACCGGAAGCGTTAATAGGGGGCCCTTCCTTACACCTCAGGCGGGGCGGCGGAGTTGCAGCTCGGTCAGGGCCGGGATCTTCGGGTGGGGCACCCGTACGCCGGTGTCGGTGAAGCCCAGCCGTTGGTAGGCCCGGAGCGCCCGGTCGTTGCCCACGACCACCTCCAGCATCAGGTCCGGCCGGCCACACGCCCGTGACCAGTCCGCCACCCGGTCCACCAGTTGCGCGAGCAGTCCGCTGCCCCGCCAGGCCGGGGTGACGTAGACGGCGTAGATCACCGTCACCTCGGGCTCGTCCGGCAGTGCGGTCCCGCCGGCGTGCCCGACGAGCCGGTTCCCGACGAGCCGGTTCCCGGTCCGGTTTCCGGTCGGCGCACCAGCGGGCCGAGGGGCCCGGGGTGGCGTGGGATCGGCGACGAACTGGGCCCACTCGCTGCCGGTCGAGCAGTACTCGACCCGCTCGGCGTACTCGGTGTGTGATCGGGCAGCCGCCTCGGCGAGGGTCTCCAGGAAGGCCAGGGGCGAGTCGGCGAGCATCTCCAACCGCAATGCCCGCATCCGGGCCGCGTCCTCGGGCCGTACCCGGCGGACGGTGGCTTCACGGGTGCCGGTGGCGGCCGGGAAGGTGGTCATCTGGGATCTATACCGCAACGATGCACACCGATGCGGGTCGGGTCGGTGATCGTAGTGATTTGCACCTTTTGCGGTCGTGCGCCAGCGTGATGGTTCGTGTACCGTGCGATTTCGATCGCCAGATTTCGTCGGTTCGCATCGATCGAAAAGGGGGCGATCCGGACGCTCGGCCGTGCCCGGCGTCCGCGAGGTTGTGGAGCGCCGCGCAGAGTGAGGAAGTGCACCGTGGCACAGGGCACCGTGAAGTGGTTCAACGCCGAAAAGGGCTACGGCTTCATCGCCGTCGACGGCGGACAGGACGTCTTCGTTCACTTCTCCGCCATCGAGATGGACGGCTACAAGGCGTTGGACGATGGCCAGCGGGTGGAGTTCGAGATCGCCCAGGGGCAGAAGGGGCCCCAGGCCGAGCGGGTACGGGTCGTCGCCTGACCGCCTCACTCCGACACCGCCCTCGGCCATCGGGGGCGGTGATTCCACCACACCGGTGATGCGGTTGTTGCGCGCGTTGTGGAGGATCATGAGCCGATCCAGCCGTCGTTGCTGAGGAGGCCCCATGACCGACCGATCGCGACCGGAGCACTTCGAGCCGGGGCGTGCCGCCGTGCCGGGGTCGCCGGGGCCGCAGTCGTCCGAGTCGCCGGACAGTTCGATTCCGCGGCCTCCGTTGGATCCGACTGCGGTCTGGCCGGGCTCGGACCCCTCCGCGCCCGACCCCGACCCGGGTGCGCCGGGCCGGTCCGGCTCGCGTCTGGATGCGCCGGGACAGGCCGGTGCGGACCCTGGCGGGCTGGATCGATCCGGTTCCGGGGCGGACGGTTCCGTCCCGGGCCCGCAGGGGTCGGGTCAGCCCGGCGCGGGTGCGCCGGCCGGGCCTGGAGCGGGCGCGTCGGGCCAGCCGGAGGCGGCAGCGTCGGGCCAGGCCGGGGCAGGGGCGGCAGGCCCGGGTCAGGCCGGGTCGAGGACTGGTGGGCCGGGCCAGCTCGGTCCGGGGGCGATGGCGCACGGACCGTCGGGGGCGGGGCAGTCCAGTCCGGAGCCGCCCGTACCGGGCCCCCCGGCCCACGTGGTCCCGCCGGCCGGGGGCTACCCACCCGGTACGCCGCCCGGTGCCGGTTCCCCCGCCGGCCAACCACCGTACGGGGGCAACCCGCCAGCACACCCCGGCCAGCCGTATCCCGGGCAGCAACACCCCGGCCAGCCGTACCCGGGTCAGTCCCACCCCGGGCAGTCCCACCCCGGGCAGTCCTACCCCGGGCAGGCGTACCCGGGGCACCCTTACCCGGGTCAGTCGTATCCCGGGCACCCTTACCCGGGTCAGCCGTATCCCGGGCAGCCCTATCCGGGTCAGCCGTACCCGGGTCAGCCCTACCCCGGGCAGGCCTATGCCGGGCCCGGGCAGCCCGGTGGGTGGGACCCGCGGGATCTGCTTGTCAACCCGCCCGGCGCGGGCCTGGGTGGCTGGTTCTCCCGGTGCGTCGGCGCGGTACGCCGGGGCTGGCCGGTGTTGCTGCCCCTGACGCTGCTCACCCAGGTGCTGCCGACGTTGATCATCTCGGTGGTGACGCTGCTGCTCGACCCGACGTTCGGGATCGAGGAGCCGGCGCCCGGTGCGTTGCCGGTGCTGCCCGACGGGTTCACCCGGGACATGGTGGTCTTCGGCATCACCCTGCTGGCCGCCACCGTGCTGGTGGGTCTGGTGCAGAGCATCGGCTGGGCGGCCGGTAGCTGGGTGATCGCCCGGCAGGCGGCCGGCGAACCGGTGGACTTCGCCACGGCCCTGCGCTACGGCCTGCGCCGGGCGTTGGGGCTGTGGGGCTGGACCCTGGTGCTGGGTCTGCTGATCCTGGTGGGAGTCTGCTTCTGCATTCTGCCCGGGATCTATCTGGCCGCCGCGTTGAGCCTGGCCGGGCCGGTCTACCTGTTCGAGCGGAGCAACCCGATCGGGCGGTCCTTCCGGATGTTCCACGACCGGTTCGGCATGATGCTCGGGCGGGTGGCACTGCTGGGGGCCGTGGTCTTCGGCATCGCCGTGCTTCTCGACCTGCTGGAGTCGGTGGGCATGCTGCCGTTCGGGGACGACCCGATGACCTCCCCGCAGCTGACCGTGGGCGCGATCGTGGTGGTCTCCCTTTCCGCGCTGCTGAGTCTGCCGGCCCACCTCATCCAGTTGGTCGGGCTGGTGGTGACCTACGCCGAGCAACGGATCCACGAGGCGCCGGTGAACAGCGCCCGACTGGCAGCCGAACTCGGCTGACCAGGAGCGGAATCCGCGCAGGTCAAGCGCCTGAAGTCCGGCTGGGCGAGGGCCCGGATCCGGTCTGATCGGCGGCATCGTGCTTGCACTCGGCAGGGGAGAGTGCTAAACAAGTCATTGGCACTCGCGTACGGTGAGTGCCAATGGTCGGGGCGGTAGGGCCACGGTCGTACGCCGTTGGAGACGGCACGCGGCACATGGCCGGTCGTCGCGGGCTATCCGGCCCGGCCGAAGGATGTCGCTGTCACTCGACGGCGACGTCCCAAGGTGCGTACACCAGGCGGCCCATCCGGGACTCACACTCGGGTGGCCCGTGAGTGTCCAGGAGGACAACGCCGTATGGCCAAGATGATCGCGTTCGACGAAGAGGCGCGCCGCGGCCTCGAGCGGGGCATGAACCAGCTCGCCGACGCCGTGAAGGTGACGCTCGGCCCGAAGGGCCGCAACGTCGTGCTCGAGAAGAAGTGGGGTGCCCCCACCATCACCAACGATGGTGTGAGCATCGCCAAGGAGATCGAGCTCGAGGACCCGTACGAGAAGATCGGCGCTGAGCTGGTCAAGGAGGTCGCCAAGAAGACCGACGACGTGGCCGGCGACGGCACGACGACGGCGACCGTCCTGGCCCAGGCCCTGGTCCGTGAGGGCCTGCGCAACGTGGCCGCCGGCGCCAACCCGATGGCCCTGAAGCGGGGCATCGAGGCCGCGGTCTCCAGCGTCTCGGAGGAGCTGTCCAAGCTCGCCAAGGACGTCGAGACCAAGGAGCAGATCGCCTCCACCGCCTCCATCTCCGCTGGTGACAGCAGCGTCGGCGAGATCATCGCCGAGGCGATGGACAAGGTCGGCAAGGAAGGCGTCATCACCGTCGAGGAGAGCAACACCTTCGGGCTTGAGCTTGAGCTCACCGAGGGCATGCGCTTCGACAAGGGCTACATCTCGGCCTACTTCATGACCGACCCGGAGCGTATGGAGGCCGTCTTCGACGACCCGTACATCCTGATCGCGAACAGCAAGATCTCGTCGGTGAAGGACCTGCTCCCGATCCTGGAGAAGGTTATGCAGTCGGGCAAGCCGCTGCTGATCATCGCCGAGGACCTGGAGGGCGAGGCCCTGGCCACCCTGGTGGTCAACAAGGTCCGGGGCACCTTCAAGTCGGTCGCCGTCAAGGCGCCGGGCTTCGGTGACCGCCGCAAGGCCATGCTGACCGACATCGCCATCCTCACCGGTGGCCAGGTCATCAGCGAGGAGGTCGGCCTCAAGCTCGACGCCGCCGGCATCGAGATGCTGGGCCGCGCCCGCAAGGTCGTGGTGACCAAGGACGAGACCACCATCGTCGACGGTGCCGGTGACGCCGACCAGATCCAGGGCCGGGTGAACCAGATCCGGGCCGAGATCGACAAGAGCGACTCGGACTACGACCGGGAGAAGCTGCAGGAGCGGCTGGCCAAGCTGGCCGGTGGCGTTGCGGTGATCAAGGTCGGCGCGGCCACCGAGGTCGAGCTGAAGGAGCGCAAGCACCGCATCGAGGACGCCGTTCGCAACGCGAAGGCCGCCGTCGAGGAGGGCATCGTCCCGGGTGGTGGCGTCGCGCTGGTGCAGGCCGGCAAGACCGCCTTCGACAAGCTGGACCTGGCCGGTGACGAGGCGACCGGTGCGCAGATCGTCAAGATCGCGCTGGACGCCCCGCTGCGGCAGATCGCCGTGAACGCCGGTCTGGAGGGTGGCGTGGTCGTCGAGCGCGTCCGCAACCTGGACGCCGGGCACGGCCTCAACGCCGCCAGCGGCGAGTACGTCGACCTGCTGGCCGCGGGCATCATCGACCCGGCCAAGGTGACCCGGTCGGCGCTGCAGAACGCCTCGTCGATCGCGGCGCTCTTCCTCACCACCGAGGCCGTCGTGGCGGACAAGCCGGAGAAGAACCCGGCCGCCCCGGCTGCTCCGGGTGGCGGGGAGATGGACTTCTGAGTCCAGCTCCACGAACGCCGGAAGGGGCGGGCCGCGTCAGCGGCCCGCCCCTTCCGCTGTCCAGCCCCCACACCGTCGCCCGCAGCCGGGCAGCCCCAGCCCGGGCCAGCCGCACAGCTCAGCCGGGTCAGCCCCGGGCGGCCTGGACGGCGGCGTAGGCGTCGACCACGCCGGCACCGGCGCGGTCCGCACCCGGGCACCCGCCGGCCGGTTGGTCGGGGTCGGGCCGGGCCGGGGTCGCGGTGTCCCGCAGCAGCTGCCGGGTCCGGTCGACGTCGCCGACCAGGTCCGGGTTGGCCGACCACATCAGCGCCACCACGCCGGCCACCTGCGGGGTGGCCATCGAGGTGCCGTCCAGGGTGGCGTACCCGCCGCCGGGCATCGCGGAGAGCACCCCCGCGCCGGGCGCGACCAGGTCAGGCTTGGCCGCGCCGCCGGCCGCCGGACCCCGGCTGGAGAAGATCGTCACCTGCCGCTGCCGGTCCACCGCACCGACGGTCAACACATCCGGGTACGTCGCCGGCGGGTCCTCGATCGAGCCACAGGACGGGCCGGTGTTGCCGGCGGCGGCCACCACGAAGATGCCCGCCGCCTCCAGCGCGGCGGTGGCCGGCCGGAGCACCCCCGGGTCACAGCCCTCGATCGGCGGACATCCCCACGAGTTGGTGAGCACGTCCGGGGCGCGTGCGGGGCGACCGTCGCGGAACGGGTCCCCGCCTACCGGGAACGGGGCCAGCATGAACTGGAGGCAGTCCAGGTACCGGGCCGGGCTGCCGAGGTTGCGGTTGAGGTTGACGCAGCCGGTCCACCTGGCGTCGGGGGCCACCCCGATCCCGCTGCGGCCGACCGCGCTGCCCAGCGTGTGGGTGCCGTGTCCGCTGCGGTCGGTCGGGGCCGGGGTGCCGGCCCACGGGTCGTACCAGGAGTCGTCGCCGCCCCGGAAGCCGGCGGAGAGCGCCGGATGGGCACCGTCCACCCCGGAGTCGGAGCTGCCCACCACCACCCCGGCACCGGTCACCCCGAACTCGCTCCACACCCGGTCCGCACCGATCAGCGAGATGTTCCAGGCCGGCCCGGCCGGCGCGCTCTGGTCGCCGCGGTTGGCCGGTACCGCCGCCGGTAGCGGTCGCAGCCGCTGGCTGACCAGTACCCGGGCCACCTCGGGCCGGCGGCTCAGCCAGGCCCGTACCGCCGGCCCGCCGTCGGTCTCGATGGCGTTGACCAGGTAGTAGGGGGTGGGTGCCAGCCGCAGCCGACGCAGCTCCCGGCGCAGGTCGACCTGGGTCCGCTCGGCGGTGTCGACCAGTCGGCGGTGCACCTCGGTGACGCGGGCGTCCCGGCCGGCACGACCCGGCGCGGCGGCCGGCAGGTCGGTCAGGTCCGCCTGCTCGCGCAGCACCACCAGCAGCCGTTCGCCGTGCAGCCCGGGTTGGCCGGGGCCGAGACCGACCACCGCGCCGGCGGCCAGCCCGACCGCGACGGCGGCGACTGCGACCCGCCGCGCCGGGTGGGCACCGCGGGCCCGGCCGAGCACGACGCCGTACCCGATGGCCAGCGCGACCGCGACGGCCAGCCCGGCCGCGGTCGCCACCGCGACCCAGAACGGCACGTCGCGGGAGTCGGCCAGCAGGAGCGTGATCTCCTCCGGGTCGGCGTAGGCAAGCGGACCGAACACGCCGAGCCCGACCAGCCAGCGGGTCGCGGCGGAGCCGGACGGTCGGCCCGAGCGCAGCGCCGCCGCGTGCAGCGCGGCCAGCACGAATCCGACCGGTGGCAGCGTGAACAGCGCCGGCAGCTGCGCACCGGACTGGCCGGTACCGGCCGCCAGCAGCAGCAGGGCCACCCCGGCCACCAGGCCCCCGACCAGCACCAACCGGGCCGCCCGGGGTGGCGTGCCGACGGTGAACCGGGCCCAGAAGCCGGCATCGAGCAGCACCCCGGCCAGGGCACCGACCGCTGCCGCCGCCAGGGCGGCGAGGGCCGTCTCCAGCAGGCCACCGAGGGCACCCACCCAGACCCAGGGGAGCAGCAGGAGCAACCCGGCAGCGGCCGCGAGCAGGGTGACCGCCCCCGGTCGCCATGGCCCGGCCGGACGGTGGCGTTCGGCGGGCTGCTGTACCTGGGCGGGCTGGCGGGGCTCGGCGGGCTGCTGTACCTGGGCGGGCTGGCGGGGCTCGGCGGGCTGCTGGGTTCCGGCGGATCGGCCGGGCCCGGCGGGCAGTCCGGCGCGGCGCAGGATACGGCCGCCGACCAGGGCGAGCAGCGCGGCGGTGCCGGCCAGCAGGGCCAGGTAGGCCTCGTGGTGCACGGGCGGGACGGCCCGCAGCAGGAGCAGCACACCGAGGCTCAGCGTGCCGGCCAGCCAGACCCGGCCGGTGGTCCGGACCGCCGGGGAGCGTGGCAAGAGGGCGAGCAGCAGCGTGGGCGTGCCGAGCACGACCACGGTGCCCAGGGCCAGACCCGGCCAGAGCCCGACCAGCCGGTGCAGGCCGGTGGCGAGCACCACCTGGTCGACCAGCCAGCCGCCGGCCTGACCGACCACGACGAACCCGACGGTCCAGAGCCCGACCAGCGCCGCCAGCACCACCGGCCACGGCCCGGAACCCGACCGGCCCGGTCCTGGCCCGGCGGTCGGTGGCCACCCGGGCGGCACCGGCCCGGCGGGCGGCATCGGGCCGGGCGGCACCGGGCTGGCGGGTGGCATCGGGCCGGACAGCATCGGGCCGGCGGTCGGCGGCCACCCGGGCGGCACCGGGCTGGCGGGCGGGCCGGCGGGCGGCCCGGGGGGCGGCATCGGGCCGGCGGGCGGCGTGGGTGGACCGCCGGGTGGCACCGGGCCGGGCGACGCGGGCGGACCTGCGGGTGGTGGGTGGCCGGCCTCCATTCTCCGACAGTACGGGCCGGACGGCACCTGCTGCCGCTCGCCCGGGACGGTTACCGTGGACGGGTGCGTGACCCCAACCTCTCCCGCGCCCTGGCCGGCCGACTCTCCCCGCAACGCCGCGCCGCCGACCTGCGTCGCCTCCGCGCCGAGCGGTTCGACGTGCTGGTCATCGGCGGTGGTGTCACCGGGGCGGGGGCTGCTCTCGACGCCGCCTCCCGAGGGCTCAAGGTGGCCCTGGTCGAGGCCCGTGATCATGCCGCCGGCACCTCCAGCCGGTCCAGCAAGCTGATCCACGGTGGCCTGCGCTACCTGGAGCAGCTGGAGTTCGGGCTGGTGCACGAGGCACTCACCGAGCGCGGCCTGCTCGCCACCCGGCTGGCTCCGCACCTGGTCCGGCCGGTGCCGATCCTGGTGCCGCTGCCCGGCGAGCCGGGTGCCCGCGGACTGCCCGCCCGTGCCTGGCGACGGGCGTACTACGGGTTGGGTGTCGCGGCGTACGACGCCTTCGCCGGCCTGCTCGGCGGTGACCGGGGGATGCCGCTGCACCGCCATCTGAGCCGGGAGGGCGCCCGGCGGCTCTTCCCGAGCCTGCGCGCCGACGCCCTGGCCGGCGCGATCCGCTACCACGACGGGCAGGTCGACGACGCCCGGCTGGTGGTCACCCTGGCCCGCACCGCCGCCAGCCTCGGCGCGACCGTGGTCACCAGCGCCCGCGCGGTCGGGCTGATCCGGCAGGCCCGGGAGGTCACCGGGGTCCGGGTCCGGGACCTGGAGGCACCCAACGGCGCGGGCGCCGAGTTCGAGGTACGCGCCCGCACGGTCATCGCCGCCACCGGTGTGTGGAGCGACGACCTGTCCCGGATGCTCGACGACGTCGGGGTACGGCCCGGGATCCGGGTCCGGGCCTCCAAGGGGGTGCACCTGGTGGTGCCCCGCTCGGCGATCACCGGGGAGACCGGGCTGATCCTGCGCACCCCCACCTCGGTGCTCTTCGTCATCCCGTGGGGTGGGCACTGGATCATCGGCACCACCGACACCGACTGGCGGCTCGACCGGTCCCACCCGGCGGCCTCCGCGCGGGACATCGCGTACCTGTTGGACCAGGTCAACACGGTGCTGGAACGGCCGCTGACCACCGCCGACATCGAGGGCGTCTACGCCGGGCTGCGCCCGCTGCTGGCCGGCGAGGCGGACAGCACCTCCAAGCTCTCCCGGGAGCACGCCGTCTTCGAGCCGATGCTGGGGCTGCTGGTGGTCGCCGGGGGCAAGTACACGACGTACCGGGTGATGGCCGCCGACGTGGTGGACCAGGCCGCCCGCCGGCTCGGCGGGGTACGCCGGTCGCGCACCGCCGACCTGCCGTTGCTCGGCGCGGACGGGTACGCGGCGATGTGGCGGGACCGGGCCGACCTGGCCCGCCGGCACGGCATGCCGGTCGGGGTGCTGGAGCACCTGCTGGAGCGGTACGGCACCCTCACCCTGGAGCTGCTCGCCCTGATCGACGCCGATCCGCTGCTCGGTTCCCCGCTGGCCGGGGCCCCGGAGTACCTCGCCGCCGAGGTGACGTACGCGGCCCGCGCCGAGGGCGCCCTGCACCTGGAGGACGTGCTGACCCGGCGTACCCGGATCTCGTTCGAGACCACCCACCGCGGCCTGGAGTCGGCCGAGCACACGGCCGAGCTGATGGGCGCGGTGCTGGGCTGGGACGCCGCGACCCGGGCCCGCGAGGTCGACCACTACCGGGCCCGGGTGGCGGCGGAGCGGCAGTCGCAGACCATGCCGGACGACGCTACCGCCGACGCGGCCCGGCTCGGCGCGCCCGACGTGCGGGGCTTCGCCGCCGACCGGGGTACCGACGGCGATCCGGCCGAACTCCCGTCCGCCCGCTGACCGGGGCCCCGCCGCTGACCGGGGCCCCGCCGCTGACCGGGGCTCTGCTGCTGGCCGGGCCCGGGTGGCCGTTGTCCGGGATCGGGTGGTCGCCGACCGGGTCAGAGGACCTTGCCGGGGTTGAGCAGGCCGGTGGGGTCGAGCGCGGCCTTCACCGCCTGGTGCACCCGGACGCCGACCGGGCCGATCTCCCGGGCCAGCCAGTCCCGTTTGAGCAGGCCGACGCCGTGCTCGCCGGTGCAGGTGCCGCCGAGCGCCAGCCCCAGCCGCATGATCTCGTCGAAGGCCCGTCGGCTGCGCTCGACGCTCGCCGGGTCGGCCCGGTCCACCACGATGTTCGGGTGCATGTTGCCGTCACCGGCGTGCCCGACCACCCCGATCGGCACGGCGCACTCGGCGGCGATCCGGGCCACCCCGTCCAGCAGCTCCGCCAGCGCGCCGCGCGGCACCGCCACGTCGTCGATGATCAAGCCGCCGTTGCCCTCCGGGTACGTCTGCGCGGCGTACCGTTCCATCGCCGCGTGGGCCAGCCGCCGGGCCTGGAGCAGGGCCGCCGCCTCGACCGCGTCGGTGGCCGAGTACACCTCGGCGGCCCCGGCGGCCGTGCAGACCTCGGCGATCCGGGCCAGGTCGTCCGCGGCCCGGGAGCCGGTGTCGACGGCGGCCAGCAGCAACGCCTGCGCGTCGGTACGCAACCCCATCGGTTGGTACGCCTCGATGGCCCGCAGGTGGATCTGGTCGAGCAGCTCCAGCAGGCTCGGGGTGAGCCCGTCGGCGGCGATCCGGGCCACCGCCGTACCCGCCGCGGCCGTGGAGTCGAAGACCGCGACCAGGGTCAGCGACTCCTGCGGGGCCGGCCGCAGCGCCACGGTCACCTCGGTGATCACCCCGAGGGTGCCCTCCGAGCCGACGAAGAGCCGGGTCAGGTCGTACCCGGCGACGCCCTTGGCGGTCCGGCGGCCGGTGCGCAGCACCTCACCGGAGGCGAGCACCACCTCCAGGCCGAGGACGTACTCGCCGGTCACGCCGTACTTGACGCAGCACATCCCACCGGCGTTGGTGGCCACGTTGCCGCCGATGGTGGACGACTCCCACGATCCGGGGTCGGGCGGGTAGTAGAGGCCCTGCCGGGCCACCGCGCCGGCCAGCGTGGCGTTGACCACTCCCGGCTGCACCACGGCGATCCGGGCCACCGGGTCGATCTCGCGGATCTCGGTCATCGCGGCCGTGCTCAACAGCACCGCGCCGTCGACGGCGTTCGCCGCCCCGGCCAGCCCGGTCCGGGCCCCCTGCGGCACCACCGGTACGCCGTGCCGCGCGGCGGCGCGCAGCACCGCCACCACCTCCCCGGTGTCCCGCGGCCGGACCACCACCAGGGGCGTACCGGCCGGACAGAGGTCCGCCTCGTCGCGCTGGTGGGTCCGCAGCAGGTCCGGGTCGGTCAACACCGCGTCGGTGCCGAGGGCGGCGCGCAGCTCGTCCAGCAGGGGGGTTCCGGCCATGCCGGGAAGGCTAACCGCCCCTCGGCGCTTCGCCCACGCCCTGATCACCTCCGGTGGTCCGAAGCGGTACGGCTCCACCGGCTAGATTCGACGCCGTGGTGTATCTGGACCGGCCGGCCTGGCCCTGGCGGGGGCGGCTGTGGTCGCATCTGATCAGCGACGTCTCCCTGGCCGAGCTGCACGTTTTCGCCGAGATGCTCGGCGCGCCCCGGCGGGCCTTCGACCGGGACCACTACGACATCCCGGCCGAACGGTTCGAGATGGCGGTCTGGCTGGGCGCCCGGGTGCTGCCCAGCCGGGAACTGGTCCGGCTGCTCCGCGAATCGGGTCTGCGTCGACCGAAGCACCTGGTCAGGAGTTCCGCACCCACCCGGCTACCTACACTCACCCCCGTAGGATGACGAGTTCCCGGTTCAGGTTCGCCCGGGCGCGGTGCTCCCAGTGCCGGGCCGGCTCCGGCAGCCGGTACCGGGTGGGCAGGGCGAGCAGGGCGGTCAGCACCCGGGTCCGGCCGGCCCGGAACGCCGGGTCGGGGACGTGGGCGTACTCCCGGCGGATCCGGGCGGCGTACCGGTCGTACTCCGGTGGTGGGGCCGCCAGGATCGCCAGGTCGGCGTCGCAGAGCAGAGCGCCGTCGCGGTCGCCGGCGGCGACCGTGTGCCCGGCGGTGAGCAGCACCAGCCGGCGTACCTCGGCCACCGCCGCCGACGGCAACCCGACCTCGGTCAGCAGGGTGCCGGCCAGCGCGGCGCTGTCGCGTTCGTTGGTGTCACCGGGGGCGCGCGGGTCGTAGACCGCGTCGTGGCACCAGGCGGCCAGCCGTACCAGGTCGGGGTGCCCGGCGTGGTCCGCGTACCGGTCGACCACGTCGAGGACGGCGCTCAGGTGCCCGACGGTGTGGTAGTGCCGGTGCGGTTCCCGCCAGCGGGCCAGTAACCGGTCGCCCGCGGCGGTCAGCTCGGCGGTGTCCGGCGCGCCGGCACCGCGGGCCGCCGCCCGCCACCGCTGGATCAGGTCTCCCACGACTGCGAGTCTGCCCCACCGGCACCGCGGGCGAGGATTCGCCGGCAACAACGCGGGTAGTCCCCGCCGTGGCCCGTAACCGAGGAATATCGTGGCTGTGGCGGGTGCCCGCCGAGGGCATGCCGGACGCCGACTCGGACCGGATCGCCAAGGCGATGTCCCACCTGAAGCACCAGGGGCACACCACCCTGCGCGACCGGTGGCACCGGTTGCGCGCCACCTCGATCCTCGCCTTCCAGGCCGGGCTGGCCGCCGCGCTCTCCTGGCTGATCGCCCACGAGCTGCTGGGCAACGCGGAACCGGTCTTCGCCCCCATCTCGGCGGTCGGCACCCTGGCCGCCTCGGTCGGGCAACGGCTGCGCCGTACCTTCGAGGTGATCCTCGGGGTGGGCTTCGGAGTGGCCGTCGGTGACCTGTTGATCTACCTGCTCGGTACCGGTGCCTGGCAGCTCGGCCTGATCGTCACCCTGGCCATCCTGGTGACCATCTTCTTCGGCGGTTCGGTGGCGGTGGTGATCCAGGCCGCCGCGACCGCGGTACTGATCGTCACGCTCAGCCCGTCCGGGGCGGACCTGGAGATCCCCCGGTTCGTCGACGCCCTGGTCGGCGGCGGAACCGCGTTGCTGGTGACCGCCCTGCTGTTGCCGCTCAACCCGCTACGGGTGATCAACCGGGCCGCCCGGCCGGCGCTCGACCTGCTCGCCGACCAGTTGGACCGGACCGCCGACGCGCTGCGCGAACGCAACAGCGACGCCGCCCACGCCGCCCTGGAGCGGCTCCGGGACAACAAGGCGGAGTTGACCGACTTCGTCGACGCGATCGACGGCGCCAAGGAGACCATCACGATCTCGCCGGCCCGCTGGCACCGGCGCAACGAGCTGACCCACTACGCCGAGGCGGCGGATCCGATCGACCGGGCGATGCGCAACAGCGGCACCCTGATCCGCCGGTCGGTGACGCTTATCGAGGACGAGGAGGCGGTGCCGGAACCGATGCCGGACGCGGTGGGGCACCTGGCCGATTCGGTACGTCTGCTCAAGCACGAGTTCGCCGTCGGAGAGGAGCCGCAGCGGGCCCGGGAGCGTTCGCTACGGGCGGTCAGCGAGGCCGGCCGGGCGTACGCGATGGGGGTCGGCTTTTCCGGCAGCGTGGTGATCGCCCAGGTCCGGACCACCGCCAGTGACCTGCTGGTGGCCTCCGGCGTGGAGCAGCAGGAGGCCAACCGGCTGGTCCGGGAGGCCTTCGGTGAGCCCGAGGCGGCCAGCGGCCCGGCCGAGGGCAGGCCCGCGCCGGCCCCGCCCACCGCGCCGCCGCTGGGGTGAGCCGGATGCGGTGGAGCCGAATGCGGCCGGCCGGTCCGGCGCGGGATGGTTACCCTGACCGCATGGCCGTCACCCCGCCTTCGTCGACTCCACCCGGGTGGTCCGCCGCCCCCCAGTCGGCTCCGCCGGGTTTGTCCGGCCCGCAGTCGGCTCCGCCGGGTTGGTCCGGCCCGCAGTCGGCTCCGCCGGGTGGTGGGCCGCCGTCGGGCTGGTCGCCGGGCACCCCGCCGGGGGACGCCGGGTCGATGCCCCGCCGCCGGTTGGGCTGGCGACGGTTCCTGGTCCTGGCCGGGGTGGTGTTGCTGATCGCCGCGTGCGCGCTGTTCATGGTGATCACGCTGGGGGCCAGCCTGGGCGCGGAGGCGCTGCTGATCGGTCTGGTGGCGGCGATCCTGCCGGTGCCGGTGCTGGTCGCCTGCTTCCTCTGGCTGGACCGGTACGAGCCGGAACCGCTCAAGTACCTGATCTTCTGCTTCGCCTGGGGCGCGTTCGTCTCCACCGCTGCCTCGCTGACGGTGAACGAGTTCTTCGCCGCCCGGTTCGCCGACTGGGGCCTGCCGGCCGCGCTGACCGCCGTGCTGGTGGCACCCTTCATCGAGGAGCTGACCAAGGCGTTGGGGCCGATCCTGCTGCTGGTCTTCCGGCGGCGGGAGTGGTCCGGGATCACCGACGGGCTGGTCTACTGCGGGCTCTCCGCGGTCGGCTTCGCGATGGTGGAGAACATCCTCTACCTCGGCGGGTACGGCTATGCCACCGGCGTCGACGAGTACGGCCCGGCCACCGGCGCGCAGCAGGTGATCGCCATCTTCATCGTCCGGATCCTGCTCTTCGGCTTCGCCCATCCGCTGTTCACCTCGATGACCGGTGTCGGGCTGGGCATCGCCGCCCGGACGGCCGACCGGCGGGTCCGGTTCCTGGCCCCGGCCGCCGGTCTGCTGCTGGCGATGATGCTGCACGGCGCCTGGAACCTGCTGCCCACGTTGGGTGCGGCCGTCGGGCGGCCGGCGATCGCGTTGTTCGGCTTCGTCGGCGTGATGTTCCCGATCTTCTTCGCCATGGTCGGGGTGGCCGTCTGGGTGCGTGCCTGGGAGGGCCGGCTGACCGAGCGCACGCTGCCGGACTACGTGCGGGCCGGCTGGCTCACCCCGCCCGAGGTGGCCGCGCTGGGCAGTCTGGGCCGCCGGCACGCGGCCCGTTCCTGGGCCCGTCGGGTGGCCGGTGACGGCGGGGTACGAGCCATGCGGGGATACCAGTTCGCCGCCACCCGGCTGGCCCTGCTGCGGGACGGCATGCGGCGCGGGCTGGACGTCAAACCGGCCGACCGGGAACGCACCGCCCAGGAGGAGCGGGAACTGCTCGACTCGATCGCCCGGTACCGGTCGTTCTTCGTCGGTCGGGATCCGCAGGCCCCGGTCGGCCTCTGGGACGGCGACCGCTACCACCTGCGGTTCCCGGACGGCTCACAGCGGGCGGTGGCCGCTCCGGACGAGCCGGTGGTGCCGATCCCGGTGGTGCTGACCCCGCCCCCGGTCCACCACGGCTACGGCGGCCATCCGGGTTACGGCGTTCACCAAGGTCACGGCGGTGCCCCGGGTTACGGCGGCGGTCACCCGGGGCACGGTGGGCACCCCGGCTGGTACCGGTGACGGTGGGCCGGGACCGTCAGGTCATCAGGCCGGTGAGGAAGTCGCCGAGGCCCTGGGCCATCGCCACCAGGGCCACCCCGATCGACTTGAACATCTGCGCCGCCGCCTCCGGGCGGAAGGCCATGAAGTAGATCAGGAACGCGAGACTTCCCCAGGCCAGCACTCTCTTGATGACTACCGGCATCGTCCCTCCCCAGGGCCGGCGGATGAGCCTGGCTTCCCAGCGGAGCACGAAGCAAACGGCGCGAGGGCGCGGGCGCGTGGCGAACAACGCCCGGCACGGGCGCGGGGACCATCGGGCGCCCGTGGACGGGCGCGGGGATCAACGGGCGCCCGTGGACGGGCGCGGGCGGGTCAGAGGTACAGGCCGGTGGAGTTCTCCTCGACCCGCTCGGCGGCCACCGCGTGTACGTCGCGTTCGCGCAGCAGGACGTACGCCCGGCCGTGCAACTCGACCTCGGAACGGTCGTCGGGGTCGAAGAGCACCCGGTCGCCGGCGACGATCGAGCGTACGTGCGGCCCGACGCCGACCGCGGTGGCCCAGGCCAGCCGCTTGCCCACGGCGGCGGTCGCCGGGATGACGATGCCGGCGCTGGACCGCCGCTCGCCGTCGGCACCCTCCGTCCGGACCAGCACCCGGTCGTGCAGCAGTCGGATCGGCAGGCCGGTGTCGAGGTTCGGGTCCGAGGTCACGTCGCAGACGGTACCGTGCCGCGCGATACCGGGCCGGCGGGCCTGCGGGGTTACGGTTCACCTCGGGTTGGGCACTGTGTGGCTCACCTGCCCTACGGTGGCCCTGGCGGACGTACCCTGTCTGCCTGTCGTCGGGGGCTGCCCGAACCACCTGCCCGAACCATCCTGCCCGAACCACTGCCCAGGAGGTGCGCTTGAGCCGCTTCGAGCGGATACGCGGGCGGCTGCGCCGCGCGTACGAGTCGGGTCGGGAGTCGATCCGTGCCGCGCGTACCCCCTCTCCTGATCTTCCCGACGAGGCGGAGGTGGCCTCGCCGACCTCGCCCGGTCCGGTGGCCTCGCCCGCCACGACGGTGGTCGGCGCGTCGCCGCCGGCGGCCTCCACCGTCAGCCGGGACGACGAGGACGTGCCGAAGGGGCTGCGGATCGCCGCCGCCTGGTCGTGGCGGCTCATCGTCATCGGCGTCGTGCTCTGGGCGTTGATCCGGATCGTCGGCCAGGTCCGGATCGTGATCATTCCGTTGGCGATCGCGTTGCTGCTCTCGGCGCTGCTCGCGCCGGCCGTCGGCTGGCTGTTGCGGGCCCGGGTGCCCCGGTCGTTGGCCACGGCGGTGGTGCTGGTCGGTGGCCTGGCCGGGGTGGTCGGCACGCTGACCCTGGTGGTCAACGAGTTCATCAAGGGGGTGCCGGAGCTGAGCGAGAAGTCGTCGCAGGGGGTCCGGCAGATCCAGGACTGGCTGCGGGACGGGCCGCTGCACCTCTCCGACGGGCAACTCAACCGGTACATCGAGGAGGCCCAGAGCTGGGTCAACCAGAACACCAGCTCGTTGACGAGCGGTGCGCTGGCCACGGCCGCCACCGTGGTCGAGATGCTGACCGGCGCGCTGCTGGTGCTCTTCGCGATGTTCTTCTTCCTGCGCGACGGCAACAAGATCTGGCGGTTCCTGGTCCGGCTGCTGCCGGTCGCCGCCCGGTGGAAGGTCGACGACGCCGGCAGGGCCTCCTGGGAGACCCTGGTGGCCTACGTGCGGGCCACCGTGCTGGTGGCCTTCATCGACGCGGTGGGCATCGGCATCTTCCTGGTCGCCTTCGACATCCCGTTCGCCTTCCCGCTGACCGCGCTGGTGTTCCTGGGCGCGTTCATCCCGATCGTCGGTGCCACCCTCTCCGGGGCGGTCGCCGTCCTGGTGGCGCTGGTCGACAGCGGTCCGGTGACCGCGTTGATCATCTTGGCCGCGGTGATCGGCGTGCAGCAGGTGGAGGGCAACGTCCTCCAGCCGCTGATCATGGGCCGGGCGGTCTCCATCCACCCGCTCCCGGTGGTCATCGCGGTGACCGCCGGGGTGGTGCTGGCCGGCATCGTCGGCGCGCTGGTGGCGGTGCCGTTGATCGCGGTGCTCAACACCGCCGTGCGCCGGCTCGCCGCCCGACGGGTGCCGGACACCCCGCCGGACGCCGTGGTGGTGGCCTCCCAGGCCCCCTGACCGTCCGCTGACCCGCTCCCGACACAGCGGGGGCGGGTCAGCTCTTGGCCAGCCGCTCCAGCGCCCCCTGGGCCACCTCGGGCCGGGTGGTGTACCAGAACGGCGGCAGCGACCGGCGCAGGAAGGGCCCGTAGCCCCGGGCCGTCTCCAGCCGGGAGTCGAGCACCGCGACCACCCCCCGGTCGCCGGTGGCCCGGATCAGCCGGCCCACCCCCTGGGCCAACCGGACCGCCGCGATCGGCACGCTCACCGCCGCGAATCCGGAACCGCCGCCGGCGTCCACGGCGGCGGCCCGCGCCGCGGCGAGCGGCTCGTCGGGGCGGGGGAAGGGCAGCCGGTCGATCACCACCAGCTGGCAGGAGTCGCCGGGCACGTCCACGCCCTGCCAGAGCGACATCACCCCGAACAGGCAGCTCTCCCGTTCCTGCCGGAACCGGCGGACCAGCAGCGGCAGCGCCTCCTCGCCCTGCAGCAGCACCGGCAGGTCGGTCTGCGCCCGCAGCAGCTCCGCGGCCTGCTGCGCGGCCCGTCGCGACGAGAACAACCCGAGGGTACGACCACCGAGCGCCCGCACCAGCGTGAGCAGCTCCGCGCCGGCCGCCTCGGGCAGCCCGGAGACGCTGGGCCGGGGCAGGTGCGCGGCGACGTAGAGGATGCCCTGCCGGGCGTAGTCGAACGGGGAACCCACGTCGAGCGAGCGCCACCCCGGACCCTCGGTCACCGGGGTGACCGCCGCAGCGGAGCCCCACCCGTCCGGCGCGGCCGGAGCGCCCCGGGACTGCCGACCGTCGGTGGTGCGGGCCAACGCGGTGGCGGCCGGGCTGGGGGGCGCCGGGGGTGACGTCTCCAGCCCCAACGCGCGGGCCACCGTGTCGAACCGGCCGCCCAGCGCCAGGGTGGCGGAGGTGGCGACCACGGTGCGCTCGTCGTACAGGTGGGTGGCGAGGGTGCCGGCGACGGAGAGCGGGGCGACCACCAGCGCCCGCCGCGAGCCCTGGTCGTGCTTCTCCACCCAGGCCACGTCGTGCTCGGCCTCCTCCAGCAGCCGCTGCGCGGTGCCGGAGAGCTCGTCGAGCACCGCCTTGACCTGCTGTTTGCGCACCGGGTCCGGGTCGTCGGCCTTGACGTCGCCGAGCGCCTCCAGGGCGCTGCGGGTGGCCGCGTCGAGCAGCGTGCACGCCTCACGCAGCGCGGCCGGCAGCCCGCCGGTCAGCCGCCCGGCCGGGGTCTCACCGAGCCCGACCGCCAGCGCGTCGCCGGCCTCGGTCAACGCCTCGGCGGTCTCCGGCTTGAGCAGCGGCCGGGCCCGCCGGCCGGAGCGGTCGATCAACTCCGGGGTCAGCTCCGCCTGGGCGGCCGAGGAGACCCGGTCGGCCAGCTCGTGCGCCTCGTCCACGATGAGCAGCTTGTGCGGCGGCACGATGTGCCGGCCGGCCAGCATGTCCACGGCGAGCAGGCTGTGGTTGGTGACCACGATGTCGGCCTCCCGGGCCCGGGCCCGGGACGCCTCGGCGAAACACTCGTC
The DNA here is from genome assembly GCF_900091615.1 of Micromonospora yangpuensis. NCBI lineage: Bacteria > Bacillati > Actinomycetota > Actinomycetes > Micromonosporales > Micromonosporaceae > Micromonospora > Micromonospora yangpuensis. The sequence goes on along the minus strand of NZ_FMIA01000002.1, from coordinate 5,940,867 downwards.
GCCGAAGGGGCAGCGGGCCGCGCCGACACACTCCCGCGCCGGCATCGACACCAGCCGCCAGGCCTGGTCGTCCACGCCGGGGTCCAGCTCGTCGCGGTCGCCGGTGTCGGACTCCATCGCCCAGTCGCGCAGCCGCTGGATCTGCTTGCCGAGGCGACCCGCCTCACCCAACCACTTCGTCCCGCCACCGGGCCGTTCCGCCGGGGCGTCGAAGAGGGTGTCGGTGGGCTCGTCCTCGGTCGAGTTGTCCAACCGGGCCAGGCAGAGGTAGTGGTGCCGGCCCTTGAGCACGGCGAAGGTCGGCCGGCGACCCAGCAACGGGGTGACCGCGTCGGCCAGCCGGGGCAGGTCGTGCTCGACGAGCTGGGACTGCAGGGCCAGGGTGGCGGTGGAGACCACCACCGGCCCGTCCACGGTCAACGCCGGGGCGAGGTACGCCAGGGACTTGCCGGTGCCGGTGCCGGCCTGCACCAGCAGGTGCTCACCGGTGTCGACGCTGGCGGCGATCGCCTCGGCCATCTGCTGCTGACCCGGGCGGGCGGCCCCGCCGGGCACCGCGCCGACGGCGGCGGCGAGCAGGTCCGGGCCACTTACCCGGTTGCCCCGGCGACGGGAGCCCCGACCCCTCGCGGTGGCGGATCCGGTGGCGGCGGGGGGCGGAGTCACGATGCGACCGTACCGGTCGGCACCGACACCGGTCGCGTCAGTCCGGGTGTGGGCGGGTCACCGTACGGCATCAACGGGTGACCTGAACCGCACTGTCCGGTTGTTTTCGGCAAGCGACTCCTGGGTGGTTATCGGCTAGGGTGGGGACTCATGCCGAGTGACGTCGTCCGTGTGATCTACCGCAAGTACGACGGCACCATGCACCGGGACTACCCGGCCCGCCGGCTGGCCGAGGACGACCTCGGCGTCTGGGTGGGCGTGACCGCCGGCACCGAGTCGATCTACCACGGCCGCCCCTCCGTCGAGCAGATCCCGTTCGTCCTGTTGGTGCCCCACCACGCCTGGTGGACCGGGATGTTCAACCCGCAGCCGCGCACCAGCGAGGTCTACTGCGACATCGCCACCCCGGCCCGCTGGGAGGCCGACCACACCGTCCACCTGGTCGACCTGGACCTCGACGTGGTGCGCCGGCGGAGCACCGGGCTGGTCGAGTTGCGCGACGAGGACGAGTTCGCCGAGCACCGGGAGCGCTTCGGCTACCCCGACGACCTGGTGACCGAGGCCGAGGCGGCGGCGCGGTGGCTGCTCGGCGCGCTCGGCGACGGCACCGAGCCGTTCGCCACGGCGTACCGGAAATGGTTGGCCCTGGTGGTCTGAGGCCCGCCGGCCCCGCCTTCGCCCGCACCGGTCGCCGGGGGTGCGACGGTGGGTCATGATCGCAGGATGAGCGCACCTGTCGGATCGCAGATCCTGCCCCCTGTCGGCGCGAGCATGCGTGAGCTGCTGCGGGTCGCACCGGCCGCGACGCCGGTGGACCTCGCCACGATCGACGCCCGGTCCACCCCCGGGCTGCCCGGCGTGGCGGTGACCGGCGCGGACCGCAAGGGGTGGGCCCGCGGGCAGGTCCGGCAGGTCGGCGCGGAGCTGGCCCGGCAGCAGGAGATGCTCTTCGCCACGGCGGCTGCCCAGGCGCGGACCGCCGGGCTGCCGGCCGAGGCCGGTCCGGGCCGGCGGGTGCTGCTGGTGTTGCAGGCGATGGACTGCGGCGGCAAGGACGGCACGATCAAGCGGGTCGCCGGCGCGATGAACCCGCTCGGCCTGCACATCCGGTCCTTCGGGGCACCCACCGACGAGGAGCTGCGGCACGACTTCCTCTGGCGCATCCGCCGGGCGCTGCCGCCGCCCGGGTACGTCGGGGTGTTCAACCGGTCACACTACGAGGACGTGCTGATCGCCCGGGTGGAGTCGCTTGTCGACGAGGCGACCTGGCGGACCCGGTACGACGAGATCAACGCCTTCGAGCGGGAGCTGGCCGCTGACGGGGTGAGCATCGTGAAGGTGATGCTGCACATCTCCCACGCCGAGCAGGGTGAGCGGCTCATGCAGCGGCTGACCGACCCGCGCAAGCACTGGAAGTACCAGCCGGCCGACGTCGACGCCCGGGCCCGCTGGGACGACTACCAGGCCGCGTACGCCGAGGCGTTGCGCCGGTGCGGCACGGAGGCAGCGCCCTGGTTCGTGGTGCCGGCGGACCGCAAGTGGTACCGGGACTGGGCGGTGGCCCACCTGCTCCGGGAGACGTTCGCGGAGCTGCCCCTGGGGTATCCGGCGGCGGACTTCGACGTGGCCCGGGAACGCCAGCGGCTGGCGGGGGAGCTGGCGGCGGCTCCGCAGCCTAGATGAACGGCAGGTGAACGGCCAATGAATGGCATCTGATCAGGGGTGGGCCGGCGTAGACCTCGATCGGTGGCCTCCTAGCATCTCCACTTGCAGGCACCCCTGCGGACGCCGGCCACCCCTATCACCCGACACGACGAGGTCCGTGCTGTGAAGTTTTCCTTCCGCCCGAACGAGGGCGCCTTCTACGAGCTCTTCACCAGGGCGGCGCAGAACCTGGTGAAGGGCACCGAGCTGCTCAACGAGCTGGCCCTGCCGGGGGTGGAGGTGCAGTCGGTGAGCGAGCGGCTCACCGAGGTCGAGCACGACAGCGACCAGATCACCCACGACCTCTACAAGAAGATCAACTCGACGTTCGTCACCCCGTTCGACCGGGAGGACATCTACCGCCTCGGGTCGCTGCTCGACGACGTGATGGACCACCTGGAGGCGGTCGGCAACCTGCTCTACCTCTACGGCCTCACCCAGCTGCCCTCGCTGCCCCGGGAGATGCACGAGCTGGTCAACGTCCTCGACCAGCAGGCGAAGCTGACCGCCGACGCGATGCCGCGGCTGAAGGCGATGAAGGACCTGGAGGACTACTGGATCGAGTGCAACCGGCTGGAGAACGAGGGTGACCAGGCGTACCGGATGCTGTTGGTCCGGCTCTTCTCCGGCGAGTACGACGCGCTGACGGTGCTCAAGATGAAGGAGGTCGCCGACGAGCTGGAGGCCGCCTGCGACGCCTTCGAGCACGTGGCGAACACCGTCGAGACCATCGCGGTCAAGGAGTCCTGAGCCCCGTGAGTCCCGAACTCATCGCCGTGCTGGCGGTGATCGGGGTGGCCCTGGTGTTCGACTACACCAACGGCTTCCACGACGCCGCCAACGCGATCGCGACAAGCATCTCCACCCGGGCGCTCACCCCCCGGGTCGCACTGGCCATGGCCGCGGTCGGCAACTTCATCGGCGCGCACTTCGGCGCGGAGGTGGCCAAGACCGTCGGTAGCGGGCTGGTCAGCCTCCCCACCGGCCGGGCCAGCCTCGGCATCGTCTTCGCCGGGGTGATCGGCGCGATCGTCTGGAACCTGATCACCTGGTACTTCGGCTTGCCCTCGTCCTCCTCGCACGCGCTGATCGGCGGCCTGGTCGGGGCCACCATCGCCGCCTCCGGCACGGTCCTCTGGGACGGCATCGGCCGGGACGTCATCATCCCGATGGTGCTCTCCCCGATGGTCGGCTTCGTGCTCGGCTACATCGCGATGATCGCCGTCCTGTGGATCTTCCGGAAGGGGCAGCCGGCCAAGCTGAACCGCGGCTTCCGCTGGGCGCAGACCGCCTCGGCCGCCGCGATGTCGGTAGGCCACGGCATGCAGGACGCCGCCAAGACCATCGGCATCGTGGTGCTCGCCCTCTTCGTCGGCGGGTACCAGGACGACCCGAGCCACATCCCCGAGTGGGCGTTCTGGACCTCGGCGGCGGTGCTGGCCGCCGGCACGTACGCCGGTGGGTGGCGGATCATCCGGACCCTCGGCCGCAAGATCATCGACCTGCGTCCGCCGGAGGGCTTCGCCGCCGAGACCGTCGCCAGCGGCGTGCTCTACTTCAACGCCCTGGTGCTCGGCGCACCGATCTCCACCACCCACACCATCACCTCGGCCATCATGGGCGTGGGCGCCACCAAGCGGCTCTCCGCCGTCCGGTGGGGCGTGGCCGGCAACATCGTCGGCGCCTGGATCCTCACCTTCCCGGCCGCCGGCAGCATCGGCGCCCTGATGTACTTCGCCGTCCGCCCCCTCTTCAGCTGACGGGTGCAAGGAAGGGCCCCTTGTTAACGCTTTCGGTAGAGAGGGGTTCCCCTCTCACGCCGGCCCGTTAACAAGGGGCCCTTCCTTACGGTGGTCTGCCCGGGCGGTGGTCAGCCTGGGGGTGGGGTGGTCAGCGGTAGGTGACGCCGATCTGGGCGCGGACGGCGTCCAGCAGGCCCATCACCTCCAGCGTGGTCGAGTGCGGGACCAGTGGGCTCTCGGTCAGCCCTTCGGCGAGGCAGCGCTGCACCTCGGCCGCCTCGTCCTGGTAGCCCGACCCGACGTGCTCGGCGACGATGGTCTCCGGCTCGGCCCCGGCCCGGTGCACGGTCACCGTGCCGGGCCGGAAGAACGGGTCGGCCAGCTCGATCCGGCCGGTGGTCCCGCCGATCACCGCGTTCGCCGGGGTGTGTCCGAGGATGCCGCAGCCCAGCGTGGCGACCGCGCCGTTGTCGTAGCCGAAGACGATGCCGGTGTTCTCGTCCACCCCCTCCGGGCTGATCTTCGCCCAGGAACGGATGTGCTGCGGCACGCCGAGCAGCAGGTGCGCCAGGCTCACCGGGTACACCCCCAGGTCGAGCAGGGCCCCACCACCGAGGGCCCGGGCCCGCATCCGGCTCTCCGGCGGGAACGGCCCGGCGACCCCGAAATCGGCCCGCACGGTGGTCAGCTCCCCGATCGCGCCGTCGGCGACCAGCTCACACACTCGGCGTACGACCGGATTGCAGCGCATCCACATCGCCTCCATGAGGAAGATCCCCTTGGCGCGGGCGGTCTCGACCAGCTCGGTGCTGTCGGCCAGGTCGAGGGTGAACGGCTTCTCCACCAGCACCGCCCGGCCCGCGTCGAGACAGATCGTGGTGGCCTCGTGGTGGGCGGAGTGCGGGGTGGCGACGTACACCACGTCCAGGTCGTCGTCCGCGGCGAGTTCGGCCCAGGAGCCGTACGCCCGCCCGATGTCGTGCGTCCGCGCGAAGGTCTCGGCGCTGGCGGTGCTGCGCGAGCCGACCGCGACCAGTTCGGCCCCCGGCACCAGTTTCAGGTCGGCGGCGAAGCGGGCGGCGATGTTTCCGGTGGCGAGAATGCCCCAACGTGTCATGCCGCGACGCTAGCCCAGGTCACGGTAGCGCTCCCAGCGGCACCGAGAAGGATCTGCCCGCAGAACCGAACCCCCTAGCAGCGACTTGCCCCTTTTGCGGCATGGCTGCCTCGTCGCACCCCCCCGCCGCACTCGCTCCGTACCCGATCGGGTCTAGATCTTGGACACTTACCGTCCAAATAGAACGGTAAGCGTCCAAGATTCACTTGGGGTCCCGCGTCGGCGGGTGGGGGACGCTTGGTGGGTGGGGGACTGCCGGCCTTTAGGCTCGCGTCATGATCTCCGATCGTGACAGCTCCGCCGGCCCGCCGTTGAGCTTCGCCGCCCCGGCGAGGCTGATCGAGCACGCGCGGCGGTTCCGTGCCGAGGGGGGCGTGCCGGCCGTACCCCGGGTCGCCGCGACGGTGCTGCTGCTGCGGGAGGCCGTCGCCGGTTTCGAGGTGTACCTGATCCGCCGGGTCGCCGCGATGACCTTCGGCGGGATGTACGCCTTCCCCGGCGGCGGCGTCGACCCGTCGGACGCGCAGACGCATCCCGGCTGGGCTGGCCCCACCCCCGAACAGTGGGGTCGACGGCTGGCGCTGCCCGCCCAGGCGGCCCGTGCGGTGGTCTGCGCCGCCGCCCGAGAGGTCTTCGAGGAGGCGGGGGTCCTGCTCGCCGGCCCGACCCCGACCAGCGCTGTCACCGGCACGCCGGTCGACGGTGCCGGGCTGGTCGGTGGTGCGCGGGCTGTCGGGGCGGGGCTGGTCGGTGGTGCGCCGGCCGCCGTGGTCGGTGACGTCAGTGGTGACGACTGGGAGGCCGACCGGGTCGCCCTGGAGCAGCGTCGTACCGGGTTCGCCGAGTTCCTGCGCGGTCGGGGCCTGACGCTCCGGTCGGACCTGCTGCTGCCGTGGAGCCGGTGGGTCACCCCGGAGTTCGAGCCGCGCCGCTTCGACACGTACTTCTTCGTGGCGTTGTTGCCGCCGGGACAGCGGACTCGGGACGTCTCCGGCGAGGCCGACCACACGCTGTGGTTGCCGCCGGCCGAGGCGGTCCGCCGGGCCGACGCCGGGGAGCTGACCATGCTCCCCCCGACCCGGGTGACGCTCGCTGAGGTCGCGGCGTCGGCAGACCTACCCCATCTGGTACGTGCCGCGACCGGTCGCGACCCGGCCACCCCGGTCATGCCCCGCCTGGTCGACCTGGACGGCGAGACGCCCCGCTTCCTGCTCGGCTGAGCGCCGCCACCGCACTCGGAGACCGGCCTCAGGGCCCGCTCCGGCGGGCCCCCGACCGGTGGTCCCGACCCTGATCGGAGCGCTGCTGCCGGGGGACACCCTCGAAACCCGGCGGTGGGCTGACCGGCGGCTGCCGAAAGTCCCGGCTTGCCGGTGCGACGCTCAGTGCGGCGTACTCGGCGGTGGCCGCCGTCGTCGTCGGAGGCGGCGTGGCGGGTTCGGGCTGTGCGCCGGTCATGGCGTCGATGCACTCCCGTACGTACCGGTTCAGCTCCTGGTGCTGGTGCCGGAACAGTTCCGGCGCGGCGGTGCGCTGGAACCGTGCGCGGAGTAGATCGTGAGGCGAATATCGGAAATCGCGGGGGTCCACGCTCACATCGTGAGTGTGCTTGTCGAGTGCGTCGAGGGCTGCCACGACGTGCCGCATCTGCACCGCCTCCCGGCGGACGTCCGCCGGCAACCCGTCGAAGTCCCGCCGGACGTCATCGGCGAGCACTTCCCGCAACCTGCCGAGGTCACGCCTGATCCGATCTTCCTCGCTCGACGACTCGTTCTCCCCAGGCACAGCCCGTTCTCCCTCACCGCTGGTCTACTTCCCGCTCGCTCTACGTACGCGGACCGGTTCCGGTTCGCCCCATGCGGCTTCACGTTCGGCGTGGCCCGAATGGATTCGTGAGCAGTCGACTGACCCAGAGCCGAGGTGATGTTCTAGAATCGAACACATGGGGTTGGGGGAGCGGATCGCGGAGGCACGGGCAGAGTCCGGGCTGACCCAGGCTCAGCTGGCTGCGGCCGTTGGCCTGGCCCGGAGCGCGCTTGCGAAGATCGAGAACGGGATGCGGGGAGTGTCCGCAGTCGAATTGGTCGGAATCGCCAGGGAACTGCGGCGTCGCGTGGAGTGGTTCGTCGACCCAGGGCCGCCCGCTATCGTCTCCTACCGTGCCGGCAGGTCTGGACTGGCCACCCAGTCTGTCGACGACGAGTTGGACCGGCTCGCCCGGGACGTCGAGTTCGTCGCCGGCGAGGTGCCCGAACTCGTCGCGGCGCAGCCGGCGGCACTGCCGACGCCCACCTCGATGGCGGCTGCGGACGAGTTGGCCGTCCGGGCGCGTACGCTGCTGAAGCTCGGCTCCGATGAGCCCGCGCAGAAGCTGTCCCAGCTGGTCACCGAGGTGGGGTTGCTGCCCTTCGCGGTGCCGTTGGGTGAGGGAGCCGACGCGGGAACTGTGCTCCTGCGAACCGGCGGGGTGAGTGTCGTCAACGGCGATCTGCGGGTCGGTCGACGTCGGCTCGCGCTCGCTCACGAGCTGGGCCACTACCTGATCGCGGACCCGTACACCACGGACTGGCGGGTGGCCACGGCCGAGGCCGACGCGCTGGAGGCCCGCCTGGATCGCTTCGCCCGCGCCCTTCTTCTCCCCGAGAGTGATCTCCGAGGGCGATGGGCGCATTGGACCGACAACGCCGACGAGACGTTGCGGGATGCGGCGGTCCGCGCTGGGAGCCACTATCAGGTGGACATGGCGACCCTCGCCCGACGGCTGGAGGAACTCGGTCTCGTCGACGGGGCGCAGGCCAACAACGTCCGGCAGGCTCGCACGAAGAAGGCCGACATCGTCGAGAAGAACCTGGTCGTCGCCCGCGAGTTGGAGCCCGTGGCGCTGCCCCGGAGTTATGAGCAAGCAGTCCTGCGGCTGTATCGAAGTGAGACCGTGACTGTCGACCGCGCACTCAGCCTGCTGCTGGGCACCTTCGACGAGGACGCGCTGCCCGACCGGCCGCCGCTGTCCGACGCCGAGATCTGGGCCGTCACCTCGTGACCGACGACCGCCCCGTCTATGTTCTCGACACCGGTCCACTGAGCCACTTCGCCAAGAGCCAGTGGCTCAACATACTCAAGGTCGTGCTTCGAGACGCACGGGTGGTGATTCCCGATGTCGTCGAAGCCGAGTTGCGAAACGGCGTCGTGCAACACGGGTACTTGTCAAGCGTCCTGGACGCCGACTGGATCGAGGTCGTCCCGCTCAACAGTACGGATCAGTTGACCGCATTCACCTACTACGAACGGCGCCTCGTCGGATCCGACGGGCGGAACATAGGTGAATGTGGCGTGCTGGCATTGGCCGAGACGCTGTCCGGCGCGGTGGCCGTTGTCGACGACCGGGTGGCGGTGAACGCTGCCAAGAGTCGGAAAGTTGAGATCCGCCGCACGCTGGGACTGTTATGTGACGCGATACGCCAAAAGCTGCTCACGGTGCCGCTGGTCTCAGCGGTCGCCGACGACCTCTTGGAGAACTCGTACCGGTTGCCATTCGGTCCGGGCGGTTTCGCCAGGTGGGCCGAAGAGAATGGGCTGACGTCACCTGGTGAGCTTCCACCACCGACCTGATTTGCCGGAAGACCGGCTGACTCGGACAGCGCCCTTCTGGTGGTTCGGTATGACGGGTTTGGCTAGGAGGACTCGTCGGGCTCGGGTTGGGGGCGGTGTTCGGCCGCCCACTGCTCGATGTCCTCGGTACGCCAGATGCGACCGGCCTTCAGCGTCGCCGACGGTTCGGGGAAGTCCCGGCGCTTGCTGAGCACCTCCACCCACTGCCGGGACACGCCGAGGTACTCCGCGATCTCAGCGGCACCCATCACGCGCAGCAGTGGATGACGAGGCACGTCGACGACCATCTCAGGCGCCCGGTAGTCAACCCCCATAGTGGAGTTGACTAACCGAGGGTAGTCACACTTTCGCCGTGGGTTGGAGAAGGGTGGCTCGGCATGGATGAGCACGGTGGTACTGACGACCGGGAAGGTCGGCAGGCACCTCGGCGGACGAGCGAAGAGCAGTCCCGGAAGCGGCGGCTGGAAGCCGAGGACGAGCGGGCTCGGGAGATCATCGAGCGGCAGCTCTGGCCGACCTCCGACGATGACGGCTGAGGCTGCCTGTGATGCCTACGTCCTTCGGGCTCACGGTTCTTCGTCGGGGTTCTCGTCGAGTTTCCACGGCTGGTGCTCGGCGATCCAGCGTTCCACGTCTTCCGTCAACCAGATCGCCCCACCGGTCAAGCGTTCGTACGGTGCTGGAAAGTCGGGTCGTGCGACGAGTTGGAGTACGCGGGTGCGAGAGACACCCAGGCGCTCACGAAGCTCCTGTGCGCCGTACAGTCTTCTTCTTCGATGGCCCATGGTCGGACGATAGGCGGTGGGTACGTCGATGCCAGCCGGGCTCACTTCCTGACAAGACCCCGGCACCGGGCATCGGTCAGTCCGCCTGGTGGGGTCGGTGCTCCCGGATCCAGCGGTCGACGTCGGCTCGCCGCCAGATGCGCAACCGCCCGTTGGCCACCGTCGCCACCGGGTCGGGGAAGCCCTTCCGGTTGGTGATCTCGGTCGTTCGGGTCCGAGACAGGTCGCCAAGCATCCTCGCGATGTCCGACAGGGCAACCAGGTCCACGGCCGGTGCCTCCTCAGGGGTGTCGGGTCGGGCTCAGCCCGCAGGCTGGCTGCTCTCCTTGACGTACACCCCGGCACCGGGCAGCGACTCGGTGAGCCCGTTCATCTTGAGGATGAGGAAGACCCGGTCGGCGACGAAGCTGGAGACCTCGTACTCCGTGCACAGCTCAGCCCGGCTGGGCAGTCGGGACCCGGGCGGGAACTCCCCGGATTCGATCCGTCGAGTCAGGTCGTCGGCAACGCGTTGGTAGGCGTACTGCGGTGGCACTGGTTGTTCCTCTCACGGTCGGCAGTGAGAGTGAACCATCCATGGAGAGAGCTTGACTAGCAATAGATAGCCATGGCAGGTTGGTTCCAGTCCTCACGGTCGGCAAACCAATGAGGACTCAAAGTAGGCGCTCCGGCTACGAGAACCGAAGCTTCCGTGGCCGGAGCTGCCCTTCACCACACGTCTCGGAAGGTGGAAACGTGAGACAGGTTCTCGGGTGGTTGACCCGCCGTCGTCCCGCTCGGCATCGACGGGGTGTCGCCCCTGGCCGGCCCGACAGCGCCGCCGGGACCACCGGGGCCGTGTACCGGTCGCGGAACTGCGTACCGCTGCTGCCGACGCAGGTGCGGCAGTGGCGCTTCGGGCGTACCCGGTTCGGTCGACGCGGGTTGGACCCGGCGGAGGTGCGGCGCTTCGTGGACCGGGTCGCGGGCGAGCTGGCCGCCGCGCAGGAGGCGGCCGAGCGGGCGCGCGGTGAGGCGTACCAGGTCAAGGAGGCGCTGCGGCGCTGGCAGTCGGAGCAGACCCGGTGGTGCGACCGGTACGCCCTCTACCGGTGACCGGCGAACCGGTGGCCGGCGATGGACGAGGCGGTGGCGGCGTGATCGAGGGTGAGCTGCGGGAGTTGCCGATCGGGCGGCGGGTGGCGCAGTGGCGGATCCGGCGGCGGCTGACCCAGCAGATGCTCGCCGACCGGCTCGGTAAGTCGAAGAGCTGGGTGGACAAGGTGGAGCGGGGGATCCGCACCCTCGACCGGTACTCGGTCATCCAGGATCTGGGCCGGGTGCTGCGGGTCGACCCGGTGCTGCTGCTCGGTCGCCCCGAGCCGCCGACCGTGACTCCCGCCGCCGACGGCGTGGAGGAGGTACGCGCCGCGCTCGCCCGGTACGACAGCGCTCCGGCCGTTCGGCCGGCACCGACCGCCGCCGAGCTGGACCGGCAGGTGGCCCACGCCTGGCTGGCCTACCAGCACGCGCACTATCCGCAGCTGTTGCGGACGCTGCCGGCGTTGCTGGACACGGTCCGGCCGGTCCGGGCCGAGCCGGCGGGGGAGGTGTACCGGGTGACGGCGGCGGTGCTGGTGAAACTCGGCGCGGCCGAGTTGGCCTGGTTGGCCGCCGACCGGGCGATGACGATGGCCGCCGGTGACCCCCTGCGCGCCGCCGTCGCGGCGATCCCGCTCGGCGCGGCGCTGCGGGCCCTCGGCCGGGGCCGGTTGGCGCTCGCCGCGACGGTGGCCGCCGCCGACGCGCTGCCCGGCACCGAACTCTGGTCACCGTCCGGTGCCGAGCTGTCGGTACGCGGAACGCTGCTGGTCGAGGGGGCCTTCGCCGCTGCCAACTGCGGTGACCGGTCCCGCGCCGAGGAGCTGCTCGACCGCGCCGCCCTACTGGCGGAGTGGCGGCGGTTGCCGGCCGAACACCGGGGCGCGTACCTGGTCGACGTGGCGCGGGCGTTCCTGCTGGTCGGTGACGTGCCGGCGGCCGGGCGGACGCTCGTCGAGCTGGACCGGACCGCCCCGGACGAGCTGCGGTCCCGGCCGTTCGCGGGTACGGTGCTCGCCGCCGTACTGCGCGGCGGTGCGGTGCCGGCGGAGGTGTTGCGGCTGGCTCAGCGGTTGCCGTCGATCAGGTAGGCGACCTGGCGGGCCACCCCGACGGCGTGGTCGGCGAAGCGTTCGTAGTAGCGGCCGAGCATCGCCACGTCGACGGCAGCGGGGATGCCGTACGGCCAGTCGTCGGTGAGCACGGTGAAGAGCGAGCGTTGCAGCGCGTCCAGCTCGTCGTCGTCCAGGCCGGTCTGGATCGCGTCCACCCGGTCCCGGGTCGCCATCACCAGGGCGGCCTTGTCGGCAAGCCGGGCCGCCGCGTCGGCCATCGCCACGAAGGTGGGGCGCACCTGGGCCGGCAGGACCGGGTCCGGGTACCGGCTGAGGGCCACCCCGGCGATGTGCCCGGCGAGCACCCCCATCCGGCGCATGTCCCCGTTCATCCGCAGCCCGGCCACGAGCAGCCGCAGGTCGGAGGCGACCGGTTGGCGGCGGGCCAGCACCGCCGGCACCCAGCTCTCGATCCGGTCGTGCAGTCCGCGGGCGGCGGCCACCTCGGCGCGTACCGCCCGTGCGGCCTCGGCGTCGGCCTCCAGCAGGGCCCGGCTCGCCGACCGGATCACCGGACACAGCTCCCGCCCGGCCACCGCCAACATTCCTGCCAACTGGTCGAAGTCTGCCAGGTGCGTGTACCGGCTCATGCCCCCAAGGGTAGGCAACGATCCACGAGGTCCCGTATCGACGAGCGGCCCGCGCCGCGCCGGGAGACCTGGGCGAGAGAGCCGGGCGGGAGAGCCGGGAGCGCCGGGCGGGAGAGCCGGAAGCGCCGGGCCGGGCACACGCGTCAGTACGTTCATGTTCCTGACATTTCGTCCTCAGTTGCCGGCCACCTGGGCCGGGGGACCTGTTCACCTGCGGTTCACCAAGTGCCGGGAATCCGGCTACCTGCCGCTCCTAGCGTCGGTGGCGTCAGGTCGAGGAAGACCCGACGACCCCTAGAGAGAGGCAATTCTGAGGTGAACCGCAACGTGCTCTCGCGGCGCGTCCTCGCCGGCGTAGCGCTCGCCGCACTCGCGCTCACTGGCTGTGGCACCAGCGACAGCGACAGCGACACCCCGGGCGCCGGCAACAACGCCGGAGGCGACTACGCCGACCTTTCCGGTGAGCTGAAGGCCTCCGGCGCGAGCTTCCCCGACGCGTACTACCAGGAGGTCATCACGGCCTTCAAGGAGGCCGCGCCGAACGTCACCATCAACTACAACGCCACCGGCTCCGGCACCGGCAAGAAGCAGTTCGGTGAGGGCCTGACCGATTTCGCCGGCACCGACAGCCTGGTCAAGGACACTGACGGCCCGGCCGCCGGCAGCTACCTCTACGTGCCGACCGTCGCCGCGCCGATCACCGTCAGCTACAACCTGTCGGGCGTGGACAAGCTCCAGCTCAGCCCGGACACCCTGGCCAAGATCTTCCAGTCGGAGATCAGGACCTGGAACGACGCGGCGATCGCCGCCGACAACCCCGGCGTGAGCCTGCCGGCCACCCCGATCACGGTGGCCCACCGCTCCGACGGCTCCGGCACCACCAGCAACTTCACCAAGTACCTCGCCGCCGCCGCGCCGAACACCTGGAAGCTCGGCAGCGGTGACACGGTGAACTGGCCGTCCAACACCCAGGGCGGCGAGAAGAACACCGGCGTGGCGCAGATCGTCAAGCAGGCCGACGGCGGCATCGGGTACGTCGACCTGAGCGACGCCGTGGCCAGCCAGCTGACGTTCGCCGCGATCAAGAACAAGGACGGCCAGTACGTCGCGCCGTCGATCGAGGGGACCACCGCCGGCCTGGAGGGCGCGCAGGTCGCCGAGGACCTCAGCTACAACCCGCTCGACGCGGCCGGGGCCAACGCGTACCCGATCACCGCCCCGACCTTCCTGCTGGTCAAGACCAGCTACGACGACCCGAAGAAGGCCGAGTTGGTCAAGGCCTTCGTGACGTACCTGCTCAACGACGGCCAGGACCTGGCCAAGGACGTCGACTTCGCGCCGCTGCCCGCGTCGCTGAAGGAGAAGGCCCTGGCCCAGGTCGAGAAGATCCAGAGCTGATCAGGACCGAGATCGCCCGAGGCGATGCCGGACGGGGGCGGGGCCGACCAGGCCTCGTCCCCGACCGGGCAGCCGGAGCCACCCCGGCTCGGCAAGCCGCTGGAGACCCCGGACCGCTGGAGACGAGATGACCCTGACAGAGCGCAAACCCGAGACCCGGCCCAGCCTGGCCCCGCAGCGGGGTGGGCTGCTGGCCGACCGTGCCTTCTCCTGGTGGACCCTCGGCACCGGGCTGCTGGTGCTGGCGATCCTCGCCCTCATCCTGATCACCACCGTCCGGGAGGCCTGGCCGGCCTTCGCCGAGATGGGCCTGCGGTACGTCACCGAGAGCACCTGGGACCCGAACCCCGCCGAGGGGGCGGCCGTCTTCGGGGCGCTCTCCTTCATGTACGGCACCGCGGTCACCTCCCTGATCGCGCTGATCATCGCCGTCCCGGTCTCCATCGGGATCGCGCTGTTCATCACCGAGCTGGCCCCGCGCCGGCTGCGTACCACCGCGGTCACCGTGATCGACCTGCTGGCCGCCGTACCGTCGGTGGTCTTCGGGCTCTGGGGGGTGCTGGTCCTCGCCCCCGTGCTCGTCGACTTCTACCGGGGCACGCACGACCTGCTCGGCGGCATCCCGGTGCTCGGCAGCGTCTTCGGTGAGGCGGCCAGCGGGCGTAACTTCATGACCGCCGGGCTGATCCTGGCCATCATGGTCACCCCGATCATCACCTCCATCTGCCGGGAGGTCTTCGGCACCGTGCCGCAGGCCGACAAGGACGCCGCCCTAGCGCTCGGTGCCACCCGCTGGGAGATGATCCGGGGCGCGGTCTTCCCGCACAGCTTCGGCGGGATCACCGGCGCGGTGATGCTCGGCCTCGGCCGGGCGATGGGCGAGACCATCGCCGTCGCGCTGGTCGTCGGCGGGGCCACCAACATCTCCGCGAACGTCTTCGAGCCCGGCAACACCATGGCCGCCGTGATCGTGCAGCAGTTCGGCGAGTCGACAGGCACGTTCACCGCCGCCCTGATCGGGCTCGGCGTGGTGCTCTTCGCGATGACCGTGCTGATCAACCTGGTCGCCCAGCGGATCGTCCGCCGGGCGGAGGCCAAGATGAGGGGAGGGGTGGCGTGACCGCCACCGCGACGCCGCCCGCCACCGACCGTGGCCGGGGCGCGCCGGACCTGAGCCGGGGCGCGCTGTCGCTGCGACGGCGGATCGTCAACCACGTCGCCTCCGGCGGCATCTACCTCGCCCTGGTCCTGGCGATCATCCCGCTGGGCCTGGTGATGTGGACCGTGCTGAGCCGGGGCGCCGGGGTGATGAGCCTGGACTTCCTCAATGCCGACATCCCCAACTCGTACCGCCGGGAGGGCCCGGGGATGGGCCCGGCCATCGTCGGCACCCTGCTGATCACCGGCGCGGCCTCGCTGATGGCCATCCCGCTCGGCGTCTTCGGCGCGATCTACCTCAACGAGTACGGCAAGCAGAAGCCGCTGGCCCGGATCATCCGGCTGATGGCCGACGTGATGACCGGTGTCCCGTCGATCGTGATGGGGCTGTTCATCTACATCGCCTGGGTGCTGGTGGTGGGCAAGTTCAGCGGCTTCGCCGGGGCGCTGGCGCTGGCCTGCCTGATGCTGCCGGTGGTGATCCGCAGCAGCGAGGAGATGCTCCGGCTGGTCCCCGACGAGCTGCGCCAGGCCAGCCTGGCGCTGGGGGCCCGCAAGTGGCGGACCATCCTGACCGTGGTGCTGCCCGCCGCGATCTCCGGCATCACCAGCGGTTCGCTGCTGGCGGTGGCCCGCGCGGCCGGCGAGACCGCGCCGATCGTCATCGTCACCGGCATCGTCTTCTCCACCAACACCAACCTCTTCGACGGCTCCAACACCGCGTTGCCGGCACAGATCTTCCGCAACGCCAGTCAGCCCTTCGTCGGCGCCCAGGACCGGGCCTGGGGAGCGGCGCTGACCCTGATCGTGATCGTGGTCGTCTTCACGGTCGTCGCCCGAATCATCGCCAACCGATTCGCCCTGAAGGAGCGCTGAACCATGGCCACCACGAACACCCCCGCCGGTACCGTCACCTCGCACCCCTCGGTCTCCGTCAGCGCACCCTCGGCGGGCTGGCAGGACGCCGGCCTGGACAACCCGGGCGGCAGCACCACCGTGATGGACCTGGCCGACGTCAGCGTCCACTACGGCAGCTACGAGGCGGTCCGGGGCACCTCGATGCCGATCCGGCAGAACCAGATCACCGCGATGATCGGCCCGTCCGGCTGCGGCAAGTCGACGATCCTGCGTTCGCTGAACCGGATGAACGACCTGATCCCCGGTGCCCGGGTCACCGGCACGGTCAGCTACCACGGGCAGGACATCTACGCCAAGGGCGTGGACCCGATCCAGGTCCGGCGGCGGATCGGCATGGTCTTCCAGAAGCCCAACCCGTTCCCCAAGTCCATCTACGACAACGTGGCGTACGGGCTGCGGATCAACGGGATCAAGGGCAAGCTCGACGACCACGTCGAGGAGGCGCTCACCGGGGCCGCCCTCTGGGACGAGGTGAAGGACAAGCTCAAGAGCAGCGGGCTGGCCCTCTCCGGTGGTCAGCAGCAGCGGCTCTGCATCGCCCGGACGATCGCCGTCAAGCCGGACGTGATCCTGATGGACGAGCCCTGCTCGGCACTGGACCCGATCGCCACCAGCAAGGTCGAGGACCTGATGTACGAGCTGTCGAAGTCGTACACGATCGTCATCGTCACGCACAACATGCAGCAGGCCGCCCGGGTCAGCCACTACACCGCCTTCTTCACCGCCGAGGTCGACGAGAAGCAGGTACGCCACGGCCGCCTGGTCGAGTTCGACCAGACCTCGCGGATCTTCACCAACCCGGGGGACAAGCGGACCGAGGACTACATCACCGGCCGTTTCGGCTGACCGGTCGATGCCTGACGGGGCCGGCCCCGAACTCGTACACATCGCCGTGCCGGCGGCGTACCTGCCGCACGTCGCGGCGCTCCTGGCCGAGCTGGACGGCTGGGGCGAGGCGGTGCGCCCGGTGCCCCGGCAACCCCGCCCCCAGCCGCCGGAGTCCGTGCAGTGGCCGGTCGCGGACCTGCGGCGGTTCGCCAGCGGCCGGTCCAAGAGCCACGGCACCGTGCTGCGGATGCTCGACCTGTTGGCCACCCGACCCGGGCAGTGGCTCTCCGCCGAGGAGGTCTGCGCCACCATCCGGGTGCCCCGACAGCAGCTCGGTGGCGCGCTGGCCGGGGTGAGCCGGATGCTGCGGTCCCACCCCGGCTACCGGGATCTCGGCCTGCCGCTGAACCGGTACGTCCCCAGCTCCCTGGACGGTGAGACCGGCACCTTCTACTGGCTCGGCCCGGAGCAGGCCCGCCGCTGGCGTCAGATCCGTGCCGAGGTCACCGGTGGTGGTAGTTGACGTGGGCGGACCAGGGGGCGAAGTCGAGCCGTCGGTAGAGGGCCATGGCGGAGGTGTTGGACTCGTCGACGTAGAGCATCACCCGGTCCAGGCCGCGCCGGTCCCGCAGGTACGCCAGGCCGGCGGTGGTCAGCGCCCGACCCAGCCCGCCGCCGTGCGCCGCCGGGTCGACGCCCACCACGTACACCTCACCGGTACGGGCCGAGCCGGGACGCTCGTGCACCTTGGTCCAGTGGAAGCCGAGCAGCCGGTCGCTTGCGGATTCCACGGCGAGCAGGAACCCGGCCGGGTCGAACCACGGCTCGGCGAAGCGCGTGCGCAGGTCGTCCCGGGTCCAGCGGCCCTGCTCCGGATGGTCGGCGAAGGCGCGGGCGTTGACCGCGAGCCAGGCGGCGTCGTCCAGGCCGGGCCGGAAGGCGCGCAGCGCCACCCCGTTCGGCAGCCGCGGCGGGTCCACCGGCGCGGCCAGCGACCGGCGCAGCTGCCAGAGCACCCGGGCGCGGGTGAAGCCGAGGTCCACGGCGAGCGCGGCGGCCGACGGGTGGTCACCGTGCGCCCAGGCCCGCAGCGGACCACCGGCCGCCGCGAGCACCTCCCGGGCCAGTGCCCGGCCGACCCCCCGACGCCGGTACGCCGGATGGACCGCCAGCTCCACCCCGGTACCGGTGGTCACGTCGGTGGTGTCCAGGTGGGCGTACCCGGTCAGGGTGCCGTCGGCGGCACGGGCGGTGAGGTGCGTGGCGGGCGCGGCCGGGTCGCGCAGCCGCAGCAGGACGTGCTCGTCCAGCGGGTCCGCCCCGTCGGTGTCACCGGCGGCGCGCGCCAGCGCGAGCACCTCGGTCACCTCGGCGGGCGTCAACCGGTCGGCCCGGTTCACCTGGTCGGTCGTCGGCTCGGTGCTCACCCCGTCACGGTAGCGGCGGTCAGGTCGCGCCGGTGGGCAGGGCGGTGAAGCGGAACCGGCTGGTAAGCGTCGGCAGGGCGGAGCGCAGCGCGTCGACGGTGCCCTGCCGGTTGCCACCGGCGTCGTGCAACAGGACCACCGCGCCGGGGGCAACGTAGGTGTGCAGCACGGTGGCGATCCGGTTCGCTCCCGGCGCGCGCCAGTCCGACGGGTCGACGTTCCAGTGCAGCGGGACCATGCCCAGCTCCTGCGCCACCGAGACGACCGGGTACGTCCAGGCGCCGCCGGGTTGCCGGAACCACACGATCGGGGCGTTCGGGGCCGCCGCCCGGATGGCCTGGTTGGTGCGGATCAGGTCGGCCCGGATCACGTCGGGGGAGCGTTTGCCCAGCAGGACGTCGTGGTTCCAGGAGTGGTTGCAGAGGGTGTGCCCCTCGGCCACGATGTCCCGGACCAGGTCCGGATGGTTCTGTGCGTTCTCACCGACCACGCAGAAGGTGGCCTTTATCTGGTACTCACGCAGCACCTGCAGGACCTGCGGGGTGTAGTTGGGGTCGGGGCCGTCGTCGAAGGTAAGCGCCACCTCGGCGGTGCCGCTGGTGACCTGGGTGCCGTACGGGCCCTCCTCGACGGTGGTCGGGCCACCCTCCTGACCGGCCTCACCCCAGGGGGCGGAGGTCGGCCCGGTCGGGCTGGTGGGGGCCGGAGCGCCGGTGCCGGTGGCCGGAGGCTGGTCGGCGTACTGCGGGCCGGTGGCCCCGGCCCCCAGGACCGGCGGCTGGTGCCCGGTCGGGTCCGGCACGAGCGTGCGGCCGAGCGCGTAGGCCGAGCCCAGCAGGGCGAGCACCAGCAGGGTGAGGACGCTGGCGGTCCGGCCGGCGCCGGCCGACCGGGGCACCGTGGGCCGCATCAGGTGCCCTGTCCCGAGACTGTGGCCCTGACCCCCGTGCTGAACGTGTACACCGCCGCCCCTCTCACGAATCCGATAGTCAGGATAAAACCGACTAGATTCGCGAAAGGGGCGTATCGGTATAACCTCCCGAGCGGGGGGTCAGACTGGTATGGGCGCGTGCTCCACGTCCGGCAGCGACCGCGAGGGCGGCACGACGAACTTGTAACCCACCTGGCGGACCGTGCCGATCATCGACTCGTACTCCGAGCCGAGCTTGGCCCGCAGCCGCCGGACGTGCACGTCGACCGTGCGGGTGCCGCCGAAGTAGTCGTAGCCCCAGACCTCGCGCAGCAGCTGGTCGCGGGTGAAGACCCGGCCGGGGTGCTGGGCGAGGAACTTGAGCAGCTCGAACTCCTTGTAGGTGAGGTCGAGCGGGCGGCCCTTGAGTCGGGCGGCGTAGGTGTCCGGGTCGATGGTCAGCTCGCCGGCGCGGATCGAGCCGCCGGCACCCGAGGTGGTGTTGCTCAACCGGCCGACCGCCAGCCGCAGTCGGGCCTCGACCTCCGCCGGCCCGGCCGAGGCGAGGATGACGTCGTCCACGCCCCAGTCGGCGTTGAGTGCGATCAGGCCGGCCTCGGTGACCACGGCCACCAGCGGCACGCCGAGCCCGGTGGCGTGCAGCATCCGGCAGGTCGCCCGGGCCTCGCTGAGCTCGGAGCGGGCGTCGACCAGCACCGCGTCCGGGCTGGGCCCGGCGACCAGGGTGCGCACGTCGCGTGGCGCGGTGCGGACCGAGTGTGGTAGCAGGTCGAGCGCCGGCAGAACCGCGGATGGTTCGCCTGCGCGTGCGGTCACCAGCAGCAGGATCTCCACACGATCACCTCCGTCCCGGCGGTCACTGACCGCACGCGACCAGCGGCGTCCCTCAGGACGCGGCGCTGAGAACTGACGTTGGCCCGGCGTCAGAGACTGACGTCTGGTCCCGGCGTCGCTGGCGGGCGGGTAACGCGTTGAGCCTAACCGACGACCCTCGCCGACCCCTCCAGGCTTATCCTCTTTGCGCGTTCTGCCCCTTATCGCGGAACAGGTTTTAACCTGGCCGAAACCGTGCTCCCCGGAACGGTCCACAAGTCTGGCACGATCGGGGCGTGTATCCCTCCACCTCGCCCGAGACCGGTCGCGAACCGTGGGCCGACGACGACGACGATCCGGCCGGTCGGCCGCCGGCTGCGCGTACCGGTCCCGACGACGACGCCGCCGACGAGCGGCGCGGGCGCGGGCGACCCCGGCGGTTCCGCAAGAGCAGCGAACCAGCCCGCCGAGCCGACGACGAGGTCGAGATGGAGGACGAGGAGGAGGAACCGCCGGTCGAGATCCGCCGGCCGCTCTCGCTCACCGTCGCCGCTTTCGCCGCGCTGCTCGGTGTCGGCCTGGTCCTCGGCGCGCAGACCGCCGGGCCGGGACACCGGCTGCCCTTCGCGATCATCGTGCTCGGCGTACAACTGCTCTACATCCTGGCCCGGACGATGGCGGTCCGCCCGCCGGCATTGCTGGTGGTCGCCGCAGTCGGCGCCGGCGTCGCGGTGGCGGCCGACGTCATGGCGGTACGCTCCGCCGACGCCGCCCTGCTGCCCCTGGGCGTCGTCGTCGTGGCCGGTTGCGTCCTGGCCGTGGTCGGTCAGCTCTTCCGCCGGGTCGACCGGGCCCGGTTGACCGACTCGCTCGGCACCACCGTGACGACCGTGCTCGGGGTGACCGCCTTCGCCATCCTGATCCTGCTCGGTCGGATCCCCGCCGGCACCCAGGCGATCACCGTCTGCCTGACCGCGGCCGGTGTCGCGCTCACCGTCGCCCGGCTCACCGACGCGGTGCTGCCCTGGCCCCGACTGGCCCCCCAGGTCCCCCGGGGAGCCGCCGGCGTGGTCATCGGCGCGATGGTCGGTACGCTGGTCAGCGCCGTCTTCGGCAGCTTCCTGGTGACCCCGTTCACCCCGGTCCGGGCCGCGCTGTTCGGGCTGGTCGCCGCGGTCACCGCCGTCCTGGCCGACCTGGCCGTCGGGTACGCCGAGGCGGGCCGGTTGATGGCCGGTGAGCTGCCGACGATGTGGATCGCCCGGCACCTGCAGGGCCCGCTCGCCGGGTTCGCGATGGCCGCGCCGGCCGCGTACGTGATGTGTCGGTTGTTGCTCTGACCGGACGGTTGAGGTTTCCTCACCTCGGGTAAGACCGGCACGACGACGACAGGAGGCGGCGTGGCAGACAGCTACCCGGCGAGGCAGGTACGACCCCGGCGACGTGGGCGCAAGGTGCTCGTCACGCTCGTCGTGCTGCTGCTGGTCCTGGGCGGGCTGCTGGCCGTCGCCGACCGGGTCGCCGTGGCGGTCGCCGAGCGGACCATCGCCGACCAGGTCCGCCAGGAGGTGGCCAACCAGCAGGTCGAGTCCGCCGCCCCCGAGGTGGAGGTCGGTGGCTTCCCCTTCCTCGACCAAGTGGTGGCCGGCCGGTACGACCGCATCTCCATCCGCCTGCGCGACGTGCAGGGCTCGGTGCAGGGCAACGCGGTCCGGCTGCCCCAGCTCGACGTCGACGCCCGGGACGTGCGCGCCTCGCTGGACACGCTGCGCACCGGGCAGGGCGACGTGGTCGCCCGGACCGTCGACGGCACCGGCACGATCAGCTACGACAGCCTCGCCGCCCTGCTCGACCGGCCAGGGCTGAAGCTCGGCGAGCGGGACGGGCAGCTCGCCGTCACCGCGCCGGTGGACATCCTCGGTCAGCGGTTGACCGTCAACGGCGTCGTCGAGGTGGTCGTCAGCGAGCAGGGCGAGGTGTCCCTCAAGGTCAACGACCTGGACGCCGAGGGGCTGCCCGCCGTACCGCTGGCCCGTAGCCTGCTCAACCAGTACGCCCAGGGCATCTCCATCGCCGTACCCCTGCCGGAGCTGCCCTTCGGGCTGACCGTGCGGGAGGTCCGGCCGTTGCCCGGTGGGCTCGCGGTCACCGCCGACGCCCGGGACGTACCGATCAACCAGACCGCCGGCTGAGCGTCCACCGCCCGGCAGGTGGCCCGTGGTGAGCTGCGTCCCGGATGGTGGTCGGGCCCCTGGTGCTCGGCGGGATCGCTGGTAGGCTCCCTGCTCATGGGGACGCTCCTCACCAAACGGCGCGCGGTCGACCTGTGCCGCGTGGCCACCTGCCTGTGTCGCCCCGTCATCTGACGGCGGGGCTGTCCAAGGTCGCCTAGCGGCCACCGGCACGCAGGGTCCGCGTACCCTTCCTGCTTCCCAACGCCCGGCAGCGGCGCCGTCGCACGAACCCGTGATCCGTCCGTCCCATGGGTCCCGCGCGTGGTGTGACAGAGGCAACCACGATCTCCGCGCGCAGGCTCACCATCCATCCTCACCAGGGAGTGATCTGATGAGTCGCGACACCGCACTCGTCTCGGCCGAGTGGGCCGAGAAGAACCTCGACGCCCCGGGCGTCGTCTTCGTCGAGGTCGACGAGGACACCTCGGCCTACGACACCGGCCACCTCGCCGGTGCCATCAAGCTTGACTGGAAGACCGACCTGCAGGACCCGGTCCGGCGGGACTTCGTCAACAAGAGCCAGTTCGAGGCGCTGCTCTCCGAGCGGGGCATCAGCAACGACGACGTCGTCGTGCTGTACGGCGGCAACAACAACTGGTTCGCCGCGTACGCGTACTGGTACTTCAAGCTCTACGGCCACGGCGACGTCAAGCTGCTCGACGGCGGCCGCAAGAAGTGGGAGCTGGACGCCCGTCCGCTGGTCACCGACGCGGTGACCCGCCCGGCCACCACCTACGTCGCGCAGGAGCCGGACAACACCATCCGGGCCTTCCGCGACGAGATCGTCCCCGCCATCGGGGTCAAGAACCTGGTCGACGTGCGCAGCCCCGACGAGTTCGCCGGTCGGCTGCTCGCCCCGGCCCACCTCCCGCAGGAGCAGGCCCAGCGCGCCGGGCACATCCCCACCGCGATCAGCGTGCCGTGGTCCAAGGCCGCCAACGAGGACGGCACCTTCAAGTCCGACGACGACCTGCGCAAGATCTACGGTGACGCCGGGCTGGACGACGGCAAGGAGACCATCGCGTACTGCCGGATCGGTGAGCGCTCCTCGCACACCTGGTTCGTCCTGCAGGAGCTGCTCGGTCACCGGAACGTGAAGAACTACGACGGCTCGTGGACCGAGTACGGCTCGCTGGTCGGTGTGCCGGTGGCGCTCGGCGACGAGCCCGGGGAGGCCTGATCGCCATGACTGCTCCCACCGCCGCCGGCTGCGCCGCGCCCGACCAGGCCGCGCCGTTGCCCGCCAGCCTCGACCTGGAGAAGGAAACCGTCATCACCGGTCTGGTGACCGCCGACTCCGGTGAGGTCGTGCCGGGCGCCTACGTGCGCCTGCTCGACTCCACAGGTGAGTTCACCGCCGAGGTGGTGACCTCACCGGCCGGCCAGTTCCGCTTCTTCGCCGCGCCGGGCAACTGGACCCTGCGGGCGCTCTCCCGGCACGGCAACGGCGACACCGCCGTCACCGCCGCCCGAGGCATCAACGAGGTGACCATCACCGTCCAGGCGTAAGGAAGGGCCCCCTGTTAACGCATTCTGTCTACAGGGGCACCCTTCTCACCACCGGCTGACGGTCTACGCGGCTCGGGCCGGCCACCCCCTCACCGGGGCGGCCGGCCCGAGCCGTCTGCGTGCCCACGTCGCCGCCGACCACCGGCGGCGGGATGTGCCCCGCATCGCCACTGGGGTGACCGCCGCCGTGCCCACCACCCGGACTCCTCCCCGGGCGGGCGGCAGGAGAGCTTGAGCTGGGCGTCTAACCTGGGGAAATGTTCATGTTGCGCCGGGCGGCCCTGTTCGTGAGCGTCCTGATCCTGGGTTCGACCGTGCCGGCCCTGCCGGCCGCAGCCACCGGGTCCGCGACCAGCGGAGTGTCCGCTCCCGCCGCGTCCGACGGGTCCGTGCCGGCTGGGTCCGCGTCCGGCGGGAGCGCGGCGGCCACCGGGACCGGTGGGGGTCGGGGCGGTGCGGTGGTGGCCGCCGGGGTACGGGCCGAGCGGCCGATGCGGCTCGACAGCCAGCTCGTCGACGAGGCGGACGTGCTGGGCGACCGCCGTGGCGAGGTGCAGCAGGCGCTCCAGGAGCTGCGCCAACGGACCGGGCTCCAGCTCTTCGTGGTCTACGTGCACACGTTCAGCGGCCGGAGCGGGCAGAACTGGGCCGACGACACCGCCGAACGCAGCGACCTGGGCACCCGGGACGCGCTACTCGCCGTCGCCACCCGGGACCGGTCGTACGCGTACTCGTTCGACCAGAACTATCCGCTGACCGACGGGCAGCTCGACGAGGTGGCCCGGGTGGCGATCGAGCCGGCGCTCGGCGCGAACGACTGGGCCGGCGCGGCGATCGGAGCCGCCAACGGATACCGGGCGGCCGTCGACGGGGACAGCATCCCGGCGCCGGCGATCCAGCCCGGCCCGCCGGACACCCCGTCGGGTGGGGAACGGGCCGGCTCGGTGGCGTTGGTGCTCGTACCCCTGGTGTTGATCATTATTGGGTTGTTGGCCTTGTGGTTGGTGCCCCGGCACCGGCGGCGCAAGCAGGCGCGGGCGGCGGCTGAGCTGGCCCGGGCCCGGACCGACGAGATCGCGGCGCGGGCCAACGGCCTGCTGGTCGAGCTGGACAACGAGCTGCGCGCCAGCGAGCAGGAGCTGACCCTGGCCACCGGGCAGTACGGTCCGGAGGCTACCGCCGCGTTCACCGCCGCCGTGGCGCAGGCGCGCACCGAGCTGGCCGAGGCGTTCCGGCTGCGGATCAGCCTGGACCAGGAGGAGAACGTCGACGACGCCACCCGCCGGCAGCGGCTGCTGGAGATCGTCGAGCGGTGTGAGCGGGCCGACCAGGTGCTCGACGCCGAGGCCGAGGCGTTCGAGCAGCTGCGGGCCATCGAGCTTCGGGTACCCGAGGCCCTGACCGAGCTGGCCGCCCGGCGGACCACCCTCGACCAGCGGGTGGAGCGGGCCGAGGCGACCATGGTCGACCTGCACCGCCGGTACGCGCCCACGGCACTGGCCACCGTCGCCGACGACCTGACCGGCGCCCGGGAACGGCTGGCCTTCGCCGGCACCACACTGGACGCCGCCGGTGCCGCCGCCGGTGAGTCGGACCTGCCCCGGGCCGCCCTCGGGGTACGCACCACCGAGGAGGCGTTGGGCCAGGTGGAGACCCTGCTGGACGGGATCGAACGGCTCGACGGCGACCTGACCACCGCCCGGGAGGCCGCCGACGCCCTGCTGGCCGAGCTGGACACCGAGATCACCCAGGGCCGCGCCCTGCTCGCCGGCAACCCCGAACCCCTTCCGGGTACGCCTTCCAGCGCAGCCGGTACGCCTTCTGGTGGGCTCGGTGCGCCAGGTACGCCTTCCGGCGGGCTCGGTGCGCCGGGAGGTCAGGTCGGTGGGCCGGTCCTGCCGGGCGGCGTACCCGGTGCTGCTCTTCCGCCGGAGCGGCAGGCCGAGTTGACCGCCGCGGTGACCGGGGCGGAGCAGGTGGCTGCGGCCGTACGCGCGGAGTTTGCCGGCGCGACCCCGGACCCGCAGGCGGCCCTGCACCGGCTGGAGGAGGCGGACGCCGCCCTGGACCGGGCGCTGGCCAGCTCGATCGAGGCGGCCCAGCGGGTACGGCGGGCGCAGGCGTTGCTCGGCCGGAGCATCCAGACGGCGGCGGCCGAGATCGACGCGGCGAGCCGCTTCGTGCACACCCGGCGGGCGGCCGTCGGTCAGCAGTCCCGGGTCTGGCTCGCCGACGCCGGACAGCACCTGGACCGGGCGCGGGCGCTGGCCGAGGCCGACCCGGTGACCGCGCTGGCCGCCGCCCAGGAAGCGGCGAAACTGGCCGGCTGGGCCAGCCGCTCGGCCCGCTCCGACGCGAATGCCTGGTCGCAGGGGGGTTCCGGCTGGTCGGGCGGGCCCGGTGGGTTCAGTGGCTCCGGTGGGTTCGGTGGCGGCGGCTCCGGTTCGGACGCCTTCTGGGGGGCGCTGATCGGCGGCATCCTCTCCGGCAACTCGTCGTCCGGCGGCAGTTGGGGCGGTGGGTACGGGGGGAGCAGCAGCCGTTCCCGGCGTAGCAGCGGCGGGTATTCGAGCGGCCGGCGCAGCGGGGGCTCCAGCGGTGGGCGCAGTGGTGGTTCCGGGCGCAGCGGTGGTGGTGGCCGGCGGGGCGGCGGCGGACGCTTCTGACCGCCCGGCCCGGGTGTCGTGGGCTCTGTGGGCTCCCTGGGCTCGGCCGGACGAGCTTGATCGACTCGGTTGGGCCGAAATGGCGGTGTCCGGGGCCGGTTGATGCCGCCATATCGGCTCAATCGAGTCGATCAGCGCCGTGGCCGGCCCCGGGTCGATCAACGTTGTGGCTGGTCCTGGGTCGATCAGCGCTGTGGTCGGCCCTGGGTCGATCAGCGCTGTGGCCGGCCCTGGGTCGATCAGCGTTGTGGCTGGCCCGGGTTGGTCAGCGCGGTGATCTGCCCCGGAATCGTGTGGATCGGCTGGTGGGATGCGGGGCGGTCAGCGGGGGAGGCGGCGGGCGCAGTCGCCGTAGTGGGCCGGGCGCAGTACACACCGGCGGCCGTTGCCCAACAGGCGGTCACAGAAGACCTGGTGCTGCACGTTCGGTAGGCCCTCCGCGGAGAGCGTCGTCTCGCCGAGCACCAACTCCGGCAGGTACGACAGCGAGCGGGTGACCGCCCGGGCGAACACGTGCGCGGCGCTCAGGTCGGCGACCCGCACGGTGAGATGAACGACGAATCGGGATGGCTCGCTCTCGTCGAACACGGTCACGACCGGCCTCCCGAGGTGCCGCTGCGCTGCCGGTCGTGTCGTGGACGCGGTCGGGGGTACCGGAACGGATTGCACATCGTCGATCGCCCTTCGGCGCGGACCGCGTACCCGGGTGTGGGTGTTTGCCCTGGCCGGGCGCGGTCGTCGGGGCCGGGGTGGGTCCATGGTGGACCCACCCCGGCCGTGGGTTGAGCACCACCCGTTGCCACGCGAGGGGGGCTCGGCAGCCAACTTATTCGCACATCCCGGAATAGTCAACCCAGAGTAAGCGTGTCCCTACGGCTACTTGTCCGAGCTGGCTCCGCGTGATCGAATTCGTGGTGCCACGCGAGGAGTGTCATGCCTGCTATGCCCGACTACCTGCGGATTTCGAACGCGATCATGGACGACGTTCGTAGTGGGAAACTGAAACCCGGCGACAAGCTGCCGTCGATCGCCCAACTTCGTGTGCGGTACCGGGTCGGCGCGTCCACCATTCAGCAGGTGTACATCCGGTTGGAGGCGTTGGAGGTTGTCGACCGGTACCAGGGTAAGGGGGTCTTCGTGACTGACCCCAGCACCTGGCTGCGCAAACCCTGACCCGCGACACCAAAAGATCTTGGAAGAAAAATGCCCCTCGGGCCGATTCCTTCCAAGATCTTTAGGCTGCCGGGCTGCCGGGCTGCCGGGCTGCCGGGCTACCGGGCTACCGGGCTACCGGGCTGCCGGGCTGCCGGGCTGCCGGGTCTGATGGCGTGCGCGCATGGCGGAAGGGGCGTCCAGGGCCTGACGGGCCCTGGACGCGATCGGTCAGCTGGAGCGGCGGCGCGTCTTGGCGCCCCACTTGGCGACGGTGACCAGTAGGGCACCGACACCGAGCAGCAGCGCGCCGAGCAGACCGGCTGCCGCCGTCGAGGCCCCGGTGAGCGGGAGATCCTGGTTCGCGGACATATTCACCCCCTCACACGCTCGTACCGGACGGGATGGCGATGCGGGCCGGTGAGGCCCAGACGCACCGCTCGACGGTGGGCTGCCGGATCGCCTTCACCAGCGCGTGCACCAGGACGACCCGGTAGAGCAGGTCGGCCAGGGTGATCGCGGGGAGGAAGAGCAGCAACCGGGGGCGGCGCAGCCGCCAGGCGGCCAGCCCGACCCAGAGCGACTGCCCGGCGAGCAGCAGCAACAGGCCCGGCACCAGCCCGGGACCGGCGGTGGCCAGCAGCCACAGAGTCAGTGGACCACCGAGTACGTAGAGCGTCCAGTGCGTCATCAACAGCAGGTACGCGTGGTCGAAGCGGCTGTTGCGGCGGCCCACCCGGTGGCCGATGATGCCCTGGAAGGTGCCCCACAGCCAGCGCAGGTTCTGCCGGTACCAGTCCCGGCCGGTGGTCGGATCCTGGAGCTGGGCGACCGCCCGGGGCGCGTACACCACCTTGCCGAGGTGCCGTCGGTGGGTCTCCAGCACCCAGTACGTGTCGTCGACGATGTACGGCGGCTGCTGCGGCAGCAGCACGTCCAACAAATCGGTGCGGTAGATCGAGTTGGAGCCGGAGATGCAGTTCATGACGTTGAAGTGGCTCTGGATCCGGCGGATCACCGCCTGGTACATCCAGTAGCTGTAGGCGCGCTTGGCCAGCCAGATGTTCCACCGGTGCTCCGGCGGCCACCAGGTCACGTTGTGCCCGACCACGATGGCGACCTCGGTCTCCAGCTCGGCCAGGGCGACGGTGACGAAGTCCGGGGCGATCAACACGTCGTCGTCGAGGATGGCCACCGCCCGGTAGGCCGCACCCAGCCCGAAACCGGCGTACGCGGCGTGCAGCGCGGCGGGTTTGCCGACGTTCTCGGTCAGCTCCAGCACCTGCGCCCCGGCGGTACGGGCCAGCGCGGCGGTGTCGTCGGTGGAGGCGTCCGAGACGACGTACACGGGTGCGCCGGTGGCGCGGGCGGCGCGGACCGTGCCGGCGATGGTGGCGGCGCCGTTGCGGCAGGCGATCAGGACGGCGACCTGGTCGACGCCGGACACCGGGCGGTACCGGGGGTGGGCGGGGGCGCGGTGCCGGGCCTGCTCGACCCGCTCGGGGCGGATCAGTCCGTAGAGGAACGCGACGACGATCAACAACAGGACAACAGCACCCAGAGTGATCGAGGTGATCAGGAAAGCTTCCCGCATGGAAGGCTCATTCCACAGGCCAAAGGGGGTTTGTGAGCACCACTCACGTTGGGGCGCGCTGGTAACGCTAAGTGATAATCCGCGAGCCGCCAAGTGTGACCTCGGTAATGAGCCGTTCGGCCGAGCCGTGCCGGGGCCGCTCGGCCCACAACGACGGTGGCCGCCGACCCTGGTCAGGGTCGACGGCCACGCGTTCCGAACATCCGCCCGCTCACCGCCCCGGTCGAGGGTGAGCGGGGAACCCCGCTATACCTCAGGCGTTAACAAGGGGCCCTTCCTTACCGGCCGGTCGCTCGGGTGCAGGTGGAGGCGGGGGTCAGGTCGACGTCGAGAGAGTGGGTGATGCCCGCGTCGATCCTGGTCCGGTGCACCTCGGGGACCCAGCCGTCCTTGGCCACGATCACGTCGTACCGGCCACGCGGCAGCCACCAGACGTACCGGCCCCGGGTGTCGGCGGTGAGCGTGTACCCGGTGGTCGAGTCGACCAGGTTGAGCCGGACGGTGGCCGGGATCCCGACCGTCTCCCCGCCGCAGGTCTGCCCGGTGACGGTGCCCTGGATCTTGCCCCAGCTGGCCGGGGGAGCGACGTTCATCTCCACCGCGACCGGCGACACCGGGTACGGGGTGTTGGCGACGAAGCCCAGCTCACCGGTGAAGGCACCGGGCTGGATGACGCCCGCCGCCGCCGTGGCGGTGAGCGTGACGGTCACCGTCCGGGACGCCCCGGGGGCCAGGGTGAAGCTGGTCGGGTCGCTGCTCAGCCAGGGCAGGTCGGTGGCCTCGGTGCAGTCGGCCAACCCGTCGAGCCGCTCGCTGTCCGCCGAGCCGACGAAGGAGCTGGGCGAACCGCCGATCTTGTACGCCCCGCACGCCGCCGCGCCCCGGTACCGGGCGAACCCGACGTTCGGCAGGTCCTGCCAGGTGCCGGCCACCGGGTCGTAGCCGAGGGTGAAGTTGGTGACGGCGGTGGATCCGCCGGTCACCCCGCCGGCCAGCACCAGCAGCCCACCGGCCGAGGTGGCCTGCGTACCCCACAGGTCCACCGGCAGGTCGGCCAGCCGGGTCCAGGTGTCGGCACCGGGGTCGTACCGCCAGGCGTCGGTGTACTCGGTGGCACCGGTGCCACCGGCGCAGTAGACCGCGCCACCGACCCCGCCGCAGCCCACCCAG
This sequence comes from Micromonospora yangpuensis, assembly GCF_900091615.1. NCBI lineage: Bacteria > Bacillati > Actinomycetota > Actinomycetes > Micromonosporales > Micromonosporaceae > Micromonospora > Micromonospora yangpuensis. The sequence goes on along the minus strand of NZ_FMIA01000002.1, from coordinate 5,910,661 downwards.
GAGACGCTGTGCGGGTACGCCGCCCGGGTGGCGAAGGTGCCGGCCGCCGGATCGAAGACCACCAGCCGGTTCGAGTCGGTGCAGGTGGCGTCGAGACAGCCGCCCACCAGGTGGATCTTTCCGTTGACCACCGCGCCGCCGGCCGCCGCGGCCGGTGCCGGGTTGACCGCCCCGGCCAGGGTGCTCCAGGTGCCGGCGGCCGGGTCGAAGACGTCGACCGAGGCGACCGGGTCGTCGTCGGCACCCCACCCGCCGAGCACGTAGAGCTTGCCGGCGACCGCCGCGGCGACCGGCTTGGACCGGGCGTTGGGCAGGTCCGGCAGCGCCGCCCAGGTGGCCGCCGCCGGGTCGTACACCCAGGCCTTGCGTTCCAGGCCGGTGCCGCCGCCACCGCCGACGGAGTAGATCCGGCCGTCCAGGTTCGCCGCCGCGTTGTCGAAGATCGCCGCGGGCAGCTTGGTGATCGGCTGCCAGGCCTCGGCCGGGTCGGCCTGGACCACCCCGCCGCCGTACCCGGTGCCGGTGCGGGCCTTGCTGATGCCCTTGACCGGGACGTCCCGGCGGGGCGCGCCCTCGGCGGCGCTCAGCGTCTCGAAGCCGCCACCGCGTTCCAGCAACTCGACGGTGGCCGGGGCGGTGCCGGTGTTGCGGACGGTCACCCGGGTGCTCCGGGTGCTGCCGTACGGCTGGTGGGACTCGACGGTGGCCGGGGTGACGGTGAGCCGGCCGGCGGCGAGGGCGAAGTCGGCCCGCCTGGTGTCGTCGGCGACGACGGTGACCGACCGGGTCAGGGGCGGGTACGGGGTCCGGGTGGCGGTGAACGGGTGCGCCCCGGTCAGCCCGGAGAAGAGGTGGTAGAACCCGTCCGGCAGGTTCGCGTCGTCCGGGGTGGCCACCGTGACCGCCCGGTCCTCGGGCCGGTCGTCACTGGTCACCGTCGCCCCGACCACGGCCGAGCCGGTGTTGCGGTCGGTGACCGTGCCGACCACCAGTCCGCCCGGGGTCGGCGTGCAGTCACGGTTGACGAACTGCACGTTGTCCACCTGCCACCACCAGGCGAACGTCCCCTTGAACCGGAACCGCACCTGGACGCTCGCCGCGTTGGCGGCCGGGGTCAACGGGACCTCCTCGACCCGTGGCCCGCGCCGGCTGGCGGTCTGGTGCCAGACGTTCGTCCAGCTCGCCCCGGCGTCGGTGGAGACGTCCAGGTCGGCGGTGTCGCTGATGCCGACCGCCCGCCAGTCGCTGTTGAAGCGCAGCACCGGCGCGCCGGCCCCGGAGAGGTCCACCGGCGGGGAGATCAGGTCGGTGTCCTGGGTGTTGCCGGCACCGAGCTTGTCGGAGTCGACGATGGCGAAGGTGCCGCCGCCACCGGTCAGGTTGCCGCGCCGGCCCGGGTCGTCGAAGGCCCAGCCGCCCTTGTCGGTGCGGTTGGTGACCGTCCAGCCGGCCGGTTTCGTGGCCCCGTCGAAGCCCTCGGTGAGCAGTGGCGCGCTGAGGCTGCCGGTGTAGCCGGCGGCGGTGCAGGCCGCCTCGACCGGTACGCCGACGTCGAGGGTGGCCGCCTCGTCGGCAACCGTCAGCTCCCGCTGCACGCTGCGGTAACCCGGGTACCGGGCGGTGACGGTGAGCCGGTAGCTGGCCTGGCCCGGCACGGTGAACGAGTACCGGCCGGTGACCGGGTCGGTGAAGACCGGTGCGCCGGGACGGCCGGCGATCTCGATCGAGGCGTACAACGGCCAGCCGTGCCCGGAGGCGTCGGTGACCCGACCGGAGACGGTGACCGTCGAGGTGGCCCGCAGGGCGAAGTCGCGCACCACCGTGGCGCCCTCGGCGACGGTGACGGTCGCGCTCTGGTCGGTGAAGCCGTACGCGCTCACGGTCAGGGCGACCTCACCGGCCAGCACGGTCAGCGCGTACCGGCCGGCGGCGTCGGTGGTGGCCGTGCGCGCGCCGGCGGTCACGGTCGCGCCGGGCAGCGGGTCGCCGTCGGCGACGTCGGTGACGGTGCCGGTGATCCGGCCGGTCGCGCCGCGCGGAGCCTGTTCGACCGCCGCGTACGCGTCCAGCCGCCCCTCGCCGAAGACGTTGTTGTCGGCGGCGGTGCCCCCGCAGGTGGTGGCGTCGGTGTCGACGGCGGTCGCGTCGAGCAGCGCCTCGGTGGCCGCCACGTCCCCGAGCAGGGCCGGTGCGGCCGACCAGACCAGGGCGACCGCCCCGGCGACGTGTGGCGCGGCCATCGAGGTGCCGTTGAACGCGGCGTACCCGCCCCCGGGGACGCTGGAGCGCACGTTGCTGCCCGGTGCGGCGATGTTCGGCTTGAACCCGGCCGGGTCGGTGGCGTCACCCCGTCCGGAGAAGCTGGAGATCGCGTTGGTGGAGGTGTACGAGCCGACCGCGTACGCGTTGGCGTTGTCGCCGGGGGAGCCGGCGCTGCCGCAGGCCGGACCGTCGTTGCCGGCGGAGAAGACCGGGAACATGCCGGCGGCCCGCCAGGCGGCGATGGTCTGCTGGTACCACGGGTCGCCGCCGTCACCGCCCCAGGAGTTGTTCACGATGTCGGGGCGCAGGTCAGGGCGGGGGTTCTGCCCGTTGGCGTCGGTCGGGGCGAGCACCCACTGACCGGCGGCCAGCAGGCTGGCGTCGGAGCAGGAGTTGCTCTCGCAGCCCTTCGCGGCGATCCACTTCGCGCCGGGCGCCACCCCGATCTGGTTGCCGGCGGAGTCGTCGCCGACCATCGTGCCCATCGTGTGGGTGCCGTGGTCGTTGTTGTCGCAGGGTGCGGTGCCGGGGCAGATCCCGGCCGGGTCGAACCAGTTGTACGCGTGGTCGAACCCGCCCGCGCCGAGGTTGCCCCGGTACGAGCCGACCAGCGCCGGATGGTCGTACTCCACGCCGCTGTCGATGTTGGCGACCACGACGCCCTCGCCCCGGGTGCCGAAGGAGCCCCAGACCTGTGGGGCGCGGATGTTGCTCAGCCCCCACTCGACGGCCTTGACGCCGGAGCGGTCGGTGCCGGCCGGCTCGGGACGGACCAGCGGGTAGCTGCGGGTCGGCGCGACCCGGTCCACCTCGGGACGGGCCGCGATCTGGTCGAGCAGCGCCCGGTCGCCCCGGACCCGCAGCGCGTTGGCGATCCAGTACGCGGTGTACGAGGCCTTGTGCTCGTCCAGCAGGGTCCGCAGGCCCTGCTGGGTCCGCTCGGCGGTGCTGGTCAGCAGGCGGTGCACCGCCCGGGCCCGGCCGTCGGCGTCGCGCAGCTTCGCGGTGTCGGCAAGCGGGGCGCGCTCGCGCAGGTAGACCAGGAAGGTCGCGGTCCCGGTGGTTTCGAGCTGCCGGACCACCTCCCGGTCGACCTCGGCGTGCCCGGCGGTCGGTGCCGGGGCCGCCGTGGCGACGGCGGGTTGCGCGGTGAGCGCCAGCACGGCCGCCGCGACGGCGACCGACGCTCTGAACAGGGTGGACCGTCCGGTGGTTCTGTCGAACACTGTGCCTCCCCACGATGGCGGGCGGGGTGCCGCCCAGAGTCATGTTCTTGCTCCGAGAGAAATCGATCAATGGCTGGTGTCTGTCGACAATCGGTCAGAATGGATCGACGAAACGGAACCTGTGAGCCCCGTCGATGTGCTGTCCCGTCGATCCCGCCGGAGGCGACCGCAGGCGGGGTACCGTCGCCGGCCCGTGACACGATGACCAGGTGAACGTCGCCGCTCCGACCGGGCACACCCCGCCCCCCTGGCCGCCGCCCGGCCCGCGCTGGGCACCGCCGCCGGCCCCCCGCTGGCCGCGCTGGCTGGTGGCCGCCACCGTCGTCTGGGCGGTGCTGCTGGCCGCGCTCACCTGGCGCTCGGTGAGTGACGACGAGCCGACCGTCCGCGAGCAGCGCACCCTGGCCCAGGCCGGGCCGATGGTCGACCGGGCCGTCGGCGAGATCGTGGCCGCCGCCGGGGACGTACCGGTGGTCCTGCTCGGCCCGGACCGGCTCGACCGGGGCTGCCGGATCACCCCGTTCGACGACGGCGCGACCCTGCGCCGGACGGTGGAGCTGCTCGTCGCCTCCGACAGCGAGCTGCGCCCCCTGCTGGAGCGGATCGCCGCCGGGCTGCCGGCCGACTACCGGGCCGGCGTCCGGGTGAGCGACCGGGGCCTGCGGCTCTACGCCGACGCCGGTGAGTTCGTCACCGTCGAGGGCGAGCCGAGCGGCCCGGGGCGGCTCCGGTTGACCGCCGACACCGGCTGCCGTCCGGTCGGCGGCGACCTGCCCCCCGCCGCGTCGCCGGCCGGTCCGCAGGACGGGGCGCTGCTCAAGGCCCTGACCGCCCTGGGTGAGCAGGCCCCGGTCCCGCGGGAGGTGCTCACCGCGGCCTGCCCCGGCGGCGACCGTCAGGTGCGTACCGTCCGCGCCGAGACCGGCCCCGGCCCGGACCCGACGGTCGCGCTCGCCCCGCTGGCCTCCGACGCCGTGCTGCTGGAAACCCCCGAGGTGTACGCCTACCGCAGCGGCCCGACCACCGTCGTCGCCGAGCGCCTCGACGACCGGGTACGCCTCGCCGCCACCACCGGCTGCGCCGGCTGACCCGTCCTCCTGCGGTCGCTCTGCACGGCCTCGGCCGGGTCAGTGGCTCCGCCCGGCCTCGGCCGGGTCAGTGGCCGCGGTCGGGGTCGCGCGGGCTCCGGCTGCGGCCGAGGGCGTCCACCCGCCCCCAGCGGCCGGGGATGTCCAGCAGCTCGATCCGACCCATCCCCTCCGGCACCGCCGGATCGATGATCAGATGCTCACCCTGCGGCTGGAGCCCGAGCATCACCCGCAGCAGCAACAGCGGCGTACCCGCCGACCAGGCCTGCGGGCTGCACGCCGTCGGATACTCCACCGGATAGTCGGTCAACTCGCGCGGGTACCCGGCGAACGCCTCCGGCAGCCGCCCGCCGAAGTGGCGGGACGCACTGAGAACCGCCTCGGCGAGCCGCCCGGCCTCGCTGCGGAAGCCGTACCGCCACAGCCCCCAGGCGATGAACGAGTTGTCGAACGGCCAGACCGTGCCGACGTGGTACCCGATCGGGTTGTACCGGGCCTGGCCGGTGGCCAGGGTCCGGATGCCCCAGCCGGAGAAGAGTTCCGGGGAGAGCAGGTGTTCGGCCACCTGGGGGGCGCGGGACTCGTCGACGATCCCGCTCCACAGCAGGTGGCCGAGGTTGGAGGAGAGCCCGTCCACCTGCGCGCCGTCGGCGTCCAGGGCGAGCGCGTAGTACCCACCGTCGGCCACCCAGAAGTCCCGGTTGAACCGGGCCTTCAACTCCGCCGCCTCCCGTTCCAGCCGGTCGGCGTACTCGGGATCGTCGAAGAAGGTCCGGGCCAGGCGGGCACCGCGCAACTTCGCGTCGTAGGCGTACCCCTGTAGTTCGCAGGTGGCCCGGGGGAAACCCGGCAGCCGCCCGTCGCGGTACGGGATGCCGTCCCAGGAGTCCTTCCAGCACTGGTTCTCCAGCCCGGTGCCCGGGTTGCGGCTGTGGTACCAGACATAGCCGGTGCCGAGCAGGTCGCCGTAGCTGTCGATCCAGGCCAGCGCGGCCCGCACCGAGGTCTCCAACCGCCGGACCAACTGGTCGTCGCCGGTCCACCGCTCGTACTCGTCAAGCAGGATCACGAAGAGCGGGGTGGAGTCGGCGGCCCCGTAGTACGGCGAGTGCGGCTGCTCCTCGAAGCCGGAGGTCTCCCCGTAGCGCAGCTCGTGCAGGATCTTGCCCGGCTCCTCGTCCCGGAAGTCGTCCAGCCGGGTGCCCTGCAGACCGGCCAGCAGGGTGATCGTCGGCGGCACCAGCTCCGGCAGGAAGGGCAGCACCTGCAACGAGGTGAAGATGCTGTCCCGCCCGAAGAGGGTCATGAACCAGGGCAGCCCGGCGGCGACCAGCCGGACCCCGAGCGAGATCGACTCGTACCGCAGCGCGGAGAGATCGTCCAGACTGCGCCGGTACGCCCCGGCCAGCGGCCCGCAGTCGCAGCCGAGCTTGGGCGCCCGCTCGACGAACTTCCGTTGCTCGCTGCGGATGGCCTCGACGTCGCGCAGCCCGGCGATCGGCAGCACGGCCCGGAAGTCCTGACCCCGGGAACTGCGGATGACCGGCACCACCCGCAGCCGGGTGTTCCACTCCGACTGGGGCCCGACCCGGATCCGGAAGGTCATCCCGCGTTCGTCGACCTCGGCGGGCGCGGTGCTGCTGATCATCGCCTCCCGACGGAAGGTCTCCCGCTGGTAGGCCAGCCGCAGCTCGTTCACACCGGGGATCGCGGTGACCCGTCCCTTCTTGTGCTGCAAGTCCTTGATCTCGAACAGGTCGGCGAAGTCGGCGCCCATCTCGATCCGGACCGTGAAACCGACCTCGGCCCGGGTGTGGTTGAAGACGCTCAGCTGCTCGTCCAGGCTGCCGCCGATGGACCGCTCCCGGATCACCGAGGCCTTGGCGTCGAGGTAGTGCGTCGGCTCGCCGGGGACCAGGAAGAACCGCGTCTGGTACGACTCCGTGTCGTCGAGCGACAACTCGTGCAGCCGCTGACCGTCCAGCTTCAGCAACCAGGTCGACAGGAAGCGGGTGTCGAAGGAGAACATCCCGGTCGGGAAGTCCACGGAGGGCTCGATGTCACCTACCCGGTCACTTACCAGGAAGGTGTTGCCGTCCAGGATGCGTACCCGTTCCTTCACCGGTCCCGCCCACCCGAGCTGGCCCGCTGCTCGCGGTCGCGGAGTTCCCGGGCGGTGTCCCGCGGGTCGCGGGTACCCGGCGGGCTCGGGAAGAACCCCCGGAAGGCCAGGAAGAGTACGACGTTGCCGACGATGGTGGTCTCGCTGCGCAACATCGCGGCGATGCTCTGCCGCTCACCGGTGACCAGCCGCTCGAAGAGGTCGGCGGAGCAGAACCAGGTGGTGTCCGACTCGGTCTGCCCCCGGCGTACCTCGGCCTTGCCCGGTGCCAGCACGACCTGCCAGTGCTCGGTCTGCTCGCCGTGGTCGAGGTCGATCTGCATGGTGCCGTGGACCGGGCTGCGCAGCACCGCCGGAGCACGTTCCGGCAACGATGCGAAGAACCTCTCCGTCGCCTCGGTCACCGTTGAATGGTAGGCAGCCGGGCGTCGCGCCGGGCCGGTATCGACACTCTCCCGCGGGACGAAAGCCCAGCTCGGGATCAGTAGACGAGCGACCGGGTGTCGTCGGCCATGATCTCCTCGACGAAGACCGCCGCACCGGCGATGCGTACCCCCGGCAGCACGTCGTCCGGGCCGATGTCCCGGCGGGCGGCGCACTGGGTGCACGCGGTGACCCGGCCGGTGGTGAGGACGACGTGCAGCAGTTCGGCCAGGGGCGCCGAGTGCGGCAGCTCGAACTGCGCGGCCCGCCCCGGCAGCACGAACCAGGTGGACTCGCCGGTCAGCCAGAGCGAGACGTCCACTCCGGCCGCGGCGGCGGTGGCGGCGACCGTGAAAGCCTGGGCACACCGCTCCGGGGCGTCCGCCCCGGCGGTGGCCTTGACGACGAGAGTGCGGGCCATGGCGCCCAGCATAGGATGGCCGGCATGGTCACCGAGATCGGGTTCGTCAGCCTGCTGGTCGCGGGTCTCGGCGCGCTCGCCGGCGGCCTGGTCTACCTGGCGGTCCGCATTTCGAGAGGCAACCTGTGAGCGCGAGGAGTGAGCCGGTGCTGCGAGCCCCGCAGTCGCGAACGGAGAGTAACCTGTGAGTGACGCGAATCCGTTGCAGCCGCCGTGGTTGAACGCGCCACCGGTCGACCCGTACCCGTACGAGGAGAGCCACGACCTGCGGGTCGGTCCCAAGCTGCACCCCTCGTTGGACGCTCTGCTGCCGTACGTCGGTGTCTGGCGGGGCCGGGGCCGGGGCGGCTTCCCCACCATCGAGGACTTCGACTTCGCGCAGGAGATCCGGATCAGCCACGACGGCCGGCCGTTCCTGTTCTACGAGTCCCGGGCCTGGCTGCTGGACGAGCAGAGCCAGCCGGTACGCCCGGCCGGGCGGGAGGTCGGCTGGTGGCGACCGGTGCTGGACGGCGACCGGGTCACCGACGAGCTGGAGGCGCTGATGTCGGTGCCGACCGGCGTGATGGAGCTGCACGTCGGCAAGCGCAAGGGCACCCAGATCGAGTTCGTCACCGACGCGGTGGTCCGGACCGCGACCGCCAAGGAGGTCACCGCCGGGCAGCGCCTCTTCGGCATCGTCGACGGTGCCCTGCTCTACGCCCAGGAGATGGCCGGGGTGGGCCATCCGCTCTCCCCGCACCTCTCCGCCCGACTGGTCCGCGTCGCGGGCTGACCGTCACCACCCACCGCTTCCGCGCCACCACCCACCACCCACCGCTCCCGCGCCACCACCCACCACCCACCGCTCCCGCGCCGCCTCTCCCCGCTTCCGCGCCGCCTCTCCCCGCGTCGGCAGCGGCTGATCGACTCGGTTGAGCAGATATGGCGGTATCGGAGGCACCTTGATACCGCCATATCGGCTCAACCGAGTCGATCAACGGCGGGCGAGGCCCGACACCTGTCGGGGTCGGCGGTCAGGTGGGTGGGTGGACCAGGTCGGCGACGGCCTGCGGGGCGCGGGGGAGACGCCGGCCGTCGAGGGTACGGACCTCGGCCAGGCCCCGCACCGACGAGGTCAACCAGACGGCGTCGGCGGCCCGCAGCTCCGCCGGGGTGACCAGGCGTTCGGCGGGGCTGAGCCCGATCGTCGGCGCCTGGTCGAGCAGCCAACGGGCGGTCACCCCGGGCAGGATCCCGGTCCGGTCTGCCGGCACCGTGCACAGCGTGTCGCCGACCAGCCAGACCACGTTCGCGCTCGGCCCCTCCAGGGCGTACCCGTCGGTAGAGACCCAGAGCACGTCCTCGGCGCCGTGCCCGGCGGCCCAGCGGCGGGCGGCGCTGTTGACCGCGTACGAGGTGGACTTGACGCCGGACGGTAGCCAGGCCAGGTCGGGGCGGACGGTGGACGGTACCCCCAGGGCGAGGGTGACCACGTCGATGCCGGTGCGGCGGGCCCGCAGCGCCGCCGGTGGGACCTCGGCCAGGGTGGCGAACACCGACGGTGGGCCGCCGCCCTCCGGGCCCCGGGTGCAGACCAGGCGCAACGCCCCCTCGACCTCGACCGGCCAGCCGGCGGCGACCGCCGCGAGCAGCTCGACCAGAGCCTCTCGGGGCGGCAGTGGCAGGGCCATCCGGACGGCGGCCCGGCCCAACCGGTCCAGGTGCTCGTCGAGCAGCCACGGCCGACCGGCGCGCAGGTGGATCGTCTCGAAGAGGCCGTCACCGTGCAGTACGCCCAGGTCGTCGCCGCGCAGCACCGGCTCACCGGTCGGTACCAGCCCCCGACCGAGCACCGCCACCCGCGCCGCCGTCACGACCGCCGAGCGTACCGGCGTGCCACCGGTACCGCCGTCCGGTCCGCCCGCCGCACCGGTCCGCTCGCCGCACCGGTCCGCCCGCCGTACGGTCCGGTCCGCTCGCCGAGCCTCGCCGGGCCCCCGCCGCACGGTCCGGTGGCCCGGCGGGAGCGTTGCGCGGGCCGGCCGCCCGGCGTGGGCCGAACTATGATCGGACGGTGTCCGAATCCTCCCTGGCCGACCTGCTGCGGGCCCGCGGGCTGCGGCTGACCCCGCAGCGCCAACTGGTCCTCCAGGCGGTGCTGGACCTGGGGCACGCCACCCCGGAGCAGGTGCACACGGCGGTCCGTGAGGTGGCCGCCGGAGTGAACATCACCACCATCTACCGGACGTTGGAGCTGCTCGAACGGCTCGGCCTGGTCACCCACACCCACCTCTCGCACGGCTCGCCGACCTACCACGCGGCCGGTGAACATCAGCACGTGCACCTGGTCTGCCGGGAGTGCGGGGCGGTCGACGAGGTCGACCCGGCGCACTTCGGCCCGCTCGCCGACCAGCTGCTCGCCGAGCGCGGGTTCGTCGTCGACATCGGCCACGTGTCACTCTTCGGCGTCTGCGTACGCTGCCAGAACGGGGTCCAGAAATGATCGACATCGCCGGAGCGGTGAGCACCGAGGCCATCGACGAACAGACCCGGGACCAGCCCGACCCGGCGCACGCCGCCGCCGGCGTGCAGCCGGTGGCCGCCCACTACGGCGACCCGATGCGCGAGCAGCGGACCCTCTCCACCGGGGTGGGACTTGTCGACCGGTCCCACCGGGGAGTGATCGCGGTGCCCGGCGAGGAACGCGCCAGCTGGCTGCACACCCTCACCTCGCAGCACCTGGCCGACCTGACCGCCGGTGAGGGCACCGAGCTGCTGGTGCTCTCCCCGCACGGGCACGTCGAGCAGCACGCCATGGTCGCCGAGGACGGCGAGACCACCTGGCTGGACACCGAGCCCGGGATGACCGCCGGCCTGCTGGCGTACCTGGAGCGGATGCGGTTCTTCAGCAAGGTCGAGCCGCGGGACGCCACCGCCGAGTGGGCACTGCTGAGCCTGGTCGGGCCGCAGGCCACCGGTGCGCTCACCACGCTGGGCGTGAGCGGGCTGGCCGAGCCCGACGCCGTCGCGGTGCCCGGTCCGAAGTTCCGCACCGGTGAGCTGCCGGCCCGACCGACCGTCCGGTACGCCGTCGCGCCGCTGCCCGCCGGCGGGTGGGCCCGACGGGTGCCGCTCGGCGTGGACCTGCTGGTGCCCCGGGCCACCATGGCACAGGTGGCCGCCGACCTGCGGGACGCGGGAGTGCCGGTGGCCGGGCTGTGGGCGTACGAGGCGGTCCGGGTGGCCGCCCGTCGGGCCCGGATCGGGGTGGACACCGACCACCGGACCATCCCGGCCGAGGTGGACCTGATCGCCCGCGCCGTACACCTGGAGAAGGGGTGCTACCGGGGGCAGGAGACGGTGGCCCGGGTGCACAACCTCGGCCGGCCGCCCCGTCGACTCGTACTGCTGCACCTGGACGGAGTGACCACCGACCAGCCGCCGGCCGCCGGCACCCCGGTGACCCTCGACGGCCGCCCGGTCGGTTTCGTCGGCACCGCCGTGCACCACTACGAGCTGGGCCAGGTCGCCCTGGCGGTGCTCAAGCGCAACGTCCCCGACGACGCCCACCTCCTGGTCGCCCAAACCGCCGCCGCCATCGACCCTGTGTAAGGAAGGGCCCCCTGTTAACGCTTTTTGTATAGGAAGGGGCCCCTTCTAACGCCGGGCGGGCTGAGTTTGCGGCGGGGGTGCTGGATGCGCGGCGCGGGCCGGGGCCGTGGTGGGTGGCGGCTCCGTACGGGCGGTGCGGTGGGAGGCCGGCTCCGGGTGGGGCGTCTAGGATCGCCGGCATGACGACAGGGACGTTGATCACGGTTGCCCCGACCGGTGCGGAGTCGGCGAAGGCGGAGGTCCCGGCGTTGCCGGTGACCCTCGACGAGCTACTGCTGACCGCCCGGGAGTGCGAGGCGCTCGGCGCCGCCGTGATCCACGTCCACGTCCGTGACGACGACGCGAGGCCGACGCTCGACCCGGGCCGGCTGCGGGAGACGGTCACCGCGCTGCGCGAGAGCACGGACCTGATCGTGCAGCTCTCCACCGGGGGCGCGGTCACCGACCCGGAGGCCGCCCGGCTCGCCGTCCTGGACGCCGCGCCGGATATGGCCTCCTGCACGATGGGAACGGTCAACTTCGGCGACGGCGTCTTCCTCAACCGGTGGGAGTTCGTCGTGGACCTGCACACCCGGATGCAGGAGCGCGGCATCGTGCCGGAGTACGAGATCTTCGATCTCGGTCACCTGAGCACGTTGCGGCGGCTGCTCGACCGGTACGGTCTGCCCGCCGGTGGGCACGTGCACGTCGACTTCGTGATGGGCGTGCCGGGCGGCATGCCGGGCACCACCGAGGCGCTGGTGGCGTGCCGCCAGGCGCTGCGTGACCTGCCGGAGGGCACCACGTTCTCGGCCACCGGCATCGGTCGCAGCACCATCGCGGTGTTGCTGGCCTCCCTGTCGGCCGGCGGGCACCTGCGGGTCGGCATGGAGGACACCGTGACGTACGCCAAGGGACGCCCGGTCGAGTCGAACATGCAGCTCGTCGCCCGCGCGGTCGGCTTCGCCCAACTGGCCCAGCGTCCCCCGCTGGATACCACCGGGGCACGCGCCCTGCTCGGCCTCTGACGCTGCGTTGCCACCGCTGTCTCCGGGCTCCCGTCGTCGCGCTCGGCGAAGTCGGGCACCAGGGCGCTGGCGATGTGAGAGGGGAACCCTGATCTACCGAAAGCGTTAACAGGGGGCCCTTCCTTACCTTGGGTGCGGGGGGTGCGGGGGCGGTGGGTAGCGTTTTGGCTTGTGGCGAAGACGTATGAGGGTGGCGTGCCGCTGGCCGAGGTGGTCCGCTCCGGTTTCGTGGAGGGGTCGCACCGCGGCTCGGTGGTGGTGCTCGACGCCTCGGGTGCGGTGCTGGCCGGTGCGGGGGACGTGACCTCGCCGGTCTTTCCGCGGTCGGCGAGCAAGCCGATGCAGGCGGTCGGGATGCTCCGGGCCGGCCTGCGGTTGACCGACCCGGCCGATCTGGCGCTGGTGGCGGCCAGTCACGCCGGGGAGGAGTTCCACCTGGCCCGGGTCGGCGGGCTGCTGCGCGGGGGCGGGCTGGAGCCGTCGGCGCTGCACTGCCCACCGGAGTTGCCGGTCGGTGAGGCCGCCCGGCAGGCTGTGCTGCGGGCCGGCGGTGGGCCGACCCGGGTGCAGATGAACTGCTCGGGCAAGCACGCCGGGATGCTGCTCACCTGCCTCGCCGCCGGGTGGCCGCTGGACGGGTACTGGCGGGAGGGGCATCCGCTGCAGCAACGGCTGCGCGCCACCGTCGAGGAGCTCACCGGTGAGCAGGTCGCCGCGGTCGGGGTCGACGGCTGCGGTGCGCCGGTGCACGCGTTCTCGCTGACCGGGCTGGCCGGCGCGTACCTGCGGTTGGTCCACGCCGAGCCGGGTTCGGCCGAACGGGCCGTCGCCGACGCGATGCGGGCCCACCCCGAGCTGGTCGGCGGTACCGAGGCCGAGGACACCCGGCTGATGCGGGGCGTGCCCGGTGCGCTGGCGAAGGTGGGCGCGGAAGGCGTGATCGCCGTGGCACTGCCGGACGTCGGAGCGGTCGCCCTCAAGATCGACGATGGGGCGGGGCGGCCCCGGATGCCGGTGCTGGTCTCGGCGTTGCACCGGCTCGGGGTGGCTGCTCCGATCCTGCAGGAGTACGCCGAACTGCCCCTCTTCGGCGGCGGCGTGCCGGTGGGGGCGGTCCGGCCCCTCTGGTGACGTACCCGGGTCGTGCCGGTGGGGCGGTCCGGCCCCTCCGGTGACGTACCCGGGCTCCTCGCCTCAGGCCCGGTCGATGCCGGTGAGGAAGTCGAGCAGGATGCGGTTGACCGCCTCGGGGCGTTCCAGGGGCAGCAGGTGGCCGGCGTCGGGGACGTCGGGGTGGCGCAGCGCGTACGGGGCCTCGGCGGCGATCCGGTCGGCGAGCCGGCTGATCTCCGGTACGTCCGCCGCGCCGGCGGTGACCAGCACCGGTACCCGCAGGTCGGCGAGGCGCCCGATCGCCGGTGGGTCGAGTTCGGCCAGGTCGACGGCGCTGAGCGCCAGCTCGGCGGCGAGGGCGCGCCGGTCCATCTCCTCGGCGAGGGCGAGGAGTCCCGGATCGACCTGCTCGGGGCGTCGGCCCGGGCCGACCACCCAGAACCGCACCTCCGCGGCGGCGTTGGCCGCGAGGTCCGCCGGGTCGACCTCGCCTACCAGTTCCTCCCAGAGGTCGTTGGTCTCCTCGGACCACTCGTGCCCGGAGACGGCGGTACCGAACAGGGCGAGGCCGGCGACCCGCTCCGGGTGGGCCAGCGCGGTGTCGATCGCCACTGCCCCGCCGAACGAGCAGCCCACCAGGACCGCCCGTGGGATGTCGAGCGCGGCCAGCAGCGCCGCCACGTCGTCGTGGTGGGCGAACTCCGTCTGCGGCAGCTCGGATTCCCCGTACCCGCGCAGGTCGGGCACGATCACCCGGTGCCGGTCGGCCAGGGCGAGAAGCTGCTCCCGCCACATCCGCCGGTCGGCGATGCCGGCGTGCAGCAGCACCAGGGGTGTTCCGGTACCGGTGTCGTCGTATCCGAGCCGGGCACCGTTGACGTCGATCTTGGGCACCGGTGGACGGTACGTACCGATCGGGTGGTTCGCAAGCGCGGGGTCCGGCGGGCCCTGAGACCTTGCTAACTGAGGTTAGCGTTTTGCTTGCAGGAGCTAGCGCGGGTCGCTAGCGTCGAGGTCATGGCCACTGGAAAGGACCTTCCCGACGTCGGCGGATTCATTCGCGACCTGCGCCACAACGCGAAGATCTCGCTACGTCAACTCGCCGAGCAGGCCGGGGTGAGCAACCCGTACCTCAGCCAGGTCGAGCGCGGGCTACGCAAGCCCAGCGCCGAGGTGCTCCAGCAACTCGCCAGCGCGCTGCGGGTCTCCACGCCGGCGATGTACCTGCGGGCCGGGCTCCTCGACGACAAGGAGGGGCAGGGCGTGCTCGCGGCGATCGCGGTCGACGCCGATCTGACGATGGCGCAGAAGCAGTCGCTGACCCAGATCTACGAGACGTTCCGGCGGGAGAACAGCCGCCTCGCCGAGGCCACCGCCGCCGCCCAGTCCGAGGCTGTTCAGTCCGAGGCCGCGCGATCCGGGGTGGCACAGCCCGCGGCCACGGAGTCCGGGGCGACGCAGCCCGCGGCCACGGAGTCCGGGGCGACGCCCGTCGCGCGGCCCGAGACGGTTCGCGCCGAGGCAGCGCCCGCCGAGGCAGCGCCCGCCGAGGCAGCGCCCGCCGAGGCAGCGTCGGCCCAGGTAGCGCCCGCCGAGGCAGCGTCGGCCGAGGCAGCGTCGGCCGAGGCAGCGTCGGCCCAGGCGGCGCCGGCCGAGGCCGCGACGCCCGGGGAGACCGTGGTGCCGGCTGCCGCGCCGTCGGCTCCGGCGACCGTGACGCCGGCGGCGACCGGACCCACCACCCCGGCGGGTACGCCGACCGAGGCGGTCCTGGAGTCGGTGGCGGTGAGCGAGGCCGGCCAGGCACCCGCCCCCACGTCGGACCAGCGCGAACCGTCCAGCCAGGCCGAACCGTCCAGCCAGGCCGAAACGGCCAGTTCCGCCGCCGCGTCGGGCCCGATCGGGGCAGCCGGCCGAACCACCCGCGGTACGTCCGCGAAGCAGACCGACGAGCAGGCCGCCTCGGCGGCCGAGGAGGAGAAGTGATGACCCAGCCGAAGACCAACCGCATCCCGGCCCCGCTCTACGCCGCCGCCGGCGCCGGCGAGTTGGCGTACCAGCAGCTGCGCAAGCTGCCGACGGTGGTGTCCGACCTGGGCGGTCGGGTCGCCGCCGAGCTGGGTGGCAAGGCCGTCGTCACCGGATTCGAGCTGCGTGCGAAGGCCACCGAGACGTTCCGGACGGCCAACCAGACCGCCGCCGGTCTCCGCGAGAAGGGCGTCTCCCCGGCCGACCTGGACCGGCTGCGGGAGGCCGTCGACCTGGACCGGCTGCGGGAGACCGTGGACCAGCACCGGCTGCGCGGGATGGCCGAGGTCAACCGGCTGCGACAGTTGGCGGATCCGGACCGGTTGCGTGAGGTGGCGGACCCGGTCCGGCTGCGCGAGGTCGCCGACCTGGACCGGTTGCGGCACGCGGCGGACGTGGACCGGCTGCGCGAGGCGGCCACCCGCAACGCGGCCGTGGCGTTCGTCACCGCCCAGCAGCGGGCGCTGGCCGCGTACGGTGCGCTGGTCGCCCGGGGTGAACGGGTCGTCGGCACCGGCGTGCTGGAGGCCGCCGAGACGGTGAACGCCGACATCGAGGCGACCGAGAGCGCCGTCGACACCAGCGCGACGAAGCCGGCCACCGCGCCGGCTGGGAAGTCCGCGCCAGCCGCCGCGCCGGGCGAGGTGCCCACGCCGGCCGCCGTGGCGGAGGTGGTGGACGCCAAGCCGGCCGCCGCGAAGGCCGGCCGGACCCGGGTCACCACGGCCACCAAGGCCGTGAAAACCAAGGCCGACACTGCCAAGTCCGACACGACCAAGGCCGACACGACCAAGTCCGACACCACCAAGTCCGCCACTGCCAAGGCCGACGCCTCGAAGTCCGCCACGACCAAGGCCACGCGGGCCAAGGCCACCACGACCAAGGGCACGACGGAGAGCGGTGGCAAGTCGGCCGGCAGGTCGGCCACCACCGGGACCACCCGGGCGCGGGCTGCCGGTGCGGCGGCCGGGGACACCGCCCCGGCGAAGCCCGCCAAGGGTACGAAGCGGACCCGCCCGGCCGCCGAATAGCAGCGTCACACCGGTGACCCCGGAAGCGTCAGGTGGGACGTTTCCGGGGTCGTCGGCATAAGCTTGCCGGCATGGCCTACGCCGCGCCGATTTTCTTTCTCCACGTCCGCGACGTGATCGAGCTGATCCTGCTCGTCTTCGCGTTGATCGTCCAGGGTGTCGCGTTGGTGCACGCCATCACCCAGCGGTCCGACGCGTTCCCCGCCATCGGCACGCTGCCCAAGGGGGGCTGGATCGCCATCCTGGCGGTCTGCCTGGTGCTGACCCTGCTCGGCTTCGGCCCGATCAGCCTCTTCGGCCTGGTCGGCATCGCGGCGGGCCTCATCTACCTGCTGGACGTCCGGGTCGGGTTGCGCGACCTGAGCGACGGCGGTCGAGGGTCCTGGTGAGAGGTTTCCGCTGGCCGCCTCCGCCCGACGGCGGCCCGCGCCTCGCCGGCCCCGGCCCCGGTGGCCCGCGTACCGGTCGACCCGCCCTGCCCGATCCGGACACCGACCTGGTCACCACGCCACACGGCGTACGCCTGGAGCAGTTGACCACCGGCACCGGCACGCCGGTCACCGTCTTCGCGCACGGGTTGGGCAACGGCATCGCCACCACCCGGCCGTTCGGCAGCGGGGTGACCGGTCGCCGGATCTTCTTCCAGTTCCGGGGACACGGCCGTTCCGACGCGCCGCCGGGCACCTGGACGTACCACGATCTGGCCCGGGACCTGCGCGCGATCGCCGACCTGGGCGGCGCGACGCGGGCGTTCGGGGCGAGCCTGGGCGCGGGAGCGCTCTGCCGGCTGCTGGCCGAGAGCCCGCAGCGCTTCGACCGGCTGGTCCTCTTCCTGCCCGCGGCCCTCGACCAGCCGCGCGGCGCGGTGGCCCGGGAACGGATCACCGACCTGCTCGACGCGGTCGCCAGCGGGGACGCCTCGGTGGTCGCCGAGGTGGTCTCGGTCGAGCTGCCGCCGGCGGTGCGTAACACCCCGGCCGGCTGGTCGTACCTGCGTCAACGCCTCGACCACCTGCTGCGCGACGGTCTCGCGCCGGGCCTGGCCACCCTCGCCGACCAGGTGCCCCTGCCCGACCGGGCGGCGCTGTCGGCGGTCACCGCGCCGGCGCTGGTGATCGGCTGCGCCGGTGACGACCTGCACCCGGTGCCGGTCGCCGAGGAGCTGGCCGCCGCCCTGCCCGGCGCCGAGCTGCACGTGTACGACCGACCGGGGGTGCTCTGGTCCGAACGTGCCGACCTGCGCGCCAGGATCTCCGAATTTCTCAACGAGGCCGCGCACAAAGACTGACGTGGTCTGTCAGGTACCCCTGGCATCGTCGCCGGTATGACAGCACAACCACTCACCGGTGCCGTGGCCCTGGTCGCCGGGGCGACCCGGGGCGCCGGCCGACAGATCGCGGTGCAGCTCGGGGCGGCCGGCGCCACCGTCTACGCCACCGGACGCAGCAGCCGGGCCGGCCGTTCCGAGCTGAACCGGCCGGAGACCATCGAGGAGACCGCCGAACTGGTCACCGCCGCCGGCGGCACCGGCATCGCCGTCGTGGTCGACCACCTGGAGCCCGACCAGGTACGCGCCCTGGTCGAGCGGATCGACGCCGAACAGGGCCGGCTCGACGTCCTGGTAAACGACATCTGGGGGGCCGACCCGCTGATCACCTGGGAGCGGCCGGTCTGGGAACAGCCACTCGACGCCGGCCTGCGCACCCTCCGGCTGGCCGTCGACACCCACCTGATCACCAGCCACTTCGCGCTGCCCCTGCTGATCCGCAACCCGGGCGGACTGCTGGTGGAGATCGGCGACGGCACCACCGAGTACAACGAGGCCAACTACCGCCTCTCGGTCTTCTACGACCTGGCCAAGACGTCGGTGAACCGGCTCGCGTTCGCCCAGGCCAAGGAGCTGGAGCCGCACGGCTGCACCGCCGTGGCGGTCACCCCCGGCTGGCTACGGTCGGAGGCGATGCTCGACCACTTCGGTGTCACCGAGAGCAACTGGCGGGACGCCGCCGCCAGGGAGCCGCACTTCGTCATCTCGGAGAGCCCCGCCTTCGTCGGCCGGGCGGTGGCCGCCCTCGCCGCCGACCCCGACCGGGCCCGGTGGAACGGGCGGTCCACGTCCAGCGGCGAGCTGGCCAAGGTGTACGGCTTCACCGACCTCGACGGCAGCCGCCCCGACGCCTGGCGCTACATGCTGGAGGTCCAGGAGCCCGGCCACCCCGCCAACCCCACCGGCTACCGGTAAGGAAGGGCCCCCTGTTAACGCTTTCGGTATAGAAGGGGCCCCTTCTAACCTCCGCAGTGCCGCGCACTACCGCCGGGTGCTCAGCGCCGCGCACTACCGCCGGGTGCATAGTGCCGCGCGCTACCGCCGGTGCGTAGTGCCGCGCGCTACTGCCGCTCCGTAAGCCGCGCTTCAAACTCCGTACAGTCGTGCTGACCGGTGGGCCGCGTCGGCGAACAGGTCGCGCAACTCGGGCGGGTCCAGCACCTCCACCTCCGGGCCCAGGCCCAACAACTGGTGGTACGCCACCTCCACGGACTCGACGGGCAGCCGCAGCACCGCCCAGCCCTGCCCGTCGGGCCCGTCGGCGGCGGCGACCGCCTCGGCGAAGACGAACGGGGCGTCCACCAGGTGGTGCAGCATCCGTACGCCGGTCGGGCTGACCCGTAGGGTGACCCGTTCGGACAGCATCTGCCGCAGGAACCCGGCGGCTCGCTCCCGCCAGTGCGCGCCCAGGTCGAACCCCTCGTCCCGGTCGAACGTCTCCGCACCCACCTCGACGTCGGTCACCCGGTCCACCCGGTACGTCCGCAGCGCCGTGCCGACCCGCCCGACGAGGTACCAGATCCCGCCCTTGAGCACCAGGCCGTACGGCTGCACGCTGCGGAGCACCTCCCGGTCGCCGCGCCGGTAGCGCAGCGCGACGATCCGGTCCTGCCAGACCGCCCGCGCCAGCTCGGTCAACCACGGTGGTGCGGCGGACTCCCGGAACCAGCCCGGTACGTCGAGGTGAAAACGTTGACCGGTACGGGCCGGAGCGTCGCGCAGGGTGGGCGGAAGCGCCGCGAGCAGCTTCAACTCGGCGGCGGCAACCGCCTCGGCGAGCCCCATCTCGCTGACCGGCCCCGTCAGCCCGGCCAGGAAAAGCGCCTCCGCCTCGTCCCGGCTGAGCCCGGTCAGCCGGGTGCGGTACCCGCCGAGCAGCCGGTACCCGCCGGAGGGCCCCCGGTCGGCGTAGACCGGCACCCCGGCCGCGGAGAGCGCCAGCACGTCCCGGTACACGGTCCGCTCGGAGACCTCCAGCTCCTCGGCCAGTTCGGCGGCGGTCATCGTCTCCCGCGCCTGCAACAGCAACACCATCGAGATCAACCTGGCCGCCCGCACCCACCCATTGTGAAGGAAGGGCCCCTTGTTAACGGGCGGTCGTGAGAGGGGTGCCCCGCTCTACCGAATGCGTTAACAAGGGGCCCTTCCTTACCAGGGGCGGGGGGTTAGGAGGCGGCGGTCGTAGGCGGCGGCGACCGCGGCGGCCCGGTCGTTGACGCCGAGTTTGGCGTAGACGTGCAGCAGGTGGGTCTTGACGGTGGCCTCGCTGATGAACAGTCGGGCGGCGGCCTCCCGGTTGGACGAGCCCCGGGCCACCAGGGTCAGCACCTCCAGTTCCCGTTGGCTCAGTGGCTCGGCGGCCGGGGCGCGCAGGTGGCCCATGAGCCGTCCGGCGACGGTGGGGGAGAGCACCGACTCGCCCCGGGCTGCCGCCCGTACCGCCCGGACCAGCTCGTCCCGGGGCGCGTCCTTGAGCAGGTAACCGGTGGCCCCGGCCTCGATCGCCGGCAGCACGTCGGCGTCGGTGTCGTACGTGGTCAGCACGAGTACCCGGACCGTCGGCGCGGACCGGGCCAGCCGGCCGATCGCGGTGACTCCGTCCATGCCCGGCATCCGCAGGTCCATCAGGACCACGTCCGGGTGGTACGTGGCGGCCAGGGCGAGCGCCTCGGCACCGTCCCGGGCCTCGCCGACGACCTCGAACCCCGGGTCGCCGGCGAACATGCCGCGCAGGCCGTCCCGGACCACCGGATGGTCGTCGACGATCAGCAGGCGTACCGGATCCGGCCCGGCACCACCACCGGAGCCGGCACCCGTCCCACTGTCCCCGGCCGGGCGGCCGGAACCCGTCCCACTGTCCCCGGCCGGGCGGCCGGAACCCGTCCCACCGTCCCCGGCCGGGCGGCCGGGACTCGTCCCACCGTCCCCGGCCGGGCGGCCGGGACCCGCCTGCCGGTCCCCGGCCGGGCCGCCGGGACCCGCCTGCCGGTCCCCGGCCGGGCCGCCGGGGATCATCCGACCGCGCCTGGTAGAGCGGGCACGCTGGCCGAGACGGCGGTCCCGACGCCCGGCTCGGACTCGACGGCCAGCCGGCCACCCACCCCGGTCACCCGTTGCCGCATGGCGGCCAGCCCGAAGCCACCGTCCGCCGTGGTCCGATCGCCGTCGTCGTCGAAGCCCTTGCCGTCGTCGCGGACGTCCAGGGTCACCTCGTCGGCCATGTACGACAGGGTGAGTCGGACCCGGGTCGGATCGGCGTGCCGGGCGGCGTTGGCCAGCGCCTCCTGGGCGGCCCGCAGCAGGGTCACCTCGACCTCCGGGTGCAGGGGGCGGGGCGTACCGGTGGTGTGCACCTCACCGGGCACCTCGTTGATCGTCGACCAGCGGCGTACCAGGTCGGTCAGGACCTCGGGGAGCCGGGCCGTCTCCAGCGGTTCGGGGCGTACCGCCCGGACCGAGCGGCGGGCCTCGGTGAGGCTCTCCCGGGCCAGCGCGACCGCGGTGTCCACGTGCCGCTGCCAGTCGGCGGGCCGGTCCCGGGCCTGGCCGGCGGCGGCCAGCTGGGTGATGATGCCGGTGAGCCCCTGGGCCAGGGTGTCGTGGATCTCCCGGGCCATCCGCTGCCGTTCGTCCAGCACGCCGGCCTCCCGGGCCTGGGTGAGCAGCTGGGCGTGCAGCCCCTCGTTCTCCCGCATGGTCTCGGCCAGCCGGTGGTTCGCCTCGGCCAGCTCCTCGACCAGCTTCTTGCGTAGGGCGTGCTGCCGGTCGTTGAGCGTGCTGAACCAGGTGACCCCGCCGGCCACCCCCACGTTGAACAGCACCAGCACCGCCCAGAGCAGCCAGTGTGCCAGGGAGTCGGGTGGGCCGGCGCTCTGCGCGGTGGCGACCAGCACCGCGCAGGCGCCGACCCCGGCGAGCCGCCACCGGCCGCGTAGCGCCAGGCCGGCGTGCAGGAAACCGGCCCAGGCGAAGAAGCCGTACCAGGGACTGGCGACGATCAGCACGGCGGCGAACGCGAGCAGCCCGAGGTAGTACCCGGCCATCAGCCGGCGCCGCTGCCGCCAGCCGGGATGCAGGTCGACGAACCAGCCGACCCAGCCGGCGGCCACCAGGGCGACGGGCAGCGACACGGTCAGCGGGAGGCTGCCGGGGGCCGCCGCGAAGATGCTCAACACCGACCCCAGGACCAGTCCCGCGTACGGCACCACGCGGTGCAGTCGGGCCTCGTGGGCCTGCCACGCGGCGAGCCCGGCGACCTGCTCGGCGGCGCTGGTCACGTCCGGCTCACTCCCAGCGGAACAGCTTGGCGGCGACCGTGCCGGCGAGCACGGCGATGACCGCCATTATGACCAGCGGCAACGGCTGTGGGGCGGTCCCGGTCCAGGAGTCCAGCAGCGCCTGCACGCCCGGGGGCGTCCACTCGCCGACGGTGGCCAGGAAGTCGGGCAGCAGGAACCGGGGCAGGTAGACCCCACCGAAGAACATCACCACCATGAACAGCGGTACGGCCATGGCCTGCGCCGCCCGGGTCGTCCGGGCCAGCGCCGCGACGAGCAGCCCCAGCACCAGCAGTGCCGCCGTACCCACCACGAGGGCGACGGCGAAGCCGAACGGATGCTTCGGCAGCGGCACCCCGAAGGCGAGTCGGGCGACCACCACCAGCAGCACCGCGCTGGCCAGGATCGCCACCAGGGTGACCACCAGGTGGGCGGCGAGCAGCGCCGCCGGGCTGGCCGGCGTGGTCGCCAGCCGACGCAGCACCCCGCGCTCCCGGTAGGTGGCCAGGATGGTCGGCAGGCCGTTCACCGCCGCCACCGCCAGGGTGATCACCAGCAGCGACGGGGCGAAGTAGGTGACGAACGACTGTCCGTCGAAGTCCGGGTTCGGTTCCCGGGTCGCGGGGATCAACCCGAGGACGACCAGGACCAGGACCGGGATGCCGACCACGGCCAACACCGTCGGTACGTCCCGCAGGTAGAGCTTCGTCTCGGTCTTGAGGATCTGCCGGAAGGCGGACACGGTGCCTCTCCTCACTCGGCCGGGCGGTGCCCGGTCAGCTCGACGAAGGCGTCGTCGAGGGTGGACTGTTCCAGCCGCAGGTCGGCGGCGACGATCTGGTTACGGGCCAGCACCGAGGTGACCGCGTGCAGCAGGTCACCGGTGCCGGTCACCAGCAGGTGCGCCCCGCTGTGCCGTACCGAGGCGACCTGGGGCAGGGCGGTGAGCAGCCGGTCGTCCACCGGCGCCGACGGCCGGAACCGGACCCGCTGCTCCGGGGCCACCGCCGAGACCAGGCGGGCCGGGGTGTCCAGCGCCACCACCCGGCCACCGTCGATGACCGCCACCCGGTCGCAGAGCCGTTCCGCCTCGGCCATGAAGTGGGTGACCAGGACGATCGTCACGCCCCGGTCGCGGATCCGTTCGATCAGCTCCCAGGTCTCCCGGCGGGCCTGCGGGTCCAGCCCGGTGGTCAGCTCGTCCAGGATGGCGATCTGCGGGTTGCCGACCAGCGCCAGCGCGATGGAGAGCCGCTGCTTCTGCCCGCCGGAGAGACTCTTGTAGGGGGTGTTCCGCTTCGCGCCGAGCCCCAACTCCTCGATCAGCTGCTCCGGGTCGGCCGGGTCGCGGTAGAACGACGCGTACATCCGGAGGGCCTCGGCGACCCGGAGCCGGTCGGGCAGTTGGCTCTCCTGCAACTGGACCCCGACCACCTGCCGGAGCCGGGCCGCGTCCCGGCGGGGGTCGGCCCCCAGGACCGACACCCCGCCCCCGTCCGGTACGCGCAGGCCGGCGACACACTCCACGGTGGTGGTCTTGCCGGCCCCGTTCGGACCGAGTACGCCGAAGATCTCCCCGGCGTCCACC
Source organism: Micromonospora yangpuensis (assembly GCF_900091615.1). NCBI lineage: Bacteria > Bacillati > Actinomycetota > Actinomycetes > Micromonosporales > Micromonosporaceae > Micromonospora > Micromonospora yangpuensis. The sequence continues at coordinate 5,887,154 of NZ_FMIA01000002.1, read as the reverse complement.
GTGAACGAGACGTCCCGCACCGCCACCAGATCGCCGTACCGCTTGTGCAGGTCCGTCACCTCGATGACCGGTGCCATGCCGCCTCCCCGCGCTTGTCGTCGTACCCGGGGAGAAGCCTGCCGGGCGCGGCGGCCGGGCGGATCGACCAGCCGGCGGGACCCGCCACCGCCCGGGGTGGAGCGATCCGGTCAACCAACTGGTTGATGCCGCAGCCGCCCGGCCGGTGCGGGCGGCCGGCCCGTGGGTCGGTCGGGTCGGCGGCGGTGGTGGCCGGGGGGAACTAGGCTCCCCCCTCGTGAACGCACCCAGGATCACCGCGCCGGTCACCGGCGCCGTCGGCCGGTTCTTCGCCGGGGCCGGCCTGCTGCTGCGCGGGCTCGGCCTCTACGTCCGCAGCCCCGGCCTGATGCTGCTCGGCGTCATCCCGGCGTTGATCACCGCCGTCCTCTTCGGCCTGGCCTTCTTCGCGCTCATCTACTTCGTCGACGACTGGACGGCGGCGGTCACCCCGTTCGCCGACGACTGGTCGGCGACCGCCCGGCGGTTGACCCGGGTGATCGCCGGACTGGCCCTGCTGGGGCTCGCCGGCATGGTCGGGGTGCTCGGTTTCACCGCGGTCACCCTGGTCGTCGGCGACCCGTTCTACGAGAAGATCTCCGAACGGGTGGAGCAGCGCTGCGGCGGCACCCCGGACGCGGTGGAGGTGCCGTTCTGGGCCTCACTGCGGCGCAGCACCGCCGACTCGCTGCGGCTGCTGGCGATCTCGGTACCGATCGGTATCGCGCTCTTCGCCGCCGGGTTCATCCCGGTGCTTGGGCAGACCGTGGTACCGGTCGTCGGGGCCACCATCGGTGGTTGGCTGCTCGCCACCGAGCTGGTCGGGGCGCCCTTCTACCGCCGCGGCAAGGGACTGGCGCAGCGTCGGGCGGCGCTCAAGGCGGACCGGCCCACCGCGCTCGGCTTCGGGGTGGCGGTCTTCCTCTGTTTCCTGATCCCGCTCGGCGCGGTCCTGATCATGCCGGCGGCGGTGGCCGGCGCGGCGCTGCTGGCCCGCCGGAGTCTCGGCCAACCGACCGTGCTGAGCCGGGGCGGGCAGCGGTCAGTCGAGCCGTCGTAGACAGGACCACTGGCTGCCCACCGCCCGGTAACCGAGCCGGGTGTTGACCGCCAGCATCGGCGCGTTGGCCTCGTCGTTGGCGGTGTACGCGATCCGGACGCCGGCGTGGGCCGCCCGGTGCAGCGCCGCCTGCTTGACCAGCCGGGCCAGCCCACGCCCCCGGTACCGGGGAACCGTGGCGGTGTAGTCCGACCACATCCGGTCGCCGTCGACCTGCACCAGGCTGTACGCGGCGACCCCGCCGTCGACCCAGGCGACCGTGCTGCTGTCGTGGTCCAGCCCGGGATCGTCCCAGACGTCGTACCGCCAGAACTCGTACGTCAACGTGTCGGCCGGTACGTCGTCGGGCACGTCGGCGACCGTCGCCGCCTCGGCCCGGTACACCTGCCCGGGGTCGACGTCGGCCAGCCGGAGCAGGCGTACCCCGGTCGGGGCGACCGGCGACGGCGGTGCGGGTCGCAGGTCGAGCGCGGAGTACCGCTGCTCGCGACCGGGGTCGAAGCCACGCCGCCGGGCGAACGGCAGCGAGTCGGGCAGCACCCGGGCCCGGACCGTGCGCACGCCCAACGCGGTGAGGTGGCCCAGGGCCCGCCCCAGCAGTGCGCCGCCGATGCCCCGGCCCCGTCGCTCCGGGTGCACGTGCAGGGTGGACACCTCGCCGGTGTCACCGCGGGCGGTACGCCCGTTGCGGTACGCCGACACCCATCCGACGACCTCCCCGTCCACCTCGGCGACCAGGGCGGCCAGCTGCTCACCGGGCGGCGGATCGACGATCGTACGCCGGGTAGTCGCGACCCCGCGTACCGGGAAGGGGTAGACCCGGGCCCGCAACGCCACGACCGCCGGTGCGTCGTCGGCCCGGGCGACCCGGACCAGTACGTCAGGCCGGTCGGTGGTCGTCATGGCAGCGTCCCTGTCGGTCGGGTCATTGCCTCGCCGGGACCGCGGCGACCGCCTCGACCTCGACGAGCTGGTCCGGATAGCCCAGCACGGTCACCCCGAGCAGGGTGCTGGGCGGATCGTGGTCCCCGAAGGCGTCCCGGACCACCCGCCAGACCGACACCAGGTCGGCCTGCCGGCTCGACGCCACGTACACGGTGGTCTTGACCACGTCGGTGAGCCGGGCGTCGGCCGCCGCCAGGGCGGTCACCAGGTTCGCCATGACCTGCCGGGCCTGGCCGACCGGGTCGCCGGGGGCGACGACACCCCCGGTGGAGTCGAGGGGGCAGGCACCGGCGGTGAACACCAGCCGGGATCCCGGGGCGACGGTGGCCAGGTAGGCGTACTGGGCGGTGTCGCTCAGTTCGGGTACGCGCAGCAGCGAGACGGCATCCGGCACCCCGGCAGGCTAACCGCGACCACCACCCACCCGCGCCCCGTTTCCCGCGCGGCGCCCGCGCCTGTTTCCCGCGCCCTGTTTCCCGCGACCCGTTTCCCGCGCGGCGCCCGCGCGCTCCCCGCGGTGTCCGCCCGCCCGCGCGCTCCCCGTGGTGTCCGCCCGCTCGCTCCGCGTGGTGCCCGCTGCCGGAGGTGAGAAGGGGACCCCGCTATACCGAAAGCGTTAACAGGGGGCCCTTCCTTACGTGGAGGCGCGGGGGATGAGGGTGGTGGGGAGGATGGTGGCCTGGTCGATCTGTTCGCCGGCGGCCAGGCGGAGCAGGAGGCGGGTCATCACCCGGCCGATCTGCCGGATCGGCTGCCGGACGGTGGTCAGCGGCGGTTCGGTGTAGGCGGCGGAGGAGATGTCGTCGAAGCCGACCACCGCCACGTCCTGCGGCACCTGCCGCCCGCTGTCCCGCAGCGTGCGCAGGGCGGCGTGCGCCATCAGGTCGGAGGCGGCGAAGACGGCGTCCAGGTCGGGTCGCCGGTCGAGCAGTTCCCGCATGGCCGCCGCCCCGGAGTCCCGGGTGAAGTCGCCGTAGGCGACCAGCGTCGGCAGCCCGGCGGCGGCGAGTGCGTCCCGGTACCCGGTGAGGCGTTCGATGCCGGCGACCATGTCCTGCGGCCCGGCGATGGTGGCGATGCGCCGCCGGCCGGAGTCGATCAGGTGGGCCACCGCGCGGGCCACCCCGCCCGCGTGGTCCACGTCCACGTACGGCACCGACTGCTCGCCGAGCGGACGGCCGCTGCACACCGTCGGGATACCGAGGGCGGCCAGGGTGCCGGGCAGCGGGTCGGCACCGTGCAGCGAGGCGAAGAGGACCCCGTCGACGTGCCTACCGGTGGTGTAACGCCGTACCCGGGCGTGCCCGGCCGGTGAGCCGGCGAGCATCAGCACGAGCTGCTTGTCGGCGGCCTCCAGTTCCTGGCTGACCCCGTGGATGATGCCGGGGAAGACCTGGTCGTCGGAGAAGACCCGGGTGGCCGCCTCCGGCATCACCAAGGCGATCGAGTCGGTCCGGTGGGTGACCAGGCTCCGGGCGGCCAGGTTCGGGGCGTACCCCAGCTCGGCGACGGCCCGCCGGACCGCCTCCTGGATCGGCCCGGCGACCGTGGTCGAGCCGTTGACCACCCGCGACACGGTGGCCCGGGAGACCCCGGCTCGCCGGGCCACCTCCTCCAACGTGGGACGTTGCGCCATGGTCGTCGATGATCCCAGCCCGGCTCACCGCCCGGTGCGGGAGATCACCCCTTGGTACCGGCGGTCACCCGGTACGCAGACCGGGCAGCAGGCTGGGGTCGCCGGTCACGGACAGGGTGTCGAAGGCGATCCGGCCCCAGAGGGCCAGCAGCAGGTCGCTGGCGGTGCCGGAGACCTGCACCCGGGCGTGGTGGTCGTCGTGGTCGAGGATCGTGTCGGTGTCCAGCAGGGCCACCCCCTCGCCGCGCAGCCGCAGGTACCACTCCTGGGCGGCGTCGGTGGCGGTCAGCTGGACCACCCCGCGCCACTGGCCGGTCTTCGCCCGGCGGCCGGCCGGCAGCCAGGTGTCCAGCACCTCGCTGACCCCGTCGGCGGCGAGCTTCGCCTCGACCGGGTCACCGGCGGCGATGGCGAGCTGGGCGTCCCAGCGGTGCACCGCCGTCTCGTGGGCCATCCGGCGGGGCCAGAAGCCGGCCTTCTTGGGCTGCGGGGCCCAGTTCCAGGCGGGGGCCTCCGGGTCGAGGCCGTCGAAGAGGGCCATCAGCTGGTCGTACGACTGCTGCCAGAGCTGCAGCGCGCTGGTGCCCGGCGGCAGTTCGGTCTCCTCGCGGCGCGGCGGCGCGGCGGTGGCACCGGAGCCGGCGAAGGAGTGCACCCACCGGTAGAGCCCGGCGAGGTGCAGGGTGAGGTCGTTCACCGTCCAGCCGGGGCAGGACAGGACCGGTGTCTCAGGGGGTGCTTCCGCCACGGCGGCGGCGAACGCGGGGCCCTCGGCCCGCAGCGCGCCGATCCAGAAGTCCTTCGTGCCGTGCAGTCTGCTCATGCGTCCTCCTGGGCGACCGGGCCACCAGTGGGTGCCACGGGTCCTCTTCAGCCTAGGGTGAAAGGCGTGTCCGACGTTAGTGCCCAGCCGACCCCTGAAATCCAACCTGCCGACGCGTGTTCGTTGGCGAAATTCACCACGTTGTGCCTCGGCGGAGCGGCGGCTCGTATCGAGACCGCCACCAGCTCCGGTGAAATCGTACAAAAAGTACGAGAAGCGCAGGCGCGGGACGAGCCGGTCCTCATTCTCGCGGGCGGCAGCAACGTGGTGATCGGTGACGAGGGCTTCCCCGGCACCGTCGTCCTGGTCCGCTCCCGGGGGTTGCGGGTGGTCGCCGAGGACCCCGAGACCGTCACCGTACGGGTCGAGGCGGGCGAGCCCTGGGACGAGCTGGTCGCCGCGACTCTCGCCAACGGCTGGTCCGGACTGGAGTGCCTCTCCGGGATCCCCGGCTCCACCGGGGCCACCCCGATCCAGAACGTCGGCGCGTACGGCCAGGAGGTGGCCGAGACGATCACCGGCGTCCAGGTGTACGACCGCCACACCGGCGAGCTGGGCCGGATCGCCGCCGCGGACTGCGGGTTCGCGTACCGGTCCAGCATCTTCAAGTACAGCGACCGCTGGGCGGTGCTCTCGGTCGACTTCCGGCTGGCCCGCTCACCGCTGTCCGGCCCGGTCCGCTACGCCGAGCTGGCCCGGTCCCTCGGGGTCGAGGTGGGTCAGCGGGTGCCACTGGCCGACGCGCGGGCCACCGTGCTGCGGCTGCGCGCCGGTAAGGGCATGGTGCTCGACCCGAGCGACCCGGACACCCGTTCGGTCGGCTCGTTCTTCACCAACCCGGTCCTCGACCAGGCCGCGTACCAGCTGTTCCGGGCGCGTGCGGCGGAGTTCGGCGAGCCGCCGGCGTGGCCGGGCACCGGGGACGTCGTCAAGATCAGCGCGGCCTGGCTGATCGACAAGGCCGGGTTCGCCAAGGGGCACCCGGGTCCGGCGGGGGTGGCCATCTCCACCAAGCACACCCTCGCGCTCACCAACCGCAGCGGCACCGCCCGTACCGCCGACCTGGTCACCCTGGCCCGCCGGATCCGCGACGGCGTGCACGAGCGGTTCGGCGTCACCCTGCACCCCGAGCCGGTCCTGATCAACTGCACCGTCTGACCCCGGCCTGACCGTCTGGCCCCGGCCTACGGGTTCGGGGCGACGGTGTGCCAGGGGACGGTGATCTCCCCGAGGCGCCAGCGGCGCGGGCGGTCCAGCACCGGCCAGCCGGCCGCCCGGACCGTACCGACCGTGGCCGACCAGCGTTGCCGGGGGCCGTACGGGGCGTACCCGGCAGTGGCCCGCCAGGCCTCCTCCATGGCCCGGAGCAGGTCGTGTACGCGTTCACCGGGCACGTTGCGGTGGATCAACGCCTTGGGTAGGCGTTCGGCGAACCGGGCCGGCGACTCCAGGGTGTCGAGGCGGGCGGCCAGGGTCAGCGTGCGTGGGCCGGTGGCGTCGATCAGCAGCCAACCGCCGAGCCGGCCCAGCTCGTCGCAGGTGCCCTCGACGAGTCGACCACCGGGGGCCAGTGCCCGGGTCATCGTCTGCCAGGCGGCGGGAACCTCGCTCTCGTCGTACTGGCGGAGCACGTTGAACGCGCGGACCAGGCAGGGGCGCAACCCGGCCAGCTCGAAGCCGCCCCGGGCGAAGGTCAACCCGGGTGGCTCGGCGGCCGGTTCGGCGGCGGCCACCCGTACCGGATCGATCTCCAGGCCGACCAGTCGCACGTCGGCGCGGACCCGCGCGGCGAGCCGGGCGCGCAGCTCGACGGCGGTGGTCGGGGTGGCGCCGTAACCGAGGTCGACCACCAGCGGGTCGGCGGCCGAGGCCACGACGTCACCACAGCTCTCGACGATCCAGTTGTCCACCCGGCGGAGCCGGTTCGGGTTGGTCGTCCCCCGGGTCACCACCCCAACGGGGCTCTGTCGCGCGAGCGACCCGCTCGGGCCCTGTCGCGAAAGCGACCCGCCGGGGCTCTGTGGCGTCAACGCGGGCACCTCAGATCCGGTGCACCTTGTGCTGGGCGGCCTGGGCCAGCGGGCGGACCACCAGCCGGTCCACGTTGACGTGCTGTGGCCGGGTCGCGCACCAGGCGATGCAGTCGGCGACGTCGTCGGCGACCAGCGGGTCGGGCACCCCGGCGTAGACGGCGTCGGCCCGCTCGGTGTCGCCGTCGAACCGGTGCAGGCTGAACTCGTCGGTACGGACCATGCCCGGGTCGATCTCGATCACCCGGAGCGGCCGGCCGGACAGCTCCAGCCGGAGCGTGCCGGCCACCGCCGTCTGGGCGTGCTTGGCCGCGCTGTAGCCGCCGCCGCCCTCGTACACGGTGAAGCCGGCGGTGGAACTGACGATCACGATGGTGCCGGCGCCGGAGGCCTCCAGCGCGGGCAGCAGCGCCTGGGTGACCCGCAGCGTGCCGAGCACGTTGGTGTCGTACATCCACTGCCAGTCGCCGACCGAGCCGGACTCGACCGGGTCGAGACCGCGTGCCCCGCCGGCGTTGTTTACCAGCAGGGTCACCGGGCCCGGCGCCGCGGTGGCGGCTGTAGCCAGTGCGGCCACCGATTCGTCGGAGGTGACGTCGCAGGCCACGGCGGTCGCCGCGCCACCGGCCTCGACGATGCCGGCGACCAGTTGCGCCAACCGGTCGGTACGCCGGGCGGCGGCGAGCACGTGGAAGCCCTCGGTGGCGAGCCGACGGGCGGTGGCGGCGCCGATCCCGCTGGAGGCTCCGGTGACGATCGCGACGGGGGTCATCCGGCCATTCTGCTCGGTGCGGCCGGAATCCACCGCCGGGCGGGGTGCGCCGGTCGATGAGGTCCGTCACGCCTGGCGGTGGCCCCGACGCATCACCGGCACCGGACCGGGAAGATGAAGGTGAGCGCGGACGTTGTCCGAAAAGCGCCGGTCGACGCGGACGGCATGAAACCGTGACAAAAGGAGCGGACATGGCGGAGACGCACACCGGCGTCGGGCGTCAGCGAGGTGCCCGACCGTGGCCCCGGCCTCGACGGATCGCCACCATCTCGCTGCACACCTCACCGTTGCACCAACCCGGCACCGGTGACGCCGGCGGAATGAACGTCTACGTGCTGGAGATCGCCCGCCGCCTGGCCGAGGCCGACGTCGAGGTGGAGATCTTCACCCGGGCGACCTCCGGCGACCTGCCCCCGGTGGTCGAGGTCGCACCGGGGGTGCAGGTCCGGCACGTGATGTCGGGCCCGCTGGAGGGGCTGACCAAGGAGGAGCTGCCCGGCCAGCTCTGCGCCTTCACCGCCGGGGTGCTGCGGGCCGAGGCGGCCCGCCCGCCCGGCCACTACGACCTGATCCACTCGCACTACTGGCTCTCCGGCCAGGTCGGCTGGCTGGCCAAGGAGCGCTGGGGGGTGCCGCTGGTGCACACCGCGCACACCCTGGCCAAGGTCAAGAACTCCCGGTTGGCCATCGGGGACCGCCCCGAGCCCAAGGCCCGGGTGATCGGCGAGGAGCAGGTCGTCGCCGAGGCCGACCGGTTGGTCGCCAACACCCGGGTCGAGGCAGGTGACCTGATCGCCTGCTACGACGCCGACCCCGACCGGGTGGTCGTGGTCCAGCCCGGCGTCGATCTGGACCGGTTCCGCCCACCGGCGGTCGGTCGCACCGCGGGCCGGGCCGCCGCCCGCCGCCGGCTCGGCCTGCCGGAACAGGGCCACGTGGTGGCGTTCGTCGGACGGATCCAGCCCCTGAAGGCCCCGGACGTGCTGATCCGGGCGGCTGCGGCGCTGCGGGACCGCGACCCGCTCCTCGCCGACCAGCTCACCGTGCTGATCGTGGGTGGCCCGAGCGGCAGCGGCCTGGACCGGCCGACCGCCCTGATCGAACTGGCCGCGTCCCTCGGCATCAGCGCGCGGGTGCGCTTCCTGCCGCCGCAGACCGGTGACGGGCTGCCCGCCGTGTACCGGGCCGCCGACCTGGTCGCCGTGCCCTCGTACAACGAGTCGTTCGGCCTGGTCGCCCTGGAGGCCCAGGCCTGCGGTACGCCGGTGCTCGCCGCCGCCGTCGGCGGACTGGTCACCGCGGTCCGGGACCAGGTCAGCGGGGTGCTCATCGACGGACACGACCCGGTCGACTGGGCCCGTACGCTCGGCCGGCTACTGCCGGACGTCTCCCGCCTGGACACCCTCTCCCGGGGGGCCGCCCGGCACGCCCGCAACTTCTCCTGGCACCACACCGCCGCCGGGTTGCTCCAGGTCTACGGCGAGACGATCGTCGAGCACCGGGCCCGACGGGCCGCCCGACTGGCCGGCGACCCCGCCCTCGCCTGCTCCTGGTGACCCGGCGGTCGGTCGTACAGTGGGGCCGATGAGCGCGAAGAGCGACGTTGCCGCCCTGATCGAATCGGTCTGTACCGAGCGGGAGCTGGACTGGGAGGCCACCGGCGACGCCACGTACGCGGTCACCCTGCCCGGCACCCACAAGCTCAAGACGATCTGCAACCTGATCGTCGGGGAGCACGCGCTGCGGATCGAGGCGTTCGTCATGCGCCAGCCGGACGAGCGGCGTGAGGAGCTCTGGGCCTGGCTGCTGCAACGCAACTCCCGGATGTACGGGGTCGCCTTCTCCATCGACCGGGTCGGCGACGTCTACCTGACCGGCCGGGTGAACCTGGGCGGGGTGGACGCCGACGAGCTGGACCGCCTCCTCGGCTCGGTGCTCACCTACGCCGACGAGTCGTTCGACTCGATGCTGGAGATCGGCTTCGGCACCGCGATCCGGCGGGAGTGGCAGTGGCGGGTCAAGCGGGGCGAGTCCACCGCGAACCTGGCCGCCTTCGCCCACCTCTTCGAGCCCTCCACCGGCGCGGACACCGGTAACTGACGCTCTCCGGGCGGGTTCGACGGGTTGGTCGCGGGTATGCGGCAGCGCGCGGTGTGGCGTGGTTCGCCTCCACCGTGACCCAGTCGGACTGTCGAGGAGCGTGAACACCCATGGCTCAGCGCAACAGCTCAGGTCGCGGTGGGACCGCGACCAGGACGAAACGGCAGGTGGGCAACCGGACACCGGGTACCCCGGAGATCTCCGAGACCGCGATCGCGCGGATGCGGGTCGACGAACTCCGGATCCGGCTCCGCCGACACGGGGTCTCCGGAGTCTCCGGGCTGCGCAAGCCGGAGCTGGTGAAGGCCCTGGCCCGCGCGATGCGTTCGGCGCGCCGGTCCGGCGGTGCCGGGCGCACCAGCACCGGCCCGGCCGGCCGGGCCGCGCGTTCCGGTGCCCGCGCGACGACGGGAGCGAAGTCGACGCGGGCCAAGGCCGCCCCGGCCCGTACCCGCAAGGCCGCCCCGGCCTCGGCCCGCAAGGCGACCTCGGCGTCGGCCCGCAGGGCGGCTCCGGCGTCGGCCCGCAAGGTCGCCTCGGCCTCGGCCCGCCGGCCGGCTGCGGCCTCGACGACGCGGAAGACGACGGCCGGCAGGTCGGCACCCGCGCGCAAGCCGGCGTCGGCGCGCAAGGCCGCTCCGGCTGGTAGGGCGGCTGCCGGGTCGGCCAGTGGGATCCGGACCGGGCCGGCGACCTCCCGCTCGGTGCGGTCCTCCCAGCGGATCGGCTCGCCGGCGGACCAGCCGGAGCGTCCCGGTCGGAGCCTGGTCACCACCAACCACGAGGTGATCCGCCGGTGGGCCCGGGCCCGGAGCGCGAAGCCGGCGACCATCGCCGGCACCGAGCGCGCCGGCCGGCCGGGGGTGTTGACCTTCAACTTCCCGGGGTACCGGGAGAGCAGCCGGATCCGCGAGATCACCTGGGACGAGTGGTTCCGCACCTTCGACAGCCGTCGGCTGAACCTGATCTTCCAGGAGCAGTTGCGCGACGGACGGCAGAGCAACTTCTTCCGGACCGAGTCTCCGCAACGTTCCGACGGGTGAGGCGTTTACCTCGGGACGGGCCGGGTATCCGCAGGTCAGCCGGGAAGGTCCCAGTCCGGACGAGGCGGTATGTGATCGGCGAGACAGTCGATCCGGGTTGAATCCGCAAACTGGGCGAACTAACTTTATTGCACCGCGTCCGCTCGGAAACGTTCGGGGGAGCGGCGGATCGAGCAGATCCGCGCACCGAGCGGTACGCGATGGGGCGGGTGGGTCAAACCGTTGGGGGACGGTTCCACCTGTCGGACCGGCGGCGCGAGCGGGCGACGCTTACGGGGGTGAGAGTCGCCCGCCGCCGCCGGGCACAGCGAGGGGTACGACGCCCACCACGGTCACCACCGTGGTGGGCGTCGTCGCGTCCGGTCACCCCGGGTGGTCCGCGTCCGGCACCTTCGCTGTCCACGTGGTGGTCGTCACCCGGCACTGCCCGCATGTCCGTTCCGGCCTTCGGGCAGGATGACCGGCATGACTGCTAGCGAAGGGCCCACCGTCGGGACGCTGGTCCTGCTGCGGCACGGCGAGAGCGACTGGAACGCCAAGAACCTCTTCACCGGCTGGGTCGACGTCGACCTGACCGCCAAGGGGGAGACCGAGGCGCGGCGCGGCGGCGAGCTGCTGCGCGAGCACGACCTGCTGCCGGACGTGGTGCACACCAGCCTGATGCGCCGGGCGATCCGCACCGCCGAGCTGGCGCTCAACGCCGCCGACCGGCACTGGATCGCGGTACGCCGCTCGTGGCGGCTCAACGAGCGCCACTACGGTGCCCTGCAGGGCAAGGACAAGAAGCAGACCCTGGAGGAGTACGGCCAGGAGCAGTTCATGCTCTGGCGCCGGTCGTACGACACCCCGCCGCCACCGATCGACGACAACGACGAGTGGTCGCAGGTCGGCGACCCCCGGTACGCGCTGCTGCCCACCGAGCTGATGCCGCGTACCGAGTGCCTCAAGGACGTCGTCGAGCGGATGCTGCCGTACTGGTACGACTCGATCGTGCCGGACATCCTGGCCGGCCGTACCGTGCTGGTGGCCGCGCACGGCAACTCGCTGCGTGCCCTGGTCAAGCACCTCGACCAGGTCTCCGATGCCGAGATCGCCAAGCTGAACATCCCGACCGGCATCCCGCTGCGCTACGACCTGGACGCGCACCTGCGCCCGATCACGCAGGGCGGCACCTACCTGGACCCGACCGCAGCCAAGGAAGCCGCCGCCGCCGTAGCCAACCAAGGCCGCTGAGGTGTAAGGAAGGGCCCCCTGTTAACGCATTCGGTAGAGAAGGGCACCCTTCTCACCCGGGGCCGTTAACAGGGGGCCCTTCCTTCATGAGGGGGTGGGGTGGCCGGTGATGAGGTACACGACGTGTTCGCCGGCGTTGACCGCGTGGTCGGCGAACCGCTCGTAGAAGCGGCCGAGCAGGGTGGCGTCGATCGCCGTCTCCACCCCGTACGGCCAGTCCGCGCCGAGCACCACCCCGAACAGGCCCTTGTGCAGCTCGTCCATGGCGTCGTCGTCGCGGTCCAGCTCGGCGGCGAGCTCGGCGTCGGGGCTGGCGAGCACCGTGGCGATCTTCTCGGCCATCCGGTCGGCCACCCCGGCCATGTCGGTGAAGACCGGCCGCAGCTCCGCCGGTACGGCCGGTGAGGGGTGCCGGCGCAGCGCGGTCTTGGCCACGTGGTCGGCGAGGTCACCCATGCGTTCCAGGTCGGCGGCGACGTGCAGTGCGGTGATCATGGCGCGCAGGTCGGAGGCGACCGGTGCCTGCCGGGCCAGCAGCTCACAGACCCGTTCCTCGACGTCGCGGTACCGGTGGTCGATGTCGCGGTCCCCGGCGATGACCGCCTCGGCCGCCCGACGGTCGGCGGTCAGCAGGGCCCTGGTGGCCTGCCGCATCGCCGCCCGTACCTCCTGGGCCAGCTCCACCAGCAGCTGGCTGACGGTCTGCAGGTCGGCGTGGAACTCGTTGCGCATGGTCACGTCCCGTGGTCGGTGCCGCCGAGGCCGGGGGCCGGCGCCGGCGGGGGTGGTCGTACAGGTGCGCGACCACGGTAGGTCGGTCACCACGGGTCCCGATGGTGCCCCGATGAACTGTGCGGAGCCGAAGGGTTAACTCTTCCGGAAGTGAGCGTGATTCGTCCCTGCCTGCGGGCCCTCAGGTGAACAATGACCCTACGATCGCCAGGTGGAGTGGGCGGTACCGGTCGCGGTGGCCGTCGGCCTGACGGTCGGCCTGGTCGCCGGGTTGCTGCTGCCCAGGGTGAGGTCGACGCGGCGTGGCCGAGCCGCGTCGGGTGCGACCGTCCGGTCCGGCAGGGATTCGATCTTCGGCAGGGGGAGGCCCACGATCGCCGACGACCACCAGGTCGAGGTCTCCGGACTCGGCCGCAGGACGATCGACTCGCTGCGGGCCGGTGTCGTGGTGCTCGGCCCCGACGACGTACCGGTGCTGGTGAACCCGGCCGCCCGGGCGATGGGTCTGCTGCGCGCGGGTGCCCGGCCCGGCACGATGGCCGCCCATCCGTTGATCCGTACCCTGGCCGGGCAGGTGCGGCGCACGGGCGTGCGGCGCGAGATCGAGCTGGACCTGCCGCGTGGCCGCGCCACCGCCGGCCCGGACCCGCTCGGCGTGCACCTGCGCGCGATGGGCATCGGCGGCGGGTTCGTCGCCGTCGAGGCGGCGGACGTGACCGAGTCGCACCGGCTGGCCCGGGTACGCCGGGACTTCGTGGCCAACGTCAGCCACGAGCTGAAGACGCCGATCGGTGCCCTGCAACTGCTCGCCGAGGCGCTGCTGGACGCCACCGAGCCGGCCGGTGCCGACGTGCCCGACCTGTCCGAGGACCTGGTGGCGGCGCGGCGGTTCGCCGAGCGGATCCAGCACGAGTCGACCCGGCTCGGCCGGCTGGTGCAGGAGCTGCTGGAGCTGACCCGGTTGCAGGGCGCCGAGCCGCAGCCGCCGCCGGAGCCGGTCACCGTGGAGTGGGTGTTCGCCGAGGTGCTGGACCGGACCCGGACCAGCGCCGCCGCCCGCCGGGTGGACGTGCAGGTGGAGGCGGAGCCCGGGTTGACCGTGCACGGCAGTGACACCCAGCTCGCCACGGCGGTGGCCAACCTGGTGGAGAACGCGATCAACTACTCCGCCGAGGAGACCGTCGTACGGGTGGTCGCCTGCGCGGCCGACGACGACATCCGGATCGCGGTGACCGACCAGGGCATCGGCATCGCCCCCAACGACGTCGACCGGATCTTCGAGCGGTTCTACCGCGCCGACCAGGCCCGCTCCCGCTCCACCGGCGGTACCGGGCTCGGGCTGGCCATCGTCAAGCACATCGCCAGCAACCATGGCGGACGGGTCGAGGTGTCCAGCACTCTTGGGGGTGGGTCGACGTTCACCCTCCGGTTGCCCGCCCGCCCCCCGGAGGACCTGGCGGCGACACTTTCGTCGGCTGGGATCGAACCCGGTCCGGCCGAGCTACGGCAGGCCTGACAGCGATGGAGAGGAACACCCTGTGAGCCGCGTTCTGGTCGTCGAGGACGAGGAGTCGTTCTCCGACGCGTTGTCGTACATGCTGCGCAAGGAGGGCTTCGACGTCTCCGTCGCGCCGACGGGCACCTCCGCCCTTACCGAGTTCGACCGGACCGGCGCCGACATCGTGCTGCTGGACCTGATGCTGCCGGAGATGTCCGGCACCGAGGTCTGCCGGCAGCTGCGGCAGCGTTCGCACGTACCGATCATCATGGTCACCGCCCGGGACAGCGAGATCGACAAGGTGGTCGGCCTGGAGATCGGGGCCGACGACTACGTGACCAAGCCGTACTCTCCCCGCGAGCTGGTGGCCCGGATCCGGGCGGTGCTGCGCCGACAGACCAACGAGGGCGGCGAGTCCGGTGCGCCGACGCTGGCCGCCGGCCCGGTACGGATGGACATCGAGCGGCACGTGGTCACCGTCGACGGCGCGGCGGTGCAGCTGCCGTTGAAGGAGTTCGAGCTGCTGGAGCTGCTGCTGCGCAACGCCGGCCGGGTGCTCACCCGGGGGCAGCTGATCGACCGGGTCTGGGGTGCCGACTACGTCGGGGACACCAAGACCCTGGACGTGCACGTCAAGCGACTGCGCTCCAAGATCGAGCCGGAGCCGTCCGCGCCGCGCTACATCGTCACCGTCCGGGGCCTGGGCTACAAGTTCGAGCCGTAGGCCGAGCCACCGGCCGTGGCCTGGGCGAGCTGCCCGGCGCGGTCGCGCCGAGGGCTCAGCCGCCGGCCGGGTGCGGGGCGACCTGGCCCTGCCGGAGCCGGGCGGCGCAGAGCTCGGCGAGCTTCGCGTACGCCGGGGCGCCGATCAGCGCGGTCAGCTCCGGGGCGTACGAGACGTACATCGCCTCGGTGCCCACGTGCGCGTCGGTGGACGAGGTGCACCACCAGTGCAGGTCGTGCCCGCCCGCGCCCCAGCCCCGCCGGTCGAACTCGGCGAGGGTGGTGACCAGCATCTTCGTGTCGTCGGGCCGGGTGTGCCAGTCCTGGTCCCGGCGGACCGGCAGCTGCCAGCAGACGTCGGGCTTGTACTCCAGCGGGTGCACCCCGTCGCGCAACGCCTGGGCGTGCAGGGCGCAGCCGCCACCGGCGGGGAAGCTCGCGTCGTTGTGGAACACGCACGGGCCGTCGGCGCTGCGGGTGGCCGTCCGCCGGGCCGGGGTCGTACCGTCGACTGTGTCGTTCTCGGTCCAGTTCTTGAAGCCGCGGCGGTAGTGCTGCCAGGTCTGCGGGGTGAGCCGCTTGACGGCGGCGCGTACCCGGCGCTCGTCGTCGGAGTCGGTGAAGAACGCGCCGTGCGAACAGCAACCGTCGGCGGCGCGGCCCGCCACGATGCCGTGGCACCCCTGACCGAAGATGCAGGTCCAGCGGGAGAGCAGCCAGGTCAGGTCGGCCCGGACCAGGTGGCTGTGGTCGGCCGGATCGACGAACTCGATCCACTCGCGGGGGAAGTCCAGCCCGACCTCCCGGCTGCGCGGCTCCTGCGGGTCGTCGACCAGCGCCCGGATCTCGATCGTCACCGGACCAGGGTACGCCCGCGCGATCCGGACAGCCGGCGAATAGGGTGCCAGCATGCGACTGGGTGTCCTCGACGTGGGTTCGAACACGGTGCATCTGCTGGTGGTGGATGCCCATCACGGCGCGCACCCCTGGCCGGCGCACTCCGAGAAGGTGGTACTCCGGCTGGCCGAACAGCTCGGCCCCGACGGGGCGCTCACCGAGTTCGGCGCGGAATCCCTGGTCAAGGCGGTTGCGGCGGCCCGTGACTCGGCCACCGCGCTGGGCGCCGGTGAGCTGGTCGCCTTCGCCACCTCCGCCGTCCGGGACGCCACCAACGCCGCCGAGGTGCTCGCCCGGGTCCGGGACACCACCGGCGTACGGCTGGAGGTGCTCGCCGGTGACGACGAGGCGCGGATGACGTTCCTCGCGGTGCGGCGCTGGTTCGGCTGGTCCGCCGGCCGGCTGCTGGTGCTGGACATCGGCGGCGGTTCGCTGGAGATCGCGGCGGGCATCGACGAGGACCCGGACGTGGCCGTGTCGCTGCCGCTGGGCGCGGGCCGGCTGACCCGGGACCGGCTGCGGATCACCCCGGACGCCGCCGCGCCGCCCTCGGCCGAGCAGGTCGAGCAACTCCGGGCGTACGTCGACGACCTGCTCGACCCGGTGGCGACCCGGATGGCCGGGGTGGGCTGGGAGCGGCCGGTGGCCACCTCGAAGACCTTCCGTACCCTGGCCCGGCTCGCCGGCGCGGCCCCCTCCGGCGCGGGCCTCTGGGCCCGGCGCAGCCTGACCCGGACCGGCCTGCGGCAGGTGACGGGTTTCATCCGGCACATCCCACCGGCACAGCTCAGCGCGTTGGAGGGGGTCAGCGTCGGCCGTTCCCACCAGCTGCTGGCCGGCGCGGTGGTGGCCGAGGCGGTGATGCGCCGGCTCGGCGTGGACGCGGTGGACATCTGCCCGTGGGCGTTGCGCGAGGGCGTGATCCTGCGCCGACTGGACCAACTCGGACCGATGTGACCCTCGGTGGGCGTGGTGCCACAGTTTGTGACCTCTCGTCACGATGTCGCAACGGGCGCGCGTTACCCTCGACGGTGTGACTACCCGCGTCCCGGTGCTGTTGTCCACCTCCTCCGTCTTCCCCGAACGGACCGCTGCGGCCTTCCAGATGGCCGCCGCGCTCGGCTACGACGGCATCGAGGTGATGGTCTGGACAGACGCCGTCAGCCAGGACGCCGGCGCGCTGCGCGGCCTCGCCGACCACTACGGCGTACCGGTGCTCTCCGTCCACGCCCCGTGCCTGCTGGTCACCCAGCGGGTGTGGAGCCCCGACCCGTGGGAGCGGCTGCGCCGCTCGGCCGAGATGGCCGAGACCCTGGGGGCCTCCACCGTCGTGGTGCACCCGCCGTTCAGCTGGCAACGCGAGTACGCCCGCGGGTTCGCCGAGGGCGTCGACCAGATCGCCGGCCGGTACGAGGGGATCCGCTTCGCGGTGGAGAACATGTACCCGGTCCGGATGGCCGGCCGGCAGTTCGTCCCGTACGTCCCCGGCTGGGATCCCACCGAGGTCGGGTACGCCTCGTACACCCTGGACCTGTCGCACTCCGCCGCCGCGCACACCGACGCCCTGGCGATGGCCGACCGGATGGGCGACGGCCTGGCGCACGTACACCTAGGTGACGGCACCGGCGAGGGGCGCGACGAGCACCTGGTGCCCGGACGCGGCAACCAGCCCTGCGCCGAGCTGCTCCGGTCGCTGGCCGGCCGGGGCTTCACCGGCTCGGTAGCGGTCGAGGTCTCCACCCGGGGCGTCCGCAGCCGGGCGGACCGCGAGTCCGACCTGCGGGAGGCGCTGGACTTCGCCCGCGCCAACCTCACCGCCCCGTCCCCCGCCGACGTCTGAGGTTGTGTAAGGAAGGGCCCCCTGTTAACGCTTTCGGTAGAGAGGCGTGCCCTTCTCACCGGCGGGGGACGCCGTCGGCTCGCGGGAGGGGCCGTCGGCTCGCGGGAGGGGCCGGGTTGATCGGGACCGCAGGGCGTGGCCTTGTGATTCCCGACCGGGCCGGTCGGGTGGGTCAGCGGGCGGGGGTGAGGGAGTCGGTGGGCTGCTCGCCGACCGCGGCGCGCTTGCGGGCGCGGTGGGCGGCCACGTGGGAGCGGGTGGCGCAGCGCTCCGAGCAGAACCGCCGGCAGCAGTTCGACGAGGTGTCCAGGTAGACGTTGCCGCACCGCTCGTCGGCGCAGACCCCGAACCGGGCGCTGCCGTACTCGCAGAGCCACACCGACAGACCCCACACCGCGCCGGCCAGGTACTCCGCGCTCACCGACGCGCCCCGACCGGTCACGTGCATGTGCCAGTCACTGGAGTCGTGACCGGAGATGCGTGGCTGCACCGGATACGCCGCCAGCAGCGCGTTCAGCTCGGCCACCGCCTCGGCGTCCCGCCCGGCGGTGCCGTACTCGAAGACGTCACGTAATCGCTTCTGGGCCCGCCGGAAGATCGTCAGATCGCGGTCCGCGATTTCGTCACGCATCCAGGCGTTCTCGTCCGGGATCAGACCCCGTACGGTGTCGAGGTCGTCCAGCCGGGCGTTGACCAGGTCAACGCCGGTCCGGGCGTACGCGTCGAAGTTCACCCCCCAACGGTAGACGACGTGCGGAACACCGGCCCGTCGATGTCCGGCGAAGGTAGCGATACGTCGATGTCCGCCCGGTTCTGCCCAGCCTGGCCTGGTCCTGCCCAGCCTGGCCGGGTCCTATGCGGCGTGGTCCGGTCCTACGCGGCGTGGTCCGGTTCTGCCCAGCCTGGCCGGTCCTACGCGGCGTGGTCCGGTCCTGCGCAGCCTGGCGGGTCCTACGCGGCGTGGTCCGAGTCCTGCGCGGCGTGGTCCGGTCCTGCGCCCCGCGCCGACGGGCTTGCCGACACGTCCCGGCCGTGACATGGGTCCCCGGCCGGTGAGAGGGGCACCCCGCTCTACCGAAGGCGTTAACAGGGGGCCCTTCCTTACAAGCGTGCTGCCCCGGGGGCGGGGGGTCCCGCCGAGGGTTACGCTCGGCTCATGCTCCGTTCGGTCATTCTCGCCGCGTCCCGCTCGACCCGGGTCGAGCGGCTCGTCGCGACGGCCCCGTTCACCAGGGACGTCGTCCGCCGGTTCGTCGCCGGGGAGGGCACCGACGACGCGTTGCGCGCGACCCGGGAGCTCGTCGCCGACGGGTTGACCGTCACCCTGGACAACCTGGGTGAGGACGTGGTCACCGCCGAGCAGGCCGCCGCCACCCGCGACGAGTACCGCACCCTGCTGGGGGTGTTGCGGGCTGCCGGGCTCACCCCGGCCGCCGAGGTCAGCGTCAAGCTCTCGGCGCTGGGCCAGCGGGTCGACGAACAGCTGGCCTACGACAACGCCAAGGCGGTCTGCGTGGCGGCCCAGGAGGCGGGCACCACGGTGACCCTGGACATGGAGGACCACACCACCACCGACTCCACTTTGGACATCCTGGCCAGGCTGCGCGAGGACCATCCGTCGACCGGCGCGGTGCTCCAGGCGTACCTGCGGCGTACCGAGTCGGACTGTCGTGACCTGGCCACCGCCGGTTCCCGGGTCCGGCTGTGCAAGGGCGCCTACAAGGAGCCGGAGTCGGTGGCCTACCAGGCCGCCCGGGACGTCGACAAGTCGTACGTCCGCTGCCTGAACATCCTGATGGCCGGCGACGGCTATCCGATGCTGGCCACCCACGACCCGCGCATGATCGCCATCGGTGAGGACCGGGCCCGCTGGTTCGACCGGGGCCCGGACCGGTTCGAGTTCCAGATGCTGTACGGCATCCGACCCGAGGAGCAGGCCCGGCTGGTCGCGGAGGGCCACACCGTGCGCACCTACCTGCCCTACGGCCAGGACTGGTACGGCTACCTGATGCGCCGCCTCGCCGAACGCCCCGCCAACCTGGCCTTCTTCGGCCGCGCCCTCGCCTCGAAGAAGTAACCTCCGGCATGCGGTTGGCGCGGGGCGACGGGACCATCGCCTACGAGGTGCACGGTGCCGGACCTCTGGTGGTCCTCGCCCATGGCATGGGGGAGGACCGCGCCTCCTTCCGGCACCTGGTGCCGCTGCTGGTCCGGGCCGGTTACCGGGTCGCCTCGGTCGACGTACGGGGCCACGGCGAATCCAGCCCGCACTGGCCGTCGTACGCCCCGGCCGAGGTCGGCGGCGACCTGCTGGCCGTGGTACGTACCCTCGGCGGCCCGGCCACCCTGGTCGGCAGCTCGTCCAGCGGTGCGGCCGTGGTCTTCGCCGCCGTCGAGGCCCCCGACCTGGTCGACGGGATCGTGCAGGTGGCCCCGTTCGTCGCCGTACCGAGGCCGAACCTGGTGCGGCGACTGGCCCAGGCCGTCGTGCTGCGCAGCCCCCGGTTGTTCGGCCGGTTCCACCGCACGCTCTTCCCGGCCGCCCGGCCGCCCGACGACGCCGCGTACCGGGCGCGGTTGGTGGCCGGGCTGCGCGGGCGGATGGCCGCGGTACGCGGGGTGGTCGCGCCGGTCGCGCCACACTGGACCGAACGGGCCGCCGCCGTACGCCAGCCGGTGCTCATCCTGATGGGGACGAGGGACCCGGACTTCGGTGACCCGGGTGCCGAGGCGCGGGCCGCCCGCCGCCGGTTCCGCACCGCCGAGGCCCGCATGATCGCCGACTCCGGTCACTACCCGCACGCCGACCAGCCGGCCGCCACCGCCGCCCAACTCGTCGAGTTCCTGGCGGTCACCACCCGCCGCACGCGATGACCCGGGTGGTCGCGACCGATCCCACCGGAGGTGCGGCCTTCGGAGGGGCCACGAAGCTTGCCGGGCAAGCCGGAGACCAAGTCGGCTTTGACTGGCTGCGCGGGTTTGCCGTCAAGAGTGCACGGCGGCTATCGGCGCAACCGCACCAGAACGCAGCGGCGAAGCAATGGGCGTCGGGGAGCGTACCTGGAAGCAAAGTGCGTTATGTCAGGTATTCCGGACCAAAGGGGTGGCGGTCTGTCGGTGGATCGATGATGGATTCACAAGGTCGTATCAAGGGACCGAGTGCGGGACGGGCGTGCCCTCGATGAGTTGGTTTCTTCTCGCGTTTGAGCGTCGGGGCGATGCGCTGGTGTCAGAGGTTCGCATGCCGCAACTCATCGATGACGATGTGGTTGCTGGATATGTTGGGTGGCATCCAAATTTGCGGGGGGACTCGTTCCCGATCTCCGGTATTCATCTCCTGGGCTTGATGGCATCGTGTTTGCTGGTGTGGGACGAAGATAATTGTGAGTATTTTCTGGAGTTCCGAGCCGGATAGGCTGTGGGAAGTGGTAATCGGGCCAGCGTTTTGGTCAGCAGTCGCCTGGGTGGCCGGCGCGTCCGGTGCAGCGTCGGCCGTTGCCGAGGAGTCGGTCGCAGAAGATCCGGTGGTGTACGCCTTGGTCGTCTTCGTACGACACGGTGGTTTCGGTGCGGTCGATGTTGCCGAGGAAGCTGACGGCGCGGGTGATGACGCGGGCGTAGCGGCGGGCGGTGTCGAGGTTGTCGGCGACCACGGGTAGGTGGACGACGAAGCGTTCGGTGCTCATCGGTTGCCCCCTGGGGTGAACTGGGACTGCCAGGTGCGTAGCGCCGTCTTGATTCGGGTGTTCTCCTCGGTGGCGGTGGTCAGGGCGTGGCGGGTGGTGGCGAGTTCGCTGGCGACGCGGTGGAGGTGGGCGTACACGTCGGTGGGGTGGAGGCCGCGGCGGACGGTGCGGAAGTGTCGGTTGCGGATCTGGGTGATGGTGAGGCGGGGGCAGGAGTCGGCGCGGTACCAGCCGTCGTGCGGTGATCGGCGTCCGGCGGGTGGTGCCGGTGGGTGGTGCGGCGTGGGTGGTGTCGCCCTGATCGGCGGTACGGCCCCGGAGCCAACCTGGTTGTCCACGCTCGGAAGGGTTTGCCGAACCAACCGGAGCCGGACGCAGATCAAGAGCGGTGAACTCAAGCCCGGCGACAAGCTGCCCTCGACCCGGGACCTCGCCGAGGCGTACCAGGTCCACATGAACACGGCCTCGCGCGCGCTTTCGTTGCTTCACGACCGGGAGCTCATCACCGGGCAGCCCGGCCGAGGCACCTACGTCGCCGAGCGGCCTGGTCGGTAGCCCGGGCAGTGGTCCCGCCCTGCCGCCGCTCGACGTGCTGCTGCCCCTCGCGGGGATCGGCTGAGCCCTCCCTGGCCTGTTAGTGGGGTACCCCGCTCGACCGTAAGCGTTAACAGGGGGCCCTTCCTTGCACTACGGGGGGATGAGTTGGGGAAGGGATCGCGCCGGTCACAGCCGTCCCGCTACGGTACTGGTAACACGCGCGTTGCCGGGCCGGTGGGGGAGCCGTCGGTACGGCGCGCGCCGGGCATGGGATGGGTCGGTGGGCCATGGCCGGATCGCAGTCCGACGGTCGGCTGTCGGACGTCAGGTTCCTCACCGTTGCCGAGGTGGCGACGGTGATGCGGGTGTCGAAGATGACCGTCTACCGGTTGGTGCACAGCGGTGAGCTGGCCGCCGTCCGGGTGGGTCGCTCGTTCCGGGTGCCGGAGCACGCGGTGCACGAGTACCTCCGGGGTGCGTTCCAGGAAACCGCCTGACCTTACCGGACGGGTTCGTCACCGAGAGTGACGGTCGGTGTGGTGGAGGGCGACGTAACGGGCATCGACGGGGGCGCGTTGGTCCTGCTGATCGTCTGCGGCTACCCTGGGACTCGACCGAGACCGCAGTGCGGTGTGCCCCGATGCCACCTGGCAGGTCCGGTTCGTTGTCCGTAAGCGGTCGCCGACGCCACCCGATGGTGTCTTCCGGTCCGCCCCGCACGTTGCATCGAAAGGCTGTCGTATGGGCTCGGTGGTCAAGAAGCGTCGCAAGCGCATGGCAAAGAAGAAGCACCGCAAGCTGCTGCGCAAGACCCGCGTCCAGCGTCGTCGTCTCGGCAAGTGACCGGTGCCGGGCTTCGGCCCGGCTCCCGGTGACACTTGCCTACTGTCGATCCCCGGAGGCTCAGGTGATCAGGCCGCGGAACTCCCGGCTCGGTCCCGGCTGCCGGGTCAGGTGCACGACATGACCCCCGGTGCCGAGTCAGGCGTGCCGGGGGTCGTCGTCGTGACCGGCGTCGGGCGGTACCTCGGCGCACACGTCGCGGCCCGGTTGGCCGCCGACCCCCGCGTGGCCCGGGTGATCGGGGTGGACTCGGCCCCGCCCAGCGCCGAGTTGGCAGGTGTGCTGGACCGGGTGGAGCGGGTCCGGGTCGTACCGGGTGACCTCGGTGGACTCCTCGGCGACCTGGACGTCGACGCGGTGGTGCACCTTGCCCTGGTCAGCGCGCCCGACAAGCAGCACGGCGGCCGGGCGGCGATGAAGGACCAGAACGTCATCGGCACCATGCAGCTGCTCGCCGCCTGCCAGCGGGCGCCCCGGCTGCGCAAGCTGGTGGTCCGCTCGTCGACCGCCGCCTACGGCGCGTCGTTCCGCGACCCGGCCGTCTTCACCGAGGACACCGAGCCGCGCGAGGTGCCGCGCGGTGGGTTCGCCCGGGACATCCTCGACATCGAGGGGTACGTCCGGGGTTTCCGGCGCCGTCGGCCCGACGTGACCGCGACGGTGCTGCGCTTCGCCCCGTTCATCGGCTCCACCGCCGACACCACGCTCACCAGGTACTTCTCCCAGCCGCTGGTGCCGACGATCTTCGGCCGGGACGCCCGGTTGCAGTTCGTGCACTTCGACGACGCGCTGGAGGTGCTGTACCGGTCGATCGTCGAGGACCACCCCGGCACCTACAACGTCGCCGGCTCCGGGGTGCTCTCACTCTCCCAGGCGATCCGCCGGGCCGGCCGGGTCGCCGTACCGGTGCTGGAGCCCGGCCTCTCCGGGGCCGCCGCGCTCGCCCGCAGCCTCGGCTTCGGCCGCTACGGGCTCGACCAGGTCGACCTCTTCGTGCACGGCCGGGTGGTCGACACCAGCCGGCTGGAGCAGGAGTACGCCTTCACGCCGCGCAGCACCGCCGCCGCCTTCGACGACTTCATCCGCGCCCACCAGGGCGGGGTGCTGGTCACCCGGGACCGGCTGGCCGCCGCGGAACAGTCCGTCCTGGAGGGCATCCGCCAGGTGCGAGCAGCCGTACGGGAGCGGTCGTGACCGGGGCGGGGCAGTCGGGGGACGGTACCCGGGGCCGACGTTTCGACGTACCGCTGACCGTGGCGGAACCGGACGCGGAGCCGGCGCGCCGCAACGGACACCGCCTCACCGCGGACCCGGCCGCCGTGGAGCCGGCCGCCGCGAAGCCGACCGCCGCCGCGGAGCCGGCCGCCGTGTCCGGGGCGGAGCCGTCTGCCGCGTCCGGCGCGGACCCGGCGGTCAGCGCGGACCCGGGTGGCAACGGGGTGGCGGAAGGTCAGCCCGGTGGTGGGACGTCCCGGTCGGTGCCGGACCGGCCGGCGGACGACTGGGACCGGCGGGTGGCCGCCGGGTTGGCGTTCCTGCGCAAACGGCTCTCCGGTGACTACGAGGTCGACGAGTTCGGCTTCGACCCCGAGCTGACCGGCAAGGTCCTCCACCCGCTGCTGCGCCTGCTGTACCGGGACTGGTTCCGCACCGAGGTCACCGGGATGGAACACGTCCCGGCCGACACCGCCGGGCTGGTGGTGGGCAACCACTCCGGCACGGTGGCGCTGGACGCGTTGATCCTCTCCGCCGCCCTGCACGACCAGCATCCGGCCCGCCGTTTTCTTCGCCTGCTCGGTGCCGACCTGGTCTTCCGGATGCCGGTGGTCTCCGAGCTGGCCCGCAAGTCCGGTGCCACGGTGGCCTGCAACCCGGACGCCGAGCGCCTGCTCGGCGCCGGTGAGCTGGTCGGGGTCTTCCCCGAGGGGTACAAGGGCATCGGCAAGCTCTACTCCGACCGGTACAAGCTGCAACGGTTCGGTCGGGGCGGGTTCGTCTCGGCGGCCCTGCGCACCGGCACCCCGATCGTGCCGGTGGCGATCGTCGGGGCGGAGGAGACCTATCCGATGCTCGCCGACATCAAGCCGCTGGCCCGGCTGCTCAAGCTGCCGTACTTCCCGGTGACGCCTACCTTCCCCTGGCTGGGGCCGTTGGGCATGGTGCCGTTGCCGAGCAAGTGGCTGATCGAGTTCTGCCCACCGATCCCCACCGCGCACCTACGGGACGCCGCCGACGATCCGCTGGTGGTCTTCAACCTCGCCGACCAGGTGCGGGAGACCATCCAGCAGACCGTGCACCAGTTACTCGAACGGCGCCCGGACCCGTTCGGCCCCTGAGGCCGTCAGTTGGTGCGCAGGCGTCGGTTCAGGGCCAGCCCGGCGGTGACCGCTCCGGCGAGTAGTCCGGCGGCGGCCGTCGACGGTACCGCGATCTTCACGGCGCGGCGGCCGGTGCGGAAGTCGCGCACCTCCCACCCGCGTCGGCGGGCCTGGCGCAGCAGGGTGGCGTCGGGGTTGACGGCGACCGCCCGGCCGACCGCCGAGAGCATCGGCAGGTCGTTGGCGGAGTCGCTGTACGCGGCGCAGCGGGACAGCTCCAGCCCCTCGACGGTGGCGAGCTGCCCGACCGCCTCGGCCTTCGCCGGCCCGTGCATCAGGTCGCCGACCAGCCGGCCGGTGTACGCCCCGTCGGCGACCTCCGCCACCGTGCCGATCGCGCCGGTGAGCCCGAGCCGGGCGGCGATCACCCGACCGATCTCCACCGGGGCGGCGCTGACCAGCCAGACCCGCTGGCCGTCGGCGAGGTGGCGCTCGGCGAGGCGGCGGGTACCGGCCCAGATCCGGGGGGCCATCAGCTCGTCGAAGATCTCCTCGGCGAGGCGTTCCACATCGGCCACCCGCCAGCCCTCGATGAAGGCGAGGGCGGCCTCCTTGGCCTGGGACATGTCCCCGGCGTGCTCGGTGGCGAGCACCCGGAACCGGAGCTGTTGCCAGGCGAACCGGGCCAGGTCGCCGGTGGTGACGTACTTGCGGGCGGCCATTCCCCGGGCGAACCAGTAGAGCGAGGCGCCCTGCATCATGGTGTTGTCCACGTCGAAGAAGGCTGCGGCACCCGGGTCGGCCTCCGGCGGGGCCGGCGGCGCCAGCCCGCTCTCGGCCCAACCGGCGGTGTGCCCGTGGACGTCGGTGCTGATCGTGACCTTGCCGTTGTCGGCCACCGTCAGCTCCCTCCGCTCGACGACCGCGAGGCCTGCACCTGAGAGCCTAGCGTGATCCGCGAGGCAACCGGCCGGACCGCGACGACAGGCCCCCGGCCGGCGGGCCGGAACGCCCAGCTGGCGACAAGCGGGACCGTCGGGAGCGCGCTGGGCGGGAGCGCCCGGCGGGCGGTGGGCCGGGGCGGGCGGTGCCGGGGCGGGCCGGATCGGGCCCGCCCCGGCAGGTCCGCCGGCCGCTGTGCCGGCGGCCGACCGAGGTGTCGGTCGGCCGCTGGTCAGCGGCAGGTAGCGGGGACGGGACCGAGACTGTCGGTGTGGGCCGTCATCGGCAGGCCACAGCCGATCGCCTCGCGGAACGCGTCGGCGCGCTTCCCGGCGGTGTCCAGCAGGGCGACGGACTGGCGGATCCGTTCCCGTTCGGTGCGGGAGGCACCGTGGAACAGGCCGTTGATCGATCGGCGTTGCCCGCTGCGGAAGCTGTCCACCGCCGCCAGACCGGCCGGATCGGCGCGCTGCGCGACGGTGGTGAAGAGCAGCCGGAGGCCCTCGCGGGTGTCGTCGTCCATGTCGTCGAGCACCCGGTCGAACCCGATCTTGTCGCCGCGCATGGTGGCGGCCTCGTCGGTCCGGGTCCGGGCGAAGTCGAGGAAGAGCTGGCCCCGGCTCAGGTCCGAGCTGGCGAGCGCGAGCTGGGCCCGCTCGGTGGAGCGCTTCATGCCGTACAGGGGATCACCGGGTACGGCGTTCTCGCTGGCCGCGGAGATGCCGGAGACGGCGATGGCGCCGGCGGCGATACCGGCGAAGATCGCCAACCGGGCCCGGGCCCGGCGTGCCGTGACCGCCGGCAGCAGCGGCATCCGGGTGGGCGCGGCGGCGGTCGGCTGCCGCCGGGCCGGCACGGTCTCGGCGGGCGCGATCACCGTCGCACCGATCCCCTCCCGCTCGGCGGTGGCGATCAGCATCGCGCGCAGGCCGGTCCGGAAGCCGGGGTCGACCTCGACGACGGGGGGGTCGGCGGCGAGCTGTCGCCCGACCCCGACCAGCGTCGTGAGTTGATCGTCCACCCGGGACCGGACGTGGTGCCGACGGCCGCCGTTGGCTTCGTCGAGAAGCTGGGCGAAGCGCTCAGCGCGTCGACGCAAGAAGAGGTCCGTGTCCACCGCAGGCACCCCCTCTCGCTGCTCACGGCCGGTCGGCCGTGGTCGTTACCAGCGACCGGGGGCAGCGGAACACCGACGTACGAGGCCGTTGCCGGCGGTGCTGCCGGACCATGGGGCCCGGCGGGCTGCCGAGGCAACCACCGGTCGCACCCGGAAAAACGGTGCGCCCCGGGTCCCGGTTACGGGACCCGGGGTCACGAAATCGCCCCGGTCGTCCGGCCGCCCGTCGGAGCAGGGGTCACGGCTGGAAACCGTCCGGCAGGAGCCGGGCCAGCGCCCGTACCGCCCGGTACTGGAGGGCCTTGATCGCGCCCTCGTTCTTGCCCATCGCGCGGGCGGTCTCGGCGACCGAGAAGCCCTGCAGGAACCGGAGCACGATGCACTCCTGCTGCTCGGGGTTGAGCTGCTTGACCGCCCTGAGCAGGGCGACGTTGGTGATGTGCTCGACCACCGCCGCCTCCGGGCTGCCCTCCGGCCCGCGGTCCTCGCGGTCGGCGTCGAGCACGTCGCCGGTGGTCACCTCCAGCCGGTACCGGCCGGACTTGAAGTGGTCGGCGACCAGGTTCCGGGCGATGGTGACCAACCAGGCACCCAGGTCCCGGCCCTGCCAGGTGACGCTGCCGATGCGTTTCAGCGCCCGCAGGAAGGTGTCCGAGGTCAGGTCCTCGGCCAGTTGGCGGTTGCCGACCCGGAAGTAGACGAACCGGAACACCGTGTCCACGTACCGGTCGTAGAGCAGGCCGAACGCCTCGGACTCACCGGCCTGGGCGCGCTCGACCAGGCTCCAGACCGCGGTGGCCGGGTCGGAGGGGTCCGGGCGGCTCGGGAAGCCGTTGCCGTTGCCGTTGCTCTGGCCCGGGGTGGGGTCGGCGGCCGGTACCGCCGGCAGGACCGTGGTCTCGGCGGCGGCCGGGTCGGCCGGGGGCGGCTGCTCGCTACCCCGACGCCCCTGCACGGGCATGGTCGGTCGGGCGGGGACCGCCACCCGACCACCACCGGTCGGCTTGGCGTTCCCGCCGGGTAACCCGGGTCGGGCAGCGGACTCGTTGTGATGTGGTCGGTTGCGCGACTGCCGGGCCGCGTCCTCCTCGTGCGCCGGGCGACTGAGCATGTCGTCCACGGACGTACGGGCCGCGACCAGCCGTTCGTTGAGGGCGGCCCGCACCGCCGGGGCGCTGAGCCCGGTGGGTGGCTCGACCCAGCCCGAGGCGGTCACCGGGCGTCTCCCGGTCCGGTCCCGGCGTACCGGGCCACGACGCGCGGCACCGCGCCGGGGCCGACCGGTCGGTCGGGTAGCACTGCTCCGGGGTACGCCGACGCACGGCAGATCCCCATGAGGTGATGGTTCAATGCGCTCACAGGCACGGGGGCCTCCTCGGGCTGAGGGGTGTCAACTCACGGCAAATGGGGTGAGTCGACCCGAGTGATGATAAGG
This sequence comes from Micromonospora yangpuensis, assembly GCF_900091615.1. Taxonomy (NCBI): domain Bacteria; kingdom Bacillati; phylum Actinomycetota; class Actinomycetes; order Micromonosporales; family Micromonosporaceae; genus Micromonospora; species Micromonospora yangpuensis. Next base: position 5,858,887 of record NZ_FMIA01000002.1, on the reverse strand, counting down.
GCCGACGTCACCCGTGCGTGGTAAGTCCGTTACACAGAGCGGAAGTATTCCGTCCCTGTCGGTCCCCCGCCGGACCGTTTGTCCGTCGGGGGCGTTTGACTTTCCCGGGGTGGTTGATACGTGAATCGTGCCTGCTCGCGGTGCCTGTGCGGGGTTCGCACGAACTGTCGGGCCGGTGCTGTGCCACACTCGGCCGACGACCGTCCGCCACCGGAGGTAACCGATGTCCACCGACGCCCGGCTCACCCTGATCACCCGCCCCGGCTGTCACCTGTGTGACGACGCCAAGGCGGCGCTGGACCGGGTGGTGGCGGTGACCGGTGACAAGTGGATCGAGAAGGACGTCAGCGGCGACATCGAGTTGGAACGGGAGTACGGCGAGCGACTGCCGGTGGTCCTGCTGGACGGCAGGGAGCACGGTTACTGGCGGGTGGAGGAGGAGCGGCTGTTGCGCGACCTCACCACTCCGCAGCTCTAGCGGGCAGGGCCTCGCCCGCAGTTCTGGCGAGCCAGGCCCCGCCGCACTCTGGCCAGCGACGTCCCGGCCGTCCATGGGCCGGTCCGCCGGGGTCTACGGTCGGTGTGATCGATCTTGTGGAATGGGGTCCGGACGGCTCGACCGTGGCCGATCAGCAAGATCGCGATTTGTGCACGTCTTCACAAGCGCCTACTCTTGAGGTCCGACGCGCCCTGCTAGCACAGCCGGCCAGACCGGTTGCAGGCGGGAGTCCCGAAACGGCCGGCGACGAAAGCCGGCAGAGGATCGCACCGCACGGAGTCTCATGAGTCAGCATCGTCACCCTGGCGCGTCCGGCCGCGCCGGTGTCGTACCGTCGCTTCCGGACCTACCCGAAGCGACGGTCGCGCGACTCCCCGAGTACCTCCGGGCCCTGCACAACCTCGCCGAAAGCGGACACGAGACGGTCTCCAGCGAAGGGCTCGCCGCGGCTGCCGGGGTCAACTCGGCCAAGCTCCGCAAGGATCTCTCCCAGCTCGGCTCGTACGGCACCCGGGGCGTCGGCTACGACGTCGCGCTGCTGATCGAGCAGATCGAGTACGTGCTCGGGCTCACCCAGCGACGCGGGGTCGCCCTGGTCGGGGTGGGTAATCTCGGTCACGCCCTGGCCGGGTACGACGGCTTCGTCAGCCGGGGTTTCCGGATCGCCGCCCTGCTCGACGCCGACCCGCAACGCGTCGGTGAGGAGATCAACGGGCTGGTCGTCCGGCACGTCGACGAGCTGCCCCGGATCGCCGCCGAGGAGGCCATCGCGATCGGGGTGATCGCCACCCCGGCCCCCGCCGCCCAGGCGGTCGCCGACCAGCTCGTCGCCGTCGGCGTGACGAGCATCCTCAACTTCGCTCCGTGCGTACTCTCGGTGCCGGCGGGGGTCGACGTGCGCAAGGTCGACCTCGCCATCGAGTTGCAGATCCTGTCCTTCCACGAGCACCGTAAGGCGTCCCGCACCGGACTGGCCGCCGCTGGCGGGTCCACCCTCACCGCGCTGCCCGGCGGGCTCGCGGCCCCCGACACCCAGGAGGCGATCGGCACGTGAGACTGCTTGTCGTCGGTGCGTCCTACCGCACCGCTCCGGTCGCCGTCCTGGAACAGGTAGCGGTCGGTCCCGCCGACCTCACCCGCACCCTGGACCGCCTGGTCGCCCAGCCGTTCGTGGCCGAGGCGGTGCTCGTCTCCACCTGCAACCGGGTGGAGGTGTACGCCGCCGTGTCCGGCTTCCACGGCGGCCTCGACGACATCTGCGCGGTCCTCGCCGAGCAGGCCGGCTGCCTGCCCGCCGCGCTCGCCGACCATCTCTACGTGCACTTCGACGCCGCCGCGGTCGAGCACGTCTTCCGGGTCGCCGCCGGCCTGGACTCGATGGTGGTGGGCGAGGCGCAGATCCTCGGCCAGCTGCGTGACGCGTACCACTGGGCCAGCGGGGCGGAGACCGCCGGCCGGCTCCTGCACGAGCTGATGCAGCAGGCGCTGCGGGTGGGCAAGCGGGCGCACGCCGAGACCGGCATCGACCGGGCCGGCCAGAGCGTGGTGACCGCCGCGCTCGGGCTGGCCGCGGGGCACCTCGACGGCGACCTCGCCGCCCGGCCGGCCCTGGTGGTCGGGGCCGGCGCGATGGGTGCCCTCGGCGTGGCGACCCTCTCCCGCCTGGGCGCCGGTCCGCTGACGGTGACCAACCGGGGGGCCGACCGGGCCGTCCGGCTGGCCGAGTCGTACGGGGCTAACGCGGCGCCGATCGCCGACCTGACCGCAGCGCTCTCCACAGTGGACATCGTAGTGGCCGCCACGGCGGCCACCGAACCGGTCCTCACCCGGGCCGTGGTCGCTCGGGCGCTGGCCGACCGGGATCCGGCCCGGGGGCCACTGGTCCTGCTCGACCTGGCCGTTCCCCGGGACGTGGAGCCCGGCGTCGCCGAGCTGGCCGGCGTCGAAGTGATCGACATCGACCGGATGGCCGCCGTCCTGGCCGACGGCCCGGCCGCCCACGACACCGCCGCGGTGCAGCGGATCGTCGCCGCCGAGGTCGAGGCCTTCCTCACCTGGCTGCGCGGTGCCGACGTGGCGCCCACCGTGGCCGCGTTGCGGGGCCGGGCCGACGACGTGGTCAGCGTGGAACTGCGGCGGCTGGCGCAGCGTCGACCGGATCTCAGCGACGAGCAGCGGGCCGAGGTGGCGCGTACGGTGCACCGGGTGGTCCAGCGGTTGCTGCACCAGCCCACCGTGCGGGTGCGGCAGTTGGCCGCGGAGCCCGGCGGCGACCAGTACACGGCCCTGCTGCGCGAGCTGTTCGACCTTCAGGTGCCGCAGACCGCACCGGTCGGCACCGTCCCCGACGTGGTCGACGCCGACACCGAACCCGTCCCCGACGTGGTCGCCACCGACACCGTCCCGCACTTCGGAGGTGAACGATGACCAGGCCGCTGCGCCTCGGTACCCGGGGCAGCGCGTTGGCGATGGCCCAGTCCGGGCAGGTCGCCGAGGCCCTCACCGCCGCCACCGGGCGCGCGGTCGAGCTGGTCGAGGTGGTCACCGCCGGGGACCGCTCGACCGCACCGGTGGCCTCGCTCGGCGTCGGTGTCTTCGTCTCCGCCCTGCGCGACGCCCTCACCGCGCACACCATCGACTTCGCGGTGCACTCCTACAAGGATCTGCCCACCGCGGACGCGGCCGGACTGCACATCGCGGCGGTGCCGCCCCGGCAGGACCCGCGCGACGCGCTGGTCGCCACGGGCGGACGTACTCTCGCCGAGCTGCCGGCCGGAGCCCGGGTGGGCACCGGCGCGCTGCGTCGGGCCGCCCAGCTGCACGCGCTCGGGGCGCAGCTGGAGGTGACCCCGATCCGGGGCAACGTCGACACCCGCCTGCGGCGGGTGCTCGGCCCACAGGCCGATCTCGACGCGGTGGTGCTGGCCCGGGCCGGGCTGGCCCGACTGGGCCGCGCCGACGAGATCACCGAGACGCTCGACCCGATGCTGATGCTGCCCGCGCCCGCCCAGGGCGCGCTGGCGGTGGAGTGCCGGGCCGACGACCCGGAACTGGTGGAGCTGCTCACCGTGCTCGACCACGCACCGTCGCGCGCCGCGGTCACCGCGGAACGGGCGTTGCTGGCCACCCTGGAGGCCGGGTGCTCCGCCCCGGTCGCCGCCTACGCCGTGCTCGCCGAGGGCGAGCAGGGCGAGGAGATCTACCTGCGCGGGGCGGTGATCAGCCCGGACGGCACCCGAGACCTCCGGCTGTCCCGCACCGGTACGCCCGCCGAGGCGGCGGAGATCGGCAAGGCCCTCGCCGCCGAACTCCTCGACCTCGGTGCCGACTCGATCCTCGGCCAGGACGGACCTGCCGCCCCGGGGACCCAGCACATTGGGAGCACAGAATGACCCGCACCCGTAAGCCCGCAGGCCGTATCGCGTTCGTCGGGGCTGGACCCGGCGACCCGGGCCTGCTGACCCGCCGGGCGTTCGACGCCCTGGTCGACGCCGACCAGGTGGTGTACGACCGGGGGGTCCCCGAGTCGCTGCTCACCGCCGTGCGGACCCAGGCCCGGCCCGACACCCAGTTCAGCCCGGCGGAGGGCGTGCCGGGGGACGTGGCGAAGGTGCTGATCTCGGCGGCCCGCTCCGGGTTGAACGCGGTGCACCTGGTCGCCGGCGACCCGTTCGGGCACGACTCGGTGGTCAAGGAGGTGCAGGCGGTGGCGCGTACCGCCGCGCACTTCGAGGTGGTGCCGGGGGTCAGCCAGGCCGAGGGGGTGGCCACCTACGCCGGTGTGCCGCTGCCCGGGGTGCGTACCGCCGCCGACGTCTCCGACGTCGCCACGCTGGACTTCGAGGCGCTCGCCGCCGCGGTGTCCCGGGGCTCGCTGGCGCTGGCGGTCGACGCCGGTGACCTGGCCGCGATCCGCGACGGTCTGCTCGCCGCCGGGGTCGACGGGACGACCGCGGTCGGGGTGACCGGCGACGGCACCGGGGAGACCCAGTACACCACCGCCTCGACGGTGGACAGCTTCGTCGCCGCGGCGCTCGGCTTCACCGGCCGGGTGGTGCTCACCCTCGGTGCGGGGGTCGGCCAGCGGGACAAGCTGAGCTGGTGGGAGAACCGCCCGCTGTACGGCTGGAAGGTGCTGGTCCCCCGGACCAAGGAGCAGGCCGGGGTGATGAGTGCCCGGCTGCGCGCGTACGGGGCGATCCCGTGCGAGGTGCCGACCATCGCGGTGGAGCCGCCGCGGACCCCGGCGCAGATGGAGCGGGCGGTCAAGGGTCTGGTCGACGGCAGGTACGCCTGGGTCATCTTCACCTCGGTCAACGCGGTGCGGGCGGTCTGGGAGAAGTTCGCCGAGCACGGTCTGGACGCCCGGCACTTCGGCGGCGTCAAGATCGCCTGTATCGGGGACGCCACCGCCGAGGCGGTCCGCGCCTTCGGCATCCAGCCCGAGCTGGTCCCGGCCGGTGAGCAGTCCTCCGAGGGGCTGCTTGCCGAGTTCTCCCCGCACGACGAGATCCTCGACCCGGTCGGCCGGGTGCTGCTGCCGCGCGCCGACATCGCCACCGAGACGCTGGCCGCCGGCCTCACCGAGCGGGGCTGGGAGGTCGACGACGTGACCGCGTACCGGACGGTGCGGGCCGCGCCGCCGCCGGCCGAGATCCGCGACGCGATCAAGTCGGGTGGCTTCGACGCGGTGCTCTTCACCTCGTCCTCCACCGTGCGCAACCTGGTGGGTATCGCCGGCAAGCCGCACGCGCGTACCGTGGTCGCTGTCATCGGGCCCAAGACGGCGGAGACCGCCACCGAGTTCGGCCTGCGGGTCGACGTGCAGCCGCCGCACGCCTCGGTCCCCGACCTGGTGGAGGCGCTCGCCGCCTACGCCGTGGAGTTGCGCGAGAAGCTGGCCGCCATGCCGGCCAAGCAGCGTCGCGGCTCCAAGGTGCAGGGCCCCACCGCGCTCAGGTTCCGCTAGCCCTCAGGTTCCACCAGCCTTCAGGCTCCAGCCCTCAGGTTCCGCTAGTCGTTCACGGAGGTCCGCATGCCGTACCCCGAGATCCGGCCCCGCCGGCTGCGCCGCACCCCGGCGGTGCGCCGGCTGGTCTCCGAGACCCGGGTGGCCCCGGCCGAGCTGGTGCTGCCGATGTTCGTCCGGGAGGGGCTGGCCGAGCCACGGCCGGTCGCCTCGCTGCCGGGGGTGTTCCAGCACTCCCGGGACTCGCTGCGCAAGGCCGCCGTCGAGGCGGTCCAGGCCGGGGTCGGCGGGATCATGCTCTTCGGGGTGCCGGCCGAGCGGGACGCCACCGGCTCGGGCGGCATCGACCCGGCGGGCATCCTGAACGTGGCCATCCGGGACGTGGTCGCCGAGGTCGGTGACGCGACCGTGGTGATGAGCGACCTCTGCCTGGACGAGTTCACCTCGCACGGGCACTGCGGCCTGCTCGGCCCGGACGGTGACGTCGACAACGACGCCACCCTGGCCGCCTACGCGGAGATGGCGGTCGCCCAGGCCGCCGCCGGGGTCGGCGTGGTCGGCCCGTCCGGGATGATGGACGGCCAGGTCGGGGTGGTCCGCCGGGCGCTCGACGCGGCCGGGCACGCCGACGTCGCGGTGCTGGCCTACGCCGCCAAGTACGCCTCGGCGTTCTTCGGTCCGTTCCGGGACGCGGTGGAGTCGGCGCTGGAGGGCGACCGGCGCACCTACCAGCAGGACCCGGCGAACCTGCGGGAGTCGCTGCGCGAGGTGGCGCTGGACGTCGCCGAGGGCGCCGACCTGGTCATGGTCAAGCCGGCCCTGCCCTACCTGGACGTGGTCGCCGCGGTCCGGGCCGCGGTGGACGTCCCGGTCGCCGCCTACCAGGTCTCCGGCGAGTACGCGATGGTCGAGGCCGCCGCCGCGAACGGCTGGATCGACCGGGAACGGGTGATCCTGGAGACGCTCACCTCGATCCGGCGGGCCGGTGCGGGCGTCATCCTCACCTACTGGGCCACCGAGGCCGCCCGGCTGCTCCGCGAGCGTTACTGACCCCCGGCGCGCCGCCGGTGCTCCCGGGGCCGCCCACGCCCCGGGCCGGCAGGTCAGCCCCGGGCCGCCGGGTCGACCCGGGTCAGCCGCGCCCCGGGCCGCCGGGTCAGCCCCGGGCGTCCAGGCGGTGCACCAGGGCCCCCACGTCCGCGCCGTACTCGCACCACTCCCGGTCGGGCTGGTAGCCCAGCTCGGCGTTGACCTTCAACATCGCCTCGTTGGCCTGGGCGTTCCAGGTCTGCACCTCGGTCAGTTGCGGCTCGGCCGAGCGGAGTTCGAGCAGCATCCGCGCCTTGATCGCCCGGTCGATGCCGTGGCCCCGGTGCTCCAGCGCCACGATCGTGTCGTACTGGTCGGCCCGGGTGGGATGCTGCGCCGGCACCACCACCTCGGTCAGCCCCGCCACCTCACCGGTCCGCTCGTGCAGGGCCAGCACGATGTACGGCTGCATCCCGCGCCGGTGCAGGCAGTCCAGGCTGTCCCGGAGCCGCTGCGGATCGTACGAGCTGGGCCGCAGCTCACCATCCTCGACGTCGCGTGCCTCGGCCTTGGCCTTGGCGTACGCCTCGATCAGCTCGTCCGGCGGCCCGCCCGGGTGGAACTGGAGCTGGTAACCCGTCCCGACGCCGGTGGCCATGTCGGCCAGCGCCGGCCAGTCCACCCCGGAGAGTTCGAGCACGCTGCGGGTCTCGACGTAGTCCCGGCTGAAGCCGAGCGAGGTGTAGAAACCGATCGCCGGGGTGTCGCCGGCCACCTCGACCCCGATCGACTGGAAACCCTCCTGATAGACCCGGTGGGCGGCCAGCCGGACCAACCGGCGGCCCAGCCCGGTGCGGCGTACCGACGGATGGACCAGCAGCTCCAGCACCCCGATGTCGCCGAGGAGCAGCACGTGGACGTGCCCCAGGACCGCACCGGGCGGTCCCTCGTCGCTCGACTCGGGTTGGACCATCCAGGAGATCCGCCGCTCGCCCGGCATCACCTCGGCGAGATACTCCCGCATGGACGCCCCCGACCAGGCCGGGTCCTGCGGCAGGTCGGTCGCCAGGACCGCGTTCAGGGTGTCCAGCAGCGACGCGATCTCGGCGGAGGACGCGGACCTGGGATCCCACTCGCGCACCATCACGCCTACAGCTTGCCGGCATCGGGTGGCTGACGGAAGCCTCCGGTCCGCCAAAGTACACCGGAACGCACGTCAGGTGCGGCTGGCCTGTCCGTACCGGTTCGCCGTGTCGAAGACGTCCTGAGCGTACCGGCGGACGTCGTTGTAGGACAGGATCGCTTCCCACCAGTCACCGGGGATCGTCAGGTTCCGGCCACCCTTGCAGAGGTAGCGGCCGGCGGCGAGCGCCGCGTCGTGCAGGTTGTGCGGATCCTTGACCCCGTCGTTGTCGGCGTCCGCCCCGATCTCCTCCCAGGTCGTCGGGATGAACTGCATCGGACCGACGGCCCGGTCGTAGGTGGTGTCCCCGTCGAGTTGGCCCTGGTCGGTGTCGGCGATCCGCATCCGGCCACCGTTGCCGTCCAGCGGCAGGCCGATGATCACCGGGTCCTCGGCCCGGCCGTTGGACTTCAGGGTCGCCCCGTTGGCCTGCCCGTGTCGGGACTCGACGAACCCGATCGCCGCCAGCGTGGTCCAGCTCAGCCCGCAGCCGCGTTCGGTCTCGGCGAGGACCAGCTCGGCGTAGCCGTACGCCTGCATGGCCACCGGTGAGATGCCCACCTTCGCGCCGGTGGTCTGGGCCCAGGCGGTGAGCGCGTCGGCGGGACGTCCGGTGGCCACCGGACCGGCAGCCGGTCCCGACGGCAGCACCCCGTCGGGGCCCGGGGTCACCCCGGGCAGGCCCGGACCGGCGCCGGGCAGGCCGGGACCGGCGGTGGCGCCGGGCAGGCCGGGCAGAGGCGTACCGCCGGGTGCGGTCGGTACCGCGGTGGCACCGGGCAGTCCCGGCCATTCGCCGGTCGGGTCGACGGAGACGTCGGCGGCCACCGGCCGGGCGTCCCGGGTCGCGGCCGGCACCAGCAGCGCGCCGGCCGCAGCCGTCGCACCGACCAGCGCGAGCAGGAACACCCCGGGCAGGGTGAGCCGACCGCTGGGCCGCTGCGACCACTCCCGGGTGGCGCGGGCCGCGGTGACCGCCGCCTGACGTGGCGGCACCCGCATCGCGTGGGCGAACTGCATCCGCCGCCGTCGGCCGCCCTTCGGCGTTGCGCCGGCGGCACCGGCCGGTGGGTCCCCGGGCTTCACCACCGGCGGTACGGCCCCGACCGCCCCGGCCACCGGCGCATCCCCACCGGCCGCAGCGTCCCCGGCTTTCGTACCCCCAGCGTCGCCGGTCTTGGCGTCGCCGGTCTCAGCGTCGCTCGTCTTGGCGTCACCGGCCTTGGTGTTGCGTGCCGCCGCGTGGTCGCTGGCCTTGGCGTCGCCGGCCGTGGTGGTGGGCGACGTGCTTCCGGTCGGCGCGATGTCGGTCCCGGTGGCCACCGGCGCGCTGTCGACCTTCGGGCTGTCGACCTTCGGGCTGTCGACCTTCGTGGTGTCGGCCTTCGTGGTGAGCGGGGCGGGTGCGGTGGTCGAGGTCGGCTCGGGTTTCACCGTCGGGCCGGGGTCGGAGCCTGGGGCGGTGGAGCGACGCTCGTGCCACAGCTTGTCGAGCCACGGGCGTCGGGGGCGGGGCACCCGCGTCGACGCCGGCTCCGGGGCCTGGGCCCCGGGCTCGGCCGAGGGTACGGCCGCACGCAGGGGCCGGGTCGTCGAATCTTCCTCACCGTCCGCCACCCGTCGAGTATCACCCATGTCGCAGCGATAGTCAGGTGCGGTCGTACCCTGGGTGTCATGCCCCGGTACGAGTTCCGCTGCCGCGCGTGCGGCGACACCTTCGAGGTCAACCGCCCGATGGCGCAGGCAGCCGCACCGGCGGCCTGCCCAGCCGGGCACGACGACACGGTCAAGCTGCTCTCTGCGGTCGCGGTGACCGGTCGGGGCGGAGTCGGCCCGACCGGTTCCGCGCCCGCCGCGGGCGGGGGTGGATGCTGCGGCGGCGGGTGCGGTTGCTGATCTCCACTGTCCCCAGTGGTCAGTTGTCGGCCTGCTGACCTTGCCCGGAAGCAGGCCGAGTGGCACCTTTGGGTCTGAACCGGTAACCGTCGAGCCGACGGATACCGGTGACCCCGGAGAGCACGACACCGACGTGAGGTGCGGAGGTTCCACGCATGTCGCCACCGATCGACCTCCCGAGCGGGCTGGTGACCTTCGTGTTCACCGACATCGAGGGGTCGACCCGGTTGGCCCAGATGCTCGGGCCGGGTTACCGCCCGGTGCTGCGTGAGCACCGCCGACTGCTGCGTGACACGCTCGCCGCCACCGACGGGGCGGAGCTGCTCACCGAGGGCGACTCGTTCTTCATCGCGTTCCCGGACGCGACCGCCGCGCTGACCGCGTGCCTGACCGCGCAGCTCGCGTTGGCCGGGCACGAGTGGCCCACTCCGGACTCCGCCCCGAAGGTGCGGATGGGGCTGCACACCGGGTACGCCGAGCCCGGCGACGGCGAGTACGCCAGCCCGGAGGTGCACCGGGCCGCCCGGGTCGCCGCCGCCGCCCACGGTGGACAGGTGCTCTGCTCGGCGGCGACCGCCCGGCACGCCGACCCGTTGCCGGCCGGGGCGTCCCTGATCGACCTCGGCCTGCACCGGCTGCGCGGCTTCGACGACCCGGAGCGGCTGTTCCAGCTGGTGGCCCCCGGTCTGGAGCGGCAGTTCCCCCGTCCGCGTACCGCCGACACGGTGACGCACAACCTGCCCACCCAGGTCACCTCGTTCGTCGGCCGGGAGACCGAACGGGCCGACCTGTTCCGGCTCATGCAGCGGCACCGCCTGGTCACCGTGCTGGGGGCGGGGGGCGCCGGCAAGACCCGGCTCGCGGTGGAGCTGGCCTCCGGGATGGTCGAGGCGTACCCGGACGGGGTCTGGTTCGTCGACATCGCCACGGTGACCGACCCGGGCCTGGTGGCCTTCGCGGTCGCCGCCGTGCTCGGCCTGCGTCCCGAGCCGGGCCGGCCGATGGTGGACACCCTTGTCGAGTACGCTGCAGCCCGCCGCATGCTGGTCGTGTTGGACACCTGCGACGCCCAGCCCGCCGCCTCGGCCGAGGTGATCTCCCGGCTGCTGGCCGGCAGCGGCGGGGTACGGGTGCTGGCCACCAGCCGGGAATCCTTCGGCCTGCCCGGCGAGGTGGTGTGGCGGATCCCGCCGCTGTCGGTGGATCCGAGGCCCGACGGCGCGCAGAGCGACGCGGTGGCGTTGCTGCTGGACCGGACGATGGCCGCCCGGGGGGGTCGGCAGCCGGACCCGGCGGAAACGGCCGACCTGCGGCGGGTGGTGCAGCGGCTGGACGGTCTGCCGCTGGCCATAGAGCTGGCCGCGGCCCGGCTGCGGGTGCTCTCCGCCGGTCAGCTCGCCGAGCGTCTCGACGACGTGCTCAGCACGTTGGACGCCGGCCGTGAGGACCCGGATCCGGGCCCTCACGGGCGGGACTGGACCGGCAACCAGCAGGACACCGTCGACCTGGTGGCCGCCGCAGCCGGCGGTGTCCCGGCCACCGCCGCCAGTCGGGCGGTCCGCCGGTCCGCCGCCGAACGGCACGTCACCATGCAGGCCACGGTCACCTGGTCGTACCGGACCCTGGGGCCACGGGCCGCCCGGTTGCTGCGCTGGCTGTCGGTCTTCGCCGGGCCGGTCGACCTGCCCACCATGCAGTGGCTGCTGAACGACGATCCGCTCGACCCGCTCTCCGTGCTGGTCGACAAGTCGATGATCCTGGCCGAGCCCCGGGCCGCCGGCAGCACGTACCGGATGCTCGATCCGATCCGGGCGTACGCGGCCCGCCGGCTGGCCCAGGCCGGTGAGGAGCGGACCGCCCGGGAACGGCACGTCGCCTGGTCGACGCATGCCCTGGAACGGGCCCACCTCGGCCCGGACGGGCTACCGGTCACCCTGTCGCTGTGCTCCCTGGACCCGTTGGCCGGTGAGCTGCGGGCCGCGCTGCGCTGGTGTGCCACCGGCGGCAGCGCCTGGGCCGGGTTGCGGCTGGCCGGCGGGCTGGACCAGTGGTGGCGGGAACGGGGCCTGGCCCGGGAGGGTCGACTGTGGCTGTTCCGGCTCTACGGGCGGATCGCCGAGACGGGGGAGGAGATTCCGGAGGCCGAGCTGGCGGCGGCGTACCACATGCACTCGCTGCATGCCGGTGCGGACGGTGAGGTCGCCGAGGAGCTGCGCTTCTCGCAGCGCGCCGAGGCGGCGGCCCGGCAGGCCGGCGACGCGGGCCTGCTGGCCCGGGTACTGGCCGGTCGGGCCGCGCCGCTGATCGACATGGGGCAGTTCGACGAGGCGGAACGGGTCTGCCGGGAGGTCATCGACTGGGCACACGAGCAGGCGGTGGTCGCCGACGCGCTCTTCGCCGTCTTCAGCCTGGCCGAGCTGCTCTGGCGGCGTGGTGCCCTGGACGAGGCGGCCGAGCTGTTGGGGGCGGCCCGCCCGATCGAGGCGGGTCGGCCGGTGGAGCGGGGCCGCCGGTCGGTCGACATGCTGCTCGGCATGGTGGCGCTGGCCCGGGGCGACCTGGTGGCCGCGCACGAGCACCTGCTGGTGGCGCTGCGCTCCCGGATCAGTCACGGCTTCCACGGCCGGGCCTGCGACACCCTGGACGCGATCGCCGTACGCTGCGCGGCCGGTGGTGAACCGCACCTCGCGGCCCGGTTCTTCGGTGCGGCGCACGCGACCCGGGCGAGTCTGCGTTCCACCCCCGGCATCCACGACGAGTACTGGACGGCCCGGCAGGCGGAGGTCCGGGCGCTGCTCGGTGAGACGGTCTTCGACGCCACCTACACCGAGGGCAGCGAGCTGAGCCTGGAGGAGGCGGCGGAGCTGGCGCTGCGGGTGGAGCATCCCGACCTGGCCGCCGACTCGCTGCGCTTCGACACCGAGACCGCGCCGCCGGTCCTGCCCTGAGCCTGCCCGTCGTACCGCTGGTTGGGGTCGGCGGGCCGGCGCCGGCGGGTGTGGCGCGGACGGGCCCGGGTTCGACGGCCCGGGGCCGGCGGGACGGCCGGCCCCGGGGTGCGCCTCAGCCGCGCGGGGCGGCCTGTCGCTCGGCGGCGGCCTTCCGTTCGGCGGCGGCCTGTCGCTCGGCGGCGGCCTTCCGTTCGGCGTCGGCCTTCATCCGCGCGGCGCGGTCGAGGTCGGACTGTTGCACCGCGGCGACCGAGCCGAAGATCCGGACCGCCTCGTAGTAGGTCCAGGCCAGGCTGAGGCAGGCCGGCCGGACCACCGAGTTGTACGTGCCGCAGGAGCGCTTCATGTCCTCGTAGAAGGCGCTGTCCAGGCGGGCCTTGTTGGCGGGGAACTGGCCGACGGCCTTGTAGTTGCGGTAGCCGAAGTCGTGCCGGTAGCAGGAGAGGTCGAACTTGAACCCGAGCGGGTTGTCCGGACTGGACGAGCAGTAGTCGGTCGTCCAGTTGAAGGAGTAGCCCGCCCAGGCGGCCTGGTTGAGGCGGGCGGAGTTCCAGTTTCCGTAGCTGGTGGCGCTGGTCTGGGTCCAGCTGGACAGCACGGTCAGCTTCTGCTGGGGCGTGACGGCGGCGGCTGCGGGCGAGGCGACGGCGACCGCACCCAGCACGGCCAGGGTGGCGGCGGCGAGGCGGGTGGCGAGGCGGCGGGACATGGGAACCTCCCGAGGGCGGCGGGGGTGTGGTGTTACCGGCGGGTCACCGGATGATGACCAGGTTGTTGCATCGCCTGCCATGGATCTTCCGCCGGGAAAGAACTTGGTGACATGCGCGGAAAGCGACGTTTCGTCGTGGCGCGTCCGGTCCCGTCGGCATCGATATCGACAGTGGTGATTGGTGGACCGGGCGGCTGGGTAGCAACGCCGGTCACCGGCCACCACGGGGGTGGCCACGGTGGGGAGGGTGGGTGTTCGCGGTGTCCGTGCTGCGCACCAAACCGATCAAGGACGTGATCGCCCAGAGTTCCGCCGAGGGCGACGACAACCGGAGGCTACGCCGCCGACTCGGGCCGTTCGACCTGATGGGGTTCGGGGTCGGGATCGTCATCGGCACCGGCATCTTCACGCTGACCGGCCTGGAGGCGCGCGACTCCGCCGGACCGGCGGTGATCGTCTCGTTCGCCGTCGCCGGGGTGGTCGCCCTGCTGGCCGCGCTCTGCTACGCCGAGCTGGCCGCCAGCGTGCCGACCGCCGGCAGCGCCTACACCTACGCGTACGCCACCATGGGCGAGGTGGTCGCCTGGATCATCGGGTGGGACCTGCTGCTGGAGTTCGCCCTCGGCGCGGCGGTGGTCGCCCGGGGCTGGTCCGGGTACCTTGCCGAACTGTTCGGCCTGCCGACCGCCTGGTTCGGTGAAGAGGGCAGCGTGGTCAACGTCGGCGCGATCGCCATCGTGCTGCTGCTCGGCGTGGTGGCCACCATCGGCATCCAGCAGTCCGCCCGGATCACCAACGTGCTGGTCGTGGTGAAGGTCGCCATCTGCATCTTCGTCGTGGTCGCCGGGCTGTTCTTCATCTCCGCCGCCAACCTCACCCCGTTCGTCCCGCCGGCCGAGGCACCGCCCGGGGGCGAGTCCGGCCTGACCCAACCACTGACCCAGGTGCTCTTCGGACTGGAGCCGTCGGTCTTCGGCATCGCCGGGGTGCTCAGCGCGGCGGCGGTGGTCTTCTTCGCGTACACCGGTTTCGAGGCGGTGGCGAACCTGGGCGAGGAGACCCGGCGGCCCGGCCGGGACCTGCCGCTCGGGGTGCTCGGCACGCTGGCCGTCTCCGCCGTGCTCTACATCGGCGTCTCCTTCGTGATCGTCGGCATGGTGCCGTACACCGAGATCGACCGGGGAGCGCCGATCGCGGCGGCCTTCAACGCGGTCGGCGCGGGCTGGGCCGCGGTGCTCGTGTCGATCGCCGCGGTCTCCGGGCTGACCAGCGTGATCCTGGTCCAACTGGTGGCGATGGGGCGGATCGGCTACGCCATCGCCCGGGACGGCCTGATCCCGACGGGGATCGGCGCGATCCACCCCCGCTGGGGCACCCCGTACCGGGTGACCATCGCGATGACGGTGCTGGTGGCGGTGCTCGCCGGCTTCCTGCCCCTGTCGGCCCTGGCCGACCTGGTGAGCATCGGCGCGCTCTTCGCCTTCGTGATCGTCTCGATCGCGGTGCCGCTGGTCCGCCGCAGCCGCCCCGACCTCAAGCGTCCGTTCCGGGTGCCGTTCTCCCCGGTGCTGCCGATCGTCTCCGCGCTGGCCTGCGTCTACCTGATGCTGAACCTCTCCGTGGAGACCTGGTTGCGCTTCCTGGCCTGGCTGCTGCTCGGCGGGCTCATTTACGTCGGGTACGGCCGACGCCGCAACCGACTCGCCCGACAGGAGCACTGACTCCGCCCGGGCCGGGGCACCCGCTCCGGCCCGCCCCGCCCCGCCCCGGCCCGGCCCGGCCGGGGCGGGCGGTGAGAAGGGAACCCCTCTCTACCGTAGGCGTTAAGAGGGGGCCCTTCCTTACCCCTCAGGTGGGGTGAAGCGCAGGAGGTTCCAGGAGAGCGCGGGCAGGCGTACGGTGCACCGGCCGCCGTCCGCCTTCGGTACGGGCAGGTCGCGGGGCACCACCCGGTCGGGCTCGGCCTCGGTGTTGACCGCCGCCGGATCGTCCCGCGCGGTCATCGCCGTGTGGGCGGTGCCGGCCAGTGCCGGTAGGCCCCGCAGGTCGACGTCGAGGCGCAGGTCGGTCTCGTCCCGGTTGACCGCGAAGACCGCCAGCTCGCCGGTCTCGTCGTGCCGTACCGCGACGGTGTCCAGCACCGGCACGTCGCCGTACCGCTTCGTGGCGTACGTCGGGCCGACCGGCTCGGTGCGCAACACCGTGCCCCGGGCGTACCGGGCGGTCAACGCGAACGGGTGGAAGATGCTCTGCCGCCAGGCCGGCCCACCGGTACGGGTCCGGATCGGGGCGATCACGTTGGCCAGTTGCGCCTGGCAGGCCACCCCGACCCGGTCGGCGTGCCGGAGCAGGGTGATCAGCAGGTCGCCGACGACCACCGCGTCGACCGCGGTGTAGTCGTCCTCGATCAACGCCGGCGCCTCCACCCAGCCGCGCCGGTCCAGGTCGGCCTGGACCCGGGACTGGTACCAGACGTTCCACTCGTCGAAGGAGATCTTGAGCTTGCGGGTCTGCCGCTGCCGGGCCGCCACGTGGTCGGCGGTGGCGACCACCTCGGTGATGAAGGCGTCCATGTCCACGGCCGAGGCCAGCAGGCTGGCCCGGTCACCGTCGGACGGATCGTAGTAGGTGTGCGCGGAGATGTAGTCCACGTGCTCGTACGTGTGCTCCAGCACGGTCGCCTCCCACGCGGCGAAGGTGGGCATTCCCCGGCCGGAGCTGCCGCAGGCCACCAGGCTGATCGACGGGTCGATCAGCTTCATCGCGCGGGCGGTCTCGGCGGCGAGCCGGCCGTACTCGTCGGCGGTCTTGTGGCCGACCTGCCAGGGACCGTCCAACTCGTTGCCGAGGCACCAGAGCCGGATCCCGTACGGCTGCTCGGCGCCGTGCCGGCGACGTCGGTCCGACAACTCGGTGCCCCCGGGATGGTTGGCGTACTCCAGCAGGTCGCAGGCCTCCTGCACCCCCCGGGTGCCGAGGTTGACCGCCATCATCGGCTCCACCTCGGCGGTCGCCGCCCAGCTCATGAACTCATCCAGGCCGAAGGCGTTGGTCTCGACGGTCTTCCAGGCCAGGTCGAGCCGGCGCGGCCGGTCGGCTACCGGACCGACGCCGTCCTCCCAGCGGTAGCCGGAGACGAAGTTGCCGCCCGGGTAGCGGACCACCGAGACACCCAACTCCCGGGTCAGCTCCAGCACGTCACCGCGCAGCCCCCGGGCGTCGGCGCGGGGGTGGCCCGGCTCGTGGATCCCGCCGTACACGCAGCGGCCCAGGTGTTCGACGAAGGAGCCGAAGAGCCGGCGGTCGGCCGGCCCCACCGCGAAGGCCGGGTCGATCGTGAGCTGCGCGTTCCGCACCGCGTACCACCTCTCTCGCCGCTGCGTGGTCATCCCGTCCGGATGTTGTACCGCGCCGAGAGAGATGTTCGTCGTTGCGTCCCAGTGGCTGGTGACGCTGGTTTGTCCTCGTTCAGCGAGGGTCGGTCGCTGCTCGGGAGGCTCGGTCGCTGTTCCGCAGCTGGGCGTTCCGCACCGCGTACCACCTCTCTCGCCGCTGCGTGGTCATCCCGTCCGGATGTTGTACCGCGCCGAGAGAGATGTTCGTCGTTGCGTCCCAGTGGCTGGTGACGCTGGTTTGTCCTCGTTCAGCGAGGGTCGGTCGCTGCTCGGGAGGCTCGGTCGCTGTTCCGCGTGCATCGGTCGTTGTTCAGGAGAAGAAGCGGGCCAGGTGGGTGGGGGAGGGTGGGTCGGCGTCCGGGGCCAGCGGGGTGAGATCGGCGAAGATGCTGGCCCCGTCGCAGCCGGCGTGCAGCGGGTACCAGCGCGGGCTGCCCGGCGGCCGTTGCAGACAGATCCCCTTGATTGTCTGTACGTCCAGCAGCCGGACGTGGGTCGGGTCGGCGACCGCGTTCACATGCCCCCACCAGGGGCTCATCACATGCAGGACGCCGCCGGGCCGCAGCACCCGGTGACACTCGTCCACCAGCGGCAGGAAGTCGATCAGGTGCTCCAGGATGTGCACCGCGAAGAGCACGTCCACCGAGTCGTCGGCCAGCGGCAACGACCCGGACAGGTCGGCGACCGCGTCCACCCCGGGCGCGGGGAAGATGTCCAACCCGAGGTTGCCCGGGTACTGCTTGGTGCCGCCGCAGCCCAGGTCCACCACGACCGGCGCCCGCCCGGCCACCCCGACCCGCCCCCAGACCCCGTACACCCCGGCGAGCCGGCCCACCAGCTCCCGCACCAGCCGCAGCTGCCCGGCGTCGACCGCCTCGCCGGTCAGGTGCGCCACCCCCCGGTCGAAGCGCACCTGGACCCCGAGGTCACGCAGCCGGGCGTCGTACGCCACCTGCTCCACCCACGCCTCGGCGAGGAACCCGTCGACCGCCCGCAGCCGCTCGGCCGAGGGCGGACTCTGCGACAGCGCGACCATGGCCACCTCCGGCCGGCCCTATACCCGGTAACCCGCCCGACATGCCCCCCTCAACCCACTTTCCCCCCATTGCAAGGAAGGGCCCCTTGTTAACGGGCTGCGGTGAGCGGGGAACCCTTCTCTACCGAAAGCGTTAACAAGGGGCCCTTCCTTACACCAGTTCGGTGACTCGGCCTGCGTCGACGTGCAGGCGGCGGGTGGTGTGCACCGCGTCGAGCATCCGGCGGTCGTGGGTGACCAGCAGCAGCGTGCCCGGGTAGCTGGCCAGCGCCGTCTCCAGCTGCTCGATCGCCGGCAGGTCCAGGTGGTTGGTCGGCTCGTCCAGCACCAGCAGGTTCACCCCACGCCCCTGCAACAACGCCAGCGCCGCCCGGGTCCGCTCGCCGGGGGAGAGGGTGGCCGCCGGACGCAGCACGTGTCCGGCCCGCAGGCCGAACTTGGCAAGCAGGGTCCGTGCGTCCGCCGGTGACAGGTCCGGTACGGCCAGCCGGAAGGCCTCCAGTAGGGGCTGGTCGCCGAGGAAGAGCAACCGGGCCTGGTCGACCTCGCCGACGACCACCCCGGGGCCGAGCGCGGTGTGTCCGGCGTCCAGCGGCAGCCGCCCCAGCAGCGCGCCGAGCAGGGTGGACTTGCCGGACCCGTTGGCCCCGGTCACCGCCACCCGGTCGGCCCAGTCGATCTGCAGGTCCACCGGCCCGAGGGTGAAGTCGCCCCGGCGTACCACCGCGCCCCGGCAGGTGGCCACGACCGCGCCGGCGCGGGGTGCGGCGGCGATCTCCATCCGCAGCTCCCACTCCTTGCGCGGCTCCTCGACCACCTCCAGCCGCTCGATCAGCCGTTCGGTCTGCTTCGCCTTCGCCGCCTGCTTCTCGGTCGCCTCGGCGCGGAACTTGCGGCCGATCTTGTCGTTGTCGGTGGCCTTGCGCCGGGCGTTCTTCACGCCCTTCTCCATCCAGGCCCGTTGGGTGCGGGCGCGGGCCTGCAACGCGGCCCGGGTGTCGGCGTACTCGTCGTACTCGGCGCGGGCGTGCCGGCGGGCCACCTCCCGCTCCTGCAGGTACGCCGCGTAACCGCCGCCGTAGTGCCGGATCTGCTGCTGGGCGAGGTCCAGCTCCAGCACCTGGGTCACCGTCCGGGTGAGGAACTCCCGGTCGTGGCTGACCAGCACGGTGCCCGCCCGCAGCCCGGTGACGAACTCCTCCAGCCGGGCCAGTCCGGCCAGGTCCAGGTCGTTCGTCGGCTCGTCGAGCAGGAAGATGTCGTACCGGCTGAGCAGCAGCGACGCGAGCCCGGCGCGGGCCGCCTGCCCGCCGGAGAGCCCGGTCATCGGATGGTCCAGGTCGACGGTGAGACCCAGGTCCGCGCTCACCTGCTCGGCCCGCTCGGCCAGGTCCGCGCCGCCGAGGGCGAGCCACCGCTCCAACGCCGCCGAGTACCCGTCGTCGGCGCCGGCCGCGCCGACGGTCAGCGCCTCCGTCGCGGCGTCCAGCGCGGCCTGCGCGGCGCTCACCCCGGTCCGGCGGGCCAGGAAGTCGCGTACCGTCTCGCCGGGCCGTCGCTCCGGCTCCTGCGGCAGGTGCCCGACGGTCGCGGTGGGCGGGCTCAACGCGACGCTGCCGACCTCCACCGGGGCCAACCCCGCCAGGGTACGCAGCAGCGTCGACTTGCCGGCGCCGTTCGCCCCGACCAGGCCGACCACGTCACCGGGGGCGACCACCAGCTCCAACTCGGCGAAGAGCGGCCGGTCACCGTGCCCGGCGGCGAGGTCCTTGACGATCATCGTGGCACTCATCAGAATCCCGAGCCTAGCGGCCGACGCCAGCGGGTTTCGGCCACCGGTCGTCGGTGTCCACCGGACACGAGGCAGACTCACCGGAGTGGTGACCACACTGGCGATCGACTGCGGGGGCGGCGGGATCAAGGCCTCGGTGCTCGACGGCGCGGGGACGATGCGGGCCCGGCCGTTGCGGGTGCCCACCCCGTACCCGCTGCCGCCGGAACTCTTCGTGCGGACCCTGACCGAGCTGGGTGCCCGGCTGCCCACGGCGGACCGGGTGACCGTCGGGATGCCCGGCATGATCCGGCACGGCGTGGTGGTGGCCACCCCGCACTACGTGACCCGCTCCGGTCCCCGCTCCCGGACCGATCCGACGCTCTTCGCCGAGTGGTCCGGGTACGACGCCCGGTCGGCGCTCGCCGAGGCGTTCGGCGTACCCGTGCTGGTGCTCAACGACGCCGAGGTGCACGGCGCCGGGGTGGTCGCGGGCACCGGCTGTGAGCTGGTCCTGACCCTCGGTACCGGGCTGGGCAGCGCGCTCTTCGACGGCGGGGTGCTCGCCCCGCACCTGGAGCTGTCCCACGCCCCGGTGCGCTGGGGCACCACCTACGACACGTACGTCGGCGAGCCGGAACGCCGCCGCCTCGGCGACGCCTTCTGGTCCCGCCGGATCCGGCAGGTGGTGGAGGGGCTGCGGCCGGTGTTCCGCTGGGACCGGCTCTACCTGGGCGGCGGCAACTCCCGGCTGATCCGCCCCGAGCAACTGGCCCGGATGGGCGACGACGTGGTGGTGGTACCGAACACCGCCGGCATCGTCGGCGGGGTCCGCGCCTGGGGCCTGGCCGCCGACCGGTACGACCCGACCTCCTGACCCGGCAAGTTCCCTTGCGGGAACACTCGCGGTCGGGGCGATGTTGTGCCAGCGTCGGTGAAGTGGCGACCTGGACACCAGGAGGTGGGTCGGATGGACTTTCTGGCCGAGTACCGGCGGGCGACCGTGTTCTTCGAGGCCGGTGACGCGACCGGGGCGGCCCGGCTGCTGGAGCCGATCGTCGCGGCCGAGCCGGACAACTCCTCCGTACGGCAGCTGCTGGCCCGGGCGTACTTCCAGTCCGCCCAGCTCAGCCGGGCCGAGGAGCAGTTGCGGGAGATGGTCGACCGGGACCCCGCCGACCACTACGCCCACCACGTGCTGGGCCGTACCCTGGAGCGGCTGAACCGGCCGGCGGACGCCCTGCGGCACCTGCGCATCGCGGCTGCCATGCACGGCACCAACGACGACTACCTCACCGCCCTGCGCCGGGTCGAGTCCCGGGTCAACGGCCCTACCATGGGTCGTCAGGGCGGCTGAACGCCGCCTGTCGTGGCGGGCCGGTTTCACCGGTCCGCCACGCGGCGGAGCTGAGCGGACGGTGGGCGGGGTATGAAGCTCAAGCTGGATCTGCACGACATCTTCAACCGGGGCCAGGACATCGATCGGGCGCTGCGCGGAATCATGGACGAGGCGGTGGCGAAGAAGGCCACCCTCGTCGAGATCATCCCGGGCAAGGGCTCCGGCCAGCTCAAGAAGCGGGTGCTGCGGTTCCTCGACCAGAAGGACGTCAAACAGCTCTACCACCGGGTGGAGAAGGACTCGAAAAACTTCGGCCGCCTCTTCGTCCACTTCCGCTGGAAATAGCTACGACATGGCCTCTGACCTGCCTCGCAGGCCGCTACCAGGGCCGTTGGACCATGATCATGCCGTGTCCAGGCCGTCAGAGGCTTGCGGAGCATCATCGCTGCCCTGGTCTTCACCGAGTGCCTTGTCGATGGCGCGGCGGGTGCGATCCTCGCTGGCCAGCAGCAGGTGTGGTAGGTCCGGGAGGGTGAAGCCAGGGTCCGCGTGGCCCAGGTAGGCCGATAGAGCCTTGATGCTCTCCCCGGCGTCCAGGAGGACCGAGGCGTAGGTGTGCCGCAGGACGTGCATCCCGTTGTGTCGGTCGTCCAGGATGCCGGTCGCACGGATTGCGGGCTTCCAGAAACCGGAGTTGAACATCGAGCGGGACAGCGCCAGGCCGGTGGGTGTCGTCAGGTACAGCTCTACAGTTCGCGGCTCACCGGTCAGGGTCGCCCACGGCAGGGTCACCGCGACCGGCAGGCAGTCCTGCGCGTGTTGTCTCAGCCTGCCCGCTACCGAGTCCGGCAACGGAACCTCGCGGGACTTGCCGCCCTTCGGTGGCGCGAAGATCAGCGAGCCGCGAACGATTTTGATCTGCCGAGTGATATGCAAAACGGGGCGGGCCGGGTCGAGATCTCCGGGGCTGACCGCAAAGATTTCCCCTTGCCGGAGGCCGCAACCCGCGCCCAGGTCCACCGCTACCCGGTACCGGGGCTGCACGTTCTTGCGAAACGCCGTCAATCGGTTGACCGACCACGGCACCACCTTGGTTGGAGCGAGCTTCGGCCGGCGAATGCTCTTGACCGCGAAAGGGTTGCTGACAATGGTTGGTGGCAATCCCGACAACCTCCGTCCGGGCAGGCCCCACCTGCTCCACGGTGTGCGGTCGAAGGTCGACGGGATGGGTGGAAAGCGGAGGCAGCCGGCGGAAGTGCGGATCGGCCTAATGATCAGTTTTCATGGGTTAAGGTCACGTCGATCCCGAGGTGTTCGTTTAGCAGCATCAAAAGCTTCATTCCGTCGATCAAGTCAATATTTTTACCGTCGGCGAAATCTCTGGATGCTATCCCGAATTGGCTGGTGGTAACGACCGCTCCCCGGTCGGCTCCTTCGTGAAGCATGCTCCCGTAAAGTGCACGAACCGTCTCGCTCGCCACCAGGTTTTTGTAGCGCTTTACCTCGACGATCGTTCGCGTTGGCGGCTCCGTGCGAGGATCGATGGCGAGGATGTCATATGAACGTGGACTCGAAGTCTTACTTAACTCCGGATCGTAGTCGACCAGCGTTGCTGTATACCCCATTGCCTCGAACAAGGCCCGTACCAGGCCTTCGAGTTCAAAGGGCGACAGTGCAAGAAGGTTCGGGTGCCCGCTCTCCCGCAGGGATTCAATGACTGAATCCATCTGAGTCTCAACCTCAGACACTCGCACGCGCTCGACTGTCTCTTCGGAGACCTCCCCCGGTAGCTGGACCGCAGCAATATCGAGGAAGCTGGAAAGCGTTAGGAGTTTGAGTTGACGGCCGCACGTCTCAACGAGTTCTTGACTCAGTTCACTGCGGGCTTTCGTCGGGCGCCCCCTCTTGTCGAGTTCCCACCAATCTTCTTTCACATCGTTAGTGACTACGGCGACGAATTCACCGCCTGTCGCCTCTACGGCCTGGTCAATTATTTGTCGCCAAACAATGTAATCGCCGGCTGCTAGGTATGGGGTAGATTTGCTGCGGGCGTCAGCATATCCTGGCGGGATGATGTTCGGATATCTGAATTCATTCGCCTCGCGTATGCGCTGCTCCAATTGATCGTTATCGTAGGGTAAGCCAATTCTGCCGCTAGTGATCTCTTCAAGTCGAGTAAGAACTGGATCCATCCTGAGGACATCGCCGGGCCGAAGGTCGTACTCCGCTTCAAGTGCTTCGAACTCGCTCAGGGCGGCATCCATGACGCCGTGAAGCCGTTGTTTCAGTGAATTCTCGTCAAGATGGTGGTCGTCCGGTTTCCAGTGCCTCTCGGTCATTATTCTTGTTCTGAAGGACTCAAATTTGGCAACGGTGGACCTTAGGAGCGCTACCGCTTCTTTTGGAGCCTGCTCAAGAGTTTGCCTGGTTTCGCGAAACTGTTTAATTCTACTTGTTGCCACCCCGAACCTGTTCCGATGGAACTCCTGGGCCGCCTGATGTGGAATGAAGAGTTGGTTTTGGAGCAGAGCCATAACTGAGAGTGTTTGTTCCCTGGCTCTTGGGCTTATCCGATAGAGGTGCAAGAGCGCGCTAGCGTCAATAACGATAAGTGAATCTTGTAAGTCGACGACTTCGGGAACCGCTGACCACCAAGATTTAAAGCGTCCGGCGATGCCTTGCTCGCTGTTGGAAGCCTTCGGCTGAGAATCAGTCACGGATGCAACCTTTGACCTGTCATGAGCGGTGGGAGTGCTGCCAGTGGTGATGGCGGGGTGCAGCAGCGAAGTACAGCAACCGACGGAACCAGGCGGAACGATGCTGACTACTATCGGGGTTCAAATCCCCGGAATCATCGGCCGCCGCGCTGTTCGTGCAAGGCGATGAGAGCTGCTTCGACTCGCAGTCCCACACCCGTCAGCACGAGCACGCAGGCCAGGACGTACCCGCCGGTCTGAGGGTTCTCCGGACTGACCATGAGCAGGGCGATCAGCAGACCGGTTCCAAGCGCTACATTGCCGCCGACTCGGGTTGATCGGCTGCGGGTGTACCGGAGATCCATGTCGCTCACCATAGCGAGGGGGCCGAGCCCAAGGTGGCCCCCGAACTCCCAGCCTCAGGTTCGTCCCTGCCCGACGTGACCGCACCAGGATCATGCCGCCTTCAGGCCGTCAAACGAGAGCCAGCAGTGACCATCGTTGACCATTCATGTCATGTCTCGCGGCAGCTCAGACGCCAAGTCGCCCGATTTGGTCGCTTGCGCCCCTGTCCTAGATCAATACCGCTGGAAGTAGGAGCACCGTAGCCGCTGATGGCAGGGAACTCCCCCGGTCATGCCCTTGATCCGTGAGACCTGCATCGCGCGGTCGATCATCGGCTCGGTAACGCCGTACTGATCGATCAGCTCTCGTCGGCTGGGTAGCTTGGCGCCGGGCGGGAGTAGACCACCCCCTTCGTATCCAACTGCGGAGAGGGACTTCGCCCAGGTTCGGTCAGCCGGCGACGATCTCGGTGGTATTCGCGCCGTACCCGCCGATCTTGCCGTCAGCACTGGTCACCAGGATGAGAGGTTCGCCTTCCTGGAGGCCGTACTTCCGTCGTTCCTCGGGGTCGGGCATTCGAGCCCGTAGTCGGTCGCCTTCACGCATGGTCACGATGGTGCGGTCCTGCTCGCCTCTGACGAAAGTGCCACGACTCTGGACGACCACGATCAAGCCCTCGCTCCGCAACTGCTGAAGTGCGCGGCGGACTGTGAGTCTGCTGAGGTGGTACTCCTGGGTGAGGCTCAACTCTGTCGGAACGCGCTGGCCCGGGGCGAGTTGACCCGAGCGGATGGCTTGTCGTAGCCGCTCCGCCAGTTGCTTCCAGGTGGCGACATCGGGATCGAAGTCGCTCTCACTGCTCACGATCGCACGCTAGGTCACCTCATGCTGTCGTAGTGTTGTGTTTACGTCAACACAGCACTTAGAGTGATGCTCTCGTTGTTCATGGTGAGAGGTGAATCATGGCCCGACACGTGAGAGAAGATCAGTATCTGCTTGCGGCGGCTGTCGCCCTGGTCAGGCGGCACCGGCCGGTCTGGTCGTGGCGGAAAAGACAGGGGGTCTGCCGGTGCGGCAGTGAGTTCCCCTGCCGATCGGCGTACCGCACCCGGCCTTCCGGACCGGCTTGGGACGCGCCGACCCGGGTACTGCCGCGCACCGGTCCGTTGATGACCTTCGCGGCCGAGTGGCGGTCGTCCCATGGCACGCGGCAGTGGTGAGGCGCGAGCTGTCGGGCCGTGTGGTGCCGGGGCGAGGGAGGTCATCATGACCGTGCATCGGCCGGTGCGGCCGGCCTGGACCTGTGGTGCCTGTGGTGCCGAGTGGCCCTGCCAGCCCCAACGGCAGGCGCTGCTCGCCGACTACGGACGCGCTCCGATCGCCCTGTCGCTGTACCTGGCCGCCCACTACCTCGACGCCGTGCCGGAGCTGCCCGACGTGCCGGTGGCCCAGCTTTACCGCCGCTTCCTCGGCTGGGCCCGCTGCGCCTCGACCAGGCCCACCCCCGACATTGCCGAGTCCCGGACCGGCCCTGACGCCGACGAACCCCAACCTGATGCCGACGAGCCCCTCCGGAATGTGAGAGGGGTGCCCCGCTCTACCTAAAGCGTTAACAAGGGGCCCTTCCTTACAGCTTGTAGGTGCGGGCTATGGCTAGGAGTTCGGAGCTGTGTGAGCCGACCACGCCCACGTCGGGCGGGCGGGGGCGGAAGCCGGGTAGCGCGTCCAGCCCGTCGCTGCCGTCCATCACGCGTAGTGCCAGCTGACGGCCCGGCTTGGACGAGACGGTCAGGGTGATCTCGATGCCCTCCGGTGGTGGGGCGTGGAAGACGACGCCGAGGTTCCAGCGGTGTTCCGGGCGGCCCAGCGGCACCGGTCGGCCGGCCACGGTGAGGCTGGTGACCGTTGCGGTGTCCAGGTCGACGTGCAGGCTGGTCAGCCGGACCGGGCGTTGCGGGGTGAGCTTCAGCCGCAGGGTGCGGGCCGGGCCGGCGCCGGTGTCGGCGAGTACCTCCAGTTTCGGGGCGGGCAGGTCGGCGGCGGGGGCCGGGCCGGTGCGCAGGTCGCCCGCCCCGAGGCCGGGGAAGCCGTCGACCGGGCCGGTGTCGGCGACGTACCCGGCGGTCCAGGGTTGGGGGTCGGTCTCGCGGCTGAGCCAGCGGGCGGTGCCGGTGTCGGCGTCGAGGGCGTACATCAGGTGGGTGGGGACGGGGTGGTCGGCGTCGAAGCGGTCGACGGCCAGGCCGACCCCGGCGAAGATCGCGGCGGCCAGGCCGGCGGCGAGGGTGGGCAGCAGGCCGAGGCGGCGGTGGCGTAGCGCGGTCAGGCCGCGTGCGCCGCCGGCCGGTGGGTGCAGCAGGTCCACCACGGGCAGCGCGGCGAAGCCGAGCAGGACCGTGACCAGCGCGGCCACCCCGCCCATCGCCATGCCCAGGGCCGGGAAGAGCAGGATCGCGGTGGGTAGCAGCACGATCACGCCGACCGCCGCGACGACGGTCGCCGCGATCACCGGCCACGGGCCGTCGACCCGGGTGGCCAGCGCGACCAGCCCGCCGAGCGCGCCGACCAGGGCCGGCAGGGTGAAGAGGTACGCCCCACCGGGGGCCAGCGCCGCGAATAGCACCCCGAGCAGGGCCAGCCAACCGAGTACGCCGACGGCCAGTGCGGCCGGTCCGGCCCACCGGCGCAGCAGCGCGTACCAGCCGGACACCACCGCCACGGCGAGGGTGAGCACGGCGAGGCGGTACCAGGTAGGCCGGTACGGGTCGAGCAGTTCGGCGTAGCCCGGACGTAGTGCGGTGATGCCCAGCCAGAGCCCCTGCGCGCCCAGCGGGGCGACGACGAGCGGGGCGAGCGCCAACCCGAAGGCGGCGACGAGCCGGCGTCCGGTGGCCCGGCCCCGCCGTCGGGCGAACCAGCCCAGCGCGGCGACGGCCAGGAGCGCGGCCAGCGCCAGCGGCCAGGTCAGCCAGCCGGGGTAGCGGACCAGTCCGCCCGGCACCGGGAAGTACGTGGCGTCGTGGTCGGCGCCCAGGTCGGTCAGGTCGATCCGGCCGAACTCCCGGGCCAGGCCGAGCGCGTTGTCGCCGTGGTGTTGCAGGCTGCCCCGGTCCAGCGCGGCCGGGGTGTCCAGCGGGGTGTGGTAGATCGCCCCACCGTCGATGTACGCCGAGTTCAACCCGACGAAGTCGGCGTCGAGGAAGGCGGTGAAGTCGGTGTCGTTGGGCAGCGCCCGGTAGACCTCCACCGCGAAGGAGGTGCCGACCGGGTGGGGTGCGGCCCGGCCGAAGACGTCGACCAGGGCGGCGTTGTTCCGGGACGTCTCGAACATGATCACCGGCCCGGTGGAGCCGCGCGCCTCCAGGTTGATCACCACGCCACCGTCGGCGGCCAGCGGATGCTCGGCCGCGAACCCCGCCGCGCCGCAGAGGCAGGCCTCCTCGGCGTCGGTGAGCACGAAGACGATGTCGTTGCGGGGGCGGTCTCCGCTGGTCAGCGCGCGGGCCACCTCCAGGATCGCCGAGGTGCCGGCCGCGTCGTCGTTGCCGCCCGGCCCGGTCTGCACCGAGTCGTAGTGCGCGACCAGGAAGACCCGACCGGTCGGATCGGTGCCGGGTAGCCGGGCCACTACGTTGCGTACCCGGGCCAGGGTGGCCCCGGCGGCCGCCCCGCTGAGCTGGCCGGCCTCCGGGGCGACCAGGTCCTGCACCTCGGTCTCCAGGCCCAGCGCGCGCAGCGTGCCCTCGACGTGCTGGCGTACCCGGTCGTTGGCCGGACTGCCGGCCGGGTGCGGCTCGGCCGCGACCTGCTCGACGTGCGGGAACGCCCGGCCGGCACTGAACTGGTCGACCGGTGCGTCGGCCGGTAGTGGCGTCGGGGTACGCAGGTCGAGCAGGCTGCCCGCACCCACCGCCACCAGGGCGAGGAGCGCGAGCAGCGCGGCGAGCGGACGGTTGCGGGGTCGGGTCAGGGCCCGGTCCTCGGCGTGGGTACGGGGTACGCCCACTGGGTCTCCTCGGGGGTGGGGGTGGGCACCATCCTGGCCCACTGCGGGACATGCCGGTGCCGGCGCGGGCGCGTTGTGTGCGACCGTTGTCTAATACATGCTCGGCGAGGACTCGGAAGGAGCCTGACATCACCAGCGATCTCCCGCGCCTCGCGGAGGCCACCCGGTCACCCCGGATGGCCGGCCGGGCCGGTCCCGCGGTCGAGTCGTCGTACCCGCACGGCGGTTACGGGCCCCACCCCAACCTGCCGCCGGGTGAGCGGCTGCGGGTGCTGCTGGTCGAGGACGACGAGGGCGACGCCTTCCTGGTCGGTGAGCTGCTCGCCGAGACCAACTCGATGATCGACCTGCTGGTGGCCACCAGCCTGAGCGAGGCCCGCAAGCGGGTGATGGGCGTGGACTGCGTCCTGCTCGACCTGGGGCTGCCCGACGCGCAGGGTCTGGACGGGCTGCGGCAGGTGCTGGAGATGTCCAGCGGTGCGGCGGTGTGTGTGCTGACCGGCCGCTCCGACGAGCACCTGGGCATCGTCGCGGTTGCCGAGGGAGCCCAGGACTACCTGGTCAAGGGGCAGGTCGACGGGGTCCTGCTGACCCGCGCGCTGCGCTACGCGGTGGAGCGGAAACGGGCCGACGAGAACGCCCGCCGGCTGCGTGAGGTCGAGCTGCGCCAGGCCGAGTCGGCCCGACTGGAACGCGGCCTGCTGCCCCAGCCGCTGATGTCCACCGAGGAGATCGGGGTCAACACCTTCTACCGGCCGGGCCGGCACGCCGCGTTGATCGGCGGGGACTTCTACGACGTGGTGCAGACCCGGCCGGACCGGGTGGACCTGATCGTCGGCGACGTATGCGGGCACGGGGCGGACGAGGCCGCCCTCGGCGTCGAGCTGCGGGTCGCCTGGCGGGCGCTGATCCTGGCCGGGGTGCCCGACGACGAGGTGCTGCCGGCGTTGGAGCAGGTGCTGATGAGTGAGCGCCGGCTCCAGGAGATCTTCGCGACGGTGGCCACCGCCCGGCTGGACCTCGCCGCCAACCGGGCGACCGTACGCCTGGCGGGGCACCCGCCACCGCTGCTGCTCGCCGGCGGTAAGGTCGCGCCGGTGCCGGCACCGGGCGGACTGCTGCTCGGCGTACGACCCCGCCGGCCCGTGGCCTTCGACCTGGAGTTCGACACCGATGACTGGTCCCTGTTGATGTACACCGACGGCCTGATCGAGGGGCGGGTGGACGGCGGCGACGAGCGGCTGGACGTGCCCGGCCTGGTGGGTCTGCTGGACGAGCCGGCCAACCACGCGGTGCCGCTGTCCGAGTTGCCCGCCTGGCTGGTCGGGCGGGCCGAGCAGATCAACGGCGGTCCGCTCGCCGACGACGTGGCGATGCTGCTGGTCAGCCGGGGTGGTGGGCGGTGACCGGGGCCGGACGCGGACGTGGCTGGACCCTGCGCCGCCGGGTGGTCGCGATGCTCACCGTGGTGGGGGTGGCGCTGGTCGCGCTGGCCGGGGCCGAGGCGGTGGTCGCCACCCAGAACCGGAACTACACCGAGGCGGCGCTCACCGAGACCGGCCCGCTGCGGGTGCACGGGCAGCAGCTGCTCAGCGCCCTGCTCGACCAGGAGACCTCGATCCGCGGGTACGCGGTCAGCGGCAACCGGGCCGACCTCGTCCCGTACGAGGAGGGGGTGCGCCAGGAGCGGACCGTCACCGCCGAGATGACCGAGCTGATCGACGACTACCCGGAGATCGCGCAGGAGCTCCGCGCGGTCGAGGAGCAGGCCGACCAGTGGCGGCGGCTGGTGGCCGAGCCGGTGATCAACACGACGGAGACCGCCGGCACGGCAGCCGGTCAGGCGCTCCTCAACGACCAGGCCCGGCAGCGGTTCGACGGGATAAGGTCCGCGATCGACGCGTTGCAGGCCGAGATCCTCACCGCCCGCGCGACGGTGGTCGCCAACATCGAGCGTACCGGTGACCTGCTGGTGCTGCTCCTGATCATCGCGGCGGTGGTGGTCGCGGTGGCCGGCGCGGTGCTGCTGTTGTCGCTGGAGAAGATGGTCATCCGACCGTTGACCTCGCTGGCCGGTCAGGTACGGGAGGTCGCCGACGGCGACTACCAGCACCGGATCAGCGGTGCGGGGCCGCCGGAGTTCCTCGGGCTCGCCGACGACGTGGACGCCATGCGGCAGAAGATCGCCCGGGACCTCGACGAGGTCCGGGAGGCCCGGGAGCGGATCGAGTGGGTCAACAGCCAGCTCCAGAAGCAGGCCGAGGAGCTGGTGCGCTCCAACCGTGACCTGGAGCAGTTCGCCTACGTGGCCTCGCACGACCTGCAGGAGCCGCTGCGCAAGGTGGCCAGCTTCTGCCAGTTGCTGCAACGCCGGTACGCGGGGCAGCTGGACGAGCGGGCCGACCAGTACATCGCCTTCGCGGTGGACGGTGCGCAGCGGATGCAGCGTCTGATCAACGACCTGCTGGCGTTCTCCCGGATCGGGCGGCTCACCACCGGCTTCACCGAGGTCGACCTGAACAAGGTGATGGGGGACGTGGCCGGCCAGACCGAGGCCGCCCGGCAGTACGCCGACGCCGAGCTGACCTGGGACGAGCTGCCGGTGATCCGGGGCGAGGAGCCGTTGCTGACCAACCTGCTGGCCAACCTGGTCAGCAACTCGATCAAGTTCCGGCGTCCCGACGTACCGCCGAAGGTGCACGTCTCGGCGAAGTTGGTCGACGGCGAGTGGGAGATCAGCTGCCAGGACAACGGCATCGGGATCGAGCCGGAGTTCGCCGACAAGATCTTCGTGATCTTCCAGCGGCTGCACTCCAAGGACGCCTACCCGGGCACCGGGATCGGTCTGGCCATCGTCAAGAAGATCGTGGAATACCATGGTGGCCGGGTCTGGGTCGACACCGACAGCCCGCAGGGCACGGCGATCCGGTTCACCGTCCCGGCCACCGCCGAGGACGTCGAGGCCGCCACGGTGAAGACAACCGCCGACGGTACGACCGGTGGTGAGGCAGCTGCGGAAGGTGAGTCGGCAGCCCCGGGTGGCCCGGCTGCGCCGGGCGGGACCGGTGCGGACGGGGCGACTGCTGGCGGTACCGGCTCGACGGCCGCCGACCCGGAGTCGGCCGGGCCGGAGTCGGTTGGGCCGGTGGGGCGGCAGACGGCACGGAAGGACACCGCGCGGGCCTCAGGCGACGGCGGTACGGACGGTACGAAGGAGACAGTGCGATGACCGCGCCGGCGGACGGCAAGAGCCCGATCGAGGTGCTGCTGGTCGAGGACGACCCGGGGGACGTCCTGATGACCCAGGAGGCGTTCGAGGAGCACAAGCTCCGCAACCGGCTGACCGTCGTCTCCGACGGCGCCGAGGCGCTGGCGTACCTGCGTCGGGAGGGCCGGTACGCGGACGCGGTCAGCCCGGACCTGATCCTGCTCGACCTGAACCTGCCCCGCCGGGACGGCCGGGAGGTGCTGGAGGAGATCAAGAAGGACGAGCACCTCTGCCGGATCCCGGTCGTGGTGCTCACCACCTCGCAGGCCGACGAGGACATCCTGCGCAGCTATCAGCTGCACGCCAACGCCTACGTGACCAAGCCGGTCGACTTCGAGCGGTTCATCTCCGTGGTACGCCAGATCGACGAGTTCTTCGTCAGCGTGGTCAAGTTGCCGCCGCGTGGCTGACCTGCTCCTGGACGACGTCGGCGAGCTGCTGCGGGACACCGCCGCCGAGATCGTCCTGCCCCTGTTCCGCAAGCTCGACGCCGCAGACGTCACCGAGAAGGCCCCCGGCGAGCTGGTCACCATCGCCGACCAGCGCGCCGAGGAGGCGATCACCGCCGGCCTGCGTCGGCTGCGCCCCGGCTCGGTGGTGGTCGGCGAGGAGGCGGTCGCCGACGACCCGACCCTGCTGCGGCACGTCCGGGGTACCGGTGACGTCTGGGTGGTCGACCCGGTCGACGGCACCTCCAACTTCGCCGCCGGCAAGCGACCGTTCGCGCTGATGGTGGCCCTGCTGACCGACGGCGATCCGGTCGCCTCCTGGATCCTCGATCCGCTGGCCGACAACCTCGCGGTCGCCCGGGTGGGCGAGGGCACCCGCCTCGACGGCCAGCCGGTCACCCCACGCACCACCGGGCGTACGCCGGGCGGGCTGCGCGGCAGCGCGACTACCTGGTTCCTGCCGCCGGCCACCCGGGCCCGGGTGGCCGCCGGCGGTGAACGGCTCGGCGGGCTGCTCCCCGGGCAGCACTGCGCCGGTCGGGAGTACCTCGACCTGCTCACCGGTGAGCGGGACTTCGTTCTCTTCTGGCGTACCCTGCCCTGGGACCACGTCCCCGGCACGCTGCTGGTCCGCCAGGCCGGCGGGGTCGCCCGTCGCTTCGACGGCACCGACTACCACCCGGCCGACGAGCACCAGGGCCTGCTGGTCGCGATCTCCGAGGACGTCTGGACCGAGGCCCACGCGGCGCTCCTCGCCGACTGACCCGCCCCCGCCGGCCTCGCTTCGCCCCGTGCTACCCCGACCCGAGGTGTGAGAGGGGTGCCCCGCTCGACCAAAAGCGTTAACAGGGGGCCCTTCCTTACGGTGAGGGGGGGAGTGCGTTGGGTTGATGTTTTGCGGGGGGAGGGTTCTGCGGGCGGGTCCGGGGCGCGGGGTCCGGTATCGTGACCTGCGGTCACCGCCAGTGGGCCGCCGGACGGCGCCGGGCGGGGTCCTCGATCGGATCGATCGCCATCTCGGCCCTGCCGATGCGGGGCCACCGACGGCTGACGGAAGGACACTCTCGTGCCGAGGACGATGGTCATCCGGCGTCGGGGCGGCCGGCTGCTGGTCGCCCTGCTGACCGCCGTGACGGTGCTGCTCGGTGTCGGCGCGGTGCCGGCGTACGCCGAGCCGAACGAGGGCGGGACGAAGAAGCTGCGGGACGCCCTGGAGAGCACCGCCAAGGGGCACATCGAGGCGAAGAACAAGCTGGAGGCCTCCCAGAAGCGGCAGAAGAAGCTGACCGCCGACCTGAAGACGGTCGAGCAGCGGCTGGTCGGGCTGACCGAGCAGGTTGGCGAGGTGGCCGCGCAGTCGTACCGGACGGGTCGGTTGACCGCCCCGGCGATGCTGCTCAACGCCGACACCCCGGACAGTTTCCTGGACCGGGTGGCCGCGTTGGACGTGATGGCCCAGCGGGACAGCAAGCGGCTGGCCACCCTGATCGAGACCCGGGCCGAGGCTGCCGAGGCCAAGAAGGGGATCGACGCCGAGGTCCGGGAGCAGCAGAAGCAGGTCGCCACGATGGCGAAGAAGAAGAAGGAGGCCGAGCGGGCGCTCGCCGCGGTCAGCACCGGCACCAGCGCCGGGTTCAGCGGCGGCAGTTCCTCCTCGGCCCGCCCGGCGCCGCGTAACTCCGACGGGTCGTGGCCGGGGGAGTCCTGCTCGGTGAACGACCCGACGCCGGCCAACGGTTGCATCACCCCCCGGACGCTCAACATGCTGCAGGAGACCAAGGCGGCCGGCTACAAGCGGTACGCGTCGTGTTTCCGTAGCGGCGGGTCGGGCGAGCACCCGAAGGGCCGGGCCTGTGACTTCTCGGCCGCCGCCGGTGGCTTCCAGGACAAGACCGCGACCGGCGGGGACAAGTCGTACGGCGACAGCCTGGCCGCCTGGCAGGTCCGCAACGCCAGCCGCCTCGGCATCCTCTACGTGATCTGGTACCGGCAGATCTGGCACCCGGGCACCGGTTGGCGGTCCTACAGCGGCAGCGGCAGCCCGGCCGCCGACCACACGAACCACGTTCACACCTCGATGCACTGATGCGTCCGTCCGGGTGCGTACCATCGCAGCGATGAGCAGCTCAACTCCCGAGGTGGTGGATCCACCGGCCGAGGCCGGTCCGCCGCCGGTGCGCGCCCTGCCGGCGGGTCTCGCCGCCTTCCTGGTCTTCTTCTCCAGCGGTGCCGTGCTGGTGCTGGAGACCGTGGCCCTGCGTCTGGTCGGCCCGTACGTCGGGGTGACCCTCCAGGTCACCAGCTCGGTCATCGCGGTGGCGTTGGCCGCCATCGCGTACGGGGCGTGGGCGGGCGGCTGGATCGCCGACCGGCGTGACCCGCGTCCGCTGCTGGCCCCGGCGCTGGTGCTCTCGGCCATCGCCACCGCGGTCACCCTGCCGATCGTCAGGTACGCCGGCGAGTCGCTGCGCGGCGGCGCGGAGAGCGCCGTACTGCTGCTCACCGCGCTGGCCGTCTTCGTGCCGGCGATGCTGCTCTCGGCGATCACCCCGCTGGTGGTCAAGCTCCAGCTCGCCGACCTGCGCCGCACCGGCCAGGTGGTCGGCAAGCTCTCCGGGATCGGCACCCTGGGTGGGATCACGGCCACCCTGGCCACCGGGTTCGTGCTGGTGGCCACGCTCACCAGCACGACGATCGTGCTCGCCACGGCGGTCGCGTTGGCGGTGGTCGGGATCGGCCTCTGGGTGCACCTGCGCCGGCAGGACCAGGCGGGCCGGCTGCCCGGTCCGGCGCGTACCCGGGTGGCGTTGACGGTGTTGGGGCTGGTCGGGGCGGGGCTGACCACGATCGCGCCGAACCCGTGCGACATCGAGACCGCGTACCACTGCGCGAGCGTGGAGGCCGACCCGGCGCGGGAGAGCGGGCGGACCCTGCTGCTGAACTCCGCCCAGCACTCGTACATCGACCTGGCCGATCCGACCCACCTGGAGTACGAGTACACCAAGTGGTTCGGCGCGGCGGCGAACGTGGTCGCGCCGGTGGGGGACCGGGTCGACGCCCTGCACCTGGGCGGGGGCGGGTTCACCATCCCCCGGTACCTGACGGCCACCCGGCCGGGCACCGACAACCTGGTGTTCGAGATCGACGGTGGCCTGGTCGACCTGAGCCGGGCGGAGCTGGACCTGCGGACCGGCCCGCAGTTCCGGGTGCGGGTCGGTGACGCCCGGATGTTGCTCACCGCCGAGCCGAGCGCGAGCCGGGACCTGGTGGTCGGGGACGCGTTCGGGCACCTCGTGGTGCCGTGGCACCTGGCGACCCGGGAGATGGCCGCCGAGATCCGGCGGGTGCTGCGCCCCGGCGGTACCTACGTGCAGAACGTGATCGACTATCCGCCGTTGCGGTTCATCCGCGCCGAGCTGGCCACCGTCGCGGCCGAGTTCGAGCACGTCGCGCTGATCGCCCCGCCGGCCTCGCTGGCCGGGCGGCAGGGCAGCAACTTCGTCATCGTCGCCTCGGACTCACCGCTGCCGCTGCCCGCGCTGCAGAACCAGCTGGGCACCCTGACCGAGCCGGTACGCCTGCTGTCCGGGGCGGAGCTGGCCGAGTTCGTGGACGACGCGCTGGTGCTCACCGACGACTACGCCCCGGTGGACCAGCTGCTGGCCACCGCCTGACCGGCTGCGCCCCGCCGGGGCCGGCCGACCGGGTAGGCGTCGGCGGATCGGGGCGACACCGCCTGATCAGGTGACATCCCTGACCGAATGCCATCATCCAGGTGTAGCCCGGGGCTTGTCGGGCAACTCCTCCGACCATGGGTGGAGTGGTCCGTAACGGCGCACAGCTGCTCGGTCGGCGGTACCGGTTGGTCGAGCAGCTCGGCGCGGGCGGCATGTCCGTCGTGTGGCGTGGCTACGACGAGGTGCTCGGCCGGCAGGTGGCGGTGAAGGTGCTCGCCTCCCGGCTGGCCAGCGACCGGGCCTTCCGGCACCGGATCCGGATCGAGGCGCAGGCCGCCGCGCGGCTGGCCCATCCCAACATCACCGGCGTGTACGACTACGGCGAGTCGGTGCAGGTCGGCCTGACCGTGCCGTACGTGGTGATGGAGCTGGTCGACGGCGTCCCGCTGAGCGCCCGGCTCGGCCGGGACGCCCGGCTGCCCTGGCGGGAGGCGGTGACCATCGGAGCCGAGGTGGCCTCGGCGTTGGCCGCCGCACACGCCCGCGGGGTGGTGCACCGGGACGTCAGTCCGGGCAACGTGATGCTCACCGCGACCGGGGTCAAGGTGGTCGACTTCGGCATCTCCGCGCTGGTCGGGGTGAGCGAGCAGGGCGCCGACGGCACCGTCTTCGGCACCCCGGCGTACGTCGCCCCGGAGCGGCTCGACGACGGCCAGGTCCTGCCGGCCACCGACGTGTACGCGGTCGGCCTGCTCCTCTACCGGATGCTCACCGGCGGACTGCCCTGGGACGCGTCCAGCACCACCCAGCTGTTGCGGGCGCACATGTTCCAGGATCCCGAGCCGCTGCCACCCGTGCCGGGCCTGCCGGACGCGGTCACCGAGCTGGTCGGGCGCTGTCTGGCCAAGCGCCCCGAGGACCGGCCGGGCACCGCCGAGCTGGCCCGTACCCTGGCCGACGCTGCCGGGGTGCCGGCGATCGTGCCGGTCTCGCCGGCCGCCTCGGTGGATCCCGGGGTGCTGGCGAACGCCGGTACCACGATCCTGCCCTGGCGGGTCGACACCGACGCGTTGCCCTTCACCGAGGCCCGGCGGGGCCGGCGGATGCTCGGCCGGCGGGCCGGCGGCGGTCGGCACGGTGGCGGCGGGCTGCTCGGCCGGCGGGCCGGCGGCGGGCTGATCGGCCGGCGGCTCATGGGCGGGTCGGTCGACAACGGGCCGGTCAACGGCCTACCGGTCGGTGGCGGGCTGGACGGTGGCCGCCAGAGCGGTGGCAGGCTGAGCGGTGGCCCTCGGGTCAGCGCCCGGCGTCGGCGGGTGGAGGCCGGGCTGGTCGCGGCCGGGTTCGTCGCGGTCACCGCCGCGATGTGGGGGGTGGCGTCGCAGCACAGCCCGGCCAGTGGGGGCGCGGAGCAGCCGACGGAGGCCCGGATGGGGTTGGAGCCGCCGGTGAGCTGCGCGGTGGCCTACACCCTGCGGTCGGACAACGGCCGGGAGTTCGCCGCCGACCTGACGCTCACCAACACCGGCCGGCGGGAGCTGCGCGACTGGACCGTGCACTTCAGCTTCCCGGCCGAGCAGAAGCTGACCCGGCCCGCCCCGACAGTTCGCCAGCAGGGCGAGACGGTGCTGGTCCGGCCGGCTGCCAACCGGCCGGCGGTGGCGCCGGGCAAGTCGGAGAAGGTCGCCCTGACCGGCACGTACACCGGGGTGAACCCGCTACCTGTGGAGTTCCGCCTCGGCGAGACCCGGTGCGGGGTGCAGGTGGCCGGGGTGGCCGGCACGGCACCGGCGACGAAGCCGCCGGCCGCCAAGGCGAAGTCGAAGGCCGCGACGAAGAAGTCCGCCGGCTCGGGTGGTTCCGGCGGCTCGGGCGGCTCCGCCGCCAAGAAGCAGCCGGTCAAGAAGTCCGCCGCCAAGGGGTCTGCTGACGCGAAGAAGGCCGCTCCGAAGAAGCCGGACCCGAAGGCCAGCGAGGCCAAGAAGTCCGCCGCTCCGCAGAAGCCCGACCCGAAGCCGGCCGCGAAGGGCGCCGGTGGTGCCAAGCCGGCCAAGGGTGGCCGTTGACCGGTATCGATCAGGTGAGGGCGGCGAAGCGCTGCACCTGTTCGATGCTGCCCTCCACGATCAAAATGCTGCCCGGGGCCAGCACGGTGTCCCCGGCGGCGTACCGGAACGGCTCCCCGGGCAGCTTGGCGCCGACCACCATCACCCCGTACCTGTCGATCGGGCCGAGCTCGCGCAAGGTCCGCCCGAACAGCGCCTCCGGCGCGCGGACCTTGGCGATGGCGAAGTCGTCGCCGAACTCGATGTAGTCGAGCATCCGGCTGACGATCAGGTGCGCCACCCGCTCCCCGGTCTCCGCCTCGGGGAAGATCACCTGCTGGGCACCGACCGCCGCCAGGATCCGGGCGTGCTGCTCCGAGGTGGCCCGGGCCCAGATCTGCGGTACGCCCAGCTCCGCCAGGCCCAGCACGCTGAGCACGCTGGCCTCGACCGACGCCCCGATGGCGACCACCACCCGTGCGAAGTCGGCCAGCCCGAGTTGCCGCAGCGCCCCCACCTCGGTCGCGTCGGCCTGCACGACCCGGTCGAGGGTCGGCGACCACTTCTGCACCCGGTCCGGATTGCGGTCGATGGCCAGCACCTCGTGCCCCAACTGGGTGAGCGAGGTGGCCAGGTGGCAACCGAACCGGCCCAGCCCGATCACCACCACCCCTTCGGTGTCCCGCCTGCGCCTAGCTGACAATGGGTTGCTCCTCCGGGTACCGGTACAGCCGACGTCGGGTGTTCAGGGCGATCGCCGAGCCGAGGGTGAGCGGCCCGACCCGGCCGACGTACATCAGGACGGTGAGGACCAGACGACCGGGCTCACCGAGGGTCGTGGCCAGCCCGACGCTGAGCCCGGTGGTGCTGAACGCGCTGGTCACCTCGAACAACGCCCGGTAGTCCCGGACGTTCTCGGCCAACGCCACCAGCCCGGTCGTGCCGGCGGCGACGAGCGCCACGCTGAGCAGCGCCACGGTCAGTGCCTGCCGCTGGCTGGTGCTGGCGACCCGGCGGCGGCCCACCGTGACGTCCGGCTCACCGCGGAGCTGGGCCCACATCACGAAGGCGAGCAGGAAGAAGGTGGCGACTTTGATCCCGCCGGCGGTGCTGGCGCTGCCCCCACCGATGAACATCAGCCCGAGGAGCAGGGGATAGCTCTCCTCGTCCAGGGCGGCCATGTCGATGAACTCGAAACCGCCGGTACGCAGCACCGCGTCCTGGGTGCCGACGGTGAGCATCTTGTCCGCCCAGCCGTACGGGCCGATGGTGTGCGGGTTGCCCCACTCGGCGGCGAGCAGCCCGACGAAGCCCACCACCAGCAGCGCCAGGCTGCCCCAGATGGTCAGCTTGGTGGCCACCCCCCAGCGGCCGGGCTGTCGCCAGGTGCGGCTGGCGTCGAAGATGGCCGGGAAGCCGAGCCCACCGATGATGGTGCCGGCGGCCACCGGCAGGCAGACCCAGGCGTCCCGGGCGAACCTGAGCATGCTGTCCGGGTAGAGCGCGAACCCGCCGTTGTTGAAGGCCTGGACGGCGTGGAACAGGCCGTACCAGAGGGCCCGACCGGGCGGGTAGTCGTAGCCGAGCCAGAGCCGACCGGCCAGGACCAGCGTGATCACCGCCTCGCTGACCAGGGCGATCGCCGCGATCCGCAGCAGCAGCCCGCGGACGTTGCCGAGGCCGTACTCGGCGGTCTCGGCCTGCACCAGCAGCCGGTTGCGCAGGCCGAGCTGCCGGGCCACCACCAGGATCACCAGGGCCGCCCCGGTCAGGATGCCCAACCCGCCGGCCTGGGTGAGCACGGTGATCATGATCAGCCCGAACTCGTTCCAGTAGGTGGGGGTGTCGACCACGCTCATGCCGGTGACCGAGACGGCGGAGGTGGCGGTGAAGAGCGCCACGGTGAACGGGGTGTACTCGTACTCGGCGGAGGCCTGGGGCAGCATCAGCAGGCCGGTGCCGAGCAGGATCGCCACCAGGAACCCCACCGGCACCAGCCGGACCGGATGACGGAAGAACCGGCGCACCAGCCCATCTTGTCCACCCCCACCCCGCCCCACCCCCCAAACTGCAAGGAAGGGCCCCCTCTTAACGCATACGGTCGAGAAGGGTCCCCTCCTTACAGCTGCGAGGGAGGGCTGTGGGCGGCCGGCAACTCCGGGCGGCCCCGGCGGCTGCTACCTGCGTGGCGACGTCCCTCGGTTCTGCTGGGCGGGCGCGGGTGGTGCCGCCGAGCTGGACGCGGGCGCCCCCTGGCTGCTCCGGTTCTGGAGGAAGCTGCTGGTCTGTTGCAGGACCTCGCTGAGAGCGGGTGCCGGCGACTGGCTTCGGGAACGCGCGAACCCGTTGGCGGCGGTGAGTTCGAAGTTCTCCAGGGTCAGCGCCCGCCCCGCAGCGGGGTTGGCCATGCGGTTGTAGTAGCCGTGCTGGATGTCGTAGACGCTGTCGGCGTGGGGGTGGGATGCCATCGTCTCGCGGAATCGGCTCGCCGCGGTCGGGTCCAACGAGACCCGCTGAGGCGGATTCTCCCGGAGCCACGCCTCCGGTGAGTGGTCCCGCGCGGCGATAGCTTTGTAGTCTCGGCCGTCCGCCCGATCGAATGACTCGCGGTCGAAGGCACGCATCTGCGCGACCGAGTAGTTGAGGACGCTGGTCACCGTGGGTTCCTTCGTCCAGGCGTCGACCACGACGGACTCCGGGTGGAAAGGCGGGCCGATGACCGGGGCGACGTGATCGAAACCGACGTCTTTGCCGTTCTGGCCCCTGGCGGCCAAAAAGTCGATGACGGTGATCTGGTCGCCGATGTTCCGTCTACTGTCGTACAGTTGCGAT
Organism: Micromonospora yangpuensis; assembly: GCF_900091615.1. Lineage (NCBI taxonomy): Bacteria > Bacillati > Actinomycetota > Actinomycetes > Micromonosporales > Micromonosporaceae > Micromonospora > Micromonospora yangpuensis. Next base: position 5,818,792 of record NZ_FMIA01000002.1, on the reverse strand, counting down.
TGGACCAGGGTTACGATCTCTGCCGAGTAATTTCCGCACTTTCCTCCACCGACCGCCCGAGCGAGGTTTGCCACTTGGCCGCGCATGGTGTCGAGATCGGAATCCTGAATGGCATCCTCGGGGTCCAAGACCCGCTCCGCGTTCATGGTGCTGGTGCCAGCAGATCGGACGAACTCGTCCACCTGATTTACCGGGACGAACCCCTCCCGAGCTGCCGTCGCAGCTGCACGGCCGAATTTGAGACGGGCGTCCCGCAGGTCGTTCTCCATGGCATGTACCTGCGCGAAAACGCCTGCGGCTCGCCCCAAGAGTTCCTGCTCGGGTGGGGTGACCAGGTGCGGGTTCTGTCGGGCGTGGTCGCGGGCGGACTGCAGGAACTGCCGCAGCGGGTTGTCGACCTCGGCCCGGAGGTTCCGCTGGTATGCATCGAAGCGCAGCGACTCCGGTGAGTCGTACGCTGGCCGATCCGCAAATTTGCGGTTTCGCATCTCGTCGACGAAGCGGTACCTCTCGAGAAGCTCCTCGTACCTGTTGAGGTTTCTTTCGTCAGGTGACAGCTTCGCCAGGGCCGCGGGCAGCGCGGTCAGATCCTGCCGCAACTGTGCCCGACGTCCGTCCAGGAGATGCTGTACATAAGCGATCTCCGTCGGTGGTATTTCCGGCACTCGTTCTCCTCCAGATAGCGCTTCCGTCGATTCCCGCCGTCGTGGGCGGCTCCTTGATCTGACGACGGGGCCCGACGGCGGACCGGGGCCGCGTCACTCGGCCGTTGGTCCTCCGCACAACGTCCGGTCACCTTGATCGGTTCGATCTTTCGGCAAACTCGCAGTGCCGCGCGCCGGGCTTCGCCGACCGGGTTTCATCTGCCGGCCAGCCGCCGACCCTCGCGCTCAACGGCGACCTGTCTGCTCTGGCACCTTCGCCGAGTTGCGCACCCGGCGCGCCGGGGATCGGTTACGACAGGTGTAGGGCCGTCGGGCGGCGGAAGGCGGCAACCCCGGGGCGGTACGCGCCTGGGGACATCGGTCGGTCACGATCGTCGGGCCCGGCGACTGGCCGGCATTTCCGCGGGGGCCCGGTACTGGCCGTTTGTTGGTCGTCTCGGTTCACTCCGGTCGGCTCCTGTCGGGACGATGGTCGGCGGATTCGCTTGGCGGGCTCAGTCGCATGAAGTGCCGTCCGCCCGGTCGGTTCACCCCTCGGAGCACCGCCTCGTACGACGGGAACGACGGCTCCCGGTTCGACCGGAGCCTCGGTGACCGCCGTCTCACCTCGGCGGCGCTGAACCAGCGGGCCCGTCGATCCGCCCCACCGGATCGACGGGCCGGCCCGACCGTTCCGTCCGTACCGCTCAGCCGGCGACCTGGCGTCGGCCGGTCGTCGGGCGCACCGCCGGTGCTACCCTCCGCCTCCGCCTCCGCGGGCGTTTCGGCGGACGTTCCCGGAGGTTGGTGCCAGGGCCGGTCGGGTGCTGCTGTTGTCCGGGGACTGACTGCCGCGTCCCGGGCTGCGCAGCGACGCCACCTCCGACATCGTCGGGCTCCAGGTGCCGGTGGCGATCCTGTTGTGCATCTGCCCGGCCAGGTTGTTCTGGTCGATGAAGGGGACGATGTTCCGCTCGTACCCATCCTGCGTGGCTATAAGGTTCTGCTGGGCATTCCGGACCTCCATGGTCCGGTTCTGGACTTCTTCGGCCCGCTGCTGACGCTCGCGGGAGGAGTTCGTGGGGTACATCTCCATCCACCCCTGGTAGTCCTCCAGAGCCGTGTGGGCGTTGTCCAGGCGCTGGTTCGCCCGCTCAACCGGCGGGTAGTACTGCCGGTCGTAGCGGTCTCGCTGCTCCTGAGTCATGCCGTAGTCGCGGACCGTGAGGTAGTCGTACTGGGCAAGCAGCTCCTGCCCGTTGCGTGGTTGCGGTGCGGCAGGTTGTTGACCGTACGAGCCTTCTGGGTTCGGGTGAGTCATCGACTTATCCCCCTGTCTCGTTGCCTTTCCTATTGGCAGCGACGTGACCGGGGCGATGATTCCTCGATGCGGCAGGGGTTGCGTGTGATTACTGTCTCAAGTGGACAGTGGTGGCGGAGCCGGTGGCGGGAGGGCCACCAGCGAGGGCCCGGCTCTCCTCAGCGGAACTGGCCGCGCCGCTGCGGGGGCGGCTCGATCGGCGGCCTGCTGGCCTGTCCGCTGCCGCCCTCACGGCGAGGCCGGTCGCGTCGACCCTGGCTCGGGGACTCCAGCGTGGCGTACGGCGCGAAACCCGCCCCCGCCTCCTGGGGCAGCCTCGACGGCTCCCTGAAGGTCAGGGTCACACCGCGACTACTGACGTAGTTGATCAGGTTCTCCCGGTACTCGTGGCGACTGTCGTTCGCGTGCTTGTCGGCCTGTGTCTGGAGGTTGACCAGCTCTTGCCTGGCGGCCATGAAGGCATCGAGTTGTTCGTAAGGGACCTGTCTCCGGTCGAAGTCTGCCAGCGCGGCCCGGCGTTCCGCCGCCTGCGCGTCGCTCTGCTCGACCAGACTCCACGGGTGCACCCGGTCGAAGTCGTTCCGTACGTCAGCTGGCAGAGCATCCCGGATGGCTTCGATGGTGTAGTCGTGGCGTAGCGAACGATCCCGCCAGTCGATGTGGATGTCGAAGTCCGACCCGCTGTTGGGGTAACTCATCGTCGCCTCTTCCCTGGTGGTCAACATCGGTCACGGGGGTCACCTGGACGGGGGCCGGGCCTGGATCGGTCGCCCCGGGACTCGCCCAGCGGCGGACGGGGGCTGCTGTCGCTGTGCCCGGACCGGGGCTGCTGGTTCGACCTGCTGCCGCCCGGCGACTGGAGGGGGGCGACGTCCGCCACACTCGGTGCTGGCGTGCTGTAGAGCTGCGACCGGGTGATGACGCCCGGCAGCAGGTTGCGGTTGTCGACGTGCTCGATGAGGTTGTTCCGGTAGCTCCGTACCACCTGTTGGACCTCCGCCAGGTCCTCCTCGGTGTAACCGCGGCTCGGTGCTGCTGCTTCGCGTACCGCTCGGACCTGCTCTTCGGTGGCGTTGCGCGGCAGGTCCGCCATCGTCCTCGCGTCGTGTCGTTCCAGTTCCCGGCGGTGCTCTCTGACGTCCTGGGCGGCCCGCAGGGCTTCGTTCCGAGGGTTGGCCTCGTCGAAGGCTTGGCGATCCGCCGGGAGCAGGTTCTGCCGCACGGCATCCACGCCGTGGTCCCGCACCATGCCTCGGGTGGTCTGCGGGGTCCTGGGCTCGTGGATGGGGAAGTCCTGCTGGTTCCGGTCCGGGTAGCTCATCGTGGTCCCATCGCCTTGGCCTGTCGGTTGGGCAGGTGGAAGGCCTGGTTGGCCGGGGTGGAACTGTTCGTCGTCGTCGGCTGGGTGGGCGGCGCCGGTCGGAGGAGGGCCGCCTGCCGGCTCAGGACGGTTTGGCTGAGCGTCGTGAACTGCTCGGTTGCCTGCCGCTGCCGTTCCGTCAGCGCCTCGATTTCCGCGAGGTTCACGCGGATGTGCTGCTGTGCGGCACGGGCAGCGTCGGGCAGGCCAGGGAGGCGCGCTTCCCGCTGCAGGCGGGCCCCGTTGTTCCAGTGCTCAGTCAGGGCGGCGTCGATCGCAAACTGCGATTCGCGCCCGGCTGCGGCGGGTTGCCGGGACGCGGCGACCTCCCTGGCCGGGTCGCGGTAGGGCTCCAGGTCCGGGCCGTGGTGAAGCTCGCGGGTGACCGCCACCAACTCGCGGATCAGTTTGATCTGTTGGTGCGCTGCGGCCTCGAACGGCTGCGCGCTGCCCGGGTCGGCGGAGCGCAGCGTGTGGACCGCCTCCCAGATCTGGCTCTGGGCGGTGTCCTGGGCGTCGAGCGCGACGCGCAGCGGGGCCTCGGCTCTCCGTCGGCTCTCGAGAGCCGAGTCGAGCTGGAACGGTGTCATGCGCGCCGGCAGCAGCTCCGACAGCTGTTCGTCGGTGGCGGCGAGGTAGCCCGCCGCGGTGGTCAGCTCGGTCGCGGCAGCTCGCTGGCGCGCTCGGGCAATGTCGGTCAAGGATCCGAGAACCTGGCTGGTGGACGGGGGCGGGGTCTCGGCCGGGTAGGCGATCTGGCCACTGCTTCGGCGTGCCTGTTCCGACGTGGCGAGATTCGCCTCCAGGGCGCTCAGGTAATCGTCCAGCGGTTGTGTGTCGTACTGCATTCGTCGAACCCTTCACCGGGGCGATCGTCGTCGCCTGTCGCGTCGTCCCGGTTCACGACGGGCGCGATGGCCCCTCGGTTCGATCGTAGGTCAGGTGATCGCGGTCTCACGCCGACGACGCCCCGGTCGTCCGGCGGCGGCCGGTGACTCCCCGGTGGCAGGTGGACCGGGTACGGCGGGTCGGTCCGGTCCTGGCCCTACCGCTCCGGCCGCTGCGCGACGTAGGTGCCGCGGCCCTGGTGGCCGATGATCAAATCGCGGTCGTGCAGGATGGCGAGCGCTCGATACACGGTGTTGTTGCTGACCTCGTACTGGATGGCGAGCTGGCTGGTCGACGGCAGCTTGTCGCCGGGCTTCAGCTCGCCACTGGCTATCTTGGCGACGATCTCGTCGACGATGCGGCGGAACGACGGCTGTGCTGTGGGCATGGTGAGGACTCCGGTCGGTTCGGCACCACTGATCATGCCCGACCTGCTGTAGCTGCTGCAATATGTAGGCGCGCCAATACTCAGGGCTAGACTGCGGTTAGTAAGTCGCGTAAGTTGCTGAGTGTCCGGCTCCGGTTGGTTCGGCAAACCCTTCCGAGCGTGGACAACCAGGTTGGCTCCGGGGCCGTACCGCCGATCAGGGCTGCGGTCACGGGGCCGGCGGCCCGGTCCGCTTCCCCCGCCCCGGACCGGGCCGCCTCCACCCACGACACACGGGCCCCGGCCCAGGAAGGCGGCGTCATGCGTACCCTGCTCACCCGGCTCCGGCGAGCCACCCACCCACCGACACCACCCACGCCGCACCACCCACCGGCACCACCCGCCGGACGCCGATCACCGCACGACGGCTGGTACCGCGCCGATTCCTGCCCCCGCCTCACCGTCGCCCAGATCCGCAACCGACACTTCCGCACCGTCCGCCGCGGCCTCCGCCCCACCGACGTGTACGCCCACCTCCACCGCGTCGCCAGCGAACTCGCCACCACCCGCCACGCCCTGACCACCGCCACCGAGGAGAACACCCGAATCAAGACGGCGCTGCGCACCTGGCAGTCCCAGTTCACCCCAGGGGGCAACCGATGAGCACCGAACGCTTCGTCGTCCACCTACCCGTGGTCGCCGACAACCTCGACACCGCCCGCCGCTACGCCCGCGTCATCACCCGCGCCGTCAGCTTCCTCGGCAACGTCGACCGCACCGAAACCACCGTGTCGTACGAAGACGAACAGGGCGTACACCACCGGATCTTCTGCGACCGACTCCTCGGCAACGGCCGACGCTGCACCGGACGCGCCGGCCACCCAGGCGACTGCTGACCTCGATGGTTCTCCCGACGGGCGCGGTCCTCGGAACCATCGGTTTCGGCGCCTTGGTGATCAGGAACGGCGGTGGATGTCGCGGCGGGTGTGGCAACTGTCACTTTGGGTGGTCCGGTACGGGCTGAACCGTGCGGGGTTCCGGCCCGTCGAGTGGTCATGCCGAACAATCCGGAGAGCCAACGGTGGGCGAATATTCATGCCGCTGTCGAGCATCACTTCGCCAACCGTTTCGGGCAACCACCGTCCGCAAAGGTGCCGGTGAACGGCATCGTGGTCGATCTCAGCCGGGCCTTGAGCAATATTCGACGGAAGGGTTATCCGGAGGCTTGTCCCGTGGAGACGCGGGATTTGATCGAGTTGTACCGCGATATGGGTGCCTTCCCCAAGGGAAGTGGGCGTCGGGGCGAGTCGGGTTGGGCGGATGTTCGTGCCGCTGTCGAGTATCACGTCGCCAACCATTTCGGGCAACCGCCGTCCACGAAGGTGCCGGTGGGCGACATCGAGGTCAATCTCAGCAAGGCCTTGAGCAATATTCGGCAGCACGGTTTTCCGGAGGCTTGTCCGGCGGAGACGCGGGATTTGATCGAGTTGTACCGCGATACGGGTGCCTTCTCCAGGGGAGGTAGTGCCAGGCGGGGTGAGTCGGGTTGGGCGGATGTTCGTGCCGCTGTCGAGTATCACGTCGCCAACCTTTTCGGGCAACCACCGTCCAAGAGGGTGCCGGTGGGCGACATGGAGGTCAATCTCAGCCAGGCCTTGAGCGATATTCGGCGGCACGGTTTTCCGGAGGCTTGTCCGGTGGCGACGAGCGATTTGATCGAGTTTCAGTCTGCGGTCGGCGCTTTCGGGCGGGGGCCGGCGGGTAGCATGCCGAAGCGGCAACCGCAGCCGCAGCCGCAGCCGGTGCCGGAGATGGATTTGGATCCGGAGTTGGTGCAGGGGTTGGGGGTTTCGGGGCTGTCGGCCTGGCCTGGTCAGGCCGGTGGTGTTGCCACAGTTGCCGCCCTTGTTCTGCCCGCTGCCGGGTCGCAGCATGCGCCGGCCGGGTATGCGCCGTCTGGGTATGCGCCGTACGACCCGGCACCCGGGTCGTCGTCGAACAATGGGCGGTCGCGTCACTGAAGGTGGGTGCTGGGGGTCGTTGTGTTGGACGGGTCCCCGTGCTGGGTGTGGCGAGTGTCACTTTGGGGGGTTCGGTGCGGGTTGAACCGTGTGTGAGTCCGGCCCGTCGAGTGGTCATGCCGAAAAATCCGGAGAGCCAACGGTGGGCGAATATTCATGCCGCTGTCGAGTACCACTTCCTCCACCGTTTCGGGCATCCACCGTCCACAAAGGTGCCGGTAAACGGCACCGAGGTCAATCTCAGCCAAATCCTGGGCCATATTCGGCAACGTGGTTATCCGAAGGTTTGTCCGGCGGAGACGAGGGATTTGATCGAGTTGTACCGCGATATGGGTGCCTTCCCTAAGCGGGGCGAGTCGGGTTGGGTGGATGTTCATGCCGCTGTCGAGTATCACGTCGCCAACCATTTCGGGCAACCGCCGTCCACGAAGGTGCCGGTGAACGGCACCGAGGCTGATCTCAGCCAGGCCTTGAGGAGTATTCGGCAGCGTGGTTTTCCGAAGGATTTTCCGGCGGAGACGAGGGATTTGATCGAGCTGTACCGCGATATGGGTGCCTTCTCCGAGGGAGGCCGGGCCGCGCGGGGCGAGTCGGGTTGGGTGGATGTTCATGCCGCTGTCGAGTATCACTTCGCCAACCATTTCGGGCAACCACCATCCAAGGCCGTGCCGGTGAACGACATCGAGGTCAATCTCAGCAAGGTCTTGAACCATATTCGACGGCAGGGTTTTCCGAAGGCTTGTCCGGTGGGGACGAGGGATTTGATCGAGTTGTATCGCGATATGGGTGCCTTCCCTGTGGGGAGCACTGCCAAGCGGGGCGAGTCAGGTTGGGCGGATGTTCATGCTGCTGTCGAGTATCACGTCGCCAACCGTTTCGGCCGACCGCCGTCCAAGAAGGTGCCGGTGGGCGACATGGAGGTTGATCTCAGTACAATCTTGAGCGATATTCGGCAGCGTGGTTATCCGAAGGATTGTCCGGTGGCGACGAGCGATTTGATCGAGTCTCAGTCTGCGGCCGGCGCTTTCGGGCGGGGGTCGGCGGGTAGCATGCCGAAGCGGCAACCGCAGCCGGTGCCGGAGATGGATTTGGATTTGGATCCGGAGTTGGTGCAGGGGTTGGGGGTTTCGGGGCTGTCGGCCTGGCCTGGTCAGGCCGGTGGTGTTGCCACAGCTGCCGCCCTTGTTCTGCCCGCTGCCGGGTCGCAGCATGCGCCGGCCGGGTATGCGCCGTCTGGGTATGCGCCGTACGACCCGGCACCTGGATCGTCGTCGAACAATCGGCGATCGCATCACTGAACGTGGGCGCTGAGGGCCGTCGTGTTGGACGGGCCGCCTGTACTGGGTGTGGCGAGTGTCACTTTGGGTGGTCCGGTCTGGGTTGAACCGTGCGTGAGTCCGGCCCGTATAGTGGTCATGCCGAACAATCCGGGAAACCGACGGTGGGCGAATATTCATGCCGCTGTCGAGTATCACTTCCTCCACCGTTTCGGGCAACCGCCGTCCACGAAGGTGCCGGTGGGCGACATCGAGGTCAATCTCAGCAAGGCCTTGAGCAATATTCGGCGGCACGGTTTTCCGGAGGCTTGTCCGGCGGAGACGCGGGATTTGATCGAGTTGTACCGCGATATGGGTGCCTTCCCCAACAGAGGCAGGACCGCGCGGGGCGAGTCGGGTTGGGTGGATGTTCATGCCGCTGTCGAGTATCACGTCGCCAACCGTTTCGGGCAACCGCCGTCCAAGAAGGTGCCGGTGGGTGACATCGAGGTCAACCTCAGTCAGGTCTTGGCCAATATTCGGCTAACTGGTTATCCGAAGGATTGTCCGGTGGCGACGAGCGATTTGATCGAGTCTCAGTCTGCGGCCGGCGCTTTCGGGCGGGGGCCGGCGGGTAGCATGCCGAAGCGGCAACCGCAGCCGCAGCCGCAGCCGGTGCCGGAGATGGATTTGGATCCGGAGTTGGTGCAGGGGTTGGGGGTTTCGGGGCTGTCGGCCTGGCCTGGTCAGGCCGGTGGTGTTGCCACAGTTGCCGCCCTTGTTCTGCCCGCTGCCGGGTCGCAGCATGCGCCGGCCGGGTATGCGCCGTCGGGGTATGCGCCGTACGACCCGGCACCCGGGTCGTCGTCGAACAATGGGCGGTCGCGTCACTGAACGTGGATGCTGGGGGTCGTTGTGTTGGACGGGTCCCCGTGCTGGGTGTGGCGAGTGTCACTTTGGGGGGTTCGGTGCGGGTTGAACCGTGTGTGAGTCCGGCCCGTCGAGTGGTCATGCCGAAAAATCCGGAGAGCCAACGGTGGGCGAATATTCATGCCGCTGTCGAGTACCACTTCCTCCACCGTTTCGGGCAACCACCGTCCACGAAGGTGCCGGTAAACGGCACCGAGGTCAATCTCAGCCAAATCCTGACCAATATTCGGCGTCTTGGTTTTCCGAAGGCCTGTCCGGTGGAGACGCGGGATTTGATCGAGTTGTACCGCGATATGGGTGCCTTCCCCAAGGGAAGTGGGCGTCGGGGCGAGTCGGGTTGGGCGGATCTTCATGCCGCTGTCGAGTATCACGTCGCCAACCGTTTCGGGCAACCGCCGTCCACGGAGGTGCCGGTGAACGGCATCGAGGTCGATCTCAGCAAGGCCTTGAGCAATATTCGGCGGCAGGGTTTTCCGGAGGCTTGTCCGGCGGCGACGAGAGATTTGATCGAGTTGTACCGCGATATGGGTGCCTTCTCCAGGGGAGGTAGTGCCAGGCGGGGTGAGTCGGGTTGGGCGGTTGTTCATGCCGCTGTCGAGTATCACGTCGCCAACCGTTTCGGGCAACCGTCGTCCACGAAGGTTCCGGTGGGCGACATGGAGGTGGATCTCAACCAGATCCTGAGCAATATTCGGCATCGTGGTTATCCGAAGGATTGTCCGGTGGCGACGAGCGATTTGATCGAGTCTCAGTCTGCGGCCGGCGCTTTCGGGCGGGGGCCGGCGGGTAGCATGCCGAAGCGGCAGCCGCAGCCGCAGCCGCAGCCGGTGCCGGAGATGGATTTGGATTTGGATTTGGATCCGGAGTTGGTGCAGGGGTTGGGGGTTTCGGGGCTGTCGGCCTGGCCTGGTCAGGCCGGTGGTGTTGCCACAGCTGCCGCCCTTGTTCCGCCCGCTGCCAGGTCGCAGCATGCGCCGGCTGGGTATGCGCCGTACGACCCGGCACCCGGATCATCGTCGAACAATGGGCGGTCGCGTCACTGACGTCGGACCGGCCCCATGTCCTACTGGCGCACAGCGGTACGGCGATTCGCCGGGCCGCCGTACCTGCTCCACGTCCTCGTCAGGTCTTGCCTCTCGTCCGGCCCGGTGGTGCCGGGGCGTGACCGGCCGGGCGGGAAGCGTATCCACCGTCCCGGCCTGCCTGCGACGAGGCATCCGGGCGGTGCGGGCTGCCCAGCAGCGCCGCCTCGGTCACCGTCGGCGGAGCGGCGACGACTGTCGGCCCGGTCTCCCGCCTGGCCTGCGCGGCGAGGTGCTCGCCGGCCCCGGTGAGTGCCTGGGCCGCGCCGTCGAGATCCACGGCGACCTGCCCCACGCCTGCCAGCGTCACCTCGAACTTCGTCGGGTCGTTCGCCCCCGCCCTGGCCTTCGCCAACTCCTCGGTGGCGTTGCGACGACCCTCTTCGGCCTGTCGTAGCGCGCTGTCCAGCCGTCGGTCCGTACCCGCGGGCGGCAGGGTCTGCCGAGCCGCTTCGAATTCGGTAGTGAAGCGGCCCAGACGTTGCTCGATCTGCTCCAGCGCGGTGGTGAGCGCCGAGCCGCCGGCCTCGGTCACCTGGGCGGCGTTCTGCGCGCTCCGTACCACTGCCTGTGCCGAACCTATCGCCGACTCCATCGGGTTCGGGGGTCTCATCCGGCACTCCTGCCGGGCCGGTTCGAAGGCGGGGTCAACCAACGTTCGGTTCGCGCGGGTGCCGCAGGAGTCGCGCTGCTCCCGTGATCGCCAGATCCGGCCGGCCGGTGGCCGGCGGGCGTGGGGGAGGCCAGCCCCGCCGCCGTGCTCACCGTCGACTGGCTGATGCCACCGGGCGTCATCCGGAACGCCTGCGAGGTCGCGTCGATCGCCTTGTCCTGGTGGTGCTGGAGCCTGCTGTGCGGCTCGTTCTGGTACAGCAGCTCGACGACCCTCTTCTGATGGATCTCGGCCGTCATCATGTGGTCGTCGGTCTCGTAGAGCCGCTCCCACCGAGGCGACTTGCCTGGGCGGGGATCCCTTTCCATCTCTTTGTCGAGGTCTCCTCGCACCGCCTGGATCTTGCCCAGGGCGGTCAGTGCGTTCTCGGCGCTTCTCTCCCGGGAGTACTCGAAGCCGGTCTCCGCGTTTACCCGCAGGAACGCCGCCGTCACGTACTGGCTGTTGCGAGCGTCCGCGATCGGGTACGAACTCTTGGGCCTGTCCACTGGCTGCTCCGCTCGGTCAGGTGAGGCGTCGGGCTGGGCTGCTGTCGGTGAGCGACCGGACGCATCCGAACTACGGAGGTCGATGGTGGGTGGTTCGAGGGTTAACGAGCCATTCATCTGTGACCCGGAACACTCTGGCCGGGCTTGCCGGGGTCGGGTCGGCTGGTAGGAATGCCGGATGAGTGTGGATCGGACGGCGGTACGTGAGCGAGCCGAGGCGGTGCTGCGTCGGCTGGCCGGTGAGCACGCCCGGCTGCGCGAGGACCAGTGGCGGGCGATCGAGGCGCTGGTGGTCGACCGGCGGCGGGTGCTCTGCGTGCAGCGCACGGGTTGGGGCAAATCGGCTGTCTACTTCGTCGCCACCGCCCTGCTCCGCGCCACCGACGGTGCCGGTGGGTACGGGCCGACGGTGATCGTGTCGCCGCTGCTGGCGTTGATGCGTAACCAGGTCGAGGCCGCCGCCCGCGCCGGCATCCGGGCCCGGACCATCAACTCGGCAAACCTCGACGAGTGGGACGAGATCACCGGCGAGATCCACGCCGGTGCGGTGGACGTGCTGCTGATCAGCCCGGAACGCCTCAACAACCCGGACTTCCGGGACAGCGTGCTGCCCCGGCTCGCCGCCACCACCGGGCTGCTGGTGGTGGACGAGGCGCACTGCGTCTCCGACTGGGGCCACGACTTCCGGCCGGACTACCGGCGGCTGCGGACCTTCCTCGGCCGGCTGCCCGAGCGGACCCCGGTGCTGGCCACCACCGCCACCGCCAACGCCCGGGTCACCGCCGACGTCGCCGAACAACTGGGCACCGAGCCAACCACCGACACCGAAACGACCGCCCGCACCGGCACCAGGCCGACCACCGGCACCGAGCCGAGCGGCGGCACCGAGCCGGCCACCGGCACCGGACCGGCCACCGGCACCGAGGCGGACGGCGGGCGCGGCGGGCGGCCGGACGTGCTGGTGTTGCGGGGCAGCCTGGACCGGGAATCACTGCGGCTGGGCGTACTCGATCTGCCGAGCCCGGCGCACCGGCTGGCCTGGCTCGCCGACCACCTGGACCGGCTGCCCGGCTCGGGGATCGTCTACACCCTGACCGTCGCGGCGGCCCAGGAGACGGCCGAGTTCCTCCGCTCACGCGGCTGGTCGGTGGCCTCCTACACCGGGCAGGCCGACGACGCCGACCGGCGGGCCGCCGAACAGGACCTGCTGGACAACAAGATCAAGGCGCTGGTCGCCACCAGCGCGCTGGGCATGGGCTTCGACAAGCCGGACCTCGGGTTCGTGGTGCACCTCGGGGCGCCGCCGTCGCCGATCGCCTACTACCAGCAGGTCGGCCGGGCCGGTCGGGCGGTGGCGCACGCCGAGGTGCTGCTGCTGCCCGGGGTCGAGGACGCCGCGATCTGGCGGTACTTCGCCTCGCTCGCCTTCCCACCCGAGGAGCAGGTGCGGGCCGTGCTGGCCGCACTGCACCCCGACCGGCCACTGTCCACCCAGGCCCTGGAGCCGATCGTCGACCTGCGGCGTACCCGGTTGGAGTTGATGCTCAAGGTGCTCGACGTGGACGGCGCGGTCCGCCGGGTGCGCGGCGGCTGGCTCGCCACCGGCGAGCCCTGGGTCTACGACGAGGCCCGGTTGCGGCGCGTCGCCCAGGCCCGCACCGCCGAGCAGCAGGCCATGCGGGAGTACGCCGCCACACCCGGCTGTCGGCTGCGCTACCTGCGGGAATGCCTGGACGACGCCGAGGCGGCCGACTGCGGCCGGTGTGACCGCTGTGCCGAACCGCTGTTCACCCCGGCGGTCTCCGACACCGCGTTGACCGCCGCGCGGACCTTCCTCGGCCGACCCGGGGTCGACCTGCCGCCCAAGAAGCTCTGGCCGACCGGGCTGGACGCGGTCGGCGTACCGCTGAAGGGTCGGATTCCGCCCGGTGAGCAGGCGCTGCCCGGCCGGGCGGTGGGGCGGCTCTCCGACCTCGGCTGGGGTGGCCGGCTGCGCGGCCTGCTCGGGCCGGACGCCGCCGACGGGCCGGTCCCCGACGACGTGGCCGCCGCCGTGGTCGAGGTGCTCAAGGCCTGGGCACACGGCGACGACCGGTGGTCGGCCCGCCCGGTCGGGGTGGTCGCGGTCGGCTCCCGCCGCCGGCCGACGCTGGTCGGCTCGCTGGCCGAGCGGATCGCCTCCGTCGGTCGGCTCCCGCTGCTCGGCCAGGTCGCCCCGGTCGGCCCGCCCACCGGCACCGGTCCGCGCGGCAACAGCGCCCAGCGGGTACGCGCCCTGCACGACGCCTTCACCGTCGATGCGGAGTTGGCCGCCGCCCTCGCCGGGCTGGACGGGCCGGTACTGCTCGTGGACGACCTGGCCGACACCGGCTGGACCCTTACCCTCGTCGCCCGCCTGCTGCGTCAGGCCGGTGCGCCGGGGGTGCTGCCCCTCACCCTCGCCGTGGCCGGCTGAGCCGGGCCATCGACGACTGTGACAAGTTCCACAGATCGTCGACGTCAAGTTACCGAACGGTCGCTGCGGCGCTCCGTAGATCGAGCCGACGGCAATCTACTGGAGGTGGAGATGGCCCACAGCGACAGCGACGCCGACTCGGTCGTGACGGTGCTGCGGATCCCGGAGCAGACAGTCGAGTCGCCGGCGCGGAGCGCGGCACCGCTCGACCTCGGGCCGGCCGGCCCGGAGATCCACCGGCAGTTGGGCGAACTCACCCTGCAGCTCGACCGCCTGGTCGGTTACGCCAAGGAGTTGGACCACAGGGTCATCGACGCGTACTTCCTGGGGCGCGACGAGTCACCTTTCACCCGGCGCGGCAGCGTGGGCGACATCGGCGAGCGGGGCGAGCGGCGGTTCGGCCAGCTCCCCGAACGGTTGGCGGAGCACTGGCAGGATTCGAATCCCCGGGCGCTGGCCGGGGAGGTGGAGGCCGCCAAGAAGCGGAACGAGGCGCTGCTCGACCGCCTGGACCGGGCGATCAAGGAATCCGGCGGGCGGCCCGGGACGGAGGTCCGGCATCCCGACCTGCGGATGGTCCGCAAGAACCAACTCGATATCCGGAAGAGGCTGGGTCAGCTGGCCGGCGCCGTCGAATACTCGGCACACGCCCTCGACGGGGTCAACGCCGGCGCTGTCGGAAACCTCTACGTGCAGCAGTCCCTGGAGAGTTCGGTCAGGGCGATCAGTGGGCAGATCCGAGAACTCGAGCCGGCCCGACGGGAGGTCGGCACCGGGCAGGACCGTCGGGACCTCGATGCGGGCTACGAATCCGACACGTCAATCGCCAGTGGAAGTACGGACGATCGTGGCTACCGCGTAACCGGCGACCTCCTGCCGTTGCCGAGGGTGCTGAGGCGGCTGATGCCCACGGCGGACCGCCTGGGCCCGGAGGGGGAGACGATCCGCGCCCTCCAGCAGGAGATCCTGGGTGGGGCGCGCCGGCTCGCCCGGTCGATCCAGCCACACGTCGACCGCGTCGGGAAGATCGAGCGGTACCTGCAGACCATCGATGAGCTGCGCGGAACCTCCAGCGCAGCCATGTGGGCGCTGGCGGCGGCGAAGCCCGGAGTACGCCGGGAAGAACCCGCCCCGACGAGTGCCGCGACCAAGGAAAAGATCGCCGGTGTCCAGCAGGCGGTCGGGCGGGAACTGGCCCGGGTGTCATTCGCGAAGTTCGTGCCGGAAACCGAGAAGCTGAAGGCCGTCAACGATCGTCTTCTTGAGGTCATCGACCAGAAGCTGAAGAATCCCGGCGAACCCCAACGCGGCGACCTGCAGACCGTCCACCACGCCCAGCAGGTTGTCGGTGAGGTGCTGCGCCGCAACATCGCCGCCCTGGACGGGGCAGAGAAGGGGCTTGCGTTCCTGTCGGGTCGAGCCTCCGAAGGCCCGGGAACCCGTACCGCAGCCTGGGACATGGCCGATGCGACCGTCCACTCCCTGCGGGTGGCGGCGAACTTCGAACAGCGGTCCCTGGTACGGCCGGCACCCGTCAACCCGTCGACGTCGGCAGTCGGGCGGGACCGGGCCGCCGGCCCCGACGAGAACCGCCCGGCCGTGTCCGATCTCGCCGCTGCCCGGCTGTCGTACGTCGGTCCCGCGGCGGGCTCCCCGCAGCAGAGCCTGGCGTCGGCCGGGGCGGTGCCGCACCGGACGCGTTCGGAGCCGAACATGCGAAGCGCGCCGGCGAGGTAGGCGCGACGAGACCGGTGGTGCGTTCGCCAGCCCCACCGGGGTCGGCCGACGGATCCGGCCGCCGTCCACCTCCGGCCACCGCACGTCGTGGCGGTACCGTGGCGGCATGCCTGAGCAGCCCAGCACCGTCGAGGACGAGGCCCCCGTCCCCGCTTCGGCCTCCGAGCCGGCCGGGACGGTGGCCCCCACCGTGGTCGACCCCTCGACCGTACGGATGGCGTTGGTGGTGGGCGGGCTGCTGCTGGCCGTACTCCTGGGGTTCGGGTTGGGGCGGATCAACCCGCGCGAGACGGTGGCCGGCCCGATGACCCCGGCCGGCGGGACGGTCGGCGGCGCGGCGGCGGGCGGCGGGCACAGCCACGCCCCCGGCACCGGCGCGCACCAGCACGACGGGGCCGACCCGGACGACGCCACCGGGCTGTCGGTCACCTCGGCCGGCTACACGCTGGTCCCGTCGACCCCGGAATTGCCCGTCGGGCAGGCCGGTGAGCTGCGCTTCCAGGTGCACGACGGGCAGCGCAAGCCGGTCACCCGGTTCGCCGTGGTGCACGACAAGCCGCTGCACCTGATCGTGGTCCGCCGGGACCTGAGCGGCTACCAGCACCTGCACCCGACGATGGCCCCCGACGGCACCTGGTCGATCCCGCTGACCCTGACCCAGCCGGGCGTCTGGCGGATGTACGCCGACTTCACCGCCGTCGCCGACGACGGACTCCAGACCGCAGTCACCCTCGGCGTGGACCTGACCGCCCCGGGGCAGTACGCGCCGGTGCCGCTGCCCGCGCCGGCCCAGCAGACCATCGCGGACGGGTTCACCGTCTCCTACCAGGGTGAGCCGAAGCCCGGCGTCGCCGTACCCCTGGTCTTCACCATCGAGGGTGCGGACGGCGCGGTGCCGACGTTGGAGCGGTACCTCGGCGCGTACGGCCACCTGGTGGCGCTGCGGTCGGGTGACCTCGGCTACCTGCACGTGCACCCCGAGCCGGAGCTGGACGCCGGCGCGGTGAAGTTCTGGGTGACCGCGCCCGGCCCCGGCAGCTACCGGCTCTACCTGGACTTCCAGGTAGCCGGCGAGGTGCGGACCGCCGAGTTCACGCTGACCGTCGCCTGACGTCGTCGGCCCGCCCGCCGACCGGCCGGTGGGCCAGGTAACGCAGCAGGTCCCGGATGTGGTGCTTCTCCTCGGCGGCGATCGTCGGATCGGCCAGCCGGTCCAGGATCACCCGCACGTCCGCCTCCACCGGGGCCTCCTCGCCCCGCCGCTGGCCACCGACCCGGCCGGCCTCGGGCAGGCCCAGCGCGCGGAACGCCGCGGTGACCGGCAGGTCCAGGGCGGTGCAGAAGCTGCGCACCTTGGCCAGCTCGGGGTAGTCCTGCCAGTCGCCGGCCAACCAGCGGAACACGGTGGAGCGGCCCACGCCGGTGTGGGTGGCCAGGTCGGTCACGGTCCAGCCGCGTGTCTCGCGGGCGTCGTCGATGGCGCGACGGACGAAGCGGGCGAACGCGTTCTGCGGCGAAACCTGTGCCGAACCCATCCCTGTGAGGTCTTCTTCCTGCCAGCCGAGCACCGGACGGTGCGTCTTCGAGGGTAGTACGGCCGTCGGTGGAGGCAACCGACCGACCGAACCTATTGTCCGGAACCGGGCCCCCACCGGCCCGAATCAGCGGTGGGTAGCCGTGCGGAACCCTCGGGTGACCGGCACTATTGAGGCCTGTCGTCGTGCCGCGGTGGTCCCGCAGCGGTGGTCCTCGCCGCGGTGGTGCCGCCGCGGGGCCGCATCGTGCCCGAGAAGGAGCAGCATGGCCGAGTCCGACCGTCAACCGCCGCACCGCCCGGGTGCGGTAAGCGTCTTCTTCGTGGCCAAGGCGGGGGTCTTCGCCGTCGCCTGCTGGACGTGGCTGCTGATCGCGGTGCTCACCGGCGACGAGGTGACCGGGGTCCAGCTCCTGGCCGCCACCGGGGCGATCACCACCACGCTGGTCGGTGTGGTGCTCGGTGCCCGGCTGGCCCTGCAACGCAACGCCGCGCTCCGGCACGCCGAGCTGAAGCGGCTGCTGGTGGACATCTCCTGGAACGCCTTCGCGGCGGCCGGTGACGCCGAGTCGAGCGGTACCGTCGTGCCGTTCCCGACCTCGCCCCCCGACGGAGGTCGGACGCCGAGCCGCACCGACCGGCACCGCTAGCCTGCCCCGCTAGCTGTCGTCGCTCCCGCTCCCGGCTCCGGTCCCGCTCGCGGCTCCGGCTCCGGCCCTGCTCCCGCCTCCGCTCCCGCTCGCGGCTCCGGTCTCGGGAGTGGTCAGCAGGGTCGCCAGGCGGGGGGTGACCTGCCACTGGTCGACCAGGTCCCGGTACTCGGCGCGGTGGTCGGCGGTCGGCTCCCCACCGGTGCGGCGGGCCCGGATCAGCAGGTTGCGGGGGGTGTGCTGCGAGTCCACGAACTCCACCACCTCGGCCCGGTACCCGTGCAGCCGCAGCAGCCCCGCCCGCAGCGCGTCGGTGAGCACGTCGGCGAAGCGTTCCCGCAGGATGCCCTGCCGGGTCAGCAACCCGTACGGGGCCGGCGTCGGCCGGGCCCGTAGCTGCACCGCCAGGTCGTGGTGGCAGCACGGGGCGGCCAGCACCCAGCGGGCCGACCAGCGCACCGCGCGGGCCAGCGCCTCGTCGGTGGCGGTGTCGCAGGCGTGCAGGGCGAGCACCAGGTCGGGGGCGGGCGTGACGACGGCGTCGGCGATCGTACCGGCCACGAAGCTGACCCGGCCGGCCCAGCCGAGCCGCTCGGCCAGCTCGGAGTTGCGTCGCCGCTGGTCCTCCCGGACATCCACCCCGACCAGCTCGACGTCGAGCCCCCGCCGGGTCAGGTACCGGTAGGCGGCGAAGGTCAGGTACGCGTTGCCACAGCCCAGGTCGACCACGCGCAGCGGACCGGTGAGCTCGTCGGGCAGCGTGGCGGCGAGCGCCCGCAGGAACGCGTCGACCTGCCGTCGCTTGGCCGCCGAACCACCGATCTCGGCGAAGAGCGGATCCCCCGGGTCGAGCAGGTACTCCTTGGCCCGGTCGTGGCCGCCGGGCTCGGCCGGCGGCCGGCTCGCCGCCGACCGGTGCACCTGGGCCTCGCCGGACTTGGTCACCCGCACCTGCACCGTCGCGTCGGCGGTCTCCACGTGCCAGTTGCCGAACGGCTCGGCCAGCAACGCGTCCACCGCCGCGTCGGCCTCCGGACCGGACGCCACGTTCCGGGTGTACGGGCGGGAGCCGTCGGAGGTGGCGATCTGCAACCGTGGTCCCGCCTTCAGGGTCACCGGACGCAGTTCGGCCCGGACCACCGACGGCCGGCGGCCGCGACGACGGCCCGCGGCGACCGCCCGGGTCAGGGCGGGGTCCAGCAGCAACGCCCGTACCTCGGTCAGGGCGGCGTCCAACGGTTCCGGCATCGCTCCATCATCCCCGTCGGCCAGGCGAACCCCGGAGCGGGGCCGGACCCATCCCCGTCGGTCGGGCGTACCCCGGAGCGGGGCCGGACCGCGACGTCCCCCGCACCCATCGGGTACGGGGGACGTCGAATCAGCTGAGTCGGTGGTCAGTCGGCGGTCGCCTCGGCCGGGGCGTCGGAGCCACCGCCGCCACCGCTGCGGCGACGGCGCCGGCGGCGCGGCTTGCCACCGCCCTCGGGCCTGGCACCGCCCTCGGACCTGCCGCTGGCCTCGGGGCCGGCGGTGCCCTCGGCGGCCGGCGTTGCGCCGGCGTGGTCGGCCGGGCTGACGAAGAGCGGAGCCACGCCGGTGGTGGCCGTGGTCACCGTGCCCTGCTCGGCGGGGACCACCTCACCGGCGCGCCGACGACGACGGCGACGCGGAGTCCGGCCGCCCTCCTCGCCAGCATCCGTACCGGCGGCGTCGGGGATCGGCGTGCCACCGTGCTCGCCGCCGCGTTCGGCGTCACCCCGGCCGCGCCGGCCACGACCCTCACGGCGGCCCTCGCCACGGCCCTCACTGCGGCTCTCGCCGCGACGGGGCCGGCCCGGGCCGTCACCCCGTCGGGGCCGCCCACCACCGAGGTCCTCCTCGACCTCGGCGGAGAGCCCGGCCCGGGTCCGCTCCGCAGTCGGCAGCGTGCCGGTCATCTCGGTGGAGATGGCCAGGTCGGAGTAGAGATGCGGAGAGGTGTGGTACGTCTCCGGCGGCTCCGGCATGTCGAGCCCGAGGGTCTTGTCGATGATCCGCCACCGGGGCATGTCGTCCCAGTCGACGAAGGTCACCGCGACACCCGTGGCACCGGCCCGACCGGTACGACCGATCCGGTGGGTGTAGGTGTCCTGGTCCTCCGGGCAGTCGTAGTTGATGACGTGGGTGACCCCGCTGACGTCGATGCCCCGGGCGGCCACGTCGGTGGCGACCAGAGTGTCGATCTTGCCAGCCCGGAACGCCCGCAGCGCCCGCTCCCGGGCCCCCTGGCCCAGGTCACCGTGGACGGCGGCGACGGCGAAGCCCCGGAAGTCCAGGTCCTCTGCCACCCGGTCGGCGGCCCGCTTGGTCCGGGTGAAGATCATGGTCAGCCCACGCCCCTCCGCCTGGAGGATGCGGGCCACGATCTCGATCTTGTTCATCGAGTGGGTCCGGTAGGCCAGCTGCTGAGTCTGCGGCGACGGGCCGGTCTCGGCGGTGTGGCCGGCGTGGATCGTCACCGGGCGACGCAGGAACCGCCGCGACAGGGTGACGATCGGGTCCGGCATGGTGGCCGAGAAGAGCATGGTCTGCCGATCCTCCGGCAGCATCGCCAGGATCTTCTCGACGTCGTCGAGGAAGCCCAGGTCGAGCATCCGGTCCGCCTCGTCGAGGACGAGCGCGCGGATCCGGTCCAGCCGCAGGTGCTTCTGCTTCTGCAGGTCCATCAGCCGGCCCGGGGTACCGACCAGGATCTCGACGCCCTTGCGCAGCGCGTCGATCTGCGGCTCGTACGCCACCCCGCCGTAGATCGGCAGCACCCGGACGCCCCGGGTCCGGCCGGCGGCGGCGAGGTCCTTCGCGACCTGGATGCCCAGCTCACGGGTGGGGACGACGACAAGCGCCTGCGGCACCCCGTCGCTGCCCTCGCCGGGGGCGAAGACCCGCTCCAACAGGGGTACGCCGAAACCGAGGGTCTTGCCGGTGCCGGTCGGTGCCTGGCCGATCAGGTCGGTGCCGCGCAGCGCGATCGGCAGCGCGTACTCCTGGATGGCGAAGGCCCGGTGGATGCCGGCGGCAGCCAGGGCCGCCACGGTCTCCTCGCGGGCGCCCAGCTCGGCGAAGGTCGGTGCCTCCGGGCGGACCGGGGCGGTGGGAGCCAACTCCTGCGCCTCGGTGTCCGGGGCGTCGATGCCGTCGGCCTTGCCCTGCTCGGCCTGTGCTTGCTCGGCCTTGGCCTGGTCGGCTTGGACCTGCTCGGCCTGTGCTTGCTCGGCCTTGCCCTGCTCGGCTTGGACCTGCTCGGCCTTGCCCTGCTTGGCCTGGGTCTGCTCGGTTGGGATCTCGTCGTGGATCTTGGGATCGTCTGTGTGGGTCTCGTTCTGTTCGCTCATATGGATGTCGGGGTGCCCTCTCGTGGTGCGCCCCGTCATGTCCTCAGGGCGCTCTCGGTATGGCGCGGGCCACACGGTCGGGGGCTGAACCGCCGAGCCGGACCGGGCCGCACGCGCGCCGTAGGCAGTGCTTCGACCGAATCGGCGCCCACGGCAACTGCTCCATACTACCTGAGCCGCCCGGATCTGGCCTTATCCACGGTGGCAACTCCGTGCGGCCTCCGATGCGGCGTGGATGCGGCCTCCGTGCGGCCTCGTGCGCCGCCCTACTCCCGCCCCCCGCGCTCCCTCCCCCTACTCCCGCTCCCGCCCTCCCTCCCGCTCCCGCCCGCCCTCCCTCCCGCTCCCGCCATCCTTCGCAACTAAGGAGCCTCGCTCTCTCCGCACTCGATCGGGGAGTAGATCTTGGACACTTACCGTTCTATTTGAGCGGTAAGTGTCCAAGATTCACTTCGGGGCCCGCTTCGGGTGGTGACGGGGGCGTTAGGCGGTGGGTGGGGGTGGGGGCGCAGGGCAGGTTTGCCCCGTTTTGACGCATGGGAGGTGTCTGCGGCAGAGAGGGTGACTTGGAGGATTCGACCCTCGGGGGCACTTTCCTGCCAACATCTTCAAGCCCCTATCCGGGCCGGTCAGGGGGTGCGGTCGGGCCGGGCAGGTGTGTGGCCGTTCAGGGGTGCGGCCGGGCAGGGGTGCGGCCGAGCCGGGCAGGGGGGCCGGGGCGGGGCCCGGTGACCGGGCCCCGGACCGAATCAGCGAACGGTGAATCCGACCGCGCGGGGCGACGCCTCGGCGATCTCGACGTAGGCGACCTTGCCGACCGGCACGATGATCCGTCGGCCCTTTTCGTCGGTCAGGGACAGCGTTCCGTCGTGGGCGATGGCCTCGGTCACGATCTGCTCGATCTCGGCCGGCGACTGAGCGCTCTCCAACACCAGCTCGCGCGGCGCGTACTGCACGCCGATCTTGACCTCCACTGTTCCTCCTCAACTGGGGCGAAAGAACCGCCGGACGAAGGCTATCCGATTCGGGCAGCCGGTGTTCGGGCTGACGTGGTTCAGGCCGGCTCACCCTGCAACGGGAAGCTGGCGATGCCGCGCCAGGAGAGGGCGGTCACCAACGCCTCCGCCTCGGCCTTGGGCACCTGCCGGCCCCCGGCCAGCCAGAACTGGGCAGCGGTCTCGGCCGCGCCGACCAGGCCCGAGGCGAGCAGTTCGGCGTGGGCCCGGCTGACTCCGGTATCGGAGATGATGGTGTCGGTGATCGCCGCGATGCAGCCCTGCTCGACCCGCTCCACGCGCTGCCGGACGGCCGGATCGTTGCGCAGGTCCGACTCGAAGACCAGGCGGAACGCCTCGCTCTCGTGGTCGACGAAGTCGAAGTACGCCTGCACCGAGGCGCCGACCCGCTCCTTGTTGTCGGTGGTGCTGCGCATCGCGTCGTGCACCTTGGCCACGATCGCGTCGCAGTGGGTGTCCAGCAATGCCAGGTAGAGGTCCATCTTGCCCGGAAAGTGCTGGTACAGCACGGGCTTGGAAACCCCGGCCCGCTCGGCGATGTCGTCCATCGCCGCCGCGTGGTACCCCTGCGCGACGAACACCTCCTGGGCCGCCGCGAGCAGCTGCTTACGCCGCGCCGACCGAGGTAGGCGCGTGGGTCGACCGGCTGTCTGGGCACCGTTCCCCAACGCGGTCATGGGAACCTCCGAGTTTCTCCGTACGAGCCGGCATCAACCACCCGAACCGGTCGGGGTGCGACCCCGTTCCGGAATTGGCCCGCCGCTGTAACTTATCGCCACTGTCACCACACGGTAGCCTCAGCGAGGGCGACCAAGGAGCGCGCGGTGAGTGAAACAGGGCAACCCGGAGCCGCCATCCCGGGAGAGCACGGCGACGGGACAGGTCAGCAGGACGACCTGGCCCGTTCCGGCAGCGGGTGGGCGCCCTTCACCGCCGGCTGGCCCGCGGATGAGGCTTCCCCGGGTGACCGGGAGCACGGCACCCGGTGGCAGCGGTCCGATCCGGCCACCGGCTGGGCCAGCTCGTCGCCCCGGTACGCAGACCTGCCCGCACCACTTCCCGGCCGATCCGACGAAAAGCCGCCGACGAGGTCCAACGGTCATCACCTGAACGGCTTCGGACACTCCGGCGGTGAGTCGTCGAACGGTCACCACGCCCCGGTCAGCGCACCGCCAGGCGCGCGCCACACCCCGGTCAGCGCGCCGCCAGGCGCACGCCAGGCCCCGGTGAGCGGGCCGCCGAGTGCGCGTCAGGCTCCGGTGAGTGCCCCTCCGGGTGCTCGGCTCCCGGTGAGCGCGCCGCCCGGTCCGCGTGCCGAGCAGCGCCGGGACGCCGACGGAGGCGACCGACTGGCGGTGCCGGCCCAACGCCCCGCCCCGGTTGGTGACCACACCGTCGGGGCGTCAGCCGCCGCGGAAGAGGAGGACTCCACGAATCCCCGGCACGCCTCCGACGAGTCTTTGGCCGCCCGGTCGAGCCGGTGGGCTCAGGACCAGGACCACGCGGAAGAGTTCACCCCGACAGCGCAGGACCGGCCGCCGACCCCGGCAGCGGACGAGCCATCCTGGGACGGTCCCAACTGGAACCGACCCAGCTGGAGCGAGGGATGGGCACCGCCCTGGGCGCGGGAGAGCGACGAGCCGGCCGGCCGTCGGGCCGCGCGGCCGGGGCGTACCCGATCCGAGGCGGGGGCCGAGTGGGCGCCGGAGGCAGAACGCCCGGCGCCGACGGCCGACCCCGACCGGTCGTACCCGTCCCTGTCCGCGCCGCGGGAACGCCCCCCGGTCACCGGTGAACCGCCGGATCGACCGTACGAGCGTCCCGCCGCCGAGGTCGTCCGACCGTACGAGCCGGCAGGCACCGAGCCCGGCCGGCGGTACGAGCCGCCGGTCGCCGAGGTGCACCGACCGTACGAGCCGGTACGCTCCGAACCGAGCCGGCCCTACCAGGCGGTCCGTTCGGAGTCGGCCCGCGCCTACGACCCACCCCGTGGCTCTGATGCACCCCGTGGTTACGACCCAACCGCTGACGAGCCGCCGCTGGGTGCCGTGGGCCCGGGGTCGCCGGCCGCCTACCAACCGCCACCCGGGTACGAGTCGCCGGCGGGGTACGAACCGCGGCCCGGGCACGCGTCGTCAGCGGGGTACGACTCCCGGGACTACGAGTCCGCCCGGCCGGAGCCGGACTCCTGGTCGGCGTACCGCCCGCCCGCCCCGCGTGAATCTCGAACCCCGCCGTGGGCGCTCGACGAACCGGTGGGTCCGTCGCCTGCCGGCGCACCCCCGACCAGCGCGCCTCCCGCTGGCAGGTCTCCGGCCAGCGCGCCACCGGCCAGCGGGTTCTCCGCCGGCTCGTCTCCGGCCAGTGCCCCGCCGGCCAGCACCGAGGTGACCTCCGCCGACCCGGCGCACGCCGAGGACCGGGTGGTCCGGCCGTTCCGCCTCCGTCCGGAACCGGGCGAGCCGGAACGGCGTCCCGACCGGATCGAGCCCGATCCCCGTGCGTACGGGGAAGACCGTTCCTCGGCCCCGCTCGTCGACTCCGTCACGAGCGGGATCGGACGCCTCGATCGCAACAGTTCCGCGCCCGCACCCGCGAGCGCACCCCCCTACGCGGCGCGTCGATCGGCCCCCGAACCGGCACCTGCGGCCCAGCCGCCCGCCGAGGACCGTACGTCGGCGATGCTGCCGCAGCGCGTCCCCGCCGAACCGGACGTGCCCGTAGTGCCGGAGCCGCCAGCCGTGGACCCACCCGCCGAATCTCCCGAACTCGCCCGGATCGCCACCCATCTGCGCCGGGACGACGAGCCCGCCCCGCCCCGGGACCGGCCCGAGGGGTTCGACGTCGACGCGATCCTGGACGCGGTCCGAGGGGTCGCCGGGGTCCGGGACGCCTCGCTGCGGCGTACCCCCGCCGGTGCGCACAGCCTCCGGCTGGACCTCGCCGACGGCGCGGACCCGGCCGAGGTGAGCCGGCAGGTGGCTCGGCTGCTCCAGGATCGGATGGGGTTGGCCGCCGCCCCGCAGGACCTGCCCGGGCTGCCGGGCCCGCCGCCACCACCGGTGCGCCGTCGTACCCTGGAGCCCCGGCAACCGGCCTGGGGGGATGAGCCGGCCGGTACGCCGTCGTCGGCTGGTCCGGCGGCACCGGGCGGCCCGCCGCCGTCCACGACCGGCAGGGCCTCGTGGACCGGCACGACGCCACCGACCGGCACCATCTCCCCGAGCGGCACGATCCCCCCGACCGGTTCGGCGACAGCACCTGGTTCGACGCCCGCGACTGCCCCGGACGCGACGGCCGGACCAGGCCCGCAGATCGGAACGACAGGGCCGACCAGTACGGCGGTACCGGGCGGATCGGCCATGCCGGCTGGATCGGCGATGTCGGCTGGGCCGGCGATGTCGGCTGGGCCGGCGATGTCGGCTGGGCCGGCGATGCCGGGCGGATCGGGGGTACCGGGTGGACCGGCAGGGGCGGTTGCGGGTGGCGCCGGGCCGGCCGGCCCGGTCCGGTCCCGGGACGAGGCACCTGCCGGATCGGTACCGCCGGTCGGGTCGGCAGTGGCCGGCGGACCGCAGGCACCGGGCGGACCGCAGGCACCGGGCGGAGTGGAGCCGGTGGCCGGCGCGGAGACGGCGCGTCGTCGGCGCTCGGGCGGCAGCCGGGGACGGGCCGGTACCGAGTACGCCACGGCCTCGCCGGTGCCGGAGGGGATGGCCACCGGAAGCCCGGCCACGCTCGCGGCGTCGTACTCCGGTGGGCAGATGACCACGACCGAGACCGCCCCGTCCCGGCCCCTGGACACGGGCGGAGTGCCCGGCCCCCGGGTGATCATCGATCACGTGCAGGTCAGCACGTTCGGCCTCGATGCCAACGTCGAGGTACGCCTGCTGGCGGCGGGGGAGAGCTCGGCCGGGTTCGCCACCGGCCCGGCGGTTGACGGGTACGTGCTGCGGCTCTGCGCGGTGGCGGCCGGTGCGGCCGTGGACGAGTTGCTACGCGGTGACGACCAGGTGGGCGATCGTGGCCGGTGTTTCGTCGAGCACGCGGCGGTGGTGCCGTTCGGCAACTGCGAGGTGGCCACCGTGGTCGTGCTGCTGGTCTGCGACGGCTGGGTGGAGCAGCTCGCCGGTTCGGCCCTGGTGGCCGGGGACCCCCGACAGGCGGTGGTACGCGCCACCCTGGCCGCGGTGAACCGGCGGCTGGAGGCTCTGCTGGCCTGAGCCGACGGCGGGTCGACCGGTACCACGCGGCGGTGCTTGCCGGCTCCCGGGCGGTGCTTGCCGGATCCTGGGCGGTGCCTGCCGGATCCTGGGTGGCTTGCCGGATCGCGAGTGATGTTGCCGGGCCGGGGCTGGGCCGTGGTGCCGTCCGGGCGCGGCCCGGGCAGACTGGAGTGATGAAGCGCGCCACCCTCTGGCCGGATCATCTCCTGCCCGAACACCGCACCCCGCCGCCGTGGCCCGGTCGCCCGGTACGCCTCGACGGCTCGGTCACGTACGTGCGGGAGACCCCCGCCACCGGGCCGGACGCGGAGCCGGCGCTCTACGTGCACGGTCTCGGCGGCTCCTCGCAGAACTGGACGGACCTGGCCGGGCTGCTGGCGGACCGCCTCGACGGCCAGGCCATCGACCTGCCCGGCTTCGGGCGCAGTGAGCCGGGCCTGCGGTACACCATCCCGTCCTTCGCCGACCGGGTGGTCCGCTGGATCGAGCACACCGGACGTGGGCCGGTGCACCTGTTCGGCAACTCGCTTGGCGGTTCGGTCGCCGTCCAGGTGGCCGGGCTCCGCCCGGACCTGGTCCGGACGTTGACGCTGATCTCCCCGGCGCTGCCCTTCCTGGACTTCCGCCGTTCGTTGCAGGGCCGGATGCTGCCCCTGCTGGCGATCCCCCGGGGCGAGCAGCTGGCCGCCTGGCGGCTGGCCCGGATCGCCCCGGAGGTGATGGCCCGGCAGGCGATGGAGGCGTGCGTCGCCGACCTCAGCCGGATCAGCGACCAGCGCCGGGCGGAGGCGTTGGAGGAGATCCGGATCCGCAACGAGGCCGCGCACTACGCCGCCGCGTACGTCCGGACGTTCCGGGGCCTGGTCAGCAGCTTCCTGCGGTCGTACCTGCCGGGGTCCGGTTCGCTGTGGCGGTTGGCCGCGGCCATCCGTGCCCCCACGCTGGTGATCGGCGGGCTCCAGGACCGGCTGGTCGATCCCCTGGTGGGACCGCAGACGGCCCGGGTGATTCCGGACAGCCGACTGATCATGCTGCGGGGCGTCGGTCACGTGGCGCAGTTGGAGGTGCCCCGGGTCGTCGCCCGCGCCGCGCTCAGTTTCCTCACCGAGTCGGCCGAGACCGGACCGGCCGAGGTGGGGCCGGCCGAGGTGGGGCCGGAAGAGACCGGGCCGGCCCGGGTGCGGCCAGGTCGGGCCGGGGCAGGCCAGGCCGGCTGAACCTCCGCCAGTTCCGTCGCAGCCGGCTGAATCCCGTGCCGGCCGCGGCCGGCTGAATCCCGTGCCGGCTGCGGCCGGCGGGGCACCGGTCGGCCGCGACGGCACGCCGCGTCGGAGATCCCGGTGGTCGGGTGGCCGTGGCAGGCTGACCGGGTGCCTGCCACCCCTCGCCCACCCGCCGCGCCGACTCCGACCGCGACGCCGACGACAACTCCACCGCCGGCACCAGCACCGACGGCGGGCGGATCCGCCGGGAGTGTCGTACCGCCAGGTCTCCGGCGGCGACGGACCGCGGCGGGGCTGCTGGTGCTGGCCCTGGCGGTCGGCGCGGCGATCCTCGTGGTCGCGCAGCGGCCCGAGTCGGCTGGTGTGGCGGAGGTGCGCACCGCCGAGCAGTGGCGAGCGGCACCGTCGGGTCCGGCGGTAGTTCCCGAGTCGGCCGGGTCGCCCGGCGCGGCGGGCCTGGTCGGACCGGCGGGCATCGTAGAACCGGACGGCATCGTAGAACCGGACGGCATCGTAGAACCGGACGGTATCGGGGAACCGGCGGGCATCGTCGGACCGGCCGCGCCGGACCCCGCGACGGTGCTGCGGCTGGCGGGGCCCACCCCGGCGAAGGGGCGGGGCACCTTCGGGTACGACGACCGGAGGGGCGCGGTGCTGGGGCGCTCCGGTGAGCTGCGGCGGTACCGGGTCGCCGTGGAGCACGGTGCCGGGGAGGACGCGGGCGGATTCGGTGCCGCCGTGCACACCGCGCTGGTCGGGCCGGGCAGCTGGATCGACGGCGGCCGGCTGCGGCTGCGCCAGGTCCCCGGGTCGGCCGCCCACGACTTCACGGTCTACCTGGCCACGGCCCGTACGGCGGCCCGGATGTGTGCCGCCGGAGGGGTGGACATCCGGATCGGTGGCCGCCCGTACACGTCCTGTCGGGCCCCCGGCAAGGTGATCATCAACCTGGATCGCTGGCGGTCGTCCGTGCCGCACTTCGTCAGTGCCGAGGTGCCGTTGGGCGTGTACCGGACGTACGTGGTCAACCACGAGGTCGGCCACGAGTTGGGGCACCGGCACGAACGCTGCCCGGGTTCGGGGCGACCGGCGCCGGTGATGATGCAGCAGACGATCTTCCTCAAGGGCTGCCTGGCCAACCCGTGGCCGTATCGGGACGGAAAGCGGTACGCCGGTCCCCGGCTCTGACCACCGGGTCAGGTGAAACATCCTCGCGCTTTTCGCGGCAAAAGCGGTCATAAGTCCGGAAAGCGTGGCACCCTGGCCGGGTGAGCTTCTCGTCCCCTTCCGACCGCGCCGGGTCACCCCGGCACGGCAGCCGGGGTCCTCGACCGGGCCGGGCGTACCGGTTCCGGGCGTGGTCCGCGCGGCGTGGTCGGCACGCCCGCGCCTCGGCCGGGCGCGGGTGGCGATGGGCGGTCCTGCCCGGCACGCTGCTGCTCGCGGCGGTGGCCCTCACCGGTCCGCTGCCCGGCCTGCACGGCCCCGCGCTCGACCCGGCCCGGCTGATCCCCGGTGACCGGTTCGGCCACGGTGCCGGCACCGGCGACGACCACACCCGAGGAGCCGGCGACGACAACCCTGGTGTCGACGGTGACCCTGGTAACGAAGGTGACCCTGGTAACGAAGGTGGCCTCGGTAACGATGGTGGTGGGAGCGACGACGGTGCCACCGGCGAACAGCCGCCGACCACGACACCGTCCGTCGGCACCGGCGGCTTCGTCACCGCCGACGGCGAGTCCCCGGTACGGGGCACCGGCGGCCGGGTACGCCGCTACCACGTCGCGGTCGAGCAGGGCGCCGGTCAGGACGTGGCCGCCTTCGCCGGCACGGTCGACGAGGTGCTGGCCGACCCGCGCAGCTGGATCGCCTCGGGTGACCTGCGGGTGCAACGGGTCGCCGAAGCGAGCGTGGCCGACTTCACCGTCTACCTGGCCACCCCGGTCACCTCGGAGCGGATGTGTGCCCGGGGCGGGCTGAGCACCGAGCGGTACACCTCCTGCCGGCTGCCCGGACAGGTGATCATCAACCTGGCCCGCTGGTTGGAGGCGGTGCCGGACTACGGCGCGCCGGTGGAGACGTACCAGCAGTACGTGGTCAACCACGAGATCGGCCACGAGTTGGGCGCGGGCCACGAGGCCTGCCCCGGCCCCGGCGAGCCGGCCCCGGTGATGCAGCAGCAGACGTACGGGCTGGACGGCTGCGTCGCCAACGCCTGGCCGTACCTCGACGGGGTGCGCCACGCCGGGGAGCCCGTACCGGGCATCTGACGTTATTCCCGCTCCCGCATGTCGGACGACGTGGCCCTGCTCATGGCCGATGCCCGCCCCGGCGAGCAACAATGGCGCGGCACACCGAAGCCGATCCCGGGGAGTCCACCGTGTCGTTGCCCCCGCTCGTCGAGCCCGCCGCCGAGCTGACCGTTGACGAGATCCGCCGTTACTCACGCCACCTGATCATCCCGGACGTCGGGGTGACCGGGCAGAAGCGGCTGAAGAACGCCCGGGTGCTCTGCGTGGGCGCCGGTGGCCTCGGCTCGCCGGCCCTGTTGTACCTGGCCGCCGCCGGGGTCGGCACGCTCGGCATCATCGACTTCGACACCGTCGACGAGTCGAACCTGCAGCGGCAGGTCATCCACGGCGTCTCCGACGTCGGCCGGTCCAAGGCCGAGTCCGCCGCCGCGTCGATCCGCGAGATCAACCCGCTGGTCAACGTCGAGATCCACAACACCGCGCTGGACCGGGAGAACGTCCGCGAGATCTTCTCCCGGTACGACCTGATCGTCGACGGCACCGACAACTTCGCCACCCGGTACATGGTCAACGACGCGGCGGTGCTGCTCGGCAAGCCGTACGTCTGGGGGTCGATCTACCGGTTCGACGGCCAGGCGTCGGTGTTCTGGGCCGAGTACGGCCCCTGCTACCGCTGCCTCTACCCGGAGCCCCCGCCGCCCGGCATGGTCCCCTCCTGCGCCGAGGGCGGCGTGCTCGGGGTGCTCTGCGCCTCGATCGGTTCGATCCAGGTCAACGAGGCGATCAAGCTGCTCGCCGGGGTCGGTGAGCCGCTGGTCGGCCGGCTGATGGTCTACGACGCCCTGGAGATGGAGTACCGCAAGATCAAGGTCCGGAAGGACCCGAACTGCGTGCTCTGCGGGGAGAACGCCACCCTGACCGACCTGATGGAGGACTACGAGGACTTCTGCGGCGCGGTCTCGGTGGAGGCCCAGGAGGCGGTGGTCGACTCGACGATCACCGCCGCCGAGCTGAAGGACTGGCAGGACGCCGGCAAGGACATCTTCCTGGTCGACGTCCGGGAGCCGGGCGAGTACGAGATCGTCTCGATCCCCGGGGCCACCCTGATCCCCAAGGGCGACATCATCTCCGGCGAGGCGCTGGCCAGGCTGCCGCAGGACAAGCAGGTGGTGCTGCACTGCAAGTCCGGGGTGCGCTCCGCCGAGGCGCTGGCCGCGCTGAAGGCCGCCGGTTTCCGGGACGCCGTCCACCTGCAGGGCGGGGTGCTCTCCTGGGTCAAGCAGATCGACCCGTCGCTGCCCACGTACTGACCCGGTAAGGAAGGGCCCCTTCTTAACTCCTACGGTCGAGAAGGGGCCCCTTCTCACAGCTCCGGGGGCGTCGCCGGCTCAGGGGCCGCCCGGTCCGCCCCGGCCCGGGGAGGGGCGCTGGCCCCACTCCGGCGGTGGCGGGGCGGAACTCGACGAGGGCTGGGCACCGGAGCCGGGTCCGTAGCCGAGGCGCGCGGCCTGGGCGATCACGGTGTGGTCCGGCTGCTGCCCCGCTGCCGGTCGCTGCCGATCGGGCGCCGAGAGGTCGGGAGCGTTCGCCTTGAGCTCGTCGTACCGCTGTCGCGCGTAGGTCCCTTCCTTCGGGGCGAAGTACTCCCACCCCTTCTGGTAGATCTTCATCAGTTCCGAGTCGGATGGATTCTTGACGATGCCGTCCCTGATGTTGGAGAGTCGGTGGGCGGAGTCGACCAGCCCGTACTCTCCGACCTGTACCGGGGGGTAAGACTTGGTGGGCCGCTGCGCGCCATTGCGGCGAACCTCCTCTTCGAGTACGTCCATGGCCAGGGCGTAGATCTCCCGCTGGTGGAATGTTTTTTCGCCCCGACGACCGCCCGGGACACCCTCGGTAGGTGGCCGTTCTGAATGAGCTGCTCCCGAATAAGCTCGGGCATCGTCTTGGGGCCGCCGTACATGCGGTGTGCTGGCTGGTTGTTGTACGCGTACAGGTCCCTTCGGACGGCGAGTTCCGGTTTGCCCGCGATGTTGACCAGCATCATTCGGCCACCGGGTTCTCGGGTGATGGAACCCCGTTCGTGCATCCGTTGGTAGACCTCGAACCACGTGTTCCAGTCCTTGCCTGGCACCATGCCACTGCCCCCTGCTGTCGCCGCCCACGGTGCGGCGGGTCGATTCGGCCGCTGCGGCGCTGCGCCGCTGGTCAGCCGGGGCCGACCGGCGGCAGTATCGGCCACGCTAGCCGAGGCGGAATCGTGTTTGCGCCGGTAGCGTGGCCTGCGTGGTCGACTTGGAAGCGGCAGTCGGGTTCGTCGTGGCACACGGCGACGTGGTGGACCGGGCCAGGCTCTCCGGGCTGCGCGGCGGGCCGGAGCCGGCACCGGAGCTGCTCGACACCGTCGAGAACGGACAGCTCCCCGCCGGTGGCTGGCCGGCCGTACAGGGTGGCGAGGCCGCCTCGGTGGAGGCCACCTGTTTCCGGCTGACCGAACTGGACGACCTCGGTGCGCTCGGCCGTCCGGCGGCCCGCCGGGCGTTGGACTGGCTCGCCGCCCGCCAACTGCCCGACGGCGGCTGGGAAGAGGACCCGGCGCTGGCCGAGGCGGCACCCGAGTGGGCCCGGCCCGGTGACCCGGCGGCCCGGCTCTACCTCACCGCGTACGCCGGCTTCTGGCTCACCGTGGCCGGCCTCGACGCCCGCGCCGCCGGGCCGCTGGACGACCGGGTCGGCGGCGCGTACGCCGGGGTGGTGCAGGCCGCCGCGCAGACCCTGGCCGGGCAGCTCGCCCCGGACGGCAGCTGGCCGTCGTTCCTGGCCGCGGGCTGGCTGAGCGCGGCCGTGCTGCACCGGCAACGGATGTCCGAGCCGGCGGCCGGGATCCAGGCCGTGCTCGGCGCGCGGCTGCCGGAGATGTCCCCGGCCGACGTGGCCTGGCTGGCCGCCACGCTGCGCCGGGTCGGCCTCGACGACCAGCAGGGGCTGCTGGCCGCCGCCCGCCGCCGGCTCGGTGAGACGCAGCGCGCCGACGGCGGCTGGGACAGCGACGACGGGCACCGCTTCGACGTGCACACCACCCTCGCCGCCATCCGCGCCTGCCGCTGACCGTCCCACCCCGGTCAGCGGCAGGATCTCTCAGCTCCCCAGTCTGCTTCTGCCCTGATTTTGGGCCGGGCCCTGGTCCCAGGGTGGTGGTGGGGCGGAACTTGAGGAGGGCTGGGCGCCGTAGCCATGGCCGTAGGTCATGCTGGCGACCAGGGCGGTCGCCGTCGGCGAAGGATAGTCGCTCAGGTGCGGGTCGGACGGGTGCCCGGGGGGCGGTGGACCGATCGCGGCGGACGATCCCTGCATGGGAAGGGCGACGGGGGCATTGTTCTTCAGTGCCTGGTACCGCAGGTGCGCCGCGGTACCCTCCCTCGGGGCGAAGTCGTCCCATCCGTTCTGATGCATGACCATCAACTCCGAATCGGATGGCTGAATGCGGCCGGCTCGGATCTCCCGAAGTCGGGGCCCGATGTCGACGAGACCGATCCCTTCCACCTCGACCGGCCAATACGCTGGCAGCACGCTGATTTTCTTGGGGACCGGCTGCCGGCCGGCCTCGCGCATGGCCAGCGCCCACTCCTCTCGGGTCCGGTGGACCTTATTTGCGCTGCCAGTCCTCCGTGGGACATCTGGAACGTGCCCATTATCGATCAGCTTCTGCCGGAGGAGTTCAGGCATACTTTTGCCGCCGCCGTACGCTACCCTTTTCGGATTGTTGTAGCTCACGATCTCGTTGGCGACGGTCCTTTCTTCGGCGTTCTGTATTCCTTTGCTGTGTAACTTCCCGGTGGAATCGCGCTGGAAAGCGCCTCGGTCGGCCAATTCATCATAATGGCGTTCCCAGTTCCGCCAGGCTGTCTCGTCTCTGCTTTTCGGCACGGTGTTCGTACCTCCGTCGTCCCTCGCAGGTGCGAGGCCGGGATGCTGGACCCCAACCTAGGCGCGGGTGGCCAGTACCGCGCCGTTGGCGCCCGGTCCGTCGAAGGTGACGGTACGCACGTCGGTGAAGCCGGCGTCGGTGAGCCAGGTGCCGTACTCGGCGGCCGAGTAGTTCCGCCCGCCCTCGGTCTCGACAAGCATGTTCAGCCCCATCAGGGCGGCCGCCGGCGGTCCGGTCCGCTCGTCGTTGAGCAGCAGCTCGGAGATGACCACGGTCCCGCCCGGTGGCAGCGCGGCGTGGCACTTGGCCAGGATCGAGCGGTTCTGCGCCTCGTCCCAGTCGTGCAGGATCATGCTGAGCAGGATCACGTCGTGGCCGGTCGGCAGGGCCGGGTCGGTGAGGAAGTTCCCGGCGGTGGTGCCGATCCGGTCGGTCAGCCCGGCCGAGGCGATCTTGGTCTCGGCGATCGCGCAGACGTGCGGCAGGTCGAAGATGGTCGCGGTCAGCTCCGGGAACCGCCCGCACAGCGCCACCGGGAACGCCCCGGCCCCGCCACCGACGTCGAGCAGCCGCCGGTGCCCGCCGAAGTCGTACGCCTCACCCAACGACCGCGCGGTGAAGCTGGAGGTCGAGTACATCGCCGCCCAGAACAGCGCCAGCATCTTCTCGTCGACATCGGTGAAGAGGGACTCCTGGGTGGCGGGGTCCCAGGTGAGGGGCTTGTCGGAACGCAGCGCCTCGGTGATCCGGTGCCACGGCAGGTAGGTGCGCTCGTCGCAGTAGCGCACCTGCCCACCGAAGTAGTGCGGCCGGCCGGGCACCAGGAACTGCTCGGCCAGCTCGGTGTTGCGGTACCCGTCACCGGCCTTCTCCAGCAGGCCCAGCGAGGCGCACGCGGCGAGGAACAGATCGGCCGGCCGCTCGGGCAGCCCGAACTCCTGTTCGGCCTCGGCACGGGTGATCACGCGTGCGCCGGCGAGCCGGCCGAAGAGATCCAGCTCGACGGCGGCGGCAAGCGTCTTGAATGCCCAGTAACCGGTCACGATGCCCATGAGGGGAGTCGGGGTGATCATCGGGACATTCGATCACTTGTTGATCAAAGTAGGTGTCGGGCAGCCGACAGCGGCGGCGGGTCGGGGCACGCCGCCACCGACCCGCCCGGCTCAGCCGCGCAGGTGGCCGTCGCCGGTGACGACGTACTTGGTGCTGGTCAGCTCGGGCAGCCCCATCGGGCCCCGGGCGTGCAGCTTCTGGGTGGAGATGCCGATCTCCGCGCCGAACCCGAACTCGCCGCCGTCGGTGAACCGGGTGGAGGCGTTCACCATCACCGCCGCCGCGTCCACGCGGGCCACGAACTCCCGGGCGGCGGACTGCGAGTCGGTGACGATCGCCTCGGTGTGCCCGGTGCCGTACCTGTTGATGTGGTCGATCGCGGCGTCGAGCGAGTCGACGACGGCGACCGAGATGTCCGCCGACAGGTACTCGGTGCGGTGGTCCTCGTCGGTGGCCGCGACCACCGCGGCGGAGTGCGCGGCGACCTCGGGGGTGCCGTGCACGGTCACCCCGGCCTCGGCGAAGGCGGCCAGTACCGCCGGCAGGAAGGCGTCCGCGACGTCGGCGTGCACCAGCAGCGACTCGGCGGTGTTGCAGGTGGACAGCCGCTGGGTCTTGGAGTTCAGCGTGATCGCGACGGCCTTGGCCAGGTCGGCGGCGGCGTCCACGTACACGTGGCAGTTGCCCACCCCGGTCTCGATCACCGGGACGGTGGACTCCTCCACGACCGTGCGGATCAACGACGCGCCACCGCGCGGGATCAGCACGTCGACCAGACCCCGGGCACGCATCAGCTCCTTGACCGAGTCCCGGCTGGTGGCGTCGAGCAGCTGCACCGCGTCGGCCGGCAGCCCGGCACCGGCGACCGCGTCCCGCAGCACCGCCACCAACGCCGCGTTGGAGTGGGCCGCCGAGGAGGAGCCGCGCAGCAGGGCCGCGTTGCCGGACTTCAGGCAGATGCCGGCGGCGTCCACGGTCACGTTCGGCCGGGCCTCGTAGATGATCCCCACCACCCCGAACGGCACCCGGACCTGCCGCAGCTCCAGCCCGTTGGGCAGGGTCGAGCCCCGGACCACCTCACCCACCGGGTCGGGCAGCGCGGCCATCTGCCGCAGCGCCTCGGCGATTCCGGCCACCCGGGGCCCGTCCAGCTTCAACCGGTCCAGGATGGCCGCCGACAGCCCGGCCTCGCGCCCGGCCGCCAGGTCCGCCTCGTTCGCGGTCAGGATCTCCGGGGTACGCGCCACCAGCGCGTCGGCCATCGCGTGCAGCGCGCCGTCCTTGGCGGTACGCGTGGCGACGGCCAGCGCGCCGGCCGCCTCCCGGGCCCGTCGAGCCTGCTCGGTGACGCTCATCGTGCACTCCTTGCGGTGGGTTGCTCACTGACGGGGGTGTAAGGAAGGGCCCCTTATACAACAGAAAGCGTTAACAAGGGGCCCTTCCTTACAGCAGGACGAGGTCGTCGCGGTGGACTACTTCGCGTTCGTAGCCGGGGCCGAGGGTGGCGGCGAGGTCGGCGGTGGAGCGGCCGAGCAGGGTGGGCAGCTCGACCGCGTCGTAGTTGACCAGCCCCCGGGCCACCGGGTCGCCGGCGGTGTCCACCAGGTCCACCGGGTCGCCGGCGGTGAAGGTGCCGTCCACGGCGGTGATCCCGGCCGGCAGCAGCGACTTGCGTCGGTCGACCACGGCCTGCACCGCACCCGGGTCCAGGTGCAGCCGGCCCCGGGGTGAGGTGGCGTGGGCCAGCCAGAACAGCCGGGCGGTGGGGCGGGTCCGCCCGGGGTGGAACAGGGTGCCGACCTCTTCGCCGGCCAGTGCCGCCGGGGCGAGCGGGGCGGCGGTGAGCACCACCGGGATGCCGAAGCCGGTGGCGATCCTGGCCGCCTCGACCTTGGTGACCATGCCGCCGGTGCCGACCCCGGACCGACCGGCCCCGCCGACGGTCACCCCGGCCAGGTCGCGCTCGTCGCGTACCTCGCGGATCCGGGTCGAGCCGGGTCGGGTCGGGTCGCCGGTCCAGAGGGCGTCGACGTCGGAGAGGAGCACCAGCAGGTCGGCGTGGACCAGGGCGGCGACCAGGGCGGCCAGCCGGTCGTTGTCGCCGAACCGGATCTCCTCGGTGGCCACCGTGTCGTTCTCGTTGACGATCGGCACCGCCCGCAGGTCGAGCAGCTTGCGCAGGGTCCGGTACGCGTTGCGGTAGTGCGCCCGCCGGGTCACGTCGTCGACGGTGAGCAGCACCTGCCCGACGGTCAGCCCGTGCCGGGCGAAGCTGCCCGCGTACCTGCCGATCAGCAGGCCCTGCCCGACGCTGGCGGCGGCCTGCTGGGTGGCCAGGTCGCGCGGTCGCCGGGGCAGGCCGAGTGGGGCGAGCCCGGCGGCGATCGCGCCGGAGGAGACCAGCACGACCTCGCGTCCCTGCGCGGCGAGCGCGCCGAGCGCGTCGACCAGGGTGTCCACCCGGTCGGTGGCCAGACCGCCGGTCGCGGTGGTCAACGAGGATGATCCGATCTTGACGACGACCCGCCGGGCCGTCGTGACTGCTTCCCGCACCCGACCATTCTGCGTGGTGGCGCTGCGTGGTCCCGCGCCGGTTCCCATATCGTGGCCGGTCGTGACCCCTGAGGAGTACGTCGAGGCGGTGCTCGACCTTGTGGAGCGGATCCCGCCGGGCCGGGTGATGTCGTACGGCGCGGTGGCCGACGCGTTGGCCGAGCGCTCCGGGCGGGCCTCGGCCCGGCTGGTCGGCTCGATCATGGCGCGGCACGGTGGCGGGGTGCCCTGGCACCGGGTGGTGACCTCGTCGGGGCGGCTGCCGCCGGGGCACGAGGTCGAGGCGCGGGCCCGATTGCGGGCCGAGGGCACGCCGCTGCGGGCCGCCGGGGTGGAGATGTCGGCAGCCTGGGATCCGTACGAGGGGTAGGCCACGCAGGCGGCTCGGTGACCAAGGGTGTCAACCAGCCGATCCCGGTGGACGTGTACGTGCCGGTTACCCGCCCCGACCGCCGCGCCCACCTATCTGCGTTGCTTCTTGCGTGCCAAGGCCGCTGAGGGGTCATCACCTGCTGCCCGGGCAGTGGAGGAGCTTCCCGTGCCGTTGTGGTGGGGGCCGGTCATCGCCGCGATATCACCGAGAGTGACGCCTGCGGGTCGGGTTGGCGCCGATGCCCGCGATTCAACCCACCAACGGCGGTGCTCCGGGGAATGGACGATGTCGAGGCCGTGCCGGGTGAGTGCGTCGAAGAGGACCTGACCTGTGCGGCCGTCGACCCGACCCTTGTCCCGGAGGTTGTTCAGGAGTTGGCCGGTGGGGACCTCCACCGGCTGGCCGCCGATTTCCACTGGATCGGTGTCGTTCCTCTTGGGGAGGTCGCCTGGCGGCCGGCTGTTGAGAGCCTCCGCGTAGATGTCATCCGTCCACTTGATGACTGCGCCGGTGGGAGGGATGTACCAACGGCCGGGGTCTTTTGCCGGGTTCCTGATGGGGTTGATTCCGTGCCGGGCCAATGCGTCGATGAGGGCCTGATCTGTGCGGCCGTCGACCCGACCCTCGGCCCGGAGTTTGGTCAGGAGTCTGCCGGTGGGGACCTCCACCGGCTGGCCGCCGATTTCCACTGGATCGGTGTCGCTGTTCTTGGGGAGGTCGCCTGGTCTGCGGCTGTTGAGAGCCTTCGCGTAGATGTCATCCGTCCACCTGATGAGTGCGCCGGAGGGAGGGATGTACCAACGGCCGGGGTCTTTTGCCGGGTTCCTGATGGGGTTGATTCCGTGCCGGGTGAGTGCGTCGAAGAGGGCCGGATCTGTGCGGCCGTCGACCCGACCCTCGGCCCGGAGGTTGGCCAGGAGTCTGCCGGTGGGGACCTCCACCGGCTGGCCGCCGAGTTCCACTGGATCGGTGTCGTTCTGCTTGGGGAGGTCGCCTGGTCTGCGGCTGTTGAGAGCCTGAGCGTACTGTTCATCGGTCCATTTTCTACCCATTGTGGTCACACCTTCTGGTCGGATGTCGTCTCGTTGCCTACCACCTAACGTGCCTTCACCCCCGCCGGTTCACCGCCCAGCATCCGCGCACCGGACCTGTCCGAGCACCCCAGGGGCCTTGCGTTCTGCGGTAACTGCAGATCACGGCGGCGATGAGGCCGTGTGGGCGGCGGTTGGCCTGGCGGGTGGCGCGAGCGATGTTGACCGCTCCAACGAAAGCTCCTGGGTGACCGCCGGACCAAGGGTCGGGTTGACGGCCGCACAGATGAGGTCCTTCTCGACGCGTCAGGGGCTTTGCGTGGTCGCCGCGGAGTGCTATTGACGGCCCCGCCGCATGCGTAGTGGGGGATTCGCCGGGCCGGGTCGAGCTACGTTGGCTGCCCGGCCCGGAGGATGTGACGCAACGAACAACGTGAGTAAGATTCAAACTCATGCACGCGCCGCCGGGTCCGCTGCCCCGCCAGGTCCATCTCGGGTACGCCCTGGGCTCGCTGGCCACCGGTGCCTTCGGGACTGTCCCCGGGCTGCTCCTGCTGCCGTACCTGACCGACACCCTGGGGGTCGCCGCCGGGGTGGCCGCCCTGTTGGTGCTCGGGCCGAAGGCCTGGGACGTGCTGGTCAACCCGGTGGTCGGGCGGCTCTCCGACCGGACCCGCACCCGCTGGGGTGCCCGCCGCCCGTACCTGTTCTTCGGTGGGCTGGCGCTCGCGGTGTCGTTCGCCGCGATCTTCGCCGGGCTGTTCGGCACCGGGCCGGCGGCCGGGGCGTACGTCGCGGTGGCGTTCCTGCTGACCGCTACCGCGTTCGCCTTCTTCCAGGTGCCGTACGTGGCGATGCCGGCCGAGCTGACCGACGACTACGCCGAACGTACCCGGCTGATGAGCTGGCGGATCGCGGTGCTGGCGCTGGCCATCCTGGTCTCCGGGGCGCTCGCCCCGATGGTGGTGACCGCCGGCGGCGACGGCCTGGCCGGGTACCGGTGGATGGGGTTGTTCGTCGCGGCGCTGATCGCGGTCGGTGCGCTCGGCGCGTTCCTCGGCACCCGCGCCGCCCCGACCGGCACCGTCGCGCGCAGCGAGCCGACGCTGCGCGCCCAACTGGCGGTGGCCGGACGCAACCGGGCGTTCCGGGCGCTGCTGCTCTGCTTCGTGGTGCAGTCGGTCGGGGTGGCGACCATTCTCGCCGGGGTCAACTACTTCGCCGCTCAGATCCTGGGTGACCCGGCCACCGGCCCGACCGTGCTCTTCGCCTGCTTCGTCGGGCCGGCGCTGCTGGTCATGCCGGTCTGGACCCGGGTCGGTGCCCGGCTGGGCAAGCGGGCCGCCCTGGTCGCCGCCTCGGTGATCTTCGCGGTGGCGGCGTTCGCGCTGGTCGCCGCGCCGGTGCTGCCGGCGGTGGCGACCTACGCGCTGGTCGCCCTGATCGGCTGCGGGTACGCCGGCCAGCAGGTCTTCGCGCTGGCCATGCTCCCCGACTGCATCGCGTACGACACCGCGCGCACCGGCCGCCGCCAGGCCGGCGTCTTCACCGGCCTGTGGACCGCCGGGGAGACCTTCGGCCTGGCGCTCGGCCCCGGACTCTTCGGCCTGGTCCTGCAGATCTCCGGGTACGCCTCGTCGTCCACCGGCCCGGTGGCCCAGTCCGACACCGCCCGGCTGGGCATCCTGCTCGGCTTCACCGTCCTGCCCGCGCTCCTGGTCGGCCTGGCCGCCGTTGCACTACGCGGGTACCACCTCACCGCCGCCGACCTGGCTCGCGCGGTCACCGACACCCCGAAGGGCGGCTCCCCCACATGACCGACGAGAAGCGGCCGGCGTTGCCGGCTGAGGGCGTACCGGCGGATCGGGTGCTGGCGGAGCTGCGGGCGCTGCGCGGGGCCGACCGGGCCACCCACGGCGGACGCCTCTTCGCCTACGTCTACGACCCGGCGGTGCCCGGCCTGGACGAGTTGACCGCCGCCGCCCACGCGGCGAGCGCGCACGTCAACGGGCTCGACCCGACCGCCTTCCCGTCCCTGCTGACCATGGAGAACGCCCTGGTCGGCGCGGCGGCCCGGCTGCTCGGCGGCGGCCCCGGCACGGCCGCGCCGGAGGTGGTCGGCAACCTCACCAGTGGCGGCACCGAGTCGCTGATCCTCGCGGTGAAGGCGGCCCGCGACGGCAACCCGCAGATCACCGAGCCCCGCCTGCTGGTGCCGGTCAGCGCGCACGCGGCGTTCGCCAAGGCCGCCCACTACCTGCGGGTGGCCCTGGACACCGTGCCGGTCTCACCCCGGACGCTGCGCCCCGCCCCGGCCGACGTGGCCGCCGCGATCCGGTCGGAGACCGTCCTGGTCGCCTGCTCCGCCCCCTCGTACGCGCACGGCGTGATCGACCCGGTCGAACAGATCGCGGCGCTGGCCGCCGAACGCGGGGTGCGCTGCCACGTGGACGCCTGCTTCGGCGGCTGGACCCTGCCCTACCTGCGCCGCCTCGGCGCGCCGGTACCCCCGTTCGACCTGAGCCTGCCCGGCGTCACCTCGATCTCGGTGGACCTGCACAAGTACGCGTACGCCCCGAAGGGCGTCTCGGTGCTGCTGCACCGCGACGCGACCCTGCGCGCTCCGCAGTACTTCGCCTTCGCCGACTGGCCCGGCTACACGATGATCAACCCGGTGATCGCCTCGACCCGCTCCGGCGGCCCGATCGCCGCCGCCTACGCCACCCTCCGCCACCTCGGCGACGCCGGCTACCTTTCGCTGGCCCGGCAGACCCGCCAGGCAGTCGCCGGACTCGCCGAGGCGGTGCGGCGCGTCGACGGCCTGCGGCTGCTCGCCGAACCGGAGTCCACCGTCGTCTGCTTCACCTCGACCGACCCGACCCTCGACCTGTTCACCCTGGTCGACGAGCTGACGGTGCGCGGTTGGCACACCCAACCCCAGTTCCGGTACGGCGACCTGCCGGCCAGCGTCCACCTCACGGTGACCGCCTCGGTGGCCCCGACGGTGCCCGCCTTCGGCCCCGACCTGACCGCCGCGGTGGCGGCGACCCGCGCCGCCGGCCCGGTCCGGCTCCCCGCCGAACTGCTCACCCTCACCGGCACCCTGACCCCGGACGCGCTCACCCCCGACCTGGTCGCCACCCTGGTCACCGGCCTCGGCTTCGGCGGTGCTGGGGCGGGCGGTGCGGTGGTGCCGGAGCGGATGGCGGTGGTGAACACCCTGCTCGACGCGGCCCCGCCCGCCCTGCGGGAGCGGCTGCTTGTCGAGTTCGTCAGCCTGCTGCAACGCCCGACGTACTGACGGCCGGCCGACGGCGGCCGCCCGCTGTGGTTCACTGTCGGTCGGGGACAGGAGAGGGGTGCGCTCGTGCAGCTGCCGGATGTGCTCGGCGAGCCGATCAAGTTCGTGCTCAACTGGGGCCGGCGGTACTCGCTGTGGGTCTTCAACTTCGGCCTGGCCTGCTGCGCCATCGAGTTCATCGCGACCAGCATGGGCCGGCACGACTTCATCCGGCTCGGCGTGATCCCGTTCGCCCACGGCCCCCGGCAGGCCGACCTGATGGTGGTCTCCGGTACCGTCACCGACAAGATGGCCCCGGCGAT
This sequence comes from Micromonospora yangpuensis, assembly GCF_900091615.1. Taxonomy (NCBI): domain Bacteria; kingdom Bacillati; phylum Actinomycetota; class Actinomycetes; order Micromonosporales; family Micromonosporaceae; genus Micromonospora; species Micromonospora yangpuensis. Next base: position 5,776,757 of record NZ_FMIA01000002.1, on the reverse strand, counting down.
CAAGCGGCTCTACGACCAGATGCCGGAGCCCAAGTACGTCATCTCCTTCGGCGCCTGCTCCAACTGCGGCGGCCCGTACTGGGACTCCTACTCGGTCACCAAGGGCGTCGACCAGCTCATCCCGGTGGACGTCTACGTGCCCGGCTGCCCGCCCCGGCCGGAGGCGCTGCTGCACGGCATCCTGCGCCTTCAGGAGAAGATCGCCGCCGAGCAGTCCGGCCTCGGCGGGGTGCCCCGCGTCGACCCGCTCGCCCCGTCGGCCGACGTCAGCGCCCTGGAATCCACCGAGCCGGTTCCCTCGGAGGCAGCCGCTCCGGTGCCGGCCCCGGGGGCGGTCGCCGTGCCCCGCCCGGTCGACTCGCTGACCGCTCCACCGGTCCGCCCTCCGTCCAGCGGAGCCGCTGACCGGAGAGATCCGGCCTCCGACTGAGCACCGAAGGTCTCAGAGCCGGGCTGACCGGGGCCAGTCCGCAAAGGACCCGCGAACCGTCTCGATCTGCGTCGGACTGAGGCGGTAGAGGGCGAAGACGCTGTCCGGCAATCGGTCGAGACGTCGCATGCAGTCGTGGATCTCGTCGTCCGCGAGATCGGGATCGGCGCGGCGGCCGAGCGCGATCAGGTCATCTCTGGTGCAGTCGCGTAAAGCCGCTGCGACGTCGACGTAGTCGCGGGGCTGGGCTCGGGTGACCATGGCAGCGACCTTGGTGCCGAGGACGTCGTCGAGGTGCAGCACGGGCCCGATGCCGAACACGACAGGGCTGTTGGTGCGGGCGAAGCGCACGAGTTGTAGGCGTACGGCCTGGTCGTCGCGATGGACCTCGAATTCCGTCATCTCCTGCTCGAAGCCGTAGAAGACGTCATCCAGTTCGGTGGGGTCGGCAATCGTCTCGACGTGGAAACCTGAGTCGAGTAGGGCGCTGCGGACCAGCTCAGCAGCGGCGGCGACACCGCCGTCCTGGTCGGTGAACAGGTCGATGTCTTCGGTGGGGCGGGCACCGATGCCATGGGCAATCAGAGCTTGCCCGCCCGCGAGGGCGAACCCGTGGCGGCTGGCGACGGAAAGCGCGATCCGAGCCACAGCGTGTTGGAATGGGTCCGGCGTGGGTGTGGGTGCCATCAGGCGGCGATCTCCCGGGCGCGCAACGCTGGGTGGTGCTCCTCCCACGCCCGGCGTACACCCCGGGGCAGATACAGCTGCGGCCAGAGCCCGATGAGAGTCGGCCCATGTAACCAGGCGCGCAGCTCGTCGGAGTGCGCAGCCTCGGTGAGCACGGTTTCGTACATCCAGGCGAGTAGACCTGGCTCGTCAAGGTCGATCCGTCGGTCGGGTTGCCAGAACAATCGGTGCGGTAGTTCGACGGTGCCGGTGACCGGGCCGCGTAGCTCGTCCAGGCTGGAAACCACGACGGCTCGCCGGCCGGGGCGGGCCTCGTATGCTCTCCGTGAGCCGGTGACGGAGCGGAGCGGTTCCATACCCTGCAGCGTAGTCCCGCTGCCCCTCGGCTGGCGCGCGTGACACGTTGAGCTGCCCGTGCGATAGATCTTGGAATTTTTAGGCCCCTATGGGGGCCTTTTCCTTCCACGATCTATTTGTGAGGTCGTGTGTCAGGAGTCGCCCTCGCTGTCGGTGAGTTCGCGGCGATGCTCCGCGATCCAACGGTCGACGTCCTCGGCTAGCCATACCTTGCCCTGGGCCAGTTCGGCGACCGGCTCGGGAAAGTTGCGGCGCATCGTCAACTCGTAGACGCGCTGCCGGCTGATCCCGCCCAGGCGTACGCGGATCTCGTGCGTGCCCATCAGTCGAAGCCGCGTCATGGCTCAGCCCTGGCCCGCCGGCAACCGTGGCCCGCCGCCTCCCGGCCCGGAGTGCGCCGCTCGCGCGGACGCCGGCCCGTGATGGCGCTCAGGTGTCGGCCCGTGATGGCGCTCAGGTGCCGGCGCGGGGTGGTGTCCGGGTGCCGAGGTGACGTCGACGGTCAGAGGGCGAGGACGGCCTGGGCGACGAGGAAGTAGATGATCAGTCCGGTGGCGTCGACCAGGGTGGTGAGCATCGGGGCGGAGACCACGGCCGGGTCGATGCGCAGGCGCTTGGCGAGCATCGGCATGGTCGCGCCGACGGTGGCCGCCCAGGCGCAGATGACCACCAGGGAGAGGCCGACGACCAGGGCGACGTCGCCGCCGACGAGGACGGTGCCGAGGGTGAGCCCGACCAGGGCGAGCAGGCCGCCGAGCAGCAGACCGACCCGGGCCTCCCGCCAGATCACCGCCGGCAGGTCCGAGCCGCGCAGCTCGCCCACGGCCAGCGCCCGTACGGCGGAGGTGGCGGCCTGCGCGCCGGCGTTGCCGCCGGTACCGACCAGCAGCGGAATGAACAAGGCCAGCGCGGTGACCGACTCCAGGGTGCTCTCGAAGACCTGGAGCACGTTGACCGTCAACACCGAGGCGACGATGAGCAGCAGCAGCCACGGGGCACGGGACCGGGCCAGCCGCCACACGCTCACCGACATGTAGTGACCGGGCCACGGTCCGGACGCGGCCTGGCGGGTCACGTCCTCGGTGTCGGCGGCCTCGATGACCTCCACCGCGTCGTCGATGGTGAGCAGCCCGACCAGCCGGTCCTCGCTGTCCACGACGGGCAGTGCCAGGGCGTTGGTCTCGCGCATCAGCCGGGCGGCCTGCTCGGCCGGTTCGGTCGCGTACACCCGGGGCACGTCGGTGTCGACCAGCTCGGCGACCGGACGGTCGGCCGGGCTGAGCACGATCTCGCGGAGGCCGGTCACCCCGACCAGGCAGCGGCCCGGGTCGACCACCGGCAGGGTGTAGATGGTCTCGGCCGCCGCGCCCGCCTCGCGTACCAGGTGCAACGCCTGACCGGCGGTGAGCCGGCCCGGCAGCGCCACCACCTCCGGGGCCATGATCTGCCCGACCGAGCCGGCCGGGTAGCCCAGCAGCGTGGCGGTCAGCTCCCGCTCGTGCGCCGACAGGCCGGCCAGCACCCGCTGGGCGACCTTCGCCGGGGCCTCGCGCAGCATCCGGGCCCGGTCGTCCGGGTCCATCGCCTCGACCAGGTCGTGGAACGCCTGGTCCCGCAGCCCGGCGAGGATGGCCTGCTGGTCGACCGGCTCCAGCTCCTCGAAGACGGCCAGCGCCCGATCCTTGTCCAACAGCCGGAACGGCACGCCGGCCGAGGCCCGGTCGAGCCGGGCCAGCTCGTCGGCGATCACATGCGGCGGGTACGCGTCGAGCCAGCGTCGCACCCCGGCCAGGTCGTGGCGGTCCAGCAGCCCGCGCAGGTTCTCCTCGGTGGTGGCAGCGGACACGACGAAGCAACCCCTTTCCGGCGAATCTCTGGCGAAGCGGACGGCGATCCTATCCGGCCGGGCTGAGTGGTGGCCTCATCGAGCCGGTGGCGGGCAGGGGTTAGCGTGCGGCCATGAACCAGACTGCGGACCAACGCTCCGCCCACCTTGTCGACGTGCTCATCGAGGAGTTCGGCACGTCCATGGCGCTCGACCCGGCGGCGTTCCGCCGCAAATTCCGGAAGATGGCCGCCTCACCGTTCGCCTTCTACCGGGGTAGTGCCGCGCTCTTCTACGCCGACCAGCTCGGTGACTTCGCCGACGACCGGTTCCTCGACGAGCAGACCAGCCGGGTGTGGATCCACGGCGACCTGCACGCGGAGAACTTCGGCACGTACATGAACGCCTCCGGGCGGTTGGTCTTCAACGTCAACGACTTCGACGAGGCCTACGTCGGGCCGTTCACCTGGGACCTGAAGCGGCTCGCCGCCAGCGTCGCCCTGATCGGGTACGCCAAAGCCCTCTCCGACCAGGTGATCAGCGACCTGGTCACCGGGCTGGCCGAGGCGTACCTGACCGAGCTGCGGGGCATCGTCAACGGCGGGGACGACGCGATCGGCTCGATCACCCTGGACAACGCCGACGGGGTGCTGCGCCGGGTGCTCCAGCAGGCCCGGCTGAACACCCGGGTCGACCTGCTGAAGCAGCAGACCACCATCGACAACTACGAACGCCGGTTCACCGTCCGGGACGGCATCTACGAGATCGACGCGGCGACCCGGGAGAAGGTCTGCGCCGCCTTCCAGGCGTACCTGGGCACCCTGCCCGAGTCCAGCGCGGCACTGCGGCCGGTCGCGGCGCAGATCAAGGACGTGGTGCTACGCAAGGGGGTGGGCATCGGCTCGGCCGGGCTGCCGTCGTACAACCTGCTGCTGGAGGGGCACACCGAGGCCCTGGAGAACGACGTCGTGATCTACATGAAGCAGGCCCAGGTGCCGGCGGTGGCCCGGCACATCCACGACGAACGGGTCCGGGGCTACTTCCGGCACCAGGGGCACCGCACCGCCGAGTCGCAGCGGGCCCTGCAGGCGCACGCCGACCCGTGGCTGGGCTACACCGAGCTGGACGGGGCCGGACAACTCGTCGCCGAGGTCTCCCCGTACGCCGCCGACCTGGACTGGGCCGACGTCAACGAACCGGAGGAACTGGCCGGGGTGCTGGCCGACCTGGGCCGGGCGGTGGCCCGGATGCACTCGGTCGCCGACGACGAGTCCAGCCACGACCTGGTCGACTACTCCACCGAGGAGGCGATCGTGGCGGCGGTCGAGGCCGACGAGCCGGGCTTCGTCACCCACCTGGTGGAGTTCGCCCACGCGTACGGCCTGCGCGCCCGCGAGGACCACCAGCTCTTCGTGGACGCCTTCCGCAACGGCAAACTCTAGGTGTAAGGAAGGGCCCCCTCTTAACGCTTTCGGTAGAGAAGGGGCCCCTTCTCACGGTTCAGCCGAGCACGTCGGTGCGTCCCCGTTCGAGGTACCGGGTCGACCAGGTCACGGCACCGGTAGCGTCCGCCCCGCTGCCGTCGGCCAACAGTTCACCGGTGTGCGGGTCGAAGAGCAGATACTCGCGGCCCTGGTAACCAGGGCTCGGTCGGGGGCCGCGGCCCCGGTCAGCCGAGACCACGACGCCGGGGCGGCCCTCCGGATCCGTCTGCTCACCCCGGCACACCACGCCGTCAGTGGTGGCGAGGAACCTCAACACAGCCCTCCGGTGCGCGGCGTCCAGGATCCGTTCCCGGTTCAGGTCGGCGACGCCGACGAGTGCGTGCGACGGGCCGTTGTCCCGTGGCTGGTACAACGCCTGATCGAACGCGTCCGGGTCGGCGGCGGGCAGTGGGAGCAGGGCGACCTCGCCCGGACTGAGTACCGTCGTTGTCGTCCCGGTCCGGGGCCGCAGACCCGGATTCGCCGAGAAGAACTGCTGCGACTCCTCGTCCGGGTACGCCAGGGCACCCCGGACCTCGTGCACCCGTCCGGACCCGTCCTCCGCGAGCCACCGGGTGGTCTCCTCCGGATACCGCGCGGAGGCGAACCGGCCACCACCGCCTGGCAGCTCCATCGACATCCCGCTCGACCTTGCCAGGTGCAGGTACTCGTACCGTCCCGACGTGCCGTCGTACCGGGTGGCCTGCAACCTGTCGGCGATCGTCACCAGGCAGGGCGCCGGAACCGCCGTGGGCTCCGGCAGCATGCCGGGCGTGCCCGGGGTGAGCGAAACGACAGGCGGTCGCAGGGCGGCGAATACCGCTGCCGCGACCAGGACAAGGGCAAACGCCCCGAGCGGTACGAGCCGAGACGGCCGCCACCGGGCCGGCGCGACCGGAGCGTACGAGGTGACGTCGGTACGGGCGCGATCCAGCAGCGCCTCCACGTCACCCGGTCCCACGTCGACCCCACGTGCCGGGTCGGCATCCGCCAGCATCTCCGGTATCCGCCGGTTCATCGCACCGCTCCCAGATCACCCGTGATCGTCGATGCCTGTTCGGGTCGATCCCGTAACAGGGCCTTGAGTCGTCGTCTGGCCCGGTGCAACCGCACCTTGGCCGTGGTCGGGTGGCAGCCCAGGACCAGGGCTGCCTCGCCTGGCGACAGTTGCTCCCACCCCACCAGGCGAAGAATCTCCTGATCGTCGTCGGAGAGCCGGCCCAGCGCCGAGCGGACATCCATCAGCCGTACGACACCGTCCTGCCGGTCCAACGCGACCCGCTCGGTCAGCTCGGCCACCGGTGGCGCGACACGCTGGGCCCGCCAGTGGTTGGCCAACAGGCGGCGGGCCACCCCGTACAGCCAGGGCAACGCCGGGAGCGGTACCTCCCAGCGCCGGCGCCAGGTCACCAGGAAGACCTCCTGGGCGAGTTCCTCGGCCGCTGCCATGCCGTCGAGTCGACGCAGGCCGTATCGGACGACGTCCGGAAAATGCAGCGCGTAGAGCCCGCGGAACCAGTCTGTCCCCCGGTCGTTGACGTCCTTCATACCCTTGTCTATGTCGGGAGGACGCCGTCGGTTACCGACGAGGCGGGTATTCCCGGCGCGGTCAGCGGGCGAACTCCAGGGCCACCTTGATGTCGTCCGGCCCCTGCTGGTACGCCTCGGCGAAGCGGCTCACCGGCACCCGCCGGGTGATCAGCGAGGCCAACCAGCCCTGGTCGGCGCGGGCCAGGGCGGCGGCGGCCAGGTCCCAGTGCCGCCGGTTGGCGTTCACCGAGCCGAAGACCACGTTGTTCTCCAGCACCAGGGCCCGGTTGAGCGCGCCCGCGTCGAAGTCGATGGTCCGGCCGCCGCTGGACACCCCGGTCAGGCAGACGATCCCGGTCGGCGCGGCCTTGCACATGGCCTCCAGCACCACCACCGGCGCGCCGGTGCACTCGACCACCACGTCCGGCTCGAAGTCGAGCTGGTTGACCGGCTCGTTGTGGTAGGTGGCGCCGAGCGCCGCGCTGAGCTCCGGCTTCGGACCGGAGGCCGCCAGATCGAGCATGTGTACGTCGAGACCCCGCTGGCTGGCCAGCAACGCGGCCAGCAGGCCGATCGGTCCGGCCCCGGTGACCAGTACGCTGCGCGGCTGCCACTCCGCCCGCGCGCCGATCCGGTCGATGTGGTCCCAGGCCTTCGCCACCACGCTGGCCGGTTCCAGCAGCATGCCGACCTCGGCGAGGGTCGGATCCAACCCGACGGCGTACCGGGGCTGCACCCGCCAGCGTTCCCGGGCGAAGCCGGGCAGCGCCTTGATCCCGTGCTCGGTGTACCGGCCGTTGCGGCACATGTCCCACTCGCCGACCGCGCAGTTCGGGCAGGGTACCGGGTCGGGATGCCGGACGATGCCGGCGACCAGGTCACCCGGTTGCAGGGTGCCGGTCGGGTCCTCCAGTACCCGGCCCAGCGACTCGTGCCCGAGGACCAGGTCACGCTCGCCGGGCGGGGCCTCGCCGTACGCTCCCTCGATGATCTCGTGGTCGGTGCCGCAGACCCCGACGGCCAACGCCTGCACCAGGATCGCGCCCTCGTCGCTGCTCGGTTCGGGATGATCGTCGACGAGACGCAGCGATCCGGGGACTCCTGGGGTGACGGTCACGGCCTGCACGCCCTGGATTCTTCCCGTCCTCGCCCCGGATACGCCGCTTTTCCCGATTCCGATTCGGCTTTCCGCCGGGACGTGTGCCGCGACCCGGGGCCGCGCGGGCCATAGGATCGGCGCATGACTCCGGAAGAGGTCGGTCAGCGGGTGGTGGCGCTCCTCGCGCCCGTCGAGGCCACCGCCACTGTCTCCGGCGGTCAGGGGTACGCCCGCGCGACGGTGGACGTACCGCTGACGAGCTGGCGGGACGCGGTGCGGGCGGCTCGCTCCGACGCCGAGCTGGGCTGCGACTTCTTCGACTGGTTGTCGGCGGTGGACGAGCTGGCCGGCGGCTTCGACGTGGTGGTCCACCTCTGGTCGACCCGGCTGCGGCACGGGGTGCTGCTGCGTACCCGGGTACCCCGGGACGCCCCCACGGTGGCCTCGGTGGTCGACATCTTCCCCGGCGCGGCCTGGCACGAGCGGGAGACGCACGAGATGTTCGGCCTCGACTTCGCCGGCCACGACGGGCTGAAGCCGCTGCTGCTGCCGCCCGGGTTCGAGGGGCATCCGCTGCGCAAGGAGTTCGTGCTGGCCTCCCGGGTGGCCAAGCCGTGGCCCGGCGCCAAGGAGCCCGGCGAGTCCCAGGCCGGCGGCGGCCGTCGTCCGATCCGGCCGCCGGGCGTACCGGCACCGGGGGAGTGGGGCACGGTCCCCACTCCGGCGGGGGCAGCCGGCGCGGGCGAGGGCCCGCGCGGCGGCACCCCCGCCCGCCCCGCCCGCGAGCGTCCGGCCCGCCCGGCCCCGGGCGACCGTCCGGAGCGTCCGGCCTCGGGCGAGCGTCCGGCCTCGGGCGAGCGTCCGGCTCCGGGCGAGCGTCCGGCCCGCCCGGCTCCGGGCGATCGTGCGGAGCGTCCGGCCTCGGGCGAGCGTCCGGCTCCCGGCGAGCGTCCGGCCCGCCCGGCCCCGGGCGACGACGGGGGTACGGACTGATGCCGGCCTGGTTGGAGCTGCTGATCCGGGTGGTCGGCGTGCTGGTCGCCTTCCTCACCCTGCCGCTGCTGGTCGGGCAGGCCGAGCACAAGGTGATGGCGCACATGCAGGGTCGGCTCGGCCCGATGTACGCCGGTGGCTTCCACGGCTGGGCTCAGTTGATCGCCGACGGGGTCAAGTTCGTGCAGAAGGAGGACCTGACTCCCCGGGAGGCCGACCGGGCGGTGTTCCGGCTCGCGCCGGTGGTCGCGCTGGTGCCGTACCTGCTGGTGTTGTTGGTGATCCCGCTCGGGCCGGGCGGTCTGGTCGGGCAGCCGCTGGACGTGGGTCTGTTCTTCGTGCTGGCCGTGGTGGGCATCGGCGTGCTCGCGGTGTTGATGTCCGCCTGGGCCTCGGCCAACAAGTACAGCCTGCTGGGCGGGTTGCGGGGGGCGGCGCAGCTGCTCGGCTACGAGCTGCCCCTGGTGCTGGCCGCCGCGTCGGTGGCGATGGCGGCCGGCACGTTGAGTCTCTCCGGGATCGTCGAGGCGTGGCAGCCCTGGTGGCTGCTCTGGCAGGCCCCCGCGATGATCGTGTTCTTCGTCGCCGGGCTGGCCGAGATCCGGCGTCCCCCGTTCGACATGCCGGTAGCCGACTCCGAGCTGGTCTTCGGCTACATGACCGAGTACAGCGGGCTGCGGTTCGCCTTCTTCCTGCTCGCCGAGTACGTCGGGATCGTGGTGATCGCCGCGTTGACCACGGTGCTCTTCCTCGGTGGCTGGCAGGGGCCGTTCGCCGACGCCCAGCTCGGCTGGCTCTGGACGCTGCTGAAGGTCTTCGCCGTCTCCTTCGTGATCATCTGGCTGCGGGTGTCGTACCCGCGGCTGCGTGAGGACCAGTTGCAGCGGCTCTGCTGGCTGGTGCTGGTGCCGGCCGCCCTCGCCCAGCTCGTCCTCACCGCCGCCGTCCGCCTCGCCCTGTAAGGAAGGGCCCCCTGTTAACGCTTCCGGTATAGAGGGGAACCTTTCTCACGCCGGCAGCGGGTCGCGCGACCGGCAGCGGGCGGATGGCAGCGGGCGGGTGGCCTGACCGAGGTGGCTTCCCTCGGCCAGGCCACACCGTGCCGTGCGCTGAGGCGGTGCCGTGTGCTGAGGCGGTGCCCGTTAGGCCGTGTTTCGTAGTGCGCGGAGCCATTGGTTGATGGCGGCGATGGTGAGGGTGGCTTCGTAGCGCACGGCGAGTTTGTCGTATCTGGTGGCCATGGCGCGGTGGTGTTTGAGCTGGTTGATGCCGCACTCCACGGCGTGACGCAGGCGGTAGACCTCGGGGTCGAAGGCGGGTGGGCGTCCGCCTTTGGACCCTTTGGCCTTGCGGTGGGCGTCCTGGTCGGCCTTGCTCGGGATGCACGCTCGGATGCCCCGGGATCGTAGGTGGGCTCGGTTGGCTTTGGACGTGTACGCCTTGTCGGCCAGCACCATGTCGGGGCGGGTCCGGGGCCGGCCGCCACCGGCGCGGGGGACACGTAGTTTGGCCAGTACGGGGATGAACTGTGGGCTGTCGCCGTGTTGTCCGGCGGTCACCACCATGGCCATCAGTTTGCGGCCCTGCTCGCAGGCCAGATGGGTCTTGGTGGTCCAGCCGCCCCTTGACCAGCCGAGGCCGTGACCTGCCGGCTCGGTCTGCACACCACCGGGTGGCTCCTTCTGCGCCTGCCCGTCACGGCGGGCCCCATCGGCGTGCTGGTGGGCGCGGCTGATGGTCGAGTCCACGCTCACCGTCCAGCCGATCAACCCCGCCGCGTCCGCCAGGGCCTGCAACGAGGTGAGGATCTGCGCCCAGACGCCGTCGCGCTGCCAGCGCCGGAACCACCGGTACAAGGTCTGCCACGGCGGGTAGGACGCGGGCACGTCCCGCCATGGTGATCCGGTCCGGACCCGCCACCGGATCCCGTCGATGATCAGTCTCATGGTCCATCTGCGCGGCCGAGCATGACCCGTTCCCGCAGGCAGCAACGGCTCGAGGACCGCCCACTGCACGTCGGTCAGGTCATGTCGCCTCGCTGCCGCTACGCTCGGCACGAGGTCTCCGGTGTGAAGTTCCAGCTTGGTCGCTGAACCAACTACCGGAGACCTCTCCCATTAGCGACCACCGCCACGCCCCAACAACGCCGCCCTACGAAACACGGCCTAGGCGTTAGAAGGGTCCCCTTCTATACCGAAAGCGTTAACAGGGGCCCTTCCTTACAAGCTAGGGGCGGCGTAGAGGAGGCGGTTGGGGGAGCCGGGGCCCGGGTTGATCACCACGCCGGTGGTCGCGGCGGCGATCAGGGCGGACTTGGCCGTCGCCAGCGTGGCCGTCGGGTTCGACTGCCGGTAGCGGGCCAGCCAGCCGGTGACATGCGGGGCGGCCATCGAGGTGCCGCCCCAGCCGGCGGCGACCGCGGTGTTCGAGGCGATGCCGGCGGAGGTGATGTCCACCCCGGGGGCGAAGACGTCGACGCAGCTGCCGTAGCTGGAGAACGAGGCCCGGTTGTCGGTGCTGTCGGTCGCCGCCACGGTGATGCCGCGCGTCGACCGGGGGCCGTTGGTGCAGGCGTCGGTGTTGAAGTTGTTGGCGATGAAGACCGGGTAGACGCCCGAGTCGATCAGGTTCTCGACGGCCACGCTCGGGGCGGTGCCGTAGCCCTGGAGGCTGAAGTTGGCCACCGAGACCGCGGCGTGGTTGGCGGCGACCCAGTCGAGGCCTTCGATGAGGTCGGTGGTCCAGCCGGAGTTGTCGCACTGCAGGACCCGGACCGCCCGGATCGTCACCGCCTTGGCCACCCCGTACGTGGTGCCGCCGATGGTGCCGGCGACGTGCGTACCGTGCCCGTGGCAGTCGTTGGTGCCGTTGCCGTCACCGACCGCGTCGTACGCCCCGGCGGCTCGGGTGCCGAAGTCGACGTGGGTGGCGCGGATGCCGGAGTCGAAGACGTAGGCGGTGACGCCGCTGCCGGTGGTGGTGTACCCGAAGCTGTTGTTCAGCGGCAGGTAGTGCTGGTCGATGCGGTCCAGCCCCCAGGACGGCGGGTTCGGCTGCACCGCCTGGGGGGTCGACACCCGGTTGACCGGACCACCCCGGACGACCGTGTCCGGCTCGACGTACGCCACCGCCGGGTCGTTGCGGACCGCTGCGAGAGCGGCCGGGGGCAGGTGGGCGGCGTACCCGTCGAGGACCTGGGTGTAGCGGTTGAGTACCGTGCCGCCGGCGGCCTCGGCCACCGTGATCGACCGGGCGGCCTGGCTGGATCGGGCGGTGTCGGCGGGCTTCTCGGAGAGCACCACGACGTACCGGTCCGGCGCGGCCGGCGCACCGGCGGCCAGCAGCGGGGCGGGCGTGGCCCGACCCGGCTCCGCGGTGCCCGGCACCGCGTTCGCGGGAGCGGTGGTGGCGACGAGTACGCCGGTGAGAAACCCGGCGAGTACGCCCAGACGTGCGGTTCTGCTACCCAGCTTGCGCAAGGCTCGATCCTCCTCAGGGAGTCCACAATGGACAGACCGATCCGACTCCGGCGGTGGGTCACCGGGCCGGACCCCCTAAGTCGACCAGGTTCGATTGACGGCCGTGTTAACTATTGAACACGCAAGGTGAATGTGTGATGGCTCTCAGTGGTCGCCCCGGCTGGCGGTGCCGCGTGTATAGGAAGGGCCCCTTCCTATACAAAAAGCGTTAGGAAGGGGCCCTTCCTTGCATTCGGGGTGGGGGGTCAGGCGAGTGGGGTGTGTGCGGGGGGGACCTGCTCGGCCGGGGCGGGTGGCGGCGGGGGAGTGCCGTCGCCGAAGGGCCGGCCGCCGAGCGCCTCGCGCCCGTGCGGGCTGAGCCAGTTGACCAGGTCGGGGCCGAGCGGCACGATCCCGGTCGGGTTGATGTCCCGGTGCACCTCGTAGTAGTGCCGCTTGATGTGGTCGAAGTCGATGGTGTCGCCGAAGCCGGGGGTGGCGAAGAGGTCCCGCGCGTACGCCCACAGCACCGGCATCTCGCTCAGCTTCTGCCGGTTGCACTTGAAGTGGCCGTGGTAGACCGGATCGAAGCGGACCAGCGTGGTGAAGAGCCGGACGTCGGCCTCGGTGATGGTGTCGCCGACCAGGTACCGCTGCTCGGTGAGTCGGTCGCTGAGCCAGTCCAGCCGCTCGAAGAGCCGCCGGTACGCCTTCTCGTACGCCTCCTGGCTGCCGGCGAACCCGCACCGGTACACGCCGTTGTTGACGTCGGCGAAGACCACCTTGTTTACCTCGTCGATCTCGGCCCGCAGGTGCTCCGGGTAGAGCTGCGGCGCGCCCTGGCGGTGGTACGCGGTCCACTCGGTGGAGAGGTCCAGGGTCATCTGCGCGTAGTCGTTGGTGACCACCTGCCCGGTCGGCACGTCGACGATGGCCGGCACGGTGATCCCCCGGTCGTAGTCGGGGAACCGGGCGTAGAACGCCTCGCCCAGCCGCTCGATGCCGAGCACCGGGTCCCGCCCGTCCGGGTCCAGGTCGAAGGTCCAGCTCCGGGCGTCGTGGGTCGGCCCGGCCACCGCCATCGGCAGCGCCTCCTCCAGGCCGAGCAACCGCCGTACGATGATCATGCGGTTGGCCCAGGGGCAGGCCCGGCTGACCACCAGCCGGTACCGGTCGGGCTCCACCGGGTACCCGTCCCGCCCGTCGGCGGTGATCCGGGTGGCGATGTACCGCTGGTCTCGGGTGAACTCGCCGCCCGGCTCGACGTACTTGCCGCCGGTCTGCGTCGCCGCGCCGTTGCTCTCCGCCATTGCGTCGTCCTCCACCGTTGCAGGTCCAGTCGGTCCCATCATGTCCGATCCCTTACCCAGCGACCCGGCAACGCCCACCGCGACCTCGGCCACGCCCCCGCCGACCCGGCACCGGCCGGCCCGCTCAGGCCGCGGCGCGGGCTCAGGCCGCGCGGTACGGGCTCAGGCCGCGCGGTGCTGCAGGCTCGGGCCGCTCAGGCCAGGGTTCACCGCGCGGTACGGGCAGCGGACGGCGGGAAGGCCGGGGCTCAGGCGACCTGGGCGGCGAAGGCGAGCACGATGAGGGTCCCGTTGCTCACCGTGTGGGCGAGGATCGGCACCCAGAGGTTGCGGTAGCGGTGCAGCAGCCAGGCGAAGAGCAGGCCGGCGAAGAGCGCGCTGATGGTGTTGAAGACCCGGGGCAGGTGCATCACCGCGAAGAAGCCGGCGGAGATCCCGATCGCGGCCAGCGCCGGGAGCCGGGCGGCCAGGCCCTGGAAGAAGACGCCCCGGTAGAGCACCTCCTCGTAGATCGGGGAGGCGATGGCGCCGAAGAAGAAGGCGAAGGTGAACTGGGCGAGCAGGCTGCCGGGCGGGTAGCCGCCCTCGCCGCCGCCGTCCGCGGTGAGCGCCGCCGGCAGTGCCAGGAGCAGGCCGAGGGTGAGCCCGGCCTTGGCCAGCCCCCACCAGGTCGCGGCGCGCAGGTTGCCGGCGGTGGGCCGGGTCAGCAGCAGCGGCCGGCGGATCTCGCCGAAGCGGTGGTACGTCACGGCGAGGCCGACCAGCAGTTGGACCCCGTTGATCAGCAGCCAGGCGAGGATGCTGGCGAGCAGTTCGGAGGCGCCCAGGGCGGCCGGGCCCCGGGCGAGGAAGTTCGCCACCGGGGCGTTGGCCAGACCGAAGCCGACCGCGAGCACGATCGCCAGATCGGGCCAGGTGAACCGGGCGAAGCCGGGGGTCGTAGCGGGGCTTTTCGGGGCAAGGTCGGCGGTCATGGCGAGGAGATTAGTCGCTTGACCTATATCGGTCAAGCGACCGATCACGTACGATCATGACATGCCGAAGGTCGTGGACCACGAGGAGCGTCGGAGCCGACTCGGGGCGGCCGCCTGCGCCGTGCTGAGCCGTACCGGCGTGGCCGGCACCACCGTCCGGGCCGTCGCGGGCGAGGCGGGGATGCCGCTGGCGACGGCCCAGCACTACCTGCCGACCCGGGAGCTGATGGTCCGGGCCGCCATGGCGTACCTGGTCGACCGGGTGGTCCGGCGGGCCCGGGCGCTGCCCACCGGGCCGAGCGCGCTGGAGACCCTGCGGCTGGCCGTGGTCCAGCTCGTCCCGCTGGACGAGGAGCGGATCTTCGAGTCGCGGGTCTGGCTGATGCTGACCGCCGAGGCGCTGATCGACGAGCAGATCGCGGCCATCATGCGGGAGAACGCCGTCGAGCTACGCGCCAACCTCGCCCGCCTGATCGACCTGGCCCGCGCCGACGGCAGCATCGCCGCCGACGTCGACGTGCCGCAGGCCGCCGGGGAGCTGGCCACCGTGCTGGACGGGGTGACGCTACGGCTGCTCTACGCCGCGCTCAGCCCGGCCGAGGCCCGCGCCGAGATCGACACCCACCTCACCCGGCTGGCCGCCCGCCCCTGAGACCTTGGCCGCCCGCCGCTGAGACCTTGGCCGCCCACCGCCGGGGCGCCGGCAGTGGGCTCAGAGGTACCGGGGGGTGAGCCGGGCGATGGACAGGTTCACCGGGAACGGCTCCCCGGTGTCGACGAACTTCGTCCACCGGCCGGTTTCGGCGTAGACCTCGGCCACCGGGTCGAGCCGGTGCGTGTGCACCACCAGCTCGCCGCTCTCGGTCTCGATCCGCCAGTAGAACGGGATGCCGGCCTGGGCGTAGAGGGTGGGCTTCAGCACCCGGTCGATCGAGCGGGTGCTCGGTGACACGATCTCCACGGCGAGCACCACCTCGTGCGGCTCGTACCGGGCCGGGCGACGCTGGGCCGCCGTCGCCGTGGTGACCAGGACGTCCGGGATGAAGCAGCGGGAACGGTTGATCCGTACCTCGACCCCCTGGGTCACCTGGTAGTCGTCGGGGCTCTCCGACTCCAGCGCGACGCCGAGTCGCATGGCGATGGTCTGGTGGGCGGCGGTGGGGGAGGGGGACACGAGCAGCACTCCATCGAGCAGTTCACGGCGACGCCCGTCGTCGGGCAGGGCGTCGAGGTCGTCCGTCGTCCACCCGCCCTCGGGCGGCTCGCTGGACAGCGCGGCGGTCATCGACGGTCACTCCTCACAGCGGTCACGTCCGGTGCGTCGTTCTCCCCACCGGTACGGTACCGCCGCGAAGAGTCGGGTGGTGGTCGCGCGCGCCGGGCACACAGGGCAGGATGGTCGACATGAGCGAGCACGGTGACCGCAGTGAGCGCAGCCTGCCCGGCGAACGTAGCGAGCGCAGCCTGCCCGGCGCCGGCCTGGCGAAGGGACTGGCGGTCACCCTCAAGACGATGACCCGCCGCTCGACCACCCAGCAGTACCCGGACGTGGCCCCCGAGCTGCCACCCCGCTCCCGGGGGGTGATCGCGTTGTCCGAGGAGAACTGCACGGTCTGCATGCTCTGCGCCCGGGAGTGTCCGGACTGGTGCATCTACATCGACTCGCACAAGGAGGAGGTGGCGGTGCCCGGCGCCGCCCGCCCCCGGCAGCGCAACGTGCTCGACCGCTTCGACATCGACTTCTCGCTCTGCATGTACTGCGGCATCTGCATCGAGGTCTGCCCCTTCGACGCGCTCTACTGGTCACCCGAGTTCGAGTACGCCGAGTACGACATCAAGGACCTGCTGCACGACAAGGACCACCTGGGCGAGTGGATGGCCACCGTGCCACCGCCGCCCGCGCACGACCGCAACGGCGAGCCGGCCAAGGAGGAGACCGCCGCCGCGCGCAAGGCCGCCGCCCCCACCGCGCCCCCCGCCCGCCCCACCGCCCCCCGAGGTACGCCCGCAGCCCGCCCGGCCGCCGCCGCCCCGTCGCCCGGGGCCGCCGCTCCGCAAGCCGAGGCCGCCCCGCCGCCCGCCGCGGCCCCGCAATCCGAACGGGGTGCGCCCCCAGCCCGCCCGGCGACGTCCGGTCAGGAGGGTCCGGGTCCGGACGAGGGCACCGCCCCGTGACCGGGGTGGACGTGCTGCTGCTGGCCCTCGGCGCGGTGGCCGTCGGTGCCGGCGCGCTGGTGGTGGGGACCAGCCACCTGGTCCGGGCCGGCCTGTACCTGGTGGTCTGCCTCGGCGCGGTGGCCGGGATCTTCCTGGTCCTCGGCGCGGAGCTGGTCGCCTGGGTGCAGGTGCTGATCTACGTCGGCGCGGTGGTGGTGCTGCTGCTCTTCGCGGTGATGCTCACCCGGGCCCCGATCGGCGCCTCCGACGACCTGGACCGGCCGGGCTGGCCGGCCGCGCTGATCGGCGGCGGCAGTGGACTCGGGCTCACCGTGCTGATGGTCGACGCGTACCGGTGGTCGACCGTGGACCTGCCCGAGGCGGGTACCGCCGAACGGCTCGGCGACCAGATCTTCCGCAGCTGGGTGCTCCCCTTCGAGGTGCTCTCGGTGCTGTTGCTGTCCGCCCTGATCGGGGCGATCGTGCTGTCCCGCCCGGACATCGGTCGGGGGCGGCGACGGTGAGGCCGGTCATCCCGTACGTCACCGCGGCGCTCCTGTTCGGTCTGGGCGTCTACGGCGTACTGCGCCGCCGCAACGCCGTGCTGGTGCTGATGGCCGTCGAGCTGATGCTGAACGCGGTCAACCTGGTCCTGATCACCGCGGACACCACCGTCCGGGCCACGCTGCCGCAGAGCGGTCAGGTCTTCGCGCTCTTCGTGATCGTGCTCGCCGCCGCCGAGATCGGGGTGGGGCTGGCCATCGTGCTCCAGTTCTACCGGCTGCGGGCCAGCGTCGCGGTGGACGAGGTGCCGCTGACCGAGGGCCCTGAGCTGGAGGCCACCGCACACTCGACCGAGGCGGCCACGAGCGGCACCGGCACGCACGGGGAGGCTGACCGGTGAACGGACTGCTCGGGGCGCTGCTGCCGGCCGTACCCCTGGTCGCCGGGTTGGCGGGGTTGCTCCTGCCGCCCGCGTCGCGCGTCGCGACCGGCGCGGCGGGGTCTGCACGCGGCGCGGCTGGCTCGTCGCCGGGTCCGGCCGGCGGCGCGGCGGCGCGCGGCGAGGGGCCGGCGCGGCCGGTGGCGATCGGGCTGGGGGTGGCCGGCGCGGCCGGTGCCCTCGCCGTCGCTCTCGCCCTGCTGGTCGGCCTGGACGGCCCGACCGAGACCAGCACCACCTGGCTGGAGCTGGGCGGCCTGACGATCACCCTCGGGGTACGCCTGGACGGTGCCGCCGCGCTGGTCGCGGTGGCGGTGGCCGCCGTCGCCCTGGCCGTGCAGGTCTACTCGGTCGGCTACCTGCGGTCGGGGCCCGCCGACGACGGCGAGGTCGACCACCGGTACCCGCCGTACGCCGCGCAGATCAGCCTCTTCACCGCCGCCATGCTGACCGTGGTGGTCGCCGGGGACCTGGTCATGCTGCTGGTCGGCTGGGAGGTGATGGGCATCTGCTCGTACCTGCTCATCGCCCACGACCGCCGGCTGCCCGAGGCCCCGGCCGCCGCGATGAAGGCGTTCCTGGTCACCCGGGTCGGCGACGTCGGTTTCCTGCTCGGCATCGCGCTGCTCGGGGTGAGCGCCGGCAGTTTCCGGATCGCCGACGTGCTCGCCCACTCGCACAGCACCACCACGCTCACCGCCGCCTGCCTGCTGCTGCTGGCCGGGGTGGCCGGCAAGAGCGCCCAGTTCCCGCTGCACACCTGGCTGCCGGACGCGATGGCCGGCCCGACCCCGATCTCCGCGTTGATCCACGCCGCCACCATGGTCGCCGCCGGGGTGTACGCGCTCACCCGGCTCTGGCCGCTCTTCGCGGCCAGCCCGACCGCGCTGGTCGTGCTCGGCGTGATGGCCTCGGTGACCCTGCTGCTCGGCGCGTTCGCGGCCACCGCCCAGGACGACCTCAAGCGGGTACTCGCCTGGTCGACGGTCTCCCAGCTCGGCTACATGACCGGAGCCCTCGCCGTCGGCTCACCCCCGGCGGCGCTGTTCCACCTGCTCACCCACGCCGCGTTCAAGGCGCTGCTGTTCCTGGCCGCCGGGGTGGTGATCCACGCGCTGGGCACCGCGTCGATGTCCCGGATGGGCGGGCTGCGCCGCAGCATGCCGGTGACCTTCTGGTGCACCCTGGTCGGGCTGGGCGCGCTGGCCGGCGTGCCCCCGCTGGCCGGCTTCTGGAGCAAGGACGGCGTGCTCGCGGTGGCCCAGACCGCCGCGCTGGACGGCACCGGCCCCGCGCCGGGCTGGGTGGCGTGGCTGGTCTGGCTGGCCGGGCTGCTCGGGGTGGTGGTCACCGCCTGGTACGCCACCCGGCTGCTGCTGCGGGTCTTCTTCGGCGAGCTGCGGGATCCGCTGCTGCACCCGCACGACCCGCCGGCGGTGTTGCGTTGGCCGGTGCTGCTGCTGACGGTGCCCTCCGCGCTGCTCGGGCTGGCCGCGTTCTGGCCGGCCTTCGCCGACCGGCTGTTCACCCCGGCCACCGCTGACGCCGCCGGCACCTCCGCTTCCGCCTCAGCCTCCGCCGGGGAGCTGGTCCACCTCGGGCCGGCGTTGCTGCTGCCGACCGTGCTCCTGCTGGTAGGGGCCGGGCTGGCCTGGGCCGGCTGGCGCGGCGACCCGGCCGCCGACCCGGCCCGCGCCCTCGGTCCGCTGGGGTCGCTCTTCGCCGCCGGCTTCCGCCTCGACGACCTCCAACAGACCCTGGTGGTACGCCCGGTCCGGGCGCTCGCCCGACTGGCCCGTACCGCCGATCTGGTGGTGGTCGACGGCGCGGTGGAGGGCACCGGACGGGGTGCCCGGGGCCTGGGCGGCGGCCTGGCCCAACTGCACCGCGCCGCGCTGCCCCGGGCCGCCGCCGGCGTCCTGGCCGGCGCGCTGCTGCTCGGCCTGGCCGCCATCGTGATCGGCGGACTGACATGACCACCGCGAACGCGTCACCGCGCCGGGTCGGCCGGGGCCGGCCGGTCCGGTGCCGACCGGCCGGGCGCGGTCCGGTCCAGTGCCGGGCCGGCCGGCGACCAACTGGCCGGGTCGGCCGGTCGCGAGCCGAGGAGACCGGATGAGGATCGGGGAGTTGCTGCTGGTCGCGGTCCTGGCGGTGCCGGCCCTCGGCGCGGTGGTGGTCGCCGCGTGGCCCCGGGACCGGGCGGCCCGCCTGGTCGGTACGGTCTTCGCCGGCCTGACCCTGCTCGCGGCGGTGCTGCTGGCCACCGGGGAGCGGACCTGGACGGCCTGGGCCGCCGACGCCCCGGCGGTACGCCCCTGGCACCAGCTCGACCTGCCCTGGGTGCCCGGCCTGGAGCTGCGGTTCCACCTCGGCGTGGACGGCATCTCCTGGCCCCTGGTGGTGCTGACCGCCCTGCTCACCCTGCTCTGCTGCGGGTACACCGTCTGGAAGGTGCCGGCCGGTGGCAGCGGCCGGGCGTTGGTGGCGCTGTTGCTGGTGGTCGAGGTGGGCATCCTGGGCACCTTCCTCGCCCTGGACCTGGTGCTCTTCTTCCTCTTCTTCGAGGTCGTCCTGCTGCCGATGTACGCGATCATCGTCGGCTGGGGCGGCAGCGCCACCGGGGACGGCCGGTCGGCCCGGGACGCGGCCCGGGCGGCGGGTCGCAAGTTCGCCCTCTACACCCTCTTCGGCTCGGTGCTCCTGCTGGTCGGGGTCTACCTCGTGGTCACCGCCGCCGGCACCGCCGACCTGGTCACGCTCACCGGCGGCGACGGGCTGTCCCGGGGCACCCAGCTGGCCGCGTTCATCCTGCTCGGGCTGGCCTTCGCGGTGAAGAGCCCACTCTGGCCGCTGCACTCGTGGCTGCCCGACGCGCACACCCAGGCACCCACCGTCGGCAGCGTCGTGCTCGCCGGGGTACTGCTCAAGATGGGCACGTACGGCCTGATCCGGGTCGCGGTGGGAGTCGCCCCGGAGGGCGCCCGGCAGGTCGCCCCGGTGCTCGGGGTGCTGGCGGTGGCCGCCATCCTGATCGGGGCCCTGATCTGCCTGGCCCAGGACGAGTTGAAGCGGCTGATCGCGTACTCCAGCGTCGGGCACATGGGCTTCGTGCTGCTCGGGATCGCCACGCTCACCGCCACCGGCATCCAGGCGGCGCTGATCGGCAACATCGCCCACGGGGTGCTCACCGCGCTGCTGTTCTTCCTGGCCGGGGCGGTCAAGGACCGTACCGGCACCGGATCGTTGGCGCAGCTGTCCGGGCTGCGCGACGCCGCGCCCCGACTGGCCGGGTTGCTCGGCTTCGCCGCCGTCGCCTCGCTCGGCCTGCCCGGCCTGGCCGGCTTCTGGGGGGAGGCACTGGCGGTGATCGCCGCCGTACAGCGGGGTGGGGCGTTCTGGATCACCCTCGGCGTGCTCGCGGCGGTCGGCGGGGCGCTGACCGCGGCGTACCTGCTGCGGTTGTTGCGCCGGGTCACCCACGGCCGACCCAGCCCGGCGGTGGGTGCGCTGGAGCCCCGCCTGGCCGGTGCGGAACTGACCGCCTGGACGCCGCTGGTGCTGCTCGCCCTGGCCATCGGCCTGGCCCCCACCCTGGTCCTCGGCGTGGCCGCCGCCCCGGTGACCGCCCTCGTCGAGGTGCTCGCACCATAAGGTGGAGGAGTAGATCATGAGTGTGGTGCAGAGCATCGACCACGTGGCGTTGCTGCCGGCGTACCTGGCGGCCGGTACGGCGGTGCTGGTGCTCCTGGCCGACCTGCTGGTGTCGCGGGACCGGGTGACGGTGGCGGTGGCCGCCCTCGGGGCGGTCGGCACGGTGCTCGCCGCCGTCGTGGTGGGCGTCGGCGAGCCCCGGCGGACGTTCTGCGTGGGCACCGACTGCTCCTGGGTGATGAACGACCGGGCGGCCCTGGTGGCCGGGGTGTTCGCCCTGCTCACCCTCGGTGTGCTGGGGCTCTCCGGGCCACTGCTGCGGGCCGGCCGGTCGCCGACGGGGGAGTACACCTTCCTGCTGGCCGCCTCGATGACCGGCGGGGTGGTGCTCGGCGCGGCCGGCGACCTGATCACCCTGATCGTGGCGGTGGAGACGCTCACCCTGCCGATCTACGTCCTGGTCGGGCTGCGGCGGGGCAGCCTGGCCAGCGCCGAGGCGGCGGTCACCTTCTTCGTGGTCAGCGTGGTGGCCACCACGCTCACCCTGCTCGGCGCGGCGCTGCTCTACGCGGTCACCGGTGGACTGCACCTGGACCGGCTCGGCGCGGTCTTCGCCGAGCGCCCGGAGCTGACCGAGCTGCCGTTGGCCACCGCCGCGGTGACGCTGGTGGTGCTCGGGCTGGCCTTCAAGGTGGCCGCGGTGCCGTTCCACGCCTGGGCGCCGGCCACCTACGACGGCGCGTCGGTGCCGGTGGCCGCGTACCTCTCCACCGCCTCGAAGCTGGGCGGCGTGGTGGCCCTGCTCGCCGTGGTCCAGTACGCGCTGCCGGCGACCGTCACCGGGCCGGTGCTGGCTCTGCTCGCGGTGCTGACGATGACCGTCGGCAACCTGGTGGCGCTGCGCCAACGCCGGACGGTCCGGCTGCTCGCCTGGTCGTCGGTGGCCCAGGCCGGCTACATCCTGGCCCCGCTCGGGGCGCTCGCGCTGACCACCGGCCGCACCGGGGAGGCCGCCGCGGTGGCGTACGCGGCAGCGGTGGCGTACGCGGTCTTCTTCGTGCTGTTGGAGTTCGGCGCGTTCGCGGCGCTGGTGGCGCTGCGCCCGGCGGGCGCGGACGGCGGCACGGTGCGGGACCTGCGGGGTGCCGCCCGCCGGCATCCGTGGGTCGCGGCGGCGTTCGGGCTGGCGTTGGTCGGGCTGGCCGGGCTGCCGCCGGGGCTGGCCGGCCTCTTCGCCAAGGTGACCGTGGTCCGGTCGTTGCTGACCGGCGGCTCGGCCGCGCTGGCCGTGGTGGTGGCGCTGAACGCGGTGATCGGCCTGGCGTACTACCTGCGCCTGACCGCCACCCTGTACGCCCCCGCCGCGTCGGCTCCTGTGACCGCCTCGGGCGACGATCACGCTGGGTTGTCGTCGGGGCGGCCGGCGGCCTCGGTGCTGGCCGCGCTGGCGGTGGCGACGGTCCTGGCCGTGCTGGTCGGCCTGGCTCCCCAACTGGTGCTGGAGCTCACCGCTCTCAGGTAACTCACAGTCATTAGACGGACTGTTGTGGGGTACCGGTCTGTTGCACCGGTCAGCGGTATCGAGCGTCCGATCCGTGCACCGAAGGAGTGATCGTGCACCACAACCGTCTGAAGACCGCCGCCCTGCTGGGCCTGCTCACCTCGCTGATCCTGGCGGTGGGCTACTGGTTCGGCGGCAGTGGCGGACTGGTCGTCGCCGTCGCCGTCTCGCTGGTGATGAACGGCGTCACCTACTTCTTCTCCGACAAGCTCGCGCTGCGCTCGATGCGGGCGCAACCGGTGAGCGAGGCGCAGTTCCCCGAGCTGTACCGGATGGCGCGGGAGCTGGCCACCGAGGCCAACCAGCCGATGCCCCGGCTCTACCTGAGCCCCACCGCGCAGCCCAACGCCTTCGCCACCGGCCGCAACCCGCAGAACGCCGCGGTCTGCGTCACCCAGGGGATCACCGAGATCCTCGACTACCGCGAGCTGCGCGGCGTGATCGGCCACGAGCTGTCGCACGTCTACAACCGGGACATCCTGATCTCCAGCGTCGCCGCCGGCCTGGCCGGCATCATCACCATGCTGGCGAACCTGGCCCTGTTCATCCCCCTGGGCGGCCGCAACGAGAACGGCCCCAACCCGCTGGTGCTGCTGGTCACCATCATCCTCGGCCCGCTGGCCGCCACGGTGATCCAGCTGGCGATCAGCCGCAGCCGGGAGTTCCAGGCGGACGCCTCCGGCGCCGAACTGACCCGTGACCCGTTGGCCCTGGCCAGCGCGCTTCGCAAGATCCACGCGGGTACCCAGCTGCGGCCGCTGCCCGCCGAGGGCCAGCTGACCAGCACCGCCCACCTGATGATCGACAACCCGTTCAAGAAGGGTGGTGGGATGGCCGCCATGTTCGCCACCCACCCGCCGATGGAGGAGCGGGTACGCCGACTGGAGCAGATGGCAGCCAACAGCGGGCCGGTCCGCTTCCAGCGCTGACCAGCTCCTGCCCCGGTCCCGCTTCCAGCGCTGGTCCGGCTGCTGCCCGCGCCGACCGACCCACCGTCCTCCGCCCACGTCCGGCCCGTGCCGGACGTGGGCGGAGTGTGTGTGAGCGAGAAAACCATGTCGCCCGACGCCACCCCGGCGTTAGGGTCGTACGGTCTTTCGCTCATTACCAGGGGGTCCGCATGGCCGCGTTCGGTCGCTACCTGAGGGTGTGGCAGATCCCCGGCGCACCCGTACTGCTGGTCACCGGGATCGTCGGCCGGCTCGGCATCGGCATGACACCGCTGGCCCTGCTGCTCGTCGTGGAACAGGTGACCGGACGCTACTCGCTCGCCGCCGTCGCCGGCGGTCTCTACGCGCTCTCCGGTGCGGTGCTCAGCCCGGTCGCCGGCCGGATCGCCGACCGTGTCGGCCCCACCCCGGTCCTGCTGCTCACCGCCGTCGCCCACCCGCTGGCCCTGGTCGGGCTGCTGCTCGCCAGCCGCTCCGGGCCGGCGGCGCTGACCTGGATCTACCTGGCCTCGGCGGTGGCCGGAGCGACGTACCCGCCACTCACCGCCGCGATCCGGGGCGCCTGGAACGACCTCACCGCCCCCGCCACCGGCCGGTACCACCTGCGTAACACCGCCCTGGCCGCCGAGACCACCCTCTTCGAGTTGGTCTTCGTGCTCGGGCCCCTGCTGGTGGCCGCCTTCGTCCTGCTCGCCGACGCCGCCACCGCCCTGCTCGGCGCGGCCGTGGTCACCCTGGGCGGCACGCTCGTGGTGGCGCTCGGCCGGGTCATGCGCGGCTGGCGCCCGCACGCCCGCGAGCACCACGCCCGGGGCCTCGGCCCGCTCGCCGTACCCGGCTTCCCGGCCCTGCTGGTCTGCGTCGCCGGCATCGGTGCCGCCTTCGGCGCGGCCGGCGTCACCGTCCCCGCCTTCGCCAGCGCCCACGCCGGCTCCCAGGCCGGCGACGGCGCGGCCGAGGGACTGGCCGGCATCCTGCTGGCCGTCTGGGGCATCGGCAGTGCCGTCGGGGGAGTCTGGTTCGGCACCCGGGCACCGGCGGCCAACATGACCCGCCTCTTCGCCTGGCTGCTCGCCGGGGTGGCCGGCTCGTTCGCCGTCTTCGCGATGATGCCGGGACCCCTCGCGCTGGGCGTGGCCCTCGTCGTCGGAGGCGCGCTGATCGCCCCGGCACTGACCCTGGAGAACACCCTGGTCGGCCGGATCACCCCGAACGGCATGCTGAACGAGGCGTACACCTGGGTGGTGACCATGTCGGTCGGTGCCAGCGCGGCCGGCGGCGCGGGCGCCGGCCTGATCATCGACCACGGCGGCGGCGTCCCCGGCGCGTTCCTCTTCGCCGGCGCGACGGTCGCGGTGGGAGCCCTGGTCGCCGCGCTACCGGCCGGCCCCCTCACCCGAGCCGAAAAACACTCCCCGGTACGCCCCGAAGACACCCTCACCCCCGAGCCCGCCTGAGCCGCCTGGCCCTTGTTGGCTGGCCTGGCCCTTGTCGGCTGGCCTGGCTTTATTGGCCTGCCTGGCCCTCGTCAGCCTGGACGGGTCCTGAAGATCTTGGACGAGCCCGATCGGGGTAGATCTTGGACACTTACCGTCCAAATAGAACGGTAAGTGTCCAAGATTCACCTCGGAGCCCGCTTCGGCGGTGATGGGGGCGCATGGGGTGGCGCGGTCGACCGGAAATCGGTGCCGGCTTTGCGCCTGCTTGCCCTTTTTGCGCGCCTGTGGGGTGTCTGGAACAGGCTAAAGATCTTGGGAAGATTATGCCCGTCCGTATGGGCCGGTTTCTTCCAAGATCTTTGGGCGGCTCCGCCGTCGGCGGTAGGTGGTGAACCCGTCAGCGGTAGTTGGTGAACTGGAGGGCGATGCCGAAGTCCTCGGCCTTGAGCAGCGCGATGATCGCCTGCAGGTCGTCCTTCTTCTTGCCGGTCACCCGCAGCTGGTCGCCCTGGATCTGCGCCTGCACACCCTTCGGGCCCTCGTCCCGGATCTTCTTGCTGATCGCCTTGGCCTTCTCCGACTCGATACCCTGGACGACCTTGCAGTCCAGCTTGAAGATCTTGCCGGAGGGCTTCGGGTCGCCGGCGTCCAGCGACTTGAGCGAGATGTTCCGCTTGACCAGCTTCTCCTTGAAGACGTCCAGGGCGGCCACGACCCGCTCCTCGGTCTCCGCTTGGAGGCTGATCGCTTCCTCGCCCGACCAGGTGATCTCCGCACCGGTGCCCCGGAAGTCGAACCGCGTCGACAGCTCCCGCTCCGCCTGGCGGAGGGCGTTGTCGACCTCCTGGCGGTCGACCTTGCTGACGATGTCGAACGACGGGTTCGCTGCCATGCTCATGCTCCTGCTGTCCGGCGGTCTCGTACACGTATCCCTGCCCACTGGTGCCAGCGGCAGACCCACCGACCGTACCCGGTTGCGCCGGGGCCGGGAGCAACCGCTATCCTTGCATCCGCCGCCGCGCACAGCGTGGTGGTACGCCCTGGCGGGTTGCCCGAGCGGCCAATGGGAGCGGACTGTAAATCCGTCGCGAAAGCTTCAGAGGTTCGAATCCTCTACCCGCCACCAGGTGCAAGAAGAGGCCCCTGACCAGCGCGAACGCCGGTCAGGGGCCTCTTCTTTGAGTCTCACTCAGTCCCGCTCAATCTCGCTGGCGGGACTGCCCCGGGTTCGGTTGACACTCCCCCGGCCCTGGCCGAGGGCGGTCCGTGTGGCACTCCCGCGTTCCGTCGACGATCGACGGCGGCGACACCATGAACGATAAGATCGGTGACGCGCTTCGATGAGGGCGATGCCACAGGGCGCAGCGCGTCTTGACCACCTGCGAGACACTCGTAACCATGCGGCTGCGTGCAGTAACTGCTCTGGCGTCAATCTGTGCAGGTCAAGTGGACGGTGTGCGTTGACCGTAGGTGCCGTTACTCGGCAAGGGGTATCGCTGACGCCTCGTCCGCCAGATTTGCCGTCTCCGCGCCGGCGCTCGACCCGCGATCATGCTGTGTGGGTGAGCCTCGTACTGTTGTGCCTGGTTCTCACCGGCTGTGACCCAGAGACCTCCGGCAAGGTCCGTTACAAGCCCGTGCTGCTGCCGGTGGCGTTGACGGTCGGACCGAACGGCGTGGCTGTCGAGGGTGAGACGCCGAGTGTCGTCACTCCGATCGGTGAGTTCTCGGTCGGTGCCGACTACTCCCTTCCGTCGCGCGGTAAGGATGCGATATACGTCCTGCTTCGCGACCGCAGCAAGGGAAAGTCCGGATTTGATCAGGTCTTCAGGGTTCAGGCCGGCGGTGATCAGCTCACCGTGGTCGTCAACGGAACCACCACGATCCAGGTGAAAGACGGGCAAGTCCTGATCGATGTCACCGACGGCGCGGTCAAGAAGGTGCAGTTCAAGCGGGTGGATCAAGCGACGGTCAAGGAGGGTGGCGAATCGTACTGGTCCAAGGTGGGCGCGAAGTGGGACAAGGGCTGGGACTCCTCCCTGTACAAGCCCTTCGTGTTCACCCGCTGGGCCTACGACGACTCGACCATCGGCAAGTGGTGCGGACTTGGCTTCGTCTGGTTCCTGATGCGCTTGGCGCTCACCATCGTGCTGCTCTTCGTCGACCTGGCCCTGACGGCGGTCTTCGTGGTCGCTCAGGTCGCCTACCTGTTCTGGGCCGGCACCGGCCGGAACATCGTGTGGGGCGTCGCCACCCTGGCGGTGATCGTCTCGGCGTTCCGCTGGATGAGCTCCTACTGACTCACTGTGGGCATGGGCGGATAGTGGTCCGCGCGTCGATTAGCGGCCGGCGGCGGGACTGAAACACCAGATCGTACGCGTTGAGTCGGCCTAGATCACGGACGTCCTGCAATCCGTCGTAAACCATGAGTCTCGCTCTGGTCACCTGAACCGGATCAGGGCTACTGCCTTGTCATCATGCTGCTTGCTGCGGGGCCAGCGTCGTCCGTCGGCGTCGCCTTCCTCGGCCTGGTGCACGGCCTCGACGAGCAGTGTCGGGTGCTCGTCGGCGAGGGCGAAAGCCGCCGTCCAACTTGCCGGCACCCGGTACGAATCCATGCCGTCGGCCACCCCGTCGGTCATCGTCAGTACGGCCGCGATGTCGCTGACCGGCCAACTCGCACGGACAGCGTGGCGGGCAGCCTCCGGGTCGGCTTCGACGATCCAGTAGCCGCCCGGAGTGTTGCGGGCGCGCTGCTGCGCCTGGACCAGCGCCGTCCACTCCGCGACGTGCTGAAAGCCGAACCCACCCCGTCGTCGTACGGCGTTGTACAGCTCTGCCCGCTGGTCGGAGGCGACTCGGGAGAGCCGGTCGTCGCGGACCTGGTGGATCTCGCCGCCACGGGTGAGCAGGATGGCGGGGCTGTCGCCGAGCACCAGAACGTCGATGTCGTCGCTGGTCCATCGGACGATGCTCACCGTCGTCGACGGCCCGCTGCCGGGTCGCAGGGTGTGCCCGTCGCGGACGTGGCCGATCGCCTCGGCGAGTGTGTCGGTCAGATCGGCCCGGGGGTGTTCGGTCAGGAGTTGACGAAGGTGTTGCCCGACCTGCTCGGCCAGCCATCCGCCGTCGCGGCTGGTCTTTTCCGGCTGCGATGCGCCGTCGAGCACGATGACGGCGTCGGGTGTGGTGAAGATGCGGTCTTCGGTGGGGCGGTCTCGTCCGGCCCGCTCGGCGGTGACTACGTCTGGGCGTGGATTCGTGGCGGGCATGCGAGTTCGCTCCTGGTCACCGTGTCACCGTCGTGTTCGCTGCGGACGACCATAGAGAAGCAGTGGGTGCCGACCTGGGCGTAGAGATCGGGCAGGTTGCGGGTGAGGTAGTCGACCGCGCCGACCGAGCCGAGCGCGTGTACTCCCGCGACGACGAGGATGGTCCGTTGGGGCCTGCTCTGCCAACTGAACGTGGTAGTGGCAGGGCGGGTCCCGGGCCCGGAGATGCGCTGTCGCGGTTCATTCGATGACCGGGAGCAATGCGGCGCGCGGGGCTCGCCGCGCCGTCGTAGCCAGATCATCGTACAAATTGGTCATAATGCCACTAAAGCGTTCCGTCCACTGTGGTGCAGGTGCATCTGCAGATGCGGTGGCAGATGCAGCTGCAGTGCAGCCCGGGATCCGCGCGGTTCGAGGTGCTGGTCGCAATTTGCATGTTCTGTAGCAAGGGGCGGACCTGCGGTGACGCGATCTGGGCCGGAGGGACGGGCTCCGACATCGAACGGATGATTTAGCCGGCTACGGTGCCAGGCTGCGGCGTTCTCCGCTTTTACGCCTGCTGGCCGTGTGGCACCATCGTGGAACCTTCACTCACTCCGACGTACTCGTGACAGGAGCGACCATGTCTGCTCGAAGGGTCAGCCGTCTCGCTGGCTGCCTGCTCGCTCTCGCCGCTGTGGCCGTCCTGGCCGGCGGAGCGAACTTTGATGTTCAGGGTGGCTGGGAGTGGGCCGCGCCGCTTGGCGGTTCGGTGCTCCGGTAATACCCACAGGGCCAGCCCAGGGTGGTTGGCCGCGGCTCGACGTCGCTGGCGGAGGGAACGGTATGGTCGCACGCCGGCCCCGGTCATCCCGGTCGACCGAGAACGCCTGGCTGATCACTGGCCTGTTGGCCGTCATCGCGGTCGTCTGTTCGACGATTCTCGCGTTGGTGGCCGATCCGGCGGTCGGGGAGTGGCCAGCCACCCTGGCAATGCTCGTGGTGATGATCGGTGCGGTACTGCCGATCATCAGTATCGTCGTCCGCCGGCAGGCGTTCGGCGTGATTCTTGCCGAGATTCCCCTCGTGGTGGCCTTCTATCTGCTGCCACCGCTCTCCGTGGTGCTGGCCTACACGTCGGCCGCGCTGATCGTGCAGATGTGGCGGCGGCTCGCGCCTGTCAAGTTCTGGTTCAACGTCGTCCTCGCCGCGGCGGCGACGTCGCTGGCCGAGATGGCCCTGCTGGCGCTGCCCGAGCACGAGGGTGTCGGACCGGCCACCTGGGGCGTGCTCCTGGTGGCGACCGGTGTCTACCACTTCGTCACCCTGGCGGCGGTCGCCGCCGTCAACACCGTGGTGCAGGGCTGGCAGGCCGGCTGGCACCTGATCCGTACCTCGCCGCCGGCGTTGCTGGCCGGGCTGATCAACGTGGTGATCGGCCTGCTGGTCCTCATCACGCTGGTCACCGACCGGTGGGGGATCGTCCTGCTGGTGGCCTTCGCGCTGGCGCTCGGCCTGGTCTACCGCTCCTACACCCAGTTCCTGCGCCAGCACCGGACGCTCGGTGACCTCTACCAGTTGACCCGGGCGATGACCGAGAGCGGGCACGACGGGACCCTGGTCGACGCCCTGCTGGACCGGGTCCGGGGGGTCATGCAGGCGGAGTACGCCACCCTCTGGCTGCCCGCGCAGGGCCGGCACCCGGAGGTCCTGCTGACCGCCCGGGCCGACGACGCCGGCCTGTTGGACGTGGCGATGGCGCCGACCGAGCTTCGGGAACGGGCCCTGCGGGAGGCGCGGATGGTCGCCGTCGGCGCCCGGCTGCGCGGGGAGACCGACCTGCGGGCGAGCCTGCGGGTCGAACGGATCAAGGACGTGGTGATCCTCCCGCTGCGCTCCGGCCAGGTGGTCATCGGCACCCTGGAGGTGGTCAACCGGCTCGGGGACACCAACCACTTCACCGCGGACGACATCCCCGTCTTCGAGACGGTCGCCGCGCATGCCGCGGTCGCGCTGGAGAACTCCCGGCTGGTCGACCAGCTCCGGCACGACGCGTACCACGACACGTTGACCAAGCTGCCCAACCGGCGGCGGATCACCGCGGCGCTCGGCGAGGCGGTGAAGATCCGGGCCCCCGGCGAGGTGGTCGCCGTGCTGCTCTTCGACGTGGACGGGCTGCGGCAGGTGAACGAGTCGCTCGGGCACGCCGCCGGGGACAAGGTGCTCGCCGAGGTGGCCGAGCGACTGCGCGCCAGCGCCCCGTCGGCCGCCCTGGTGGGCCGGGCCGGCGGGGACGAGTTCCTGGTCACGCTCCGGCTGGAGGACGTGGACGCCGCCGTCGAGCTGGCCGCCAGCCTGCGGGAGCAGATCCGCGACGAGATGGTCTTCGACGCGCTGACCCTGGACGTCGACACGGCCGTCGGGGTCGCCGTACACCCGGATCACGGCAGCGACGCGGTGACCCTGCTGCAACGGGTGGACCTGGCCGCGATGGCGGCCAAGTCCGTACCCGGGAACGTGCAGGTCTTCAACCCGGCGTTGGAGTCGCGGGCGCTGCACCGGCTCGGCCTCGCCGGCGACCTGCGCCGGGCGCTGGACGACGGGGACGTGCAGGTCTACTTCCAGCCAAAGGTGACGCTGCGGGACCGCCGGCTGGTCGGGGTGGAGTGCCTGGCCCGGTGGGAGCACCAGGCGCACGGCGCGGTCGCGCCGGAGGACTTCGTCGCGGTCGCCGAACACACCGGCCAGCTCGGTCGGCTCACCGAGCTGGTGCTGCGGGAGGGGCTGCGGCGCAGTCGGGACTGGGCGCACGCCGACCAGCCGCTCGCCGTCTCGGTCAACCTCTCCGCCCGTACGCTCACCGACCGGCACTTCCCCGACCAGGTACGCGAGCTGCTCGCCGAGTACGGCGTGCCACCGCACCGGCTCACCTTCGAGATCCGGGAGTCGGGGGTGCTCGACGGCACCGACCGGCCGATCCCCACCCTGCGTCGACTGCGGGACCTCGGGGTACGGCTCTCGGTGGACGACTTCGGCACCGGGGCCACCTCGCTTGCCTACCTGCGCCGGCTGCCGGTGCACGAGGTGAAGGTGGACCGCTCGTTCGTCCAGGGCATGGCGACCGACCCGGGTGACCTGGCCATCGTCAACGCGGTGGTGACCCTCTCCCAGCAGTTCGGGCTGACCGTGGTCGCCGAGGGGGTGGAGAGCGAGCTGACCCTGGAGCTGCTCCAGGACATCGGCTGCGAGATCGGGCAGGGCTTCCTGTTCAGCCGGCCGCTGCCGTACGAGCGGCTGGCCGCCTGGTTCGGTGCCCAGATCGAGCCGGAGACCGCCGCGGCGGTGGATCTGCCCCGGCTGCGCGCGGTGCACTGAGGCGGCCGATAAACCGCTCTGACCAGGGGCGGAGCTTCCGGCGACGGTGGCCGGGGGATCCGATTTCACCTGCGGGGGCGGGCCGTGTACTCTTACCCCTGCGCGCCCCACGGGGAGATCGCGCAGGCCCCCTTAGCTCAGTCGGCAGAGCGTCTCCATGGTAAGGAGAAGGTCTACGGTTCGATTCCGTAAGGGGGCTCAACGGGTCCGGCTGGACCCACCCACGGCGGTGTAGCTCAGATGGTAGAGCAAACGGCTCATAATCGTTGTGTCGCCGGTTCAAGTCCGGCCACCGCTACTTTCGGCCATCAGGTCCGTTCCCGGTGGTCGATGGGACGGGCGCCACTGGGCGCCCGCTTTGCATGTCCAGGCCGTCAGCGCGTACGCTGATGCGCCGTAGTTGTTTCCGTTAGCGAGGAAGGCACTCCGCCGTGGCGAAGGCTACCGATGTCCGGCCGAAGATCACTTTGGCGTGTGTGGAGTGCAAGGAGCGCAACTACATCACGCGCAAGAACCGCCGTAACGACCCGGACCGCATCGAGCTGAAGAAGTTCTGCCCCCGGGACGGCAAGCACACGGTCCACCGCGAGACCCGCTGACCTGCGGCCGGCGCGAGCCGGCCGGCCCGATACACCCGATCGCCGATCCGGCACGGATGCGCGGATTCCCCGCCCGTCCGCCCCCGGATCGGCTTTCGTGCGTTCCGTGTAGGTTCTCGACATGCCCATGGACCCGTCCTTCGTCGGCCGGAGTTATCCGCCGACCGCCCCCTATCAGGTGGGCCGCGAAAAGATCCGCGAGTTCGCCACGGCGATCGGCGCCGACGACCCGGCCCACCACGACCCGGAGGCCGCCCGGTCGCTCGGCCACCCCGACGTGGTGGCCCCGCCGACCTTCCCCGTCGTGGTCTCCGAGCGCGCCAGCCAGCAGATCTTCACCGACCCGCAGCTCGGCGTCGACTTCTCCCGGCTGGTCCACGGCGACCAGCGGTTCGTCTACACCCGCCCGGTGGTCGCCGGGGACGAGCTGGTCTGCCGGGCCACCATCGAGGAGATCACCCAGCGCGGTGGGCACGACTTCCTGACCACCCGGACCGAGATCGCCACCGCCGCCGGCGAGCCGGTGGTCACGCTCTGGTCGAAGTTCGTCGTACGTGGGGAGGGCTGAGATGGAGCTGCCGGTCAGGACGTACCGGGTGACCCGCGCGGATCTGGTCCGCTACGCCGGCGCCTCGGGTGACCTCAACCCGATCCACTGGAGCGACCGGGTCGCGACGAAGGTCGGGCTGCCGGGGGTGATCGCCCACGGGATGTTCACCATGGCCCTGGTCGGCCGGGCCGTGGCGGAGTGGGCCGGTGCCCCCGACGCCGTGGTCGAGTACAACGTCCGGTTCGCCCGCCCGGTGGTCGTCCCGGACGACGAGCAGGGCACCGAGATCGAGGTGTCGGCGAAGGTCCGTGAGGTCACCGACGAGGGCCTCACCAGGCTCGACGTGACCGCGGTATGCCAGGGTGAGAAGGTGCTCTCGCAGGCCCGGGCGACGGTACGGACCCGGCGCTGACGGCGGGTCGCCACGCGTGGCGGCCAGACCGGTTGGGAAACTGGTGCCGGTACCCGTACACTGGTCCGCCGTGGGGCATGTGACCCCTGCTCGGTCTGCTGTGGCCGGGTGGGGCGAGTGTTGCCGCACAGGGGTGTAGCTCAATTGGCAGAGCAGCGGTCTCCAAAACCGCAGGCTGCAGGTTCAAGTCCTGTCACCCCTGCGCCTCAGGCCTGACCGTTCCGTGGGTCGCGCCGCCTCCGGCGGCGTCCGGCCCGTGGTGGTGGCAGCGGCGGGGTGGTTCCGAGCAACGGACCCACCCGGTCGGTCCGCCGGCCGCGGCCCGTCGCGGGACGGTGTGGTCCGGCTGGCGTGACCAGCGCCGCGTACGCCCATCCGGCGTGCGACCCCGATTTCCCGCGACGGAGGGCGAAGTGGCCGAGAACAAGCGGCGCGGCGAGGACGCCGGCGACGACCGTCAGCACGACGAGGACGTCGTCGACGAGACCGCCAGCGACGACGTGGCCGGCGACGACGCCACCGGTGCTAAAGAACCGGTTGCCAGCGGTGCTGGTGCGACCTCGTCCAAGGCTCGGGTCGAGTCGTCGGAGAGCCGGCCGAAGACCAAGTCCGACGGCGACCGGGTCGGCCCGTTCGGCCGCGTGGCGCGGTTCTTCCGCGAGGTCGTGGCCGAATTGCGTAAGGTCATCTGGCCGACCCGCAAGGAGTTGCTGACCTACACCGCCGTGGTGGTCGTCTTCGTCACGGTGATGTTGACGATCGTGGCCGGGCTTGACTTCGCCTTCGCGAAGGGCGTGCTGTGGGTCTTCGGTAACCCCAGCTGACCGGCCGACTGAGCCGATAGTGACGGAAGTGAGCGAGCGTGCCTGAGTACGACGAGACCGCCAGACCCGAGGACGAGCAGTCCGCGGTGGCGACGGCGGCGAGTGACGAGTCGGTCGAGGCCGCCAGCGAGCCGGAGTTCCCGACCACCGAGCCCGAGCCGGACGAGAACTACGACCCGGTTGCCGAGCTGCGGCAGAAGCTGCGCTACGCGCCGGGCGACTGGTACGTGGTGCACTCGTACGCCGGCTACGAGAACAAGGTGAAGACCAACCTCGAGACCCGGATCACGTCCCTCGACATGGAGGACTACATCTACCAGGTCGAGGTGCCGACCCGGGAGGAGGTCGAGGTCAAGAACGGCAAGCGTTCCCAGATCCAGGCCAAGGTCTTCCCCGGTTACATCCTGGTCCGGATGGAGCTGACCGCCGAGTCCTACTCCTGCGTCCGCAACACCCCTGGGGTCACCGGCTTCGTGGGGGCGACCGACCGGGCCGACCGGCCGGCGCCGCTGAGCCTCGACGAGGTGCTCAAGTGGCTGGCCCCGGCGGTCGAGACCGAGCAGAAGAAGGCCAAGCCGGAGGTCCGGGTCCTCGACTTCGAGGTCGGCGACTCGGTCACGGTCACCGACGGTGCGTTCGCCTCGCTGCCGGCCACGATCAGTGAGATCAACGTCGACCAGCAGAAGCTGAAGGTGCTGGTGTCGATCTTCGGCCGGGAGACGCCGGTCGAGCTCAACTTCAACCAGGTCGCCAAGATCTGACCGGTGCCGGCGGTGGGGTGACCCACCGCCGGCGCGTCTGTCCCGGCCCCAGGCCGTACCTCGGCGTAAGGGGTGGCGGATGCTGCGCTACCCTAGAACGTCGCCGTCGTCGCATCGTGCTGACCGTGCGCGCCCGCGGCCGGCGCTTTCCCCAGTTTCAAGCCCCAGGAAGTGACATGCCTCCGAAGAAGAAGCTCGTCAAGACGTTCACGCTTCAGCTGCCGGCGGGCCAGGCCACGCCGGCGCCGCCGGTCGGCCCCGCGCTCGGCCAGCACGGCGTGAACATCATGGAGTTCTGCAAGTCCTACAACGCGCAGACCGAGTCCCAGCGGGGCGACGTCGTCCCCGCCGAGATCAGCGTGTACGAGGACCGGTCCTTCACCTTCGTGCTGAAGACCCCGCCCGCCGCCCGGCTGCTGGCCAAGGCCGCCGGTGTGCAGAAGGGTTCGGGCGTCCCGCACAAGGAGAAGGTCGGCTCGGTGACCCGCGCGCAGCTGCGGGAGATCGCCGAGAAGAAGATGGCCGACCTCAACGCCAACGACATCGAGCACGCCGAGAAGATCATCGCCGGCACCGCCCGGTCGATGGGCCTGAACGTCGCCGACTGACGTCGCTCGACCGGCCCGCCGGCCGAGCGTCGGCAACCGGGCCCACCGACAGCCGTCGGTGATCCGGCCCCGCCGCCGGAACGTCGGCAGTGGGGCAGCCGCCGGCTGACGCCGGCAGACCAGATCCGACCGTGGGAGGGCACGCGGTGACCGCGGCCCGCCAGAAACCACAGGAGCACACCAGACATGCAGCGCAGCAAGACCTACCGCAAGGCCGCCGAGGCCATCGACCGCTCGAAGCTCTACCACCCGGCTGAGGCGATCACGCTCGCCAAGGACACCACCAGCGCCAAGTTCGACGCCACGGTCGAGGTCGCCATGCGCCTCGGCGTCGACCCCCGCAAGGCGGACCAGATGGTCCGTGGCACGGTCAACCTGCCGCACGGTACCGGCAAGACCGCCCGCGTGATCGTCTTCGCCGCCGGCGCGAAGGCCGAGGAGGCCGTCGCGGCGGGCGCGGACGAGGTGGGCACCGACGAGCTGGTCGCCCGGATCCAGGGTGGCTGGCTGGACTTCGACGCGGCGATCGCCACGCCGGACCAGATGGCCAAGATCGGCCGGATCGCGCGGATCCTGGGCCCGCGCGGCCTGATGCCGAACCCGAAGACCGGCACGGTGACCATGGACGTCACCAAGGCGGTCACGGACATCAAGGGCGGCAAGATCGCCTTCCGGGTGGACAAGCACTCGAACCTGCACCTGATCATCGGCAAGGCGTCCTTCTCGGCCACCCAGCTGATCGACAACTACGCTGCGGTCCTGGACGAGGTGCTGCGGGCCAAGCCGTCCGCGGCCAAGGGCAAGTACCTGCGCAAGGTCACCCTGACCACCACCATGGGGCCGGGCGTCCCGATCGACCCCAACGTGGTGAAGAACCTGCGTGAGGACTCGGCCGAGGCCTGAGCGACGTCGCATGACCGGGGCCCCGCCACCTGTGGCGGGGCCCCGCTTCGTCTCGCCCCGCAGTGCGCCGCGGGCAGGGCAGGGCCGACGGAAGCCGCGTCCGGCGTCCGGGCACGTGAGCGGGGACACGTCGGAGCATTTGGTGGAACGGCGTGACGCCGCGTAAGCTGCACAGCGTCGTACATGTTGTTGTGTATGAGGATCCACCCAGAGACCGCTGGTCACCATGCTCCGGCATGGTCGAAGGTCCCGCGAAGACGGGCGAC
The DNA here is from genome assembly GCF_900091615.1 of Micromonospora yangpuensis. Classification (NCBI taxonomy): domain Bacteria; kingdom Bacillati; phylum Actinomycetota; class Actinomycetes; order Micromonosporales; family Micromonosporaceae; genus Micromonospora; species Micromonospora yangpuensis. Next base: position 5,740,357 of record NZ_FMIA01000002.1, on the reverse strand, counting down.
CCGCGCAGGGCGGCAAGCGAACTTCGGCAGCATCTCGTGGTCGGCAGACCGCGATGATCTCCGCCGACCTCGCCCCGTGCGCCCTGCGCCGGGGCTTTTCTGTTGCCGCGATGCCTCCGCCACCGTCCCCGGCACCCGCCGGGGACGGTGACCAGCCTCGAGCAACGAGAGAGGAGGGACATGGCGGACAAGCCGATCCGGGCCGACAAGGCCACGGCCGTCGCGGAGCTGACCGAGAGCTTCCGTAGCTCGGGCGCCACCGTGCTGACCGAGTACCGCGGTCTGACGGTTTCCCAGATCACCCAGCTGCGGCGCACGCTCGGCAAGGAGACCAGCTACACGGTCGCGAAGAACACGCTGGCCAAGCGTGCCGCGACGGACGCGGGCATCTCCGGCCTCGACGAGCTGTTCACCGGTCCTACCGCGCTGACTTTCGTTTCGGGCGACGTCGTCGAGGCGGCGAAGGGGCTTCGCGACTTCGCGAAGGCCAACCCGAAGCTCGTCATCAAGGGCGGCGTCTTCGAGGGCCGGGCCATTTCCGCGGCCGAGGTCACGAAGCTCGCCGACCTGGAGTCCCGTGAGGTGCTGCTGGCCAAGCTGGCCGGCGCGATGAAGGGCAACCTGAGCAAGGCCGCGGCCCTGTTCCAGGCTCCGCTCTCCAAGGCCGCCCGCGCGGCGGCCGCCCTGGCGGACAAGAAGCGCGAGCAGGAGGGCGCCGAGGCGGCCTGAAGGCCGCGCGGCGTACCCACGTTCTCAGTCAACCTTTAGAAAGGACGCCAGACATGGCGAAGCTCAGCACCGACGAGCTGCTCGACGCGTTCAAGGAGATGACGCTGATCGAGCTCTCCGAGTTCGTGAAGCAGTTCGAGGAGACCTTCGAGGTCACCGCCGCGGCTCCGGTCGCGGTTGCCGCCGCCGCCGGTGACGGTGGCGCCGCCGCCCCCGCCGAGGAGGAGAAGGACGAGTTCGACGTCGTCCTCGAGGCCGACGGTGGCAAGAAGATCCAGGTCATCAAGGTCGTGCGTGAGCTGACCGGCCTGGGCCTCAAGGAGGCCAAGGACGCGGTCGAGTCCGCGCCGAAGGCCATCCTGGAGAAGGTCAACAAGGAGACCGCCGAGAAGGCCAAGGCCAAGCTCGAGGGCGAGGGTGCCAAGGTCACCCTCAAGTGACCTGAGTTCCACCAGACGCGGTGGACCGGCTGACGTGAGCCGGCGCACACCGTGTCACGGCGGGCGGTGATCCGGGAACGGGTCACCGCCCGCCGTGTTGGTGTCCACCCGGGTGCCGGCGGCGTGACCAGGGCATCGGTGCCGGGCATCGGGCAGCCGGGTCACGTCCGGGGAACGTCCACGGCGGGAAAGAAGTTCTCACCCGTAGGGCCGGCCCTTGACGTGACACCGGCCCGACAGGCACGCTGAGACACAGCAAGACCTTCCGCGCTTGCAACGGCCATCACGTGGGTAATGGCAGCGGCACCGGTGTGGCAGCGGCGACGCACGCCGCGACACCGTTGGCCGTGACACCACGGGCGGCCCGCAGGAACGACGCGTTCCGAGCGCCCGCGGGACCCCTGCTTCGGCGGGTTCCGAGGACCGCTCCGCGACGACCTGTGGGTTGGGCTGGACAGCGGTTAGCCGTTCGGCTACACTGCTAGTTTGCGCTGCCTTCCGACTTGACCCCTGCTCGGAATGTCCGATTCTGGATAATTCCGGTGGGGTCATTGGAGTGCACGCGTACCAGCCGTTCTGCAGCACCGGTCCTCGGAAGGACGCATCTTGGCAGCTTCCCGCCCTGCGAAGACCAGTCGTACGTCGAGCGCTTTCGCACCCCGCCGAGTTTCCTTCGGCAGGATCACCGAACACCTCGAGGTCCCCAACCTTCTCGCCATCCAGAACGAGTCCTTCGACTGGCTCGTCGGCAACGAGGCTTGGCAGGGCCGGTCGGCGGACGACCCGCACGCACGCTCGGGTCTCGCGGAGATCCTCGACGAGATCAGTCCCATTGAGGACTTCTCCGGCACCATGTCGCTCTCCTTCTCGGCGCCGCGCTTCGACGAGGTCAAGGCCTCGATCGAGGAGTGCAAGGAGAAGGACCTGACCTACTGCGCTCCGCTCTTCGTGACCGCGGAGTTCACCAACAACACCACTGGCGAGATCAAGAGCCAGACGGTGTTCATGGGTGACTTCCCGATGATGACGCCGAAGGGCACCTTCATTATCAACGGCACCGAGCGCGTGGTGGTCAGCCAGCTCGTCCGCTCGCCGGGCGTGTACTTCTCCAAGGAGCCGGACAAGACCTCCGACCGCGATCTGTCCAGCGTCAAGGTCATCCCGAGCCGGGGTGCCTGGCTGGAGTTCGACATCGACAAGCGCGACACGGTCGGCGTCCGCATCGACCGTAAGCGTCGGCAGGCCGTCACCGTCCTGCTCAAGGCCGTCGGATGGTCGGCCGAGCAGATCCGTGAGCGGTTCGGTTGGTCCGAGCTGATGATGACCACGCTCGAGAAGGACCACATCGCCGGTCAGGACGAGGCGCTACTCGACATCTACCGGAAGTTGCGCCCTGGCGAGCCGCCGACCCGCGAGAACGCCCAGACCCTGCTCGACAACCTCTTCTTCAACCCGAAGCGGTACGACGTCGCCAAGGTCGGTCGGTACAAGTTCAACAAGAAGCTCGAAGTGGGCGTGCCGATCACCACCGGCACCCTGACCGAGGACGACATCGTCGCCACCGTGGAGTACCTCTGCCGGCTGCACGCCGGTGAGGAGGGCTACGAGGCCGACGACATCGACCACTTCGGCAACCGTCGCCTGCGTACCGTGGGCGAGCTGATCCAGAACCAGGTCCGGGTCGGCCTGTCCCGGATGGAGCGGGTCGTCCGGGAGCGGATGACCACGCAGGACGTCGAGGCGATCACGCCGCAGACCCTGATCAACATCCGCCCGGTGGTGGCGGCGATCCGGGAGTTCTTCGGCACCTCGCAGCTGTCCCAGTTCATGGACCAGACCAACCCGCTGGCGGGCCTGACCCACCGGCGCCGGCTGAGCGCGCTCGGCCCGGGTGGTCTGTCCCGGGAGCGGGCCGGCTTCGAGGTCCGCGACGTGCACCCGTCCCACTACGGCCGGATGTGCCCGATCGAGACGCCGGAAGGCCCGAACATCGGCCTGATCGGCGCGCTCTCCACCTTCGCCCGGGTCAACCCGTTCGGCTTCATCGAGACGCCGTACCGGAAGGTCATCGAGGGTCGGGTCACCGACCAGATCGACTACCTGACCGCGGACGAGGAGGACCGGTTCGTCAAGGCGCAGGCCAACGCCCCGCTGCGGGCCGACGGCACGTTCGCCGAGGACCGGGTGCTGTGTCGCCGTAAGGGTGGCGAGACCGAGGACGTGATCCCGGGCGCCGTGGACTACATGGACGTCTCGCCGCGGCAGATGACCTCGGTCGCGACCGCGATGATCCCGTTCCTCGAGCACGACGACGCCAACCGGGCCCTGATGGGCGCGAACATGCAGCGCCAGGCGGTGCCGCTGGTCAAGGCCGAGTCGCCGCTGGTGGGTACGGGCATGGAGTACCGTGCCGCGGTTGACGCCGGTGACGTGGTGGTCGCCGAGGTCGGTGGTGTCATCGAGGATCTCTGCGCCGACTACATCACCATCCACCAGGACGACGGCCACCGCCGGACGTACCTGTTGCACAAGTTCCGCCGCTCCAACGCCGGCTCCTGCGTCAACCAGAAGCCGGTGGTCTTCGAGGGCGACCGGGTCGAGGCCGGCCAGGTCATCGCCGACGGTCCCTGCACCGACGAGGGCGAGATGGCGCTCGGACGCAACCTGCTGGTGGCGTTCATGTGCTGGGAGGGCCACAACTACGAGGACGCGATCATCCTGTCGCAGCGCCTCGTGCAGCAGGACGTGCTCACCTCGATCCACATCGAGGAGCACGAGGTCGACGCCCGGGACACCAAGCTCGGCCCGGAGGAGATCACCCGCGACATCCCGAACGTCAGCGAGGAGATGCTCGCCGACCTCGACGAGCGCGGCATCATCCGGATCGGCGCCGAGGTCGTCCCCGGCGACATCCTGGTCGGCAAGGTCACGCCCAAGGGCGAGACCGAGCTGACCCCGGAGGAGCGACTGCTGCGGGCGATCTTCGGTGAGAAGGCCCGGGAAGTCCGGGACACCTCGCTGAAGGTGCCGCACGGCGAGACCGGCACGGTGATCGGCGTGCGTACCTTCTCCCGCGAGGACGGCGACGAGCTGCCCCCGGGCGTCAACGAGCTGGTCCGGGTCTACGTCGCCCAGAAGCGGAAGATCCAGGACGGCGACAAGCTCGCCGGCCGGCACGGCAACAAGGGTGTCATCTCCAAGATCCTGCCGATCGAGGACATGCCGTTCCTGGAGGATGGCACCCCGGTCGACATCGTGCTCAATCCGCTCGGTGTGCCGAGCCGGATGAACATCGGCCAGGTCCTGGAGACCCACCTCGGTTGGGTGGCCAAGACCGGGTGGAGCGTGGACGGTGACGACGCCGAGTGGAAGCGCCAGCTGCGCTCGATCGAGGCGCACGAGTCCGTGCCGGACAGCAACGTGGCCACCCCGGTCTTCGACGGTGCCCGCGAGGAGGAGATCTCCGGTCTGCTCGCGTCGACCCTGCCCAACCGGGACGGCAAGCAGCTGATCGGCTCCAGCGGTAAGGCCCGGCTCTTCGACGGTCGCTCCGGCGAGCCGTTGCCGGACCCGATCGCGGTCGGTTACATCTACATCCTGAAGCTCAACCACCTGGTCGACGACAAGATCCACGCCCGGTCGACCGGTCCGTACTCGATGATCACGCAGCAGCCGTTGGGTGGTAAGGCGCAGTTCGGTGGTCAGCGCTTCGGTGAGATGGAGTGCTGGGCCATGCAGGCGTACGGTGCCGCGTACGCCCTGCAGGAACTGCTGACCATCAAGTCCGACGACGTCCTGGGCCGGGTCAAGGTCTACGAGGCGATCGTCAAGGGCGAGAACATTCCGGAGCCGGGCATTCCGGAGTCGTTCAAGGTGTTGCTCAAGGAGCTCCAGTCGCTCTGCCTCAACGTCGAAGTGCTCTCCAGCGACGGTGTCGCCCTGGAGATGCGCGAGACCGACGACGAGGTGTTCCGGGCGGCGGAGGAACTCGGCATCGACCTCTCCCGCCGCCCCAACGAGGGTGTGAGCAGCGTCGACGAAGTCTGATCGGGCCGGGTGCGGCGACGGTTACCCGCCGCCGCACCCGATCCGCCGAACCATCAACCGAGCTGACTTGATGTGAGGGATAACCAAGTGCTCGACGTCAACTTCTTCGACGAGCTGCGCATTGGGCTCGCCACCGCAGACGACATCCGTCAGTGGTCGCATGGCGAGGTCAAGAAGCCTGAGACGATCAACTACCGCACCCTGAAGCCGGAAAAGGACGGGCTCTTCTGCGAGAAGATCTTCGGTCCGCAGCGGGACTGGGAGTGCTACTGCGGTAAGTACAAGCGGGTCCGGTTCAAGGGCATCATCTGTGAGCGCTGCGGCGTCGAGGTGACCCGCTCCAAGGTTCGCCGGGAGCGCATGGGGCACATCGAGCTGGCCGCTCCGGTGACCCACATCTGGTACTTCAAGGGCGTGCCGAGCCGGCTGGGCTACCTGCTGGACCTCGCCCCCAAGGACCTCGAAAAGATCATCTACTTCGCCTCGTACGTGATCACGAGCGTGGACGCCGAGGCGCGGCACCGGGACCTCTCGACCATCGAGAACGAGATCCTGGCCGAGAAGCGGCAGTCCGAGAACAGCCGTGACTCGGAGATCGAGAAGCGGGCCGCCAAGCTCGAGGCCGACCTGGCCGAGCTGGAGGCCGAGGGCGCGAAGGCGGACGTCCGGCGCAAGGTCAAGGAGGGCGGAGAGCGCGAGATGCGCCAGATCCGCGACCGGGCCCAGCGCGAGATCGACCGCCTGGACGAGGTGCTGGACACCTTCCGCAAGCTGGACTCGAAGCAGCTGGTCACCGACGAGCTGCTCTACCGCGAGCTGCGGGACCGGTTCGGCGAGTACTTCACCGGTGCCATGGGCGCCGAGGCGATCAAGGCGCTGGTCCAGAACATGGACCTCGACGCCGAGGCGGAGAGCCTGCGCGAGACCATCCGCTCCGGCAAGGGCCAGCGGAAGATCCGGGCGCTCAAGCGGCTGAAGGTCGTCGCGGCGTTCCTGAACACCCGCAACTCCCCGCTGGGCATGGTGCTGGACTGCGTACCGGTGATCCCGCCGGACCTGCGGCCGATGGTGCAGCTCGACGGTGGCCGCTTCGCCACCAGCGACCTGAACGACCTGTACCGCCGGGTGATCAACCGGAACAACCGGCTCAAGCGGCTGATCGACCTGGGCGCGCCCGAGATCATCGTCAACAACGAGAAGCGGATGCTCCAGGAGGCCGTCGACGCGCTGTTCGACAACGGCCGTCGGGGTCGGCCGGTCACCGGTCCGGGTAACCGCCCGCTGAAGTCGCTGTCGGACATGCTCAAGGGCAAGCAGGGCCGGTTCCGGCAGAACCTGCTCGGCAAGCGCGTCGACTACTCCGGCCGTTCGGTCATCGTGGTCGGCCCGAAGCTGAAGCTGCACCAGTGCGGTCTGCCCAAGCAGATGGCGCTGGAGCTGTTCAAGCCGTTCGTGATGAAGCGGCTGGTGGACCTCAACCACGCGCAGAACATCAAGTCCGCCAAGCGGATGGTCGAGCGGCAGCGGCCGGTCGTGTGGGACGTGCTGGAAGAGGTCATCGGCGAGCACCCGGTGCTGCTCAACCGGGCGCCGACCCTGCACCGGCTGGGCATCCAGGCCTTCGAGCCGCAGCTGGTCGAGGGCAAGGCCATCCAGATCCACCCGCTGGTCTGCACCGCGTTCAACGCCGACTTCGACGGTGACCAGATGGCGGTGCACGTGCCGCTGTCCGCCGAGGCCCAGGCCGAGGCGCGGATCCTGATGCTGTCGTCGAACAACATCCTCAAGCCGGCCGACGGCAAGCCGGTCACCATGCCCACCCAGGACATGGTCATCGGGCTCTACCACCTCACCCACCTCACCCCCGGTGAGCAGGGAGAGGGTCGGGCGTTCAGCTCCGACGCCGAGGCCCGGATGGCGTTCGACAGTGGCGAGCTGCACCTGCAGGCCCCGGTGAAGATCCGGCTGCGGGGCGTGGTCGGCGTCGACAACGGCGCCGGTGCCCAGCCGTGGGTCTCCCCGGAGGGCTGGGTCGAGGGTGACCCGCTGACGGTGGAGACGACCCTGGGCCGGGTGCTGTTCAACGAGACGCTGCCGCACGGCTACCGCTTCGTGAACTACGAGATCCGCAAGGGTCAGCTCTCGGCGATCGTCAACGACCTCGCCGAGCGGTTCCCCAAGGTGGCTCTCGCGGCCACCCTGGACGGGCTCAAGGAGGCCGGTTTCCACTGGGCCACCTGGTCCGGCGTGACGATCGGCATGGAGGACGTCATCGCTCCGCCGCGCAAGCGGGAGATCCTGGAGCGGTACGAGACGGAAGCCGACCGGATCGACAAGCAGTACCAGCGTGGTCTGATGACCGCCGAGGAGCGACGCGGCGAACTCATCGAGATCTGGACCAAGGCGACGAACGAGGTCGCCAAGGAGATGGACACGGCGCTGCCGCAGGAGAACCCGCTGTGGAAGATGATCAACTCGGGTGCCCGCGGTAACCTGCTCCAGCTCCGTCAGATCGCCGCGATCCGTGGTCTGGTGGCCAACCCGAAGGGTGAGATCATCCCGCGACCCATCAAGGCGTCGTACCGGGAGGGTCTGTCCGTGCTGGAGTACTTCATCTCCACGCACGGTGCCCGTAAGGGTCTGGCGGACACCGCGCTGCGGACCGCCGACTCGGGTTACCTGACCCGGCGTCTGGTGGACGTCTCGCAGGACGTCATCATCCGCGAGGAGGACTGCGGCACCGACCGGGCCATCCCGATGCAGATCGGCGAGCGGCGCGACGGCAAGCTGTACGTCCACGAGCACGCCGAGACCAGCGTGCACGCGCGGACCCTGGCCGACGACATCAAGGGGCCGGACGGCACCGTCGTCGCCGAGCGCGGTCAGGACATCAACTCGATCGGGGTCGACCGGATCGTCGCCGCCGGGGTGGAGACGGTGCGGGTACGCAGCGTGCTCACCTGCGAGTCGAAGCTGGGCGTCTGCGGTGCCTGCTACGGCCGGTCGCTGCCGACCGGTAAGACCGTCGACGTCGGCGAGGCGGTCGGCATCATCGCCGCCCAGTCGATCGGTGAGCCGGGTACGCAGCTGACGATGCGTACCTTCCACACCGGTGGTGTCGCGGGTGAGGACATCACCCAGGGTCTGCCGCGGGTCCAGGAGATCTTCGAGGCCCGGATCCCGAAGGGCAAGGCGCCCATCGCCGACACCCCGGGCCGGGTCCGGATCGAGGACGCCGAGCGGTCCCGGAAGATCATCGTGGTGCCGGACGACGGCAGCGACGAGATCGTCTACGACAAGATCTCCAAGCGGGTCCGGCTGCGGACCCACGACGGCGACCACGTCGAGGTCGGCGAGAAGCTCACCGAGGGCACCATCGACCCGCACGAGCTGCTGCGCATCCTCGGCCCGCGGGCGGTCCAGGTCCACCTGACCCAGGAGGTCCAGGAGGTCTACCGCTCGCAGGGTGTGCTCATCCACGACAAGCACATCGAGATCATCATCCGCCAGATGCTCAAGCGGGTGACGGTCATCGACTCCGGCTCGACCGAGTTCCTGCCGGGCGTGCTTGTCGACCGGGCGCTGTTCGAGTCGGAGAACCGCCGGCTCGTCGGCGAGGGCGGCGAGCCCGCCGCCGGTCGTCCGGTGCTGATGGGTATCACCAAGGCGTCGCTGGCCACCGACTCCTGGCTGTCGGCGGCCTCCTTCCAGGAGACCACCCGGGTGCTGACGGACGCGGCGATCCACGCCCGCAGCGACTCGCTGATCGGCCTGAAGGAGAACGTGATCATCGGAAAGCTCATCCCGGCGGGTACCGGCATCAGCAAGTACCGCAACGTCCGGGTCGAGCCGACCGAGGAGGCGAAGGCCAAGGTCTACTCGATGACCGGGTACCCGGAGACCGACTACGGTTTCGGACCGGCCAGCGGGCAGGCGGTTCCGCTGGACGACTTCGACTTCGGGTCGTACCGCTAGATCTGTTGATTCACCACGAGGCCCCCGGCACCTGCCGGGGGCCTCGTCGGCACTGCGGCCGACACCGTCGGGGCGGGCGGGCATGATGGGAGACATGACGACCGCACCCGGGCCGGTGCCCGTCGCGCCCCAGCCGCCGCGCCACCCGCTCGACCCCGAACCGGTCCGCTCCACGAAGGCCCGTGCGGTCTTCGCGTTGGGGCTGGTCGGCGCGCTCACCGGGCTCTTCGTCGGGGGCGTGGTCCCGGCCACGCTGGCCCTGCAACTGGCCCGCCAGGCCCGCCGGGAGGCGTACGCCTCGGGTGGGTTCCTCACCGGCGCGGCCTGGCTACGGCGGGGCGAACGCCTGGCCTGGGCGGGCCTGGTGTTGGTGGCGGTGACCCTGGTCGCGGCGGTGGTGACCGGGCTGGTCCGGCTCGCCGAGGCCCCGACGGGGCAGGACTTCGCCCCGAACATCGACTGAGCGACCGGGTGACGCCGCCCGACCGGGGCGGACCGGTACCGCCCGCGGCGGTAACCTGGCCGGTGACCGTCGCCGCCCCGCACGGCCGCCGCACTTCCCGACCCGCCACACTTCCCGACCCGCCGTACTTCCCGACAGGCTGTACTTTCCGACAGGAGGACCAGGTGACGGAACCGGCGTGGCCGTCCGGAGCAGAGCCGGGGCGGCAGTCCGCCGGGTCACCCGACGAGCCGGCGGCCGGACCGAGCCAGTGGGCCCGCCCGGACGCCCCACCGGCCGGGTACGCCCCACCGGCGCCCCAGTCGCCGTGGCAGCCCGCACCGCCGCCGGGGGAGTGGCCGCCGGCAGCGGTGGGCCAGCAGTGGGCGCCGGCGCCGCCCGGCGGCGGGGGTGCGGGCCAGGGGCGGCCCGGGGTGCCACCGCCACCGCCCGACGCTCTCCGGCCGCCGAAGCGGGTCGACCCGGTGCCCGGTACGCCCTTCGGCGTGGTGCACCTCGACGTCGCGCCGGTGACCTCCGGCCTGGCGGTGGGTGCGCTGGTCGCCGGGATCGCCTCGATCCTGGTGTCGTTGCTGGTCGGCTGCCTGGGCATCGCCGCGCAGGAGCTGGGCGGTGCCTGGGCCGCCGGCGCGTTCACCCTGCTGGGCTTCCTGGCCGGCGCGGGGGCGACCGTGGCGGGTCTGCTCGGGCTGCGACAGATCCGTCGCCCGGCGGCACCGCCCGCGGTGCACTTCACCGGTCGAGGCGTCGCCATCGCCGGCATCAGCTGTGGCGGGGTGGGGGCGCTGCTCAGTCTGCTCGGCCTGACGGTGGCCCTGCTGGTCACCTACGCCTGACCGGCTCGGCTGCCCGGCTCGGGGGTGCTGAGCCGGCAGCGGGGCAAGCGGCTACACTTGCGGTCGTGGGTGCCCATCGTGGGTGGGCGGGGACGACGAGCCGAGCGCTCGGGCCGTTGTCAGCTCGACGGAGCTATCAGGTCGGGCCGGCTGACGGGCCGGTCGGGACCGTTCCGTTTTGACCTGTGCCCCTGTGGTAGGTACTATTTCCGCTTGTGCTCAGGCCTGCCTGGGCAACTCGTGTGTGCGTCGGACCCGGTGACCCGGTGATCGCGCGACGACACGACAAAGCCACATACCCGTACCGGCGGTGATTCGCGGGTGCGGTGGTAACACTCCGGTGCGCGGGTGAGCGCCGACACCGGGCCGTGCGAGGGCGACACGCCCGACCGCGGGTGCCGGGACCTCCGCGAGGTGGCCTCGGCCGGAATGTAGGAGGGTCGCCCAGCAGGACGGCCAACGAGCAACGGCGCGGCCGCGAACGCGGCCGAAGGGAGCGGAGAAACCCGGTGCCCACCATCCAGCAGCTGGTCCGAAAGGGCCGCCAGGCCAAGACGACCAAGACCAAGACCCCGGCGCTGAAGGGTAGTCCTCAGCGGCGCGGGGTGTGCACCCGCGTGTACACCACCACCCCCAAGAAGCCGAACTCGGCGCTCCGCAAGGTCGCTCGTGTCAAGCTCAGCAGCCAGATCGAGGTGACCGCCTACATCCCGGGCGTCGGTCACAACCTGCAGGAGCACTCGATCGTGCTCGTGCGCGGCGGCCGGGTGAAGGACCTCCCCGGCGTGCGTTACAAGATCGTTCGCGGTTCGCTGGACACCCAGGGTGTCCGTAACCGCAAGCAGGCGCGCAGCCGCTACGGCGCGAAGAAGGAGAAGAGCTGACATGCCGCGTAAGGGACCCGCTCCGCGGAAGCCGCTGGTCGCTGACCCGGTGTACAACTCGCCGCTGGTCACCCAGTTGGTGAACAAGATCCTTCTGCGCGGCAAGCGCCAGCTCGCCGAGCGCATCGTGTACGCGGCCCTGGAGGGCTGCCGCGAGAAGTCCGGCACCGACCCGGTCGTCACCCTGAAGCGGGCGATGGACAACGTCAAGCCGACGCTCGAGGTGCGCAGCCGCCGGGTCGGTGGCGCCACGTACCAGGTGCCGGTCGAGGTTCGCCCGGCGCGCGCGACCACCCTCGGTCTGCGCTGGCTGGTGACCTACTCCAAGGCCCGCCGGGAGAAGACGATGGTCGAGCGGCTGATGAACGAGCTGCTGGACGCGAGCAACGGTCTGGGTGCCGCCGTCAAGCGGCGCGAGGACACGCACAAGATGGCGGAGTCCAACAAGGCCTTCGCGCACTACCGCTGGTAACAGCCTGGTTCCGGCGCCGGACCGGCGCCGGAACCAACACCAGTTGTGTCGGGACGACGATAAGTAGGGACTGAAGTGGCCGCCGCAGACGCGCTCGCCAACGTACGCAACATCGGCATCATGGCGCACATCGATGCCGGTAAGACCACGACCACCGAGCGGATCCTGTTCTACACCGGCATCACGTACAAGATCGGTGAGGTCCACGAGGGCGCCGCCGTCATGGACTGGATGGAGCAGGAGCAGGAGCGGGGGATCACCATCACCTCCGCCGCCACGAAGTGTGAGTGGAAGGGCCACACGATCCAGATCATCGACACGCCCGGCCACGTCGACTTCACGGTCGAGGTCGAGCGGTCGCTGCGGGTGCTGGACGGTGCGGTGGCGGTCTACGACGGTGTCGCCGGCGTGGAGCCCCAGACGGAGAACGTCTGGCGCCAGGCCGACAAGTACGACGTCCCGCGGATGTGCTTCGTCAACAAGCTCGACCGGACCGGTGCCGACTTCTTCCGCTGCGTGCAGATGATGATCGACCGGCTCAACGCCACCCCGCTGGTGCTCCAGATCCCGATCGGGCTCGAGGGCGACCACATCGGCGTCGTCGACCTGATCGGCATGCGCGCCCTCACCTGGCGTGGGGAGACCCAGAAGGGTGAGGACTACGCGATCGAGGAGATCCCGGCCGACCTGGCCGACTCCGCGGCCGAGTGGCGCGAGAAGCTGATGGAGACCCTGGCCGACGTCGACGACTCGGTCATGGAGAAGTACCTGGAGGGCGAGGAGATCTCCGCCGAGGAGATCAAGGCCGCCATCCGGCGGGCCACCATCGCCAGCAAGGCCAACCCGGTGCTCTGCGGTTCGGCGTTCAAGAACAAGGGCGTCCAGCCGATGCTCGACGCGGTCATCGACTTCCTGCCCTCGCCGCTGGACATCCCGGCGATCGAGGGTACGGCGACCGACGGCGAGACCCCGCTGCTGCGCAAGCCCTCGACCTCCGAGCCCTTCTCCGGCCTGGCCTTCAAGATCCAGACCGACAAGCACCTCGGCAAGCTCACCTACGTCCGGGTCTACTCCGGCGTGGTCGAGTCCGGCTCCCAGGTGGTCAACTCCACCAAGGACCGCAAGGAGCGGATCGGCAAGATCTACCAGATGCACGCCAACAAGCGGGAGGAGCGCAGCTCCGCCAAGGCTGGCGACATCATCGCGGTGCAGGGTCTGAAGCAGACCACCACCGGTGACACCCTCTGCGACCCGGCGAAGCCGGTGATCCTGGAGTCGATGACCTTCCCCGAGCCGGTCATCGAGGTGGCCATCGAGCCGAAGACCAAGGCCGACCAGGAGAAGCTCAGCACCGCCATCCAGCGGCTGGCCGAGGAGGACCCGACCTTCCGCGTCAAGCTGGACGACCAGACCGGTCAGACGGTCATCTCCGGCATGGGCGAGCTGCACCTGGACATCCTGGTCGACCGGATGCGCCGCGAGTTCAACGTCGAGGCGAACATCGGCAAGCCGCAGGTGGCGTACCGGGAGACCGTCCGCCGCAAGGTGGAGAAGATCGAGTACACCCACAAGAAGCAGACCGGTGGCTCCGGCCAGTACGCCCGCGTGATCGTGAGCGTCGAGCCGCTGCCGCTGGGTAACGACGCTCCGACCTACGAGTTCGCCAACGCCGTCACCGGTGGTCGTATCCCGCGGGAGTTCATCCCGTCGGTGGACGCCGGGGCCCAGGACGCGATGCAGTACGGCATTCTCGCCGGCTTCCCGCTGGTGGGTGTCAAGCTGACGCTGCTGGACGGCCAGTACCACGAGGTCGACTCGTCGGAAATGGCGTTCAAGATCGCCGGCTCGATGGTGATGAAGGAGGCGGCCCGCAAGGCCGATCCCGCACTCCTCGAGCCGATGATGGCTGTTGAGGTCACCTCTCCGGAGGAGAACATGGGTGACGTCATCGGCGACCTCAACTCCCGCCGCGGCATCATCCAGGCGATGGAGGAGCGCAACGGCGCCCGTGTCGTCCGCGCTCTGGTGCCGTTGTCGGAGATGTTCGGCTACGTCGGCGACCTGCGGTCGAAGACCCAGGGCCGGGCTAGCTACAGCATGCAGTTCGACTCCTACGCCGAGGTTCCCCAGAGCGTCGCGAAGGAGATCATTGCCAAGGCGACGGGTGAGTGACTCACCTGAGCAGATCCGATGATCCGTCGGTGGCCGCGGGAGGTTCCTTCCGCCCGTGGCCCCCACGGTCGGGTTGCGTGAGACCGGGCCTGTAGGCTTCACCGCCGCAGAACCCACAAGGCTCTCCGGCCGCCAGGCCGGAAAGGCTGTCGACAGAGTCCTGAGCGCCGAGTAGGCGTGCCGGGCGTACGAACCAAGAAGTCCACAGGAGGACACCAGTGGCGAAGGCTAAGTTCGAGCGGACTAAGCCGCACGTCAACATCGGCACCATTGGTCACATCGACCACGGTAAGACGACGCTGACGGCGGCCATCACCAAGGTCCTGCACGACCAGTACCCGGACCTCAACCCGTACACGCCGTTCGACGAGATCGACAAGGCGCCGGAGGAGAAGGCCCGCGGTATCACGATCTCGATCGCACACGTCGAGTACCAGACCGAGGCGCGGCACTACGCGCACGTCGACTGCCCCGGGCACGCCGACTACATCAAGAACATGATCACCGGTGCCGCGCAGATGGACGGCGCGATCCTGGTGGTCGCGGCGACCGACGGCCCGATGCCGCAGACCCGCGAGCACGTGCTGCTGGCCCGTCAGGTCGGCGTGCCGTACATCGTCGTGGCGCTCAACAAGAGCGACATGGTCGACGACGAGGAGCTCCTGGAGCTCGTCGAGCTCGAGGTCCGCGAGTTGCTCTCGGCTCAGGAGTACCCGGGTGACGACCTGCCGGTCGTCCAGGTCTCCGCGCTGAAGGCGCTCGAGGGCGACCCGGTCTGGACCGAGAAGCTGCTCGAGCTGATGAGCGCGGTCGACACCGCGATCCCGCAGCCCGAGCGCGAGACCGAGAAGCCGTTCCTCATGCCGGTCGAGGACGTGTTCACGATCACCGGTCGTGGCACCGTCGTCACCGGTCGTGTCGAGCGTGGCGTGCTGCTCCCGAACGAGGACGTCGAGGTCGTCGGCATCCGCGAGAAGGGCTTCAAGACCAAGGTCACCGCGATCGAGATGTTCCGCAAGACCCTGGACGACGCCCGCGCAGGTGAGAACGTCGGCCTGCTGCTGCGGGGCACCAAGCGCGAGGACGTCGAGCGCGGCATGGTGGTCATCAAGCCGGGCACCACGACCCCGCACACGGAGTTCGAGGCGACCGTCTACATCCTCTCCAAGGAGGAGGGTGGCCGGCACACCCCGTTCTTCCAGAACTACCGTCCCCAGTTCTACTTCCGTACCACGGACGTCACCGGTGTCGTCACCCTCCCCGAGGGCACCGAGATGGTCATGCCGGGTGACAACACCTCGATGTCGGTGAAGCTGATCCAGCCCATCGCCATGGAGGAGAACCTCAAGTTCGCGATTCGCGAGGGTGGCCGCACCGTCGGCGCCGGGTTCGTCACCAAGATCGTCAAGTGACCTGGGTAACCCCGATTAGCGTCGCCGCCGGTGTTGCGGCATACTAGTCAGGTTGCGTAACGACGGTTCGCCGTCCGAGTTCGGTTTCTGCCGAATCGCCGGGCGGAGGGACAGTCGGGCGTAGGGTGGTTGGCGACCCCTGGTTGCCAACCACCCTCGCACGGCGTTCAGGTCGCGGTAGTGCGATCGGCGCCTTGACCCACGCGCGGTCAGATCGCTCCGGTATCCCGGGGCGGAGCCTGGCCACTGGGCGCGACACGCCCGACCGCGGGGGTCGGCGAAGAGGGCCTGTGCCAGCCGGTACGGGCACCCGCAACACAGCGGCATCGAGAGAAGGAACAGAAGCCACCATGGCGGGACAGAAGATCCGCATCCGGCTCAAGGCCTATGACCACGAGGTCGTCGACTCCTCGGCTCGGAAGATCGTCGAGACGGTGACGCGTACCGGGGCGCAGGTCGCGGGCCCGGTGCCGCTGCCCACGGAGATCAACCGTTTCTGCGTCATCCGCTCGCCGCACAAGTACAAGGACTCGCGCGAGCACTTCGAGATGCGTACGCACAAGCGACTGATCGACATCATCGACCCGACCCCGAAGACGGTCGACTCGCTCATGCGCCTCGACCTGCCGGCTGGCGTCGACATCGAGATCAAGCTGTAGGGACCGGACAAATGGACAGGCAAGTCAAGGGGATCCTGGGCGCCAAGCTCGGTATGACCCAGGTCTGGGACAACAACAAGGTTGTGCCCGTGACCGTGGTTCAGGCCGGCCCGTGCGTCATCAGCCAGGTTCGTAGCGCCGAGAAGGACGGTTACTCAGCGGTCCAGCTGGCGTACGGCACGATCGACCCGCGCAAGGTGAAGAAGCCGGTCAGCGGGCACTACGCGAAGGCGGACGTGGCGCCGCGCCGGCACATCGTCGAGCTGCGCACCAACGACGCCGCCGACTACTCGCTCGGTCAGGAGGTCACGGTCGAGGCGTTCCCGGCCGGGGCCGTCATCGACGTGACCGGCAAGACCAAGGGCAAGGGCTACGCCGGCCCGATGAAGCGGCACGGCTTCCACGGTCTGCGCGCCAGCCACGGTGTCGAGCGCAAGCACCGTTCGCCGGGCTCCATCGGCGCCTGCGCCACCCCGGGTCGCGTCTTCAAGGGCACCCGGATGGCGGGCCGGATGGGTGGCGTGCGCTACACCGTTCAGAACCTGACCGTCCAGGCGGTCGACACCGAGAACAACCTCCTGCTCGTCCGCGGTGCCATTCCCGGCCCGAAGGGCGCGCTGGTCCTGGTCCGCTCGGCGGCCAAGTCCAAGGTGAAGAAGGGCGGTGTGGCCAAGTGACCACCGTTGACGTCCTCACCGTCGAAGGCAGCAAGAGCGGCTCCGTCGAGCTGCCGGCCGACATCTTCGACGTCCAGGCGAACGTCGCGCTGATGCACCAGGTAGTGGTGGCTCAGCTCGCGGCTGCCCGGCAGGGCACGCACAAGACCAAGACCCGCGGCGAGGTCGCCGGTGGCGGCAAGAAGCCGTACAAGCAGAAGGGCACCGGTCGGGCCCGGCAGGGCTCGATCCGCGCGCCGCAGTTCGCCGGCGGTGGCGTGGTCCACGGTCCCGTGCCGCGCGACTACAGCCAGCGGACCCCGAAGAAGATGAAGGCCGCCGCCCTGCGTGGCGCCCTCTCCGACCGGGCCCGCGCCGGGCAGGTGCACGTCGTCGAGGCGTTCGTCTCGGGCGAGAAGCCGTCGACCAAGGCTGCCCTGGCCACGCTGCTCAAGGTGACCGAGGCCCGCCGGGTGCTGGTCGTGCTGGCCGCCACCGACGAGCTGAACTGGCTGTCCCTGCGCAACGAGCCGCGGGTGCACCTGATCGAGGCCGGCCAGCTCAACACGTACGACGTGCTGGTGGCCGACGACGTGGTCTTCACCAAGGACGCCCTGGACGAGTTCCTGGGTGTGCCCGCCGAGACCACCGAGGAGGGTGGCAAGTGAGCACGATTGCCGATCCGCGCGACATCATCGTGGCGCCGGTCGTCTCGGAGAAGAGCTACAGCGAGCTGAACCGGAACTGGTACACCTTCCTGGTGCACCCGGACGCGAACAAGACTGAGATCAAGATCGCTATCCAGCAGATCTTCAACGTCCGCGTCCTGACGGTCAACACGCTCAACCGCCAGGGCAAGCGCAAGCGCACCAAGACCGGTTTCGGTCAGCGCAAGGCGACCAAGCGGGCGATCGTGAAGCTGGCTGACGGTGACCGTATCGAGGCCTTCGGCGGCCCGGTCAGCTGAGGGGTGTAGACAATGGCTATCCGTAAGTACAAGCCGACGACGCCGGGCCGACGCGGCTCCAGCGTCGCCGACTTCGCCGAGATCACCCGGTCCACGCCGGAGAAGTCGCTGCTGGCTCCGCTGCCGAAGAAGGGCGGACGTAACGTCCACGGCCGGATCACCGCGCGGCACCACGGTGGCGGGCACAAGCGCCAGTACCGTCTGATCGACTTCAAGCGGGTCGACAAGGACGGCGTACCGGCGAAGGTCGCCCACATCGAGTACGACCCGAACCGCACCGCGCGGATCGCGCTGCTGCACTACGCCGACGGCGAGAAGCGCTACATCCTCGCGCCGAAGGACCTGAAGCAGGGCGACGCCGTCGAGTCGGGTCCGGGCGCGGACATCAAGCCGGGCAACAACCTGCCGCTGCGCAACATCCCGGTCGGTAGCACCATCCACGCGGTGGAGCTGCGGCCCGGCGGTGGCGCGAAGCTGGCCCGTTCGGCCGGCGTCGGCATCCAGCTGCTCGGCCGCGAGGGCGCGTACGCGACCCTGCGGATGCCCTCCGGTGAGATCCGGCGGGTCGACGTGCGCTGCCGCGCCAGCATCGGCGAGATCGGCAACGCCGACCAGTCGAACATCAACTGGGGCAAGGCCGGCCGGATGCGGTGGAAGGGCAAGCGCCCGACCGTCCGTGGTGTCGCCATGAACCCGGTCGACCACCCGCACGGTGGTGGTGAGGGTAAGACCTCCGGTGGTCGCCACCCGGTCAACCCGCAGGGTAAGCCCGAGGGCCGTACCCGTCGCAAGGGCCAGCCGAGTGACCGGCTGATCGTCCGCCGTCGCTACGCCACGCGTAAGCGCGGCTGAGGGAGATAGAAGATGCCTCGCAGCCTGAAGAAGGGCCCGTTCGTGGACGGCCACCTGCTCAAGAAGGTGGAGCTGCAGAACGAAAAGGGCACCAAGAACGTCATCAAGACCTGGTCGCGGCGCTCGACGATCACCCCGGACTTCCTGGGGCACACGATCGCGGTGCACGACGGACGTAAGCACGTCCCGGTGTTCGTGACCGAGGCGATGGTCGGGCACAAGCTCGGCGAGTTCGCGTTGACCCGTACGTTCAAGGGTCACGAGAAGGACGACCGGAAGAGCCGCCGGCGCTGAAGCCGCGGGCATACGGATAGAGGATCAAGGGGTTACAGCGATGCCAGGAAAGGGCGACGCTCCGGTGCTTCCGGGCGCGCGGGCGATTGCGCGACACGTGCGCATTTCGCCGATGAAGGCGCGCCGGGTGGTCAACCTCGTCCGCGGCCTGCCCGCGAAGGAGGCGCTCACGGTGCTGCAGTTCGCGCCGCAGGCGGCGAGTGAGCAGGTGTACAAGGTGCTCGCGAGCGCGATCGCCAACGCGGAGAACAACGAGCGGCTGGACCCCGACGCGCTGCTCGTCAGCGAGGCGTACGTCGACGAGGGCCCGACGATGAAGCGGTTCCAGCCGCGGGCCCAGGGCCGGGCGTACCGGATCCGCAAGCGGACCTGCCACATCACCGTGGCGGTCGAGGCTGTCGCGCCGGCTGCGCCGAAGAAGTCCGCGGCGAAGAAGGCCGCTCCGGTGAAGCAGGCGGAGGCCAAGCAGGCTGAGCCGGCCGAGACGAAGCAGGCTGAGCCGGCGGAGACGCAGAGCAAGACGGAGGGCGCCGAGTAATGGGTCAGAAGGTTCACCCGCACGGGTTCCGGCTCGGCATCTCGACCGACTGGAAGTCCCGCTGGTTCGCGGACAAGCTCTACAAGGACTACATCGGCGAGGACGTCAAGATCCGCCGGATGATGTCCAGTGGGCTGGAGCGGGCCGGCATCTCCAAGGTCGACATCGAGCGCACCCGCGACCGGGTCCGGGTCGACATCCACACCGCCCGGCCGGGCATCGTCATCGGCCGTAAGGGTGCGGAGGCCGACAAGATCCGCGGCAAGCTGGAGAAGCTCACCGGCAAGCAGGTGCAGCTGAACATCATCGAGGTGAAGAACCCCGAGTCGGACGCGCAGCTGGTTGCCCAGGGCGTGGCCGAGCAGCTCTCCAGCCGGGTCAGCTTCCGTCGGGCGATGCGCAAGGCGATGCAGTCGGCCATGAAGAACCCGGTCTGCAAGGGCATCCGGGTCCAGGTCTCGGGCCGCCTCGGTGGTGCCGAGATGAGCCGGACCGAGTTCTACCGCGAGGGCCGGGTGCCGCTGCACACGCTGCGGGCCAACATCGAGTACGGCTTCTTCGAGGCCCGTACCACCTTCGGCCGGATCGGCGTGAAGGTCTGGATCTACAAGGGTGACGCGGTGCCGGGTCGGGAGACTCCGGCCGAGGCTCCGTCGCGCCCGCGCCGGGACCGCGGTGACCGCCCCGAGCGGCCGCGTCGTGGTCGGTCCGGTTCGTCCGGCACGACCTCCGGCGGTACCGAGGCCGGCCGGGCCGCCGCCGCGACCACGGTCGCGCAGCAGGCCGAGACGCCGAGCGGCGAGCCGGTCGACAGCGCCGCTGTCGCCGCGGTCGCCACTCAGCCGGCAGAAACGCAGCAGGAGGGCTGACAGATGCTGATGCCGCGCAAGCCCCCGAAGGGCTTCCGCAAGCCGCACCACCCGGACCGCAGTGGCGCGTCCAAGGGCGGTAACCGGGTGGTCTTCGGCGAGTTCGGGATCCAGGCTCTGGAGCCGGCGTACGTGACCAACCGCCAGATCGAGTCGGCGCGTATCGCGATGACCCGCCACATCAAGCGTGGTGGCAAGGTCTGGATCTCGGTCTTCCCGGACCAGGCCCTGACCAAGAAGCCGGCCGAGACCCGGATGGGTTCCGGTAAGGGTTCGCCCGAGTGGTGGGTGGCCAACGTGAAGCCGGGACGGATCCTGTTCGAGATGTCCTTCCCCAACGAGCAGATCGCGCGCGAGGCCATGCGTCGCGCGATCCACAAGCTCCCGATGAAGTGCCGAATTGTGACGCGCGAAGTGGGTGAGTCCTGATGGCAGCGGGCGTTAAGGCCTCCGAGCTGCGTGAGCTCTCCGAGGAGGAGCTGGTCACGAAGCTGCGGGAGGCCAAGGCGGAGCTGTTCAACCTCCGCGTGCAGGCCGCAACCGGGCAGCTTGACAACAACCGGCGGCTGCAGGTCATCCGTCGGGAGATCGCCCGGATCTACACGATCATGCGTGAGCGCGAGCTGGGGCTCTCGGCTGCGCCGACTGAGGTGACTGCATCATGAGCGAGACCGACAACACCACCGCGGCTCCCGTGCGGGCGCGCCGTAAGGTCCGTGAGGGCCTGGTGGTCAGCGACAAGATGGACAAGACCGTCGTCGTCGAGGTCGAGGACCGGGTCAAGCACGCGCTGTACGGCAAGATCATGCGCCGGACCAGCAAGCTGAAGGTGCACGACGAGCAGAACGCCGCCGGTACCGGCGACCGGGTCCTGATCATGGAGACCCGGCCGCTCTCCGCCACCAAGCGTTGGCGGATCGTGGAGATCCTGGAAAAGGCCAAGTAGCGAAGGCTCGAACTCGCCCGGCGTCAGTCGGGCGCAGGTTCCGCCAGGCTCCGGCTGCGGCAGGCGGCCGGAGAACCGGCAGACATAGGAGATAGACGTGATTCAGCAGGAGTCGCGACTGCGCGTCGCCGACAACACGGGTGCCCGGGAGATCCTGTGCATCCGGGTTCTCGGTGGCTCCGGTCGGCGCTACGCGAGTATCGGCGACGTCATCGTGGCCACGGTCAAGGACGCGATCCCGGGTGCCGGTGTGAAGAAGGGCGACGTCGTCAAGGCCGTCATCGTCCGCACCGCCAAGGAGCGGCGGCGGCCGGACGGCTCGTACATTCGCTTCGACGAGAACGCCGCCGTCATCATCAAGGACGGTGGCGACCCGCGCGGTACCCGTATCTTCGGCCCGGTGGGTCGGGAGCTGCGGGACAAGCGGTTCATGAAGATCATTTCTCTCGCTCCGGAGGTGTTGTGACCGTGAGCGAGCGACGTGAGCGAACCGACAGGCTCAGTAGGTGCAAGCTTCAGGCGCGCGCCGACCGCAGGGAGGCGCGGGCATGAAGATCAAGAAGGGCGACACGGTCATCGTCATCGCCGGCAAGGACAAGGGTGCCAAGGGCAAGGTCATCCAGGCCTACCCGCGGCAGGACAAGGTCCTGGTCGAGGGCGTGAACCGGGTCAAGAAGCACACCCGCGTCAGCACCACCCAGCGCGGCGCCAAGACCGGTGGCATCGTCACCCAGGAGGCCCCGATCCACGTTTCCAACGTGCAGATCCTGGACTCCGAGGGGAAGCCGACCCGGGTCGGTTACCGTATCGACGACAGTGGCCAGAAGGTCCGCATCGCGCGTAGCACCGGTAAGGACCTCTGATGACCACGGCTACCGAAACCACGACCATGCCGCGCCTCAAGGAGCGGTACCGCAACGAGATCGTGGCCAAGCTGCAGGAGCAGCACAGCTACGGCAACCCCATGCAGGTGCCGCGGCTGGTCAAGATCGTCGTCAACATGGGTGTCGGCGAGGCCGCCCGGGACGCCAAGCTGATCGACGGCGCCGTCCGGGACCTGGCCACCATCACCGGCCAGAAGCCGCAGGTACGGCGGGCGACCAAGTCCATCGCGCAGTTCAAGCTGCGTGAGGGCATGCCGATCGGCGCGAAGGTCACCCTCCGGGGCGACCGGATGTGGGAGTTCCTGGACCGGCTGCTGTCGATCGCGCTGCCGCGTATCCGCGACTTCCGCGGTCTGGACGGGCGCAAGCTCGACGGGCACGGCAACTACACGTTCGGTCTGACCGAGCAGTCGGTGTTCCACGAGATCGACCAGGACAAGATCGATCGGCAGCGGGGCATGGACATCACGGTGGTCACGACCGCCACGACCGACGACGAGGGCCGGGCGCTGCTCAAGCTCCTGGGCTTCCCGTTCAAGGAGAACTGAGATGGCCAAGAAGGCGCTGATCCTCAAGGCGGCCGCGAAGCCGAAGTTCTCGGTTCGCGCGTACACCCGCTGCCAGCGGTGCGGGCGCCCCAAGGCGGTCTACCGCAAGTTCGGTCTCTGCCGGGTGTGCATCCGGGAGATGGCTCACCGCGGTGAGCTGCCGGGCGTGTCCAAGGCTTCCTGGTAAGGGCGAACGCGCCCCGGCTCACGCCGGGGCCCTTGCACCGATCATGTATTGCTCTTCGCCGTAGGCCCGGGGCTTGGAGCCCCGGGAACCCCGGCGAGAAAGGCTGACGATATCCATGACGATGACCGACCCGATCGCAGACATGCTCACGCGTCTGCGTAACGCCAACCAGGCGTACCACGACCAGGTGACGATGCCCTACTCCAAGATCAAGGCGAACATCGCCGAGGTCCTGAAGTCCGAGGGCTACATCGCCACCTGGTCGGTCGAGGAGCCCGAGGAGGGTGCCGTCGGCAAGCGACTGGTCGTCGAGCTGAAGTACGGCCAGAACCGCGAGCGGAGCCTGGCCGGCATCAAGCGCGTGTCCAAGCCCGGTCTCCGGGTGTACGCCAAGTCGGACGGGCTCCCGCGGGTGCTCGGCGGCCTCGGCGTGGCGATCATTTCGACGTCCCAGGGGCTGCTCACCGACCGGCAGGCCCGCAAGCGGAGCGTTGGCGGGGAAGTCCTCGCCTTCGTCTGGTAACGGGAGACAGGTAGAAATGTCGCGTATTGGACGTAAGTCGATCCCGGTGCCTTCCGGCGTCGACATCACCATTGACGGGCAGACCGTCAGGGTCAAGGGCCCGAAGGGCGAGCTGTCGCACACGCTCGCCGCGCCGATCACCGCGGAGCGGGCCGAGGACGGCCAGCTGCTGGTGAACCGGCCGAACGACGAGCGCAAGGCCAAGGAACTGCACGGCCTGAGCCGTACCCTGGTCGCCAACATGATCGTCGGCGTCACCGAGGGTTACCGCAAGAGCCTGGAGATCGCCGGTACCGGTTACCGGGTCACCGCCAAGGGCAAGGACCTGGAGTTCGCGCTCGGGTTCTCGCACCCGGTGCTGGTCCCCGCGCCGGACGGCATCACCTTCACGGTGGAGCGGCCGACCCTGTTCCACGTGGCCGGCATCGACAAGCAGCAGGTCGGTGAGGTCGCCGCCAACATTCGGAAGATCCGCCCGCCGGAGCCGTACAAGGGCAAGGGTGTCAAGTACCAGGGCGAGGTCATCCGCCGCAAGGCCGGAAAGGCAGGTAAGAAGTGAGCGCCACGCTGCTCAAGCGCCGCCGCGGCGTTGCCGCCAAGCGCGCCGTCGGGCGTGCGCGTCGGCACTTCCGGGTCCGCAAGAACGTCAGCGGCACCGCCGAGCGTCCCCGCCTCGTGGTCACCCGTTCGCTGCGGCACATCACCGCCCAGGTCGTCGACGACAACAAGGGTCACACCCTGGCGTCGGCCTCGTCCCTGGACGTGTCGCTGCGCGGCACCGAGGGCGACAAGAGCGCCCTGGCCGGCAAGGTCGGCGCGCTCCTGGCCGACCGGGCCAAGGCCGCCGGCGTCTCGAAGGTCGTCTTTGACCGCGGTGGCAACCGGTACGCGGGGCGGGTCGCCGCGCTTGCCGACGCCGCCCGCGAAGCCGGGCTCGAGTTCTAGAAACCCCGTCACGAGAGAGAGGAAGGCTGCTGATGCCAGGTCAACAGCGCCGTGGCGGCGGGTCCGGTGGCAACGAGGGTGGTCGCCGCGACAACCGCCGTGAGGGCGGCCGCGGAAACGCGCCCGTCGAGAAGACCCCGCACCTCGAGCGGGTCGTCGCGATCAACCGCGTCGCCAAGGTCGTGAAGGGTGGTCGTCGCTTCAGCTTCACCGCCCTGGTGATCGTGGGCGACGGCGACGGCACCGTCGGTGTGGGCTACGGAAAGGCCAAGGAGGTGCCCGCGGCGATCGCCAAGGGCGTCGAGGAGGCCAAGAAGCACTTCTTCAAGGTGCCGCGGATCGGTGCCTCGATCCCGCACCCGGTCACGGGCGAGGACGCCGCCGGTGTGGTGCTGCTCAAGCCGGCCTCGGCCGGTACGGGTGTCATCGCCGGTGGTCCGGTGCGCGCCGTGCTGGAGTGCGCCGGCATCCACGACGTGCTCTCCAAGAGCCTCGGCTCGTCCAACCCGATCAACATCGTGCACGCCACGGTGGCGGCGCTGAAGGGGCTCGAGTCCCCGGAGGCCGTCGCGGCCCGTCGTGGTCTTCCGGTGGAGGACGTCGCGCCGGCGGCCATGCTGGCGTCGCGGGCGGGGGTGGCATCCTGATGGCACGCCTGAAGGTCACCCAGCTCCGGTCCGAGATCGGGACCAAGCGCAACCAGCGTGAGTCGCTGCGTTCGCTCGGTCTCAAGCGGATCAACGACGTGGTGGTCAAGGAGGACCGACCGGAGATCCGAGGCATGATCTTCACGGTCAGCCACCTCGTGAAGGTCGAGGAGGTCGAGTAATGACGATCAAGGTCCACCACCTGCGTCCGGCGCCGGGGTCCAAGACCGCCAAGACCCGGGTGGGTCGGGGCGAGGGCTCCAAGGGCAAGACCGCCGGTCGCGGTACGAAGGGCTCGAAGGCCCGCAAGAACATCTCGCCGGCGTTCGAGGGTGGGCAGATGCCCATCCACATGCGCCTGCCGAAGATGAAGGGCTTCAAGAACAAGTTCAAGGTGGTCTTCCAGGTGGTCAACCTGGACCGGCTCGCCGAGCTGTTCCCCAACGGCGGCCAGATCGGCCCGGTCGAGCTGGTCGAGGCCGGCGCGGTCCGCAAGGGTCACCCGGTCAAGGTGCTCGGCACCGGGGACCTCGGCGGGGTGGCGCTCCAGGTGTCGGCGCACGCGTTCAGCGCGTCGGCCAAGGAGAAGATCGCCGCCGCCGGTGGCAGCGTCACCGAGCTGTAGAACGGTCCGGACCCGTGGCGCCCGTCAGTTGTCGAACTGGCGGGCGCCATGGTGCGCCCGGACCATGTGGGCCAGGTAACATCGGAATCGATTTATGTAGCCGGGCACACCTGCCCAGACGGGGACAGGACTGTTAGAGTCCTGTCCCAGCTATGGATATCGGGCGTCTGCCCGGCACCCACCCCGCCCCGCCAGGGTTCACCGGCGGCCCGCCTCGCGCAGGAGGAAGAAGTTGCTGTCCGCCTTTCTCAGTGCGTTCCGTACGCCTGACCTGCGCAAGAAGCTGCTGTTCACAGTAGGCATCATCGCGGTCTATCGGCTCGGTGCCACTATCCCCAGCCCCGGCGTCTCGTACGGCAACGTGCAACGCTGCCTCGACACGCTGGAGAACGGCGCGACGGGTGTCCTGAACCTGCTCAACCTCTTCTCTGGTGGCGCGCTTCTGCAGCTCTCGGTCTTCGCGCTGGGCATCATGCCCTACATCACCGCGTCGATCATCCTGCAGCTGCTGACCGTGGTGATCCCCCGGCTGGAGCAGCTCCGCAAGGAGGGCCAGGCCGGCCAGGCGAAGATCACCCAGTACACCCGGTACCTGACCCTGGGTCTGGGCGTGCTCCAGGCCTCGGCGTTCGTGGCGTTGGCCCGTAGCGGTCAGCTCTTCAACAACCAGTGTGACCAGTTCCCGATCATCCCCACCGGGACGGGCATCCCGGACTGGCTGACCCTGACCGTCCTGGTCATGACGATGACCGCCGGCACCGGCGTGGTCATGTGGCTGGGCGAGCTGATCACCGACCGGGGCGTCGGCAACGGCATGTCCGTGCTGATCTTCACCTCGATCGCGGCGCGGCTGCCCAGCGAGGGTTGGCAGATCAAGCAGACCAAGGGCTGGGAGATGTTCGCCCTGGTCATCGCGCTGGTCCTGGTGGTCATCACCGCGGTCACCTTCATCGAGCAGGCGCAGCGCCGGATCCCGGTGCAGTACGCCAAGCGGATGATCGGCCGGCGGATGTACGGCGGCACCTCGACCTACATCCCGTTGAAGGTCAACCAGGCGGGTGTCATCCCGGTCATCTTCGGTTCCTCGCTGCTCTACCTGCCGCAGCTGGCCCTGCAGTTCTTCGACCAGAACGACCCGGGCAAGACGCAGGCGTGGATCCAGAACAACCTGGTCAACCCGACCAGCCCGATCTACATCTCGGTCTACTTCCTGCTCATCATCTTCTTCACGTACTTCTACGTGTCGATCACGTTCAACCCGACCGAGGTCGCGGACAACATGAAGAAGTACGGCGGTTTCGTGCCGGGCATCCGCCCCGGCAAGCCGACCGCCGACTACCTCGACTTCATCCTCAGCCGCATCACCCTGCCGGGCGCGCTGTACCTGGCGATCATCTCGATCCTGCCGAACTTCTTCTTCATCTGGCTGGACAGCGAGCAGTACGTCAACTTCCCGTTCGGCGGTACCGCTGTGCTGATCATGGTCGGTGTCGGTCTGGAGACCGTGAAGCAGATCGAGAGCCAGCTCATGCAGCGGAACTACGAAGGGTTCCTGCGGTAGATGCGACTCGTTCTGGTTGGCCCGCCGGGTGCGGGCAAGGGCACACAGGCAGAGTTCATCGCCGCGCACCTCTCGGTGCCGAAGATCTCGACGGGGGACATCTTCCGGGCCAACGTCTCCCAGGGCACGCCCCTGGGGGTCGAGGCCAAGCGGTACATGGACGCCGGCAAGCTGGTCCCGGACGAGGTGACCATCAACATGGTCCGGGACCGGCTCGCCGAGCCGGACGCCAGCGAGGGCTTCCTGCTCGACGGCTTCCCGCGGACCACGCCGCAGGCCGCCGCGCTGGACAAGCTCCTCGCTGATCTCGGCACCGCGCTGGACCTGGTGCTGGAGCTGGTCGTCGACGACGACGAGGTGATCCGGCGGCTCTCCGGCCGGCGTACCTGCCGGGGCTGCGGCAAGATCTGGCACGTCGAGTTCGACGCCACCACCCGGGACGGCATCTGCGACCGGTGCGGCGCCGACCTGTTCCAGCGGGACGACGACAAGCCGGAGACCATCGCCGCCCGGCTGCGGGAGTACGCCGAGAAGACCGCTCCGCTCGTCGACTACTACGGCGCCCAGGGCAAGCTGGTCGGCATCGACGCCACCGGTCCGGTGGAGGACGTCACCGTGCGGGCCATCGACGCGCTGCGCTCGTACGGCGGCTGAGTCTCCGGACCGGCCCCGACGCGGACCGACTACCGCTGCGGCGGCGACCACGCGCGACGTACGCTTGCGGTCCGGCCACGTACGTGTGGGCGGGCACTGCGGCTGAGGCAACGGCCCGCGGCGTCGGCCGCGGTTCCGGCAACGAAAGGTTGACCCTCCATGCGCCGTCACCAGCTGGACATCCAGCTGAAGACCCCCGAGCAGATCGAGAAGATGCGGGCCGCCGGCCTGGTGGTCGCCGATGCCCTGCGGCGGATGCGGGAGGCGGTGGCACCGGGGGTCAGCACCGCCGATCTCGACGCGATCGCCGAGTCGACGATCCGCGAGGCGGGGGCGGTCCCGTCCTTCAAGGGCTACCACGGTTTCCCGGCCTCGATCTGCTCCTCGGTCAACGAGCAGGTGGTGCACGCCATCCCCGGCCCGCAGCAGGTGCTCCGGGACGGTGACCTGATCTCGATCGACTGCGGTGCGGTGTTGGACGGTTGGCACGGTGACGCCGCGATCACGGTCGGCGTGGGCGAGGCCGACCCGGCGCTGCTGCGGATGGCCGAGGTGGCCGAGGACGCGATGTGGGCCGGGATCGCCGCCGCGGCGCGGGGTGCGGCCAGCGGAAAGGGCCGGCTGACCGACATCTCCCACGCGGTGGAGAACGCGGTCCGCAAGGCCGGCCGGTACGGCATCGTCGACGGCTACGGTGGCCACGGTATCGGCACCGAGATGCACCAGGACCCGCACGTGCTCAACCACGGCCGGCCGGGCAAGGGGCCCCGGCTGGTGACGGGGATGGCGCTGGCCATCGAGCCGATGATCACGATGGGATCGCCGCGTACGGTGGAGCTTTCCGACGGCTGGACGGTGGTGACCCGGGACAGGTCGGTCGCCGCGCACGTCGAGCACTCGATGGCGATCCTGCCCGACGGGGTGTGGGTGCTGACCGCGCCGGACGGCGGTCGGGAGCGGCTCGGTGACCTGGTGACCGCCCGCCAGCCCGCCACCTCGCCGGCCGCCTGACTGACCGACCGGCCGGCGCGGGGCGGGGTGCCGCACCGCGCGGCCGGGTGGCCCGGCGGTGGCATGCTTGGCGGATGGACGAACGCGACGGGATGCGGGCCGCCGACGCGGACCGTCAGGCGGTGGCCGACCGGTTGCGGGTGGCGCTCGACGAGGGCCGGCTGGACCTGCACGAGTACGACGAGCGGTTGCAGCGGACGTACACCGCCCGGACGTACGGCGAACTGGATGCCGTGGTCATCGACCTGCCCGTCGCGGCGGCTCCCGGTGGTGCCACGGTGGCCGGGCCCGTCCCCGCCGACCCGGTGGTCCCCGGGAGGTCGACAGCCGGCCGGTCGGTGACCGCGCGGTGGCTGGCGGAGAACTGGGAGCCGTACCTGACCGCGGTCGGCATCTCGCTGGTGGTCTGGGCGATGATCTCGGTGATCTCCGGCGACGTGCTCTACTTCTGGCCCGGCTGGGTGGCCGGGCCGTGGGGAGTGGTCCTGCTGGTCCAGACCGGGATCGGGCTCAGCACGGGTGAGCCGCAGCGGTGGGCCGAGAAGCAGGAGCGCAAGCGGGTGCGCAAGGCCGAGAAGCGGGCCCGCCGGCGGGAGTTGAAGGCCGAGCGGCGGGCGCTGGGGCGGGAAGCGCTGCCGGAGGCACCGGCGATCAGCCCACCCGGCGACGACCCGCAGCTCCGCCCGGACGGGTGGGAGCACCGGCGGGACGGCGGAGTCAACGCCTGATCCGGCCGCGGTGTCCGGTTCGGGGGACACCGGGGTGGCCGGTTTGGCGTCCGCAGGTGGGCGGGCGTACACTTTCAGATCGGCGCACAGCGTCCACTCCGGCATGCCCACCCTGCGCTTCGGTGGGGCCGGAGCCGCGGCTGGCGCGGGATGGCGGATCTTGCATCCGTCGCCCGTGTAAGACGTTGTGAGCCGTCCGGAGTAACCGACGTCAGGACAGCGGAGGACATGCCGAAAAAAGACGGAGCCATCGAGATCGAGGGTCGGGTCATCGAGCCCCTGCCGAACGCCATGTTCCGGGTGGAGCTCGCGAACGGCCACAAGGTCCTGGCTCACATCAGCGGCAAGATGCGGCAGCACTACATCCGTATCCTGCCGGAGGACCGAGTTGTCGTCGAACTGTCGCCGTACGACCTGACTCGCGGGCGCATCGTCTACCGCTACAAGTAACCGAGCCTGA
Organism: Micromonospora yangpuensis; assembly: GCF_900091615.1. Taxonomy (NCBI): domain Bacteria; kingdom Bacillati; phylum Actinomycetota; class Actinomycetes; order Micromonosporales; family Micromonosporaceae; genus Micromonospora; species Micromonospora yangpuensis. The sequence continues at coordinate 5,710,373 of NZ_FMIA01000002.1, read as the reverse complement.
CGACGGCCGGGGCGTCCCGTGTCCGTCTTCGACGTCCGGGCCGCGCCTCGTCGCGGTCCAGGGCCAGATGGGAAGTAAGGCAACCGTGAAGGTCAAGCCGAGCGTCAAGAGGATCTGCAACAAGTGCCGGGTTATCCGCCGGCACGGCCGGGTCATGGTCATCTGCACCGACCCGCGCCACAAGCAGCGCCAGGGCTGATCCGCCCGACCGGCCGGTGACGGTCGGTCGAGCGTTCGTCCCGGCGTGGCAGATCCAGCCAACATCTCACCAGCTCGTTCCAGCCCCGAGCGCGGTACGCAGTGCGTACGTTCTCGTGGTTGACCCCCGGTCGGAGGCCGGGGCCCGCTTGGGCAGCGACCGTTCCCGGTCGTCGGCGCGGTCGCGCCGGCAGCACGGGGCGGACGGTAGCGGGGAGGGACGGGTCCACACCTCCGTCACACATCACGAGGAGTACGCCCGCACATGGCACGTCTAGTCGGCGTGGATATCCCCCGCGAGAAGCGGTTGGAGATCGCGCTCACCTACATCTTCGGCATGGGTCGTACCCGTGCCCTGGAGACGCTCGCCGCCACCGGCATCTCGCCGGACAAGCGCGCCCGGGACCTCACGGACGAGGAGCTGGTCCAGCTCCGGAACCACATCGAGGGCAACTACAAGGTTGAAGGCGACCTGCGCCGCGAGGTCGCCGCTGACATCCGCCGCAAGGTCGAGATCGGCTGCTACGCGGGTATCCGGCACCGCCGGGGCCTGCCCGTGCGTGGCCAGCGGACCAAGACCAACGCGCGGACCCGCAAGGGCCCGAAGCGGACCGTCGCCGGCAAGAAGAAGCCCGGCAAGAAGTAGTTCTTTAACCGGATGACGGGAGCGGCCGCCGCCGAGGCGGGCCGGGCCGCAACCCGCTGCGGAAAGTCAACTAGGAGCGCACAGACTTATGCCACCGAAGGCTCGTGCCGGAGCCGCTGTCAAGAAGGTCCGGCGCAAGGAACGCAAGAACGTCGCCCACGGGCAGGCGCACATCAAGAGCACCTTCAACAACACCATCGTGTCCATCACGGACCCGACCGGTGCGGTCATCTCCTGGGCCTCCGCCGGCCAGGTGGGCTTCAAGGGCTCGCGCAAGTCGACCCCGTTCGCCGCGCAGCTGGCCGCCGAGGCCGCCGCGCGTCGGGCGATGGAGCACGGCATGCGCAAGGTCGACGTGTTCGTCAAGGGCCCCGGCTCCGGCCGGGAGACCGCCATCCGTTCGCTGCAGGCCGTGGGCCTCGAGGTCGGCCAGATCGCCGACGTCACCCCGCAGCCGCACAACGGATGCCGTCCGCCGAAGCGTCGTCGGGTCTGAGAGGTAGAGAGAGATGGCTCGTTACACCGGTGCAGACTGCCGCCGTTGCCGGCGGGAGAAGATGAAGCTGTTCCTCAAGGGCAGCAAGTGCGATGGCCCGAAGTGCCCGTTCGAGTCCCGGCCCTTCCCGCCCGGACAGCACGGCCGCGGCCGCACCAAGGAGACGGAGTACCTGCTCCAGCTCCGCGAGAAGCAGAAGGCCCGTCGGGTCTACGGCGTGCTGGAGAAGCAGTTCCGCGGCTACTACGAGGAGGCCGTGGGCAAGAAGGCCAAGACGGGTGAGGTTCTGCTGCAGATCCTCGAGTCGCGGCTGGACAACGTGGTCTACCGGGCCGGCTTCGCCCACTCCCGGGACATGGCCCGGCAGCTGGTCAAGCACGGCCACTTCACCGTGAACGGCAAGAAGGTCGACATCCCGTCGTTCCGGGTGAAGGAGCACGACATCATCGAGGTCCGGGGCAAGAGCAAGGAGCTCACCCCGTTCGTCGTGGCGCAGGCCCAGGCCGGTTCCAAGACCGTTCCGGCGTGGCTCGAGGCCATCCCCAGCCAGATGAAGGTGCTGGTGCACTCGCTCCCGGCCCGCCAGGTGATCGACACCCAGGTCCAGGAGCAGCTGATCGTCGAGCTCTACTCCAAGTAGCGGCTCGTTGCGGTGGCCCGCCTGCTCGGGCGGGCCACCGGAACAGGTTTTGTCGTGGACGTCAAATAGCGGGCGTCCCGGAAGAGAAGAGAAGAAATGCTCATCAGCCAGCGACCGTCTCTCTCCGAAGAGGCGATCAACGAGACCCGTTCCCGGTTCACCATCGAGCCGCTGGAGCCGGGCTTCGGCTACACCCTGGGCAACTCGCTGCGGCGTACGCTGCTGTCGTCCATCCCGGGCGCCGCGGTGACCTCGATCAAGATCGATGGTGTGCTGCACGAGTTCACCACGATCCCCGGGGTCAAGGAGGACGTGGTCGAGCTCGTCATGAACATCAAGGAGCTCTGCGTCAGCTCCGAGCACGACGAGCCGGTCAGCATGTACCTGCGCAAGCAGGGCCCCGGTGACGTCACCGCGGGCGACATCCAGCCGCCGGCCGGGGTCTCGGTGCACAACGCCGATCTCAAGCTCGCCACCCTCAACGGCAAGGGCCGGCTCGACATGGAGCTGACCGTCGAGCGGGGCCGCGGTTACGTGACGGCGGCGCAGAACAAGCAGGCCGGCGCGGAGATCGGCCGGATCCCGGTCGACTCGATCTACTCGCCGGTGCTGAAGGTGACGTACCGCGTCGAGGCGACCCGGGTCGAGCAGCGTACCGACTTCGACCGGCTGATCATCGACGTCGAGACCAAGCCGTCGATGGGCCCGCGTACCGCGCTGGCCTCCGCCGGTTCGACGCTGGTGGAGCTCTTCGGGCTGGCCCGGGAGCTGGACGAGACCGCGGAGGGCATCGACATCGGGCCGTCCCCGCAGGACGCCCAGCTCGCGGCGGACCTGGCCCTGCCGATCGAGGAGCTGGACCTCACCGTCCGCTCCTACAACTGCCTCAAGCGCGAGGGCATCAACTCCGTTGGTGAGCTGATCGGGCGCACCGAGGCCGACCTCCTCGACATCCGGAACTTCGGTCAGAAGTCGATCGACGAGGTCAAGATGAAGCTCGCCGGGATGGGTCTGGGGCTGAAGGACTCGGCCCCGAACTTCGACCCGGCGCACGTCGTGGACGCCTTCGGTGAGGCCGAATACGACACCGACGACTACCGCGAGACCGAGCAGCTCTAGTCCGCGCTGCCGCCACACCTGAGGAGCACCTAGCATGCCCACGCCCACCAAGGGCCCCCGCCTCGGCGGCAGCCCCGCGCACGAGCGGCTGATGCTGGCCAACCTGGCCACCGCGCTGTTCCAGCACGGCAAGATCAAGACCACCGAGACGAAGGCCCGGCGGTTGCGTCCGCTGGCCGAGCAGCTCATCACCAAGGCCAAGCGGGGCGACCTCGCGTCCCGTCGGCGGGTGCTGGGCGTCGTCAAGGACAAGGACGTGGTCTACTCCCTGTTCGACCAGATCGCGCCGCGGTACGCGAACCGTCCGGGTGGCTACACCCGGATCGTGAAGATCGGCCCGCGTAAGGGTGACGCCGCTCCGATGGCGGTCATCGAGCTGGTCGAGGAGCTCCAGGTCGCCGAGCCGAAGGCGAACAACAAGACCGCCGCCCGCAAGGCGGCGCAGCAGGACAAGGTGGAGGCGCTCGCGCCGGCGGAGGAGACCCCGCAGGCCAAGACCGACACCGACCAGGACGCCGAGGCTCCGGTCTCGGCTTCCGGTGACACCGCCGCCGCCCGCGAGGACAGCGACGAGGTCAACGAGAACAAGGCCTGAGCACAGGCTTCGTCGGGCCCGGCACCCCTTCGTGGGGTGCCGGGCCCGAACCGTCAGGCGGAGGTACGAGGTGCACGAGCGGACCCGGGTACGACTGGACGTCGCCTACGACGGCACGGGTTTCTCCGGCTGGGCCGCCCAGCCCGACCGGCGTACGGTCGCCGGGGTGTTGACCGAACACCTCGACCTGGTGCTCGGCCCGGGTACCGCGACCGGGTTGACGGTGGCCGGACGGACCGACGCCGGGGTGCACGCCACCGGCCAGGTCTGCCACCTGGAGCTGCCCACCGAGGTGTGGCAGGAGCGGGCCGGGTCACTGCTGCGCCGGCTGGCCCGGCTGCTCCCCACCGACGTGCGGGTCCGGACGATGACCGAGGTGCCCGCCGACTTCGACGCCCGGTTCTCGGCCACCTGGCGCCGCTACGAGTACCGGGTGACCGATGCCCCGTACGGTGCCCAGCCGTTGCGCCGGCACGAGATCCTGGCCTGGCCCAGGCCGCTGGACCTGACCGCGCTGAACGCCGCGGCGGCCGGACTGGTGGGGGAGCACGACTTCGCCGCGTACTGCCGGCGGAAGGAGAACGCGACCACGCTGCGCGAGGTGACCCGGCTGGACTGGCGTCGGGAGGCCGACGGGGTGCTGGTGGCCACCGTGCAGGCCGACGCGTTCTGCCAGGCCATGGTGCGCAGCCTGGTCGGCGCGATGCTGGTCGCCGGGGACGGCCGCCGGCCGGTGGAGTGGCCGGCCGGCCTGCTGACCCGGCGGGAACGGTCCAGCGAGGTCACCGTGGCCCCGGCGCACGGGCTCACCCTGGTCGAGGTCGGCTACCCGACCGACCCGACGGAGTACGCCCGGCGGGCCGAACTCACCCGTCGGCTCCGCGTCCCCGCCGAGGCCTGAACCGCCGGCTCCGGAGAGCCCGGCTCAGTCCTGGTCGCCGGAGCGGTCTGCGCCCTCCGGGTCGTACCCGTTGCCGTCGTCGCGGTCTTCGGTGAGGTCCGGGTCCGCAGCCGGCGACCCGGCGCGCTCGGTGGGGCTCGCGGTGGGCTGGTTGGCCGCCCCCGCGTTGGCCCGCCGCTCCAGCACGTCCTGGTTGAGGTGCAGCTCGATCAGGTCGAACAGCACGCTGCGTACCGTCTGGTCGTCCGCGTCGGCGGCCGCGCCGTCGGCCCGGGTGACCACGGCGTACGCCAGGTAGTGGCCGCGTACCTGCCAGCCGACGCGGGCCGGGGCGGTGGCGAGCACCGTCGTCTCGTCGTCGTCGGCGGGCATGCCCCGCAGCCGTCCCTGCCGGTCGTCGAGGAGCTCACGGATCCGGTCCCTGGCCCGCTCGGCGGTGTGCAGGTCGGTCAGGTTGAACAGCCCGGCGGTGGCCAGGTGCTCGCCGTCGGGGGAGCGCAGGGTGGCCCGGACCACCTGGCTGCAGCCCAGCAGACTCAGCAGGTCGGCGATCTCGTCGGTGGCCGCGACCGCGCAGCTGCCGCTGGACTGGGTCTTGAGCACCTGGTACGAGGCCCCGCTGGAGCCGAGGGTCAGCGTCTGGCTGCCGAAGACCTCCTTGGCGGTCAGCGGTGCCGGATCGGTCTCCCGGGAGTCGATGCCCTGCGGTGGCTCGGATTTCGCCGACGGGGAGGCGGCCGGGCCGGCCACCGGGGTCACCGTCGGTGGCGAGGACCTGTCGACGACGAGGGCGGCGGCACCCAGGCCGGTGAGGGCGAGCAGCGCGAGCACCGCGACGCCACCGACGAGGACCTGCCAGTTCCGCCCGCCCGACGAGCGGGTGCGGGACGGCCCGAGCGGCTGCGCGACCGGACGGCCCGAGGTGTGCGGCGGGATCGGCTCGGTGTGGTGGGAGACCCGCGGCGGAAACTGGGTTGCCTGGTGCGCGGTGTGCGGCGGAAGCGGTTCGGCCTGGTGTGCGGTCTGCGGCGGATACGGTTCGGCCTGGTGTGCGGTCTGCGGCGGATACGGTTCGGCCGGGTGCGCGGCGTCGGCCGGGTACGGTTCGGCGGCGGACTGCGGGCCGCGTACCCGGTAGGTGGTGGAGTGGGCGGCGCGCATCGATGCCGACGGGTGGCCGACGGTTGCCGGACGGCTCGACCGGGGCAGCGTGGGCGTGGGGAAACGGGACGGCGAGGGCCCGGGGCGGGCGGGCGGGCCGGCGGAGATCACCGAAAGCTCGGTGCCGGGCCGCGGGTGCTCCAGGTGGCTGTCCTCACCGGACTCATACCGATAGACCATGATGTGTAGCGTAGGGGCCATTGCCCCATTAGGGGATAAATCGGAAAAATCAAGCGACCACGCGGGGACACCCGAGGGGCTGTCGGGCACCCGGTGCGAGAATGCCGGACGTGACGACCGGGGACCACTACTTCACCGCCGAGCCGACGACCTCTGCCGCGCCCCGTGAGGTGGAATTCAGCGCCGCCGGCCGGGACTGGACCCTGGCCTCGGCCGGCGGGGTCTTCTCCGCCGCCCGGCTCGACCCCGGCACCGGGGTGCTGCTGCGCAAGGCCGACCTGCCCAGCGCCGCCACCTCCGGCGCGTTGCTCGACCTCGGCTGCGGGTTCGGGCCGATCACCTGCGTGCTCGCCTCGTGTGCCCCGTCGGCCACGGTCTGGGCGGTCGACGTCAACGCGCGGGCCCGGGAACTCACCGCCGCGAACGCGGTGCGGGTCGGTGTCGCCGACCGGGTACGGGTCCACGCGCCGGATGAGGTACCCGACGACGTCGCCTTCGCCCAGATCTGGTCCAACCCGCCGATCCGGATCGGTAAGGCGGAGTTGCACGAGCTGTTGGGACGCTGGTTGCCGCGGCTCGCCCCGGCCGGGGTCGGCTGGCTGGTGGTCGCCCGTCACCTCGGCGGCGACTCGCTGCAGCGCTGGTTGGTCGACCAGGGGTGGCAGGTCGGCCGGCAGGCCAGCCAGAAGGGGTACCGGGTGCTGCGGGTCACCCGGTAATTCGATGTCGCCCGGGTGGTCGACTCGGGCAGGATTCGCACGTGGGATACGTGGACGTGGCAGCGGTCGGGCACGTCCTGCCCGACGGCCGGGAGCTCTTCCGGGACGTGTCGTTCCGGGTGGGTGAGGGGGCCAAGGTGGCCCTGGTCGGGCCGAACGGCGCGGGCAAGACGACGCTGCTGAGAATGGTCGCCGGTGACCTGCCGGTGCCCACCGGCAGCATCTCCCGGGCCGGCGGGCTGGGCGTGATGCGCCAGTTCATCGGCATGATCGGTGACGACACCACCCTCGCCGACCTGGCCCTCTCCCTCACCCCACCCGCCCTGCGTGCCGCCGGCCGGCGACTCGCCGACACCGAGGCCGCGATGCGGGCGGCCGAGGCGCGCGGCCCGCACAGCACCGCCGCCGGCAAGGCCCAACTGGCGTACGCCGACGCGTTGGCCGCCTGGGGCGAGACCGGCGGGTACGACGCCGAGGTGCTCTTCGACACCGTGGCCACCATCGTGCTCGGCCAGGGTTGGGACGCGGTCGGGCACCGACCGGTCCGGACCCTCTCCGGTGGCCAGCAGAAGCGCTTCGCGCTGGAGTTGCTGCTGCGCGGCGACGACGAGGTGCTCCTGCTCGACGAGCCGGACAACTTCCTCGACGTGCCCGGCAAACGCTGGCTGGAGGGACGGCTGCGGGAGTCGCCGAAGTCGGTGCTCTACGTCTCGCACGACCGGGAACTGCTGGCGCAGACCGCCGACCGGGTGGTCACCGTCGAGGGTGGCAGCGCCTGGGTGCACCCGGGCGGCTTCGCCGACTGGCACGCCGCCCGGGTGAACCGGCACGCCCGCCTCGACGAGCTGCGCCGACGTTGGGACGAGGAACACCAGAAGCTGCGTGAGCTGATGCTGATGTACAAGCAGAAGGCGGCGTACAACGACGGGTTGGCCTCCCGGTACCAGGCCGCCCAGACCAGGCTGCGCAAGTTCGAGGAGGCCGGGCCGCCGCCCGTACCGCCGAAGGAGCAGGACATCCGGATGCGGCTGACCGGCGGGCGGACCGGCAAGCGGGCGGTGATCTGCGAGCAGCTGGAGCTGGACGGCCTGACCTACCCCTTCGACCTGGAGCTCTGGTATGGCGACCGGGTCGCGGTGCTCGGGGCCAACGGCACCGGCAAGTCGCACTTCCTGCGGCTGCTGGCCCGCGGCGGCACCGACCCGGACCCGGCCAACGGGCCGGTCGACGGCGCGGCGGCGCTCGCCCCGGTGGCCCACGACGGGGTGGCCCGGCTCGGCGCGCGGGTCCGTCCCGGGCACTTCTCGCAGACCCACGACCGGCCGGAGCTGATGGACCGGACGCTTGTCGAGATCCTCTGGCGGGGCGACGAGCACCGGTCCGGGATGGACCGGCACGCCGCGATGGCGGCGCTCAGCCGATACGAGCTGGCCGGCCAGGGCGACCAGCGCTTCGGCACCCTCTCCGGTGGTCAGCAGGCCCGGTTCCTGGTGCTGCTGCTGGAGCTCTCCGGGGCGACCCTGCTGCTGCTCGACGAGCCGACCGACAACCTCGACCTGGCCTCCGCCGAGGCGCTCGAAGCCGGGCTGACCGCCTTCGACGGCACGGTGGTCGCGGTCACCCACGACCGGTGGTTCACCCGCACCTTCGACCGCTTCCTGCTCTTCGGCGACGACAACGAGGTGGTCGAAACCCCCACCCCCACCTGGTGAGCTGAAAGGAAGGGCCCCCTGTTATCGCAAAACGTTGTACAGGGGCCCCTTCCTAACACCTCGCATAGGGTGGTGCGGTGACTGAGATGGCATATCGCAGGCTGGGCGACTCCGGGCTCGTGGTGTCCGTGGTGGGCATCGGCTGCAACAACTTCGGCCGCAAGCTGGACCTCGACGGCACCCGGGCGGTGGTCGACGCCGCGATCGACGCGGGGATCAACCTCTTCGACACCGCGGACATCTACGGCGAGCCGCAGGGCGCCTCCGAGGAGGTGCTGGGCCAGGCGCTCAAGGGCCGCCGGGACGACGTGGTGCTGGCCACCAAGTTCGGCATGGACATGCACGGCATGAACGGCCCGGACTTCGACGCCCGGGGCGCCCGCCGGTACGTCGCCCGCGCGGTGGAGGCGTCGCTGCGCCGCCTCGGCACCGACCACATCGACCTGTACCAGATGCACCAGCCCGATCCGGGTACGCCGATCGAGGAGACCCTGGCGGCGCTGGACGACCTGGTCCGCGCCGGCAAGGTCCGCTACCTGGGCAACTCCAACTTCACCGGCTGGCAGATCGCCGATGCCGACTGGACCGCCCGCACCGGCGGCATGACCCCGTTCATCAGCGCCCAGAACCACTACAGCCTGCTGGAGCGTGGCGTCGAGGCGGAGGTGGTGCCGGCCTGCGAGCGGTTCGGCCTCGGGCTGCTGCCGTTCTTCCCGCTCGCCGACGGGCTGCTCACCGGCAAGTACCGGCGTGGCTCGGCGCCCCCGGAGGGCACCCGGCTGGCCGGCGGCGGCCGGTACGCCGAGCGCCTCGCCGCCGCCGACTGGGACACCATCGAGGCGATCGAGGCGTACGCGGCCGAGCGGGGACTCTCGATGCTCCAGGTGGCCATCGGCGGACTGGCCGCCCAGCCGGCGGTGACCTCGGTGATCGCCGGGGCAACCACCGCCGACCAGGTACGCGCCAACGCCGAGGCCGGGGCCTGGCGGCCGGACGCCGCCGACTGGGCCGCCCTGCGCGCCCTACTCTGACCGGGTACGGCGTTGAACGGGTACGGCGTTGACCGGGTACGGCGTTGACCGGGTACGGCGTTGACCGGGTACGGCGTTGACCGGGTACGGCGGCATCGGGACGGTGCTGTCCTATTCGGCGGTGTCCGGGTGGGTGGCGTGTGGGCTTGTGCGCTCACCGGTGCCGGTGCCGGTGCCGGTGCCGGTGCCGGTGGAGGTAGCGGTAGCGGTGGTGCCGGTGCCGGGGGTGGCACCGGGGGTGGTGGCTGCGCGGTCGGTGGTGCGGGTGTCGGTGTCGGTGGTGGCTGCGGTGTCGGTGGTGGCTGCGGTGTCAGTGGTGGCCGGGGTGTGACCACGGCGGCGGGCGGTCAGCAGGATGCCGGCCACGGCCAGGACGACGAGCACGATCACGGCCAGTCCCACGGTCCGGAGCAGGCCACTTCCGTTCTCCACCGCGGCCTGCCGGCTGTCGACGGCGGGTGCCGGGGGCGGACTGGCCGCCGGGCGGGCCTCGACCTCGGCGGTCGCGCTACCGGGGTTGGCGGCCGGCCCGGTGACTGTCACCTGCCAACGGCCGGGAGTAAGCACCGGGCCGGTGGTGTAGAAGCCCTGGCCCTCGCCGGAGGGCTCGATCTGCAGTGGACCGAGCGAACGTCCGCCCTCGCCCGTGGCGGTCACCACCAGCCGGACCATCTGGTCCAATGGCCGGTCGTCGTCGGCGTAGCGGGCCTGGACGGTGATCCCGGTCGCCCCGTCCCCGGCCACCACCAGCTTCAGCTCCCCGTCGACCAGCAGCATCCCGGTCCGAGTGGCCACCGTCCCTGATTCAGGGGCCAGGATCGTGGATTGAGTGGTCGCTGTTCCTGATCCAGAGGCCAACATCCCCGATTGAGTGGCCACCGATTCCAGGGCTGAAGATCGAGGGGGCACTCTCCCTGATTCAGGCGCTAGTGTCGTGGATTCGGCGGCCAGCATCGTGGATGTGGTGACCAGCGGCGCGGGGGTGGCGGTCAGAGCCGCCAGGCAGAGGCCGGCGAGGACGGTGGCGGAACCCCAGCGGGTACGCATGATGTCGCTCCTCAGGTGAAACGAGCTGGTCAGGGCGGGGCGGGCGGGAAGAAGGGTCCGGGGGGAAACGAGCGGGGTGCCCGCCCACCGCCGGTTGGCAGTGGACGGGCACCCCGGGGTCGGTCAGAGCTTGCCGTTGGGGGCGATCCGGGTCGGATCCTCCCCGAGGCGGCCAGCGCCGTCGACCTTGTTGCCGTCGTTCGCCTTGACTCCGGCCTTGCTGGCCGTGCCACCGAGCCGGACGATCATGGCGTCGGCGTCCCGGACCAGGGCTTCCCGAACCTCGGCGTCGGTGACCAGGGCGGTGTCGGCAGCGAGGGCACGGAATGCGGTCAACTGCTGGACCGCCCGCTTGTCGTTGCCGGCGGCCTCCGAGGTCCGGACCGCCGTCAGCTTGTTGGTCAGCTGGCGGTGGGCCTTGTTGGAGAGCCGCCCGGTCGCCTTGAACCGGTCGATCAGGTTCTGCATGTCCCGGAACGAGGTGGTGACGAAGAACCGTACCGTCGAGGTGGTCTTGTTGCCCGCCTTGTCGGTAGCGGTCACGGTCAGCTCGTGCATGCCGAGGGTGAGCTCGTACATGGCCTGGAGCGTCCCGCTGGCGTACGTCCTGCCGTCCAGCACGCCGGTGACGGTCTTGATGCCGGAGGTCGAGTCGACCGCCTGCCAGGAGATCCGTACGTCCTGGCTGTCACCGTAGAGCTGACCGTCGGCGATGCCGGAGACCAGCAGCGTCGGCTTGGTGCCGTCGATCTTGACGATCGCCGACTTCAGCGCCTCCACGTTGCCGGCGTTGTCGGTGGCCCGGTAGAGCAGCTCGTGCTGCCCGTCCCCGCTGATCTGGACCGCCTCGGTGTACGGCGTCCAGTCCCCACCGTCCAGCGACCACTCCAGCAGCTTGACCCCGGAACCGGCGTCGGTCGAGCTGAGCACCACCGGGACCGTACCGTCGTGCCAGCCCTCGTCGTTCGCGTTGGCGAACTGCGCGGAGCTGACCGGCGCGGTGGCGTCGATCTTGACCGTGACCGTCTTCGTCTCCTCGACGTTGCCGGCCTCGTCGGTCGAGCGGAACCGCAGCTCGTGCTCACCGTCCCCGGTGATCTCCACCGGCTCGGTGTACGCGGTCCACTCGGTGGCCCCGTCGAGCTGGTACTCGGTGCGCTCGACGCCGGTGTCGGCGTCGGTGGCGGTCAGGGTGACCGTCACCGGGCCGGTGTACCAGCCCTCGACCGGGGTGCCGGACACCTCGGCCGTGGTCACCGGCGCGGTGTCGTCGACCTGTCCGGTGGTGACCCGGAAGTAGTCGAACGACGCCGTCTTCGAGGCGGTCTGGTTGGCCCCGAGGGTGAACAGACCCACCTTCGGGGTGGCCCCGACGGCGGTGCTGGTCAGCGTCCCGAGCGTGGTCCACTCCTGGCCGTCGGCCGAGTAGGCGGCGGTGTAGCTGTTGCCGCTACGGGCCAGCCGCAGGTGCCAGACCGCCTGGGTCAGGTTGGCGGCCTCCGGCTGCGGACTCTGCACCGCCCCGCCGACCTCGCTGCGGAACTCGATCCGGCGGGAGACTGCCTGCCCGGCGGTGTTGTCCGCGATGAAGTCGAACTTGAGGTAGTTGTCGTCGTCCGCGTAGACCAGCAGACCGGCCTGCTGGTACTGCTCGTTCAGCAGGCTGCCGTCGACCTTCGTCTCCAGCGTCCAGTCGCCCGCCGGCGCGTTCTGCAGGATGAAGTTCGTCGGTCCGGTGTTGCCGGTGCCGTAGATGTCACCGTTGGGCACGTCGATGCGCAGCGCGCCGTCGGTCACCCGGTAGGCGGCGGCGTCCTCGCGGACGATCGCGTTCCACCGGCACTTGTCCAGGCTGTTCCCGGTGAACTCGTCCGACGGGGTCACCGGCTCGGCCGGAGCGTCGGGCGTGACCTGGAACCAGTCGAAGACCGCGTCCACCACCGGCGCGGTGGTGCCGCCGTTGAGGGCGAAGACGCCGATCCGGGGGTTGGTGATGCCGGCCAGCGCGGCCGAGCGGCCGACCGGGGTGAAGGTCTGCCCGTCGGCGGAGTACGCCGCGGTCAGGTTCGTCCCGTCGCTGATCATGCGCAGGTAGACGGTGTCACCGGCGGACCAGGCGGTCGCGTCGGCACCCTCGTTGCGCGGCGTCGCGGCGGTCTCCCGGATGAACTCCACCTTGCGGTTGCCGCCGTACAGCAGGTCAACCTTGGCGTAGTTGTCGTCGTCGCCGTAGACGATCAGGCCGGCCTGCTGGTAGTCGGCCGTGGTCGGGACGGTGACCTTCGTGGTGGCCTGCCAGGCCCCGCTGGGTGCGGGCTGGAGCACCAGGTTGGTCGCGTCGTTGCGGGTGCCGTACAGGTCACCGACGGCGGTGGGCAGCCGCAGCGCGCCCCCGGAGACGGAGTAGAGCTGGTTCTCCCGGACCACCGTCCAGCGGTCCTTGTCCAGGTCGTTGCCGAGGAAGTCGTCCGAGCGGGCACCGAAGCAGGAGGTGTTCGGCGCCTCCACCTTGACCTGGACGGTCGCGTACGCCTTCGCGCCCCGGTTGTCGGTGACCGTCAGGGTGGCGGTGAACGTGCCCGGCACGGTGTAGGTGTGGGTGGCGTTCAGCGTGTCCGCCGTACCGCCGTCACCGAAGTCCCAGGCGTACGTGAACGGGGTGTCGTCCTCGGCGTCGGTGGCCGTACCGGTGAAGGAGACCTCGACCGGCGCGGTGCCGGTGAGCGGGGTGGCCGTGGCGGTCACCGTCGGCGGCGCGTTGTCGGTGACGCCCTTGCCGACGAAGTCCATCCAGTTGACGTTGAACAGGCTGTTGGCACCCCCGGCGGGGTCCCGGGCCACGAAGAACAACGACCCGCCCGTGTCGGCGTCCGCCGGCACCTCCGCGGTGACATTGGTGTACGTCTGCCAGGCACCCGTGGTCGGCACGGTGGCCGTGGTGATCAGCGGACCGTCGGCGGCTCCGGCGCGTACCTCGATCCGACCGCCGGCGCCCTGTGCGGCCACCCGGAACCGGATCTGCTCGATGCCGGTCAGGTCGGCCGGGTCGACCGACCACCAGTCGCCGTCCTCGATGAAGCCGATGTTCTGCCCGCCGCCGGCGCTGTCGGAACCGGCCTCCCGGACCACGCCCGGGTCGCCGCCGCCGGTGGCACCGGCCACCCGGCCGGTGGCGCTGTAGTACTCGGCCTGCTTCTGCTTGGGCTGCAGGATCTCCAGGGCCCGACCGGTGAGCGGGGCGGAACCGCCGGTGCCGCCGGCGTCGGTGTAGGTCGCCTCCAGCACGGTGAAGACGTTGGCCTCGGCGCCGTGCCCGTCGGCGAGTTGGGTCTGCACCGTGCCGGTGCAGCCGGTGAGCTGGTCCAGCGGGTGGGCGTGCTCGTCGTGGCCGAGCAGTACCTGCAGGTTGACCTTCGCGCAGTCGATCTCCCCGTCCTCGGGGTCGGTCACCTTGATCGTGTACTTGACCTGGTCGCCCCAGTTGAAGAACCCGCCGTCCGGCGGGAACTCGATGGTGACGGTGGGCGCGGTGTTGCCGACGGTGACCGGCACGTTCGCCACCGCGGTACGCCCCGCCGGGTTGGTGACGGTGAGCTGCGCGGTGTAGTTGCCGGCCTCGGCGTAGGTGTGGGTCGGGTTGGCCTCGGTCGAGGTCTGCCCGTCACCGAACGCCCAGGCGTAGGTGAGCGTGCCGCCGTCGGGGTCCCGGGAACCCGCACTGGAGAACGTGACGGTCAGCGGGGCCGCCCCGGAGGTCGGATCGGCGGTGGCCGACGCGATCGGGGCCCGGTCACCGGCGACGTAGTCGATCCGGTAGACACCCGAGTTGTCGTTGTTGCCGCCGAAGCCGCTGCCCCACTCGATGAGGTAGAGCGCCCCGTCCGGGCCGAACTCGAAGTCCATCGGCCGGATGAAGGTCATCCCGACCAGCAACTGGTTGATGTCGATCAGGGACTTGCCGTCCTTGGCGACCTGGAAGGTGTACATCTTCGACTGGTTCCACTCGCCGAAGATGGCCTTGCTGTCGAAGTACGCAGGCCACTTGGTCGGCGAGGGGTTGTCGGCGTCGTACCGGTAGACCGGGCCGCCCATCGGCGCGCCGCCGCCACCGATCTCCGGGAAGCGCGGGTCCCCGCCGTAGCCGTAGTCGACGGTGGCCGCGATGGCCGGCGGCAGGTCGGTCAGGCCGGTGTTGTTGGGGGAGTTGTTCACCGGCGCGGCGCAGTCGAACTTGGCGCCGCTGGGGCCGGAGGGGAACTGGTAGTCGTTGTAGGCCTGGTTGTTGCCGTGGCAGTACGGCCAGCCGAAGTTGCCGGGCCGGTCGACGATGTTCCACTCCACCAGCCCGGCCGGGCCCCGGTTCGGGTTGGCCGAGCCGGCGTCCGGGCCGTAGTCACCGACGTAGAGCACGTCGGTGGCCGGGTCGATGCCGATCCGGAACGGGTTCCGGAAGCCCATCGCGTAGATCTCGGGGCGGGTCTTCTCGGTGCCCGGTGGGAAGAGGTTGCCCTCCGGGACGGTGTACGTCCCGTCGTCCTCCGGGTGGATCCGGAGCACCTTGCCGCGCAGGTCGTTGGTGTTGCCGGAGGTACGCTGCGCGTCGTAGTCCTGGCGTCCCGGCCGCTCGTCGATCGGGGTGTACGCGCTGGACTCGAAGGGGTTGGTGTTGTCCCCGGTGGCCAGGTACAGGTTGCCGGCCGAGTCGAAGACCATGCTTCCGCCCGCGTGACAGCAGGTGTTGCGTTGGGTGTCGACCTGCAGCACGACCTTCTCGCTGGCCGGGTCGATGGTGTCACCGGTGACGGTGAACCGGGAGATGTAGTTGCGCGGCCCGCCGCCGGCGGGCGCGTAGTAGAGGAAGACCCAGCCGTTGGTGGCGAAGTCCGGGTCGAGCCGGATGCCGATCAGGCCGTCCTCGTTGCCGGTGAAGACGCTCAGGGTGAGCGCGGTGACCGTGTTGCCGGTGTCCGGCTTGACGATCTGCACCCGGCCGTCGCGCTCGATGTAGAAGACCCGGCCGTCCGGCGCGATGTCCAGTTCCATCGGGTTGCTGGTGTTGCTGTCCAGCGTGACCTTCTCGAAGCTGGAGGTCTTCGAGGCGGCGCAGTCGGAGTCGACCACCCCGGCCGCGGTCTGGATGCCCCCGAGCAGGTGGCGGAGGAACTCCGGCTCGGCGAACGACTCGTTGGTGTGGCCGCCACCGGTGTACCAGGACCGCCCGCCGTCGTACTCCTGGCACCAGGCGATCGGGTGGTCGGCGCCCATCGCGCCGGCGCCCGGGTTGTAGCTGGTCTCGTCCAGGCTGGACAGCACGTGCACGTCACCGCGCGGGTTGGTGCGGAAGTTGTACCACTCGTCGTAGCGGGACCAGCGCTCCGGCAGGTGCGCGGTGGAGTCGTGTGCGTGGTCCTCGACCTTGATGGTGGCCGTCTGGTTGGCCGGGTGGCCGGAGAAGTAGGCGCCGACGAGGTCGCCGTACCACTCCCAGCTGTACTCGGTGTCCGACGCCGCGTGCACGCCGGCGTATCCGCCGCCGCCCTGGATGTACCGCTCGAACGCGGCCTGCTGCCCGGCGTCGAGCACGTCACCGGTGGTGGAGAGCCAGATGACCGCCTTGTACCTGGCGAGGTTCTCGTCGGTGAAGGCGGCGCCGTCCTCGGTGGTGTCGACGGTGAAACCGTTGTCCGCGCCGAGCTGCTGGATGGCCGCGATGCCGGCCGGGATGGAGCCGTGCCGGAACCCGGCGGTCTTGGAGAAGACCAGCACCGAGTACGGCTCGGCAGCCTGGGTTGCGGGCGCGGCCAGGACCGGGGCCGCCTTCGCGGCGGTGAGTGCGGTGGTGGGCGCGGCCTGGGCCGGCGCGCCGATGAGCGTGGTGGTGAGGGTGAGGGTGAGCAGAGCCGCGGGGAGGGGGCCCCGCGACGATCTGATACGGCGGAATAGGGACACAAGGTCTCCTCTGTCCGGGCTGGACGACGGGTGTCGGAGCGGACCGCCGAAGACCGCTCCGAGCTGACCCGACAGTGCTGACCAGGGGGCGCCGACCCACCGGACCGCGATTCTGTCGAATCGATGAACAAATTAGTTCCGATCTCTCCATGTCCGGCAAGGTGCAGCCCGGTAACGGTTGCGTAACGCTACGCCGCAATAGCCGCGAGTGCCTCCAAAGCAGACGAGCGGCCGGGTCGACAGGCGGTGCCCGCCCCCGTGGCGCTGATGGGGGCGGGCACCGGTGAAGCCGTCCGGTCCGGTCAGGAGGTGAGTCGGAAGTAGTCGAAGGCGGCCGTCTTCGGCGCGGTCTGGTTGCCGCCCAGGGTGAACAGCCCCACCTTCGGGGCGGTTCCGACGGCGGTGCTGGTCAACGTGCCCAGGGTCGTCCAGCTCGTGCCGTCGGCCGAGTACGCGGCGGTGTAGCTGGTGCCGCTGCGCGACAGCCGCAGGTGCCAGACCCCCTGGGTCAGCCCGGTCGCCTGGGGTTGGGTGCTCTGCACCACCCCGCCGACCTCGCTACGGAACTCGATCCGGCGGGAAACCGCCTGACCTGCGGCGTTGTCCGTGACGTAGTTCAACTTCAGGTAGTTGTCGTCGTCGGCGTAGACCAACAGGCCGCCCTGCTGGTACTGCTCGTTGAAGGTGCTGCCGTCGACCCGGGTCTGCACCGTCCAGTTGCCGGTGGAGGCGTTCTGCAGGATGAAGTTCGTCGGCCCGGTGTTGCCGGTGCCGTAGATGTCACCGGTGGGTACGTCGATACGCAACGACCCGTCGGTCATCCGGTAGCGGGCGGTGTCCTCCCGGACCACCGCGTTCCACCGGCACTTCTCCAGGCTGCTGCCGGTGAACTCGTCCGACGGCACCGTGCCGGTCGAGGTGTCCGGGGTGATCCGGAACCAGTCGAAGTCGGCGTTGACCACCGGTGCCGTGGTGCCGCCGTTGAGCGCGAACAGCCCGATCCGGGGGTTGCTGATCCCGGCCAACGCGGCAGACCGGCCGACGGTGGTGAAGGTCTGCCCGTCGGCCGAGTACGCCGCGGTCAGGTTCGTCCCGTCGCTGGTCAGGCGCAGATGGACGGTGTCACCGGTAGGTGCCGCGGTGCTGTCGGTCGACTCGTTGCGGGGCGTACCGCCGCTCTCCCGGATGAACTCCACCCGCCGGCTGCCGCCGTACACCAGGTCCAGCTTGGCGTAGTTGTCGTCGTTGCCGTACACCAGCAGGCCGGCCTGCTGGTAGTCGGCGCGGGCCGCCAGGGTGAGGCGGGTGGTGGCCTGCCAGGCCCCGCTGGGTGCGGGCTGGAGCACCAGGTTGGTCGCGTCGTTGCGGGCGCCGTAGAGGTCACCCGCGCTGGTCGGCAGGCGCAACACGCCGCCGGTGACCGAGGTCGAGGACGGGTTCTCCCGCACCCCACCGGACCACCGCTGCCGGTCCAGCGACGTGCCGGTGAACTCGTCCGAGCGCAGCGCCTGGCAGGACGGGGTGCCCGTGCCGTCCACCCGGATCTGCACACTCGCCTGGCCCCGCGCACCCCGGCTGTCGGTGACCGTCAGGGTGGCGGTGTAGGTGCCCGGCGTGGTGTAGGTCCGGCTGGCGTTGAGGGTGCTGGCGGTACCACCGTCACCGAAGCTCCAGGCGTACGTCAACGGGGTGTCGCCGTCGGGGTCGGTCGCCGTACCCGTGAAGGCCACGGTCAGCGGGGCGGTCCCGCTGGTCGGGGTGGCCGAGGCGGTCACCGTCGGTGGCGAGTTGCCGCTGATCCCCGGACCGACGAAGTCCACCCAGTTGACGTTGAACAGGCTGCCGGTGCCCCGGTTCGGGTCCCGGGCGACGAAGAAGAGGCTGCCCTGGGCCGCCGCGCCGTTCGGGATCTGCGCGGTGACGTCGGTGTACGTCTGCCAGGCCCCGGTCGCCGGCACGGTGGCCGAGGTGAGCAGTGGGCCGTCGGCGGCTCCGGCGCGTACCTCGATCCGGCCACCGGAGGAGGCCGAGGCGGCCCGCAGGCGTACCGAGGTGATGCCGGTCAGGCTGGCCGGGCTGACCGACCACCAGTCGCCGTCCTCGATGAAGCCGATGTTCTGCCCGCCGCCGGCGCTGTCGGAACCGGCCTCCCGGACCACGCCCGGGTCGCCGCCGCCGGTGGCACCGGCCACCCGGCCGGTGGCGCTGTAGTACTCGGCCTGCTTCCGCTTGGGCTGCAGGATCTCCAGGGCCCGACCGGTCTGCGGTTCCGCACCGTTCGACCCGCCCCGGTCGGTGTAGGTCGCCTCCAGCACGGTGAAGACGTTGGCCTCGGCGCCGTGCCCGTCGGCGAGCTGGGTCTGCACCGTGCCGGTGCAGCCGGTGCGCTGCTCCAGCGGGTGGGCGTGCTCGTCGTGGCCGAGCAGCACCTGCAGGTTGACCCGGGAACAGTCGATCGTGCCGTCCTCGGGGTCGGTCACCTTGATCGTGTACGCGACCTGGTCGCCCCAGTCGTAGAAGCCGCCGTCCGGCGGGAACTCGATGGTGACGGTGGGCGCGGTGTTGCCGACGGTGATCGGCACGTTCGCCACCGCCGTACGCCCCGCCGGGTTGGTCACCCGCAGCTGCGCGGTGTAACTGCCGGACCGGGTGTACGTGTGGGTCGGATTGGCCTGGCTGGAGGTGCCGCCGTCGCCGAAGGTCCAGGCGTAGCTGAGCGTGCCGCCGTCGGGGTCCCGGGAGCCGGCGCTGGAGAAGGTGACGCTGAGGGGAGGTGCGCCGGAGGTCGGGGTGGCGGCGGCCACCGCGATCGGGGCGCGGGCCCCGGCGGTGTAGTCGATCCGGTAGACACCCGAGTTGTCGTTGTTGCCGCCGAAGCCGCTGCCCCACTCGATGAGGTAGAGCGCCCCGTCCGGGCCGAACTCGAAGTCCATCGGCCGGACGAAACTCATCTGGTCGAGGATCCGGTTGATATCCACCAGGGACTTGCCGTCCTTGGCGACCTGGAAGGTGTACATCCGCGACTGGTTCCACTCACCGAACATCGCCTTGCCGTCGAAGTACGCCGGCCACTGCCGACGCGACGACAGGTTCGGGTCGTACCGGTAGACCGGGCCGGCCATCGGCGCGCCGCCGCCACCGATCTCCGGGAAGCGGGCGTCACCGCCGTAGCCGTAGTCCACAGTCGCCGGGATCGCCGCCGGCAGGTTGGTCAGGCCGGTGTTGTTGGGGGAGTTGTTCACCGGCGCGGCACAGTTGAACTTCGCGCCGCTCGGGCCGGAGGGGAACTGGTAGTCGTTGTATGCCTGGTTGTTGCCGTGGCAGTACGGCCAGCCGAAGTTACCCGGCCGGTCGACGATGTTCCACTCCACCAGCCCCGCCGGACCCCGGTTCGGGTTGGCGGTGGCGGCGTCCGGGCCGTAGTCGGCGACGTACAGGACGTTGGTCTTGCGGTCGATGCCGATCCGGAACGGGTTGCGCAGGCCCATCGCGTAGATCTCCGGCCGGGTCCGGGCGGTGCCCGGGGCGAAGAGGTTGCCGCTCGGGACGGTGTACGTGCCGTCGGCCTGCGGCCGGATCCGGAGCACCTTGCCGCGCAGGTCGTTGGTGTTGCCGGCGGTACGCTGCGCGTCGTAGTCGGCCCGCCCGCTGCGCTCGTCCAGCGGGCTGAATCCGCCGGAGTCGAACGGGTTGGTGTTGTCCCCGGTGGCCAGGTACAGGTTGCCGGCCGAGTCGAAGGTCATGCTCCCGCCCATGTGGCAACAGGTGTTGCGCTGGGTGGGGATCTGCAGGACGACCTTCTCGCTGGCCGGGTCGATGGTGTCACCGTTGGCGGTGAACCGGGACAGGTGGTTACGGGACCCGCCGGCGCTTGGCGCGTAGTAGAGCCAGACCCAGCGGTTGCTGGCGAAGTTGGGGTCGAGCCGGATGCCGAGCAGACCGTCCTCGTTGCCGCCGAAGACGCTCAACCGCAGGGCGGTGACCGTCCGGTTGGTGTCCGGCTGGATGATCTGCAACCGTCCGTCGCGCTCGATGTAGAAGACCCGGCCGTCCGGGGCGATGTCCAGCTCCATCGGATTGCTGGTGTTGCTGTCCAGCGTCACCTTCTCGAAGTTGGCCGCCCGACCGGCACCACAGTCGGCGTGCACCGCCCCGGCGGCGGTCTGGATGCCACCGAGCAGGTGCTGCAGGAACTCCGCGTTGGTGAAGGAGTCCTGGGTGTGCCCGCCGCCGGTGTACCAGGACCGGCCGCCGTCGAAGCTCTGGCACCAGGCGATCGGGTGGTCCGCGCCCATCGCGCCGGCACCGGGGCTGTAGCTGCGCTCGTCGAGCGAGGCCAGCACCTGCACGCCCCGGGCCCGGGGGTTGGTGCGGAAGTTGTACCACTCGTCGTACCGGGACCACCGGTCCGGCAGGTGCCGGGTGGACTCGTGCTGGTGGTCCTCGACCTTCACCGTGGCGGTCTGGTTGGCCGGGTGGCTGTTGAAGTACGCGCCGACCAGTTGGCCGTACCAGGCCCAGTCGTACTCGGTGTCGCTGGCGGCGTGCACGCCGGCGTAGCCGCCACCGGCCCGGATGTAGCGCTCGAAGGCCGCCTGCTGGGTGGCGTTCAGCACGTCACCGGTGGTCGACAGCCAGATGACCGCCTTGAACCGGGCCAGGTTGGCGTCGGTGAAGGCGGCGGCGTCCTCGGTGCTGGTGACGGTGAAGTTGTTCGCCGCGCCGAGCCGTTGGATCGCACTGATCCCGGCCGGGATCGAGTCGTGCCGGAAACCGGCGGTCTTGGAGAAGACCAGCACGGCGTACGGGTCCGCCGCGGCAGCCACCGCCGGCTCGGCCTTCGTGCTGGCGGCTGTCGTGCTGCCGGCTGTCGTGGTGCCGGTCATCGTGCTGCGGGCCTGGACGGTGCTGGCCTCGGCGGCGGTGTTCGCCTGGGCCGGGGCACCGCCCAGGGTGAGGGTGAGGACGAGCAGCGCCACCGGCAGGGGGCTGAGCGCTGCTCGTCCACGACGAGATCGGGACACGGAGTTCTCCTCTGTCCGTACGGGACGGGCTGGAGTGGTGGATGGGTCACTCCGAGTCGATCCGAGTGCTCGTTCCGGGCGGGCGAGGGTACGCGGCGGCGCGAAGCCGAATCGATTCACATCAATTTGCGTTCGTCGATCAATTTCCAGCAAGGTGCCTGGTTGTTACGTTTCGATAACAACTGTGCCTGAAATTGGTGCAAGTCAATGCAGATCGCCATCTTTGTCATTTCAGGCGGCGGTCCGGACCTGGCCGACCGCCCTCAGTGGAGGCCGCTGGCGCTGCGGAGTGGCGGCGGCTTTCGCTGCGGGGGTGGCGGCGGCTTTCACTGTGGGTCGGAGCCGGCGGAGCGGCAGGGTGGGGGTTGGCGGAGCGGCGGAAACGACGTACGGTGACACCCGACGAACCCACGGGAGCCCGGTGTACCGGGCTGAGAGGGGGGCTGCAGCCCCCGACCGTCGAACCTGATCCGGGTAATGCCGGCGCAGGGAGGAGTGTTGCCGTGCCGTCCCTGGGACGACTGCATCTGATCACCGACACCCGCCCCGGGCGGCACCCGCTGGCCGTGCTGCGCGCCGCGCTCGGCGTCGCCGGCAGCGACCTCGTCGTGCAGGTGCGGGTGACCGACGAGGCCACCGACCGCGAGGCGTACGACCTGGCTGGACGGGTGCTCGCGCTCTGCGCGCCGTACCGGGCGACCTGCCTGGTCAACGACCGGCTGCACGTGGCGCTGGCGATCGGCGCGGCCGGGGGGCACGTCGGCGCCCACGACCTGCCCGTCGACGCGGCCCGTCGGGTACTCGGCCCGCAGGCGGTGCTCGGGGCCACCGCCCGGGAACCGGTCACCGCCCGCAGCGCCGTCGCCGCCGGGGCCAGCTACCTGGGGGTCGGCCCCTGCCACCACACCTCCACCAAGGACGGGCTGCCCGACCCGATCGGCCCGACCGGCGTACGGGCCGTGGTCGCGGCGGTCGACGTACCGGTGATCGCGATCGGCGGGGTGACCGTGGCCCGGGTGCCGGCGCTGCGGGCCGCCGGGGCGTACGGGGTGGCGGTGGTGGGGGAGCTCTCCGCCGCCGCCGATCCGGCCCGCGTCACGGCTGAACTGCTCCGGGGCCTGTCGTGAGTCGCGCTGCCGGGCCCGTCGTGCTGCCCGTCATGCTGCCCGTCGTGCTGCGGGGCGTGGTGCGGGGCGTGGTGCGGGGGCCGTCGTGTTAGGAAGGGGCCCTTTTGCAACAGAAAGCGATAACAGGGGGCCCTTCCTTGCACCCGAGGAGGTGGTGGTGGTGGGGGGTGGGGTGATCGGGCTGGCGGTGGCGTGGCGGTGTGCGCAGCGCGGGGTGCGGGTCAGGCTGCACGATCCGGCGCCCGGGTCGGGGGCCTCGCACGTCGCGGCCGGGATGCTCTCCCCGGTCGTCGAGGCGCACTTCGGCGAGGACGAGCTGACCGGGCTGCTGGCCGACTCGGCCCGCCGCTGGCCGGCATTCGCCGCCGAGCTGACCGGGGCCACCGGCGTCGACCTGGGCTACCGCACCGACGGCACCCTCGTGGTCGGGCTGACCGGCGACGACCTGGCCGAGGCGCGACGACTCTGGTCGTACCAGGAGGGGTTGGGGTTACCGATCACGCCGCTGCGCCCCTCGGAGTTGCGCCGACGCGAACCCGCGCTGAGCCTGCGGGTCCGCGGTGGGGCGTTCGCCGCCACCGACCACCAGATCGACCCGCGTCGGCTGGTCGCCGCGCTGCGCACCGCCGCCGAGCGGGCCGGGGTCGAGATCGTCGACAGCGGGGTCACCGCGCTGTCCCGGCGGCCCGGTCGGGTGACCGTGGTGGCGGCCGGCACCGGCGCGACGGCGTTGACCGGGCTGCCGGTCCGCCCGGTGAAGGGACAGATCCTCCGGCTCCGCGCGCCCGACGGCGCTCCGCCGGGCTTCCGGCACGTCATCCGGGGGTACGCCGACGGCGAGCCGGTCTACCTGGTGCCCCGCGCCGACGGGGAGGTGGTGGTCGGCGCCACCGTCGAGGAGCGCTCCGACACCGCCGTCTCCGCCGGCGCGGTGCTGCGGTTGCTGCGCGCCGCCGTCGACCTGGTCCCCGAGCTCGCCGAGTACGACCTGGTGGAGACGGTCGCCGGGTTGCGCCCCGGCACGCCTGACAACGCCCCGGTACTCGGCCCGTTGCCCGGTCGGCCGGACGTGGTCGCCGCCACCGGGCACCACCGGCACGGCATCGTGCTCACCCCGGTCACCGCCGACCTGATCGCCGACCTGGTGACCACCGGGGTCGCCGACCCGCTGCTCGCTCCGTTCCGCGCCGACCGCTTCACCGTACCCGTCGGGTCGATGGCACCTGCCTCGTCGTCGGTCCCGGCCGAGCTGCTTCGGGGCCTGTCGTGTTAGGAAGGGGCCCTTTTACCTCAGAAAGCGATAAAAGGGGGCCCTTCCTTGCACCGGCGGGGGTGTCGGTGCCGGCCGGGTCGGTGGCGGCTGTCGCGGTCGGTGACGCCCGATCGATCGAGGAGGAGAGATGGACGTGACGGTGAACGGTGCGGCCCGGACGGTCGACGTCGGCCTGAGCGTGGCCGATCTGGTCCGGGAGGTCACCACCCAGCAGCGCGGCCTGGCCGTCGCGGTCAACGGCGAGGTGGTGCCGCGTACCGGCTGGCCGGACACGGCGCTGCGCGACGGCGACCGGGTCGAGGTGCTCAGCGCGGCGCAGGGCGGGTGAGCGCGGTGTCGAACGACTCCGACCTCGTCCTCGGTGGCCGGACCTTCGGGTCGAGGCTGATCCTCGGCACCGGTGGCGCGGCCAACCTGCACGTGCTGGAGCAGGCGATCCGGGCCTCCGGCACCGGCCTGGTCACCCTGGCGCTGCGCCGGGTAGACACCGCGCCCGGCACCGCCGGTGGACTGCTCGACCTGCTCGACCGGTGCGGGGTGCAGCTGCTGCCCAACACCGCCGGCTGCTACACCGCCGCCGAGGCGGTCAAGGTGGCCCACCTGGCCCGGGACGCCTTCGACACCGACTGGATCAAACTGGAGGTGATCGGCGACGAGCGGACGCTGCTGCCCGACGGGGTGGAGCTGCTGCACGCCGCAGAGGAGCTGGTCGCCGACGGGTTCACCGTGCTGCCGTACACCAGTGACGATCCGGTGCTCGCCCGGCGGCTGGCCGACGTGGGATGCGCGGCGGTGATGCCGGCTGGCTCGCCGATCGGCTCCGGCCTGGGCATCGGCAACCCGCACCACATCCGGTTGATCCGGCAGAGCGTCGACGTACCGGTGATCCTGGACGCCGGTGTCGGGACCGCCTCGGATGCCGCGCTGGCGATGGAGCTGGGCTGTGACGCGGTGCTGCTGGCCAGCGCGGTCACCCGGGCCGTCGACCCGGTGGCGATGGCCAGCGCCATGCGGTACGCGATCTCCGCCGGCCGGTTGGCCCACCAGGCCGGCCGGATCCCCCGCCGCTCGCACGCCCTACCGTCCACCCCCGACGAGGGACGGCCCGAGCTGTGACGCGGCCTACCCGTGCCACCGGTCCGGGCGTCGCCCTGCCGTCGGGGGTGGTGGTGCTCACCGACCGGCGGGTGGCGCGACGGCCGCTGCCCGAGGTGGTCGCGGCGGCGGTGGCCGGGGGCGTGCGGTGGGTGGTGCTGCGGGAGAGGGACCTGCCCCGCACCGAGCGGGTCGCCCTCGCGGTCGCGCTGCGCCCGGTCCTCGACCAGGTGGGCGGGACGCTCGTCGTCGCCGGGGCCGACCCGCTCGACGGCGACGCCGTGCACCTGCCCGCCGCCGGCCCGTACCCGCCACCGCCGGTCCGGCTCGTCGGCCGGTCCTGCCACGACGCGGCGGAACTGGCCGCGCTGACCACCGAGGACTACGTCACCCTGTCGCCGGTCTGGCCGACCGACAGCAAACCCGGGTACGGCCCACCGCTGCGTCCCCGCGGACTCGCCGAGCTGGTCCGGACCGCCCCGGTGCCGGTGCTGGCCCTCGGCGGGATCCAGACACCCGAGCAGGTGACCGCCGCCGTCGAGGCGGGCGCGGCGGGGGTGGCGGTGCTCGCCGCGGTGATGCGCGCCGACGATCCGGCCGAGTCGGCGGCCCGCCTCACCCACGCCTTCGGTGCCGCCGTCCGGCAGGTACCCGGCCCGTACCCGTCCCGCGGAGGAACAGAGTGACCCCCACGACCGTCCTCACCATCGCCGGCTCGGACTCCGGCGGGGGTGCCGGCATCCAGGCCGACCTGAAGACCTTCGCCGCGTTGGGCGCGTACGGCACCAGCGTGATCACGGCGGTCACCGCGCAGAACACCCGGGGCGTCGACGGGGTGCTGCCGTTGCCCCCGCAGACCGTCGTCGAGCAGCTCGACAGCGTACTCGCCGACTTCACCGTCCGGGCGGTGAAGACCGGCGTGCTGGGCACCCCGGCCGTCGCCGACGCGATCGCGGATGCCGCCCGAGCCGGGCGGCTGCCGCAGCTGGTGGTCGACCCGGTGCTGGTGGCCACCAGCGGACACCGGCTCGGGATCACCGCGGCGGTCGAGCGGCTGCTGCCGTACGCGCTGGTGGTGACCCCGAACTGCGCGGAGGCCGCGGCCCTGACCGGCGCTCCGGTGACCACTGTCGACCAGATGGTCACCGCCGCCGAGACGCTGGCCGCCCGGGGACCCGCCCACGTGGTGGTCACCGGAGGCGACGTGGACGCCGACGGCGAGTCGGTGGACGTGCTTGTCGACGCTGGGGGCACCACCCTGCTGCGCGGACCGCGGGTGGCCACCGGCAACAACCACGGCACCGGCTGTTCGTTCTCGGCGGCGATCGTCGTCCGGCTGGCCGCCGGTGACCCGGTGCCGACGGCGGTCGCCACCGCCAAGGAGTACGTCGCCCGCGCGCTGAGCGGTGGGCGGGACTGGAAGTTGGGCGCGGGAGCCGGTCCGTTGGACCACTTCGGCTGGTCGTCGGCCCCGTCGTCGCGTCCTTACTGATCGACAGGGAGGCTGTCATGCAGGCACGTCGCAAGGTCTACGTCGAGGGGTCCCGCCCGGACGTCCGGGTGCCGTTCGCCGAGGTGGAATTGGCCGGGGACAACCCGCCGCTGCGGCTCTACGACACGTCGGGGCCGGGCTCCGACCCGGAGGTCGGGCTGCCGGCGCTGCGTGGACCGTGGATCGCCGAACGCGCCGACGTGGCTCCGGCGCGGGGTGCGGGGACGCCGCTGGTGGGCCGGGACGGCCGACGGCCGACCCAGCTCGCCTACGCCCGCGCCGGCGTGGTGACCCCGGAGATGGAGTTCGTCGCCATCCGGGAGGGGCTGGCGCCGGAGTTCGTCCGGGACGAGATCGCCGCCGGCCGGGCGGTGCTGCCGCTCAACGTCAACCACCCGGAGTGCGAGCCGGCGATCATCGGCAAGGCGTTCCTGGTCAAGGTGAACGCCAACATCGGCACCTCGGCGGTCACCTCCTCGGTGGCCGAGGAGGTGGAGAAGCTGACCTGGGCCACCCGGTGGGGCGCGGACACCGTGATGGACCTGTCGACAGGCAAGCGGATCCACGAGACCCGCGAGGCGATCGTGCGCAACTCGCCGGTGCCGATCGGCACCGTGCCGATCTACCAGGCGTTGGAGAAGGTGGGCGGCGACCCGGTGAAGCTGAGCTGGGAGGTGTTCCGGGACACCGTGATCGAGCAGGCCGAGCAGGGCGTGGACTACATGACGGTGCACGCCGGGGTGCTGCTGCCGTACGTGCCGCTGGCCGTGGACCGGGTCACCGGAATCGTCTCGCGCGGCGGCTCGATCATGGCCGCCTGGTGCCTGGCGCACCACGAGGAGAACTTCCTCTACACCAACTTCCGTGAGCTGTGCGAGATCCTGGCCCGTTACGACGTGACCTTCTCCCTCGGCGACGGACTGCGCCCCGGCTCCATCGCGGACGCCAACGACGAGGCCCAGTTCGCCGAGCTGCGGACCCTCGGCGAGCTGACCAGGATCGCCTGGGAGTACGACGTGCAGGTGATGATCGAGGGCCCCGGGCACGTGCCGATGCACAAGATCAAGGAGAACGTGGACCTCCAGCAGGAGTGGTGCCACGAGGCCCCGTTCTACACCCTCGGCCCGCTGACCACCGACATCGCGCCCGCCTACGACCACATCACCTCGGCCATCGGCGCGGCGATGATCGGCATGTTCGGCACGGCGATGCTCTGCTACGTCACGCCGAAGGAGCACCTCGGGCTGCCGGACCGGGACGACGTGAAGGCGGGCGTGATCGCGTACAAGATCGCGGCACACGCCGCCGACCTGGCCAAGGGCCACCCGGGCGCGCAGGCCTGGGACGACGCGCTGTCCAAGGCCCGGTTCGAGTTCCGGTGGGAGGACCAGTTCAACCTGTCGCTGGACCCGGAGACCGCCCGCGCGTACCACGACGCGACACTGCCGGCGGAGCCGGCGAAGACCGCCCACTTCTGCTCGATGTGCGGCCCGAAGTTCTGCTCCATGAAGATCACCCAGGAGCTGAAGGAGTACGCCGCCCGTGGCATGCGGGACAAGTCGGCGGAGTTCCAGTCCGCCGGGTCCCGCGTCTACCTGCCGCTCGCCTGACGTCCGCCCCGTTACCTTCTTGATCGTCGGGACCCTCGCTCTCGCTCGGTACCCGTCCGGGTTGTAGATCTTGGACACCTACCGTCCTATGTGAACGGTAGGTGTCCAAGATTCACCTCGGGGCCTGCTTTGGCAGGGGAGTTGGGGGTCAGTCGCGGTGGTGGCGGCCGGGGGAACGCAGTGAGCGCTGGCCGTCCTCCGGGGCCGGGCGGCTGAGGCCGGCGACCCAGTCGACGTACTCCTCGTCGGGCGCCGGCAGTGCCGGCTCCGCACGCTCGTCCGGCTGGTCGGCGGAGGCGGCCTTCTCCGTCCGGTTCCGGATCAGGCCGAACAGGCCCCGCCGGTTACGGAAGCGGCCGGTGCCCGAGTCGACGTCGGAGTCCTGCTCGGTGGCGGCGTCAGCGGTGTCGGACTCCCCGGCACGGGCACCGGCCACCGTGGTCCGGCCCGTCCGTGGTCCGACCGAGGTTTCGGCGGTTCCGGTCGCGGTGTCCGTCGCTCCGGTCGCGGTGCCCGGTGTTCCCGGCTCGGCCGGGCGTTGGGTAGGCGTACCCGGGACTGCCGGTGCGCTACCCGCTGCCGGACCGGCCAGCGGCGTGGCGGCCTTCGGTGGGGTGCTCCCCGCGCTGGTGGCGTCCGCGCTGGTGGTGTCCGGGCTGCTGGTTCCCGGGAGGGTGGTGTCCGGGCTGCTGGTTCCCGGGACGGTGGTTCCCGGGACGGTGGCGTCCGGTGTGGTCGTCCGCCACTCCGTTCGGCGGGGCGGGACGAAGGCGTTCCAGGAGCTGACGCCGCTCAGGTCAGGCAGCCGCGCGACCTGGTGCCGGGGATACGGCGCGACCTCGGCGGCGTCGGCCGGTTCGAGTGGCACCCCGGTGGGGGCCGGCCAGGTCAGTTCCGGCCGGTCCAGCTCGTCGACCGGGCCCGGTGTCGAGACGGGACCGGAGAAGAAGCCCGCCGTTGCGGCCGCTGGGCTCCGGTCGTCGTCGGTCGCGGCACCGGCGGAAACCTCTGCGCTGGTGGCGGATTCGGTGGCTGCGGTCCCGGCCACCGTGGGCTTGACGGCACCGGGGTCGACGGTGTCGGCCTCAGCGGCGGCGATTCCGCTGGTGGCGGGCTCGGTAGCCGGTTCCTCGACAGTACCGGGCCCGGCGAGCGTGGCATCCGTCAACGTGGCATCCGTCAACGTGGCATCCGTCAACGTGGCATCCGTCAACGTGGGCTCGGCGGGCATGGGCGCCCCGCTGACGGGAGAGCCGTCACCCGTGGGCTCACCGTCCGTGGGCCCCTTGCGAAGGGACTCGGGCGCCGGGGATACGGGGGCCGTGGGCTCGCCGCCCGTGGGCCCCTCGCGAAGGGACTCGGGGGCCGGGAACACAGGGGCCGCAGATTCGGGGGCCGGGGATTCGGTGGTCGGGGGCTCGCTGATCGTCGCCTCGCTGGTCGTCGTTGCGCTGATCGTAACCTCGCCGGCCACCGCCGCGCTGTCCGACGTACCGCTGGTCACAGCCTCGCCGGCCGGCGGGAAGTGGGCAGCCGGGGTCGGCGATTCGGGTGAGCTGGCGGTGTGGGTCGGACGGGGGGTGACGGTGCTGGCCGAGGTCGGCCAGTCCCAGTGGGCAGGTGCCGGCCGCACCGACGGGTCGCCGGAGCGGGGCCCCGGCCCGGGTCCCTCACCGGTGCCGAGCGCCGGATCATCACCGATCGCCGTACCGGTGGACCGGCCTGATCCGGTGCCGACCGTGACCAGGTCGGCCGGGCTGTCGGTGCCGGCCGCCGTAGTCGGGCCGGTGGGCGGGTCGGTGGCGGTGGGCAGGGGCTGGAGGATGTCGGTGGGTTCGATCGCCTGGCCGGACCGGGTGGCAAAGGCCGACCAGGGCCGCCGGGCGGTGGCGAGGGCGGGTCGCCACGCGGCGGTCGGTGGCCAGGGCAGCAGGGCGGCCGCGGTGGCACCGAGTGCGCCGGTGGCGACCGCGATCAGGGCACCGAGGTACGGCGCGGCCTGGTACCGGTCGACGGCGGCACCCGAGCCGGCGGCCAGATAGGCGCCGGCGACCAGCACCGGACCGGCCACTCCGGTAGTGACGCCGACCAGGGGCGGGTGGCCATGCCGGCGGGCCAGCCCGCCGGTGGTCGCGCCGACGAGCAGGGCCAGGACGGGCAGCAGCAGCGGGGCAAGGCGCTGCGCGGCGGCGGCGTCGAGCCAGGACGGCTCCAGCACGCCCAGCCGTACGGTGGTAAGTGGTCCGGTCGTGAAGATCGACGGTACGACCGAGAGCAGCGCGAGCAGCCAGAGCAGGCCGGCCGTGGACGCCACGTTCCAGCCCAGCGGCGGGTGCAGTTGCCGGGCGAGCGCGGCGGCGGTGCCGACGACCGCACCGAGCACGGCGCAGACGGCGACGGCCCAGACCGGGTCGACCCCGTCGAGTCGGGCGCTACGTGCCGGTTGCATGCAGAGCGGGGCGACCACCAGGGCGCCGAGCCCGGCGACACCGGCGATCGACAGGTGCACCGGCGTGCTGGCGGGCAACCCACGGCCACGGCGCAGCCGGTCGGCGAGGGCGGCACCGGCGGCGGCGGCGAGCGCCGCGCACCAGCCGACCCAGACGAGCTGGGCGGGCCACCGGTTGACGGTGTCGCCGACGGGCACGCCGGTGAGGCGGATGATGCCGAACGCGTACCCGATGCCGAGCTGACCGGCGCCGGTCAACACGCTCACCCCGACGGCGGCGAGCAGCAGCCTGCCCCAGGTCCGAAACGCCATGTCCGGCACGTTACGGCCCGGTGGGACCTACCGCCACCTCCGCGAAAGCGCGGCGCGGCGGTGTCCGGCGGCGGGTCTACTTGAGCTCGACCAGGCGGGCGAGATACGTCGTATCTCCGACATTTGTCAGCATGTGAACCGCACCCGGATCGCGGTAGACCACCCCACCGGTCGGCTCGTCGGCGTCGATCCGGGTGCCGTCGACGGTCTGCACCACGTTCTTCGCGCCCTGTACGGCGATCACCAGATACGGGTGGTCGTGGCGGTGCAACGGCTGCCGCTCGCCCGGCTCCAGCCGGATGTGCCAGACCCGGACCCGGTCGTTCTCGTACACGATCTCCTGGCCGACCGGGCCGAGTTCGGTCTCCTGGCTGACGTCGGTCATCGGACTCCGTTCAACTGGGGGAGCACCTCGGCGGCGATGAGCTCCAGGTGGTCGAGGTCGGCGAGGTCGATCAGGCGCAGGTGCACCCGGGTGGTGCCGACGGCGGCGAACTCGCCGAGCCGGTCGACCAGCTGCGCGGGGGAGCCGACCACCGGGTCCTCCGGCGGCAGCGCGCTCTTGACGTGCAGCGGGGCGGCCCGACGCTCGGCCTCGGCGTCGGTACGTCCGATCGCCACCACTACCCCGGCGGAGAGCACCAGCGGCTCCCGCCCGGACTCGGCGCGGCCGACCCGGTCACAGGCCTCGCGTACCCGTTCGTAGGTGGCGGCCGTGTCGGCGACGGTACGGAACGGCATGTTGAACTCGTCGGCGAAGCGGGCGGCCAGCTCCGGGGTGCGCTTGGGGCCCTTGCCACCGACGATGACCGTGGGGCCGGGCGTCTGCACCGGTTTCGGCAGGGCGGGGGCGTCGACCAGCCGGTAGTGGTCGCCGGTGAAGCTGAACGTCTCGCCGACCGGGGTACGCCACAGTCCGGTGATCACTTCGAGCTGCTCGGCGAGCCGGTCGAAGCGTTCACCGACGGCCGGGAACGGGATGCCGTACGAGGTGTGTTCCCGCTCGTACCAGCCGGCGCCGATGCCCAGCTCGACCCGGCCGCCGCTCATCTGGTCGACCTGGGCGACCATCAGCGCCAGCGGACCGGGCAGCCGGAAGGTGGCCGAGGTGACCAGCGTGCCGAGGCGGATCCGGCTGGTCTCCCGGGCCAGCGCGGCCAGGGTGAGCCAGGCGTCGGTGGGACCGGGCAGGGGCTGCTCGGCGCCCATCGACTGGTAGTGGTCGGCGCGTAGGAAACCCTCGAACCCGCCGGCCTCGACCAGCTGGGCGAAGCGGAGCTGGTCGTCGTAGCTGGCGCCGCGGTGCGGCTCGGTGAAGATGCTCACCCGCATGGTCACGATGCCTCCGCTCCGGCCGACGCCACCGCGGCGACCTCGTCGGGAGCGTGCCGTTCCATCAGCAGCTCGTGCAGGTCGGCGCTGACCCGGGCCACGTCGGCCAGGTGCGCGTTGCGGCCCAGCGAGCGGGGGCGCGGGATGTCCACCTCGACCACCTTGCGAATCCGGCCGGGACGCGGGCTGAGCACCACCACCCGGTCGGCGAGCAGCACCGCCTCGTCGATCGAGTGGGTGACGAAGACGATGGTCGCCCGGGTCTCCATGTGCACCCGCTGGAGTTCACCGGAGAGCTCCTCCCGGGTGAGCGCGTCGAGCGCGGAGAACGGCTCGTCCATCAGCATCACCCGGGGCTCGCCGATCAGCGACCGGCACAGCGACACCCGCTGCTGCATGCCGCCGGAGAGCTCGTGCGGCAGGCGCTTCTCGAAGCCGGCCAGGCCGGACAGCTCCAGTAGCTGCCGGGCGCGGTCGCGGTGCTTGGCCCGACTCCACCCGAAGATCTCCACCGGCAGCAGGACGTTGTCCAGCACCGTGCGCCAGGGCAGCAGCGCCGGCCGCTGGAACAGCATGGCGATGTCCCGGCGCGGCTTGGTGATCGGCTTGTCACCCACGGTGATCTCGCCCGCGGTCGCCGGCAGCAGGCCGGCGACCATCCGCAGCAGAGTGGACTTGCCGCAGCCTGAGCGGCCGAGCACCGCGACGAACTCGCCCTCGGCGACGTGCAGGTCGATGCCGCGCAGGGCCTCGACCCGACCGGTGCGCCCGGTGAAGGTTCGGGACACCCCGGAAAGTCGGATCATGCCCGGCCAGCCTCCTTGAGCTGCGATGTTCTCAGGTCCGGCCAGGGTAGCGAGGCGAGTTGGATCAGAACAGTCCGGGGTGGACTCCGGTAAGTTTTTCGTTTCGCAACGTGATGTGACTGGTGACCGTGAGGTGGGAGTCTCGTACGCTGTGCCCGCGAAAGCGTCCCCCTCTATCGCCGGCCTCGATCTCCCCCTGGGTCGACCCGGCGTGGCTCGACGACCCTCCCAGGTGGACAACCCGCCTGGTGGGAAAGGACATGGTGCACTGATGAGAAGGCTGACCCGTACGGTCGCCGCCACTGCGCTGGCTACCACCCTCGCCCTGGTGACCGCGTGCAGCGGTGGCTCGGACGGTTCCGGAGAGGCGCAGGGTGCTGACGGCCAGTCACTAGAGAAGGTGACCTATCTCACCTCGTTCGGAAACTTCGGCCGGGACTCCTACGCCTGGGTGGCGAAGGAGAAGGGTTTCTTCAAGGATGCCGGCTTCGACGTCGACATCCAGGCCGGTCAGGGCACCGGTGGCGTGATCCAGACCGTCGTCGCCGGCAAGGCCGACTTCGGCCCGATCGACCTGACCGGTGGTCTGCTGCAGGTCGGCAACGGCCTGGCCAAGGACTTCGTCGCGGTGGCCGCGATCCAGCAGCGCACCATGGCCGGCATCGCCACGGTCGAGGGCAACGGCATCGCCTCCCCGAAGGACCTGGAGGGCAAGAAGCTCGCCGACACCCCCGGCTCGGTGGTCCGCAACCTCTTCCCGACCTACGCCCGGCTGGCCGGCGTCGACGTCACCAAGGTGCAGTGGGTGAACGGTGACGCGCAGACCCTGATGGGCACCCTGGCCTCGGGTGGCGTGGACGGGATCGGCCAGTTCGTCGTCGGTCAGCCGACCATCGAGACGGTCACCAAGAAGAAGGCAGTCATGTTGCCGTACAGCAACGTGATGCAGGACCTCTACGGCAACGTGCTGATCACCTCCAGCAAGATCGCCAAGGAGGACCCGGAGAAGGTCAAGCGGTTCACCGGCGCGCTGCTCAAGGGCCTGGAGTACGCCCTGGCCAACCCGCAGGAGGCCGGCGAGATCCTGAAGAAGAACGTCGAGGCCAGCGTGCCCGCCGCGGCCGCCGCCGAGCTGCAGCTGATGGCCGGGTACGTCCGGTCGAGCAACTCCGGCACCGCGCTCGGCACCCTGGACAACGGCCGGGTGGCCAAGAGCATCGCCATCCTGCAGGGCGCCGGTCAGTTGAAGCAGAACATCACCCCGGACCAGATCATCGACTTCAGCCTCGCGCCGAAGGCCTGATCAGAGTCCGTCACACGGGGGTACGCCCCGCCGGTGTCCCCGGCGGCGCGTACCCCCCTGCCGTGCCGGCCGTCGGGCCGGAGGTTGAGGAGTGCAAGATGACCGACGTCCGGTCCCCGGCGGTGGCCACACCGCCGGGGACAGCACAGATCCCGGGCCCCGAGGGACGGGCGGCACGAGGTGGTGCGGTGCTCCGCGCCGGCACCTCGGCGACGCTGCTGCCGGTGGCCGGCCTGCTGATCGCCTTCGGCCTGTGGTGGCTGGTCTCCCGCCTGGAACTGGTCCACCCGGCCGCGCTGCCCACCCCGGGATCGGTGCTGGCCGCGTTCGTCGAGAAGCCGGCGCAGATGCTGGAGCACACCGGTACCACCACAATGGAGATCCTGATCGGCTTCGCGCTCTCGGCGGCGGCCGGGATCCTGATCGGACTGTCCCTGGCCGCGTCCCGGACCGTGGAGCGGATGTTCACCCCGCTGCTGGTCGCGGTCAACGCAGTGCCCAAGATCACCCTCGGGCCGCTGCTGGTGGTGGCGCTCGGCTGGGGGCAGCGGCCCATCCTGACGATGGTGTTCCTGCTCTGTTTCTTTCCGATCGTGCTCGCCACCGCCACCGGCCTGACCACCACCCCGGCCGACCTGGCGGAGCTGGTGCGGTCCTGGAACGCCTCCTGGTGGCAGGCCTTCCGCAAGGTGCGGTTCCCGGCCGCGCTGCCGCAGATCTTCGTCGGGCTCAAGGTCGCCATGCCGCTGGCCGCGATCGGAGCGGTGATCGGCGAGTTCCAGGCCGGCGAGGGCGGGCTCGGCTATGTGATCCAGCAGTACGCCGGCATCGGCGACACCGCCACCGCCTGGGCGGCCATCATGCTGGTGGCCCTGGTGAGCATCGTGCTCTACTCGGCGCTGGTCGTCGTCGAACGGTTCGCCCTGCCGTGGGTGCGCGAGACCACCTCGAACCGCTGACCGGGCGGCCGTCCACCGGTGCCAGGTGAGAACCCTACGGCTGGCCGGCCTCCGCGGACGGAGGCCGGCCAGCCGGGTGCCGTACGGCGTCCGGGTCAGCCGGCCAGTCGCCAGCGGCCGCCCCGGGCGACCAGCGTGGTGAGGGCCTGGGGCATCAGCCCGGAGTGGTTGTCAGGCGTCATCCGGATCGGGCCGGAGAGCCCGTCCAGCTGCGAGGTCTCCAGCACGTCGCGGATGCCGTCCCGGTCCACCCGGCCGGGCGTCCCGGCCGGTCGCCGCAGCTCGGCGTTCACGATGAGCTGCACCGCGTCGGCGGCGAACGAGGAGAAGCCGTGGTATCCGCCGAACCGGGCCGTGTAGTCCTGGAACCACTGCCGACGGGCGGCCTTGGCCGGGGTGGTGGCGATCACGTCGTCGATCGCCATCGTCTGGCTGAAGACCAGCGTGGACCGGGCGCTGGCCTGCGTCGAGGTGCCGAGGAAGAGGTCGCCACCGGCCACCACGTCGAAGTAGAGGTTGCCCTGGAACTCGGCCTGCTGGGCGCTGTTGGTGACCAGCGTCGCCTGCTCGGGCGTGGTCCAGACGACCAGGGCGTCGATGTTGCCGAAGGTCAGCTGCCGGACCGGCTCGTTCAGGTCGGTCGCGGTGGTCGGCACCGCGGACCGCCGTACCAACCGGATGTCGGCCTTGTCGAGTTCGCTGCGGAGCGCGGTCAGCCCCTCCCGGCCGTAGTTGTCGTCGCTGTGCAGCAGCGCCACCCGGCGGATGCCCGACCTACCCAGCTCGTCGACGAGCACGGCGGCGCTGTCCGCCGCGTTCGGCGCCAGCTTGAACATGTACCGGCGTTCGGCCACCGGGTTGGTGACCTCGCTGGACGCGGCGAGGGCGATGGTGGGGATCCGGCCGTCGCCGACGGCCCGGACCGCGCCGACCGCGCACTCGTTGCAGCCGCCCATGATGATGGCGCTGACCTTGCCGTCCTTGCTGAAGTCGGTGATGTTGCGCAGCGACTCGGCGGCATCGGAGCGGTTGTCCTTCACCCGCAGGTCGATCTGCCGGCCGCCCAGCGCGCCAGAGGCGTTGAGCTGCTCGACCTTCAGCTCCAGGGCGCGCTGGTACGCCTTGCCGACCGGGGCGGCGGCACCGGAGATCTCCAGGTCCGCGGCGATGACGATCGGAGAAGTGTCCTGCTCCGCGGCGCCGAACTGGCAGCCGGTGAGCGTGGTGGCCAGGACGGCCGATGCGAGCGCCGCGATGGTCGCGGAGCGGATGGGGCTCAACTCAGTCCTCCAGGGTGCGGCGCGGGCCGAGGCCCGGTCACCGCCGGTTCTGCCGTCCTCGGTGGAGGATCGGGGATCATGTGCCGTACGGTGTGCGCGAAGCCTGCAAAACCTTGCCAATGCCGGGCCCTGTGGTCAAGCGCGGGTACCAGGCGGCGTTTCGGGATGACCGTCCCACATACTGGGGTAATCGAGCGTTCACAAACGCTCACTTTGCAGATTCATCCGACCACTCTGGATCATATGCCCTGCTCAGGGGCGGTAGAGAATTGGCGGTATCAGGTGATCGGTGCGTACGTCGGGTCGTGCCCGACCCTCCTGTCTCTCATCCCGGCTTTCCAAACCGGATCTTCTCTGATGAAATCGCGGCCGTGCCGCGCGCGGCGCTGTCCGCTGCACCAGGCACGGGTCGGCGGGTCAGGCGTGGAAGAAACGACGGAGGCGATGTCGTGAGCACCGGACCTACGACCCTGCCCGAGAGCGGCGAGGCCAGCAAGGGCGGGTTGCGGAGTCGGCTACCCCGGCTACGGGACGCCCGGATCCGGTCGAAGCTGGCACTGATCCTGGTCGTTCCGGTGGCCGCGGTGATCGCACTGGCCACCATCCGGCTCATCTCGACCGGCGAGGGCGCCGTCGAGGCCAACCGCATCGAGTCGCTCACCGCGCTCTCCGTCGACGTCTCGGCCCTGGCCCAGGACATGCACCGGGAGCGGATGGCGGCCTCGGCGTTCCTGGCCCGGCCGGGCCAGTCGCCCGACGAGTACAACCTGCGGGTACGCCGTACCGACCAGCGGATCACCGAGTACCGCGACGAGCGGAGCCGGATCGGCGACGTACCGGATGCGGTGCGCGACCGGCTCGACACCATCGACAGTCACCTGGACACGCTGAGCAGCACCCGGCAGGAGGTGCTGGCCCAGCGGCAGCTGCCGGTGGCCGCGGCGGCACTGCGCTACGGCGTGATCTACGCCGACCTGGTCTCGTACGGTGAGACGCTGGCCCAGCTGCCCGGCGAGGAGCGGCTCGCGGACAGCCGTCGCGCGGTGGCCGCCTTCAGCCGGGCCAAGGGCGCCGTCGCCGAGGAGGAGTCGGTCGCGTTCACCGCGTTGGTCGGCGGTCGCCTGGACGAGGAGCAGTTCTCCTCCTTCGTCGCCACCCTCACCGGCCAGCAGGAAGCCCTGCTCGCCTTCTCGCTCGCCGCCGACCCCGCCCAGCGCGCCCTGGTGGAGAGCTCGGTCTCCGGTGACGCGGTGGTGCTCGCCGACGGGGTCGCCTCCGACATCAGCCGCTCGGTCGGGCAGCGCCCGCTGGTCTCGGCCGCCGACGCGGCCAACGCCGTCGGCGCCGTCAACGACCTGATGCGCTGGGCCGAGGTACGGCTGCAGGAAGACCTCCTCGCCGACGCCGCACAGGTCCGCTCGGACGTGATCCGGCAGGCCATCGTCGAGTCGGTGCTGGTGCTGCTCACGCTGATCATCGCCGTCAGCCTGGCCGTGGTGCTCGCCCGCTCGCTCAACCAGTCGCTGCGCCGGCTGCGCGAGGGCGCCCTCTCGGTGGCCAACCACGACCTGCCGGAGGCGGTCGCCCGGCTGCAGAACATCAACAACGTGGGCGACGGCGGTGTGGAGGAGATCGTCCGGCAGGTCCGGGACCCGATCAAGCTGAACAACCGCGACGAGGTCGGGCAGGTCGCGCTGGCCTTCAACGTGGTGCACCAGGAGGCGGTCCGGGTCGCGGCCGAGCAGGCCGCGCTGCGGACCAGCGTCTCGGCGATGTTCCTCAACCTGGCCCGGCGCTCGCAGACCCTGGTCGACCGGATGATCGGTGAGCTGGACGCCATCGAGCGTTCCGAGGAGGACCCGAAGCGGTTGGCCCGGCTCTTCGAGCTGGACCACCTGGCCACCCGGATGCGCCGCAACGACGAGAACCTGCTGGTGCTGGCCGGTGCCGACTCCGCCGTGCCGCGTCGCGACGACGCGCTCCTGGTCGACGTGCTGCGCGCCGCCCAGTCCGAGGTGGAGCAGTACAACCGGATCGAGTTCGGCACCGTCGACACCGACGTCTCGGTCGCCGCGCACGCGGTGAACGACGTGGTGCGGCTCGTGGCCGAGCTGCTCGACAACGCCACCCGGTTCTCCGCGCCGAACACCACGGTGGTGGCCGACGGTCGCCGGATCCGCGACTACGTCCTGATCCAGATCGAGGACCGGGGGCTCGGCCTCAGCGACGACCAGCTGGACTCGCTCAACAAGCGGCTGGCCGCGCCGCCCACGGTGGATGTCGCCGCGTTCCGGCTGATGGGTCTGGCCGTGGTGAGCCGGCTCGCCTCGCGGTACGCCATCCGGGTCGAGCTGCGGCG
Source organism: Micromonospora yangpuensis (assembly GCF_900091615.1). Taxonomy (NCBI): domain Bacteria; kingdom Bacillati; phylum Actinomycetota; class Actinomycetes; order Micromonosporales; family Micromonosporaceae; genus Micromonospora; species Micromonospora yangpuensis. Next base: position 5,671,558 of record NZ_FMIA01000002.1, on the reverse strand, counting down.
CAACGTCGAGGGCGGCACGGTGGCCCAGGTGACGCTGCCGGCGGCGACCGTGGTGCTGCCCAACGTCCGGGGCCGCGACCAGGTAGGCGGCCGGCCACGCCAGCCGATGATCGAGCAGAGCCCGCTGAACCCGGTGAGCCTCGGCGACTCGCTCGCCGGTGCCGGTCGGACCTCGGCGGCCACCCTGCCCGACCAGTGGCGGACCAGCACCCCCACGCCTACCTGGCAGACGCCTACCCAGGCGCGCGACTCGGCACCGCCGGTGCAGGCCGCTGGCCGGTCGCTGACGACCCCGCCGGTCGCACCGGAGCCGACGCGGTCCGCCCCCGCCGAGCCGGCGTTCCCCGGCACCAACGGGGTGTCGGTGGGTTCGCCGACGGTCGCGTACCCCACGATCGATCCGCTGCCCCGGCGCGGCTCGACCGGTGAGCCGCCCCGGCCCGCCGCGCCGGCGTTGCCGCTGGGTCCGACCGCCGGGTTGCCGGCCGCGCCGCCGGCCCCGGCCGCGCCGGTGTCCAACGCGATGCCCGCCGCACCGGTCATCGGCCGGCGGGACCAGCCCGCCGAGGCACCGATCTTCCGGGAGATGGAGGCGGTCTGGTTCCGTTCCCACGGCAACGACGAGACGGCCATCTTCACCCGACCCCGCTTCGACCAGCCGCCGGGCGCCGGTGCCCGACCGGCCGCCACCCCCGCCCCGGCCGCCCCGGTCCGGCCGCCGTTGCCGACCCGGACCCCGGGCGCGGTCGAGACGCCGCCGGCGCAGAGCGCACCGCCGACGTACACGCCGCCCCCGGCGGCAACGGCCCCTCCGGTGTCGGCGCCCCCCGTCGTACCGGCTGCGGCCACGCCGCCGCCGGCCCCGCCCGCGGCGGCACCGATCGAGCCGGAGGCCTGGCGGACCGCGGCCGACGACGGCTGGTCCCGGGCCAGCCGGGCGGCCGAGCCGGCCCCCTCCGGAACCACCCGGTCCGGTCTGCCGAAGCGGGTACCGCAGGCCCAGCTCGTTCCCGGTGGGATCGAGCCCAAGAGCGGGCGGGACCGGAGCCGGCGTACGCCGGACGAAGTACGCGGTCTGCTCTCCGCCTACCATCGGGGCGTCCAACGTGGACGTACCGCCGGGGCCGACCAGGACAGCACCTCGACCAAGGAGACGAGCCGATGAACAGGCCAGCGGCTATGCAGGACATGGGTTGGCTCCTGACCAACTTCGCCGACAGCGTGGCGGGTATCGCCCACGTGGTGGCGGTGTCGGCGGACGGGCTGCTGCTCGCCTCCTCGCGGGACCTGCCGGGCGACCGGGCGGACCAGCTCGCGGCGATCACCTCCGGCGTGGTCAGCCTGACCGAGGGGGCCGCGCGGATGTTCAGCGCCGGCGGGGTGCTGCAGACCGTGATCGAGATGGACAGTGGATACCTGTTCCTGATGTCGATCAGTGACGGCTCGTCGATGGCCGTGCTCGCCGCGCGCAGTTGCGACGTCGGTCAGGTGGGCTACGAAATGGCACTGCTTGTGGAACGGGTCGGTGCGGCACTGGTGCCGCTGCCCCGGGATGCTGTTCGATCATGAGGCGGTGGGCCGGGGCACCCGGCGGCACGGGTGCCCCCGCCCACGCGTAGGTGAACCGGCACCATCCGGTGTCGGACGAGAGGAGGTGATCGCGGAGTGGACCAACGGCGCGCGGACCCGAGGGGTGCGCTGGTAAGGCCGTACGCGGTCACCCGTGGCCGTACCGAGCCTCGCCAGGACATCGCGCTCGAAGCGGTGCTCACGGCAAGTCCCACCGCGGTCGCCGAGTCGCGGTTCGCCGGACACGACAAGCACCGGATCGCCTCGGTTTGTGAGGGGCGGGCGCAGTCGTTGGCGGAGATCGCCGCGTACACCCGGATGCCGCTGGGCGTCGCCCGGGTGCTGGTCGCCGACATGGTGGCCGAGGGTCTGCTGACGCTACACACTGCCGCTCCCGCCGACGGGTTCGAGGAGCGAATGGAAATCCTTGGAAGGGTGCTAAGTGGACTTCGCAGGCTATGACCCCGCCGGGGCCCGCCAGAACCGGGGAATCGTCTCGGCGAAGATCGTGGTCGCGGGTGGCTTCGGCGTGGGCAAGACGACCCTGGTCGGTGCGATCTCGGAGATCACTCCGCTGACCACCGAGGCGGTGATGACCGCGGCCGGCGTCGGTATCGACGACCCGTCCAAGGTGCCGGGCAAGGAGACCACCACGGTCGCCATGGACTTCGGCCGGATCACCATGGCCCAGGACCTGATCCTCTATCTGTTCGGTACCCCCGGCCAGACCCGGTTCTGGTTCATGTGGGACGAGATCATCCGGGGCGCGGTGGGTGCCGCCGTCCTGGTGGACACCCGGCGGATCACCGACGCCTTCGCGCCGCTCGACTACTTCGAGAACCGGAAGCTGCCGTACGTGGTGGCGCTCAACCACTTCGACGGCGCGTCGCAGTACGAGCTGGAGGAGGTCCGGGAGTCGCTGGCCATCTCGCCGGACGTACCGCTGGTCTGGACCGACGCCCGCGACCGGGAGTCGGTCAAGCAGGTGCTGGTGACCGTGGTGGAACACGCCATGATGCGCCTGGAGGCCGAGCACGGCCGAGGCTTCCCCGCCCCGGTCGGCTGAACCCGGGTACTCCCGCAGCCCCTGTCGGCCTCGGCCGGCAGGGGCTGCGCCCGTTCCCCGGGTCGTCGGCCGTGGACCGGACCCGCGAATTCCCATTTGTCGTTTCCGGCGCGTGTGCCGCGTGTGCTCCGCCGCCCGCACGCTGTGGCCGTCGACCAGCCGTATCCCTGCTGACCTGGGAAGACTTACGATTCCGGCTACGTGACTCTGCGTGATCGTTTGATCGCGTGAACCGTTGGAGGAATCCATGCGAATGGTCAAGGGTGTCTGTGCCATGGCTGCCGGACTGACGGTCCTCGCCGGCCCACAGGTCGCGTACGCGGCCGACGTCAGCCCGGATACCCGGGCGAACACGCTGACGGCGATGCACGGGGAGGCGTTCGCCCACGCCTCGTACCTGGCGTACGCGCAGGAGGCGGAGCGGACCGGGGAGCCCGAGGTCGCCGCGTTGTTCCGGGCCACCGCCGCGACCGAACTCGACGACCACTTCACCGCCGAGGCCGAGCTGATCGGCTTCGTCGGCAGCGACGTCGAGAATCTGGAGGAGTCGATCGCCGGCGAGGAGTTCGAGGCGACCGTCTCCTACCCGGACTTCGCCGCGCAGGCCCGCCGGGACGGCTGCGCGCCGGCGGTGGCCCTCTTCACCGAACTGGCCGGGGACGAGGCGGCGCACGCCGGGCGGTTCCGCACCGCGCTGGAGGCGATCACCGACCCCGGGTCCGGGGCGGAGATCCCGACGGGCGAGGTGGTCGAGCCGGTCCCGATCCGGGCGGTGCAGCCGCAGTGCTCGGGCCAGACCCGGGAGAACCTGTACGAGACGCTGCGCGGTGAGGCGTTCGCGTACGCGAGGTACACGCTCTACGCCCGTGCCGCCGGGGTGCCCCGGTTGGCCGAACTCTGGACCAACACCGCCAACCAGGAGCTGGGTGAGCACTTCGCCGAGACGGCCAACCTGTACGGCCTGGTCCGCACGAACACCGACAACCTGCGGCACTCGATCGACGGTGAGGTGTACGAGGCGACCGTGATGTACCCGTCGTTCGCCCGGCACGCCGCCGCGGCCGGTGACGCCGAGGCGGCGGCGCTGTTCCGGGAGATCTCCTTCGACGAGGCCGACCACGCCTCGGCGTTCCTGCGTGCCCTGGTCGGGCTGGTCGTCCCCGGCGGTGGTGAGGACCAGGTGCGCCCGGTCGCCCGGCCGGCCGGTGACCGGGCTCAGTCGACGCGCAGCCGGTAGCCGCGTTTGACCACGGTCTGCACGACCCGGGGGGCGTGCAGACCGGCGCGCAGCCGGGCCACCGCCATCTCCACCGCGTGCTCGTCCGCGCCGCGCGGCAGGGTGCGCAGCAGGGCGGTACGCGACAGCACCCGGCCGGGGGAGCGGGCCAGCTCCCGCAGCACCGCCATCGGTGCCGGGGCGAGCTGGCGCAGGTCCCCGTCGACCACGGCGGCGTGCCCACGCAGGGTGATCAGGTGCCCGGCCGCCTTCAGGGTGGTGGTGCGCCGGGGCAGCTCGTCGACGATGGTGCGGACCAGTGCGCCGAGCCGGGCCCGGCCCGGCGCACTGACCGGCACCCCGTGTCTGCGCAGCGGCTCGGCGGTGACCGCGCCGACGCAGGCGGCCAGGACGTCCTCGCGCAGCGCCGCCAGCACCGCGTCGGTACGGTCGCCGGCGGCCCGCAGCAGCGCCTCCGCCGCCGGTGCCGAGGTGAAGGTGACCGCGTCGACGAGCCGGCCGGCGACCAGGTCGATCAGCCGGTGCAGTGGGGCCGGGTCGGTGGGCGGCGCCCAGCGGTAGACCGGCACCTCGATGACGGTCGCGCCGGCGGCCTCCAGCGCCATGGTGCACTCCGGCTGCCGGTCCCCGTGCAACTGCATCGCGACGACCTGCCCGGCCACCCCCCGCCGGGTCAGGTGGTCGACGACCTCGTCGCAGCTCTCCGAGGCCGGCGACCACTGGTCGTGCAGGCCGGCGGCCCGGATCGCACCGCGGGCCTTCGGACCCCGGGCCACCAGGTACGCGTCGGTCAGCACCGAGCGCAGCGGCTCGGCCAGGCCCCAGCCCTCGGCCGCCTCCAACCAGCCGCGCATGCCGATGCCGGTGTTGGCCATCACGATGTCCGGTGGCCGGTCCAGGCAGGCCCGGGTCGCCTCGCGCAGCTCGGTGTCGTCGGTGAGCGGCACGATCCGCAGCGCCGGGGCGAGCACCACCCGCGCCCCACGCCGTTGCAGCAGCGCGGCGAGTTCGTCGCGCCGCCGGTCGGCGGTCACCCCGATGGTGAAGCCGGCCAGTTCCTCGCGCATCATTCCTCCTGTCGCAGCCGCACCTCGACCAGGCCGTCCCGGCACCGCGCCTCGTGCCGGGGCACGCGCACCCCGGGCAGGTCGAGGCAGTCGCCGGTACGCAGGTCGTACACCTGCTTGTGCAGGGGTGAGGCCAGCGTCGGCGTGCCGCCGCGGCTGCCCACGATGCCCCGGCTGAGCACGTACGCGCCGCTCACCGGGTCCCGGTTGTCCAGCGCGAACAGCTCGTCGGCGGTCCGGAAGAGCGCCACCTGCACCCCGTCGACCAGTGCGGCGACGCCCCGGTCCGGCTCCAGCTGGTCCAGCCGGCAGACCACGGTCCAGGTCAGTACGGTCGCCCGGCTCACCGCCGTACCTCCGGCATGCCCAGGGTGACCGGCTGCCGGCGGCCACCGGCGGTGGCCGGCTCCGGCGCGGCGCGGCCCGGCACCGGTTGACCCCGCACGGTCTCGAAGCGGATCGACGGGTCGGGGACCTCCGGGGCGTTGACGAAGGAGGTGAAGCGGCGCAGCCGTTCCGGGTCGGCGAGGGTGTCCCGCCACTCGTCGGAGTAGGACCCGACGTGCCGGGCCATCGCGGCGTCGAGGTCGGCGCAGAGCCCGAGGGAGTCGTCCACGATCACCGCGCGCAGGTGCGCCAGCCCGCCGTCCAGCGCCTCGATCCAGGCCGCGGTGCGTTGCAGCCGGTCGGCGGTGCGGATGTAGTACATCAGGAACCGGTCGATGGTGCGGACCAGCTCCTCGGTGGAGAGGTCGGTGGCGAACAGGTCGGCGTGCCGGGGCCGGAAGCCGCCGTTGCCGCCGAGGTAGAGGTTCCAGCCGGTCTCGGTGGCGATGACGCCGAAGTCCTTGCTGCGCGCCTCGGCGCACTCCCGGGCACAACCGGAGACCGCCGACTTGAGCTTGTGCGGGGCGCGCAGCCCCCGGTAGCGCAGCTCCAGCGCGACGGCCAGGCCCACCGAGTCCTGCACCCCGTACCGGCACCAGGTATCGCCGACGCAGGACTTCACCGTGCGCAGCGCCTTGCCGTAGGCGTGGCCGGACTCGAAGCCGGCCTCGACCAGCCGCCGCCAGATCTGCGGCAACTGCTCCACCCGGGCCCCGAACAGGTCGATCCGCTGCCCACCGGTGATCTTGGTGTACAGCTGGAAGTCCCGGGCCACCTCGCCGATGACGATCAGCTTCTCCGGGGAGATCTCCCCGCCGGGGATCCGGGGCACCACCGAGTAGCTGCCGTCGCGTTGCAGGTTGGCCAGGAAGTGGTCGTTGGTGTCCTGCAGGGAGGCCTGCTCGCCGTCGAGGACGTACCCGTTGCCCAGCGAGGCGAGGATCGAGGCGACCACCGGCTTGCAGATGTCGCAGCCCCGGCCCCGGCCGTGCTCGGCGATCAGCTGGGAGAAGGTCCGCACGCCCCGGACCCGGACGATGTCGAACAGCTCCTGCCGGCTGGCGTCGAAGTGCTCACAGAGCGCCCGGGACTGCGCCACGCCGGCGGCGTCCAGCAACTGCTTGAGCATCGGTACGCAGGAACCACAGCTCGTCCCGGCCCGGGTGCACGCCTTCAACGCCGGCACGTCGGCGCAGCCGCCGGCGATCGCCGCGTCGACGTCGTCGCGGGTCACCGCGTTGCACGAGCAGACCTGGGCGGTGCCGGGCAGCGTCGCCGCGCCCGCGCCGCCGCCGTCGGCCGGGGCCAGCAACGCCAGCGGGGGACCGGGCAGCGGCCCACCGACGCTGGCCCGCAACGTCGGATAGGCGCTCGCGTCCCCGACCAGCACCCCACCGAGCAGCGTCCGCGCGTCGTCGGAGAGGACCAGCTTCGCGTACGACCGGCTGGCCGGATCGGTGTAGGTGACGTCCAGACAGCCCTCGGTGCGCCCGTGGGCGTCGCCGAAGGACGCCACCTCCACCCCGAGCAGCTTCAACTTCGCCGCGCTGTCCGCCCCGGCGAAGGTGGCCGCCCCGCCGAGCAGCCGGTCGGCGACCACCTCGGCCATCGCGTACCCGGGGGCGACCAGGCCGTGGCAGGTGCCGTCCACCGCCGCGCACTCGCCGACCGCCCAGATCCGCTCGTCGGCGCTGCGGCAGGTGGCGTCGACCAGGACCCCGCCGCGCGGGCCGAGTTCCAGCCCGGCAACGCGGGCCAGCTCGTCGCGGGGGCGGATGCCGGCGGCGACCACCACCAGGTCGGCGTCGACCACGCTGCCGTCGGAGAGGTCGAGGGCGGCGACGGTGCCGTCCGCGCCGGGGCGCAGCGCCGTGGTGGCCACCCCCAGGTGGGTCCGCACCCCCAGCTCCTCGACGTACCGGCGCAGCATCGCCCCACCGGCCTCGTCGACCTGCACCGGCATCAGCCGGGGCGCGAACTCGATCACGTGGGTGGTCAGGCCGAGCAGGCGCAACGCGTTCGCCGCCTCCAGCCCGAGCAGCCCACCGCCGATCACCGCCCCGGTCCGCCGACCGGCGGCGTGCGCCCGGATCGCGGCCAGGTCGTCCAGGGTGCGGTAGACGAAGACCCCCGGCAGATCGGTGCCCGGCACCGGCGGCACGAACGGGTACGAGCCGGTGGCCAGCACCAACGCGTCGTACGGGTACGCGCCGGCCGCCGTGGTGACCACCCGCTGGTCCCGGTCGATCCCGGTGACCGGCTCGCCGAGCCGCAGGTCCACGCCGTCGTCGGCGGTGTACAGGTTGAGCTGCTCCGCGTCGACCCCGTCGAACCACGCCGACAGCCGCACCCGGTCGTACGCCGGTCGGGTCTCCTCGGCGAGCACCGTCACCTGCCAACGCCCCTGCCGGTCGCGGGCCCGCAACGCCTCGACGAAGCGTTGCCCGACCATGCCGTTGCCGACGACGACCAGCCTGTCGCCACTCACCATCCCTGCACCTCCACTGGGTCGGGCTGTCACCTGGTTCATCGGATCGGCGCCGGGTCCGACTGGGCCAGCCAGTCGACGATGCCGGCGAGCGCGTCGCGGCAGCCGCCGCAGCCGGTGCCGGCCCGGGTGGTCGCCGACAGCTCGTCGCCGGTCCGGGCACCGGAACGCCAGCAGGCCACCAACGCGCCCTTGCTGACGTCGTTGCACTGGCACACCGTGGTCGCGTCCGGCATCAGCGCCGGCGAGGTGGCCGGGGTGGCCGCGCCGCCGCCGTACGCCCGGCCGAGCAGCAACGACCGTCGGTCGGCCGGCACCGGGGCACCCCGGTCGAAGAGCTGCATCACCGTGCCGACCGCCGGGTTCTCGCCGAGCAGGATCGCCCCGGTCAGCCGGTCGCCACGGATGCGCAGTCGGGCGTACGTGCCCCGGGCCGGATCGGTGAAGGTCAGCTCCTCCACACCGTCGTGGTCGTCCTTGGCGGTGCCGCCGGGTGTCGTCGCGCCGCCGTCGCCGCCGGGTGTCGTCGCGTCGCCGGTGCCGCCGGGCGTCGTCGCGCCGCCGGGACCGCCGGGCGTGGTCGACGTGACGCCGGTGCCGCCGGTGAGCGTCGGGCCGGTGACGTCGCCCATCGCGGCGAGATCGATGCCGGCGGCCTTGAGCCGGGTCACCACCGGCCGGGGCCGGTAGCGGGCCGCCGGGTCGGCGCCGGTGAGCAGGTCGGCGACCACCCTGGCCTGGGCCCATGCCGGGGCGACCAGGCCGGTGAGCGCCCCGTCGGGCTGGGCGCAGTCGCCGATCGCCGAGATCGCCGGATCGCTGCTGCGCAACCGGTCGTCGACCACCACACCCCGGGCCACCCTCAGGCCGGCGGCCGTGGCCAGCGCGGTGTCGGGGCGTACCCCGCAGGAGAGGACCAGCAGGTCGGCGGAGAGGGAACGGCCGTCGGCGAGGTCGAGCCGGACCCGGTCGGCGTCGGCGGTCACGCCGACCGCCGGCACCGCCAGCGCGGTGCGTACCCCGAGGGCTTCCAGGGTGCCGGCGAGCACCGCGCCGGCGGTCGGGTCGAGCTGCCGTTCCATCAGGTGCGGGTGGGGGTGGACCACGGTGACGGCCAGGCCCCGGGCGGCCAACCCCCGGGCGGCCTCCAGGCCGAGCAGCCCGCCGCCCAGCACCAGTACGTCGCGGGCGTGCCGGGCGGCGGCGAGGATCCGCCGGCAGTCGTCCAGGGTGCGGAACGGCACCACCCGGTCCGGCAGCGGGTCCAGCCCCGGCAGCGGCGGCACGACCGCGCGGGCCCCGGTGGCCAGCACCAGGTGTTCGTAGCCGAACCGGTCGCCGTCGGCGGTGCACACCTCGCGGGCGGCCCGGTCGATCCCGCTGACCGGCAGGCCGTTGCGCACGTCCACGCCCTGGCCGGCCAGCTCGGTCAGCTCCACGTCCGGCTCGTCGATCTTCCCGGCGAGCAGGGTGGAGAGCATGATCCGGTTGTACGCCCGGTGCGGCTCGGCCCCGAACACGGTGACCTTACGGTCGTCGCCCCGCGCGTGCAGTTCGGCGGCGAGGCGTGCCCCGGCCATCCCGTGCCCGACGATCACGATGCTCATGCCGGCTCCAGCCGGACCGCGCAGATCTTGAACTCGGGCATGCCGGAGACCGGATCCAGCGCGTCGTTGGTGACCGAGTTGGCGCGGGCGGCACCCGGCCAGTGGAACGGCGCGAAGACCGTGTCCGGGCGGATCGTCGGGCTGAGCCGGGCCGGGGCGCAGAGCTCACCCCGGCGGGAGACCACCCGTACCGGCTGCCCCTCGGTGACGCCGAGCCGGTCGGCCAGGTCGGGATGCAGCTCCACGAAGCCTCCGGGAGCGGCCCGACGCAGCGCCTCGACCCGGCGGGTCTGCGCGCCGGACTGGTACTGGGCCAGCACCCGGCCGGTGGTGAAGTGCAGCGGGTACTCGGCGCAGACCGGCTCGGCGGCCGGCCGGTGGGTCACCGCCCGGAACCGGGCCCGCCCGTCCGGGGTGGGGAAGCCGTCGGCGAAGAGCCGGGGGCTGTCCGGGCCGTCCGGGTCGGGGCAGGGCCAGAAGACCCCGGTGTCGGCCTCGATCCGTTCCCAGCTCACCCCGGCGTAGTCGGCCGGCCCGCCGGCCGAGGCCCGGCGCAGCTCCTCGAACCACTCGCGTGGCTCGGTCGGGAAACCGGTTTGCCGGGGGCCCCTGCTATCCGGAAAACGATAGGAGGGGGCCCTTCCTTGCAGGCGGGTGGCGAGGGTGGCGAGGATGTCGAGGTCGGTGCGGACGCCGGGGGGTGGCTCGCGCAGCGCCCGGCGGCGCAGCACCCGACCCTCCAGGTTGGTCATCGTGCCGTCCTCCTCGGCCCACTGGGCCACCGGCAGCACCACGTCGGCCAGTTCGGCCGTCTCGGAGCGGACGAAGTCGGCCACCACCAGCAGGTCCAGGTCGCGCAGCCGGGAGGTGATCCGGGCCGCCCGGGGCGCGGAGACCACCGGGTTGGAGCCGAAGACCAGCATCGCCTTCGGGCCGGTGGCGGTGCCGAGCGAGTCGAGCAGCTGGTACGCGGGCACCCCCGGACCGGGCAGCGAGTCGGGGTCGACGCCCCAGACCCCGGCCACGTGCGCGCGGGCCACCGGGTCGTCGATCCGGCGGTACCCGGGGAGCTGGTCGGCCTTCTGCCCGTGCTCCCGACCACCCTGGCCGTTGCCCTGCCCGGTCAGGCAGCCGTACCCCGAGCCGGGGCGGCCGGGCAGCCCGAGGGCGAGCGCCAGGTTGATGTACGCGGTCACCGTGTCCACGCCCTTGGCATGCTGTTCGGCGCCCCGGGCGGTGACGATGACCGCCCGGTCCACACCGGCCAGCGCCCGTACGGTGGCCTCCAGATCGGCCACCGGGACCCCGCTGAGGCGTTCCACCTCGGCCGGCCAGTACCCGGCCACGGTCCGGCGCACCTCGTCGAAGCCGGTGGTCCGTTCGGCGACGTACGCCCGGTCGAGCAGGCCCTCGGTGAGCGCGATGTGCAGCAGCGCGTTGGCCATCGCCAGGTCGGTGCCGGGCAGCGGCTGCAGGTGCAGGTCGGCCTGGCGGGCGGTGGCGGTGAGCCGGGGATCCACCACGATCAGCCGGCCGCCCCGACGGCGCTGCTCGGTCAGGTGGCGCATCAACGGTGGCATGGTCTCGGCCGGGTTCGCGCCGACCATCAGCACGGTCTGCGCCCGGCCCAGGTCGGCCACCGGGAAGGGCAGGCCCCGGTCGACGCCGAAGGCGCGCAGTCCGGCCGCCGCCGCCGAGGACATGCACCAGCGTCCGTTGTAGTCGATGTGCCGGGTGCCCAGCGCCACCCGGGCGAACTTGCCCAACGCGTACGCCTTCTCGTTGGTCAGCCCACCGCCGCCGAAGACCGCGACCGCGTCCCGACCGTGCCGGTCCGCGACGTCACGGATCCCCTCGGCCACCCGGTCGAGGGCGGCGTCCCAGTCGGCCGGGCGCAGCTGGCCGTCGGTGTCGCGCAGCAGCGGGGTGGTCAGCCGTTCCGGGTGGTCGAGCAGCTCGGCGGCGGTCCAGCCCTTCTGGCAGAGACCGCCCAGGTTGGTCGGGAACTGCCGGGGGAGGACCTCGACGCGTTGCCCGCGCTGACGCAGCGTCATCGCGCACTGGAGGGCGCAGTACGGGCAGTGCGTGGCGGCGTCGCGGGTCGTGGTTCCCGCTGGTGTCGCCGGGCGTGCACCGTCTGTCATGTCCGCAAAGCGTGCCGGTGGGCGGTTTCCGGTCCGGGTCTGCCTTGTTTCGGTCCTGTCAAGAGCGGCTCACACCGCACGTGGGAAACAGGCCGGTTCGCCTGGTTTACAATGTGGGAAAATCGTCTCATTTGATGAGAAGATCGAGCTGGGGTGGGTGACGGATCGATGAGTGTCGCGGATGCGTTCGACGCCGTGGCGGGCAGTTACGACGCGGCCAGGCGTCGCCTCGTGCCCTGCTTCGACGACTTCTACGGCGCCGCCGTCGAGGTGGCCGCACCGCCGCTGCGGGCGGCGCTGGCCGAGGGGCGTACCCCCGAGGTGTTGGACCTGGGCGCGGGCACCGGCCTGCTCTCGCTGCTGCTGACCGCGGCGGTGCCGGGCGTGCGGACGACCCTGGTCGACGCCGCGCCCGGCATGCTCGCGGTGGCCACCGGGCAGCTCACCGCCCGGGGCGTGGCGCACCGCGTGGTGGCCGCCGACCTGACCGACCCGCTGCCCGCCGGCCGGTACGACGCGGTGGTCTCCGCGCTGGCCATCCACCACCTCGACGACGACGCCAAGCGGGAGCTGTACCGGCGGGCCGGGCAGGCGCTGGCCCCCGGCGGTGTGTTCGTCAACGCCGAGCAGGTCGCCGGCCCGACCCCGGCGCTGGACCGACGCTACGACGAGGTCTGGACGGCCCGGATCACCGAACTCGGCTCCGACGCCGAGGAGATCGCCGCCGCCCGCCGACGGATGCGCCACGACCGGCCGGCGACCGTGGCCGCGCAGTGCGCCTGGCTCGAAGCGGCGGGCCTGGTCGACGTGGACTGCTTCTTCAAGCAGTGGCGCTTCGCCGTCTTCGGCGGCCACCGCCACTGACCGGCCGCCGCCACTGACCGGCCGCCGCCGCTGACCCGGTGGTGGATGACTGACGGTCGTACCGCTGGGTACCCTCAGCGGCATGACCGCCAAGGTGACGTTGTCGTTCTCGGACGAGACGATCGAGCAGGCGCGCCGGTTCGCCAAGCGGGAAGGGCTGTCGCTGTCGGCCTGGATGGACCTGGCCGCCCGGGAGAAGGCGCTGCGTGAGGTCTTCACCGCGCACGCCGCCGCCGTGGGGCGGGCCGGTCTCGACCTGGAGTCCGCCGCGCTCGCCGACGCCCGCGAGGTGCAACTGGTCGACGACGCGCTCTTCGGCGGCCACCCCCGTGCCGCGTAACGGGGCGTAGGTGTTGCGCAGGGGCGAGGTCTGGCGGATCGAAGGGGCCCGGGAGCGGTACGGCCTGGTCGTCAGCTCCGACGTCTACAACGCCACCGATGTGCCGATCGTCATCGTGGCCGAGGTGGTCGACGAGGCGCTGCTACGGGACTCGCCGCTGGCGGTGCGGATGGGCGAGCAGGTGGTCATGCCCGACCGGCTCTCCTCGCCGATGAAGAAGTGGTTCACCGCCTGTGTCGGAGTGGCCGACGCCGATACGATGCAGCGCGTCGGCCGGGCGCTGCGGATCCTGCAGCAGCTCTGAGCCCCGCTGCCGCCTGCGGCAGGGCCGCCGAGGTCCGCACCGTCGTCGTTGCGTCCTCACCACCGGCCCGGCGCGGCGGTGCGTTCTCCGTAGCCGGGCCGACCCGCGACGGGCACCGGGCGGAAATTCGCTCTCCCTAGCGTTCGTCCTGGTCACATCGATGAGGAGGAGCCATCGTGAGCACCCTCGCCCCCACCCCGACAGCAGCCGACGCCGAGGCACCGGGAACCGGTCGCCGGCACCGGATCGACGACTGGCGACCCGAGGACCCGACCTTCTGGCGTACCACCGGGGCACCCGTCGCCCGCCGCAACCTGTGGGTGTCGATCTTCGCCGAGCACGTCGGGTTCTCCGTGTGGAGCCTGTGGTCGGTGACCGTGCTCTTCCTCGGCCCGGAGTACGGCATCGACCCGGCCGGCAAGTTCCTGCTCACCGCCGTACCGGCCGCGCTGGGCGCGGTGCTGCGGCTGCCGTACACCCTGGCGGTCGCCCGGTTCGGCGGGCGGAACTGGACCATCGTCAGCGCGTTGCTGCTGCTGGTGCCGACCGTGCCGATGACGGTGCTGCTGGAGCCCGGGGTCTCCTACTCCACCCTGATGGTGCTGGCCTGCCTCACCGGGGTCGGCGGGGGCAACTTCGCCTCCTCGATGGCGAACATCAACCTGTTCTTCCCGGACCGGCTCAAGGGGCGGGCGCTCGGGCTCAACGCCGGCGGCGGCAACCTCGGCGTACCGGCGGTGCAGCTGGTCGGGCTGGCGGTGCTGGCCACCGCCGGCGCGGCGTACCCCCGGTTGGTGCCGGCGGTCTACCTGCCGCTGATCGTGCTGGCCGCGCTGGCCTCGGCCCGCTGGCTGGACAACATCCCGGCGGCGCGCAACGCGCCCGGCGCGCTGCGGGCCGCCGCCGCCGACCGGCACACCTGGGTGATGTCGCTGCTCTACATCGGCACCTTCGGCTCGTTCATCGGTTTCGGTTTCGCCTTCGGTCAGGTGCTCCAGCTCCAGTTCGCCGAGCGGTTCCCCACCCCGGTCGACGCCGCCTGGCTGACCTTCCTGGGACCGCTGATCGGCTCGCTGGTCCGGCCGCTCGGCGGTCAGCTGGCCGACCGGCTCGGTGGCGCGCTGGTCACCTTCTGGAACTTCGTCGCGATGGCGGCCGGTGCCGCGCTGGTGCTGTACGCCGCCCGGGACCGGTCCTTCGGGCTCTACCTGGTGGGCTTCCTGGCCCTCTTCGTGCTCTCCGGGGTCGGCAACGGCTCGACGTACAAGATGATCCCGGCGATCTTCCGGGCCCGGGCCGCCGATGAGCACGGGCGGGACCCGGCGGCGGCCGAGCGGTGGGCCCGGCGGATGACCGGATCGTTGATCGGCATCGCCGGTGCGGTCGGCGCGTCCGGCGGGGTGCTGGTCAACGTGGCCTTCCGGCAGTCCTTCCTGACCTCGGGCAACGCCGACGCCGCCTACCTGGCCTTCATCGGCTGGTACGGGTTCTGCGTCGTGCTCACCTGGGTGGTGTACCTGCGGCCCGGCCGGACCCGACTCGCCGGGGTGTGAGACTCCTCTCACAGCACCCCCTCGGCGGGTAAGGGTGGACCCGTTTTGACCTGCCGACCGGGCGCCGGGTATCGTTGCCTGCTGTTGTACGACATCCAGTGGCGTGCCGTTTCAGGTACGCTTGGTCGTTCGTGCGCGCTGGTCCACCTCGGCGCGCGACCCCAGACCGACGACGAGACAAGGTAGACCTGTGCGTACGTACAGCCCGAAGCCGGGTGAGATCGAGCGTCAGTGGCACATCATCGACGCCTCTGATGTCGTGCTGGGCCGCCTGGCCACCCACACCGCCACGCTGCTGCGCGGTAAGCACAAGCCGACTTTCGCGCCGCACGTCGACACGGGCGACTTCGTCGTCATCGTGAACGCGGGCAAGGTTGCGCTGACCGGCAACAAGCGCCAGCAGAAGATCGCCTACCGGCACTCCGGTTACCCCGGTGGCCTCAAGCAGGTCGGTTACGACGAGCTGCTGACCAAGCGTCCCGACCGGGCCATCGAGCTCGCCGTCAAGGGGATGCTCCCGCACAACAAGCTGGGCCGTAAGCTGATCAAGAAGCTGAAGGTCTACGCCGGTGCCGAGCACCCGCACGGCGCGCAGCAGCCGGTGCCGTTCGAGATCAAGCAGATCGCGCAGTGAGCGAGGGCGAAGGAAACAGCATGACCGACATCACCGAGACCGAGGTCGCCCCCGAGGCCACCGAGGCGCCCGCGCCCGTCGCCCGCGCGCCGCGTGGTGACCGCCCGATCCAGACCGTCGGCCGCCGCAAGGAGGCCATCGTCCGGGTACGGATCGTCCCCGGCACCGGCAAGATCACCTGCAACGGCCGGGAGCTTGAGGCCTACTTCCCGAGCAAGGTGCACCAGCAGCTGATCAAGGACCCGCTGGTCACCGCCGAGAAGCCCGAGGCGTTCGACGTCATCGCCAACCTGCGTGGCGGCGGCACCACCGGCCAGGCCGGTGCGCTCCGGCTGGCCATCGCCCGGGCGCTGATCGTCAACGAGCCCGACGACCGCCCGGCGCTGAAGAAGGCCGGCTTCCTCACCCGGGACGCCCGGGTCAAGGAAAGCAAGAAGTACGGTCTCAAGAAGGCCCGCAAGGCCCCGCAGTACTCGAAGCGCTGATCATCAGCAGCGCGTTGTTCTTCTGACGAGCGGCCGGTTCACCCCCCTACCATCGGGAGGTGGACCGGCCGTTTCGTTTGTCCATATATTGGCGGTTTCATCGGAGGTTGGCGGGTATGGGGCGGTTGTTCGGCACGGACGGCGTACGGGGACGGGCGAACGTGGATCTCACGCCCGAGTTGGCGCTCGCGGTGGCGGTCGCCGCCGCCCACACACTCGCCGAGTCCGACCGCAGCCACCCACCGCTGGCCGTGGTCGGCCGGGACACCCGGGCCAGCGGCGAGATGCTGGAGGCCGCCGTGGTGGCCGGGCTGACCAGCGCGGGGGCCAACGTGGTCCGGGTCGGCGTGCTGCCCACCCCGGCGGTGGCCTTCCTCACCGCCGAGGCCAAGGCCGACCTGGGCGTGATGCTGTCGGCCTCGCACAACCCGATGCCTGACAACGGCATCAAGCTCTTCGCCGCCGGCGGGCACAAGCTGCCCGACGAGATCGAGGCCCAGATCGAGGCGGCCGTGGCGGCCAACGCCACCAGCGCCTGGGACCGGCCGACCGGCGCCGGGGTGGGACGGGTGCACGACCTGCTCGACGGCGCCGACCACTACGTCCAGCACGTGGTCGGCACCCTGGCCCACCGGCTCGACGGGCTGAAGGTAGTGGTCGACTGCGCCAACGGCGCGGCTTCCGAGGTCGCCCCGGTGGTGTACCGCGAGGCCGGCGCCGAGGTGGTGGCCATCCACGCCGAACCGGACGGCCTCAACATCAACGACGACTGCGGCTCCAACCACCTCGACGCGCTGCGCGCGGCCGTCGTCGAGCACGGCGCGCACCTCGGCATCGCCCACGACGGCGACGCCGACCGGTGCGTCGCGGTCACCGCCGACGGCGTCGAGGTCGACGGCGACGAGCTGATGGCGATCCTCGCCCTGGCCATGCGGGAGGCCGGCACCCTCACCGAGGACACCCTGGTGGCCACGGTGATGAGCAACCTCGGCCTGCGCCTGGCGATGTCCGCCGAGGGCATCCGGCTGGTCGAGACCAAGGTCGGCGACCGGTACGTCCTGGAGGAGCTGCGCGCCTCCGGCCTGGCCCTCGGTGGTGAGCAGAGCGGACACATCGTGATGCCGGCGCACGCCACCACCGGCGACGGCGTGCTGACCGGGCTGCACCTGATGGCCCGGATGGCCGCCACCGGCCGGACCCTCGCCGAGCTGGCCGCCGTCCTGACCAAGCTGCCCCAGGTGCTGATCAACGTGCCGGTCTCCGACCGCACCGTCGGCGCCGCCGACCCGACCGTACGGGCCGAGGTGGCCCGCGCCGAGGCTGAGCTGGGCGAGACCGGCCGGGTGCTGCTGCGCCCCTCCGGCACCGAGCCGTTGGTCCGGGTGATGGTCGAGGCGGCCACCGAGGAGACCGCCCGTACCGTCGCCGAGCGCATCGCCACCCACGTCCGCACCGCCAGCCCCGTGTAAGGAAGGGCCCCCTGTTAACGCTTTCGGTATAGCGGGGCACCCTTCTCACCACCTGCGCCCGGCCGCCTCACCTGGCGGCCGGGCGCAGGCGCAGGTGGTGACCGGTGCGGGTGGCTGGGTCAGGTGAGGCGGTGTAGCCGGGTGACGGCCTCGGCCAGCACCTCCGGGCGCTTGCAGAAGGCGAACCGGACCAGCCGTCGACCCGCCTCGACATCGTCGTAGAAGACCTGGGTGGGCACCGCGACCACGCCGCAGCGCTCCGGCAGCGACAGGCAGAACTCGATGCCGTCCCGGCCGCCCAGCCCGGCGATGTCGGCCGTGACGAAGTACGTCCCCTCCGGGGTGAGCACCTCGAACCCGGCCCCGGTGAGGCCGGCGGTCAACTGGTCCCGACGCTGCTGGAGGTCGTCCCGGAAACCGGTGTAGTAGGCGTCGGGCAGGGCCAACGCCACCGCCACCGCCGGTTGCAACGGTGCGGCGTTGACGAAGGTGAGGAACTGCTTGACCCGCAGCAGCGCCGAGACCAGTGCCGCCGGTCCGCTGGCCCAGCCGATCTTCCAGCCGGTGCAGGAGAAGGTCTTACCGGCCGAGGAGATTCGCAGGGTCCGCTCGCGCATGCCGGGCAGGGTGGCCAGCGGCACGTGCGGGTGGTCGGCGTCGGTGAAGACCAGGTGCTCGTACACCTCGTCGGTGACGGCGTACGCGTCGTGTTCCTGGCACAACTCGGCGATCAGCGCCAACTCGGTCGGGGTGAAGACCTTGCCGGTCGGGTTGTGCGGGGAGTTCAGCAGCACCAGCCGGGTGCGCCTGCCGAACGCGGCGCGCAACGCCGCCGGGTCGAAGCCGTACCGACCGTCGTCGCCGGGACGCAGGGTGACCGGCCGCCGGACCGCACCGGCCAGGGCGACCGAGGCGGCGTACGAGTCGTAGTACGGCTCGAAGCAGACCACCTCGTCACCGGGCTCGCAGAGGGCGAGGATGGCTGCCGCGATCGCCTCGGTGGCCCCGGCGGTCACCACGATCTCGCCGTCCGGGTCGTACTCCAGGCCCCAGAACCGACGCTGGTGCCCGGCCACCGCCGCGCGCAACGCCGGGATGCCCGGACCTGGCGGGTACTGGTTCTGGCCGCCGCGCAGCGCCTCGGCGGCGGCGGCGAGCATCTCCGACGGGCCGTCGGTGTCCGGGAAGCCCTGCCCGAGGTTGACCGCGCCGGTGCGGGCGGCCAAAGCGGACATCTCGGCGAAGATGGTCGTCCCGAACGGCCGCATCCGGGCCACCAGTGGATCGTTCGCGGTCGTCGTCACGCCCGTCAGGGTACGACCCCTCCCCGGACCCGTACACCCGTCGCGACCGGCGGCGTACGAGCTCGGACGTTTGTCCGGGCGGGCCACGGGGTGCTCCCAATCACTCAATTTCGCTGTTCGTTTGGCCGGCTTTCGAACAGTTGCCATGAGCGAAACTGGGTTAGGCTGCGGGTCATGTGTGGAATCGTGGGTTATGCCGGCAGTCGGCCGGCGCTGGGGATCGTGCTCGACGGGCTGCGGCGGCTGGAGTACCGCGGCTACGACTCGGCCGGGGTGGCCATCGTCTGCGACGACGAGCTGCTGACCGAGAAGAAGGCCGGCAAGCTGGCCAACCTCGAGAAGGTCCTCGCCGAGCGGGCCACCGACCCCAGCTCCTGCGCGGCCGGCACGGTCGGCATCGCCGACGGGAACACCGGCATCGGGCACACCCGCTGGGCCACCCACGGCGGCCCCACCGACCGCAACGCCCACCCGCACCTCGCCCCCGACAACCGGGTGGCGGTCATCCACAACGGCATCATCGAGAACTTCGCCAAGCTCCGCGGCGAGCTGGAGGCCGACGGCGTCCAGTTCACCAGCGACACCGACTCCGAGTGCGCCGCCCACCTGCTCTCCGCCGTCCTGGCCGAGCTGCGCGCGGCCGGCGAGCCGGACGGCCCGCAGCTGCTCGTCGCCGCGATGCGCGCGGTCTGCCAGCGGCTGGAGGGGGCCTTCACCCTGCTGGCCGTGGACGCCGCCGTGCCCGGCGCGGTGGTCGGCGCGCGACGTAACTCGCCGCTGGTGGTCGGCCGGGGTGACGGGGAGAACTACCTCGCCAGCGACGTGGCCGCCTTCATCGAGCACACCCGTGAGGCGGTCGAGCTGGGCCAGGACCAGATCGTGCTGATCACCGGGGACACCATCGAGATCACCGACTTCACCGGCCGCCCCGCCAGCGGCAAGGACTTCCACATCGACTGGGACGCCTCCGCCGCCGAGAAGGGCGGCTACGACTGGTTCATGCTCAAGGAGATCGAGGAGCAGCCCCAGGCCATCGCGGACACGCTGCTCGGCCGGCTCACCGACACCGGTGAGATCATGCTCGACGAGGTACGCCTCAGCGACCAGGACCTGCGCGACGTCGACAAGGTCTTCATCGTCGCCTGCGGCACCGCGTACCACTCGGGCATGGTCGCCAAGTACGCCATCGAGCACTGGACCCGGATCCCCTGCGAGGTGGAGCTGGCCAGCGAGTTCCGCTACCGCGACCCGGTGCTCGACCGGTCCACCCTGATCGTGGTGATCTCCCAGTCCGGCGAGACCATGGACACCCTGATGGCGCTGCGCCACGCCAAGGAGCAGAAGGCCCGGGTGTTGGCGATCTGCAACACCAACGGCTCCACCATTCCGCGCGAGTCCGACGCCGTGCTCTACACCCACGGCGGGCCGGAGATCGCGGTCGCCTCCACCAAGGCGTTCCTCACCCAGCTGGTCGCCTGCTACCTGATCGGCCTGCACCTGGCCCAGGTACGCGGGATCAAGTTCGCCGACGAGGTCGCGGCCGTGGTGGAGCAGCTGCACCGGATGCCCGACAAGCTGCGCGAGCTGCTGGCCCGCATCGAGCCGGTACGCGAACTGGCCCGGGAGATCAAGTCCGAGCCGACGGTGCTCTTCATCGGCCGGCACGTCGGCTACCCGGTGGCCCTGGAGGGCGCGCTCAAGCTCAAGGAACTGGCCTACATGCACGCCGAGGGGTTCGCCGCCGGTGAGCTGAAGCACGGCCCGATCGCCCTGATCGACGCGGGTACCCCGGTGATCTGCATCGTGCCGTCGCCGGTCGGCCGGGGCATGCTGCACGACAAGGTCGTCTCCAACATCCAGGAGGTACGCGCCCGCGGTGCGCGGACCATCGTGATCGCCGAGGAGGGCGACGAGGCCGTCCGGCGCTACGCCGACCACCTGATCTACGTGCCGCGCACCCCGACGCTGCTGGCGCCGTTGATGACCACGGTGCCGTTGCAGGTGCTCGCCGCCGAGATCGCCGCCGCCCGGGGCCACGACGTGGACCAGCCGCGCAACCTGGCCAAGTCGGTGACCGTGGAGTAGGGCGGCGCGTCCGTCGACGCGGGGCCAGGTCAGCGGCCGAGCACGACCCGGGCCATGCCGTCCAGCGCCGGGTTGTCGGCCTCCCAGTAACCGGTGTGACCGGACCGGTCGCTGCCGAACGTCCGCCCGCCGAACCCCGGGTCGCTCGGGTCACGGCCGAACCACAGCCCGCCGTCGGGCCGGTCGACCAGGCCGCCCACCGGGCCGAACGGGGGCACCGCCGACGCCGCCCGCCGGAGCAGGTCGTCCGGCGGGCGGACCAGCCGGATGGGGTCGTCCGGCGCGGTGCTCGACCACACCTGCCCGGCGGGCACCCGCAGCTCACCGGCGTGCTGCACGCCGACCCCGGGCGAGCCGACGAAGACCAGGGCGTCGGTGGCGAGCCCGTGGTCCCGGGCGGTGGTGCCGACCACCGTCGACCCGTAGCTGTGCCCGAGCACGGTCTGCCGGGCCGGCGGCCCCTCGTGGGTGGCCCGCAGCCCGTCCTGGAACCGGTGCAGGGCCGGCCCGGCGTCCCGGGCCTGGGTGGCCCGGAACGCCTCGTGCAGGAAGTCGGGCGCGTCGTAGTCGAGCCAGAGCACCGCGGCGGTCTCGGCGCCGGGGGCGAGCGCGGCGCACCGGGCCTGCACCCGGCCCGCCCGCCCCAGCTCACCGGTGGCGTCGGCCAGCCCCGCCGTCATGCCCGGCACGTAGGTGAGCACGTGCTCGGCGCGGTCCGGGTTGCCCAGCGCGACGATCGCCCGCCCCTCCCCGCCCGTGCGCAGACCCAGCAGGTACGCCCGGGGGGTCTCCCGGGCGGACAACCGGTCGGTCAGGGCGCTCAACCCGGTAAGTGCCGCCGCCACCCGGCGTAACCCGGCCACCTCGGCCGGCCCACGCGGGAACCGGGTCAGCAGCCGCCCCCGCTCGGCCAGCAGCTCCGCGCGCCGGTCAGCGAGGAGCAGCCGGTTCGCCTGGTCCCGGTCGGCCACCGGCACCCCGTCCAGCGCGCCGACCCGGCCGGGCTCGTGCCGGACCAGCCAGCGACGCTGGGCCGGGGTGAGCCCGGCCCACCACCGGCGGACCAGGGCCGGCTCGGCGTCCGGGCCCGGCCGCCAGGGCGGCGGCTCGGCGCTCCATCCCGACCCGGCCGCACCGGCCAGCTCGACCAGTCGCCGGGTCGCCTCCCGGTCGGCCGCATCGGCGATGGCCAACGCGGCACCCACCGCCTGCGACACCTGCGCCACCGCCGGCCCGACCTGGGCTGTTGGCAGGGCTCCGAACGGGGCGGCCGACACCCGACCGTGCCTGTCGATCCGTAACCCGCCGCGATCGGCCGCTTCGACCGCGGCGGCCAGCCGGGCCTTGGCCGCGCGCAACCGCCCGGCGAGCTCGGCGAGCACCTGGTCGGCCTCGACCAGGGCGGGAACGACCGAGGTCAGCTCGACGCGCAACCCGGTGAGTCGTCCGTCGGCAGCCCGCGCCGCATCACCGGACCAGCCGCCGCGCAACCGACCGGCACCGGTGGCCAGCTCACCGCCCCACCTGTCGAACCGGCCGGTGAGCCCACCCCAGGCGGCGCCGGCGCCCCGCCAGCCCTCGGGGTCGGCCGCCCAGAGCCGGGCGTAGGAGTTCACCGGGAGAACCGGGTCAGGCGACCGGCGGCCCGGTCGTCCACCGCCTGGTAACCGTCGGCGGCGGTGCCGAGCGCCCCGGCACTCTCGGCCAACCGGGCACCGACCCCGCCACACCAGCGGTGCACCGCCCACTCCAGCTCGGCCAGGGCCGCCGCGGCCGACCACCGGGGTGCCGGCACGACCAACCCCGGGGCCCCGGCCAGCCCGTACGCCAGCCGGTGGGCCTGGTCGGTGAGCCCACCCGCCACCTCACGCAGCAGGCCCGGGTGCACCTCGAACGGCTCCTCGCCCATCTGACCGACTCCTCGCTCCCGGCGTCGACCCGACCGCTCCGGCTTCCGGCACCCTCGCCCGGTCGTCAGCTCGAATCGCTCTGTGTCGGATCGACTCGTTTTGTTTCGTCCCGACCGATGACGCTAGGCGGTACGCCGGAGCGGCGGTACCGCCTGTGGACAACCGGCGGTGGTCGTACCGCGAGGTTTTCCACAGGTCTTGCCTCCGGCGAACCCGGTGGGTAATCTGCGGCGCTTTGCCGCCGGTAGGGTGGGTTGGGTGATCGTGGCTGTCGGTATCGACGTGGTTCTGGTGGACCGGTTCGCCCGTGCGTTGGCCCGGACCCCGCTGCTGGCCGACCGGCTCTTCACCGAGGGCGAGCGGTACACCGCCTCGGGCAACCCACGCTCACCGGAGTCGCTGGCCGCCCGGTTCGCGGCGAAGGAGGCGGTGGCCAAGGCCCTCGGCGCGCCGGCCGGGCTGAGCTGGCACGACTGCGAGATCGTGCCGGATCCCGACGGACGGCCCTGGCTGACGGTCTCCGGCACGGTGGCGTCGGCCGCCAGCGAGCGGGGAGTGAACCGCTGGCATCTGTCGTTGTCCCACGACGGCGGGATCGCCTCGGCGATGGTGGTCGCGGAACGCTGACCGAGGGACCGCGGTGGTAGCGGAACGCTGACCGAGGGACGGCGGTGGTAGCGGAACGCTGACCGGCGGACCGCACGATTCTGGACCGGACGGGAGCACAGGCATGAGACCGGTGTGGCGGGTGGCCGACGTACGGGCGGCCGAGGCACAGCTGATGGCCACCCTGCCGGCGGGCACCCTGATGCGCCGGGCGGCGACCGGCCTGGCCCGCCGCTGCGCGCTGCTGCTGGCCGACCGGGGCGGGGTGTACGGCGGTCGGGTGTTGCTGCTGGTCGGCTCCGGTGACAACGGCGGTGACGCCCTGTTCGCCGGGGCGCAGCTGGCTCGGCGGGGAGCGGCGGTCTCGGCGCTGCTGCTCGACCCCGCCCGGGCGCACGCGGAGGGGCTGACCGCGCTGCGCCTGGCCGGTGGCCGGGTGGTGGACCGCCCACCGGCAACTGTCGACCTGGTGCTCGACGGCATCGTGGGCATCGGCGGCACCGGCGGGTTGCGGGAGCCCGCCGAGCAACTGGCCGCCAGCCTCCCCCGGCACCTGGGCCGCGACGGTGACCGGGCGACCGTGGTCGCGGTGGACGTGCCCAGCGGGGTCGCGGTGGACACCGGTGACGTGCCGCTGACCGCCGCCGGCCGGCCGAACGCGATCCGCGCCGACGTGACCGTGGCGTTCGGCGCGTGGAAACCGGCGCTGGTGGTCGGGCCGGCCGCCGCGCTGACCGGCGAGGTGGAACTGGTCGACATCGGGCTCGGGCCGTTCCTGCGCGGTACCCCGGCCCTGCAGGTGGTCGAGGGCACGGACGTACGCGACTGGTGGCCGGCGCTGGGCCCGGCGAGCGAGAAGTACACCCGGGGCGTGGTGGGGGTGGCGACCGGCTCGGCGACGTACCCGGGTGCGGCGGTGCTCTCGGTCGGCGGGGCCCTGGCCGGCCCGACCGGCCTGGTCCGGTACGCCGGGAGCGCGCGGGCCGAGGTGGTCCACCAGCACCCGTCGGTGATCGCCACCGAGCGGGTAGCCGATGCCGGGCGGGTGCAGGCCTGGGTCTGCGGCTCGGGCTTGGGCACCGGCGCGGAGGCCGCCGCCGAACTGCGTGCGGTGCTGGCCGCGCCGGTGCCGGTGGTGCTCGACGCCGACGCGCTCACCCTGCTGGTGGACGGCGGCATGGCCGACCAGCTGCGCAGCCGGGACGCGCCGATCGTGGTCACCCCGCACGACCGGGAGTACGCCCGGCTCTGCGGCGAGGAACCGGGCGCCGACCGGGTCGCCGCCACGCTGCGGCTGGCCGCCTGGATGAACGCCGTGGTCCTGCTCAAGGGCGATCGTACGGTGATCGGCATGCCGGACGGCCGGGCGTACGTGAACCCGACCGGCAGCCCGGCGCTGGCCACCGGGGGGACCGGTGACGTGCTGGCCGGACTGCTCGGGTCGCTGCTCGCCGCCGGGGTGCCGGCGGACCGGGCCGCGGCGACGGCGGCGTACCTGCACGGGCTGGCCGGTCGTGCCGCGGCCCGGGGTGGGCCGGTGACCGCGCCCGACGTGGCGGCGGCGCTGCGCCCGGTGCTGGCCGGGCTCGGCTGACCCGTGGTTGTTTGCAGGGGACCCTTCCTATACCGAAAGCGATAACAGGGGGCCCTTCCTTACCGGCGGGCTGGGGGATCATGCTGGACGTAAGGTGGGGGCATGTGGCAGGCCGAGGTACGCGTCGACCTCGACGCGATCCGTGACAACGTGGCCCAGCTCCGGGCGGGTACCAGCGCCGAGCTGATGGCGGTGGTCAAGGGCGACGGGTACGGCCACGGGATGATCCCGGCCGCCCGCGCCGCGCTCGACGCCGGGGCGGACTGGCTGGGGGTGTGCACCCTCGACGAGGCGCTGACGCTGCGCCGGGCCGGCCTCGACGTGCCGGTGCTGGCCTGGCTGCTCGCCCCGGGTTTGCCGCTGCACGAGGGGGTGGCCGCCGGGGTCGACCTGGGCGCGGCCAGCCTGGCGCAGCTCGACGAGATGATCGAGGCGAGCCGTCGGGCGGAGCGGCCGGCCCGGCTGCACCTCAAGATCGACACCGGGTTGTCCCGGGGCGGGGCGACCACCGCCGACTGGCCGGAGCTGCTCGACGCCGCCGCCAAGGCGCAGGCCGACGGCCTGGTCGAGGTGGTCGGGGTGTGGAGCCACTTCGTCTACGCCGACCTGCCCGGCCACCCGACGACCGACCGGCAGCTCGCGGTCTTCCACGAGGGGCTGGCCATGGTCGAGCGGGCCGGGCTGCGCCCCCGCTACCGGCACCTGGCCAACTCGGCGGCCACCCTGACCCGCCCGGACACCCACTTCGACCTGGTCCGGCCGGGGATCGCCGTCTACGGGCTGTCGCCGGTGGCCGGTGAGCGCTTCGGACTGCGTCCGGCGATGACCGCCCGGGCCCGGGTCATGCTCACCAAGCGGGTGCCCGCCGAGACGGGGGTCTCCTACGGGCACACCTACCTGACCGAGCGGGAGACGAACCTGGCCGTGGTGCCGCTCGGCTACGCCGACGGGGTGCCCCGGCACGCCTCCAACGTCGGCCCGGTGCAGCTCGGCGGTCGGCGGCGGACCATCGCCGGGCGGGTCTGCATGGACCAGTTCGTCCTCGACTGCGGCGACGACCCGGTGGCCGCCGGTGACGTGGTGACCCTCTTCGGCAGCGGAGCCGACGGCGAGCCCACCGCCGACGACTGGGCCGAGGCGGTCGGCACTATCAACTACGAGATCGTGACCCGGTTCGGCGGGGTCCGGGTGCCGCGCGGCTACGACGGGCAACGACCGTGAGCACGCCACGCCTGCGCCTGCCCCGCCCACGCAGCGCGGCGGGGAAGGTCGCCGGCATGGTGGGCGCGGCGGTCGGGGTGGCCGCCGCCGGGCTCGCCGCCGGCGTCGCCACCGAGCGGGCCCTGGTCCGCCGGCTCAAGGCCAACCCCGTCGACAGGTACGCCGACGAGGTCTTCGACCAGCTGCGCTACGACGAGGCGTACCGGCTGGAGATGCCGGACGGCACCGACATCCACGTGGAGGTGGTGGAGCCGACCCGGCCGGTCGAGGGCAACCCGACAGTGGTGCTGGTGCACGGCTTCTGCCTGGACATGGGGACCTTCCACTTCCAGCGCAAGCTGCTCGCCGAGCGCGGCGAGCACCGGATCGTCGCGTACGACCAGCCGGGGCACGGCCGCTCCGGTCGCCTGGAGAGCGGCGAGTACGACCTGACCGCGCTCGGCCAGACCCTGCGTCGGGTGATCGACCGGACCGTACCGAGCGGACCGCTGGTGCTGGTCGGCCACTCGCTCGGCGGGATGACGATCATGGCGTTGGCCGAGCTCTACCCGGAGTTCTTCGCCGACCGGGTGGCCGGCACCGTGCTGATCGCCACCTCGGGCGGGTTGCTGGCCGAGACCAAACTGGTCGCGCCGGCCCTGCTCGGGCGGGTCGGCGCGCCGGTGCTGCACATGGTCAGCAACGCCACCCGGTACGGCGGCACGGTGATCGACAAGGCCCGTCGTTCCACCTCCAACGTGGCCTGGCTGCTCACCCGCAGGTACGGCTTCGGCACCCCTGACCCCAGCCCCGCGCTGGTGTCGTACGTGGAGACGATGAACTCGCGGACCTCGGCCGACACGGTGACCCGCTACCTGCGGACCATCGCCACCCATTCCCGCTACCCGGCACTGGCCGCGCTGGCCGGCGCCCCGGTGCTGGTGGTGGTCGGCGACAAGGACATGATCACTCCGGTGGTCCACTCCGAGGAGATCGTCCGGCGCATCCCGCACGCCGAGTACGTCAAGATCAACGACAGTGGGCACGTCGTCATGCTGGAACACGCGGACGAGGTGAACGCCGCGCTGGAACGCTTCCTTGAGGACCTGCGAGCCCCGCAGTCGTGAACGGAGGAAGACCTGTGAGTGTCAGGGAGGATCTGTGAGTGACGCCGTGCGGCTGCCGACGCCGGCCGACACGTACGACTTCGGCCGCCGGCTCGCCCGGCTGCTGCGCCCCGGCGACCTGGTGCTGCTCACCGGTCCGCTCGGGGCCGGTAAGACCGCGCTGACCCAGGGCATCGGGGCCGGTCTCGGCGTGCTCGGCGACATCACCTCGCCGACCTTCGTGATCGCCCGGGTGCACCGGGCGGACCCGGCCCGGGGTGGCGGCACGGCGCTGGTGCACGCCGACGCCTACCGGCTGGGCGACGCGGCCGACCCCCGTGCCGAGATCGACGATCTCGACCTGGACGCCTCGGTGGACGACTCGGTGACCGTGGTCGAGTGGGGGGAGGGTCTGGTCGAGCAGTTGACCGACGCCCACCTGCGGATCCGCCTCGACCGGCACGACGACGACAGCCGCGAGGCGGTACTGGAGCCGGTCGGCGGCGACTGGGCCCACCGCCTGCGCGACTTGCCCTGACGCCGACGCGAGCCCTACCACTGCGTCAAGTGCCCTGACGTCAGCGGATCAGACCGATGAACTCATGCGGCGTCAGTCCGGCCTGACGGAGGATCGACGCCAGAGTGCCGCTTTTGATCGTTGCGTGCTGTGGCACCACCACGACGTTCCCGGCACCGTTTCGATACACCGCGTGACTGCCCTTTGTGCGTACGTGGTCGAAGCCCGCGTTCTTCAGGCCTCTACGACCTTCCGTAGCGGAAGGTCAGCGAGGGCGGGGCTCACGCCGCCCGACCGACCTGGAACGAGGTGACCAGCGGAGTCGTTTCGATGGTCGGTTGGGCGACCTCGTCGAGGTACACCTCGACTGCCTCGCGTAGGTTCGTCAGCGCGTGGTCCAGCGTCTCACCCTGGCTGGCGACGTCGAGCTCCAGACAGCGGGCGACGTACCAGTCCTCTTCCTGGTGCACAGCGGCGGTGAGCGTGCGAATCATGCTGCCTCCGCGACAATCCGATCGACCAGGCCATCCTACTCAACGACCTCACCGTGCCGGGTCACACCGAGGCGGACGGGGTGTTGCGGTGTAGCCGACCGGCCGCGAGGCGGTACTGGAGCCGGGATCTAGCCGCAGCCGCAGCCGCAGCCGTCGGCGGGAGTCAGCCCCGGTGCCGGGTGTGGACCGGCCGACTGCGCAGGCCCGGCTCCGACGGTCGCTGCCGGCGGGTGGGGCGGGTCGTCGGTGCCGCGGTGACCTCGGTGTCCAGGGCGATCAGCCGGGCGAAGGCGTACTCGCAGATCACCGCGTGCTCGTAGACCGCCTGCGGCACGTCGATCGTGGAGTCGACCCGCAGCACCGGGCCGGCCGGCCGCCAGGACAGGAACGTCGGATCACCGGTGATCTGGGTGAGCAGGGCCAGCAGCGAGGTGTCCAGCCGCATCGAGTGCACCGCCCGGCGGTACTCGGACCGGGTGAGGCAGAGCGCGAACGGGATGTTCATCAGGCAGAGCGCGGTCTGGATGTCCAGGTTGAGCAGGCGACGCCGGCCGGGCTCGGCGTCCAGCGGCGGCACGGTGAGCATCGAGGTGTCCAGCGGGCCGCCGCGTCGGTCCAGGTAGCGGAGGAGTCCGCCCTGGGGGGTCGCCGCGTCGCCGAGGCCGATCAGCACGTCGTAGACGTTGAGGTCGTGCTCGATCACCGCCCGGTCGCCCAGCTGCCGCAGGTTGGTCGGGAGTAGTTCCACCTCCCGCAGCCCGGGTACGCCCGCGTTGCGGACCACGAAGTTGAGCAGGCGGGTCTCCACCACGAAGTGCCGGATCAGCAGCTCACCGGCTTCCGGGGAGACGAACCGGCGGAGGAACCAGACGCACAGGGTGTCCATCGTGGCGTGCGCGCGTAGCTGCCAGGGCAGCAGCCGTTTCACCACGCCGATCAGGGTGACCGCGAGCCGGGACATGATCCGTACCCACGGGTAGAGCCAGCTCCGCGACCAGCGCCGCTGGTCGGCGACGACGAGTTCCAGGGTGCGCCGGCCGATCGGCACGGTGGGATCGGCCATGATCGCCTGCCACACCGAGGGTTCCCTCCGGCGGGTACCGGTTCGCTCAGTCATCGATCTCCTCCAGCTGCAGAGCGTAGAGCCGGGCCACCACCCGGGCCGTCCGGACGATCCGCTCGGCCCGGGGCCGGTCGATCAACCCCGAGCGGAGTACGTCCCGCAGGGCGGCGAAGTGGTCGTCGTCGTTGGCGCCGTGGTAGAGCAGGAAACGCAACTGCTCCTCGGCGAGCCCGAGCTGTTCCCGCAGCTGTCCCGCCCAGCGTGCCGCCTTGGCCGTGCCGAGGCCCTCGATGACGAACATCGCGCCCAGCAGGTCCACCGGGTCTGGCTGGCTGGCCTGGTGGAACATGAAGGCCGAGAGTGCCTCCGAGCCGACGTTCTTCGACGCGGTACGGATCTCGGTGAGGTCGCCGCCGACGGACTGGAAGTCCTCCTCCAGCAGCCGGAAGTCGCGGTGCTCCTCCAGGGCGTGGTGCATGGCGGCGCTGCGCAGCTCGAACAACTCCTCGGAGAAGTTCGACGCGGCCCGGGAGATCCACCGGCCGCCCTCCACCACCTGGGGGCGCAGGGTGAGCAGCAGCCGGCGGTAGTCGGCCAGGGTGGCCGTGCCGGTGTCGAGGCGGCGCAGCACCGGCACCCGGCGCAGCCGGGACTCCAGGTCGGCCCAGACCCCGGCCAGCTCCAGCACGGTCCACCGGACGACCTCGTCGTCGTCGGCCCGAGGCGACCCGAGCGGCGACTCGACCGCGCCCGCCTCGACCGTCCCCGTCTGGCCGACCGTCTGGCCGGTCGCCACCGGTCGGTCCACCGTCGCCCCGGACACCGTCGCCCCGGACACCGTCTGCCCGGTACGGCCGGAACGGGACGTGGGGGTCGGACGGTCGGCGGGGCCGACGCAGGTCAGGTGGGCGAAGGCGAACGAGAACCGGCCGGACTCGGGTACCACCAGCAGGATCCGGTCGCCGGGCGCGAACCGCCCGCTCTGCCACGCCTCGTCGAGCATCACGAAGATGCTCGCCGCGCCGGTGTTGCCCCGGGTGGACAGGTTGCTGAACCAGCGCTTCTCGTCGATCATCAGGTCCGCCTCGCGCAGCAGCCGGAAGATGTCCGCCCGGAAGTGCTCGGAGCTGTAGTGGCAGAGCACGTGGTCGACCTCGCGTGGATCGAACCGGCCGGCCCGGACCAGCCGCACGTACTCGCCGACGCCGGCGGTGAAGAGGTCCGGCAGGGCCCGTACGTCCTGGCGGAGCCGGAGCAGGCCGGCCTGCTCGGCCTCGGCGGCGGTGGCCCGGTCCAGCCAGGTGTCACCGGCCGCCGGCTGCCCGCCGGGCCGGTCGGCCAGCCCGGCGCGCATGCAGGTGGCGTGCTCGTGGGCGTGCGAGACCAGGTGGGTCCAGTCGACCCGCAGGCTCGGTCGGTCCGGTCGGGGACCCGGTTCGAGGATCACCGCCCCGGCGCCGTCGGAGAGGGTCCAGCGCAGGAACTGGGCGTCGTAGCCGACCCGCTGCCCGGACGCGCCGGCGGCGTACCGGCTCTGCTTGAGGGCCCGGCTGATCAGCTCGGAGCCGACGACGGCGGCCAGGTCGTGCTCACCGAGGCGGACACTGGCCACCGCCGACCGGAACGCGGCCATGCTCGACGCGCAGACCCCGGCCGCCGAGAGGGTCTCCAGCGGACCGGCGTCCAGCCGACCGTGCACCATCGAGGCGAAGCCCGGCACCAGCACGTCGCCCTGGGTGGTCCCGGTGGCGAGCAGACCGAGTTCCCGGACGTCCCGACCGCTGGACTTGACGGCCCGCAGCACCGCCTCGGCGGCCAGTTCCTCGTTGAGCATGGTGGTCCGGCCGGCGGCGTCGAGGGCGTAGTGCCGGGACCGGATGCCGTTGGCGGCGAGCACCCGACGTCGTACGGCCGCCGCGGCGGAACTGCCGTCGTCGCCGAGCAGCCCGACCAGTTCGTCGTTGCCCACCGGCTCGCCGGGCAGGTACGAGGCGCAGCCGGTGATGTGCACCTGGAGAGTCATGCCGTCCATTTGGCCAGCTCGGAGCGGTCGGCGCATCCGCTGATGAACCCAATTTCCTGGGTACGGGTACTCAACCGCCCCGCGTAACGGTGTCGGACCCGGCTGGTAGGAAGTAGCCGAACCGTTCGCGCGAAAGGTGGCCCATGCCCGACGACGTCCCGCCCCTCGACCTGCCGGCGCACCTCCCCGAGGCCTGGCAGTCCGTCCTGACCCCGCACCTCGACCCGGCGGGCACCGCCGCGTTGGGCCGGTTCGTGGCCGACGAGTACGCCACCGAGACGGTCTTCCCACCGGTGGAGGACCTCTTCTCGGCGTACCGGCTCTGCGCGCCGCAGGACTGCCGGGTGCTGATCCTCGGCCAGGACCCCTACCACAAGGCCGGGCAGGCACACGGGCTCAGCTTCAGTGTGCGCGACGGCGTCGCGGTGCCGCCGTCGCTGCGTAACGTCTTCAAGGAGTTGGGCGAGGACCTGGGCGTGCCGAAGCCGACCAGCGGCAACCTGAGCGGTTGGGCGGCGCAGGGGGTGCTGCTGCTCAACTCCGTGCTCACCGTGCGTCAGGCCAAGCCCGGTTCGCACGGTGGCAAGGGCTGGGAGGAGTTCACCGACGCCACCATCCGGGCCCTGGACGCGCTGGAGCACCGGGTGGTCTTCCTGCTCTGGGGCGGGTACGCGCGCAAGAAGGCCACCCTGGTCGGCAACCCGCAGCACGTGGTGCTGGAGGCCGGCCACCCCAGCCCGATGAATCCGCGCGGGTTCCTCGGCAGTCGTCCGTTCAGCGCGACCAACAAGGCCCTCGCCGACGCCGGTCTGCCGACCGTCGACTGGGCCCGTTCCGCCGGCTGACCACCCGGCAACGCCGTGGGGCGTCACCGGGGGCGGCGGTGGGCCGGCTAGGGTTGCAGCCGTGCTCGTACTGGTGGTGGATTCCTCGACCCCCGCGGTGACCGCGGCGCTGGTGGAGGTCTCGGCGGACGGTGTCGCGTCCCGGGCGTCGCGGTGTGCGGTCGACGCCCGGGCGCACGGTGAGCTGCTCGCGCCGCAGGTCGACGCGGTGCTGGCCGAGGCCGGCGCCCGCCCGGCCGACCTCGGCGCGATCGTCGCCGGGCTCGGCCCCGGGCCGTTCACCGGGCTGCGGGTCGGCCTGGTCACCGCCGCCACCATGGGTCAGGTGCTCGGCGTGCCCACCTACGGGGTCTGTTCGCTGGACGGCATCGGGCACCCGGCGGCGACCGGCGAGCCGGTGCTGGCCGCCAGCGACGCGCGCCGGCGGGAGATCTACTGGGCGGTCTACGACGGCACCGGCGAGCGGATCGCCGGGCCGGCGGTGGACACCCCCACCGTCGCCGCCGCCCACGCCCGCGACCTCGGGGTGAGCCTGGCGGCCGGCGACGGCGCGCACCGCTACGCCGACGCGCTCGGCCTGCCGGTACGCGCCGAGCCGCGCTACCCGGACGCCACCACGTTGGCGCTGCTGGCCGCCGAGCGGATCCGCGCCGGCACGGAAGGTGAGCGCCTCACCCCGCTCTACCTGCGCCGCCCGGACGCGGTGGCGGCGGCCAGCCGCAAGCCGGTCCTGCCGTGAGTGCCACCGGCGTACGCCTGGGCCGGTTCCGCTGGTGGCACATCGACGAGGTGTTGTCGATCGAGGCGGACCTCTTCGGCCCGGAGCAGTGGTCGGCCGGGATGTTCTGGGGCGAGCTGGCCAACGGCCACCACTACCTGGTCGCCGTGGACGACGACGGGCTGCTCGGCTACGCCGGGCTCGCCGTCGCCCCACCCGACGAGGCCTGGGTGCAGAACATCGCGGTACGCCGCCGGGCGCAGCGGCGGGGCGTGGGCCGGCTCCTGCTGGAGGCGCTGCTCGCCGAGGCGGCCCGCCGGGACGCCCGCAGCACGCTGCTGGAGGTCGCCGCCGACAACGCGCCCGCGCAGCGGCTCTACGCCCGGTACGGGTTCGAGCCGATCGGCGTACGCCGGGGCTACTACCAACCGAGCAACACCGACGCGCTGGTCATGCAGCGGGTCGCCACACCGACCGGGGAAGGGACCGACGGGCATGGCTGACGAACCGCTGATCCTCGGCATCGAGACCTCCTGCGACGAGACCGGGGTCGGCATCGTGCGCGGGCACACCCTGCTCGCCGACGCGTTGGCCTCCAGCGTGGAGCAGCACGCCCGGTTCGGCGGGGTGGTGCCCGAGGTGGCCAGCCGCGCCCACCTGGAGGCCATCGTGCCGACCATGGACCGGGCGTTGACCTCCGCCGGGGTGACCATCGCCGACATCGACGCGATCGCGGTGACCTCCGGTCCCGGGCTGGCCGGCGCCCTGCTGGTCGGGGTGGCCGCCGCCAAGGGCTACGCGGTGGCCGCCGAGAAGCCGGTGTACGGGGTGAACCACCTGGCCGCGCACGTCGCCGTGGACACCCTGGAGCACGGCCCGCTGCCGGAGCCGGCGATCGCCCTGCTGGTCTCCGGCGGGCACTCGTCCCTGCTGCTCGTCGACGACCTGGCCCGGGGCGTCACCCCGCTCGGCGCGACCATCGACGACGCCGCCGGCGAAGCCTTCGACAAGGTGGCCCGGCTGCTCGGGTTGCCGTTCCCGGGTGGCCCCCCGATCGACCGGGAGGCCCGCGTCGGCAGCGCCGAGGCGATCCGCTTCCCGCGCGGCCTGACCGCCCCGAAGGACCTGGCCGCGCACCGGTACGACTTCTCCTTCTCCGGCCTGAAGACGGCGGTGGCGCGGTGGGTCGAGGCCCGGCAGCGCGCCGGTGAGCCGGTGCCGGTGGCCGACGTGGCGGCGTCCTTCCAGGAGGCGGTCTGCGACGTGCTGACCAGCAAGGCGCTGGACGCCTGCCGGACCCACGGCATCGACACCCTGGTCATCGGCGGGGGAGTGGCGGCCAACTCACGGCTGCGGGCCCTCGCCGAGCAACGGGCCGCCAGGCACGGCATCCGGGTACGGGTGCCCCGGCCGAAGCTCTGCACCGACAACGGGGCGATGGTCGCGGCGCTCGGC
The DNA here is from genome assembly GCF_900091615.1 of Micromonospora yangpuensis. NCBI lineage: Bacteria > Bacillati > Actinomycetota > Actinomycetes > Micromonosporales > Micromonosporaceae > Micromonospora > Micromonospora yangpuensis. The sequence continues at coordinate 5,637,424 of NZ_FMIA01000002.1, read as the reverse complement.
TCGCACCTGGTGGCCGCCGGTGTCGCGCCGAGCCGGCTGGACCTGCCGGCCGATTCGGCCATGCCACTGACCGTGGTCAGCGTGTGAACGGAGGAGGAGCCGACGTGATCGTCCGGATGTGGGAGGCACGGGCCGAGCCGTACGGCGTCGCCGACCTGATCACCTGGGTCTGCGACACCGCCCTGCCCGAGTTCGAGCACGATCCACTGCACGTGGCCAGCGAGGTCTTCTCCTCCACCGACCACCGGGTGGTGGTGATCTCGAAGTGGCGCAGCAGCCCCCGGGGCCTGCCGGAGCCGCCGGCACGGCTGGTGGCCCGCCCGCCACACTCCTGGGACTTCACCCAGGTCGACCGCTGACCGTCGGGCTCCCGGCCCGCCGGCCCGGTTGGCCCGGACGCGACCGGGCCCCGGCGCGCCCGAATCGCGCCGGGGCCCGGCCCGGAGTGTGGTCTGGTGACGTGCGGTTCGTCAGTTGCGGCGTAGCACCCGCCAGGTGGCGATGCCGCCGGTGGCCAGGGCGGCCAGGAAGACCAGCCAGACCACGGTGCTGCTGACCCCGATCCCGGTGCCGGTGTTCGCCGACGCCCGTGCGATCAGCGAGTCGTTGCCCGAGGCGGGCAGCACGGCGGGCGGCAGTTGCTCCCAGCGGACCAGGCCGGTGCGCTCCAGCATCTCCATGTGCGCCGAGACGAACTTGTTGGCGTCGTCGGCGAGCTTGCGGATGGTGGCGTTGCGGGTGGCGGCCCGGACCGCGCCGATCACCGGGAAGATGCTGCCGTGGGCCTCCCGGAGCCGGGTGACGAAGATCTGGTCGAAGCGGGCCCCGCTGTTGTTCTGCATCTCCAGCAGCCAGGCCTTCTGCTGGGCCGTCGGGTCGGAGGGGATCGTCGCGCCCAGCTTGTTGGCCGCCTCCACGGTGAGCCGGTCCAGCTCCTCGTGCTGCTTGGCGATCTCGGCGCCGATCTCCCGGACGACCGGGGACTGGCCCTTGTCGGCGGCCATCTGTCCGGCCGGCATCTCCCAGAGGCCGGCGAGCCGGACCCCGACCAGTAGGGCCTGGTCGGCGGCGTTGAGGGCCTGCTGCGGCGCGGGTACGGCGACCGCGACCCCGGGTAGCACAGCGATGCCCGCCACGAGCGCGATGAGAAGCACCGCCACCCGGTGGGTCCGGTGTCCTGGCCGACGGTGTGCGGATTCCAGCGGTGCCATGTCTGCGGTGCCTCCTCGGTCCGGACCGAAACGCGGGGTGTCCGGGCAGCCGCCGGCTGCCGTCCGCCCAGTGGTACGCACCAGAGGGCCGAGAGGTTCAGCGTCCGGCGATCGGGTGTCAACCCACGTCGAGCGGGTCGGTGAGGAGCCGTTCGAAGGCGAGTTCGGCGGCGCCGATCAACGCGCCGTCGTCACCGAGCTTCGGGGTGCGCAGCCGGACGTGTTCCCGGCAGGCGGCCAGCGCGTTGGAGTTCAACCGGCTGCGGACCTGCGCCGCCGCGGCGAGGTAGAGGTCGCGCATGGTGCCACCGAAGATGACCAACTCCGGGTTGAAGATGTTCACCAGGTTGGCGACGCCGAAGCCGAGCCAGTCGCCTACCTGACGTACCGCGGACTGGGCGTTGGCGTCGCCGCGGGCCGCCGGGTCCACCACGGCCAGCACCGCGGCCTGGCCGGAGAGGCCGGCGCGGCCGGCGGCCCGCAGCAGGGCCAGTTCGCCGACCTCGGTCTCCCAGCAGCCCCGGGAACCGCAGCTGCACACCCGGCCGCCGGGGTTGACCACCATGTGGCCGACCTCGCCGCCGTGTCCACCGTGGCCGGTGATGCGCCGGCCGCCGGCGATGATGCCCGCGCCGATCCCGGCGTCGCCGTACAGGTAGATGACGTTGTGGTAGCCGGCCGCGACGCCCCGGACGTGCTCGGCCAGGGCGGACAGGTCGGCGATGGTGCCGGTCACCACGGGCAGGCCGCCGCCGAGTTCGTCGCGGAGCCGGGTGGTCAGCGACTCGTCCGACCAGCCGGTGTGCGGGCTGAGCCGGACCAGCCCGTCGTCGCGGCGGGCCATCCCGCAGACCGCCGCCCCGGTACCGACCCGGATCGAGCCCGCCGGCACGCTCTGCTGCATCTCCTTGACCGCCGCCGCGAGCAGCGGCACGACCTCGTCGACGAGCAGGCCGGGTGGTCGGTCCAGCTCCCGGCGGTCGAGCAGCTCACCGCCGAGACCGACCCGCGCGGCCCGCAGCCGGTCCGTCTCGATCGAGTACGCGTACGCGTAGACCCGGGCCGACTCGGGCCGGACGACCAGCGACGGTCGTCCGGCCCGGCCGGTCTCCTTGGGCGCTCCCTCGCTGACCAGCCCGGCCCCGGCCAGGTCGGCGGTGAGCGCGCCGATGGTGCTGCGGTTCAGGCCCAACCGGCTGGTCAGCTCGGCTCGACTGGTCGCGCCGTGGACGTGCACGTACCGCAGCAGGGCACCGAGGTTCTGTCGACGGATCTCGTCCTGACTTGGTCCGGTGCGCATCGCTCTGGGGTACTTTCGGGTTCGCCGGTGGTCAGCGGGTGCCGGTGGCGGCCGAGCGGCGCCGCGACAGCGCGTCGACGCTCGCGGCGAGCAGCAGCACCACCCCGGTCACCACGTACTTCGTCCCGGCGCTGTAGCCCAGCAGACCCATGCCGTTGTCGATGACGGCGACCACCGCACCGCCGAGCACCGCGTCGAGCACCCGGCCCTTGCCACCGAAGAGGCTGGTGCCGCCGATCACCGCCGCGCCGACGGCGTAGAGCAGCACGTTGCTTCCGCCGGTGTTGGGGTCGACCGAGTTGGCCCGGCTCGCGGCCACGATACCGCCGACGGCGGCCATCCCGGAGCAGATCATGAAGACCGAGATCCGGATCCGGTCCACGTTGATGCCGGCCCGGCGCGCCGCCTCCTTGTTGCCACCGACGGCGTAGACGTGCCGTCCGTAGCTGGTGCGCTGGAGCACGAAGGTCCAGAAGATCAGCAGCACCGCGATGATCGGTACCACGATCGGCACGCCCTTGAGCGAGGTGACCAGGACGTTGCGGCTGCGCTCCTGGTTGAGGATGAACACGGCGATGCCGAGGACCAGCGCCACCGCCCCGATCCGGGCGAGTACCACCGGCATCGGGTCGGTGACCAGACCCCGGGCGGCCCGGCTGCGGTACCGGTTGAGCTGCACCGCCGCGTACCCGGCGACCGCCACCGCGAACAGCACCCAGCCGAGCAGCGGGGTGAGGTTGCGGTTGGCGATGGCGATCAGCACGTCGTCGCGTACCGCGATGTTGCTGCCCTGGTCGATCAGGAGCAGCACGATGCCCTGGAAGGCCAGGAAGCCGGCGAGGGTGACCACGAAGGACGGGATCCCGATCTTGGAGACCAGGAAGCCGAGGACGGTGCCGATCACCACGCCGGTGGCGACGGCGGCCAGCGCCGCCACGTACCAGGGGTAGCCGAGCACGGTAGCGACGTTTGCCAGGATCGCCGCGCAGACCCCGCTGGCGAAGCCGGCGGAGAGGTCGATCTCACCGAGCAGCAGGACGAAGACCAGCCCCATCGCGATCAGGGTGACCGCCGCGCCCTGGGTGAAGAGGTTCGCGAAGTTGCCCGCGGTGAGGAAGGTGGGACGCATGATCGAGAAGACGGTGCAGAGCACCACCAACCCGAGTACGGCGGGCAGCGCGCCGATGTCGCCACCGCGTACCCGGCTCAGGTAGTTGCGGACGTGGGCGCCGACGGTCGGTGCGGGGGTGACCGCCGCCGGGCCTTCCTGCTTGACGACGGTGGTGGTCATCGCGTGGCTCCTGGGTTCGTGGCGACGGGCTGGGCGCCGGTGCCGTTGCCGCCCGGGGCCGCGTCGGCGGTGAGCCCGAGGTTGCCGGAGCGGCCGGCGGTGATCAGTTCGACCACCTGGGAGTGGGTGATGTCGGTGGTCCTGACCTGGGCGACCATCTGGCCGAGGTAGAGCGCGGCGATCCGGTCGGAGACGGCGAAGACGTCGTTCATGTTGTGCGAGATGAGCACCACGGCCAGGCCGTTGTCGGCCAGCCGGCGGACCAGCTCCAGCACCTGGGCGGTCTGCGCCACGCCGAGCGCCGCGGTCGGCTCGTCCAGGACCACCAACCTGCTGTTCCAGAGCACCGCCTTGGCGATCGCCACGGTCTGCCGCTGCCCGCCGGAGAGGCTGGAGACGTGCTGACGCAGTGACTTGACCGTCCGGACGCTCAGTCCGGCGAGGGTCTCGGCGGCCATCTGTTCCATGGTCGGCTCGTCGAGCACCAGACCGCTGTGCTTCTCCCGACCGAGGAACATGTTCTGCACGATGTCGAGGTTGTCGCAGAGCGCGAGATCCTGGTACACGACCTCGATGCCCAGCCCGGCGGCGTCCCGAGGGCTGTTGATGCTCACCGGCCGGCCGTCGAAGAGGAACTCGCCGGCGTCGGTGGGGTAGATGCCGCTGATGCACTTGACAAGCGTGGACTTACCGGCGCCGTTGTCGCCGACCAGTGCGGTCACCTCCCCGGCGTGGGCGGAGAGGGCGACGTCACGCAGGACCTGGACGGGACCGAAGCTCTTGTCGATCCCGCGTAGCTCCAGCAGGGGGGTCGCGGACACGGGGGTCTCCTTCGTCACGGAGGGGAGGTCTTCCAGAGCCCTCCGGCGGGGCGCCGCCCGGCACGGGGTGACCGTGCCGGGCGGCGCTGCGTCGAAGGGTGGTCAGCCCCGGTACGAGGCTGGGCGTACGGTCAGCCTCGGTGCGAGGCTGGGCGTACGGTCAGCTGATGCCGGCGTCGGCGCAGAGCTTGGCGTACGAGTCGGCGCAGAGCTTGTCCTTCTCGACGTAGCCGTCGGCCACCACGTCCTTGACGTTCTCCTTGTAGATCAGCTTCGGCTCCAGCAGCCGGGCGGGAACGTCCCGACCGCTCTCCGGGTCCTTGACCGTCTGCCCGGTTTCCTTCCGCTCACCCTTGGCCACCGCGATGGCCAGCTCGGCCGCGGCGTCGGCCTCCTGCTTGACCGCCTTGTAGACGGTCATGCACTGGTCGCCGGCGAGGATGTTCTGCAGACCCTGCAGGTCGGCGTCCTGGCCGGTCACCGGCACCTTGCCGTTGAGCTTGTTCTTCTTCAGCACCGAGATGGCCGCGTTGCCGAGGCCGTCGTTGGCGCTGAGCACCCCGTCGATCTTGCCGCTGGTCTGGGTCAGCATCTGCTCGAACAGCGTGGTCGCCTGGGCCGGGTCCCAGTCCGGCACCGACTGCTCGGGGCCCTTGACGAACTCCTTGGAGTCGAACTTCGGCTTGAGCACCGAGTCGTACCCGTTCTTGAACAGGGTGGCGTTGTTGTCGGTAGGCGAGCCGTTCAGGTAGGCGATGACCGGGTTCTTGGTGCCCTGGTCGGCCAGGCACTTGCTCAGGCCCTCACCCTGGAGCTTGCCGACGGCCTCGTTGTCGAAGCTGACGTAGTACTGCGCGGAGCCGCCCAGGGTGAGCCGGTCGTAGTCGATGGTCGCCACGCCCTGCGCCTTGGCCTTGTCCAGCACGGCCTTGCCGGTGCCGGAGTCCAGGTTGACGATCATCAGGGCGGTCGCCCCCTGCGTGATCATCTGGTCGGCGATGGTCTGGAAGGCGTTCTTGTCGTTCTGCGCGTTCTGGATGTCGTAATCAACACCGGCGGCCTCGAAGGCGGCCTGGAGGAACTTGCGGTCTGCGGTTTCCCAGCGGGCGGAGGACTTGCTGTCCGGCAGGATCACGCCGATCTTCGGCTTCTTCTCGTTGCCGCCGGCCTCGGTGTCGCCGGAGTCGTCGCCACAGGCGGTGAGACCGCCGGTGGCGAGTAGGCCCACGGCGGCGATGGTGAGGATCCCTCTGCGCATCTGCGGGGTTCCTTTCGGGGGTGGGGTTGCCGGGTGTGGTTTGTTGTGTCCGGCAACGTATTTCGCGTCACACGTCACGCACAAGACCGCCGAGGTCATGAATTTGTTGGCGGCGGTAACAATTCAGCAACGCCACCGCCGTGCCCCGGAAACCACCCAGCTAACCGGGTCGCTCCCGGCGTCGCGGCGCCCTGCTCAGGCCCCCGACCGGGCCGGCCGGAGCGTGGGGGCCATGCCGTGGGGCGCTGGCGGCCTTGGCTGCGGTCAGCTGAGCGGGGTGTAGATGGCTGCCGGGCGGGGCGTTGCCGGCTGCCTGGCTGCCGGGCGGGGCGCTGGCGGCTGCCCGGCTGCCCGGCGGGGCGTTGGTGGCCCTGGACGACGGTCAGCCGGGCGGGGCGATGGTGGCCCTGGGCGACGGTCAGCCGAGCGGGGCGATGGTGGCCCCGGTGAGGGCGACCAGGTCGGCGGGGGCGAGTTCGAGTTGCAGCCCGCGCCGGCCGGCACTGACGTAGACCGTGTCGAAGGTCAGCGCGGAGGAGTCCACCACCGTGGGCAGCTGCCTGCGTTGGCCGAGCGGACTGATCCCGCCACGCACGTAACCGGTGGCCCGCTCGGCGACCGTACGCTCGGCCAGCCCGGCCCGCTTGCCGCCCACCGCCGCCGCGAGGGCCTTGAGGCTCAGCTCGCCGGTGACCGGTACGACCGCCACCACCAGCGCGCCGTCGACCTCGGTGACCAGGGTCTTGAACAGGCGCTCCGGTGGCACCCCGAGGGCCCGCGCGACCACCGCGCCGTAGTTCGGCGCATCCGGCGCGACCCGGTACGCGTGGGTGCGGTGAGCGATCCGCCGCCGGGTCAGCAGCGCCGTCGCCGGGGTGCCCTGTCCCGCCATGCCCGACAGGCTAGACCGGTGGACCTGCCGCCGCTCGCCGATTCCGCCTCGATCGACCCGCCCGGCGGGTGGCGCGCCCGGCGGGTGGCGTGGCCGGTTGATCCACTCGGTTGGGGCGATATGGCGGGGTCAGCCGGGCCCGGATACCGCCATGTCGTCCCAACCGAGTGGATCAAAGCCGGGGGTGCGCCATCCCGGGAGTGATGGGAAGGGCAGCATGGATGTCATCCCGGCGCGATCAACCCTGGGTCGCCGGTCAGGTCACTGGGCGGCACAACAGGGTGGTCGGGGCACCTGCCACCCGGGTCAACACCAGGCTCGCCGGCTGGTCCCCGGTGAGCCGCAGATCGCGGCGGAGCTGCTCCGGCTCCAACGCGGAACCACGCTTCAGGATCTCCACCCGGCCGACCCGTCGCTCCCGCAGCAGCGCACGCAGCCGTTTCAACGAGAACGGCAGCACGTCGGTCACCTCCAGGCAGCGGGCGAACGGGGTCACCGTGGCGGTGTCGGCGTACAGGTAGGCGATGCTCGGGTCAGCCAGCGTGGCATCCAGTTCGGCGCCGAGTTCGGCGACCAGGTGGGCGCGGACCACCGCCGGGTCCGGGTCGTAGAGGAACCGCCGTACCGGCCCGACCGCCGCCTCCGCCATGCCGCTACCGCCCAACTGGTGCACCGTCTGCCGCGCGGCCTCGCCCCCGCCGTGCTGCCGCGCGGCCTCGCGCTCGCTGGGGTGAGAAGGGTGCCCTTCTCGACCGTATGCGTTAACAGGGGGCCCTTCCTTACCCAGCAGGGTGGCGCGGCGGGGGAGGTGGGCCAGCGGGCCACACCAGAGGGCGGCCTCGACCAGGTCGCCGTCGACGCTCACCCACTCCGCCTCCGCGTCGGCCGGGATCAGCGCGTGGTCGAGGCCGGGGGCCACCTTGACCACCGTGTTCGGCACCCGGTGCGCCAGACCGGTGACGAAGTCCCAGGGCGGCGAGTAGGAGTTCGGGTCGAAGATCCGTCGGCCGGTGCCGGCCCGCCGACGGGCCGGGTCGCAGAAGACCGCGTCCACCCCGGACACGTCGAAGGCGGTGGCGTCGCCGCAGGTCACGGTGAACAGGTCGGCCAGCCCGGCGGCCTCGGCGTTGGCGGCGGCCAGCGCGGCGGTGAGCGGGTCGGCCTCCACGCCGTACACCCGGATGCCGGCACGGGCGGCGGCGAGCGCGTCGGCACCGAGGCCGCACCCCAGATCGGCCAGGGTGTCCACCCCGACGGCCCGTAACCGTTCGGCCCGTCGTCGGGCGACTACCGACCGGGTGGCCTGCTCCAGACCGGCCCGGGTGAAGAACATCCCGGCGGCGACCGGGCCGAACTTGCCGACCGCCCGGCGGCGCAGCTCCGCCTGGGTCAGCGCGGCGGCGGCCAACCCGGCGGGTACGCCGGTGGCCCGCAGCGCACCCGCCGCGCGCAGCGGGTCACCGCCGGCCAGTCGCGCGGCCGTGGCCAGTGCCGCCGACCCCTCGGGGGTACGCAGCGCGGCGAGCTGTTCCAGATCCACCCGGCCATTGTCGCGGGCTGTCCCATGACCGCCGAGCCGGCCGTCGCCGATTCCCACCGTTGCCGGGCCCGGTCCTCGGATCTCCGCAGCGGGTGGCCGGCGGGGGAACAGTGGCGGACACGACCGTGGCGGATTGGCACTCTCCTTGACGGAGTGCTAGCCGAGGAATAACCTGCGATTAGCACTCTCGCCATGAGGGTGCCAGCTCCCGGGCCTTCCCGGCACGGGTGCTCACGCCAGGCGGACCGGCACCCGCGACGACGGTCCCGCCCGGTGGCATGAGGCAGATTGACGCTGGTCGGATTCTCGACCGGCTACGAAACCAATACCCCAGGAGGGTATGCCCGTGACTACCGCGACCAAGGTTGCGATCAAGCCGCTCGAGGACCGCATCGTGGTCCAGGCGAACGAGGCCGAGACCACGACGGCGTCCGGCATCGTGATCCCCGACACCGCCAAGGAGAAGCCCCAGGAGGGCGTCGTCCGGGCCGTCGGCCCGGGCCGGGTCGACGACAGCGGCAACCGGATCCCGGTTGACGTGCAGGTCGGCGACACCGTCCTCTACTCCAAGTACGGCGGCACCGAGGTCAAGTACGCCGGCGAGGAGTACCTGGTGCTCTCCGCCCGCGACGTCCTCGCGGTCATCGAGAAGTAACCAACCGAATCAGTGTCGCTGCCCCGGTCCGGCTCGCCGGGCCGGGGCAGCACGCTTCGAAGGGACATTCATGGCGAAGATCCTGAGCTTCTCGGACGACGCCCGACACCTGCTGGAGCACGGTGTCAACGCCCTCGCTGACGCGGTCAAGGTCACTCTCGGCCCGCGCGGGCGCAACGTCGTCCTGGACAAGAAATTCGGTGCGCCGACGATCACCAACGATGGTGTGACCATCGCCAAGGAGATCGAGCTCACCAACCCGTACGAGAACCTGGGCGCGCAGCTGGTCAAGGAGGTGGCGACCAAGACCAACGACGTCGCCGGCGACGGGACCACCACCGCGACCGTGCTGGCGCAGGCGATGATCCGCGAGGGTCTGCGCAACGTGACCGCCGGGGCCAACCCGATCGGGCTCAAGCGTGGCGTCGACGCTGCCGCCCAGAAGGTCTCCGAGGCGCTGCTGGAGCGTGCCGTGGAGGTCGACGACAAGAAGTCGATCGCGCACGTCGCGACCATCTCCGCGCAGGACTCCACCATCGGTGAGCTGATCGCCGAGGCGATGGAGCGGGTCGGCCGCGACGGTGTCATCACCGTCGAGGAGGGCTCCGCCCTGCACACCGAGCTGGACGTCACCGAGGGGCTCCAGTTCGACAAGGGCTTCATCTCGCCCAACTTCGTCACCGACGCGGAGTCGCAGGAGTCCGTCCTGGAGGACGCGTACATCCTGATCACCACGCAGAAGATCTCCGCGATCGAGGAGCTGCTGCCGCTGCTGGAGAAGGTCCTCTCCGACAGCAAGCCGCTGCTGATCATCGCCGAGGACGTCGACGGGCAGGCGCTCTCCACCCTGGTGGTCAACGCCATCCGCAAGACCGTCAAGGTCTGCGCGGTCAAGGCCCCCGGGTTCGGCGACCGCCGCAAGGCGATGCTCCAGGACCTGGCGATCGCCACCGGTGCCGAGCTGGTCGCCCCCGAGCTGGGCTACAAGCTGGACCAGGTCGGCCTGGAGGCGCTCGGCTCCGCCCGGCGCATCGTGGTCGACAAGGAGACCACCACCATCGTCGATGGTGGCGGCCAGTCCAGCGAGGTCAGCGACCGGGTCGCCCAGATCCGCAAGGAGATCGAGGCCTCGGACTCCGACTGGGACCGGGAGAAGCTGGGCGAGCGGCTGGCGAAGCTCTCCGGCGGTATCGCGGTCATCAAGGTGGGTGCGGCGACCGAGGTCGAGATGAAGGAGCGCAAGCACCGCATCGAGGACGCCATCGCCGCGACCAAGGCCGCGGTCGAGGAGGGTACGGTGCCCGGCGGCGGTGCCGCGCTCGCGCAGATCCTGCCGGTGCTCGACGACGACCTCGGCTTCACCGGTGACGAGAAGGTCGGTGTCTCGATCGTGCGCAAGTCGCTGGTCGAGCCGCTGCGCTGGATCGCGCAGAACGCCGGCCAGGACGGTTACGTCGTGGTGCAGAAGGTCGTCGGCGAGAAGTGGGGCCAGGGTCTCGACGCCGCCAACGGCTCCTACGTCGACCTGGCCAAGTCCGGCATCATCGACCCGGTGAAGGTGACCCGCAACGCGGTGACCAACGCCGCCTCGATCGCCGGGCTGCTGCTGACCACCGAGAGCCTGGTCGTGGAGAAGCCGGAGAAGGCCGAGCCGGCCGCCGCCGGTGGCCACGGCCACTCGCACGGCCACGGCCACCAGCACGGCCCCGGCTTCTGATCCACCCGCACCCCGGCACCCAACACCCGCCGCAGGTGCAAGGAAGGGCCCCTTCTTAACGCTCATCCGGTTAGGAAGGGGCCCTTCCTTGCACCGCGGGCGGGCGGTGCAAAGATCTTGGAAGCAAAGTGCCCCTCCAGCGGCCGGCTTCTTCCAGGTCACTCTTGTTGCGCAGAGACCCCATAAGCGTAAAAAAAGGGGCAAATCAGTGCAGAACCGCTCTATTGCCCGGCCACCCCACCGACGCACGTACCCTCGTCACCGCCCGAAGCGGGCCCCGAGGTGAATCTTGGACACTTACCGTCCAAATAGAACGGTAAGTGTCCAAGATCTCCAAGCCGGTCGGGTACGGAGACAGCAACGCGCCTCAGCCGCGAAACGACGGCGGGGGTCGGGGCGTTCGACGGATCAGGGCGGCTCTCACCGGGCCGGGTCGCCGCTGCCTGGTCCAGCTCTCGGATGGGCCAGAATCTGGTCGGTTGCGGACCAGGGGCGCGGTGACCGGGGCGAGCGGGTCATCACCGGCCGTTCCGGGGAGTCGACGCTCGGCGGAGTGTGGGTCAGACTCGGTCGGGTGACTGTCATCTCCCGCGGGTACGCGGCCCTGGCCGGGATCACCGCCGCCGTCGTGGCGATCGGCTCGGCGGAACTGGTGGCGGTGGTCACCGGTCCCCGGTCGGCTCCGCTGGTCGCGGTCGGGGGCCTGGTGGTGGACCACGTCCCTGAGCCGGCGAAACAGTTCGGCATCGCGCTCTTCGGCACGTACGACAAGATCGCTCTGTTGGTGGGGACGGCGCTGTTGCTCGGCGTCTTCGCCGCGCTGATCGGGGTGTTGGCGGTCCGGTGGTTGGTGGCCGGCCTCGCCGGCATCGGGGTGTTCGCCGCCCTCGGCGTGGGCGCGGCGGTGGCCCGGGCCGGTGCGGGCCCGGCCGACGCGCTGCCGTCGTTGCTCGGCGGCGGGCTCGGCGCGCTGGCGCTCTGGCTGCTGATCGCCGGCCCGCTGCAACCCGACCCCTGGCCCTGGTCCCCACCGGCGACAGCACCCCCACCGGCGACAGCACCTCCACCTGCGGCGACATCGTCACCGACGGCGACACCTCCACCGGCGATGACCTCGTCACCGGCGACAGCACCCCCACCGGACGCGGCGACCCCGGCCGCCCCGGCGGGAATGTCGGTGGAGGGGCGGCGGCGTTTCCTGACCGGGGCGGGCTGGCTGATCGGCACGGCGACCGTCGGTGGGCTCGCCGGGCGGTGGCTGGCCGGCCAGCGGGGGGTGTCGGAGGCCCGGGCGGCGGTGGTGCTACCGGCGCCGGTGGGGCCCGCGCCGGCGGTACCGGCGGGAGCGGACCTGTCGGTGCCGCAACTCGCCCCCTACGTCACGCCGAACATCGGGTTCTACCGGATCGACACCGCGCTGGTGGTGCCGCAGGTCGACCCGGACACCTGGCGGCTGCGTATCCACGGCCGGGTCCGCAACCCGATCGAGTTGAGCTTCGCCGAGTTGCTGGCCCGACCGATGGTCGAGCGGTACGTCACCCTGGCCTGCGTCTCCAACGAGGTGGGTGGGGACCTGGTCGGCAACGCCCGGTGGCTCGGGGTGCCGATCCGGGAGCTGCTCGACGAGGCGCAACCGGAGCAGGGTGCGGACCAGGTGGTGGGGCGCTCGGTCGACGGATGGACCTGCGGCACCCCGACCGCGGTGCTACGCGACGGGCGGGACGCGCTGCTGGCGGTGGGGATGAACGGCGAGCCGTTGCCGGTCGAGCACGGCTTTCCGGTCCGGATGGTGGTGCCGGGCCTGTACGGCTACGTCTCGGCCTGCAAGTGGGTCACCGAGCTGGAGCTGACCAGTTTCGCCGACTTCGACGCGTACTGGGTGCCGCGGGGCTGGTCGGCGCAGGGGCCGGTGAAGACCCAGTCGCGCATCGACACGCCCCGCCCGCGCAACCGGCTTACCGCCGGACAGGTGACGGTGGCGGGGGTGGCCTGGGCGCAGCACCGGGGCATCAGCCGGGTGGAGGTACGCCTCGACGAGGGTCAGTGGCAGGAGGCGGAGCTGGCCCCGGCCGTGTCGGTGGACACCTGGGTGCAGTGGTCGTGGCGCTGGACGGCCACCGTGGGCGAGCACACCCTGCAGGTACGGGCCACCGACAGCGCCGGGGAGACCCAGACCGAGCGTCGCCGGCCGGTCGCCCCGGACGGGGCCACCGGCTGGCACACGGTCCGGGTGACCGTCCGCTGACCATCCGACGGACCAGCCGACGAACCATCCGAGGGACCAGCCGACGCGGACGGTCCGAGCGACGGGCAGGCCAACCGGCCAGGCCAGCCGGCGGGCGCTGACCAACCGACGGACCAACCGACGCGGACGGACCAAGCGCCGGGCCGGGCCGCCGGACCAAGCGACGGGCCAGGCCGACGGGCCAGGCCGACGGGCCAGGCCGACGGGCCAGGCCGACGGGCCAGGCCGACGGGCCAGGCCGATGGGCCAGGCCGACGAACCAGGCCGCCGAACCAGGCCGGCCGACAAGCCCGGCCGAGTAGCGGGGCGGCTGGCCGGTTCAGTCGACGGGGAGTGTGTCGAAGGGCGGCGGCGGGCCGAGGTAGGCGACCTCCGGATCCAGCAGCACCGACCAGGCCGGTCGGTAGGCCGCCGCCCGACGCTCCACCTCGGGTCGCAGGTGGCTGCGCCAGGGCCCGCCCCGGTCCTCGTGCGGGATCCAGCGGGGCCACGAGTCGTAGCACCGGGTCACGGTGACCCCGTCGGCGCTGGCGGCGACGCGGAGGAAGATCCAGCAGCCGTACGCCGGGTCGGCCTCGGCCTGCCGGAGCCGACGGACCAGGTCACCGGCCTTTCGGAAGGCCGCCCAGTCGTCGTCGCCGGGCCGGCCAGCGGGTGTCGCCCCGTCCCGGTGCTGGCTCAGTGAGGTGTCGGTGACCTGGAAGGACAGCGTGGACGGGGCGCGATCGCGGGCCCATTCGATCAGCGCGGTCAGCTCCGGGGTGGGCGCGGGGACCGGGCGGGGGGTCTCCTCGGCCTGCCGCATCGCCGTCCATACCAGGCGGTCGTGCTGGTCCTCGCTGAGCCGCCGGATCCGCCGGGGTGGAGGCCCGGCCGCCGCCGGCACCACCGGCCGGACACCGTCCGCCCGGAGCCCGGCGCGGGCGGCCACCGCGAGACCGGCGGCCAGGTCAACCCCGCCGGTCGCCCCAGGTCCGCTGTCGGCCGGGCTGGTCGCCCCAGGTCCGCTGTCGGCCGGGCCGGTCGCCCCAGGTCCGCCGTCAGCCGGGCCGGTCGGATCGATCCGGCCGAGTAGCCCGGCCAGCACCACCCCGTCGAGTACGCCGCCGGCAGCGGCGTCGAGCAGGCGACCGGCCGCCACCGCCACCTCGGCCCGCTCCGTCGGGAGGTCCGCCGGCTGGTGACCGCCCCAGGAGAAGACCACTTCGCCCAGTTCCTGCCGGGCGCGGGCATCGTCGAGGACGGCACCGGCGGTCTCCGGCAGGCCGTCGGCCACCTGCGACTCGGGGTACGGCACCCGGGACCAGTGGCCGCCGTCGTACCAGTAGACGTAGCCGAGCTGGTCGTCGGCGGCGTGCCGGACCAGCTCCGGCCAGGGCAGCCAGCCGGGCGCCCCGGCGAGCAGGTCCAGGGGTGGACTCAGGCCGGCGGTGTCGCTGTACTCGTGGTCGTAGCCGAAGAGGACCGCCCGGCCACCCTCGACGAGCACCAACCGGGCCCAGTTGCCGCCGTGGTCGTCATGGTGGGCGCCGTCGGCGTCACACCAGTACACATCGGGGTGGCCGAGGGCGGTCAGGGCGGCGGCGAGCGCGCCCCAACGTGCCCAGAGCAGGTCTGGTGCCGCGATGTCGATCCGCATCCGCCGGATCCTGGCAGGCGTCACCCGCCACCGGACGGGCGGGGTGGGTTCGGACCGAGTCCAGCGCCGGCAACCCTGGACGCAAGGAAGGGCCCCTTGTTAACGGCCTGCGGTGAGAGGGGTTCCCTTCTCTACCGAAGGCGTTAACAAGGTGCCCTTCCTTACAGGTGGGGCGGGTGGGTGGTCGGTCAGGCGACGCTGCGCTGGCTGGGCACGGTGGCCTGGCCTGACAGGTTGGCCTGGTTGGGCAGCGTGGCCTGGTTGGGCAGTGGGGTCGGGCCCGGCAGCGGTGCCGCGTTGGCGAGCGAGGACTGGCCGGGCAGCGTGGCCTGGGCCGGCACGGTCGACTTGTGGGCGCTGCCGAGGCGGGCCTCCAGCCGGGCGACGTCGACCCGCGCGTGCCGGCGGTCGGCCAGGTCCTCCCAGCCCATCGCGAGCAGGCGCAGCCGCTCGGACTCGCTGAACCCGCCCCAGACGCCGTACGGCTCGCGCACCGACAGGGCGTGCGCGGCGCACTCGGCGCGGACCGGGCAGGCCCGGCAGACCGACTTGGCACCGGACTCGCGCCGCAGGCGGGACGAGCCACGTTCACCGTCGGGGTGGAAGAACTGGGCGCTGTCCCGTCCTCGGCAGGAGCCGAGTCGCTGCCAGTCCCACAGATCGACGATGGGTCCGGGCAGTCTACGTACGTTGGACATCAGCACCCCTCCTTCCGCGCGGCACCGCGCGTTCCTTCTGCCGGGCCCCGGGCGGCGGGCCGCGCTGGCGCACCGTCCCCGGCTTGACACCACCGGTACCCGAATGACTCACCACTCACACGTCTGTGATCGAAAACCCGAAACGACTTGCGGCATATGACCGATAAGTCCGAAAAGTTGGGAGGATTGCCGGGAACCTCCTCCCGAGGCGACCCCGCCATGGTCTGCTCGTGTGCGGAGAGGAGACACAGTGCGTACCGTTCTCGTGTGCGTTCGGACACCGCTCGCCGCCCAGCATCTGATCGCCGCCGCGGCGCGTCTCGGCCTGACCTCGATCGTCCGGACCGCCGTCTCCGATTCCGAGGCGATGCTGCGGCTCGCCGAGCGGCCGGCGGACGTGGTGTTGGCCGACACGGCGCTTACCCGACCGGACAGCGCCGGCTTCGTCCGCCGGGTGCTCGCCCGTGCCCCGCAGGCCGCCGTGCTGCTGCTCGGTGCCGAGGAGGCGGAGGCGGCGGCGGCCACCATCAGCGCCGGAGCCCGGGGCCTGATCCAGGGCACCGACCACGATCTGACCAGCGCGGTGACCAAGGCGTTGCTGCTGCTCTCCGTACCTGGTCGGGCGACCCGTAGCCGGGTGACCGATCCGGTCCGGGACACCGCGACCGTCGGCGGCTCGACCCGGGTCGACGGCCGGGGCCCGACGGCCGCGCCGCCGCCGGCTGCCGGCACCGGGCCTACCCAGTCGAGGCCGGGTGAGAACCCGGCCGGCAGCCCCGGCGTGGTACCCGTGCAGCGGGGGGACGACGAGGGCGAGGCCGCCGAGGAGGGCACCCAGGGGGAGGCGACGCCAAGCCGGCAGCGGCCCGGGTCGACGGGGCGGACGGCCCGGAACCCGGTGGGGCTCACCGAGCGGGAGCTGCAGGTGCTCTTCGGCATGGCCGAGGGCAAGAGCAACGCCGAGATCGGCCGGGAGCTGTTCGTCTCCGAGGACACCGTGAAGACCCACGCCCGCCGGCTGTTCCGCAAGCTGGGTGCCCGGGACCGGGCCCATGCGGTGGCCGCCGGCTTCCGTGCCGGCCTGGTCGCCTGACCCGACAACGGCCGCGCCCGTCAACCGGCGGACACCCGTCACCCGGCGGACACCCGTCACCCGGCGGACACCCGTCACCCGGCGGACACTGTCAACCGGGGGGCGCTGTCAGCCCACGGTCGGCCGGGGCGGCTCAGCCCCACAGCCCGCGAGGGCGGCTCAGCTCACCGTCGGCCGGGCCGGGACGGATCAGTCGGTGCTCTCCGGCTCGTCGTCGGTGCCCTCGGTCAACGTGTCGTGCACGCCGTCGGCGTAGCCCCGGGCGTAGTCCCAGGTGACGTAGTGGTCCGGGTCGGGGTCGAACGCCGGCTCGTGCACCCGGGGCCGGCCCGAGCTGAGCAGGTGCCGCAGGTTGCCCCGGAGCAGGTCCCAGTCGAAGTAGTGCGGCTCGCGGCAGTCCTCGCACTCGATGACCAGCCCACGGACCCCGATCGGCGCCAGCAGCGCCTGGTAGATCTCCAGGTCGGCCAGGTCCTCCAGCACGTCCTGCCGCTCGACCTCGGTCAGCGGGTCGAGCGGGGCGTCGTCGCCCGGATCGTGCAGCCCGGCAGCGGGATCGGCCGGGTCGCCGTTGAACGGGTCGATGGGCTCCTCGTGCACCTCCTCACCGTAGACCCAACCTCGGCTCGATGCTCTCCCCGGGCAGGTACGGCGACGTGGAGTGCCGGCACCCCGCCGCCGGCCCGGGGCCCGCAGGTCACTGGGTACGATGAACCGACGTGTCGCCGCCGCTGCGGGCCCGTACCGCCCGCGCGCCACCTCGCTGAAGCCCGTTCGAGCAGCTCAGGGGAGCAATCGTGGAGAATTCGCCCAGCACCGATCTTCCGGCCGACGCCGATCGAGGCGAGCTGGGCGGCCATCTTCCGGAGCTGCCCGCCGGGTCGGCGCGGGTGGTGCCGCTCGGGCTGACCTTCGACGACGTGTTGTTGCAGCCGGGCGAGTCGGACGTGGTGCCCAGCCGGGTCAACACGGTCACCCGGCTCACCCGCAACGTGCGGCTCACCGTGCCGCTGCTGTCCAGCGCGATGGACACGGTCACCGAGGCGCGGATGGCCATCGCGATGGCCCGGCAGGGCGGCATCGGCGTGCTGCACCGCAACCTTTCCCTGGAGGACCAGGCGCTCCAGGTCGACCTGGTCAAGCGCTCCGAGTCCGGCATGATCACCAACCCGGTGACGGCCAGCCCCGACGACACGCTGGCCGAGGTCGACCAGCTCTGCGGGCGGTACCGCATCTCCGGTGTGCCGGTGGTCGACGGTGAGGGGCAGCTGGTCGGCATCGTCACCAACCGCGACATGCGGTTCGTCTCCGAGCCGGCCACCCCGGTCCACCAGATCATGACCCGGACGCCGCTGGTCACCGCCCCGGTCGGGGTGAGCAAGGACGAGGCGCTGGCCCTGCTGCGCCAGCACAAGGTGGAGAAGCTGCCGATCGTCGACGACTCGGGTCGGCTGCGCGGGCTGATCACGGTCAAGGACTTCACCAAGAGCGAGCAGTACCCGGAGGCCAGCAAGGACGACGCCGGCCGGCTGCGGGTCGCCGCCGCGATCGGGGTCGGCGAGGACGCGTACAAGCGGGCCCGGGCCCTGGTCGACGCGGGCGTGGACGTGCTCATCGTGGACACCGCGCACGGCCACCAGCGGGCGGTGCTGGAGATGGTCCGCCAGCTCAAGAAGGACGTCACGATCGACATCGTCGGCGGCAACGTGGCCACCTACGCCGGGGCCAAGGCCCTGGTCGACGCGGGGGCCGACGGGGTGAAGGTAGGTGTCGGCCCGGGGGCCATCTGCACCACCCGGATCGTCGCCGGGGTCGGCGTGCCGCAGATCACCGCGATCATGGAGGCGGCCCGCGCCGCCCGCCCGGCCGGCGTGCCGGTCATCGCCGACGGCGGCATCCAGTACTCCGGCGACATCGCCAAGGCCCTGGTGGCCGGGGCGGACACGGTGATGCTCGGCAGCCTGCTGGCCGGCTGCGAGGAGAGCCCCGGCGAGCTGATCTTCGTCAACGGCAAGCAGTACAAGGCGTACCGGGGGATGGGCTCGCTCGGCGCGATGCAGTCCCGGGGCCAGGCCAAGTCCTACTCGAAGGACCGCTACTTCCAGCAGGACGTGCTCAGCGACGACAAGCTGGTCCCGGAGGGCGTGGAGGGCCAGGTGCCCTACCGGGGACCGCTGTCCCGGGTGGCCCACCAGCTCATCGGCGGGCTGCGGCTCGCCATGGGGTACGCCGGCGCGGAGAACCTTCCCGACCTGCACACCCGGGGCCAGCTCATCCGGATCACCGCGGCCGGGCTCAAGGAGAGCCACCCGCACGACATCCAGATGACCGTCGAGGCGCCCAACTACCACACCCGCTGACCCCACCACCCCCAACCACCTGGAGTCCCCATGCGTGACGTGGTCGAGATCGGGCTGGGCAAGACCGCGCAGCGCGGTTACCACCTGGACGACATCGCCATCGTGCCGAGCCGGCGTACCAGGGACGTCGACGACGTCTCCACCGCCTGGCAGCTCGACGCGTACCCGTTCGGCATCCCCTGTGTCGGGCACCCCTCGGACGCGACGATGAGCCCGGCCTCGGCGGTCCGGCTCGGCCAGCTCGGCGGGCTCGGCGTACTCAACGTCGAAGGGCTCTGGACCCGGTACGAGAACCCGACCAAGGTGCTGGAGGAGCTGGCCGGCCTCGACGAGGAGGCCCGCGCCACCAAGCGCCTCCAGGAGGTCTACGCCGAGCCGATCCGCCCCGACCTGATCGCCGAGCGGGTCCGCGAGCTGCGGGCCGGTGGCGGTACGGTCGCCGTCCGGGTCTCCCCGCAGCACACCCTGGCCCTGGCCCCGGTGATCCTGGACGCCGGCGTGGACATCCTGGTCATCCAGGGCACCCTGGTCTCCGCCGAGCACGTCTCCACCACCGACGAGCCGCTGAACCTCAAGGAGTTCATCGCCGACCTGGACCTGCCGGTCATCGTCGGCGGCTGCACCGACTACAAGACCGCGCTGCACCTGATGCGGACCGGCGCGGCCGGGGTGATCATCGGCATCGGCGGCGACGAGTGGTCCACCACCGAGTCGGTGCTCGGCATCCGGGTGCCGATGGCCACCGCGATCGCCGACGCGGCGGCGGCCCGCCGGGACTACCTCGACGAGACCGGTGGTCGGTACGTCCACCTGATCGCCGACGGTGACCTGCGGACCTCCGGCGACATCGCCAAGGCGCTCGGCTGCGGCGCCGACGCCGTGATGCTCGGTGAGCCGTTGTCGCTCTGCGCGGAGGCCCCGGCCGGTGGTGCCTGGTGGCACTCGGCGGCCAGCCACCCGTCGCTGCCCCGGGGTGCGTTCGAGGTGGCCGGTGAGCCGCTCGGGGAGATGGAGCGGGTGCTCTTCGGCCCGGCCGACGAGCCGGACGGCCAGCTCAACCTCTTCGGCGCGGTCCGGCGGGCGATGGCCAAGTGCGGCTACCGCGACCTGAAGGAGTTCCAGAAGGTCAGCCTGGTCCTGGACCGCTGACCGCAGGTCCGCCGGGCGTCGGCCGGGCGGACCGCGACACGAAGGAGCCGGCCCCGCCTTTCGGCGGGGCCGGCTCTTTGCGGCTTACCTCAGGAGGATCAGCCCTCGTTGAAGTTGACCCAGTTCAGGTTGAACAGGGCACTGGTCGGTCCGCCCTCGACACTGCGGAAGACCAGGTACAGCGTGTGCGATCCGGTCGGCTGGTCCACCGCGACGTTGGTCTCGACGAACGCGTTGTTACCCGCCGTCGCGTTCAGCGTCGCCGAGCCGACCAGCGGCCCGTCCGGCGCGTCGAGCCGCAGCTCCACCGCGGCCCGGGGCTGGCCGGCGGTGGCGGCCGAGCCACCGGAGTGGCGCAGCGTCACGGAGTTGACGTCACCCAGGTTGATCGGCCGGAAGGCGATGTGGTCGCCCGGGTCGATCCCGTTGACGTGCTGCCCACCACCGGTGTCGTTGGTGTTGGCCAGCGTGACGCCCTGCTTGATCTGGGCGAACTCGGCCTGCTGACGGTTGGTCTGGACGATCGCCTGACCCACCTCGGTCAACGCGCCCTGGCCGCCGCCACCGAGGTCGGTGTAGGAGGCGCTGATTCCGCCGTACAGGTAACCACCGGCGTGGTCGGCGCCGTCGGCCGGGCTGGGGATGGTGCCGGTGCAGCCGGTGGTGGAGCCGTCCGGGTGGCCGTGGTCGTCGTGGCCGAGGACGAAGGTGACGGTGACCCGGCTGCAGTCGATCTCGCCGTCCTCCGGGTCGGTGACGGTGACCACGAACGGGATGTCGTCACCCCAGGAGAAGAAGCTGCCCGACACCGGCGAGGTGACCGTCACCGTGGGCGCGGTGTTGCCGACCGTGATCTGCCGGGTCAGCACCGCGGTCTTGCCGCTGGAGTCGGTCACCGTCAGGCGGGCCGTGTAGGTGCCGTTCTGGGTGTAGGTGAACGAGGTGACCGGGTCGGCCGAGTCGACAGTGCCGTCGCTGGTGAAGTCCCAGGCGTAGGAGATCGACTCACCCGGGTCCGGGTCGTAGCTCTCGGTCGCGTCGAAGTTCACCGTCAGCGGGGCCTGACCCGAGGTCGGGCTGGCCTCGAGATCGGCCACCGGGGCCCGGGTGCCCTTGACGTACCGGACCACCGAGAGCGCGGCGTCCGGGTTGGCCCGGAAGAAGCCGTCGCCGTACTCCAGGACGTAGAGCGAGCCGTCCGGACCGAACTCCATGTCCATCGGGTTGTCGAAGACGACGCCCGGGAGGAACTCCTCCACGTCGAACAGCCGGTCCCGGCCGTTGGTCCGCATCATGTAGATCTTGTCGCGGGTGAACTCACCGAAGACCACGGCGTTGTCGTAGTACTCGGGGAACTTGACCTCGGACTCCAGGTCCTTGTCGTAGGAGTAGATCGGCCCGCCCATCGGGCCGACGCCGCCGGTGCCGATCACCGGCCACTTGAAGTCACAGGCCTGGGCCGGGGTCTGCAGGTACGCCTCGGGGCACGGGGTGGTGGCGTTGAAGGTGTACCAGAACTGCACCGGCTCGACCTTCGGCAGCTCCCGCAGACCCGTGTTGCGCGGCGAGTCGTTGATCGGCGCGGCGCAGTCGAAGGCGCCCTTGGGGGTACGGGTGGCGAAGTCGAAGTCGATGTACGGCAGGTCCGGGCTGTTGCAGTACGGCCAGCCGTAGTTGCCCGCCTTGTTGGTGGCGATCCACCGGCCGGTGCCCTCCGGGCCACGGTCCGGGTTGGGGAGCCGGGCGTCCGGGGAGTAGTCGCCGATGTACAGGAAGCCCTCGGCGGAGACGTCGAACCGGAACGGGTTGCGCAGACCCATCAGGAAGATCTCCGGGCGGGTCTTCTCGGTGCCCGGCGGGAAGAGGTTGCCGCGCGGGATGCTGTACGTCCCGTCGTCCTTCATCTTGATCCGGATGACCTTGCCGCGCAGGTCGTTGGTGTTGGCCGAGGAGCGCTGGGCGTCGTACGCCGGGCCCTGGGTGGGCATCTCCAGGATCGGGGAGTACTGGTCCGATCCGCTGGCGTTGGTGTCGTCACCGGTGACCAGGTACAGCAGGCCCTTGCCGTCGAACTTGATCTCACCGGCGACGTGGCAGCAGGCGCCCCGGTCGGTGTCCACCCGCAGGATCTGCTGCTCGGTGGTCAGGTCGAGGCGCGGGGTCGGGTCCTCCACCCACTTGACCCGGGAGAGCTGGTTGTAGCCCTTGTACGGGTCCCAGGTCGTCGGATCGTCGGAGGTGGCCGGCGCGGTGCCCTCGTTCGTGCCCGGGATCTTGGGCGCGTAGTAGATGTAGACCCACTTGTCCTTGGCGAAGTCCGGACCGATGGTGACGTACTGGAGACCGTCCTCGTCGTGGGTGTACACCGGGATGGTGGTGATCACCGGGCTGGCGCCGGTGGCCGGGTCGTAGAGCCGGACCTCACCGCCACGGGTGCTGTGCAGCACCCGGCCGTCGGGCAGCACCGACAGGTTCATCGGCTCGCCGGGCTGGTCGTTGAGGACGACCTTCTCGTAGTTGCCGTACACGGTGGCACCGCAGTCGCCCTCGACCACGCCGGCGGCCCAGCGGATGCCGCCGAGGATCTGCTTGCGGAACGGGTTGTACCGGTAGGTCTCGGGGGTGTGGCCGAGCCCGGTGTAGAACGAGCGTCCGCCCTGGTAGTCCTGGCACCAGGTGATCGGGTGGTCGAAGCCCATCGAGCCACCGGTGTAGCTCTTCTCGTCGACGGTGGCCAGCACGTGTGCCTTGCCCCGGACGTTGGCGGAGAAGTTGTACCACCGGTCGGTGTGCTGGAGCTGGCGCGGGAGCGTCTCGGTGGCCGGGTGCGCCCGGTCGTCGACGTCGATCAGCGCCTCGGCGACCGCCGACGCGCCGGTGGCCTTGGCCCCGACGAGGTTCTGGTAGAACTCCCAGTCAGGCTCGGTCTCGGCGGCGGCGTGTACGCCGACGAAGCCACCACCGGTCTTGATGTACTCCTCGAACGCCGCTTCCTGCGTGGAGTTCAGGATGTCACCGGTGGTGTTGAGGAAGACCACCGCGCGGTACTTGTTCAGCTCCTCGGTGGTGAAGAGGGCGGCGTCCTCGCTCACCGTGGTGGTGAAGCCGTTGTTCTTGCCCAGGTTGCGCAGCAGGAGCGAGCCGTCCTTGATGGACGCGCGACGCTCACCGGCGGTCTTGGTGAAGACCAGGACCTGGAAGTCCTCTGCCGGCTGCCGGACGTCGGAGCGGAGCGCGGCCGGGCCGTTCTCGGCGGCGACCATGTCCTCCGGCGGCGTGGCGGCCTCCGGGTTGGCGGCGGCGGCGTTGGGCGGGACGAGTGAGGCGGTGAGCATGAACCCAGCGGCGATGGCGAGCCATCGTCGGCCGGTCGTGTGTTTCATGGTTCCTCCGGGGGTCGGCAGGCGCGCGGGATCACCGGCGATACCGCCGGTGGCGCGGGTGCGAGAGGGGTGAACCTCGGATGGGGTTCGGTGCCGCCGCCGTGCGGCACGGGGTGTGGTTCGGTGCCGCCGCCGTGCGGCACGGGACAGGACCCACGCGTGCCGCCGACGGCGCGGATCCGTACCGGTGGCTGGGCCGACCGGTCACCCGGGCGGGGGCCGGCGTGCGCCGACCCCCGCCGGGACGTCACTTCTGCAGGTAGATGCTCAGGTCGGCCATGTTCTCGTAGCTCTTGGCCGCGAAGTCCAGCGACTGACCCCGGTTCTCGGTACCGCCCGGGGCGGTGTCCATCTCCCAGTTGGCGTGGTGGAAGTGCCGCTCGCCGATGGTCTGGAAGAACTGCTGGAAGTTGATGTCGCCGTCGCCGAGCGGCGTCATCTCGTACCCGTTGGCCAGGTCGGTACGGCGGTCGCCGTCCTTGGCGTGGAACAGCGGGAACCGCTTGGTCCGGTCGGCCACGTTGAGGATCGGGTCGAAGAGGCTGGTCTTCTCCACCCCGTTCGCGTTGATGAACTTGGTGTGCTTGAACCGGGCCACGTAGGCCCAGTAGATGTCCAGCTCGAAGAAGACGTAGCGCGGGTCGGTCTGGCCGAAGAAGTACTCCAGCCGGCGGATGCCGGAGGACCGGGTCTGGCGGCCCGAGGAGTCCCGGGGGCCGGCGTCGAGCAGGAAGCTGTACTCCGCGTCGTGGTTGTGCGTGTACAGCCGCATGCCTCGGGCCTTGGCCTGGCGGCCCAGCTCGTTCCAGACGTCGGCGGCGGCGTCCCAGTCGGCCTTGTAGGCGCTGTTGGTCGGGGCACTGCCGGTGCCGATGTTCTTCATGCCCAGCGTCTCGGCGATGTCGAGCTGCTGCTGGAAGCTGGTCGCGTTGATGGAGGTGTGGCAGCCGTTGGCGACCAGGCCGTTGTCGTCCAGGATCTTGCGGATCTCGGCCGGGGTGATCTGCCGGCCCAGGATCTCGGTGCTCTGGTTGAAGCCGGCGAACTCGATCTCCTTGTAGCCGATCTCGGCCAGCCGGGCGAGGACCCGCTCGAAGCCGTACGGCACGCCGCTGTCGTCAGGTGCGGCGGAGATCCGGTCCCGCACCGAGTAGAGGATGATGCCCCGGTTGGTCGGCGGGATCAGCGGCGCGGCCCGCAGACCGCTGCTGCCGGCGTCCGGGTCGCTGCCCTTGGCGGCGCCGAGGGCGGGGGCGGCGGTGCCGAGGACCGGCAGGCCGACGGCGCCGATCGCGGCGGCGGCACCGGCGGAGGCGGCCAGCAGCCGGCGGCGGCTGAGCCGGCCGTCGGGGGTTGTGGTGAACGGGTCGTGAGCGGGCTGGTCCGGCATTTCTGCACCTTCCGTGACGGCCAGAGCCGTCGAGCGTCCGTGACGGCCGGAGCCGTCGAGGGGTGTTCAGCAGCTGTACGGCGGACAGGTCGAAGGCGCCGCCGAGCGCCGTCCGGTCCCTGGAGGTGTCCGGTGGGGACCATCGGTCCGCGATGTGGTTGACAAGGTGGTGGTCCACGCCGCCGCCACGGGTGGACGCTCGCCGCCCCGGGGGATGGGGCGACCAGGTCGGTGAACCAGGTCGTCGTAGCGCGTCCGAGTAGAGTGTTGCGTCCGCGTTACATCTTGGGGACAGACCATAGCCACGGCCGGCTGCGAAAAGAAAGGCTCCATTGGAGCAAACTTTTGTCTTTCCTGACGAAAGCCTGTTCACCGGTGGTACGGATGCTGACGACTGCCACGAATCGGACCGTCGACTATGCCGCGTGACGGCTCCGTCACCGCACCCGGCGGCTGCCGGTGGAAACCGGCCCCGGCCTGGCCGGTCCCGCGCCGCAGCCGGCACCGGGGTCACTAGGCTGACCCGGACCGACGTCACCGCCGACGCGGGTGTGCCGCCAGGGGAGGATTCGATGGGAGTTCCACGGCTGGACGGCAGCCCCGACGCACCCGCGAAGCGCGGGTGCGCCCTGCTGCTGGTCGGCGCGCTCGTCCTGAGCGGCTGTGACTCGGCCCCCGAGCAGGACGAGCGACCGGCCCCGACCACCTCGTCGGCTGCGTCGCGGGACTTCGAACCCGGTGCCGCCGGGGCCGGCGACGACTACTTCCCCACGTACGGCAACGGCGGGTACGACGTCGGGAAGTACACCGTGCGGGTCCGCTACGACCCGTCGCGGGACGAGCTGAGCGGCACCACCACCGTGCAGGCCACCGCCAGCGCCAACCTCTCCGCGTTCAACCTCGACCTGGCCGGCCTGACGGTCCGGAAGGTGACCGTGGACGGTGCCGAGGCCAAGCACTCCCGCACCGACAACGAGCTGGTCGTCACCCCGGCCACCGGGTTGACCGCCGGTAACGGCTTCGTCGCCGAGATCAGCTACGACGGCAAGCCGGCCCCGATCGACAACGAGGTCCTCGGCGAGGGTGGCTGGCTGCACACCTCCGACGGTGCCATCGCCCTCGGCCAGCCCGAGTCGGCGAGCACCTGGTTCCCGGTCAACGACCACCCGTCGGACAAGGCGACGTACGACTTCGAGATCACCGTGCCGGACGGGCTGACCGCGGTCAGCAACGGCGTGCCCGGGGGCAGGACCAGCGCGGACGGCTGGACCACCTGGAAGTGGGCCGAGCGGGTGCCGATGGCCAGCTACCTGAGCACGGTGGTGATCGGCAAATTCCGGCTGACCACCGGCGAACACAAGGGACGCCCGGTGTACCACGCGGTCAGCACCAAGCTGCCCAAGGGCGCGGCCGACCGGTCGATCGCGGCCACCGTCGAGGTCGCCGACTACCTGGAGACCGTCTTCGGGCCGTACCCGGTGCAGGCGTACGGCGGGGTGGTCGTCGCCGACGAGCGGATCCGCTACGCGCTGGAGACACAGAGCCGCCCGGTGTACGGGGCGAGCTTCTTCAACCGGGGCGAGAACACCGAGGTCGTCGCGCACGAGCTGGCCCACCAGTGGTTCGGCAACAGCGTGGCGCTGGCCAGGTGGTCCGACATCTGGCTCAACGAGGGCTTCGCCACCTACGCGGAGTGGCTCTGGGTGGAGCACGACGGCGGACGCAGCGCGCAGCAGACCTTCGACGCCCGGTACGCCGGGGCGTCCGCCCAGGTCTGGCGCACCCCGCCGGGCCGGCCCGGCCCGGAGAACCTGTTCAGCGAGTCGGTCTACCAGCGCGGCGGGATGACCGTGCACGCGCTGCGGCTGGCCGTCGGCGACGACGCCTTCTTCCGGATCCTCAAGGCCTGGCCGGAGGAGAAGCGCGACGGCAACGCCACCACCGACGAGTTCGTGGCGCTTGCCGAGCGGATCTCCGGCAAGCAGCTCGACGACCTCTTCGACGCCTGGCTCTACGGCACCCAACGCCCCCCACCCCCGAAGTAAGGAAGGGCCCCCGCTTAACGCCTACGGTCGAGAGGGGAACCCCGCTCACCGTCGGGGGCTCAGTTGGTCACCCGCAGCTTCGGATGGTCGGCGAGGTACTCCTGGACCCGGCCGGCGCGCAGCTCGGTGAGGAACGACCGGCCGACGTCGGTGAGCTGCTCGCCCCGGTAGCCGCTGCCCTTGCCGACCGAGTCGCCGGGCAGCCCGACCAGGGTCAGCGCGTCGGGCGGCAGCGCACCCAGGGCGTACGCCACGTCCACGATCCGCGGGCCGCCGGTGTAGATCAGGGTGTCGCCGAGGGCGGCGACCACCTGCTCCACCCGGTCCGGCTGCCGGGCCAGGCCCTGGTCGTAGATCTTGGTCACCAGGGCCCGGATCAGCTGCTGCTGGTGGCGTTGCCGGGCGTAGTCGCCACCGGTGATGTACCGCTGGCGGGCGTAGTCGATCGCCTGCCAGCCGTTGAGGTGCCGCTCACCCTTCTCGTAGACCATCTGCGGGCCGACGTACCCGCCGGGACCGGGATCCCGGTGCTTGCCGTCGGGCTTGCGGTGCAGCGAGACGGTCCGCTGGTCGATGTAGAGGTCCACCCCGCCGAGGGAGTCCACCAGCTTGTCGAAGCCGTTGAAGGTCAGTACCGCCCCGGCGTCGACGCGCAACCCGGTGTAGTCGGTGACCGTCCGGCGCAGCAGCTCGTACCCCTGGGCGGTGTCGGGTCGCTCGCGCCTGCCCGGCACCCGGCTGCCGTAGCTCATCGCGTGGGTGAGTTTCGTCCGCCCGCCCCGGTAGCCGGCGACCGGGTAGGCCGGGATGTCGACCAGCAGGTCGCGGGGGAGCGAGAAGAGGTACGCCCGGTCGAGTGCCCGCTCGACGTGCAGCAAGAGCACGGCGTCGGCGTGCGGTTCCCAGTCGGGCACGCTGACCCGGGTGTCCACCCCGACGATCAGGAACGTCAACGGCCCGGTCAGGTCGGCACCCGGTGGCGGCGTCGGGCTGGGCGTGGGTGACGGCGTCGGGGTACCACCCGGGCCGACGGTGGGCCGGGCGGTGCTGTCGCCGGGCCCGCCGACCAGCCGGGCGGTGACCACCGTGCCGGCCGCGAGCAGGGCGACCACGGCCAACGCCGCGAGCCCCACCCACCACCGCCGGTGGGACGACCAGACCTGGTACGCCACCGGGCCTCCTCTCCGGTACGGGCGCGGCAGCGCCCCCGGCGTCGAGGTTCCCCCGCGCCCAACCGACATGATCGCCCGAAAACCGCCACGGTGGGGTGCTGCTTTCGCAGAACCAGGGTCAGGACGCCACCGTTTCCCCGATCCGACGCCACCCGCCACCCGGGGAACGGCTGTGGGTAGGCTTTCTCGCCATGAGCACGCCTCGCCCTGTCCTGGTGGTGGACTTCGGAGCCCAGTACGCCCAGCTCATCGCGCGGCGGGTACGTGAGGCGCGGGTCTACTCCGAGATCGTCCCGCACTCGATGCCGGTCGCCGAGATGCTGGCCAAGGATCCGGCCGCGATCATCCTCTCCGGCGGCCCGTCCAGTGTCTACGCCCCCGGTGCCCCGCGGATCGACGCCGACGTCTTCACCTCGGACGTGCCGGTCTTCGGCATCTGCTACGGCTTCCAGGCGATGGCGCAGGCGCTCGGCGGCACGGTCGCCCGGACCGGCAACCGGGAGTACGGCGGCACCCCGCTGCGTCCCCGGCTGCTCGACCCCGGGGTGCTGCTCCGGGACCTGCCGGCGGACCTGCCGGTCTGGATGAGTCACGGCGACTGCGTGACGGAGGCCCCGGCGGGCTTCACGGTGACCGCCGAGTCGGCGGGCGCGCCGGTGGCGGCCTTCGAGGACCTGGCCGGTCGCCGGGCCGGGGTGCAGTTCCACCCCGAGGTCGGGCACACCGCGCACGGCCAGGAGATGCTCACCCGCTTCCTGTACGACATCGCCGGCATCGAGCCCACCTGGACGCCGGAGAACATCATCGACGAGCAGGTGGCCCGGATCCGGGCGCAGGTCGGCGACAAGGAGGTCATCTGCGGTCTCAGCGGCGGGGTGGACTCCGCGGTCGCCGCCGCGCTTGTCCACCGGGCCGTCGGTGACCAGCTCACCTGCGTCTTCGTCGACCACGGGCTGCTGCGTGCCGGCGAGGCCGAGCAGGTGGAGAAGGACTACGTCGCGGCCACCGGGATCAAGCTGAAGGTGGTCGACGCGGCCGACCGGTTCCTCGGTGCGCTGGCCGGGGTGACCGACCCGGAGCAGAAGCGCAAGATCATCGGCCGGGAGTTCATCCGGGTCTTCGAGGCCGCCGCCCGGGAGGTCGCCGCGCACGGCGACGTCGAGTTCCTGGTGCAGGGCACCCTCTACCCGGACGTGGTGGAGTCCGGTGGCGGCACCGGCACCGCCAACATCAAGAGCCACCACAACGTCGGCGGGCTGCCTGAGGATCTGAAGTTCGCCCTGGTCGAGCCGCTGCGTACGCTCTTCAAGGACGAGGTCCGCGCGCTCGGCCTGCAACTGGGCCTGCCCGAGGCGATGGTCTGGCGGCACCCGTTCCCCGGCCCCGGGCTGGCCATCCGGATCATCGGCGCGGTCGACCAGGAGCGGCTCGACCTGCTCCGCCAGGCCGACCTGATCGCCCGCGAGGAGCTGACCGCCGCGGGCCTGGACCGGGGCGTCTGGCAGTTCCCGGTGGTGCTCCTGGCCGACGTGCGCAGCGTCGGGGTGCAGGGTGACGGGCGCAGCTACGGGCATCCCGTGGTGCTGCGCCCGGTCTCCAGCGAGGACGCGATGACCGCCGACTGGTCCCGGCTGCCCTACGAGGTGGTCGCGAAGATCTCCACCCGGATCACCAACGAGGTCGCCGAGGTCAACCGGGTGGTGCTGGACGTGACCAGCAAGCCGCCGGGCACCATCGAGTGGGAGTGACCACCGTCAGCCGGCCGGCGGCACCGGCGCGGTAGCCGCCGACGGTGGGGTGGTGGCTGCCGGCGGCGCGGCCGGCGGGTCGTGCGGTGACTGCCCGAACGGGCCCGGGGTGGGCCACTGCGGCGGGCCCGTCGGGTGTGGCGCGGTGCCCGTCTGGTGCGGCCAGGCGGGCGCGCCCGCCGGCTCCTCGGGCATCAGGAACCACATCACCGGGTACGCGAGCGCCGCGACACCGGCGGTGAGCAGGGTCGCCACGGCGAAGACCACTCGGATCAGCGTCGGGTCGACGGCGAAGTAGCGGCCGACCCCGCTGGCCACCCCGGCCAGCATGCGGTCGGTCGTCGGGCGTCGGAGTTGCTTGTACGGGGGCTGAGGTGCGTGCGTCGAGGTCATGTCTCCACGGTCCACGCCGGCAGCCGGGCCGACCTCGGTGAAGGCCCGGATCCCGACCCTGAGTGGTCCCCGACGTGCCATACCCTGAATGATCCTCAATGCCGAGGTTTGAGTCAGGAATCCGACTCTGTTCCGCTGCGGTAACGCCATCCGGGGAGAATTTCCCCCCGTGACCACCTTGCTGGAGCCGCTCCGCAGGATCGCGGCATACGCAGTTTGTGCTGATTCCCTCGGCCGAGTGTTGCTGGTCCGCGCATCGGAGCGCTCCGGCACCCCCGGCACCTGGTCGTTGCCCGGTGGAGCCGTCGACCACGGCGAGGACCCGAACCACACGGTCGTCCGGGAGACCGCCGCCGAGACCGGCCTCTCCGTCGCCGTCTCCGGCCTGGCCGACGTGCTGGCCGACATGCGGGCGCTGGCCGACCGCGGCATCACCATCCACACCGACCGGCTGATCTACCGCGTCTCGGTGCGCGGCGGCACGCTCACCGAGCGGGTGGACCGCCCGACCGACCTGGTCCGCTGGGTGACCCTCGACGAGGCCCGGCTGCTCCCGCTACGGTCGTTCACCGCCCGCGCGCTGGGCCTGCCCGCCTCCTCGGCCGACGTGGTGCCCGACGAGGCCCCCGAGTTCCCCTCCTTCTACGCCGTGCCCGGCCCCGACGGGCTGCACCGGGCGCAGCGTTTCGCCGCGTACGCGGTGGCCACCGACCCGGCGGGCCGGGTGCTGCTCACCCGGGTCTCCGACGGTTACCCCGGCGCCGGTTGCTGGCACCTGCCCGGCGGCGGCACGGACTACGGCGAGCAGCCGGGTGCCGCGCTGATCCGGGAGCTGGTCGAGGAGACCGGGCAGACCGGACGACTCGTGGAGCTGCTCGGGGTCGCCAGCCACCGGGACGCCGCCTCACTCGGCCCGGAGGGCTACCCGATCGACTGGCACGGCGTCCGCGCCTTCTACCGGGTGATGGTCGACCAGCCGGCGCCCTGCGCCGTCACCGACGTCGGTGGCTCCACCTGCGAGGCGCGCTGGTTCGCCCGGGAGGAGCTGGGTGCGCTGCCCACCACCAGCCTGACCGAGGTCACCGCCGAGGCCGTCCAGGCCGCGCAGCTCACCTGACCCCCTCCCCGCCCGTCCCCACCCTCCCTGCCCGCCGGTCGGGGAGCGGACCGGGCGGCACGCCGGCCTCGACCCTGGTTAGCCTCTTGAGCGACGGGGCGGGACGGGCGGGGAGGGTTGCACCGATGGAGTCGGTTCGGCGGATCGGGGCGTACGGGCTGGTACGCGACGGTGACCGGGTGCTGCTGGTCCGGGGCTCGGCCCGGTGCCACTTTCCCGGCGTGTGGCAGCTGCCCGGTGGTGGACCGCGGCACGCCGAGCACCCGGCGCACGCGCTGGTCCGCAGGGTCGCGGAGGAAACCGGCCTCACCGTCCACGTGCTCGGGCCCCGGGCCGCCGTCGCGGACCTCGTCCGGCTGCCGGACCGCACCTGCCACGTCGACCGGATCCTCTTCGACGCCGAGGCCGGCCCCGGCGTACTGCGCGTGGATGCCGACGGCGGGGTGGCCGAGGCCGCCTGGTTCACCCCGGACGAGGCGGGCCGGGTGCCGCTGATGCCGTTCACCGCCGACCTGCTCGGCCTGCCCGTCACCGCGCTGCCACCGCCGGTGCCACTGCCACCGCCGGTGCCGGTGAGTGCCGGGGCGGGGCGGGACGTGGCCGACCAACGGCAGCGTTTCGCGGCGTACGGGCTGGTCACCGACCCGGCCGGACGGATCCTGCTCACGATGATCGCCGAGGGGTACCCGAGTGCCGGCCGTTGGCACCTGCCCGGTGGCGGTACCGATCACGGCGAGCAGCCGGTCACCGCGCTGCTGAGGGAGTTGGTCGAGGAGACCGGCCAGTTCGGGCGGGTGTTGGAGCTGTTGGACGTGGACAATCTGCACGACCCGGCGGCGGTCGGTCCCGAGGGCCGGCCGCTGGACTGGCACGGCGTCCGGGTGGTCTTCCGAGTGATCATCGACACCCCGACCGAGGCGATGGTGACCGAGGCGGCCGGCGGCTCGACGGCCCGGGCCGCCTGGTTCACCCCGCAGCAGGTGGGCGGGCTGCGGCTGACCGGAGTCGCCAGCCGGGCGATCGGGGGACACCGGACCCGGCGTACACCCGACAGGCCGATCTGGCCCACCTCCGGTAGAGTCGGCAGGTGAAAGTTGTTGGTGAAAACGGGCTTTTTGCCGCGAACATCGGTCCGATCACCGTGGACACCAGCGGGAAAACCGGGCAGGTTGCCCGACAGGGGAAGAACTGAGCGGTTCGTGCGGTTACGGGAGGTATAAGTACCGCCGGCAGCTATCGCCAACCGCCGTTCCCTGTGCGATTGTGTACTCCGCTGAAACGGCTGCCGGGCCAGAAGAAGGTCCGGCACGAGACAGCCGGACACCCGCCCCCCGTGGCGGTGAGCCGATCCGGTGATGGAGGAACAGTGCCGAGAGCCCCCTGGCGCCGGCGTCGTACGACTGACAGTCCGCGCCCCGCAGGACGTCGTTGGGCGGGCCCGTTGCGCCGCAGCAGCACGTTCGCCCGACAGGTGCTGCTGGTACGGGTCGGTCGTCAGAACGGTGACCCGTCCGGCAGCACGGACCTGATGCTGCCCGAGCCGCGTCATCTCGAACGGTCACGTCGCCGCTACGGTCTGGGCCGCTACCCGCGGACCGAGACCACAACCGTCCCGCCGCTGGACACCGAGGCGACAGCCGTCGCGCCGGTCAGCCCGGCCCTCGCGCCCAGCACACCGGTCGACGACGAGTCGCCCGCGATCTCGATCCCGCTGCTGCCCGGTGCCCGCACCACCAGCCGTCGGATGAAGTTCGCGCTTGTCAACGCGTGCACCCTGGCCAGCCTGATGCTCGGCATCACCGCCATCTTCGTGGCCATGCAGGGCGACGTACGCATCGCGGCGGCGCTCCTGATCGCCTGCGTGGCCTTCGACGGCCTCGACGGGATGCTGGCCCGCAAGCTCGGTGTCGCCAGCCCGTTCGGCGCTCAGATGGACTCGCTGGCCGACATGTGCTCCTTCGGTCTCGCCGCGCCCGTGGTGGTCTACGCCTCGCTGGCCGGCTCGGCGCCCATGCCGGCCGCCGCGGTGGCCGCCGCTCTCGTCGCCGCCTGCGCGGCGATCCGGCTCGCCCGGTTCAACGTCTCGCCGAAGGACGGCCGGTTCTTCTGCGGGGTGCCCACCACGATGGCCGCCGCCGTCATGGCGCTCGCGGTCCTGATCGGCCTGCCGGTGCCGGCCGTGGTGCAGGTGGCCGGGGTGGCGGTGCTGGCGTTCACGATGGTCTCCAGCTTCCCGTACGCCAAGCTCGCCCGGCTGGTCAAGCTGCCGCCGTGGGTGTTGCTGGTGCCGGTGACCGGTGCGCTGATCGATGTCCGGCTCACCTTCGCCCTGATCGTGGTGGGCTACCTGGCCAGCGGCCCGCTGCTCTGGCTGCACCAGCGCCGGGCGGCCTGAGCACCCGGCTGCGCCAGCGCCGGGCGGCCTGAGCCGACGACGACCCTGACGCCGAAGGGGGCACCGCGCGAGCGGTGCCCCCTTCGGCGTCCTCGCGGTCTCAGCGCCAGCGGGCGACGACCGTGGATCCGCCGATCACCTTGTCGCCGGGGCCGACCAGCGGCTCGGCGGCCTCCACCGGCAGGTAGACGTCGGTCCGGGAGCCGAACCGGATCAGCCCGAACCGCTCACCCCGGGCCAGCAGCGCGCCGACCGGGGCCCGCTGCACGATCCGACGGGCGATCAGGCCGGTACGCTGCGCCACCACCACCGTGCCGCGTTCGGTGTCAAGCACCGTGTACGCGGCGACGTTGTGCTCCGCCTCCGGCTTCATGGCATTGGCGAAACCGCCGTCGGCGACGAAGTAGTCGACCACCTTGCCGGCCACCGGGGAACGGTTGACGTGCACGTCCAGCACCGACAGGAAGACCGCGACCCGGAGCCACTCGCCCGGGCCGAACCGCTCGTCGTGCAGCCGCTGTACCGAGAGGACCCGGCCGTCGGCGGGGGCCACCACGGCGGTGGGATCCTCCGGCACGTCCCGCTCCGGATCCCGGAAGAAGGCGGCCACCGGCCCGGCGGCCAGCGCCGGCACCAGCCACAGCTTCGACTTCGGCCGGGTCAGCCGGGCCACCGCCGCCAACCCGAGGGCGATCCCGGCCGCCGCCACCCCGTTGGAGTCCAGGTGCATGCCGCGGGTCAGCGGCACGCTCGACGGTCGGTACGCCGGGGCGAGCTGGGCGGCCTGACCGACCGCGGCAGGCGTGAAACGCAACCGGTACACCCGTACCGGCGGCGGGTTGCGCAGCACCAGGTCGACGCCGACGCCGAAGAGGACGCCCTGCCGGTCCAGCTCGTCGGCCGCACCGTCGGTACGTCCCGGCCCGGCGGGCACCGCCAGGCAGAGCACCGCCCCGTCGGCCAGGTACTTGGTCAGGCTGTCGACGACACCGCGGGCCTCGTCGGCGGTGCCGGTCAGCGGCTCGGCCGCGATGACCACCTCGGCGGCGTCGGCCTCGGCGAGGGTGTCCACGACGCGTACCCGGTCGGCGACCCAGCGGCCCTGGGCCGCCACGTGCTCGCGCAGCTCGGCACCGGTGACCGTGGCGGCGGGTACGACGGTGAGCTGGTCGCCGGGGAGCAGCGACTCGAACGCGGCGGCGAGAACCGCGGCTCCCGGGGTCGCGCCGACCAGCAGGGCGGGCTTCGGGTCGTTGCGGCGGGCGAGCTCGGTGACGAGGGTACGGGCGGCTCGCTCGCCGACACGGACCGGACCGGACCGGCCGGAGGTGGGCACGGCGGGGAACTGGGTCATCGTGGACGGGCTCCTGACGGGGTAGCGGAGGGCGATCGGGGCGGTGCGGCCCGGTGACGCGCACCGAGGGACTGCGGCGAGATCTCCTCAGGCCAGCATAGGCGGCTCGGGACAGCGGCAGTACCGCCGTGGTCAGCCACCCGGTCGGTCCTGGCCCGGCCGGTGGTCCTGGCCCGGCCGGTGGTCCGGGGCCCCGGTGGACGGATCGGCGGTTACGGCCGCGACCGGATCACCGTCCGCGACCGGATCACCGTCCGCCACTGGATCACCGTCTGCCGTCGGTCCGCCGTCCGCCGTCGGTCCGGTGCCGTCACCGACCCCCGTCGGTCCGGTGGCGTCACCGCCCTCCGTCGGGTCGGCCCCGTCCTCGACTCCAGGCGCCGCCGGAGAGGCCGGAGCCGGTGGGGCTGCCTGGGGGCGCCCCGAGCGCAGCGCCCCGATCAGGCCGAGCACGCCGATCAGCAGCAACGCCCCGGCCAGGAACCAACCGATCGCCGGTACCGCGAAGCCGAGCAGCTGGGCGAGCAGCCACCAGGCCGCGACACCCAGGAAGATCAGCCCGAAGGCGAGACTGATCAGATCGGTACGGTGTGCCTTCACCGGGTCACCTCCAGATTGCCGGCGTTGACGTGCACGTAGAGGCGCAGCGTGCCGCCGCCCGCGCCGTCCCCGCCGAGGTCGGTCGTCTCCCGGGGGCGGCCGTTCACCCCGGCGGAGCGCTGCCCGAAGACGACGGCGTCCCCGGCCTTCACGTCGGCCACCACCGTGACGTCCACCTCCGGTGGCACCACCACCGTGGCCTCACCGAAATTGATCGACATGGTGACCTCCGTGTCCCGCCCCTCGAAGTCGATCGCGCGTAGGTCCAGCACGGCGTCGCCGAAGCTGTTCTCGTACCGGTTGGCCAGCTCGCGGTGGTCGGCGGGCGACCAGGTGACGTTCCCGTCGACACCGCGGATCCGGTCGTAGGACTCGGCGAGGGTGACGAAGCCGAGCGCTGCCGCGGTGACCAGCCCGAGAGCGATCAGCCAGCGGGCCCGGCCGAACCAGGTGCCGACCAGCAGGCCGCCGCCGATGGTGGTCAGGGCGGCCGCGAAGTACGCCGACGCGCCGACCTCGATGGCCCCGGCCAGGTCGAGCACACCCACCACACCCAACGCGAGGAAGATCAGCGAGAAGGTGGCGGCGCCCAGCCGGGACCGTTCCCGGGGCCGTTTCGGCCGGCGGGGCGGTGGTGCGGCGGGTCGGGGTGCCCCCGGGTACGGCCCGGCGTACGGCCCGTGCGGCGCGAACGGCGGCCGGTAGCCACCGGAAGGTGGCGGTGGTGGCCCGTAGCCACCGGAAGGTGGCGGTGGTGGTCCGTAGCCACCGGGAGACGATGGTGGTCCGTAGCCACCGGGAGGTGGCGGTGGCCCGTAGCCGCCGGCGGGCACCGCTGGTCCCTGACCACCGGGAGCCAGCAGCGCTGATCCGGAACCGCCGGCGGGCACCGCTGGTCCGTGGCCGCCGGAAGCCGGCAGCGCTGATCCGGAACCGCCGGCAGGTGAGGGCGCTCCGGAGCCGACGGCCGCTGGCAGTGGTGGGCGACCAGGACCATCGGCCGGCGGTGGCGAGGGGTACGCCGCCGGACCGTACGCACCCGGCAGCGACGGCCGGTGCCCGGCCGGCGGGTGCGGCGGTGGCGGATAACCACCCGGAGATGCCGACCAACCCCCCGGTTGCGGCAGCGGTGGAGTTCC
Organism: Micromonospora yangpuensis; assembly: GCF_900091615.1. Taxonomy (NCBI): domain Bacteria; kingdom Bacillati; phylum Actinomycetota; class Actinomycetes; order Micromonosporales; family Micromonosporaceae; genus Micromonospora; species Micromonospora yangpuensis. The sequence continues at coordinate 5,600,819 of NZ_FMIA01000002.1, read as the reverse complement.
CGGACGGCCACGTGCCGGTGGCCGCGGTGGCCATGCCGGCGCCGTGCCGGCGGGCTGGCCGAAGGGGTGCGCAGGACCTGTCGAGGGCATGGCGGCTCCGCCTGGGGGCAGTGGGTGCGACCCGCTCGTGGGAAAGGCGGTCGGGTCGCCGGTGGGCACGGGGGTGTGCCGGGGCAGTGGGCCCGGGGCGGTCGTCGCCGGGGCGAACGGTGCCGGGTGACCCACCGGGTACTCCGGCGGGGCGGCCCCGCGTCGGTCCCGGTTGAGCAGCAGCGCCCCGCCGACCAGGATCGTCGCGCCGAGCAGCACGGCCCGGAACGCGTCGGTGACGATGTACCCGAAACTCACCGCGACCAGGATGCTCAACACGATCACGGTGACCGGGGACATCGCGGAGCGGCCGCGGCCCAGCATCGACTCGACCGGACTGGCGGTGTCGCCCTCGCCCGGGATGACCAACCAGGCCGCGACGTAGATCAGGATGCCGATGCCGCCGAAGAAGCCGAGCACCGCCAGCAGTACCCGCCAGAGCACCGGGTCGGTGTTGGTGGCCCGGCCGACCGCCGCACAGACCCCGGCCAGGTAACGCCCGTCGTGCGGGCGGACCAGGCCGTACCGGGAGGTGAAGCCGGCAGTGCCGAACGGGGGGACGGACCGGTCGTCGCCGGGCCCCGGCGCGCCGTACCCGGGTGGCGGTGGGCCGGGTGACGGCGGCGGGCCGGGCGGCGGTGTCGTCCCGGGGTGGGAGGACGGAGCGGCTTCCTCGGTCATAGCCACGATCCTGCTCGCCGGGGAGGCCGGGCGGCCTCCGGTGGCGACCCTGACCCCACCCTGATATCCGCCGAGGGCGAATGTCGGGGACGTCCCCGTGGTAGCCGGTCGTCCGGGCGTGTGACGATCGGAGCACGCGCCGCTCGGACGGCGTACCCGTGACCAGGGAGTTTCCGATCACTACCGTGACCCAGCCACCGCGCCTGTACCGGGCACCGGAGCACCGGATGGCCGCCGGGGTGGCCGCCGGCCTCGCCGACCACCTCGGCATCTCGGTGCTGCGGGTCCGGATCGCGTTCATGCTGCTGCTCGGGCTGAGCGGGCTCGGCCTGCTGCTCTACGCCGCCTTCTGGGCGGTGGTGCCGCTGCGGCCCGGTGACACCGCCGTACCGGCTCGACGCGACCTCCACCAGCTCCTGCCGTTCGTACTGATCGGCCTGTTGGTCCTGATGGTCCAGGTGTTCGTCTTCGACTCGGTCGGCGCGGCCGGCACCGCCGGCTGGCTGGTGGCGATCATCGCGGTCGGGGCCGGGGTGATCTGGCACCAGTCCGCCCCGGAGCGACGCCGCCAGTGGGGCGATTCGATGCCGGTGCCGTGGTTGGGCGCGGTGGTGGAGGAGACCGACCGGCGGGCCTTCGTGTTGCGCTTCATCGGCGGCGGGGTCCTGGTCGCGGTGGGCATCATCGGGGTGGCCGCGGTCTACTCCCCGGCGCAGAACTTCGACGCGGTGCTCAACGGCGTGATCTTCGCCCTGGTCGGGCTGGCCGGGGTCGGCGTGGTGGCGGCGCCGGTGCTCTGGCGTACGTTCAACCAGCTGCGCTCCGAGCGCGAGGGCCGGATCCGGGAGCAGGAACGCGCCGAGCTGGCCGCCATGGTGCACGACCAGGTACTGCACACGCTGGCGTTGATCCAGCGCAACGCCACCGACACCAAGATGGTGCAGCGGTTGGCCCGCGGGCAGGAGCGGTCCCTGCGCAGCTGGCTCTACAAGCCGACGGCGTCGCCGAGCGAACGGTTCGCCGCCGCCCTGGAACAGGCCGCCGCCGAGGTGGAGGACACCTTCGCGATCACCGTGGAGACGGTGGTGGTGGGGGACCGGGCGACCGACGAGAAGGTGGCGGCGCTGGTGGCGGCGGCCCGGGAGGCGTTGGTTAACGCCGCCCGGCACGCCGGGGTGCAGACCGTCTCGCTCTACGCCGAGGTGGAGCCGGAGCAGGTGAGCGCCTTCGTCCGGGACCGGGGCGCGGGCTTCGACCTCGACGGCGTGGAGAATCATCGGCACGGGGTCCGGGGTTCGATCATCGGACGGATGAAGCGGCACGGCGGCCGGGCGGAGATCCGTACCGGGCCGGGAGAAGGCACCGAGGTCCGGTTGATCATGCCGATGTCCCGGGACTCGTCACCAGCGGAGAGGGACAGTTGACCATGGCGGATCAGCCGATGGAACCGGTCGAGCAGGCGGAGGCCCGCCCCGAGCGGCTACGGGTCTTCCTGGTCGACGACCACGCGATGTTCCGGGCCGGTGTCCGGGCCGAGCTGGGCGTGCACGTCGAGGTGGTCGGAGAGGCCAGCACGGTCGCCGAGGCGGTCAGCCGGATCGCGGCCACCGCGCCGGACGTGGTCCTGCTCGACGTGCACATGCCCGACGGTGGTGGCCGGGCCGTGCTGGAGGCGATGCGCCGTACCCATCCCCAGGTGCGTTTCCTGGCGTTGAGCGTCTCGGACGCCGCCGAGGACGTGATCGGTCTGATCCGGGCCGGGGCGCGGGGGTACGTCACCAAGACCATCTCGCCGGACGAGTTGACCGCCGCGATCCGTCGGGTGGCCGACGGTGACGCGGTGTTCAGCCCCCGGCTGGCCGGTTTCGTGCTGGACGCCTTCGCCGCCCGGCCGGACGCCCCGGTCGCCGACCCCGAGCTGGACCAGCTCACCAACCGGGAGCGCGAGGTGCTGCGGCTGCTGGCCCGGGGGTACGCGTACAAGGAGATCGCCAAGGAGTTGTTCATCTCGATCAAGACGGTGGAGACGCACGTGTCGAACGTGCTGCGCAAACTCCAGATGTCGAACCGCTACGAGCTGTCACGATGGGCCGCCGACCGGCGTCTCGTGTGATCGTTTTTGGCGTACGATCCGGGCAAAGGTGAGATACCTCTACTTCCGGGGCTGACAAGCGTCCCTCGGGCGGTCGATAATGCCCCGTCGCGTTCTCGCGTGCGGGTGCATCCCCGCGGGGACGGCGGCGTCGCTCAACCCGCCCGAGCGGGTCACCCCTGCGGGAGAGGTACACGAATCTGATGTTCGGACAACGAGGACTGCGCTGGGCGCGGGTCGCCGCCGCGACCGTCGTCGGCAGTGCGCTCGCGCTCGGCGCGGCCAGCCCCGCCGCCGCCGAGGAGCCGGTCACCGGCAAGGCCAAGCAGGTACCCCGCACCGAGGTCACCCTCCAGCTCAACAGCAAGCCGGAGACCACCTCCGCGCTGGAGCTGAAGATCGGGGAGCAGACGGTCCCGGTCTTCTGCATCGACTTCCACACCCCGGTCGCCCTGAACAAGAACTACGAGGAGGGCACCTGGGACGAGTCCCAGGTGAAGAACCTCGGCAAGGTGCAGTGGGTGCTCACCCACGGCTACCCGAACGCCGACGCCGACGCGCTGCTCGCGGCGGCCGGCGCCGAACTGCCCGCCGACCTCAGCCCGGTACGTCGCCAGACGGTGCTGTACTTCGGCACCCAGACCGCCGTCTGGCACTTCAGTGACGGCATCCGGCTGGCCAACCGGGCCAACCGTCCGGAGCTGACCCGGCCGATCGAGTACACCGCGATCAAGAAGATCTACGACTACCTGATCACCAACGCCACCGACCAGCCCGAGCCGAAGGCCGAGCTGAGCATCGACCCGAAGGACGCCGAGGCGACCGCCGGAGCGAAGGCGGGTCCGTTCACGGTGCGTGGTCCGGCCGGTGACATCACGCTCGCGGTCGACGGCGGCACCGCCGTGGACGCCGAGGGCAAGCCGGTCACCTCGGTGGCCAACGAGGGTCAGTTCTGGCTGACCCGCGACGACGCCGGGAAGGTCTCCGTCACCGCCTCCGCCGACGAGTCGGTCTCCTTCGGCCGGGTGTTCCTCTTCCCCGGTGACAAGAACAAGCACCAGAAGTTGATCCTCGGCGGCAGCGCCGGCTCGAAGATCACCGCCAAGGCGGAGGCGACCTTCACCGCCGCGCCGTCGGAGTCGCCCTCTCCGACGCCGAGCGAGTCGCCGTCGGAGTCGCCGGTCCCGTCGCCGACCCCGTCGGAGTCGACCTCGGCCTCGCCGTCGGAGTCCGCGTCCCCCTCGGCCCCGGTGGCGAGCCCGGCCCCGTCGACCTCGCCGGTGAGCGGCGGCAGTGACCTGCCGCTTACCGGTTCGCCGATCGCGGTGGCGGCCAGCGCCGGGGTGCTGCTGCTCGCGGTGGGCGGGCTCACCGTCCTGCTGCTGCGTCGTCGCAAGCTGCGCTTCACCGCCTGACGGCGGCTGTAGTACCTGTAGTACCGCCTGGCGGCGGTCAACCACCGTCGTACCGTCCGACGGCCTCCGGCCCCGGCATCCGCACGTGGATGCCGGGGCCGGACCCGTTCCACGCCTGTCGATGCGGCCGAGGTCGGGGCGGGCGGGGGGCGACGGTGGTCTTGCCGGAGGTGCTGTCGCTCAGCGTGGCCGCCCGAGTTCCGGTAGTTCCGCCCAGCGGCACCATCGGCCGCCACCCCTATCCCTCTGCCGGTGAGTCGACCATGACCGCTCGGCGCGTCGTTGCTCCACCGGACGGACATTAATTCCTGGCTCGGCGGCGGCTGAGGAGGCCTCGTACTGAGGAGTAGGTCACCCTTCGGTGCCGCTTGGCGACCCGCTGAGGCGGTCCGATCTGACCGAGTTTTCCCAGCTCAGAGGGGGTGTCTTAGGGGGTTTCATGATCTTTTTTCAAGTATCGGACGCGTGCCGACCAACTAACGTCTTGATAACGGCACCTTCACGGAAGCGGCAGGTGGGTGTCACAGTTGCAACACCTCGGCCCCCTTGCGCGAGGCGCCTCACTCGGCATGCCGGCCGCGGAACGCTCCTGATCGAAGCGCTTCGTGGCCGTCTGTCCTGTGCGGCGTCGACCGTGAACGGGGGCAGTGGCCCGGCGGATCGGAGCATCAGGGGTGTCCCGATTTCCAGCGGAAAACCGGCGACCGGTGTGGTATGGGATCGCCGGGCGGTATACCCCCCACAACGTGCGTGAAACCCACGACGGCACCAGGTCAGAAAGAGGAGGCCCCTCCGAATGAGAGTCTCGAAGCGGGCGAGCAGCGTGGTCGCGGTGGGCGCGGCTTTCGCGCTCGTCGCGTCCGGCTGCTCCAGCGACAGCGATAGCGGCGAGGGCGGCAACAGCGCCGACGGCGCGATCACCATCCACGGCGTCCAGCCGGAGAACCCGCTGGTGCCGTCGAACACCACCGAGACCGGCGGCGGCAAGGTCGTCGACTGGCTCTGGACCGGCCTGGTGGAGTACCCGAACGACGGCAGCGCCCCGCGTAACGCCGTGGCCGAGTCGATCGACACCACCGACTCCAAGGTCTACACGGTCAAGATCAAGCAGGACACCAAGTTCCACGACGGCACCGTGGTCAAGGCCAAGAACTTCGTCGACGCCTGGAACTGGGCCGCGTACTCGCCCAACGGCGCCCAGAACGGCTCGTTCTTCGCCGACATCCAGGGCTTCGACGACGTCAACAAGCAGGACCCGGACGGCGAGGGCCCGCAGAAGGCCCCCGAGCCGACCGCCGAGACGATGTCCGGCCTGAAGGTCGTCGACGACTGGACCTTCGAGGTCACCCTGGCCGCGCCGACCGCCGTCTGGCCGACCAAGCTCGGCTACTCGGCGTACATGCCGCTGCCGGACGCCTTCTTCACCCAGAAGGCCGAGGACTTCGGACGCAAGCCGATCGGCAACGGCCCGGTCAAGTTCGTGTCCTGGGAAGACGACGTCCTGATCAAGCTGACGCGCTTCGACGACTACAACCTGCGCGACAAGATGAAGATCAAGGACGTCGACGTCAAGCTCTACCAGAGCGAGGACAGCGCCTACGCCGACCTGGTCTCGGGCAACCTCGACTGGACCGAGCAGGTCCCGGTCTCCGCGCTGGCGGGCGACAAGTGGAAGGGCGACCTCGGCGAGCGGGCCATCACCACCACCACCCCGATCACCGCGTTCATCGCCTTCCCGATCTACGACGCGCGGTACAAGGACGTCAACCTCCGCAAGGCGGTCTCGCTCTCGATCAACCGCCAGGAGATCGTCGACAAGATCTTCTTCGGCACCCGGCCGCCGGCGAAGAGCTGGGCCAACCCGCTCGCCCCGGGCACCGTTGACGGCAACTGCACCGTCTGCGACTACAACCCCGACGAGGCCAAGCGGCTCTTCGCCGCCTCCAGCGGCTTCGAGGGCGAGATGGTCTTCTACTACAACGCCGACTCCAGCCACAAGGAGTGGATGGAGGCCGTCGCCCAGCAGGTCAAGACCACCCTGGGCATCGAGGCCCGGGCCGAGGGCATGCCGACCTTCGCGGTCTTCCGCCAGGCGATCAACGCCAAGCAGATGAAGGGCCCGTACCGCGCCGCGTGGCAGCAGGACTACCCGGACATCGAGAACTGGATCAACCCGCTCTTCGTGACCGGTGGTTCCTCGAACGACGGTGGCTACAGCAACCCGCAGGTCGACGCGCTGGCCAAGGACGCGGGCGGGCAGGCCGACATCAACGCCTCGCACGCCAAGTTCGCCGAGGCCGTCAAGCTGATCGACCAGGACGTGCCGAGTCTGCCGATCTACTACTACGCCAACCAGGGCGGACACTCCGAGAAGATCAAGAAGCTCGAGGTCACCGCGGTCGGTGAACTCGACATCACCTCGGTCGAGCTCTGATCCCAGCACCTCAAGCCCCGGGTCGGGCTCACATATCCGTGAGCCCGGCCCGGGGCCGTTCCGCGCGGGACACCATCCCGCTCCCGCGCGTTGTCACCACCCGTGTCGGCCGTCCGACGCGTTCCTTCCTTGGAGGACCACCCCATGGGCCGTTATCTGGTGAGGCGGCTGCTCCAACTCGTACCGGTCTTCATCGGGACGACGTTCCTGATCTACTGGCTCGTCTGGTCCGTGCCCGGTGACCCGTTCGCCGGCAAGTGCGGCGAACGGCGCTGCCCCGAGCAGTACGTCACCTACATGACCGAGAAGTTCCATCTCGACCAGCCGCTCCTGGTGCAGTACGCGAACTACATGCGCAACCTGCTCACGGGCGACTTCGGGGAGACCTTCAGTGGTCGGTCGGTGAACGACATCATCGCCACGGCGTACCCGAACACGCTGAAGTTGGCGCTCGTCGCCCTGGCGATCGAGGCGGTCATCGGCCTCGTCGCCGGCGTGCTGACCGGTCTGCGCCGCAACGGCTTCCTGGACAACCTGGTCCTGGTCTCCACCATGTTCCTGATCGCCCTGCCGATCTTCGTCATCGGTTTCGTGCTGCAGTGGGTGCTCGGGTTCCAGCTGAAACTCATCAGCACCACGGTCTCGTCCGAGGTGAAGTTCTCCGAGCTCATCGTGCCGGGCTTCGTGCTCGGCAGCGCCTCCATGGCGTACGTGGCCCGGCTGGCCCGCACCAGCATCGCGGAGAACCGCCGGGCCGACTACGTGCGGACCGCCATCGCCAAGGGCCTGCCGATGCGCCGGGTGGTCGGTGTGCACCTGCTGCGCAACTCGCTCATCCCGGTGGTCACCCTGCTCGGCACCGACCTCGGTGCGCTGATGGGCGGTGCCATCGTCACCGAGGGCATCTTCAACGTCAACGGCATCGGCCGGCAGGTCTACCGGGCGATCACCACCAAGGAGAGTGCCACCGTGGTCTCCATCGTGGTCGTCCTGGTGGTCATCTACCTGGTGATGAACCTGCTGGTGGACCTGCTCTACGCAGCCCTGGACCCGAGGATCCGCTATGAGTGAGTTCCGCGAACGAACCGTCGTCGTCGGGCCCCGTGCCGACGCCGAGCGCAGTGAGGTGGCGGCATGAGCGACCCGCACTCCGCACCCATCGTCTCCACCCCGCCGTCGACCGCCCCGACGGAGGCCGGCTCCGGTGCTCCGACCGACGCCGGCCTGCCGGAGAACGCCCGCAAGAACAAGCCGCGCGGGCTGTTCGGTGACGCCTGGCGCGACCTGCGCCGCAAGCCGATCTTCTGGATCTCCTCGACGCTTATCGTCTTCTTCCTGGTACTCGCGGCCTTCCCCTGGCTGTTCACCTCGAAGGACGCGGTCAACGGCGCGCTGAGCAACAGCCTGGTGCCGCCGTCGGGCGACGCCTGGTTCGGCTACGACGTGCAGGGCCGGGACGTCTACGCCCGGGTGATCTACGGTGCCCGCGCCTCGATCATCGTGGCGTTGAGCGCGGTGGCCGGCACCCTGCTGCTCGGCGGGATGATGGGCATGGTCGCCGGCTACCTCGGTGGCTGGGTGGACGCCGTGCTCTCCCGGATCGCCGACGTCTTCTTCGGCCTGCCGTTCGTGCTCGGTGCGATCGTCATCCTGACCACCTTCAACGGGGTGGGCTCGGAGAACGGCAAGTGGGAGATCATGGGGCTGGTGACCCTCTCCCTGGTGGTGCTGAGCTGGCCGGTCTCCATGCGGCTGATGCGCTCCTCGGTGCTGGCCACCAAGGAGGCGGACTACATCGTCGCGGCCCGCGCCCTCGGCGCGAGCACCGGACGGATCATCTTCAAGCACCTGCTGCCGAACTGTCTCGCCCCGCTGCTGGTCTACGGGACGATCATGGTCGGCTCCTTCATCGGTGCCGAGGCCACCCTCTCCTTCCTCGGCGTCGGCCTGAAGAGTCCGGTGGTCTCCTGGGGAATCATGATCAGTGAGGCGCAGAACTACCTTCGGGTCTCACCGTTCCTGCTCTTCTTCCCCGCCGGGTTCCTCGTCACCGCCGTACTGAGCTTCGTGATGCTCGGCGAGGCGGTCCGTGAGGCCTTCGATCCGAAACTCCGCTAGGGGAGGTTGAGTTGTCCGACATTCTCGTGTCCGAGCAGTCCACGCCGGGAGCCGGCGAGCGCCCGTCGGGCCGCCTCCTGGAGGTCGAAGACCTGCGGGTGGAATTCCGTACCCGGGACGGCGTTGCCAAGGTCATCAACGGGGTGACGTACCACGTCGACGCGGGGGAGACCCTCGCCGTGCTCGGCGAGTCCGGCTCCGGCAAGAGCGTCACCGCGCAGGCCGTCATGGGCATCCTCGACACCCCGCCCGGCTTCGTCACCGGCGGTCAGGCCCGCTTCCACGGCAAGGACATGCTGGCCATGTCCTTCGAGGAGCGCCGGAAGATCCGTGGCGAGGGCATCGCCATGATCTTCCAGGACGCGCTCTCCGCGCTGAACCCGGTCTTCACCGTCGGGTTCCAGATCGCCGAGCAGTTCCGGTTCCGCCGGGGCATGAGCCGCGGCGACGCCAAGAAGCGCGCCATCGAGATGCTCGACCAGGTCAAGATCCCGAACGCGGCGAGCCGGTTCAACCAGTACCCCCACCAGTTCTCCGGCGGCATGCGGCAGCGCGCGATGATCGCGATGTCGCTGGCGCTGGACCCGGAGGTGCTGATCGCCGACGAGCCGACCACCGCGCTGGACGTGACCGTGCAGGCCCAGATCATGGACCTGCTCGCCGAACTCCAGCGGGAACGGCAGATGGGCCTGATCCTGATCACCCACGACCTCGGCGTGGTCGCCGACGTCGCCGACCGGATCGCCGTCATGTACGCGGGCCGGATCGTCGAGGAAGCCGACGTGTACGAGCTGTACGCCAAGCCGGCGCACCCGTACACCCTCGGCCTGCTCGACTCCATCCCGCGGATGGACGAACGGGGCCAGCAGCTCCGTACGATCAAGGGTCTTCCGCCGAACCTGATGAACATCCCGCCGGGCTGCCCGTTCAACCCGCGCTGCCCGATGGTGCAGCCGGTGTGCCGGGAGAAGGTCCCGCCGCTGCTGCAGCTCGGCCCGACCCGGGCCAGCGCCTGCCACTTCGCCGAGGAGCTGGTGAGCCGTGACTGAGAACATCCTGGAGATCCGGGACCTGGTCAAGCACTACCCGGTCACCCGTGGAATCGTCTTCAAGAAGACCATCGGCCAGGTCAAGGCCGTCGACGGGGTCTCCTTCGAGCTGAAGGCCGGGGAGACCCTCGGCCTGGTCGGCGAGTCGGGCTGCGGCAAGTCGACGCTGGCCCGGGTGCTGATGAACCTGGAGAAGCCGACCGCCGGCGGAGTGTTCTACAAGGGCCAGGACATCTCCACCTTCTCCGGCGGCGCGCTGCGCCGGCTGCGGCGGCAGATCCAGCTGGTCATGCAGGACCCGTACACCTCGCTGAACCCCCGGATGACCGTCGGTGACCTGATCGGCGAGCCGTTCGAGATCCACTCGGACGTCGCGCCGAAGGGCAGCCGTCGGGACAAGGTCAAGGAACTGCTGGACCTGGTCGGCCTCAACCCGGAGCACATCAACCGGTACCCGCACCAGTTCTCCGGCGGCCAGCGGCAGCGGATCGGCATCGCCCGGGCGCTCGCCCTGCGGCCCGAGATCATCGTCTGCGACGAGCCGGTGTCGGCGCTGGACGTGTCGATCCAGGCCCAGGTGATGAACCTGCTGGAGAAGCTCCAGGACGAGCTGGGCCTGTCGTACGTCTTCATCGCCCACGACCTGTCGGTGGTGCGGCACCTCTCCGACCGGGTCGCGGTGATGTACCTCGGCAAGATCGTGGAGATCGGCACCGAGGACGAGATCTACGAGCGGCCGACCCACCCGTACACCCAGGCGTTGCTCTCCGCGGTGCCGGTGCCGGACCCGACCCTGCGGTCGAACAAGGCGATCATCCGGCTGACCGGCGACGTACCCTCGCCGATCAGCCCGCCGTCGGGTTGCCGGTTCCGGACCCGCTGCTGGAAGGCGCAGGAGATCTGCGCCGAGCAGGTGCCGGCGCTGGAGGTCCGGGACGGCTCGGACCATCCGAGCGCCTGCCACTTCGCCGAGAAGCGCGAGATCGTGGCCAGTCACGAGGCGTGACCCACGCCACGGCCGTCTGTCGAGCCGCCGTCCGACGTCACCCCTGACGCCCGGACGGCGGCTCGCCCGTTTCCGACCCGGCCCCCGTGGCCCGCCCGGCCCGTGTCGTCCGCCCGGCCCGCCCGGCCCACATCGTCCGCCCGGCCCGCGTCGGCACCGCCTTATTCACGTCGCCCGGCCGTCGGCCCCTGCCCGCCTCGCCCCGCCGGTGCGGGGTCGGTTAGAAGGGGGCCCTTCTATACCGAAAGCGTTAACAGGGGGCCCTTCCTTACAGGGGGCCGCGGCCGGCGCGGAGCAGGAGCAGGGCGAGTTGGGTGCCGTCGGCGCCGAGGGCGAGCCGGAAGCGCTCCAGGATCTCCCGCTCGCGGGAGAGCACCAGCCGGGTGCCGCCGGAGGCGATCCGGGTCGCGCCGACCTGCTGCGACAGGCCGGCCCGCTCCTGCCACAGCTCGATCAGGGTCCGGTCGATCTGGTCGATCCGTTCCCGGATCTCGACGATCCGGGCTGCGGCCGCCGGCTCGTCGGTGCCGGTGCCCGGGCTCGCCGGATCGGTCTGCGTCGGTGCCGCGTCCGGCGTGTCAGCCGCCGCGCGTGCCACGCCGCCGTTCTGCTCCACCACGTCTGTCATCATCGTCGTACCCCTCGGACGTCGGGCCCGGTGTCCGGATCCCGGAACAAAAAGCCCCGGGCTCCTGTGAGCCCGGGGCTTTTCGTAGGTCTGGTTGATCAGGCGCGACCCACGGCTGCCGGACTCCCGGTGCCGTAGTAAAAGTAGAAGCGCTGACCCAACACGTCGTCGAGTATGCCGTCGCCGCCGGTCCGGCGCAAGCAGCCCCCGACCCGGTCCACCAGCCGGGACGCGGGCGGCCCGGGTACTGCCGCGGTGGCGTCGCCGGGCGGTGGCAGCCGCCTTGTCCGGGAAGTGTCCGGGGGTCGGCATAGACTCGCCGTGCGATGCATCCTCTCTTCGACATTCCCGCGTCCCCGTCCGCGCCAGCGCCCGAGCCCATGCCGCCGCGCCGGTCCGGGCCGCCCGCCCGGCTTGATCCACAGGCCCTGGTCGAGGGCCTCAACGGGCCCCAGCGTGACGCGGTCACGCACGCCGGCTCACCGCTGTTGATCGTGGCCGGGGCCGGGTCGGGCAAGACCCGGGTGCTCACCCACCGGATCGCGTACCTGCTCGCCGCGCGCCAGGTGCATCCCGGCGAGATCATCGCGATCACCTTCACCAACAAGGCCGCCGGCGAGATGAAGGAACGGGTCACCGACCTGGTCGGTCCGCGCGCCCGGCTGATGTGGGTCTCCACCTTCCACTCCGCCTGCGTACGCATCCTGCGCGCCGAGCACCAGCACGCCGGCCTGAAGTCGACCTTCTCGATCTACGACGCCGACGACTCCCGGCGGCTGATGCAGTTGGTCACCCGCGAGTTGGATCTCGACCCGAAGCGTTACCCGGCGCGCGGGCTGGCCGCCCAGGTCTCCAACCTCAAGAACGAGTTGGTCGATCCGGAGGAGTTCGCCGGGCGGGCCAAGGGCCCCAACGAGCGGGCTCTCGCCGAGGCGTACACGCTCTACCAGCGGCGACTGCGTGAGGCGCACGCGCTGGACTTCGACGATCTGATCATGACGACGGTGCACCTGCTCCAGTCGCACCCGCACGTCGCGGAGGGCTACCGCCGCCGTTTCCGGCACGTCCTGGTCGACGAGTACCAGGACACCAACCACGCCCAGTACACCCTGATCAAGGAGCTGGTCGCCGGCACCGAGGGGATCGAGCCGGCCGAGCTCTGCGTGGTCGGCGACGCCGACCAGTCGATCTACGCGTTCCGGGGTGCGACGATCCGCAACATCCTGGAGTTCGAGCGGGACTTCACCGACGCCCGGACGATCCTGCTGGAGCAGAACTACCGCTCCACCCAGACCATCCTGAGCGCGGCCAACGCGGTGATCGACCGGAACACCTCCCGCAAGCCCAAGCGCCTGTGGAGCGACGCCGGGGCCGGCGAGCAGATCGTCGGGTACGTCGCCGACACCGAACACGCCGAGGCGGACTGGGTCGGGCGGGAGGTCGACCGACTGGTCGACGAGCACGCCGCCCGCCCCGGTGACGTGGCCGTCTTCTACCGCACCAACGCCCAGTCGCGGGTCTTCGAGGAGGTGTTCATCCGGGTCGGCCTGCCGTACAAGGTGGTCGGCGGGGTGCGCTTCTACGAGCGCAAGGAGGTCCGCGACGCGCTGGCGTACCTGCGTGCGGTGGTCAACGACGACGACACGGTGAGTCTGCGCCGGGTGCTCAACACCCCACGCCGGGGCATCGGTGACCGGGCCGAGGCGTGCGTGGAGGCGCTGTCCGGCCGGGACCGGATCTCCTTCGGCGCGGCGCTGCGCCGGGCCCGGGAGGCACCGGGGATCTCCAGCCGGGCCGCCAACGGCATCGCCGACTTCGTCGCCCTGCTCGACGCCGCCCGGGAGTTGGCCGAGACCGGCACCCCGGAGGAGGTGCTGGAGTCGGTGCTCACCCGTTCGGGCTATCTGACCGAGCTGGAGGAGAGCCTGGACCCGCAGGACGCCGGCCGGGTGGACAACCTCCAGGAGCTGGTGAGCGTTGCCCGGGAGTACACCGAGCGGGTCGAGGCCAGCGGCGCCGAGGACGAGCGGGCCACCCTGGCCGGTTTCCTGGAGCAGGTCGCCCTGGTCGCCGACGCCGACCAGATCCCCAAGCCGCCCGAGGGCACCGAGGCCGACGACGACACCCCCCACCAGGGTGTGGTCACCCTGATGACCCTGCACACCGCCAAGGGGCTGGAGTTCCCGGTGGTCTTCCTGACCGGGCTGGAGGACGGCGTCTTCCCGCACCTGCGCTCGCTGGGCGACACCCGGGAGTTGGAGGAGGAGCGCCGGCTGGCGTACGTCGGCATCACCCGGGCCCGGCAGCGGCTCTACCTGTCCCGGGCGGTGACCCGGTCGGCCTGGGGTCAGCCGGCCTACAACCCGCCGTCGAGGTTCCTGGAGGAGCTGCCGCCGGAGCTGGTCCGCTGGGAGCGTACCGAGGGGTCGTACACCGCCTGGGGTGGTGGCGGCGGTGGGGTCGGCGGCCGGGCGGACCGCCCCGGCGGCTTCGGCGAGCGCACCGGCGGCTTCGCCGGGGGCACCCCGAAGGCGGCGCAGCTGGCCAAGCGGCTCGGGGTCGACGGCAGCCGGCTGGCCACGGCCAGCGAGCTGCCCCAGGGCCCCAAGGTCGCGACCGGGGACCGGGTGAACCACCAGCGGTACGGCCTGGGCCGGGTGCTCGCCGTCGAGGGGCACGGCGCGGGTGCCCGAGCCCAGATCGACTTCGGTGACCAGAAGATCTGGCTGGTGCTCCGGCACGCGCCGATCGACAAGCTCTGACCGCTCCGTCGAGGGCCGGGCCCGCGACGGTCAGCAGCCGAGGTCCACGCCGCGTTCGCGCATGAACGGGGCGGGGTCGAGCTGGTTCCACAACTGTCCCTGGTGTACCTCGAAGTGCAGGTGCGGGCCGGTGGAGTCGCCGGTCGAGCCCTCGCTGCCGATCCGCTGGCCGGCGTCGACCGAGGCTCCCACGGCGACCGTCGCCTCGCTGAGGTGGGCGTAGTGGGTCAGGTAGCCGTTGCCGTGGTCGAGGACCACCGAGATGCCGTACCCGGCGAAGTCCCAGCCGGCGTTGACGACCGTGCCGGCGGCGGCGGCCCGGACCGGGGTGCCGGCCGGCGCGGCCAGGTCGATGCCGGCGTGCAGGACGCCCCACCGCGGTCCGTAGCAGGAGGTGACGGAGGCCCCGGGCATCGGGTTGACCCAGCTGGGCTTCGGCGCGCTGGCGGTCTTCGCCCGGGTCGGCTCCGGCTTGGGCTTCGCCGTGGCGGTGGCCTTCCGGGTGGCCTTGCGGGTGGGGGCCGGGGTGCTGGCGCTGGCCGAGGGGGCGGCCGTCGTGGCGCTCGGGGACGGGCTGGCCGTGGTGGGGCTGGGCGTGGGACTGGCCGGTGGAGCGGATTCGCGTACCGATCGGTCGGCGCGGGCGTCGGCCTCGGCGCGGGCGTCGGCGTCGAGCACGACTGCGGTGGGCTGCTGCGGCTCGTCGGCGCGGTTGGCGGTGACCGCGACGCCGGTCAGGCCGAGGCCGACCAGGGCGGCCGCTCCGGTGATCAGCCAGCGGTTACCGGGATGCCACCGGGGCCGCCGGTGCCGGGCCGGGTTGATGTCGAGCTGGTCGTGCGGGACGGGGGTGTCTTCCGGCATGGCGGTGACCTTCCCGGTCGGGGGCGTGGACCGGGAAATACTGGGGGTTGGGGCGGAGCGGTCCCGGGTACGGGGCGGGGGAGAAGTGGCGGGGGGTAAGCGGTCGCCGTCCGGCTATGTCCGAGTGAATACGCTTCTGCCCCGATAAGTGATCATGGGTTACCGTGTCGCTGCTCACATTCGGCGTAGTGACCGGGAACACATCGCTCGGTTGCGGGCCACGAAAAACCGCCCGGATCCGCGGATCCGGGCGGTCATCGGTCGATACGCAGCGTCAGGAGTTCGCCACGTCGCTGTAGAACGCCTCGATTTGCAGCTTGATGTCCACTCCGCGCTCCAGCAGCCACGGCACCGGGTCGAGCGGCTCGCCCTTGACATGCACCTCCAGGTGCAGGTGGGAGCCGTAGGAGTGGCCGGTGTTGCCGACCAGGCCGAGCTGGTCGCCCGCCTTGACCTGCTGGCCCTCCTTGACGCTCACCGCCGAGGAGTGACCGTAGATCGCCTCGCTGCCGTCGGCGTGCTGGACGATCACCGCGTGGCCGTACCCGCCGAACCAGCCGGCCTTGGTGACCTTGCCGGCGTGGATGGCGACGTACGGGGTGCCCTCGGGGGCGACCAGGTCCACCCCGGTGTGCAGCTTGCCCCAGCGCACGCCGTACGGGGAGTTGAAGTCGTAGCCCTGCAGGGGCAGGAGCCAGACCTCCTCCTCGGCGGCCTGGTCGGCACCGCCGCGGCCGCTGTCGCGGGAGGCCCGCTCGGCGGACTCACCACGGGCGGCCAGGTCCTCACTGAGGGCGGAGGACTGACGAAGCTCGTCCAGCACGGACGGGCTGACGCTCTTGGCGTCCGGCAGCGCGCTCGCGCCGAGGGCCACCACACCGGCGCCGACGAAGGCGGTGGTGACGACGGCCGCGTAGCGGCTGCGTGGGGGGGTGGGTACGCGGCGACGACCGCGATATCTATCGGGCTCAGACGACAGGCGCTGGCGCACGCACACCCTCCGTTGTCGGGGATCCGAAGCGGTCGACCGGCGGTCGAGCGGGGGCTCGTGAACGTCGGTGCTCCGCGTCGTCACCCGTCCTAAGACCTGATGACAACCGTGGACACGGTAGCCAACCGCCAGAGGAGTCACAAGCGGGAGCGCCGAAATCCTTGGTGGTTTCTGTCCATATTCGTCCGCTAGTGTGGTATCTCGTCACCTTTACCAACCGCCCTCGTTGTCGCCGTCTGTCGCACAGCGTGACCGTCACCACCCCTTTGTCTCTTTCGCCGTCACCCGGGGCAATGCGAGGATCGACCGCCCGGTCGGCCACCACCTCGGCCGTCCCGCCGGACGGTCGGTCGGCCGCCCGGATTTCCTGGTCCGGGGCCCTCGGGTTACCGTTCGTTAAGGTGAGTGCCGCGGAACCGGTGAAAGGTGTGCGCTGATGAGCTCTCGTATCCGGGTCGTCGTCGCCAAGCCGGGCCTCGACGGCCACGACCGGGGGGCCAAGGTCGTCGCCCGGGCCCTGCGGGACGCCGGCATGGAGGTCATCTACACCGGCCTGCACCAGACGCCGGAGCAGATCGTGGAGACCGCGATCCAGGAGGACGCCGACGCGGTCGGCCTCTCCGTCCTCTCCGGCGCGCACATGACGCTCTTCCGGCGGGTGCTGGAGTTGCTCGACGCCCGCGACGCGCGCGACATCGTCGTCTTCGGTGGCGGCATCATCCCGGAGGCCGACCTGCCCGAGCTGGAGCGGCTCGGCGTGGCCAAGATCTTCACCCCGGGCGCGACCACCGCGTCGATCGTCGAGTGGGTCCGGCAGAACGTCGCCCAACCGGTCGGCTGAGCCATCGGCCCCGACCTGGAAAAGCGCATGGGGGAGGGGCCGAGCGCACCCCTCACACGCCCGGCCCCTCTATGCACGATGCCCCGCCGCCACCCCTCGACCGACAGGGCATCGGCCGTCACCCGTCGTCCCGCTGAGCACCGCCGTTCGGTGAACCCCGAAATTCGGTGAGCTCCAGCGTTCTGACATCTGACTCAACGACGCCCCCGATCAGGGGTTACGCACCCACGCCGAACAACGCCGGTGTGCAGTAGGGCACAACGCGTACCCGCTCGGTTGCCGACGTCGTCCATCTCGCTAGGCTGCGCCCAATGGCCTGTTTCAACTGATGACAGGCGTCAAGATGTTTTCCACAACGCTGGTGGCGGCGCGACGGCGCGCCGCGGAGACGGGACGGGACGCGCAATCGTGGACCTGTACGAGTACCAGGGGCGGGACCTGTTCGAGCGGCACGGGTTGCCCGTGCTCGCCGGCGGCGTAGCCACGACCCCCGAAGAGGCCCACGCGATCGCCGAACGCCTCGGCGGTCGCGTGGTCGTCAAGGCGCAGGTGAAGGTCGGCGGCCGGGGTAAGGCCGGCGGCGTGAAGCTGGCCGAGGGCGCCCAGGAGACGGTGGACCGGTCCACCGACATCCTCGGCATGGACATCAAGGGCCACACGGTCCACAAGGTCATGATCACCGTGACCGCGGACGTGGCCGAGGAGTACTACTTCTCGTACCTGCTCGACCGGGCGAACCGCACCTTCCTGTGCATCGCCAGCGTCGCCGGCGGGATGGACATCGAGCAGGTCGCGGCCGACACCCCGGACAAGGTGGTGAAGGCCCCGATCGACGCCGTCAAGGGCGTGGACGAGGCCAAGGCGCGCGAGATCGTCACCGCCGCCGGCTTCCCGGCCGAGGTCGCCGACCAGGTCGTCGAGGTCGCGGTGGGGCTGTGGAAGGCCTTCGTCGCCGAGGACGCCACGCTGGTCGAGGTCAACCCGCTGGCCACCACCAAGGACGGCAAGCTGCTGCTGCTGGACGCCAAGATCACCCTGGACGAGAACGCCGCCTTCCGGCACCCGGACCACGAGGCCCTGGTCGACCAGGCCGCGGTGGACCCGCTGGAGCAGGCCGCCAAGGAGAAGCACCTCAACTACGTCAAGCTCGACGGTGAGGTCGGCATCATCGGCAACGGCGCCGGGCTGGTCATGTCCACGCTCGACGTGGTCGCGTACGCCGGAGAGCGGCACGGCAACGTCAAGCCGGCCAACTTCCTCGACATCGGCGGTGGCGCGAGCGCCGAGGTGATGGCCAACGGCCTGGAGATCGTGCTCTCCGACCCCGCCGTGAAGAGCGTCTTCGTCAACGTCTTCGGCGGCATCACCGCGTGCGACGCGGTGGCCAACGGCATCGTGCAGGCGCTGGCCCTGCTGGAGCAGCGCGGCGAGAAGGCGACCAAGCCGCTCGTGGTCCGCCTCGACGGCAACAACGCCGAGGCCGGTCGGGCGATCCTCGACGACGCGAACAACCCGCTGATCCAGCGGGTCGACACCATGGACGGCGCGGCCGAGCGGGCCGCCGAGCTGGCAGCTGCGGGGGTCTGACAATGGCTATCTGGCTGACCAAGGACTCGAAGGTCATCGTCCAGGGGATGACCGGTTCCGAGGGTTCCAAGCACACCCGGCGGATGCTCGCCGCGGGCACCACCGTCGTCGGCGGCGTCAACCCGCGCAAGGCCGGCACCACGGTCGACTTCGACGGCACCGAGCTGCCGGTCTTCGCCTCCGTCACGGACGCGATGAAGGAGACCGGGGCCGACGTCACGGTCATCTTCGTGCCGCCGCAGTTCACCAAGGCCGCGGTGGTCGAGGCGATCGACGCCGGCATCGACCTGGCCGTGGTGATCACCGAGGGGGTGCCGGTGCACGACACCGCCGCCTTCTGGGCGTACAACGTCGCCAAGGGCGAGCAGACCCGGATCATCGGTCCGAACTGCCCCGGCATCGCCTCGCCGGGCGCCTCCAACGCCGGCATCATCCCGGCCGACATCACGCCGGCCGGCCGCATCGGCCTGGTCAGCAAGAGCGGCACGCTCACCTACCAGATGATGTACGAGCTGCGGGACATCGGCTTCTCCACCTGCGTCGGCATCGGCGGTGACCCGATCATCGGGACCACCCACATCGACGCTTTGGCGGCCTTCGAGGCCGACCCGGAGACCGACGCCATCGTGATGATCGGTGAGATCGGCGGCGACGCCGAGGAGCGGGCCGCCGAGTTCATCAAGGCCAACGTGACCAAGCCGGTGGTCGGCTACATCGCCGGCTTCACCGCGCCCCCCGGCAAGACCATGGGGCACGCCGGCGCGATCATCTCCGGCTCGGCGGGCACCGCCGACGCCAAGAAGGAGGCGCTGGAGGCGGTCGGCGTCAAGGTCGGCAAGACGCCTACCGAGACCGCCAAGCTGATGCGGGAGATCATGTCCGCCCGCTGACCGGACGACATCTGAGGGAGCCGACCGGCGGTCGGCTCCCTCAGTCGTTCCAGAACGGGTAGTTCCCGGTGGCCCGGAGGATGCCGCTGCCGATGATGTTGATCACGCCGAAGGCGATTGCCAGGTAGCCGAGCACCGGGGACTGACCGAACCGCTTGGCGTCGCGGATCGAGAGGTAACCGAGGACGATGCCGAGGATGCCGCAGCAGATGAGGCCGAGGACGATCCCCAGGATCCCATAGAGCATCGTACGGTCGCGGCCTGCGGGGGCCGGCGGTGGCGGTGCGTACGGAGCGTTCACGGCTTCCTCCGAGCGGTCGGTGCCGCGACGGTGACGGTCGCGTCCTGGGCCGAGGCTAAACCGGATCCGGTACGCCGTACCGGTGGTTCGCCGAACTCGCCACCGTCCCCGTACCGGCCGGTCCCGCCGGAACTCGCCACCGTCGCACCGAGATACCGGACTGCCAGTACGGGCGCGGCATGCCAGAGTAGACGCGATGTCCTCCGTCCCCCCTGATCAGCCACGCCGCCCCGCCGGCTCCGGTGCCGGTGCCCGGCCGACCGAGCGTGCCGGTCGGGGCCGACAGGTGCCGGCCGCCCGCTCCGACGCCACCCGTTCCGACGCCACCCGTTCCGACGCCGCCCGTTCCGATGCGGCCCGTTCCGATGCCGCCCGTTCCGACGTCACCCGTTCCGATGCGGCCCGTTCCGGTGCCGCCCGTTCCGGTGGCGTACCCCGTGCCGGTGACCGGGCCCGGTCCGGCGTGGCACCCCGGTCCGCCGGAGCGCCGTCGAGGAGCGGGGCGGGCCGGTCCGGTGGATCCGGTTCCGCTGGCGGGCGGCCACGGCGGGCACCGCTCGTCGTCGCCGCCGGGGTCGCCGCCGGCTGGGCGGCGCTCACCTCGTACCTGCCGGTCGCGCTGGTGCTCGGGCTGGCCCAGCTCAGCGAGGACGCCGCCGCGGTCACCAAGGCGCTCTCCGCCGGGCTCGCCGGCTGGCTGCTCGGCCACGGGGTGCCCCTGGAGACCGGTACCGGTTCGCTGCGCCTGGTCCCGCTGGCGTTGACCGTGCTGGCGGTCTGGCGGCTGGCCCGGGCGGGCGTACACACCAGCCGGGCGATCGGCGCCCGCAACGCCCGCGCGCCGGGGCAGGCGCTCACCGCGGCGGTCGCGGTGGGCAGCTGGTACGGCCTGCTGGGCGTGCTCGCCGCGCTGCTCGCCGGCACCGGTGGGCTCACCGTGTCGCCGGTACGGGCCGGCGGCACCCTGGCCGTCTTCGGCACGCTGGCCGCCCTGGCCGGCGCGGTACGCACCACGGCCGTCGTCGCGCTGCTCGCCGAACGGGCCCACCCGGTGCTGCGCGACGGGATCCGGACCGGCCTGGTGGCCGGGGTGCTGCTGCTCGGCGCGGGGGCCGGGGCGGGCGGCCTGGCCGTGGCCACCGGTGGTGGGGACGCCGCCGACATGATCGGGGCGTACCGGACCGGGGTGGCCGGGCAGGCCGGGGTGACCCTGGTCAGCCTCGCCTACGCGCCCAACGCCACGGTCTGGTCCACCAGCTACCTGCTCGGTCCCGGGTTCGCCGTCGGCACCGACACCGCCGTGCGGACCAGCGAGGTCTCCGTCGGCGCGCTGCCGGCCGTACCGTTGCTGGCCGGGCTGCCGCGCGGGCCGGTCGACGGATTCGCGGCCGGGTTGCTCGCGGTGCCGGTGCTCGCCGCGATGGCCGCCGGCTGGCTGCTGGCCCGCCGGGTGCTGCGGGCGGCGGCCGACGACCGTACCCCGGTCGGTTGGCTGGCGTTGCTCGGCCCGGCGGCGCTCGCCGGCCCGGTGGCGGGGGCGCTGCTCGGCCTGGCCGCGGTGGCCTCCGGCGGCTCGTTGGGCGGCGGCAGGTTGGCCGAGATCGGGCCGGTGCCGTGGCAGGTGGCCGCGGTGACCACGGCGGTCGTCGCGGTCGGTGCCCTGCTCGGTGCCGCCGCGGCCCGCACCCTTACCCGTTAGTACGACGCAGGGGCGCCCCCGGGCCAGCCGGAAACGCCCCCGCGGGTGTCGGACGCTCAGACCCCGCTCGTCGGGTTCACGTTGAGCACCACGATCGCGATGATCTGCAGGATGCCCAGCACGACACCGACCCCACCGCAGATCAGACCGGTCTTGGCCTGGCCGCCGTTGCTGGCCTGGCCCTGGTCGGCCTTCTGCTTGCCGAGGAAACCGGTGACCAGGCCGGCGATGCCCAGCGGGATGCCCAGGTAGCAGCAGGCCAGCGGGATCGAGGCGATACCGAGGATCATCGCGATCAGACCCAGGGTGTTGTTCTGCCCCGACGGCTGCGGGTACCCGGCGTTGGGGTGGGTGGGGCCCGGGCCGTACGGGGGCTGCTGGCCGTACGGGTCCTGCTGACCGTAGGGGGCCTGCGGCGGCGGCGCGTACGGATCGGGCTGCTGGCCGTAGGGCTGGCCCGAGGTGGGCTGCTGGCCGTAGGGCTGGCCCGAGGTGGGCTGCTGGCCGTAGGGCTGGCCCGAGGTGGGCTGTTGACCGTACGGCTGGCCCGAGCTGGGCTGCTGGCCGTACGGGTCCTGGCCGGGGTTGCCGGGCTGCATGTCGGATTCGCTCCTTGGCTGGATCGCTGTCGGTCGGTGGAACCGATCTGTCAGTACCCGATCGACCGGGAAAACATGACCGTGCGCTGACTCCTGATCGTGCCGGGCCGCCGGGGCCGCCGCCCGGCAGGTGACCGGGCGCTTGTCGAAGACCGGGCGAGCGGCAGCGTACCTGGTGGGGGCGACATTCACCGGCCACGAACCGGACACCGCCCAGCTGATGGACCTGCTCGCCGGACCGATAGGGTGGCCGCGTGACCGACCCCGCGTCCGCCCCCCGGGCGACCGCCCCCGCGTTCGCCGCCCGCGTGACCGACCCCGGCTCCGCCGCCCGCGTCGTCGTCCTCGTCTCCGGTTCCGGCAGCAACCTGCAGGCGCTGCTGGACGCGGGAGCCGACCCGGCGTACGGCGCCCGGGTGGTCGCCGTCGGCGCCGACCGGGACGGCATCGCCGGCCTGGACCGGGCCGCCACGGCCGGGGTGCCGAGCTTCGTCGAGCGGGTGAAGGACCACCCCACCCGTGAGGACTGGGACGCCGCGCTCACCGACCAGGTCGCCCGGCACCGCCCCGACCTGGTCGTCTCGGCCGGTTTCCTCAAGCTGGTCGGCCCGCGGTTCCTGGCCGCCTTCGGCGACCGCTACCTGAACACGCACAACACCCTGCTGCCGGCGTTCCCCGGCATCCACGGCCCCCGGGACGCCCTCGCCTACGGCGTCAAGGTCACCGGGGCCACCCTCTTCTTCGTCGACGCCGGCATGGACACCGGTCCGATCGTCGCCCAGGTCGCGGTGCCGGTGCTCGACGACGACGACGAGGAGACGCTCACCGAGCGCATCAAGGAAGCCGAACGGCGCCAGCTCGTCGAACAGGTCGGTCGGCTGGTCCGTGATGGTTGGACGATCACCGGAAGAAAGGTCACTGTGCCGTGAGTGCCACTGCGGACGAACGCCGCCCCCTTCGGCGGGCGCTGGTAAGCGTCTACGACAAGTCCGGGTTGGCGGAGCTGGCCCGCGCCCTGCACGACGCGGGGGTGGAGCTCGTCTCGACCGGCAGCACCGCGGCGACGATCTCGGCCGCCGGCGTACCGGTGACCGCCGTGGAGACGGTGACCGGCTTCCCGGAGATCCTCGACGGGCGGGTGAAGACCCTGCACCCGAAGATCCACGGCGGGCTCCTCGCCGACCTGCGCAAGCCCAGCCACGCAGGTCAGCTCGACGAGCACGGCATCGCGGGGATCGACCTGCTGGTCTCCAACCTCTACCCGTTCCAGGCCACGGTCGCCTCCGGGGCCAGCGTCGAGGAGTGTGTCGAGCAGATCGACATCGGTGGTCCGGCGATGGTCCGGGCCGCGGCCAAGAACCACGCCTCGGTCGCGGTGGTCACCGACCCGTCGGCGTACCCGGCGGTGCTGGCCGCGCTCGGCGATGGTGGCTTCACCCTGACCCAGCGCCGGGCGCTGGCCGCCCGCGCCTTCGCCGACATCGCCGAGTACGACATCGCGGTGGCGAACTGGTGCGCGGCGCAGCTGGCCCCGGCCGAGCAGGAGTGGCCCGCCTTCACCGGGCTGGGGCTGCACGCCGACCGGACCCTGCGTTACGGGGAGAACCCGCACCAGGCGGCGGCGCTCTACACCGACCCGGACGCTCCGGCCGGGCTGGCCCAGGCCGAGCAGCTGCACGGCAAGGAGATGTCGTACAACAACTACGTCGACGCCGACGCGGCCTGGCGGGCGGCGAACGACTTCGCCGACCAGCCGGCGGTGGCGATCATCAAGCACGCCAACCCGTGCGGCATCGCGGTCGGCGCGGACGTGGCCGAGGCGCACCGCAAGGCGCACGCCTGCGACCCGCTGAGCGCCTTCGGCGGGGTGATCGCGGTGAACCGGGCGGTCACCGTCGAGCTGGCCGAGCAGATCTCGGAGATCTTCACCGAGGTCGTGGTGGCCCCGGAGTTCGCTCCCGAGGCGGTCGACGTACTGCGGGCCAAGAAGAACCTGCGGCTGCTGCGCGCCCCGGCCTGGCAACCGCCGGCGGCCGAGTGGCGGCAGGTGAGCGGCGGGCTGCTGGTGCAGCTGGCCGACCGGGTGGACGCCCCCGGCGACGACCCGGCGAGCTGGCGGCTGGCCACCGGCGAGGCGGCCGACGAGGCGCTGCTGCGTGACCTCGTCTTCGCCTGGCGGGCGGTGCGGTCGGTGAAGAGCAACGCGATCCTGCTCGCCGCCGACGGGGCAACCGTCGGGGTGGGCATGGGCCAGGTCAACCGGGTCGACTCGGCACACCTGGCGGTCAGCCGGGCCGGGGCCGAGCGGGCCCGCGGTTCGGTGGCCGCCTCGGACGCCTTCTTCCCGTTCGCCGACGGGCTGAAGATCCTCGCCGACGCCGGGGTCCGTGCGGTGGTGCAGCCCGGCGGCTCGATCCGCGACGAGGAGGTGGTGGCCGCCGCGAAGGAGGCCGGCCTCACCATGTACCTCACCGGCACCCGGCACTTCTTCCACTGACCTCGACCGGTGTCGATGGCCCGGGGCGGAATCCGCCCCGGGCCGTCGCCGCCTGCTCCTGCCGGCGGCGGTCAGTCCCGGGTGCGTGGCACCCGGTGGTGGGTCCGGGTCCGCGCGGCGCGGCCCACCGGACGTGAGACGATCGGGACGTGACGGCGAAGGTACTGGACGGCAAGGCCACAGCGGCGACGATCAAGGATGAGCTGCGGACGCGGGTGAAGGCGCTCGCCGAACGCGGCATCACCCCCGGACTGGGTACGGTCCTGGTCGGCGCGGATCCGGGCTCCCAGGCGTACGTCGACGGCAAGCACCGGGACTGCGCCGAGGTGGGCATCGCCTCGATCCGCCGGGAGTTGCCCGCCGACGCCACCCAGGAGCAGGTCGACGCGGTGGTGGCCGAGCTGAACGCCGACCCGGCCTGCCACGGCTACATCGTCCAGCTTCCGCTCCCGGCTCACCTGGACACCCAGCGGGTGCTGGAGTCGATCGACCCGGACAAGGACGCCGACGGGCTGCACCCGGTCAACCTGGGGCGGCTGGTGCTCGGGTACGACGGCCCGTTGCCCTGCACCCCACGCGGCGTCGTCGAGCTGCTGCGCCGGTACGACGTACCGCTGCGGGGTGCGAACGTGGCGGTGGTCGGCCGGGGCAACACCGTCGGCCGGCCGCTCGGGCTGCTGCTCACCCGGCGCAGCGAGAACGCCACGGTGACCCTCTGCCACACCGGCACCCTGGACCTCGCCGCGCACACCCGGGCGGCGGACGTGGTCGTCGTGGCGGCCGGTGTGCCCGGCCTGCTCACCTCGGACATGATCAACCCGGACGCGGTGGTGGTCGACGTCGGCATCACCCGGGTGATCGGCTCGGACGGCAAGGGCCGCTACACCGGCGACGTGGACCCGGAGGTGGCCCAGACCGCCGCCGCGGTGGTGCCGATGCCCGGCGGCGTCGGCCCGATGACCCGCGCCATGCTCCTCACCAACGTCGTAGAACGCGCCGAGCGGTAAGGAAGGGCCCCTTCTTAACGCTTTTGGTATAGGAAGGGCCCCTTGTTAACCCACGCTGGCCGGTGCCGACGATCTCGTTTGCGTCCGCCCCGGCCTGCTGGGTGCCACGATGACTGATACGGTCCGGAAAACCGACTGGTAACAGGGAGTGGGACGACCCATGGGTAAGAAGGTCACTGTCGTCGGGGCAGGATTCTACGGCTCCACCACCGCACAGCGCCTGGCCGAGTACGACGTCTTCGACACCGTCGTGATCACCGACATCGTGGAGGGCAAGCCCGCCGGTCTCGCACTGGACCTCAACCAGTCGCGGGCGATCGAGGGTTTCGAGACCAAGCTGGTCGGCGCCACCACCGGCCCCAACGGCGAGGGGTACGAGGCCATCGAGGGCTCGGACGTGGTGGTGATCACCGCCGGCCTGCCGCGTAAGCCGGGCATGAGCCGGATGGACCTGCTGGAGACCAACGCCAAGATCGTGCGGCAGGTCTCCGAGAACGTCGCCAAGTACGCACCGAACGCCGTCGTCATCGTGGTGTCGAACCCGCTCGACGAGATGACCGCGCTGGCCCAGCTGGCCACCCAGTTCCCGCGCAACCGGGTGCTCGGCCAGGCCGGCATGCTGGACACCGCCCGGTTCAGCAACTTCGTCGCCGAGGCGCTGGACGTACCGGTGAAGTCGGTGAAGACGCTGACCCTCGGTTCGCACGGCGACACCATGGTGCCGGTGCCGTCGAAGAGCACCGTGAACGGCAGGCCGCTGCGTGAGGCGATGCCGGCCGAGCAGATCGAGGAGCTGGTCGTCAAGACCCGCAACGGCGGCGCCGAGGTGGTGGCGCTGCTCAAGACCGGCTCGGCGTACTACGCCCCGTCGGCCGCCGCCGCCCGGATGGCCAAGGCGGTCGCGGAGGACTCCGGCGAGGTCATGCCGGTCTGCGCCTGGGTCGACGGCGAGTACGGCATCTCCGGCGTCTACCTGGGCGTCGAGGCGGCGATCGGGGCCGAGGGCGTCAAGCGGGTCGTCGAGACCGACCTGGACGCCGACGAGCTGGCCAGCCTGAAGGAGGCCGCCGAGGCGGTCCGTGCCAAGCAGGGTGACGTCGCCAACATGTGACCTGGGCACCAGTTGCGAAAGGGGCGATCGGCGATGCCGGTCGCCCCTCTTCTCCTCCGGGGCGAGGCCCGCTCGGTGGTCCCGGACAACTTCCAGTACGCTCGTACTGCTAGAGCACGTGACCCCCGAGAGGAGCGCCGGTCGATGGCGAAGATCAAGGTAAACAACCCGGTCGTGGAGCTCGACGGCGACGAGATGACCCGGATCATCTGGAAGCAGATCCGGGAGCAGCTGATCCTGCCCTACCTCGACGTCGACCTGCACTACTACGACCTCTCGATCCAGCACCGCGACGCCACCGACGACCAGGTCACCGTCGACGCCGCCAACGCCATCAAGGAGCACGGCGTCGGCGTCAAGTGCGCCACCATCACCCCGGACGAGGCCCGGGTGGAGGAGTTCGGCCTGAAGAAGATGTGGCGGTCGCCGAACGGCACCATCCGTAACATCCTCGGCGGCGTCGTCTTCCGCGAGCCGATCATCATGTCCAACGTACCGAGGCTCGTCCCGGGCTGGACCAAGCCGATCATCATCGGCCGGCACGCCCACGGTGACCAGTACAAGGCCAGCGACTTCGTCGTTCCCGGCCCGGGCACGGTGACCATCACCTACACCCCGGCCGACGGTTCCGCGCCGGTCGAGATGGAGGTCGCCAACTTCCCCGGTGGCGGCATCGCGATGGGCATGTACAACTACGACGAGTCGATCCGGGACTTCGCCCGTGCCTCGTTCCGGTACGGCCTCGACCGGGGCTACCCGGTCTACCTGTCGACCAAGAACACCATCCTCAAGGCGTACGACGGTCGGTTCAAGGATCTCTTCGCCGAGGTGTTCGAGAGCGAGTTCAAGAGCGAGTTCGACGCCGCCGGCATCACCTACGAGCACCGGCTGATCGACGACATGGTCGCCGCCGCGCTCAAGTGGGAGGGCGGGTACGTCTGGGCCTGCAAGAACTACGACGGTGACGTGCAGTCCGACACGGTCGCCCAGGGCTTCGGCTCGCTCGGCCTGATGACCTCGGTCCTGCTCTCCCCGGACGGCCGTACCGTCGAGGCCGAGGCCGCCCACGGCACCGTCACCCGGCACTACCGGCAGTACCAGAAGGGCGAGAAGACCTCGACCAACCCGATCGCCTCGATCTACGCCTGGACCC
The DNA here is from genome assembly GCF_900091615.1 of Micromonospora yangpuensis. NCBI lineage: Bacteria > Bacillati > Actinomycetota > Actinomycetes > Micromonosporales > Micromonosporaceae > Micromonospora > Micromonospora yangpuensis. The sequence goes on along the minus strand of NZ_FMIA01000002.1, from coordinate 5,573,004 downwards.
GGGGCCTGGCCCACCGGGGCAAGCTGGACGGCACCCCGGCGGTCACCGAGTTCGCCGACACCCTGGAGCAGGTGATCGTCGACACCGTCGAGGGCGGCCAGATGACCAAGGACCTGGCGCTGCTGATCTCCCGGGACGCCCCGTGGCTGACCACCGACGAGTTCATGAACGCGCTCGACGAGAACCTGGCCCGTCGGCTCGCCTGATCTCCCGTACCGCTCGTTCCCGGAGCCCGTCGGCACGCTGCCGGCGGGCTCCTGTTCGTCGCGGGGTCCGATGGTGACGGCGCGCGGGGCGGGGGCGTCGTGCCGATGGCCGGCTCCGGCAACCTCAGCCGGCCCCCGGACGTGACGGTCAGCCGGCCTCTGGGCGTGACGGTCAGCCGGCCTCTGGGTGTGACGGTCGGCCGGCCTCTGGGTGTGACGGTCGGCCGGCCTCCGGCAGGCTGGTCGCCGTTCCGGCGGACGCGGTCGACGCTTCTGCGGGTCGGGCCGATGCGCTGGCGGACGATGTCGGCGGGATGCCGCCGGCGTCACCGTGCTGGCGGTAGGTCGTTGAGCGGGATGGACGTGATGCCAGTCGCGTCCAGGAAGGTTGACCGCGGTCGCCGCACGGCGTGCGTGCCGGACAGCCAGCCTTCCCGGCTGTCGAGTACAGCCAGCCGTCCCTTCCCTGCGGGGGGCCCTGTCCCGGGCCCCCCGCGCCCTGTTCCCGGCCTGCCCCCCGCCCGTGCGGCCCCTGTCCGCCCGTGTCCGCCCGTGCGCCCCTGCCCGCCCGTGACGCTGGCCGTGGTGGCCGCTGGCGGCCGCGGTGGCCGCTGCGGTGGCCGCTGGCGGTGGCCGCTGCGGTGAGAAGGGGACCCTTCTCGACCGTATGCGTTAACAGGGGGCCCTTCCTTACCCGCGGAGGAGGGTGGCGGCTTGTTCGGGGGTGATGTCGTTGAGGAAGACGCCCATCGCCGACTCGGAGCCGGCCAGGTACTTGAGTTTGTCCGCCGCCCGCCGGTTGCTGAACAGCTGCAGGTGCAGGTGCGCCAGCTCCCGCCCCTCGTGTACGGGAGCCTGGTGCCAGGCCGAGATGTACGGCATGGGCCGGTCGAAGAGCCGGTCGAGGCGGCCCAGCAGCTCCAGGTAGAGCGGCCCGAAGGCGTCCCGCTCGGCGTCGCTCAGCGCCGGTAGGTCCGGTACCGCCCGGTGCGGCGCGACGTGCACCTCGAACGGCCACCGGGCCGCCGCCGGGACGTACGCGGTCCAGTGGTCGTTGGCGGCGACCACCCGGTCGCCGGCGGCGCGTTCCGCGGCGAGCACGTCGGCGTAGAGGTTGCCGCCACCGGTGCGCTCGGCGTGCCGACGCGCGGCGGCCAGCAGGGACCGGGTACGCGGCGGCAGGAACGGGTAGCCGTAGATCTGCCCGTGCGGGTGGTGCAGGGTGACGCCGATCTCCACCCCCCGGTTCTCGAAGCAGAACACCTGCTCCACCCCGGGCAGCGCACCCAGGACGGTGGTCCGGTCGGCGAGGGCGTCCAGGACGGTCCGGACCCGTCCCGGTGACAACTCGGCGAAGGACATCTGGTGGTCGTCGGTGAAGCAGACCACCTCGCACCGCCCCCGACCCGGCCGGACCGGGGTGAACGCGGTGATCTCGGCGGGCTCGTCGGCCACCCGCTGACCGAAGGCCGGGAAGCGGTTCTCGAAGACCGCCACGTCGTACGCCGGTGCCGGGATCTCGCTGAGCCGCTCGGGCGTGGAGGGGCAGAGCGGACACTGGTCGGCCGGGGGTAGGAAGGTGCGGCTCTGTCGGTGTGCGGCGATGGCCACCCACTCGTCGGTCAGCGGGTCGTGGCGGAGTTGGGCGGCGGGCGGGACAGCGGGCAGCTCCCGCCGGTCCGGCTGGTCCCGGACCGCGTCGTCCCGCTCGTCGAAGTAGATCAGCTCCCGGCCATCGGCCAGTTCGATGCTCGTACGCCTCACTCAGTTGTCCCTTGCGTCGTGGTCGGGGATCAGGCCGGTTGCAGGCGGGGCTCCACCCAACCGGTCTCGGTCAGCAGGTGCATGACCGCCTGCACCGCGTCCTCCACCGTCCCGTTGGAGGTGTCGAGGACCAGTTCGGCGTCGGTCGGCGGCTCGTACGGGTCGTCGATGCCGGTCATCCCGGTGAGCAGACCGGCCCGGGCCCGGGCGTACAGACCCTTGCGGTCGCGTTGCTCGCAGACCTCCAGCGGGGTGGCGACGTGGATCAACAGGAAACCCGCGCCGGCGGTCAGGGCCATCTCCCGGGCGGTGGCGCGAGCCTGCTCGTAAGGGGCGATCGGGCAGCAGATCGCCACCCCCCGGTGCCGGGCGATCTCCGCGGCCACCCAGCCGATCCGGCGTACGTTGAGATCCCGGTCGGCCTTGCTGAAGGTCAGCCCGGCGGACAGTTCCCGGCGCACCACGTCCCCGTCCAGCAGGGTCACCGTCCGGTCGCCCTGCTCGCGCAGCGCATCGGCCAGGCCCCGGGCGATCGTGGACTTGCCGGAGCCGGAGAAGCCGGTGAAGAAGACCACCAGCCCCCGGTGCCGGCGCGGCGGGCGGGCCCGGACCAGCTCCTTGGCCACCGCCGGCGGGGTGTGCCATTCCGGTAGCGGGAAACCCCGGTCCAGCAGGTCGTCGATCTCCTGCTGGCTCAACGCCAGTCGACGGTTGCGGGGCGGGATGTCGTCGCGCCACCGCCACTGGCCGTCCCGGTTGTCGTAGGCCAGCTCCCGGGGCACCAGCACCCGCAGTCCGGCGCCGGAGAGCGACTCGCCGGTGGAGAGCAGGTGGGTGACGCCGTACGCGGCGGCCACCCGGGCCCGCAGCAGGGCGTCGCTGATCTCGTCGCGGCGGCGGGCCAGCGGCACCGCGATCAGCGTCGCCGGGGGCATCCGGTCCCGGGCGGCGAAGATGCTGCGCACCAGCGCCTCCGGGGGCAGACCGCCGGTGAGCTGCTCGTTGACCGGGATCAGCACCAGCAGGTGCGCGCCGAGGGTCCGCGCGGCGTGGGCGATCTGGGCCAACTGGGGCCGGTGCAGCGGCCGGTCGGCGACCACCCCCAGCACCCGGCCCGGGGGCAGCAGTCCGCGTACCTCCTCGGGGTTGCGGCGCAGCCGCTGGAACGGGCCGCTGCCGCCGTCGCCGAGCCGACGCACGGTGCCGCCGACGCCGGCCACCTGGTCGCGTACCGTCCAGACGTCGGTGACGTCCAGCGCCGCGACCGGCGCGCCCTCGGCGTCGGTGAGCACCAGTGCGCGGTGCGCCGGGTCGACGCCGTCCAGCCCCGCGGCGAGCGCCGCCGGGATCTGCAACGTCACCGGCACCGGCCACGACGTGCCGTCGGCGAGCCGGCCCCGGCGGCTCAACGAGACCAGGTCGGCCCGGGTCATGAAGCCGGTCAGCGGTGCGTAGGCCCCGGTGAGCAACAACTCCAGGTCCGCCAGCTCCCCCGGACGCGGCGTGTACGCCGGCGCGTCCCGAAGCACCTCGTCGGGCAGCACCCACCCGTTGCTCATCCGCACCCCTCACTCCCTGACCGGCACACAGTTTCTCAGCCGACCGGCGATCGGTCGAGAGCAGCATCGCCCGGCCGACCCGTGCGTGGCCGACCTGGGTGATCCTGGCAGGTCACCGGCACCGCCCGACGTGCGGCCGGGCGGAATCGTCCCCCGGGGCCGGTACCCCTGGAAGAATCAGGGGCATCCCCGATCGTGTTCCCGATACCGACCAAGGCATCGACTTCCTAGGCTGAGCGGCGTGACACTGATCGCGACCGAGTCGCTGACCAAGACGTACGGGGGCCGGGTCACCGCGTTGGCCGACCTGACCGTCGCGGTCGAGCCGGGGATCATCGGCCTGGTCGGCGCCAACGGCGCCGGCAAGTCCACCCTGATCAAGATCCTGCTCGGCCTGCTCGAACCCACCAGCGGGCAGGTCCGGGTGCTGGGCCGCGACCCGACCACCGACCCGGCCGCGGTACGGGCCCGGGTCGGCTACATGCCCGAGCACGACGCCCTGCCGCCGGACCTCACCGCCGCCGAGCTGGTCACCCACCTCGGCCGGATCAGCGGCCTGCCGCGCACGGTCGCCCGGGAACGGGCCTCCGAGGCGCTGCGCCACGTCGGCCTCTACGAGGAGCGGTACCGCCCGGTCGGCGGCTACTCCACCGGCATGAAACAGCGGGTCAAGCTCGCCCAGGCCCTGGTGCACGACCCGGACCTGCTGCTGCTCGACGAGCCGACCAACGGCCTCGACCCGGCCGGCCGGGACGCCATGCTCGCCCTGATCCACCGGATCGGCACCGAGTTCGGCATCTCGGTGCTGGTCTGCTCGCACCTGCTGGGTGAGGTGGAACGGATCTGCGACACGCTGATCGCCATCGACGGCGGTCGGCTGCTGCGCGCCGATCACATCACCGCGATGACCTCGGCCACCGACGTGCTCGCGGTCGAGGTCAGCGAGGGCACCGAGAACCTGGCCGCCCGCCTGGCCGAACTCGACCTGACGGTGACCCGGGACGGCCGGATGCTGCTGGTCCCGCTCACCGACGAGCGCACCTACGACCTCATCCTCGGCACGGTCGCCGAGCTGGACCTGCCACTGCACCGGCTGGACCAGCGCCGGCACCGGGTGGCCGAGCTGTTCGCCCCGAGGGAGCCCAGCCATGTCTGAGCCGACCGGCGTCATCCACGACATCGGCTACCAGCGGTACACCGGCCCCCGACTGGGTCGCCGGCACGTCTTCGGCGCGCTCTACCTGCACGGCCTGCGTACGGCGTTCGGGCTGGGCCGCAGCGCCAAGGCCAAGATCTTCCCCTGGCTGGTGGTCGGGGCGGTGACGGTCGTCGCCGCCGGGCTCACCGCGATCCGGTCCCAGCTCGGCGAGGTGGTGATGACCTACGCGCAGTTCGCCGACTCGATGAGCTGGCTGGTCATCTTCTTCGTGGCGGTGGTCGCCCCCGAGCTGGTCTCCCGCGACCTGGGCAGCGGCGTGCTGCCGCTGTACTTCTCCCGCCCACTTCCCCGCTCGGACTACGCGCTGGCGAAGCTGCTGGCCCTGGCCACCGCGCTCTGGCTGTTGCTCGGCGGGCCGCAGCTGCTGATGTTCCTCGGCGCGGCCTTCACCACCGGCGAGGGGATGCGCGGGGTCTGGAACGAGCTGCTCGACCTGCTGCCCGGCCTGCTCTACGCCGGGCTCTGGGCGGCGGTGTTCGCCTCGATCGGGCTGCTGGTGGCCTCGCTGACCAGCAAGCGGGCCTTCGCCGCCGGTGGGATCGTGGCGGTCTTCCTGATGACCACCCCGGTCGTCGGCATCCTGTCGATCATGCCGTCGCAGACGGTGAACGAGTTGGCCCTGCTCGCCTCGCCGTCGACCCTGGTCTCCGGAACCGGTGCCTGGGCCCTGGGCGACCTGCTCTTCCCGCCGGGGCAGGGCGGCCCGCCGATCGGCGACTTCGGCCCGGTCTACGCCGTCGCCGCGGTCGCGCTGGTGGCCGCCGCCGTCGCCCTGCTCCTGACGCGATACCGGAAGGTGGCCAGCCGATGAGCACGACCAGCGCGGTCGGGACGACCAGCGCCGAGGCCCCACCGGCGACCAGGGTGAGCACCCTGGACCTCGCCGGGGTCTCCCGCTGGTACGGCAACGTGGTCGCCGTCAACGACGTCACGATGAGCCTCGGGCCGGGGGTGACCGGACTGCTCGGCCCCAACGGGGCGGGCAAGACCACCCTGCTGCACATGATGGCCGGCTTCCTCGCCCCGTCGCGCGGCACGTTGACCCTCGACGGGGCGCCTACCTGGCGCAACCCGGAGGTCTACCGGCGGCTCGGGCTGGTCAGCGAACGGGAGGCGGTGCACACCTTCCTCACCGCGTCCGAGTTCGTGCTGGCCAGCGCCAAGCTGCACGGGCTGCCCGATCCGGCCGCCGCCGCCCGACGGGCGATCGACCTGGTCGAGCTGGCCGGCGCGCAGGACCGGCGGATCGGCACGTACTCCAAGGGCATGCGGCAACGGGCCCGGGTCGCCGCCGCGTTGGTACACGACCCGCAGGTGCTGCTGCTGGACGAGCCGTTCAACGGGATGGACCCCCGGCAGCGCCTGCACATGATGCAGCTGCTGCACCGCCTCGGTGACGCCGGCCGGACGATCCTGTTCAGCTCGCACATCCTGGAGGAGGTCGAGCAGGTCTCCGGCACGGTGCAGGTGATGGTCGCCGGCCGGCTGGCCGCCTCCGGGGACTTCCGGACCATCCGCCGGCTGATGACCAACCGTCCGCACGTCTTCGTCATCCGCTCCACCGACGACCGGGCGCTGGCCGTGGCGTTGATGGCCGAGCCGTCGGTCACCGGCGTCGAGCTGGACCGTACCGGACTGACCGTGCGGGCCGGCGACTACGGCGCGTTCACCCGCGTACTGCCGAAGATCGCCCTGGACCGGGGGGTCCGGGTCCGGGCGTTGCTGCCCGAGGACGAGTCCCTGGAGAGCGTCTTCTCCTACCTGGTGGAGGCCTGAGAGTCGTGTCGACCGTTTCCTGGATCACCGTACGCGGGCTGTTCGGCCGGCGTCGTTTCCTGCTGCTGTTGCCCCTGCCCCTGCTGGTGGTGACGCTCGCCATCATCTCCCGGGTGCTCAAGGTGGACCCGGGCCAGTGGGGTCCGCCGGTGCTGGTCGGCCTCGGCCTGGCCGTGGTGCTGCCGGTGGTCGCCCTGATCGTCGGCACCGGCGTGCTCGGCGCCGAGATCGACGACGGCACGGTGGTGCACATCCTCACCAAGCCGCTGCCCCGCTGGCAGATCGTGCTGCCGAAGCTGGCGGTGGCCACCGGGGTCAGCGCGGCCACCGTCGCCGTGCCGCTCTACGTCGCGGGGGTGCTCGCCCACTCGGTACGCCTCGGCCTGGGGCTGGTCGCCGCGGCGGCGCTCGGCGCGCTGGCGTACTCGGCGTTGTTCCTGGCGTTGAGCCTGGTCACCCGCCGGCCGGTGCTGCTCGGCCTGGTCTACGTGCTGATCTGGGAGGGGCTGCTCGGCAGCATGGTCACCGGCACCCGGGTGCTCTCGGTGCAGCACTGGGTGATCGCCCTGGCCGACCGGCTGGCCCCCACCGAACTGCTCTCCACCACCGTCTCCGTACCGGTGGCGGCGGTGATGACCGCCCTGGTCAGCGTGGGCTTCACGGTGCTGGCGGTGGACCGGCTGCGCTCCTTCAGCGTCGCCGGCGAAACCAGCTGACCCCGCCCCCTCTGCAAGGAAGGGCCCCTTGTTAACGGGCTGCGGTGAGCGGGGTGACCCTCTCTACCGAAAGCGTTAACAAGGGGCCCTTCCTTTCACGGAGGTCAGAAGGCGCAGGCGATGACGAGTTCGTCGGTGCGGTCCGGCAGCCTGTCGAGTTTGCCGATCCGGCCGGCTGCGCGCAGGTCGTCGGCGACCAGGGTGAGCTGGTCGAGCAGGGCGGCCGGCCCGAGCGCCTCGGCCAGCGGGACCTCCGCCTTCATCGACAGCTTCCGTTCCGACTTGGCCCGGCGGACCTGGCTCAGCGCGTCGGCGGCCAGCCGCAGCAGGGCCGGGTCACCGGTGCCGGTGATCGCCCGGTCCACCTCGTAGCTGGTCGGCCAGGTGGCCCGGTGCACCGAGCCGTACCGCCACCAGGACCAGACCTCCTCGGTCACGTACGGCAGCACCGGGGCGAAGAGCCGCAGCTGCACCGAGAGGGCGGTGGCCAGCGCGGCCCGCGCCGAGTCGGCCCCCGGCCCGGTGCCGTAGGCGCGTTCCTTGACCAACTCGATGTAGTCGTCGCAGAACCGCCAGAAGAACGCCTCGGTGACCTGCAACGCGGCGGTGTGGTCGTACCGGTCGAGGGCGGCGGTCGCCTCGCCGACCACGCTCCGCAGCTCGGCGAGCATCGCGGTGTCCAGTGGCTCGGTCACCGGGGCGCGCAGCGCGTCGGCCGCGCCCAGCCCGAGCGCGAACTTCGAGGCGTTGAGCAGCTTGGTGGCCAGCCGCCGGCCGACCTTGATCTGCGCGGGGTCGAAGGCCAGGTCCATGCCGGGCCGCCCGTTGGCCGCCCAGTACCGCACCGCGTCGGAGCCGTGCTGTTCCAGCAGCGCCATCGGGGTGACCACGTTCCCCTTGGACTTGGACATCTTCTTGCGGTCCGGGTCGAGGATCCAGCCGGAGAGCACGGTGTCCCGCCAGGGCAGCAACCCGTGCTCCAGGTGGGCGCGGACCACGCTGGAGAAGAGCCAGGTCCGGATGATCTCCTGCCCCTGCGGGCGCAGGTCCATCGGGAAGACCATGGCGAACAGTTCCGGGTCGGTCTCCCAGCCGCCGACGATCTGCGGGGTCAGCGACGAGGTGGCCCAGGTGTCCAGGACGTCCGGATCGCCCACAAATCCGCCCGGCCGGCCGCGCTGTGACTCGTCGTACCCGGGCGGGGGTTCGCTGGACGGGTCAACCGGCAACATCACCTCCGGAGGCGTGAGAGGCTGGGAGTGGTCCGGCTCGCCAGCGTCGTCGAGCCGGTACCACACCGGCACCGGCACGCCGAAGAACCGCTGCCGGCTGACCAGCCAGTCACCGGTGAGGCCGCCCACCCAGTGCTCGTAGCGGTGCCGCATGTGCGCCGGCACCCAGGTCAGCTCCGTACCCCGGGCCAGCAGTTCCGCCCGCAGCTGCGGGTCGCGGCCACCGTTGCGCAGGTACCACTGCCGGGTCGAAACGATCTCCAGCGGCCGGTCGCCGCGCTCGTAGAACTTCACCGGGTGGGTGATCGGACGCACCTCGCCGACCAGGTCACCCGCCGTGGTCAGCAGCTCCACCACGGCCCGCCGGGCGGCGTTGACGCTCTGCCCGGCCAGCGCCGCGTACGGCCCCGCCGGCACGCCGGCCGGCGGCTCGGCCAGCAGCCGGCCGTCCCGGCCGATCACCACCCGGGTCTCCAGCGCCAGCTCCCGCCACCAGGTCACGTCGGTCAGGTCACCGAAGGTGCAGACCATCGCGATGCCGGTGCCCTTGGCCGGGTCCGCCAGCGGGTGCGCGCGCACCGGCACCTCGACCCCGAACACCGGGGTACGCACCGAGGAGCCGACCAGATCGGCGTACCGCTCGTCGTCCGGGTGGCAGACCAGCGCGACGCAGGCCGGCAGCAGCTCCGGCCGGGTGGTGTCGATCAGCACCTCCCGCCCGTCGGCCCCGGTGAACCGAAGCCGGTGGTACGCCCCGGGGCGCTCCCGGTCCTCCAGCTCGGCCTGGGCGACGGCGGTGGCGTAGCCCACGTCCCACAACGTCGGCGCCTCCGCCTGGTACGCCTCGTTTCGGGCCAGGTTGCGCAGGAACGCCCGCTGCGAGGTGGCCCGGGCGGCGGCACCGATCGTGGTGTACGTCAGCGACCAGTCCACCGACAACCCGAGCCGCCGCCACAGCGCCTCGAAGACCTGCTCGTCGGCGGCGGTCAGGGTCTGGCACAGCTCGACGAAGTTGCGCCGCGAGATCGGCGTCGGGTCCTTGCGGGCCGCCTCGGTGACCGGGGCCTGCGGCGGGGTCCACTCCGGGTCGTACGGCAGCGACGGGTCGCAGCGCACCCCGTAGACGTTCTGCACCCGGCGCTCGGTGGGCAGGCCGTTGTCGTCCCAGCCCATCGGGTAGAACACGGCCTTGCCGCGCATCCGCTGGAACCGGGCCACGATGTCGGTGTGGGTGTACGAGAAGACGTGCCCCATGTGCAGCTCACCGGAGACCGTCGGCGGCGGCGTGTCGATGGCGTACACGTCGTCCCGGGCACTGCGGCCGCTGCCCGGAGCGGCGCCACGGCCGCCACCCGGGGTGACGTTGCGGCCGGCCGCGCCCCGGTCGGCTGTCGTCCCCGGGCCCGTTGCCTCGGCGCGGCCGGCTGCTGTCCCCGACCCCGTTGCCCCGGCGCGGCCGGCTGCTGTCCCCGGGCCCGTTGCCTCGGCGCGACCGGCTACCGCTGCCTTGGCGCGGCCGGCCACCGCCGACCGGTCGAAGGCGTAGGTGTCGTCGTCCTGCCAGCGTTGGGCCCAGCGCTGCTCGATGCCGTCCAGGGTGGGACGCTCGGGCACGCCACCGCGGGCCGCCCTTGCCGAATCGGTCATCGCCCGATCGTAGAGCCGCCACGTCGGGCCCCGCACAGGCCTTCCCGACCACCCGGCCCGGCACCGTCGGGGACCTGACCCCCGCCGGTCTGCAAGTCCGACCGGAAAACCGAACCATCGGTCCCCTCGCGGCGTATCGCGGGCACCCGTTCGCCAGGTAGATCTTGGACACTTACCGTCCAAATAGAACGGTAAGTGTCCAAGATTCACTTCCCGCGACGCCCGCGACGCCCGCGACGCCCGCGACGCCCGCGACGTCGGTCACTGGGTTAGTTCGGCGACCTCTTCGGCGGTCAGCCGCAGCGCGGCCGGTGCGGCGGCGCGGGCCGTCGCCGGGGGAGCCGGTGCCGGGTCCGGCGGGCGACGCCAGTGCCAGTCGGTGACCGCCTGGTACGCGGCCACGACCGACAGCAGCCGGTCCTCGCCGTACGGCAGGCCACCGAGGATGGTGCCGATCGGCACCCCGGCGGCGTCGAAGCCGATCGGGAAGGCGATCTCCGGCAGGCCGAGGATGTCGAAGGGCACCGGGCCGGTCTGCACCACCACGTCGCAGGAGGCGAAGAGTTCGTCCAGCACCCGCTCCATCAGCAGCAGTTTGGCGCGCTGGCCGGTGATGAACTCGGTGCCGCCCAGCAGCGTGCCCTGCAACCAGCTGGTCACCGAGACCCCGAAGCCCTTGAGGTCCTTGCGCAGGTACGGCAGGAACGGCTCGCTGCGCTCGGGCAGCCGGACGTTGTTGAAGGGGGTGCCGGTGAGCAGGTCCCACTCCGCCGGCAGCGGCACCTGCACCACGGTGGCGTCCGGGATGCTGGCGAGTTTGTCCAGGTAGGCCTGCCGGGCCAGGGCGGTGGCCGAGGTGCCGGCGGTGAAGCCGGGCAGCACCCCGATCCGGGTCTTCCAGCGCATCACCACGGTGTTGCCGGTGCGCTTCGGGGTGGCCGCGTTGATCAGGTTGGGCAGCGGCGGCAGGCCCTGGCTGCGCGGGTCGGCGGCGTCCTCGCCGGCCATCGCGGTCAGCATGATCGCCGCGTCCTTGGCGTCCCGGGCCAGCGGGCCGGGGTGGTCCCGGGTGTAGCTGAGCGGGATGATCCCGGCCAGCGAGACCCGGCCCATGGTCGGCTTGAGGCCGGTCAGGTTCTGCGCGTTGGACGGGCCGGTGATCGACCCGCCGGTCTGGGTGCCGGTGCTGCTGGTGGCGAGCCGGCCGGCGACGGCGGTGGCGCTGCCGGTGGAGGAGCCGCCCGGGTTGACCGAGATGTCGTTCGGGGTCCAGGCGTTGACCGTGGTGACCACCCCGTCGGGGGTGGTGGCCCGGGAGGTGGCCAGCGGACCCATCTGCGTCTTGCCCAGCACGATCGCCCCGTTGACGGTCAGCTTCGCCACCGAGGTGGCGTCGTAGGGCGGTACGAAGTCGGCGAAGAGGAAGGAGCTGGCGGTGGTGCGTACCCCGGCGGTCCAGTAGTTGTCCTTGACGGCCAGCGGGATACCGTGCAGCGCGCCCCGGTTGGGTCGGTTGGCCGCCTGGCGGGCGGCCTTCACCGCCGCCTCGGCGACCACCAGGTTGAACGCCTTGTAGGTGCCCTCGTAGCGCTCGATCCGGGCCAGGTACGCCTCGACGAGCTGCTGCGGGGTGAGCTTGCCGTTGCGGATCAGCCAGGCGGCCTCGGCGATGGTCAGCTCGGTGGGGTCGGCGACCGCCTCGGGCCGGGGCTTGACGAAGGCGTTCGGCACGTCCAGCGCCGGGTTCCACTTGACCTTCGTGTTCGGCGGGGGCACCGGCGCGGCCTGGGCGATGCCGGGCAGGGTCATCGTGGCGCCGACCGCCGAGGCGGCGGCGACGGCGGCGGTACGGGCCAGGAAGGCGCGCCGGTCGATGGTCCGGTCGATCGGTTCGGCGCTCATCAGGCCCGCCATTCTGTGCTGATCGAGGGGTAGAGCATCGGTGCGGGCTGCTGGGAGAGCGCCATCGCCAGCGTCGGGTCGGTGCCGGCCGGTGCCGGCAGCTGGTACGCGGCCAGCGCGGTGACCGTCGAGCGGACGAAGGAACGCAGCGAGGCCAGGACGGAGTCCCGGCCGGGGGAGCCGGTGACCGGGTCGGCGACGCTGCCGGCGGGGAGTTGGTCGAGGTCGATGCCGAGGGATGCGAGCCGGGCGCGGATGAAGGTGTCGAGTTCCGCGTCGGTCGGCGGTACAGGTGCCATCGTTCTCCTCTGAGCTGCGAAAACGTGGCCCCACTGTCAGCTTCGGTGATGTCCTGACGATGACCTTGGCGTCACCAGGCTGTGAACCGGCACCGGTCGGCGGGCCCTCAGACCAGGGAGTTCCGCCATTGTCGGTGCAGGGTCGCGTACCGGCCACCGGCGGTGACCAGTTGCCCGGGTGGACCGTCCTCGACGATCCGGCCGCCGTCGAGGACCAGTACCCGGTCGGCGGTCTCCACGGTGGACAGCCGGTGCGCGATGACCAGGGCGGTACGCTCGGCGAGCACGGTGGCCAGGGCGTGCTGCACCAGCCGCTCGGTCGGCACGTCCAGCGACGAGGTGGCCTCGTCCAGGATCAGCACCGCCGGGTCGGCCAGGAAGGCCCGCGCGAACGCCACGAGTTGCCGCTGACCGGCCGACAGCCGGCCGCCGCGCCGGTGCACCTGGGTGTCGTACCCCTCAGGTAGTGCGGTGATGAAGTCGTGCGCGCCGATCGCGCGGGCGGCGGCCCGGACCGCGGCGTCGTCGGCGTCCGGGCGGCCGTACCGGATGTTCTCCGCGACCGTGCCGGTGACCAGGTGGTTCTCCTGGGTGACCAGGACCACCGCGGCGCGCAGCTCGGCGTCGGCCACCTCGCGCAGGTCGACGCCGTCCAGACGGACCTCGCCGGTGACCGGGTCGTGGAAGCGGGCCAGCAGCTTCGCCAGCGTCGACTTGCCCGCCCCGGTCGCACCTACCAGGGCGACGGTCTGCCCGGCCGGCACCGACAGGGTCAGCCCGGTGAGGATCGGCGACTGTGGCCGGTACCCGAAGGTGACCGACCGGAAGTCCACCGCGCCCCGGCCGGGGCCGGTCGGCAGCGGTGTCGGCCGGGCCGGCTCGGGTACCGACGGCCGTTCGTCGAGCACCCCGGCGAGCTTCTCCAGGGCCGCCGTCGCCGACTGCAACGAGTTGTAGAACTGGCTCAGCTCCTGCATCGGCTCGAAGAAACGCCGCAGGTAGAGCAGGAAGGCGGCGAGCACCCCCACCCCGGTCGCCCCGTCCAGCACCCGCAGGCCCCCGTAGCAGAGCACCACCGCCACGGTGACGTTGCCGATCACCCGGATGCCCGGCGAGTAGACGGCGATCAGCCGGAACGCGTCCCGGCTGGCCACCCGGTACTCGTCGTTGACGTCGGCGAAGATCTCCTCGTTGCGGCGCTCCCGACGGAACGCCTGCACCGCGCGGATGCCTCGCAACGACTCCACGAAGTGCACGATGACCAGCGCCACCGCCTCCCGGGTCCGGCGGTACGCCACCGCCGAGGCGCGGGCGAACCAGCGGGACAGCCAGAACAACGCCGGGAAGGCGAGCAGCGTCACGGCGGCCAGCGGCAGGTCCAGCCAGAGCAGGATCCCGGCGACCGACACCACGCTGAGCCCGGCCAGGACCAGGCTGTCGATCCCGCCGTCGACCAGCTCACCTATCGAGTCCAGGTCGCTGGTGAGCCGGGCGACCATCCGGCCCGAGGTGTACCGCTCGTGGAACGCCACGGAGAGCCGCAGGAAGTGGGCGTACACGCGTTGCCGCAGGTCCAGCAGGACACCCTGGCCGATCCGGGCGGACAGGGTGAGGAAGCCGCGCCGGGCCGCGTACTCGATCCCGGCGGCGACCACGAACGCGACGGCGACGGCGGTCAGCGGCCCCGGGTCGCCGGCCCGCAGCGGCGGCACGGCCCGGTCGATGCCGAGCATCACCAGGTACGGCCCGGACATCGCGGCGGCGTTCTGGGCCAGCAGCAGGACCACCGCCACCGCGAGCCGACCCCGGTACGGGCGCAGCAGGTCACGCAGCAGCACCCGGCTACGGGCCCGGAGCCGGGCCACCGCCTCGGGGCTGTCCTCCTCGGCGTGGCTGCGGTCGGCGTCGGGATCGGTGGCGATGCCCCGCCACCGCGCCGGTGCCGGCGGGCCGACCGCCCCGCTGGCCGCCCCGGCGGCGCGGTGCGCGGCGGTCACGACGACACCAACCCACGCCCGGCCGTCGGCGTCGCCCCGACCGACCGGCCGGCCGTCGGCGTCGAGGCCGGCACCGACGTCGGGGTCGATGTCGAGGCCGACACCGGTGTCGAGGCCCGCGTCGGTGCCGAGGCCGGCGTCGGTGTCGGCTCGGCGGAGAGTAACGCCCGGTACGCCGGGACGGTGGCCAGCAGCTCCGAGTGGGTGCCGACGGCGGTGATCCGGCCCCGCTCCAGCAACGCCACCCGGTCGGCCAGCGCGACTGTCGAGGGCCGGTGCACCACCAGCAGCGCGGTGGTGTCGCGCAGCACCCGGCGCAACGCCCGTTCCACCAGCGCCTCGGTGTGCACGTCGAGCGCGGAGAGCGGATCGTCGAGGACCAACAGCGCCGGCCGGCCGAGCACCGCCCGGGCCAACGCCAGCCGCTGGCGCTGCCCACCGGAGAGCGAGAGCCCCTGCTCGCCGACCCGGGTGGCCAGCCCCCACGGCAGGTCGTACGCGAACTCGGCCTGGGCCAGCACCAGCGCCGCGCGGACCTCCGCCTCGTCGGCCTCCGGCCGACCCAGGGTGAGGTTCTCCCAGACCGACATCGAGAAGAGTGTCGGCTCCTCGAAAGCCACCCCCACCAGTCGCCGCAGCGTGGCCAGGCGCAGCTCCCGCAGGTCGTGCCCGTCCAGCGTGATCCGCCCGCCGGTGACCTCGTGCAGCCGGGGGACCAGCGACAACAGGGTGCTCTTGCCGCAGCCGGTCGCCCCGACCAGGGCGAGGGTCTCGCCCGGCTCGACGGTCAGCTCCACCTCGCGCAGCACCGGCGCAGCGCTCTGCGGGTACCGGAAGGAGACCCGGTCGAAGACCAGCCGGCCGCGTACCTCGGTCCGCCGGAGGCCGATCGCGCCGGGGGCGTCCACGATGGTCGGCCGGGTGTCCAGCACCTCCTGGATCCGGTCGGCGGCGGTGGCGGCCTCCTGCCCGTTGGCGATGATCCAACCCAGCGACTGGACCGGCCAGATCAGCATCAGTTGCAGGCTGACGAAGGCGACCAGCGCCCCCACGGTGAGCCGGCCGTCGGCCACCAGCACCGTCCCGGCCACCAGCACCCCGCCGAGGGTCAGGTTGGGCACCAGGTCGAACTGGGCCGAGGTGCGGGCCAACAGCCGGGCCTTGCCGATGCCGATGTCGTGCAGCGCCCGCGCGCCCGCGCCGAACCGGGCCGACAGCTGCGGTCCCCGGCCGTACGCCTTCATCGTGCGCAGGCCGAGGGCGGTCTCCTCGACCAGGGTGGCCACGTCGCCCTGCTGGTCCTGCATCCGGCGGGACGCGGCGTGGTAGTGCCGGGCGAACCGGCGGCTGATCAGGAACAGCGGCACCGCGCTCGCCGCCACCAGCAGCCCCAGCGGCCGGTGCAGCCGGACCAGCAGCACCACCACCGCGGCGTAGGTGACCAGGTTGAGCACCAGGAAGAAGAGTCCGAAGGAGAGGAACCGGCGCAGCACCGACAGGTCGCTGACGGCCCGGGAGAGCAGCTGACCCGAGTGCCAACGGTCGTGGAAGCTGGTCGGCAGCCGCAGCAGGTGGGCGTAGAGGTCGGCGCGCAGCGCCGTCTCCATGCCTATCGACGACTCCGCCTGCATCCACCGCCGTATGAAGATCAACGCCGCCTCGACCAGGCCGAGCAGCAGCACCAGCGCGCCGAGCCGGAGCAGTCCGCCCGGCTCCTGCCGGGCCACCGGGCCGTCCACCACCCGCTGCACCACCAGGGGTACGGCCAGCCCCGCGGCGGTCGCCGTCAACGCCGCGACCAGCAACCAAGCGAACTGGACGGCGTACGGGCGCAGGTAACGACGCAGCCGCCACAGGTTGGCCAGCCGTCGACCGGCGCCCGTACCCCGGGCCGGCGGAATCCGACCGGCACTCGCCCTCGGGGCCGGCTCGCGGTCGCGCTCCGCAGGCACCTCCTGACGGTATCGGCAAACGTGACAGTTGCGGCTGTCAGCTTGCCGTCAGCGAGACCGCTCCCGCCCGTGCTCCCGGGCTGGGTGCCCGGCCGTTGCTACCGGCCCGGGTGCCGGCCGCTGCTCCCGGCCCGGCGTCAGCGGCGTTCGTGGGTGAGCAGCCATTCCTTCACGGCCAGCCCCCAGCGGTACCCGCCGAGCGTCCCGTCGGTGCGCAACACCCGGTGGCAGGGCACGAAGAGCGCGGCGGCGTTGCGGGCGCAGGCCGTCGCGGCGGCGCGGACCGCCAGCGGACGACCGGCCAGCCCGGCGAACCCGGTGTACGTCACCGGCTCACCCGGCTTCACCTCGCGCAGCACCCGCCAGGCGTGCCCCAGGAACGCCCCGCCGCTGTGCTGCTCGACCGGTACGGCGTCGATCGCGGTCAGGTCGCCGTCGAGGTACGCGCTGACGGCGGCGGTGACCGGACCGAGGTCCGCACGGTGCCGCACCGGCCCACGTAGACCCGGGTGCACCAGCGGCAGCAGGGTCTGCGGGTCGCTGGTGAAGCCGGCCGCCCGGACCGCCCCGTCCGGCCCGACCAGGATGCCGAGCGGGCCGACCGGGGTGTCCCGCACGGCGAAGTCGATGGTGCTGCCCGTGGCCGTGCTGCCCGTGGCCGTGCTGCCCGTGGTCGTGCTGCCCGTGGTCGTGCTGCTCGTGGTCATGCTGCTCTCCATAGTCGGATCACCGCGTACGACCGCCAGGGGCGCCAGCGTTCGGCGTACGCGTCGAGGGTCTTCGGGTCGTCGGGTAGGCCGAGGGCGGCGGCCCCCCGGCGTACCCCGAGGTCGGTGGGGAGGAAGACGTCCGGGTCGCCGAGCGCGCGCATCGCCACGTAGCCGGCCGTCCACGGCCCGATGCCGGGCAGCTCGCTGAGCCGCCGGAGGGTCTCCGCCCGGTCGCCGCCCGGATCGAGGTCGAGTTCCCCGGCGGCCACCGCCCGGGCCGCCGCCCGGATCGTCTCCCGCCGGCGCACCGGCATCCCGAACGCCGCGTCCGGCAGTGCGGCCACCTGTTCGGCCGTCGGAAAGACCGGTGGACCGGCCTCGGTCGTCGGGAAGGTCGGTGGACCGGCTTCGGTCGTCGGGAAGGTCGGTGGACCGGCGGCGGGGACGGCGGTGAGCAGCCGGGTCAGGGTGGTCCGGGCGGCGGGCAGCGAGATCTGCTGGGTGACCAGGGCGCGCAGCAGGATCTCGAAGCCGTCCACGGCGCGCGGCAGGCGTACCCCCGGTTCGGCCGCCACCGACGCGGCCAGGGCGGGGTCGGCGGCCAGGGTGGCGTCGGCGGCGACCGGGTCCGCGTCCAGGTCGAGCAGGCGACGGCAGCGGGCCACCGCCGGGGCCAGGTCGCGCAGGTCCGCCAGGCGCAGGGTGGCCAACACGTGCCCGTCGGCGGGCGTCAGCGCCACCTCGGCCGCGCCGTGCGGCAGCCGCAACCCCCGGCGGTACGTGCCGTCGCGTACCTCCTCCAGGCCGGGCAGCGCCCGCACCGCGAGGAAGTCCAGCAACGACTCCGCGTGCAACGGCGGCCGGTACGCCAACCGCAGCGTGATGCCGCCGGTGCCGGGCGTTCCGATCCCCGGTGCTCTGGTGCCCGGCGTTCCGGTGCCTGGCGTTCCGGTGCCGCCATCGGCCCGCAGCTGCGACGGGGCGAGCCCGTACACCGCGCGGATGGTGTCGTTGAACTGGCGGACGCTGCCGAACCCGGCCGCGAACGCCGCCTCGGCCATCCCCAGCCCGGTCGTGGTGATCAGGATCCGGGCGGTCTGCGCGCGCTGGGCGCGGGCCAACGCGAGCGGCCCGGCCCCCAGCTCGGCGCGGAGCATCCGGTGCAGGTGCCGCTCGGTGTAACCGAGCCGACTGGCCAGCCCCGGCACCCCGGCCCGGTCCACCACCCCGTCGGCGATCAGCCGCACCGCCCGCCCCACCACGTCGGCCCGGGCGTCCCACTGCGGCGAGCCGGGCGCGGCGTCCGGCCGGCACCGCCGACAGGCCCGCAACCCGGCCCCCTGCGCGGCGGCGGCGGACGGGAAGAAGCGGACGTTGCGCCGTCGCGGGGTGACCGCCGGGCAGGACGGCCGGCAGTAGATCCCGGTCGAGGTCACCCCGGTGTAGAAGCAGCCGTCGAACCGCTGGTCCCGGCTGTCCACGGCCCGGTAGCACCGCTCGAAGTCCAACTCCTGCACCCCCCGATCCTCCCTCCTGCGCCCCACCCCCCGCTCGCGGCTTTCAGACCTGAAGGAAGGGCCCCCTGTTAACGCTTTCGGTATAGCAGGGTCCCCTTCTCACCTGGTCGACCGTGCAGCTCAGCCGGGCGACGCCGGGCCGGAACGGGACGGCCGGGCAGTAGAGCATCGGCCGGAACGGGACGGCCGGGCAGGAAAGTGTCGGTCGGGGAGGGTACGGTCCCGCCACCAAACTGAAGAAGGGTGCGGGTGATGGCGAGCGTGGCCGGGCGAGGTGTCCGCTGATGCGATCCGATTCGACGCGACTGGACCGCGCCGTACTCCAAGGCTTCTACGACCGGATGCGGGCGGTCGCCCCGGCGGCGTACGGGGCGATGGAGCGGGACCGGACGGCTGACCCGGCGCGGGCGTTCCCCGACACCGCCTGCGGCCGGCTCGCCGCGTCGTTGGAGGCCGACGGGCTGCGCGCCCTCGGCATGTGGGCCCACCACTGGTGCCTTCGCTTCTATGACGACGACACCCGGGCGGGCCGCCGGTTGGTGCGGGAGATCGCCGCCCGCTCCGGGCTGGGCTGGACGACCGACGAGATCCGCTGGCTGCTCGGCGAGTCGTACGCCGCCCATCCGGCCGCCGACCAGCGTTTCACCCTGCCCACCGCCGCTCTGCGTGAACTGCCTTCGGCTGCCCTGCGGGAGCTGCCTTCGGTCGCCCTGGAGAAGTTGTCGACCGCCGCGCCGCGGGAGCTGCCTTCGGTCGCCTTGGGGGAGTTGTCGACCGCCGCGCCGCGGGAGCTGCTGTCGACTGCGCCGCGGGAGTTGCCGACCGGGCCCCGGGAGTTGCCGTCGAGCGAGCATCGGGAACCGCCGAGGACCGTCCCGCGCGGGCTGCCGGCGGCCGAGCCGACCGTGCTGGACGGGGCCGGGGTGGGGCGACGCGTAGACTGACCCGTCGTGAGTCTCACCATCGGCATCGTCGGCCTGCCCAACGTCGGCAAGAGCACTCTGTTCAACGCGTTGACCAAGAATGACGTGCTCGCGGCGAACTATCCGTTCGCCACCATCGAGCCCAACGTCGGCGTGGTCGGGCTGCCGGACGAGCGGCTGGGCAAACTGGCCGAGATCTTCTCGTCGCAGAAGGTGCTCCCGGCCCCGGTCTCGTTCGTCGACATCGCCGGCCTGGTCCGGGGCGCGTCGAAGGGGCAGGGCCGGGGCAACGCCTTCCTGGCCAACATCCGCGACGCCTCGGCGATCTGTCAGGTGGTCCGGGCCTTCTCCGACCCGAACGTGGTGCACGTCGACGGCAAGGTCTCCCCGGCCGACGACATCGAGACGATCAACACCGAGCTGATCCTCGCCGACCTGCAGACCCTGGAGAAGGCGCTGCCCCGGTTGGAGAAGGAGGCCAAGCTCCGCAAGGACCGGGCCGCCGCGGTGACCGCCGCCAAGCAGGCGGTCGAGCTGCTCGACGGGGGCACCACCCTGTACGCGGGTGCCGCCGCCGCCAAGATCGAGCTGGAGCACCTGCGCGAGCTGCACCTGCTCACCACCAAACCCTTCCTGTACGTCTTCAACGTCGACGAGGCCGAACTGGGCAACGCCGAGTTCCTCGACGAACTGCGGGCCCTGGTCGCCCCGGCCGAGGCGGTCTTCATGGACGCCAAGATCGAGTCGGAGCTGGTGGACCTGCCCGAGGACGAGGCCCGCGAGCTGCTGGAGTCGATCGGCCAGTCCGAGCCGGGCCTGGACCAGCTCGTCCGGGTCGGCTTCCGCACGCTCGGCCTCCAGACGTACCTCACGGCGGGGCCGAAGGAGGCGCGGGCCTGGACCGTGCCGGTCGGCGCGACCGCCCCCGAGGCCGCCGGGGTGATCCACTCCGATTTCCAGCGCGGCTTCATCAAGGCCGAGGTGGTCTCCTACGACGATCTGGTCGCGGCCGGTGCGATGGCGGCGGCCAAGTCGGCGGGCAAGGTCCGCATCGAGGGCAAGGAGTACGTCATGCAGGACGGCGACGTGGTGGAGTTCCGCTTCAACGTCTGAGCTGAGCTTGATGGCCGATTTCCAGCGGTAACACCATGGTGTGGTCACTGAATGGCGAGGACGAAGAAGGTCACGATCACGCTGCCGGCGGAGCTGTTGGAGAGCATGAAGACGCACACCGACAACGTCTCCGGTTACCTGACCGAGTTGGCCGAGCGCGCCGAGCGGCGCAGGCTTCTGCGAGAGGAACTGGACGCCTACCAAGGTGAGTTCGGCGCCTTCACCGATCAGGAGATGGCCGAGGCCCAGGCGCTGCTGCATGGCACCGAGGGGATGAGGCACGCGGCGTGAGCATCGAGTCGCTGGTGCTCGATTCGCAGGGCTTCTCTTCGTGGATCGATCGGGACCGCAAGGTGATGCGGCTTTTGGAGCAGGCAGAGCGCGACGGGGTTGATCTCGCCATGTCGGCTGCCACCATCGTCGAGGTGTCGTATGGCGGTGTGGACATCGCACGGCTGGGTTGGCTTTTGTCCCGGATGCGGGTGGAGCCGGTGACGAAGGAAACTGTCCATCGCAGCGCCAGCCTCCTGAGGGAAGCGGGGCTACACGGGCACAAGTACGCCATCGACGCCATGGTCGCCGAGGTGGCGCTGCGGCTTCCCGGGCCGGTGGTGGTCTTGACCTCTGATGGGGACGACATGGTCAAGCTTTGCGGGCAGCGGGTTCGAATTATCGGGCTGTGACCGGGGCGGCCGGAGCCGGTTCGTGGCGGCGGCCCGCGTTCAGATCGGCCGGCCGGGCACCAACCTGTCCAGGTCGAGCGTGATCGGGAACGGGGTGGCGCTGCGCAGCTCGCGGCGGTGGATCCCGGTCGGCGCGTAGCACCCGGGTGGGTGCGTCGAGTTCGTACGCGTGCACGACCGGTAACTCGTCCTCGTCCTCGACGCGCCAGTAGTAGGCGATACCGGCTTCCGCGTACTTGCGTAGTTCGACGGTTCGATCGGACGTTTCGCTCGTCGAGCCGGATCGTCATCTCCCGTTCGACCTCGATGCCGGTGGGCAACTGTTCGGCCTGATATACCGGTTGCCCCTGGATGGCGGGGCAACCGGCGTATCGGCGGACGGGTCAGCTCCAGTTCTGGTTATTGTTTCCAGTGTTCGAGCTGAATCCGAATACGGCGGCCAGCATCGCGGCGATCACGATGGCGAATCGTGAGTAGTTCTTGGTCTTTGACTGCATGACTTTCCCCGATTCTCTGGTGAACGGATTTCGGGTCCCCGGCTGCCTTGCGCGCCAAATAACCGTATCGATCGGCAGGGGCGGCAGGCAGCCCTGATATTGCGATCTGTCGGATAGCATCCATTTGTCAAGGTCATTGCAACTATTCTCGTCGGTGCATGATGCGGGCGTGCACATGCAGCGCGCCACGCGGCGGCACTGTTGGATCCGGGCCGAAGCCACCCCACGTACGGCGACTTCTCAGGGCAACCGGAGGGGTTGGACGCCTGTCAGCTCGTCCGGCCCGAGGACCAGCCGGTCCAGGTCGAGCATGATCGGTAACGGTGGTCTGATCCGTCGCGTCCGGGCAGGTGAAGCGCTCGACCGGTAGGCTCGCGAGGGTTCGGAGCGGATCAAGACAGCTCGCGGAGGATCGATGGACCGCAAGGACATCACCGACCCGATCAACCACCCCAGGTACGGCAACCTCGCGGATCCGCAGGTCTGGGCTGAGATGGAGCGGAGGCTCGCCAGCTGGGACAAGCAGCTGGGCTGGCGTCTGCCGCAACTCGAACGAGCGGGAGAGAACCCGAAGTACGACGCGTTCGCGCAGAACCTTTTCAGGTACGCGAACAGCCTCACCGCTGCGATGCAGGCCGCCGACGAGGCGATGAACCGCCAGCAGACGGCCGTCGACACGGCGGCTGCGGCGAGTCTGCGGGGCCCACAGCAGCCCCACCCGCAGGCTGGGACCGGCACCCCGCAGCCCGCACCCAAACGGGTACGGATCGAGGATCTGCTGGAGCAGCCCGCACCCAAACGGGTACGGATCGAGGATCTGCCGCTCTCACCCAGTACGGCGGCGGTCGCCGGATTGCGGCACGGCGGCGCAGGCGCAGGTGCAGGCACGGGATCCACGGTGGACACCACCAGCTACCGGGCACCCGCCACCCACGGCGACCCGCGGCACCAGGGACCGGGCGGGACGACGGCCCCGCAGCCGGCACCCGGCCGGCGCTAGCCGGCTGCTTCGAGAGCCGACTCCACCCGGTCGAGGTAGTCGAACCACCACTCGCCCTCCTGCTTGGGGCGCATCGCCAACAGGCTGGCGCTGACGACGAAGGACAGGACGACGAAGGCCTCCCCGGTGAGCTGGTCCTGGGCCAGGTCACCCCGGGTCACCAGGTCGAGATAGGAACCCACCTCGTCGCTCGACAGACCCGACCAGGACTCCGCGACCGCAATCTCGGCCGCCAGCGCCGCCACCTGGCCCGGGGACGGGGTGCCGGCGCAGAGGTCGTACGTCACGAACCGGCTGATCGCGACCAGCAACTCCAGGGCCGCTGATCGTTCGGCGCGGGTCGAGAAGCGGGCCAGTGCCGCGTCGAAATCGCGGTCCTGGCGCTTCACCGCCCAGTGGAGCGTGTCTCGGACCTTCTCCTCAACCTGGTCGTCGATCTCCATCGGGGTCCCCCCTGTTCGCCTCCCGGCTCTCCTTCAACGCCTTGACAGACGCCCAGGCCACGACCCCGCCCATGATGATGTTGAAGAATGTCTTGGGGTGGGCCGACAGGTACTCGGAAAAGCTGCCCCAGCCCCAGGCCGCCACCGACGCGCCGACCGTGAGTTGCTGGGAGTCGACGGCCTTCCGGCGCCGTCTCGGCGCGGGTGCGCCCTGTTCCTCGCGAGAGCGCGCGGCCCGCCGTTCGCCCTGACCGGGAAGGTCAACATCGCCCGGGTACGGTGCGGACGGCCGGATCGTGGGGGGTGGACGACCGTTCGTGCCACCGCCACCCCCGAGTGGTTTCCCAGGGCGTACACCTGGCCCACCGTCTCCTCGACGTGCTGGATGGCCGGCAAGATGCTCTCGGCGGCCTCGGTCAAAGCCATCTGGTACGCCGTGACGGCGCTCATCGGCCGCCCACTGGTCACGCCTTCGAGGGCGGCCGCGGTGTGGGTACGGGCCTGCTCCGTGTCCTCAGCCGCGGCGCTGATCTTGGCTCGGGCGTCGTTGAGCTTCCGTAACGCCCCCGCCAGCCCGGCCAGTATCTGAGCAACGCTCACCAAGCCTCCCGGTTCGTCCATGAGTCACCGTGGGCGACCCGGTCAGTGGCACCGGCACCAGGGAGGGTATTCGAGCTGCCGCACGCAAAGCGACTATTGGATCACCGAAAGATAAATAGACGACAGTGGCTTCCTTGGTTTCGTGCTGATCGAAGCTCAGGCGGACGCTCGGTGCGGCCGGCCACGAGGAGAAGTCCGAGCGTTCCTTTGTCGTGGGATGGTGCGTCCGGGAAGTCTGCCCCGGCTCAACTGCCCAGGGCCTGCACCCGGGTCATGGTCTCCTGGACGTGCTGCTTGGCGGGGTCGGCGGCCTGAGCGGCCTGGCCGAGTGCCTGCCGGCAGGCGTCGATGATGCCGATGAGTTGTGCGCCGCCGATTCCTTCGAGCGCGCCGGCCGTGAGATTCCGGGCCTCCTCGACGTCCTGGACGGCGGCAACGGTCTTGGCCTTCGCCTCGTCCAGTTTCTGTGCTGCTGCGGCCAGCCTGGCAAGAACCTGCCCAGCGCTCATCGAACCTCCCTGCTCGTTCTCGCGGTTCCTGGTCGTACGGCCCACCTGCTTCCGAACACAAGGGAGGGTACGGCAAGTCACAGCAATGCGCGACCATGCACCTACCCTGGGTGACGTTGAGGGGCGGGTTGCCCCGAAGGGTGCTCCCGGGCGGCCCTTCGCCCCGACCTGACCGCTTCCCCACGGCGCCAACGGGTGCCGGATCCGCTCGATCAACACGGTTGGGCGGAAATGGCGGTATCCAGAGGCGCTGGATACCGCCATTTCGGCACAACCGAGTGGATCAAGCCGGCTGGTGGTCCGATATGCGGCCTTATGTCGGGCCTACTTCGCTCGGGTGACCCGGGTCTGGTCGGCGGGGAGGATCTGGACTTCACCGGTTGGGCTGTGGATCTCCAGGATTGGTACGCCCTCGTCGAGATCCATCTCGCGGCGTTCAGTGCCGGTGGGCATGCGGGCGATGACCGAGCCGCCCGGCCCCAACTCGACATCGTGGCGCTGTAGTCGTTCGCGGACCAGTGTTCCCTGTCCCTTGATCGTTTTGACGAGGCCCTCGGCGCGTAGGGCTGCCATCGCCATTCGCACGGCCTCGCGGCCGATGCCGTACTCCTGGGTCAGGCGGTTCTCGCTGGCGAGCGTCGACCCCGGGGCGAGTTCTCCGGATTCGATCTGCTCGCGTAGCAGGTCGGCGAGCTGCACGTAGACCGGCGTATGCGAGCGCGGATCGATCGTCATGCCGATAGCCTCGCGACCCCTTCAGAAAGGCACCCCTGTGCCCCTAGCCGTCTAGGGGCTTGCACCCCTGCACGTCTGTGCCTATAGTCAACCGTGCGATTGCGGACCGTAACGAAGTCAGGTGTCCCTCGGACGAGACAAAGCGATCGCATAGGCGGGTCCTGTCTGCGTACTGCTGGGTTGGGCTGCGGGGACAGGGCCGGGGTGGCCCGTCGGGACCGGGCGGGCCGCCCCTCCAGGTGCTGATGGAGAGGCGGGAGCGGGATGGGTAAGGGGCTCAGGAGCTGGTGGGGAGATCAGCCCGAGCGGCCGGGGGTGTACCGGTCGAGGTACGCGCCGGTGCGGCCGTGGCAGGTGCGGTGGCGGCGGTTCCGGACGGTCGGGTTGTTCCGGCGAGGGCTGGACCCGGTCGACGTACACGAGTTCCTGCGGCAGGTCGCCGACGACCTGGCGGTGCTCTACGACCGGCTGGACTCCAGTCGGGAGGAGGCCGGGCGGGTCCGGGACGCGCTGCGGACCTGGCAGTCCGAGTACGCCCGGCGCGAGGCGAACCAGCGGGTGTACTGATGGCCGACCGGTTCGTGATCCATCTGCCGGTGGTCGCCGGGGACCTGCCCGGTGCGGTCCGGCTGGCCCGGGTGCTGGCCCGCTGGTCGACGGTGCTGGCGCAGACCGACCCGGGGGAGATCACCGTGTCGTACGAGGACGAGCAGGGCGTACGCCATCGGGTCTTCTGTGACGCCCGGCTGGGCGGCGGCCGGCGCTGCGCGCTGCGGGTCGGCCACGACGGGCCGTGCGCCGGGAGCGTGCCCCGGTGAACGTGGTCGAGTGTCCGTCCTGCGCCGGACTGACGTTCAGCGTGCTGCCCTGCCTGTGCCGGATCGGCGGCGACCGGTTGGTCTACCGGTCGGGGGAGTTCGCCGGCGAGGCGTACCGGGACTGCCTGCGCTGCGACGGGGTCGGCACCGTGGTGCGGGCCTGCGCCGACTGCGACGGGGTGGGTCGGCGGCGGGCGCAGCTCGTGTTGACCCTGGCCAACCTGGACACCGGCGCGGTCGCCTCGGCCAGTGTGGTGGCGGGCAGCATCGCGCCGACCCCGGACGGTACCGGTGGCTGGCAGGTGACGCTGCGACCGCTGCTCGCCGGGTTGGCCGCCGAGGTCGGGGTGCCGCCGCCGCAGGTCGAGCCGTTCTCGCTGGTGCTGCCACTGCACCACGAGTACCGGCCGGACCTGCCGGCAGAGCGGCGGGACGCGCTGGTGGCGAGGGCGATCGCGTGGCGGTCGTACCGGCCGTGGCGGATCTTCGTCGGGCGCACCCCGGGCGGGCCGGCGGACCCGGAGCCGGCGCGGGCGTTGGCCCGGCTGCGTGGGCTCGCCGACCTGCTCTGCCTCGACCTGGTCGTGGAGGTCCGCCGGGGGCCGGGCGGCCCGCGCTGGTACGTCCGGTTCGAGGTGCCCGGTGGACGGGTGCCCGACCTGCCCGACGGCGGCTTCGACGACCTGGCAGCGGCGCTCGCCGGCACCGGTCCGTTCGCCGCCCTCGCCGGGCTGCGGGAGCGAGGCCGGGACGCCCCGGCCTACGCGATCACCCCGAGGCGTGCCGGACCGCCTCGGACTGCGGTCGAACCGGACCGGACGGCGGCCGGGCCGCGCTGGACGGCGTGGTGGCTGCGGATGTTGCTGCGCCGCGCACCCGGTGCGCAGGCCGTGTGGCGGGACGGCCGGTGGCGGTACGTCCGGCTGCGGGCCGGCCCACCGGTCGACGAGATCCACGCCACCGACACCGGGCAGGTGACCTGGTCGCGACGGGACACCCTGGTCCGGGCCGGCGAACCGCCGGCACCGTCCTGGCAGGGGCAGCCGATCGGCCACCGCCGGTGTCCCGACTGTGTGCCGGGCACCCGGCTACGCCGCTGCCGCTGCGACGCCGACGGCGGACCCGACTGTGGGCACTGTGCCGGCACCGGCCTGGAGGCGTCCGACGTCACCTGCGTGAGCTGCGGCGACAGCGGCCGGGTACACGAGGCGGCGGTGGTCACCGTGACCGACCTGAGCGGGGCCGCCACCCACGAGCTGTGGTCGGCCGACGACCTTGCCCCGGGCGTACCCGTCGGTGGGTGGCCGGGTGGTCCGCCGGTACTGCGCCTCGGTGACCGGTACCGGTTGGCGGATCGGGCGGCGGCCTTCGGCGTACGCCCGGTCGACCTGACCGACGCCGACGGTGGCCTGCCGATCCACCGTGACCTGCGCGAAGGCCTGGTCGTCGGGGATGGGACAACCGATCCGGCGCTTACCCGATTCGTCCGCGACGCGGCGGCGGGCCGGCCCGCCGCCCGGCTGATGGTCGCGGCCGTCCGACCGTCGGCCCCACCGCTGTCTGCGCTGCTCCGGCTCGCCGCCGGCCTCGGCCTCGACGCGGCGGTCAGCGTCACCGACCAGCGGTACGACCCCGACCAGCCGCTGCGGGAAGGTGGCTGCTGGTGGTCGGTGGAGTTGGTGGCCCCGGGTACGCCGGACGAGCGGATCAGCCCACCCGGGCTGCCCTCGGTCGAGGCGGCCGTCGGGTTCTGCCTGCGGATGCTGGACGGCGCGGCGCACGCCGCCGTGCCGACCGATCTGATGGTGCCGCTCGCGGTGCCGCAGGTGCCGGTGCCCGGCCCGGAGCCGGGTGGTGCCGTCGACCCGGTGGCGGCGTTGTTGCGGCTGGCCCGCCACTATCCGGACCAGTTCATCCGGGTCCGCCTCGCGGCCGGCGGATGCGTGGTCGGGCTCCGCGAGCGCGACGGCTGGAACCCGGTCGTCCGGGCTGCCGGCCTCACCGCCGCCCTCGCCGCCCTCGGCCTGAGCGGCTGACGGGGCGCGTTCGGTCCTGGTCGGACGCCTTTCTGGTCGGACGCCTTTCGGTTTCCGGTGTGGTGGTTGCCGGGGTTGTCGGTCCCCGGTCAGGCGATCGCCGCAGGGCCGGCGACAGAATGGCACACGATGCGTCACGGGTGCGTCAAAATTGCGGTTGACCTGCGGCAGGCGAAATTGTTTGATATGGCCGAAAGGGCGCGGCATTCTGGACTCAGGGCGGCTTTCCAGTGCAGTCGACTCACTGCTGGCAGCCTCGGACGGCGTGTTTCCAACCGCTTGGAGTCGGTCATGTTCGATGGTGTCTTCAGAATGCTTTCAGTCAATTGTGCGCTGGGTTCGTCCGCTGCGGACCGTACCTCAGGCAGCGCCGTGGGGGAGTCGGCCACGAGCGCGGCGGTCGGCCCGAGCGACGCCTGTTTCACCTGGACCCGCACCCTGTCGCAAGGTGCTACCGGCCCGGACGTCACCCAGTTGCAGATCCGCATCTCCGGCTGGGTCGAGCAGGGTGAGACGCTCGCGGTCGACGGCGTCTACGGCCCGGCCACGGCGGCGGCGGTGCGCCGGTTCAAGGCCGGCTACGGGCTGCAGAACACCACCGGGACCGCCGGCCCGGAAACGTTCAACATCATTTATTCCCTACAAAAACAGGACTGTACGCCGACGCATTTCTCGTACCCGGAATTCACCGGCGGTTGCGGTGAGACGGGCTTCTCAGGTGGGGCGGTTCCGGCCAGTGTCGTACGGCAGAATCTGCTGTTGGTGATGTGGCAGTTGGAGGCGTTGCGCCACAAGCTCGGCGACCGGCCGATCGTCATCACCTCCGGCTTCCGGAGCGTCTCCTGCAACAGCCGGGTCGGCGGTGCCACGAACAGCCTGCACACCTTCGGCAAGGCGGCCGACCTGGGGCTGGCCAGCCGGCCCAGCCAGTGCCAACTGTGGCGGACGGCCCGGACCTGCGGCTTCCGGGAGATCCTCGGCCCCGGATATCCCGGCCACGACGACCACGTCCACGTCGCCAACCGGGACACCCAGTTCTGGCGGGCCCCGAACTGCTGACCGCCCGAGCGGGGCCGACCGGCTGTTCTGCTGGCCGCCCGAGCGGCCGACCGGATGCTCTGCTGACCGCCCGAGCGGGGCCGACCGGCTGTTCTGCTGGCCGCCCGAGCGGCCGAGGACCCGGGCGGCCGAGGACCCGAGGGGCGGACCGCCCGAGCGGTGCTCGGCCGCTGGTCAGCTGGTGCGCAGCGCGTCGTCCAGGGTGCTCTCGCTGGGGCCGAGGCGGCTCGGGTCACGGCCGGAAAGGACGTCGACGGCGGCCTTGAGGGCGGCACCGTACTCCCGGCTGGAGCTGATCCGCCAGGTTCGCTCGTAGGCCCGGGCGCTCGTGTCGCCGACCCCGACGGCGTCGATGCCGAGCCGGCGGCACACCGTCACCGCGCGGGGCAGGTGGAAGGTCTGGGTGACCACGGTCGCCTGCTGTACGCCGAAGATCCGCTTGGCCCGGGCACATGAGTCGTACGTGTCGTAACCGGCGTAGTCGAGCACCACCTTCTCGGCGGGTACGCCCTGCTCGACCAGCCAGCGCCGCATTGCCTCGGGCTCGTTGTAGTCGTGGTTCATGTTGTCGCCGGAGACCAGGATGGCCTGGACCTTCCCGGTTTCCAGCAGCCGTTGGGCGACCGCCAACCGACCGGCGAGAAACGGCGACGGCGTCCCGTCCGGGTACACCCTGGTGCCGAGCACCAGCGCGACCGGCGCCTCGGGGACGTCGTGCTCGGCGTAGAGGTGCCCGTCGGCGCCGGTGCGGATCCAACCGGTGCTGGCCACCACCGCGCCCACGCCGAGACCGGCGGCCAGGGCGAGGGCGAGACCGGCCCGGAGCAGGCGACGCCGGACCGGATGCCCGTCGGACCGCCAGAACGTCCACGCACCCGACCACGTTCTGGAGATCCACTTCCGCATACGTCGAGTATCCCAAGCGCCGCCCACCCCGCTACGTCACCGTCCCCGCGCTGCCTCCGCCGCGTCCGTCGGGTCGGGCCGCTTGTGCCGCGTCCGTCGGGTCGGGCCGCTTGTGCCGCGTCCGTCGGGTCGGGGCCGCCGCCCGTCGGTCCGGGCCGTAGGCGCTGCACCAATCACTCTCCGTGCTGGCTCCGTGGCGCCCGTCGGGCCGGGTCGCCGGCTCGGGGGTGAGCGGGGAACCCCTCTCTACCGAAAGCGTTAACAGGGGGCCCTTCCTTACACCTCAGGAGATGTAGTGGAGGATTACGTTGTGTACGTGGTGGCTCTTCTGGTCGCCCCGGAACTCCACCTCGTAGGTGTGGGTACCGACGTGGATGGCGATCGACCCGCTGGAGAAGAACGAGCCGCCCCAGGACTTGTTGCTCACCACGCTCACGCTGGTGATCTTCGAGTACGGGATGCTGGTGATCGCGTACCGCTTCCCGACGAAGGAGCGGTCCTGGATGATCACGCGCCGGTCGGTGAGGCCGATGAATCCGGTCCCGGTGCCCACCGCGTCGTAGACGGCGATGATCTGTTCCCCGTCGAGCAGCCCGCTCTGGATCTGCTGGAACTGCTCCTTGCGGTCGTACGTCGCGTTTGCCATGTCTTCGACGGTAAAGGGGGCATGCCAACGCGGCCAGTCATGGCGTACCCGGTGGTGGGAGTCGGCACCGGGACAGCGTGACGCGGCCTGAGGTCCTAGCCTGACGGGTAGGTCGGATCCAGCCGGGGAGGCGGGAGCAGGTGGATGCTCAGGGCGCGGTGACGGCGCGGTACGCGTCCTCGATGCGGGCGGCCAGCAGGACCTCACCCTCGGACAACGGCCGGTCGTCGGGGTGCCCGACGCAGATCTGCGTCTCGTCGGCCCGGCGGCTGATCTCCGGACGCAGGTGCAGCGCGTCCGAGACGACCTTGACCCGCTCGGTCAGGGCCGCGTGCTGGGCGTCGTCCATCACCAGCGTGCGGCGGATCTGCTCACCCTCGCGGGTCCACCCGGACAGCAGGGTGAGCGCGTCACTGAGGTAGTCGCGCTTCGCCCGGCCGCTGAACAGCACACGCATCACCGCACCTCCCAGGCGTCGTTGCCGGCTTGTGGCCAAATCGTCGCCCACCCGTGTCTTGTCTGTGCCTCTAGTCTGTCGTCGCCTGGCGGGTGTGTCCACGCCCACAATTACCTCATCTACTGAACGAGCGGCTGGCTACGGTACCCAAACCGCCTATTGATCTGGCACGCTGGACGCCCGTGCGGACCGAACGGATCAGTGCGAGCGGCCAGCCCGAGCGGCGGAGCCCGAAGGTCGTCGTGGGTGCGGCGATCATCCACGACGGGCGGGTGCTCGCCTGTGCCCGCACCGCGCCGCCCGAGGTCGCCGGGATGTGGGAGTTTCCCGGTGGCAAGGTCGAGCCGGGCGAGAGCGAGACCGCGGCGCTGGTCCGCGAGTGCGCCGAGGAGCTCGCCGTACGGGTCGAGATCGGCGACCGGGTGGGTCGGAACGTCCGGATGGCCCACGGTCGGAGCGTACTGAAAGTGTATGCCGCCCGCCTGTTGTACGGCGACGAACCGAAGGCGCTGGAGCACTCGGCGATGCGCTGGCTCTCCGCCGCCGAGCTGGACACGGTCACCTGGCTGCCCGCCGATGCCCCCATCGTCGAAGCCCTCCGCCCACTCCTGGCGACCGGCCGCTGACCGCCGGCCGCTCGGCCGACAACCCGCGCCTCTCGACCGCAGAACCGCGCCTCGCGACCGAAAACGGCACGAGGCTGCCAGCTGCCCGGCCACAACCGGCACGAGGCTGCCAGCTGCCCGGCCACAAACGGCACGAGGCTGCCGGCCGCAAACGGCACGGGGGCCGACGGCGTGTGCCGCGGCCCCCGGGTTGTCCGGATCAGTACTGTTCGTCCTGCTTCGGGTGGGCGAAGTTGAGGTGCTCCGGCGGGATCGGGAACGTCACGTCGTCACCGAACGGCGACGGCGCGGCGGCCCGGTCGAAGGTGAGCTCGGTCAGCGGCAGCTTGCCGTTGTCGTCGACCGGCGGGGCGGTCGGTCGGGGCACCTCGCGGTGCCAGTTGACGCCCTGCTGCGCCTGCGCCTCGGCCTGCGGGTCGTGCGAGCCCCCCGCGTGCGAGTGCACGCCGCCGTGCTCCGCGCTGGAGTGGACGGCACCGCCGTGCGGTGAGCTGGTCACGCTGGTCTGAGGCACCTGACCCCTCCGAAAGATCTTGTTACCGAGCCATACGAGGGGATCGTACCTGCGATCGACGACCCGTTCCTTCATGGGGATGATCGCGTTGTCGGTGATCTTGATGTGCTCGGGGCAGACCTCGGTGCAGCACTTGGTGATGTTGCAGAAGCCGAGGCCCTGCTCCGCCTGCGCGTACTCCTTGCGGTCACCCCGGGTGTCCAGGGGGTGCATGTCCAGCTCGGCGGCGCGGATGAAGTACCGGGGCCCGGCGAAGGCGTGCTTGTTCTCCTCGTGGTCGCGGATCACGTGGCAGACCGTCTGGCACAGGAAGCACTCGATGCACTTGCGGAACTCCTGCGAGCGCTCCACGTCCACCTGCTGCATCCGGTAGTCACCCGGAGCCACGTCGGCCGGCGGCGCGAAGGCCGGCGTCTCCCGCGCCTTGTCGTAGTTGAACGACACGTCGGTGACCAGGTCCCGGATGATCGGGAAGGTCCGCAACGGGGTGACCGTGACGGTCTCGTCGTCGCCGAACGTCGACATCCGGGTCATGCAGCCCAGCCGCGGCTTGCCGTTGATCTCCATCGAGCAGGAACCGCACTTGCCGGCCTTGCAGTTCCACCGGCAGGCCAGATCCGGCGCGTCGGTGGCCTGCAGGCGGTGGATCACGTCGAGGACCACCTCGCCCTCGTTCACCTCCACCTGGTAGTCGGTCAGCTCGCCGCCGCCGGCGTCACCCCGCCAGATCCGGAACTGTCGCTTCCCGCCCGGCGTACCGGTGGTCGGGGAGTTCTGTTCGCCCATGTCGTCAGCTCTCCTTCTCCGCGCGGGCGTCGACGTCGGCCAACTCCTCGTCGGTCAGGTACTTGGCCAGCTCGGCGGGGTCGAAGAGGTCGACCAGCTCCGGCCGCATCGCCGGCAACGGCTTGTGCACCAGCCGTACCGTGTCGCCGTCGAGCGAGCAGACCAGGTTCACCCGACGCCAGGCCGGCTCCATCGTTGGGAAGTCCTCCCGGGTGTGCCCGCCCCGGGACTCCCGGCGTTCCAGCGCCGCCAGCGCGGTGCACTCCGAGACCACCAGCATGTTGCGCAGGTCCAGCGCCAGGTGCCAGCCCGGGTTGTAGCGCCGGCCGCCGACCGCGCTGACCTTGGCCACCCGCTCCCGCAGCTCGCCCAGCCGGCGCAGGGCGTCCTCAAGCTCGTGCTGCCGGCGGATGATCCCCACCAGGTCACCCATCACCGCCTGCAGGTCCTGCTGCAGGGTGTACGGGCTCTCCCCGGTGTCGCGCTGCAACGGCGCCAACGCCGTCTCCACCGCGACCTCGACCGCGCTCACCGCGATCTTCGGCCGGGCTCCCAGACCCTCGACGTACGAGGCCGCGTGTCCACCCGCCCGCTTGCCGAAGACCAACAGGTCCGACAGGGAGTTGCCGCCCAGCCGGTTCGACCCGTGCATCCCGCCGGAGACCTCACCGGCGGCGAAGAGCCCGCGTACCTGCCCGTACGCGGCGGCCGTGTCCGGGTCCACCTCGACGCCACCCATCACGTAGTGACAGGTCGGCCCGACCTCCATCGGCTCGGCGGTGATGTCGACGTCGGCCAGCTCCTTGAACTGGTGGTACATCGACGGCAGGCGGCGACGGATCTCCTCGGCCGGACGCCGGGAGGCGATGTCCAGGAAGACGCCGCCGGCGGGCGTACCCCGGCCGGCCTTGACCTCGCTGTTGATCGCGCGGGCGACCTCGTCGCGGGGGAGCAGCTCGGGCGGACGCCGGTTGTTGTCCGGGTCGGTGTACCAGCGGTCCGCCTCCTGCTCGGTCTCCGCGTACTGCTTGCGGAAGACATCGGGGACGTAGTCGAACATGAACCGCCTGCCGTCGGAGTTCTTCAGGACCCCGCCGTCGCCCCGGACGCTCTCGGTGACCAGGATGCCCTTCACCGACGGCGGCCAGACCATGCCGGTCGGATGGAACTGCAGGAACTCCATGTTGATCAGCGTCGCCCCGGCCCGCAGCGCCAGGGCGTGCCCGTCGCCGGTGTACTCCCAGGAGTTCGAGGTGACCTTGTAGGACCGGCCGACGCCGCCGGTGGCCAGCACCACCGCCGGGGCCTCGAAGAGGACGAACTCGCCGGACTCCCGGTAGTAGCCGAACGCCCCGGCGATCCGGTCGCCGTCGAGCAGCAGCTCGGTGACGGTGGTCTCGGAGAAGACCTTGATCCGGGCGTCGTAGCTGCCGAACTGCCGCCGGTCCTCCTGCTGCAGCGAGACGATCTTCTGCTGGAGGGTACGGATCAGCTCCAGGCCCGTCCGGTCGCCCACGTGCGCCAGTCGCGGGTACTCGTGCCCGCCGAAGTTACGCTGGGAGATCTTGCCGTCCTTCGTCCGGTCGAAGAGCGCGCCGTACGTCTCCAGCTCCCAGATCCGCTGCGGCGACTCCTTGGCGTGCAGCTCGGCCATCCGGAAGTTGTTGAGGAACTTGCCGCCGCGCATGGTGTCGCGGAAGTGCACCTGCCAGCTGTCCCGGCTGTTCACGTTCCCCATCGCCGCCGCCGCGCCGCCCTCGGCCATCACGGTGTGCGCCTTGCCGAAGAGTGACTTCGAGATGATCGCGGTCTTCCGGCCGGCCAGCCGGGCCTCGATCGCCGCGCGCAGCCCGGCCCCGCCGGCCCCGATGACCACGACGTCGTAGTGGTGTCGTTCGATGCGAGTGGTGCTGGTGTCGGTAGTGGTCATGTCGCCCTCTAGTTGATGAACCGCAGGTCGGAGAACCAGCCGGCAGCCAGCGCCATGATGTAGAAATCGGTCACCACCAGGGTGCCGAGGGTGATCCAGGCGAGCTGCATGTGCCGTACGTTCAGCCAGGACACCCCGGTCCACGCCTTGTACCGCACCGGATGCTTCGAGAAGTGCTTCAACCGGCCGCCGACGATGTGCCGGCATGAGTGGCAGGAGATCGTGTACGCCCAGAGCATGGTCACGTTGCCGACCAGGATGAGGTTGCCCAGGCCGAACCCGAAGCCCTCGGGGGAGTGGAAGGCCAGCACGGCGTCCCAGGTGTTGATCAACGAGATCAGCACGGCGATGTAGAAGAAGTACCGGTGCGCGTTCTGGCCGAGCAGCGGGAAGCGGGTCTCACCGGAGTAGCTCTGGTGCCCGTCCGGCACCGCGCAGGCCGGTGGCGACAACCAGAACGACCGGTAGTACGCCTTACGGTAGTAGTAGCAGGTCAACCGGAACAGCAGCAGCAGCGGCAGGGTCAGCGCGGCGTCCGGGATGATCCACCAGCCGGGGAGGAACTGCCCGAAGTGCGAGGCCTCCGGCACGCACCGGTCGGTGATGCAGGGCGAGTAGAACGGCGTGAGGTAGTGGTACTCCGCCACCCAGTACCACTTGTGCATGAAGATCCGCACGGTCCCGTACGCCAGCCAGGCGCTGAGCAGGACCACGGTGATCAGCGGTGGGAACCACCAGCGGTCGGTCCGCAACGTGCGGGCCGCGATGGCGGCGCGGGCCCGCGCCCCCCGCGGTCTCGTTGCCGTCGAAGTCATCGTGTCTCTCCCTGACGGGGCCCTCGCGGGCAACGGATCACGTCCCTGCCGGACAGCCGGACCCGGAAACCCGCACCCGCTGCCGCGTTCCTGCACACACCAGGCCGCCTCGTTCCACGCAGGCCGCCCCGGTCCACGCGGACCAGGCCGCGCCGGTCCGCACCCACCCAACCGCCCTGGTGTACGCACACCGAACCGCTCTGGTGTACGCACACCGAACCGCTCTGGTGTACGCACACCGAACCGCTCTGGTGTACGCACACCGAACCGCCCTGGTGTGTGCACGCCAAGTCGTGCCGGGGCCTGCATCGACCACCAGCCAAGTAGTGACCTACGTTACGCCGAACCGGGGCCTCCGTAGGGGCAGAAACGAAGCCCGGCGGGTATTTACGGGAGCAGATCCGCCGGGTCGACGCTCACCCGTACCGGATCGACCAGGGTCAGCGGGTCACCCGGCTTGCCTGTCGAGTCCTCGACGAAGTGCCGGTTGCGCCGGCGGTACAGCCGCAGCACCCCGGTCGCCTGCTCGACCAGCAGGTACCAGTCGATGCCCGCGGCGGCGTGGTAGTGCATCTTGAGCACCCGGTCGGTGGTCGCGTTGCCGGGTGCGACGATCTCGCACACCAGCCGTACGTCAGCCGCCTCGACGTACACCTCGTCGAAGTCGATGATGCGGGCCATCACCAGGTCGGGGATGACCACCCGGCCGGGACGTAACCGGACGTTCACCGCCTCCAGCAGATCCAGGCCGGCGGGCTCGGCGGCAGCCTCCAGCAGGTTCCCGAGCTTTCGGGAGATCCGCTGGTGGCGGGGGGTGGGGGCTGGGGTCACGTGGAGGCTCCCGTCGAAGAGTTCGACGCGTTGCGACGTCTCGCCGAGGGCGAGGTACTCCTCATCGGTCCACGGTCCGTCGTGCTCGTACGCCGCCAGGGTCATGGTCACCCCCTCCTCGGTCCCGCGAGATGTTCCCGGCCCGACCACCCCGATCGTCGCACCCCACATGCGGCCACCCCGCCCCGCGCCGCCCCGCCCCACCCCACCCCGCGCTGGCCCGCCCCGCGCTGGCCCGCCCCGCGCTGGCCCGCCCCGCGCTGGCCCGCCCCGCGCTGGCCCGCCCCGCGCTGGCCCGCCCCGCGCTGGCCCGCCCCGCGCTGGCCCGCCCCGCGCTGGCCCGCCCCGCGCTGGCCCGCCCCGCGCTGGCCGGTCGGTAAGAAGGGGACCCTTCTCTACCGAAAGCGTTAACAGGGGGCCCTTCCTTACAGGTGGGTGTGGAGGAAGGTGAGTTCCTGGTGGAGCAGGCGTTGGGTGAGTCCGCCGGCGGCCTGGTGGGTGGCGCCGGGCAGTGGCAGCACCGCGTGCGGCCGGCCGGTGGCCAGCAGGGCGGCGGAGAGCCGCAGGGTGTGTGCGGCCACCACGTTGTCGTCGGCCAGTCCGTGGATCAGCAGCAGCGGCCGGGCCTCGGCCGGGTCGCCGACCGGGTCGGCGGCCAGCTCCACCAGCGAGTGGTGGGCGTACACGTCCGGGCCGTCCTCGGGCGGGCCCAGGTACCGCTCGGTGTACGCGGTGTTGTACAGCGCCCAGTCGGTCACCGGCGCGCCCACGATCCCGCACCGGAACAGCTCGGGGTGCCGCAGCACCGCCAGGGCGGCCAGCCAGCCCCCGAACGACCAGCCGCGCACCGCCACCCGGTCCAGGTCCAGGTCGGGGTGCTTGCCGGCGAGGGCGGTGAGCGCGTCGACCTGGTCGGTGAGGACCACGTCGGCGAGCCGTCGGTGGACCGCCTTCTCGAACGAGGGGGCCACGCCCGGCGTACCCCGGTTGTCCACGGTGACCACCGCGAAGCCGGCGTCGGCCCACCACTGCCGCTCCAGCCAGGCCGCCCGGGCGGCGACCACCTCCTGGTGTCCCGGCCCGCCGTAGACGTCGAGCAGCACCGGGAGCCGGCGGCCGGCCACGTGCGAGCCCGGGTAGAGCACCGCGGTGGGTAGCCGCCGGTCGGTCACCCGCTCCAGCACCGGGCGGGGCGCGTACGGCGGCGTGGCGGCCGACGACCGCAGCACCGCGACTTCCCGGTCGCCCTGCCACACCGTCCAGCGGGTGCCCGGATGGTCCAGCCCGGTGGCCCCGACCACCAGCACGTTCCCGCCGACGACCGCGCTGTGCCAGCCCGGGTCGGTGGTGATCCGGCGGGCGTCCACCCCGCCGCCGATCACCGTCCGGACCCGGTACAGGTGCCGCTGGCTCGGCTCGGAGTCGCTCGCCTCGACCAGCAGGTCAGGTGGGGCGTGTTCGCCGGGCAGCCGCCCCACCACCCGGCGTACGTAGAGCGAGGGCGGGGTGAGCAGGGTGCCGTCGGCGAAGAGGCACCGGGCGTCGTACCCGTCGTGGGCCAGCTCGCCACCGACCAGCACCCGCCCGTCGGGCAGGTGGGCCGGGGTGCCCGGGATCGGCTCCACCCAGCGTGGGTCGGCCAGCTCCGCGTGCACCTGGGTCTCGCCGGTACGCGGGTCGACGGCGAGCACCAGACCGTGTTGCTGGGTACGGCGCAGCACGGTGAGCAGCGGTCCGCCGTCGGCCCAGACCACCGAGGTCAGGTACGGGTAGGTCTCCCGGTCCCAGTGCACGTCCACCCAGCCCCCGTCGAGGTCGAGCAGGTGCAGACTCACCTCGGCGTTGCGGCCACCCGAGACCGGGTACGCGACCGGGGTCGGCGGGGTCTGCGGGTGGGCGGGGTCGTGCAGGTACCAGCGGGGCAGCCGGGATTCGTCGACCCGGGCGGCGAGCATCGACCGGCCGTCCGGGCTCCACCAGTAGCCCCGGAACCGGTGGAACTCCTCGGCGCCGATGTGCTCGGCCAACCCCCAGGTCACCCCGGCGTCCTCGCCGGCCAGCAGGACGTCCGTGCCGTCGGTCTCGACCACCCGCAGCTCGCCCCGGCGGACCCCGTCGGCGGCGTCGGTGACGTACGCCAGTCGTTGTCCGGTGGGGTCGGGGCGCGGGTCGAGCACCGGGCCGGCGGTGGTCACCTCGACCACGTCGCCGTGCACCAGGTCGGCCCGGAACAGCCGACCGGCGAGGGCGAAGGCGGCCACCCGGCCGGCGTTGTCCAGCGCGTACGAGCCGATGCCGGCGGCGTCGAGACGCCGCCGTTCCCGCATCGCCCGCTCGCCCGGGGAGATCTGTCCGAGGTCGGCGTCCGGACCGAGCAACCGCGCCGGCTCGGCCACCAGCCGTTCCGTGCCCGAGTCGACGTCGAGCAGCCAGAGGGCGTCGGCGGGATCCTCCGGGCCGGCCGAGCGCAGGAAGACCACCCGGGCGCCGTCGCCGGTCACCGAGACGGCCCGCGGCGCACCGTTGCTGAAGCTACGGGTACGGGCGGCCAGCTCCGGATAGTCCACAGGGCCGATCGTAGAGCCGCCCCGGCGGTGATGTGGCGGACCTGCGACGGACGCGTCCCGACGGTGGCCCGGAACCGCCGGTTAGAGTGACCGTCGTGACGACGCTGCCCGCCCGCCGGCTCCTGCTGGTCCACGCGCATCCCGACGACGAGTCCATCGGTACGGGCGCGACGATGGCGCACTACGCCGCGACCGGGGCGCACGTCACCCTCGTGACCTGCACCCTCGGCGAGGAGGGTGAGATCCACGTGCCGGAGCTGGCCGAGCTCGCCGCCGACCGGGCCGACCAGCTCGGCGGGTACCGGATCGGGGAGCTGGCCGGGGCCTGCGCGGCGCTCGGCGTCACCGACCACCGGTTCCTCGGCGGCGCGGGCCGCTACCGCGACTCCGGGATGATGGGCCTGGAGACCAACGAGCACCCCCGGGCCTTCTGGCAGGCCGACCTCGACGTCGCCGCCGGCCACCTGCTGGAGATCATCCGCGAGGTACGCCCCCAGGTCATGATCACCTACGACGAGAACGGCTTCTACGGGCACCCGGACCACATCCAGGCGCACCGGGTCGCGATGCGCGCCCACGAGCTGGCCGCCGCCGAGGGCATCGCCCCGGCGAAGGTGTACTGGACGGCGATGCCGCGCAGCGTGCTGGAGGCCGGGCTGACCCACTTCGCCGAGGCGTCGGACAACCCGTTCGCCGGCATCACCGACCTCTCCGAGCTGCCCTTCGGTACTCCGGACCAGCAGATCGCCGCCTGCGTCGACGCCACCGAGCAGCACGCCGCGAAGGAGGCGGCGATGCGGGCGCACGCCACCCAGATCCCGGCCACCTCCTGGCTCTACTCGATCGCCGGGAACTTCGGCGCCGAGTTCATGGGCGTGGAGTACTTCACCCTGGCGGTGGGGGAGAAGGGGTCGGGCACCGGCCGGTACGGCTGGGAGGACGACCTCTTCGCCGGCCTGGCCCCGGACGACGCGGCCGGCCCGACGGAGGCCGGCGCGCAGCGCGGGCCGGACGACGCCGAGTCCGCCGTGGTGCCGGCGGTCGGCCAACGGTGACCCTGCCCGCCGCGCCGATGGCCCCCACCGACCAGGACGACACCGCCCCGCCGCCCCCACCCGGCCGCTGGGCGCGGCGGGCCGACCTCGCGCTGCGGGTGGCGGGCGGGACGGTCGCGGTGGTCGCCGCGGTGCTCACCGCGATCCTGGAGCTGCTGCTCTCGGCGGTTCGGGTGGGTGGTCACCTGATCGGGGTGTCGGTGCTGGTGGCCATCGCGGCCAACATCGCGCTGAGCTGGTTCGCCCACGACACCGTCGGCCGGCGTTGGGCGGTGGTGCTGCCCGCGACCCCGTGGTTCGTGATCATGTCGGTGGCGGCGGTCCGGACCGCCGAGGGTGACCTGCTGCTGGCCGCGGAGAACTGGGTAGGCCTGGCGATGATCGTGGCGGGTGCGATGACGTTCGCGGTGATGGGTTTCCGGCAGATCCTCGCCCCACCGCCGCCCTCGGCTCCGCCACCGCCGCCACCGCCGTCGGCCACGGCCGCACCGCGCTGAGCCGAGCGGGCGGCGAGGTGCTGACGGGAGCCCGGCCCAGGTGGTAGACATTCCAGCCAGGAACCCGCCACCGGGCGGGTGATACGACTGGAGGCGTGCGATGAACGAGCGGTGGCGCACAGTCGGTGCGCTCGCGGGAGCCCTGTTCGCGGTCAACGTGGTCGCCCGGCTGGTGATCGAGTTCGGCGTCGACGGTGACCAGAGCGCCGCCGCCGACCGCGTCTCGCTGGGCATGTTCCTGGTGATCGGGGTGATCCTCGCCGGGCTGGCCTTCCACTGGGGCCGGGACCGTCCGGTGGCCCGGTGGGGTGCCGACCTGGCCGCTGCCGTACTGGTCGCCCTGCTGTTGACCGTCCTGGTCGGTCCGCTGCTGGTCGGCAACAACCCGTTCGCCAACGGGGCCGGCACGTTCTTCGCGCAGATCTGGCTCTACCTGGCCGCCAGCGGCGCCGGGACGCTGGTCGGCTACCTGGTGCTCACCGCACTGGGCCGGGACCACCGTTCCCAGCAGCTCAAGCGGTACGCCGAGCGGGGCAACGCCAAACCCCGCCGGGTCGTCCGCCGCTGACCCACCCGGCCAGCCGCCGAGGGCGGGAGCGCCGCTGACCCACCCGGCTAGCCACCGCGGGTGGGAGCGACGCGGGTGAGGTAGGTGTGGTGGGTGGTGAACCCGAACTGCCGGTAGAGGTTCACCGCCGCCGCGTTGTGCTGCTCGACCTGGAGGAAGGCGTGCGTCGCCCGGCTGGCCCGGGCCCAGTCGGCGAACGCCCGGATCACCTGGCCGGCCAGCCCC
Source organism: Micromonospora yangpuensis (assembly GCF_900091615.1). NCBI lineage: Bacteria > Bacillati > Actinomycetota > Actinomycetes > Micromonosporales > Micromonosporaceae > Micromonospora > Micromonospora yangpuensis. Next base: position 5,531,669 of record NZ_FMIA01000002.1, on the reverse strand, counting down.
TGCCGACGGGCCGAGGGCAGTACCTCGATCAGACTGAGCCCCAGCCACCGGCCCGAACCGGTGATCGTGCCCCGGCCGATCGCGACCAGCGTGCCGTCGGCGTACCCGTGGGCGAAGCGGACCTGGTCCACGGCGGTGAGCACGTGCCGGGCGGCCGGCGGCAGGCCGCCCTTGCGGTCGGTGGCGACGGCGAGCCAGTCGTCCGACGGCGTCCCGGTCAACTCCACCGGCGGCCGGTCCCGCTGCCCGGCCGGCGCCGTCCAGGGCGGGCCGGGGGCCAGCTCGGCGGTCTGCACCAGCACCGGCGGGCGGGCCGTCCAGCCCCGGGCGTCCAGCTCGGCGGCGACCGGCGCGGCCAGCGGCAGCGGCGTGTTGACGAGCGCCGGCCGGCCCCGCTGGGCGTACCAGTGTTCGACCGCGTCGACGGCGGCCGGTAGCGGACGATCCGGGTCGCCGACCGGCAGCGCGGAGTTGGCCCGCCCGCTCCAACCGTCGGCGCTGCGCAGCAGCCAGTCGCCGAGCCGCCCGCGTACCGGTGCCGGCCAGGCCTCGTCGGCGGCGAGTTCCAGGGCGACCACGGCGGCGGCGGTCGGCCGGCGGGTCGGCGGCACCCGTTTGGCCCGGTGCACCTCGGTGAGCGGGATCCGCAGCCGGCCCCGGGCGGTGGTCATCGTGAGATGGGTCTCGGTCAGCTCGACCAGGTCGCCGAGCGCGTCGGAGAAGAGCGGCCGGCCCTCGCGAATCCCCACAATCCGGCGGACCACGATCCGGTATCCCACATCCTGCTGTCGGAGCACGATCGACCCCCTCCCCGGCGAGATACTAGGCTCTAACCGTCGCGGGTGATCGCGGCGTGTCTTGCGGAGGAGAAGACCGGTGACCTACATCATCGCCGAGCCCTGCGTGGATGTGCTCGACAAGGCATGCATCGAAGAATGCCCGGTCGACTGCATCTACGAGGGAAACCGGATGCTCTACATCCACCCTGACGAGTGCGTCGACTGCGGTGCCTGTGAGCCGGTCTGCCCGGTGGAGGCGATCTTCTACGAGGATGACGTACCGGAGCAGTGGAAGGACTACACCGGGGCGAACTACGAGTTCTTCGAGGACCTCGGCTCGCCCGGCGGTGCCTCGAAGGTCGGCAAGGTGGAGAAGGACGCCACCTTCGTCGCCGCCCAGCCGCCACGTGGAGAGGGCCACTGAGCCGGCCCACGCCGCTGTCGGCGCGGCTGCCCGAGTTCACCTGGGACACCCTGGACGCCGCGGCCAGCCTGGCCGCGGCGTATCCCGGGGGGCCGATCAACCTCTCCATGGGTACGCCGGTCGACCCGGTGCCCCCGGTGATCCGGCAGGCGCTGGCCGACGCGTCCGACGCCCCCGGGTACCCGTTGACCGCCGGCACCGTCGGGCTGCGCCAGGCCATGTCGGCCTGGGTGGCCCGGTCCTGCGGGGCCGGTGTCGACGGTCTCGGCGTGCTGCCCACGATCGGCTCGAAGGAGTTGGTGGCCTGGCTGCCGACCCTGCTCGGGATCGGGCCCGGCGACGTCGTGGTGATCCCCTCGGTCTGCTACCCGACCTACGACGACGGGGTGCGGCTGGCCGGGGCCATCAGCGTGCGGGCCGACTCGCTGACCTCGGTCGGGCCGACCAGCCGGGTACGTCTGGTCTGGGTGAACTCGCCAGCCAACCCGACCGGTCAGGTGCTGCCGGCGGCCCACCTGCGCAAGGTGGTCGACTGGGCCCGGGAGCGCGGTGCCGTGGTGGCCAGCGACGAGTGCTACCTGCCGCTGGGCTGGACGGCCGAGCCGGTGTCGGTGCTCTCGCCGGAGGTCTGCGGCGGGTCGTACGAGGGCATCCTCGCGGTGCACTCGCTGTCCAAGCGTTCCAACCTGGCCGGCTACCGGGCCGGACTGGTCGCCGGTGACCCGGCGCTCGTCGCCGAGCTGCTCAAGGTGCGCAAGCACGCCGGCATGATCGTGCCCGCGCCGGTGCAGGCCGCCATGGTCGCCGCCCTCGGTGACCAGGCCCACGCCGACGAGCAGCGCGAGCGGTACCGGGCCCGCCGGGAGACGCTGGCCGCCGCGTTCACCGCCGCCGGCTTCACCATCGAGCACTCCGAGGCCGGCCTCTACCTCTGGCTCACCCGGGGTGAGGACTGCTGGCAGACCGTCGACTGGCTGGCCCGGCGGGGCATCCTGGTCGCCGCCGGGGCGTTCTACGGCCCGGGGGGCAACCAGCACGTCCGGGTGGCGCTGACCGCCTCCGACGCGCACGTCGCCGCCGTCACCAACCGCCTCAGCGGGTAAGGAAGGGCCCCCTCTTAACGCATACGGTCGAGAGGGGTCCCCTGCTAACCAGCCGGTTGACGGCGGGGGCCAGCCCAGCCGGTTGACGGCGGGGGCCAGCCCAGCCGGTTGCCGGCGGGGACGTCTTCGTGGCCGGTGGTGGCCCGGTCGGTTCGCCGACCGGGCCACCACCGGCGGGGGCGGTCAGTCGTCGAGCGACCTGAAGACCTCCAGCAGGGTGTCCCGGCTCTTCGGCTCCAACAGGTCGCCGGTGAAGGACTCGTGCAGCGTCACGGCCCGTCCGTCGTGCAGCGTCAGGGTGGCCTTCAGCGGCACCTCCCGGGTCACCTCGACCCCGGTGACCTCCTCGAACGGTACGAAGGTGTGGCTCTGGGCCAGCTCCTCCAACGTCGTCGAACCGGCCAGCCGTCGCAGGCGTTCCTTGCCCTCGTCGGACGAACCCGGGTTACCGACCAGAACCAGACCACGGTCGAGGATCAGCAGGTCGTGCTTCTGCCCGTCCAACTTGACGTTGGCCATCCCGCCGATCAGGCCGGCGTTGCGTCCGGTGGCCCGGGTCTGCACCACCGTCGCCGCGCCCGGGTCGATGCCGAGTGCCGTCAGCCGGGCCAACGCCTCGTCCAGGGTCTGCGGCGACACCGCCAGCTTGGCGGCCTCGGCGAGGTCCAGCGGCTCGCCGTCGACCCCGACCAGTTCGGCCGGGGCGCTCCACGACAGCTGCCAGCGGGCCCGCCCGGAGCGGATCGCGGCGTTGATCAGCAGCGTCTCCAGCGGACCGGCGAACCGCTGTGCCGCCTCCTTGCGGGTGGCGTCGTCGAAGAACTGCTCGGCGAACTCGCCGAGCCGGTTCTCACGTACCAGCTCCAGTACGGTCGGCAGACCGGGCTCCGTGGTGCCGGTGAACCGACCGGCGGCCCGGTAGAAGGTGTCGGCCCGGTGCTGCACCGAGGCGGCCAGCGTCGCGGCGATGAACTCCGGCCAGGGCAGCAGGGTGCGGTCGCCGTGCTCGACCACCGCCGCCTGCAGGGCCCGGCCCGCCGCGTCGACGTCGGCGAGCAGTACCCCGGCGGGGCGGTCGTCCGGCGCGGCCCCGCCGGCCGGGGCGTCGGCCATGGCCGCGACCCGGATGCCGATCGGCGGGTGGGTGTCCCACCGGGAGGCGGAGCCCTCCGGGGCCTCCTCCCGCAGCCGGTCGATCTCCTCCTGCCGGGCGGCGAGCAGCTGCCCGAAGCCGCCGAAGAGGTCGTCCGGGGCGAGCCCGGCCGACCAGCCCGACTCGACGTACCGTTGCGTGTAGAACGACCAGGCGGCGTCGATCGCCGGCAGGCTGCGCAGCGCGGAGGTCGCCGCCTCCGGCCCGGCCAGCAGCACCGAGGCCCGGTCGGCTTCCAGCTCCTGACGCCGCGAGGCGGCGTTGTCGACCAGCAGGTAGAGCCGGGCGTACCCCCGGAAGACCATGCCGATCGGGTTCCACCTGCCGATCCGGTTGATGGTCGTCCCGATGGCCAACCGTCCCCGGTACGCCACCCCGCCCAACCGGGTGTGCCGGCCGGAGAAGTGACCCAGCTCGTGGGCGAGCACCGAGCGAAGCTGGTCGACCCGCATGGCCTGGAGCAGCGGCATACCCACCAGCAGGGTCCGCCGGCCACCGACGAGCCCCAACAGTCGGGTCTGCTCGGTGACCGCCGCGTTCACCTCGGGCACCAGCCGGATCTCGTCGGGCGCCCGGGTGGCCACCGCGTCGGCCAGCTCCCGCACGGTCGCCCAGAGCTGCGGCGCGTCCTGCTCGGTCAGGACCAGTCCGGGCAGGGGCTCGTCCCTGGTCCGCAGGGACCGCCACAGGCCGACGACCACCGCACCCAGCGCGGCGATCAGCGGCCACAGCACGTTGGTGGCGAAGAGGCCGGAGCGCTCCCGGGTCAGCCACCCGAAAGCGGCCACGACGACCGCGAGTTGCAGCAGCGCGACCAGATAGAAACCGACAAGCATCAGTACGGAGGCGAGCGCCCGGTACGTCGCAGCCATGTGTTGTCCTTCCCCGTGATCCACCCGGTTCCTGCGGATGGCTGACGGACAGTACGATGTGGATCTTTTGTCGGCAACCCTCCGTTCAGTCGATCGGAGACCACCGACCGATGGTGGAGAGGACGAACCATGTGGCCGTTCCGGCGCCGGGCCCGGCAGGAGCAGCAGGAGAGCCCCGCGTTGTCGATCGATCCGGCCCAGGGCGATCCGACCGCCGAGGCGTTGATCGCGGCGTTCGAGCTGCGGGACTGGCCCACCGCCCGGGACCTGCTCACCCCGGTCACCGACCCGGATGACCGGGCGTTCTGCCTCGGGGTCGTCGCCCAGGTCGACGGGGTGCAGGACTGGATCGGCGAGTGGATCGACGCCGAGCCCCGGTCGACCCTGCCGATGCTGGTCAAGGGGGCACACGCGTTGCACCGGGCCGGCCAGGCCCGGGGTTCGGCCCGAGCGGCGCAGACCAGCCAGGAGCAGTTCCGCGAGTTTCACAAGGGGCTCAAGTTCGCCGAGAACTGCCTGGACGAGGTGGTCGACCGGGATCCGGAGGACGTCACCGCCCGAGCCCTCCTGGTCCAGTCGGCCCGGGGCCGGCAGGTCGATCCGGCGGAGGCTCGGCGGCGCTTCGACGCGGTGGTCGAACGGTACCCGTGGCACCGGGTCGCCCACGAGGCGATGCTGCAGTACCTCTGCCGCAAGTGGTCCGGCAGCCACGAGGAGATGTTCGAGTTCGCCCGGGGCGCGGCGGCGAAGGCGCCCGCCGGCTCCACCCTGGGCAAGCTGGTCATGGTCGCGCACCTGGAGATGTGGGTCGACCTGCCGATCGGCGAGGACGCCGACTACATCGGCCAGCCGGAGGTGCTGGCTGAGTTGAATGCGGCCGCCGACCACTCCGTGCGGCACCCCGACTACCGGCGCCGGCCCGGCTGGCCCAACGTGCACAACGCCTTCGCGATGGCCTTCGCCATGGCCGGTGACCTCTCCTCGGCCGCCGAGCAGTTCGAGGTGATCGGCGACCTGGTGACGCCCTTCCCGTGGCAGTACCACTCCAGCGATCCGGTCGGCTCGTTCCTCGCCCAGCGGGACCGGGTGGGCGCGGAGGACTGACCGCGCCCGTCGGGCTCGCCGGCGGGCTCGCGGCTGGAGGCGGGCTCGCGGGGCCTGCGGGCTAGCGGCCGGCCTGCGGGCTCGCGGCTGGGCGGCTGGCTAGCGGCTGGGCGGCTGGCTCGCGGCTGGGCGGGGAGGAGCCCTACCGAGGGAGATATCCTCTGCCGGTGGACGAGCCGGGATCATCGCCCCCGCGCCGAGCGGCACATCACGGTACGCAACCGTCTGACGGTCCGGTCCGGGCGGCGGTTGTCGGTACCGGGCTGATCGGCGGCTCGGTCCTGCTCGGGCTGGGCCAGGCCGGTCTCGACGTGGCCGGTTGGGATCCGGACCCGGCGACCCGGGAGCAGCTCCGTACGCAGGGGGTGGTCTGCCCCGACCGGCTCGACGAGGCGGTGGTCGACCGCGACGTGGTCTTCCTCTGCGGGCCGCTGCCCACCCTCGCCGACACCCTGCTGCGGGTGGCCCGGGTGGCCGGCGACCGCTGCGTGCTCACCGACGTCGGCAGCACCAAGGCGGAGCTGGCGGACTTCGCCGAGCGGCACGCGCTGGGGCACCGGTTCGTGGCCGGGCATCCGATGGCCGGTACCGACCGGGCCGGGCTCACCTCGGCCGTACCCGGGTTGTTCGCCGACGCCGCCTGGGTGCTCTGCCCGACGGGCCCGGGACTGCCGGCGTTCCGGTGGCTCGCCGGGCTGCTGCGGGACGTGTTCCGGTCCCGGGTGGTGCCGATGACGGCGGGGCAGCACGACTCGGTGGTGGCGCTCTGCTCGCACGTACCCCATCTGGTGGCCGGCGCGCTGGCGGGTGCGGCGCACCGGGCAGAGCTGGGCGACGCGGTGCTCGCGCTGGCCGCCGGCAGCTTCCGCGACGGCACCCGGGTGGCCGGCAGCCCACCCGGGCGGACGGCGAACATGCTGCTCGGCAACCGGGAGCGGGTACTGGCCGAGCTGGCCGCCGTCCGGGCCTTCCTCGACGAGCTCGCCGACGCGCTGACCGCCGGGGACGCCGGCACCCTCACCGCCCGGTACGACGAGGCCCGGGCGGCCCGGACGACCCTGGCCGGTTGCCCGTTCACCGGCCAGCGGCGGGAGTTCCCGGTCGACGCCGACCCGGTCGCCGAGCTGTCCTACCTGACCGGCCTGGGTGCGGCGGGCGGGCACCTCACCGGCTGCCGGGTCGAGGCCGCGCTGGTGACCTACGACGCCCGGCTGCCGCAGCCGGCCTGACCTCCCGGGCGTGCCGGCTTTCCCCGGCGTGCGCCGGCTCCCGACGGCGTGGCACCGGCTCCCACGGCCTGACCCCCCGGGCGTGCCGGCTTCCCACGGCGTGGCGCCGGCTTCCCACGGGGTGCGCCGGCTTCCCACGGGGTGCGCCGGCTTCCCACGGGGTGCGCCGGCTTCCCACGGCGTGCGCCGGCTTCCCACGGCGTGGCGCCGGCTTCCCCCCGGCGTGCGCCGGCTCCACTGTGGTGGCGGTGTCGGGGTGTGAGAAGGGTTCCCCGCTCTACCAAAGGCGTTAACAGGGGGCCCTTCCTTTCACCTAGGGTGGGGGGATGGTGGATGGACCGGTGGTGGCGGTGCGCGGCGAGGCGTACCGGGAGGTGGCTCCGGAGTTGGCCCGGTTCCGGGTGACCGCGTCGGCCCGGGACCGCGACCGGGAGACCACCCTGACCCGGCTCGCCGAGCGGGCCGCCGCCGTGCGGGCGCTGCTCGACTCGGCCGACGTCGACCGCCGGGAGACCGGTGAGGTGCAGGTGTACCCGCTGACGAAACGCTCCGGTGAGCGGGTGGTGGCCTACCAGGGGCGGGTCACCACGACGGTGACGGTCACCGACTTCACCGCCCTCGGTGAGCTGATGTTGCGCCTGGCCGACCAGGACCAGATCGAGGTGGCCGGCCCGTGGTGGTCACTGCGGCCGGACAGCCCGGTGTACCGGCAGGCCCGGCACGCCGCGATCACCGACGCCCTGGTCCGCGCCCGGGAGTACGCCGAGGCGCTCGGCGCGCGGGTGACCGCCCTGGTCGAGCTGGCCGACAGCGGGCTGAACCCGCAGCCGATGATGACCCGCGCGGCGTTCACCATGGGTGGTGCCGTCGAGGACGGCCGGCCGGAGCTGGATCTCGATCCGCAGCCGCAGTCCGTGCAGGCCAGCGTGGAGGCCCGGTTCACCATCAGCGAGCCGGTCCTGAACTGATGCCGCCACCTCCGTCGCCGCCACCGCCACCGCCACCGACGCCCTCGTACACCGTCGCCGAGCTGGTCGGCCGGGCCCGGGCCCTCGCCGAGGCCGGTCCCCGTCAGTTGCTCGGCATCGCCGGCGCCCCCGGGGCGGGCAAGTCCACCCTGGCCGAGCGGATCGTTGCCGAGCTGGGCCCGACCGCCCGGCTGGTGCCGATGGACGGCTTCCACCTGGCCCAGGTCGAGCTGCGGCGGCTCGGCCGAGCCGAACGCAAGGGCGCGGCGGACACCTTCGACGCCAACGGGTACGTCTCGCTGCTGCGCCGACTCCGCCGCCTGGAGATGACCGCGGTGTACGCCCCGACCTTCCGCCGTGACCTGGAGGAGCCGGTCGCCGGGGCGATCGAGGTGCCGCCGGAGGTCCGGTTGGTGGTCACCGAGGGCAACTACCTGCTGCTCTCCGATCCGCCGTGGGACGAGGTGCGGTCGCTGCTGCACGAGGCGTGGTTCCTCGACCTGGACGCCGAGGTACGGCACCGTCGGCTGATCGACCGACGCCTGGGGTACGGGCAGTCGCCGGAGCAGGCGCGGGCCTGGGCGTTGGGCAGCGACGAGGCCAACGCGGCCCGGGTGGCCGGCACCGCCGACCGCGCCGACCTGGTGGTCCGGCTGACCGACCCGCCACCGGACTGAGCCCGGCCACCGGAACGGACCCGGACTGGGCCCGGTCGGCCCGGTCACCGGAACGGACCCGGCCGGCGTCCGGCTGCCGGGCGTTGCCGGACCCCGGCGGCGGGCTGCTCAGTCGACGCCCTGGCGTGGGGCGGGGACTGGCCGGCGGAGCAGCCAGGTGACCCGGGCCCGTTCCCGGCGGTACTCGGCGGCCTCCGGGTAGCCGCTGTGGCTGCGGATCGGCGGGTCGGCGACCTCCCCGTCGCTGGGGTGCAGCGCCTCCGGGTCGCGTACCGGCAGGTCCTGCCCGCCGGCACCGACCGGCCAGCCGAGCGGGTCGGTCTCCCGCCAGAAGTTCGTCCAGCCGGTCCGCGCGCCAGCTTCGGTCCGCGCGCCAGCTTCGGTCCGCGCGCCAGCTTCGGTCCGCGCGCCAGCTTCGGTCCGCGCGCCAGCTTCGGTCCGCGCGCCAGCTTCGGTCCGCGCGCCAGCTTCGGTCAGTGCGTCGGGTCTGGTCAGCGCGTCGGCCAGGACCGGCAGCCGGTCCGGTCCGAAGTACGCCGGGAAGATCCGCCCGTAGAGGCGGGTGAGCTGGCATCCGTAGGAGAAGAACCAGATCCGCTGCCGCCAGCGGGCCGGCAGTTGCAGGAGCATCGCCGCGCAGAGCACGGTCCCCTGACTGTGGCCGGAGAGGATGATCCCGTCCATCCGGCGTGGGTCGTTCTCGGGCAGCGCCAGCAGGCCGGCGGCGCGGGTCTGGAGTTCCGGCACCGCCCGTTCGGCGTAGCTGGGCGGCGCGAGCGGGTGCGCGGCCCGGGGCCAGAAGGTGGCGATGTCCCAGATCACCCCGACGCTGCGGCGGACCGTCTCGTTGCGGTAGACCAGCAGGCCCAGCCCGGCGATCGCCACCGGTAGCCAGCCGAGCAGGGAGTCACCGATGTCGGCGACCGCCTTGACCACCACCGACCAGCCGGTCACCGACATGGGGTGGGGGCGGGTGTGGGACAGGGCGGCGGCACACCCGCTGACGGCGAGCAGGGCAGCGACCACCCCGTACCGGCCGACGAGCCGGATTCCGTGCTCACCGACGAGCCGGTGCAACGCCCGGTAGGTGCTGACGTCCCGGCAGCGACGGATCTCGTGGGCGGAGAGCGTGTTGCCGGGCGGGACCAGGCCGGCGTACTCCCGGCAGCGGATCCGGCTGAACAGGACCGCGCCGTGGACCACGACGACCAGCAACGTCAGCAGCGCGATCGCGAAGGCCAGTCCGGCCCACATCACCGGGATCGGTGGGACGACAGCGGACCGGCCGCTGGGGGTGGCCCCGTTGTTCAGCCGGTCGGCGGCCCAGTAGAGGACGCCGGCGCAGTAGGCGATCATGAGCAGCCAGCCGAAGCCGGCGATGAGCGCCGCACCCCGGCCACCCCAGGCCAGGTCGGTGTGGCCGGCCGGGGGAACGGCCGTGCTGGCCGGCCCGGTACGGGGCAGCAGCAGCCCGGTCCCGGCGAGCAGACCCGCCGGGACGGCGAGCATCCAGATCGCCAGCCCCGGTGGGGCCGGCGCGACACCGGGCAGCCAACCGGAGATCCACGCGGCCCCCGCCGCGAGCAGCAGGACCGCGGTGACCGGAGCGGCCAGTGCACGTCGGCCGGAGCGGCTCACCACCCCGATCGTGATCAGCAGCAGCACCTGCCCGGTGCCGAACCAGGAGATGATCCAGTCGTACCCGGGCAGGGACCGGTCGGCCTGGCAGCCGGCCAGCCGGGGGTTCTCGGCGCAGCCGGCGGGCGGGCGCAGCGCGGCCAGTGCGGAGCCGGCCGGCCCCTCCGGTAGCAGCAGGAACAGCACCGTGCCGGCCAGTCCGACGCCGGTGAGCACGATGACCGCCAGGCTCCACCGCCCGAGCGGGGTGGCGCCGGCGCGTCGGCTCAGCCACGGCCGGCCCAGGGCCACCACGGCGATGACCGCCACGGCGACGAAGAGCAGAACCGAGGGCCAGGCGACGGCGGCTTTCGCCCCGTGCGGCGGGTCCATCGCGAGCACCGCGCCGAGCGGCACCGCCGCGGCGGTCGCCGTACCGGTGCACAGGTGCAGGACCGCGGCCCGGCGCAGCTGCCCCTCCCCGCACCAGAAGGTGGGGTCCTGCAACGGGTTGTCCAGTCGCTGGTCCGATGGTGCCGGCCCGGTGGCGGTGGTGCGGGTGGCGGTGGTGCCGGCGTCCTCCCCGGACGGCACGGCGGGCTGGGCCGGCATCTGAGCCTCGTACTGGTAGGTCCGCCAGGTCAGCAGGCCGAGGACGACCAGCAGGCCGATCGGGAGCAGCAGTCCGACGGCGAGCGGGTGGCTGCCCTCGCTCCACCAGCCGTGGCCGAGGAACTCCCACGGGCCGGGGATGCGGCCGAGGCAGGCCTCGTCGACGCACTGCCAGCCGACCAGGTCGACGCCGATGCCGGTGGCGGCCAGTGCCAGGGTGCCGGTCAGGCTCAGGCAGAACAGCCGCAGCAGCCAGGCGGTGATCCCGGAGCGGCTGCCCCAGCGTTCCTGGTCCGGGTCGGGCGGGATGCCCGGTCGGGCGTGCAGTGCGACGTTGGCCAGGGCGAAGGGCAACACCAGCGTCCAGAAGGCCCGGTAGACGTCGTGCGCGGTCCGCGCGCCGGAGGTCAACTGCCCCCAGCTGTACGCCTCGACGACGGGCGGTGTGGCGGTGGGTGGGTCGGCGGCACCGGCGGCGGTGGACCGGTAGAAGCCGGTCACCTCGTCGCCGGCGACCAACCAGGGGCGGGGGCCGTCACCACCGGGTTCGGGCTGCAGGCCGAGGATCTGGTCCGGGGGTGTGTTGGACACCCCGTGTACGCGTAGTTCGAGGACCCGGCCGGCCATGGCTACCTCCCGGTGACGGTATCGCTACCCAGAGTGCACCTCTTTGCTCGTGTCGACCACCCCTGATCGAGTGGTTTTCGCAGGTGAATGCCGTGATCGCCTCAGTCGAAGGTGCGGATCACCCGGGCCGGATTACCCACCGCGACCACGTTCGCCGGCAGGTCGCGGGTCACCACGGTGCCGGCGCCGACCACCGTGTTCGCGCCGATGGTGACCCCGGCGAGCACGATGACCCCGCTGCCGAGCCAGACGTTGTCGCCGATGGTGATCGGTGCCGAACCCTCCCACTTGTCCCGGCGGGGTCCGGGTTCCACCGGGTGGGTGGGGGTGAGCAGTTGGACGTTCGATCCCAGTTGGACGTCCGCGCCGATGGTGATCGGGGCGACGTCCAGCAGGACCGCGTGGTAGTTGACGAAGCTGCGCGGTCCGAGGTGGATGCGGTAGCCGTAGTCGCAGTACAGCGGCGGCCGGACCCAGCTCTGGTCGCCGACCGAGCCGAGCAGTTCGCGCAGCGCGGCCAGTCGCCCGGCCGGGTCGTCGGCCCGGCTGGCGTTGAAGCGTTCCATCAGTCGGGCGGCACGCTCCTGGTCGGCGGTGATCTCCGGGTCGTCGGCCTGGTACGCCTCACCTGCCAACATGCGCTCCCGCATCGAGGTCGGCGGCCGCCCGTTGCCTGGTGATGACTCCACTTTGTACCTAACTGGTCATGTTTCTGTCTTCCCTGATACCTACTCGGTATGCAATTCTGGCCGGTGTCGATGCGACCGTGGTGTCGATGCGACTCCCGACAGTAACAACGCTTCAGGAGGAGGCACCGTTGCACGGAAGTAGAAAATCGATCGCGCTCGGTCTCGTACTCGGTCTGGTGTTCGGGGTTCCGGCGGCGGCCTCGGCCGCGCCGGCCGGGCAGCCGGAGCACCCCGGGCCGACCCGGACCGTGCCGTCGGCACCGCCCGGCGGGGCGCGGACGGCCACCGTCACCCTGATCACCGGGGACCGGGTGACCCTGACCGCCGCCGGTGACGTCGCCGTCCGACGCGGCGAGGGACGGGCCGGCATGCGGTTCCTGACCCGCCGGGACCAGGGGCGGGTGAGCGTGCTGCCCCAGGACGCGCTGCCGCTGATCCGCGCCGGCAAGCTTGACCACCGGCTCTTCGACGTCACCGGGCTGGTCGCCGCCGGCTACGACGACGCCCGGCGGGACGACGTGCCGCTACTGCTCGGGTACGCCCCGGGCGGTCCGGCCCGGCGCGGCGCACCCGCGCTCGGCGGGGTCCGGGTGACCCGTGACCTGCCGGCCATCGAGGGGGCGGCGGTCACGGCGCCCAAGGCCCGGACCGCAGCGGTCTGGTCGGCGTTGACCGCCGGCTCCAGCCGGGCCCGTACCGACACAGCGGGGGGTGTCGACCGGATCTGGTTGGACGGCAAACGACAGCTCACCCTCGACCACAGCGTGGCCCAGATCGGTGTCCCGGCCGCCCACCAGGCCGGCTGGACCGGCCGGGGGGTGACCGTCGCCGTGCTGGACACCGGCATCGACGCCGCCCACCCCGACCTCGTCGGCCGGGTCGCCGAGAGCCGCAACTTCAGCGAGGTGACCGAGACCGGCGACACCGTCGGACACGGCACGCACGTCGCCTCGACCATCGCCGGCAGCGGCGCGGCCTCCGGCGGGAAGTACCGCGGCGTCGCCCCGGACGCGACGCTGCTCAGCGGGAAGGTCTGCGAGTCCACCTTCTGCACCGAATCGGCGATCCTGGCCGGCATGCAGTGGGCCGCCCAGGAGAAGCAGGCCACCGTGGTCAACCTGAGCCTCGGCGGGTGGGACGGCCCGGAGATCGACCCGCTGGAGGAGGCGGTCAACACCCTGACCGCCGAGACCGGCACCCTCTTCGTGATCGCCGCCGGCAACGACGGCAGCGACGGCTCGGTCGGCTCGCCCGGCTCGGCGGACGCGGCGCTCACCGTCGGCGCGGTGGACCGCGACGACGAGTTGGCCGAGTTCTCCAGCCGTGGCCCCCGGGTCGGTGACGACGCCCTCAAACCGGACATCACCGCGCCCGGCGTGGACATCGTGGCCGCCCGGGCCAGCGGCACCACCATGGGCGACGTGGTCGCCGGCCAGTACGTGGCCGCCTCCGGCACCTCGATGGCCACCCCGCACGTGGCCGGCTCGGTGGCGCTGCTCGCCCAGCAGCACCCGGACTGGCAGGCCGGCCAGCTCAAGGCGACCCTGACCGCCTCGGCCAAGCCCCACCCGGAGTTGACCGCGTACCAGCAGGGCGCTGGCCGGGTCGACGTGGCCAAGGCGATCACCCAGGTGGTCACCAGCGACCCGGTAAGCGTCTCGTTCGGCCGTACCGAGTGGCCGCACGACGACGACGAGCCGATCAACCGGACCGTGACCTGGCACAACGCCGGCAGCACGGCGCTGACCCTCGACCTGGCCGCCGAGGTCACCGGCCCGGACGGCGAGCCGGCCCCGGCGGGTGCGGTCACCCTCTCCACCACCCGGGTCACCGTGCCGGCCGGCGGTACGGCCAAGGCCGACGTCACCGCCGACACCAGCGTCACCGGCCCGGACGGCTACTACACCGGCCGGATCGTCGCCAGCTCCGGCACGGTCCGGGCGGTCACCGCGTTGGCCGTGCACCGCGAGGTGGAGAGCTACCCGGTGACCGTCCGGCACCTGGACTCCACCGGGGCGCCGGCGGCCGAGCCGTGGACCACCCTGGTGGGCCTGGACCGGCCCGCCTACCACGACCTGTACGCCGAGGACGGCACCGCCACGGCCCGGCTGCCCAAGGGCCGGTACGGGCTGGTCAGCTACCTCCTGGAGATCGACGGCGAGGAGTTGGCCGGGGTGAGCGCCCTGGTGCAGCCGGAGTTGACAGTCGACGGGCCGACCGAGTTGACCATCGACGCGCGCAAGGCGAAGCCGGTCCGGATGTCGGTGCCGGAGCCCTCCGCCGTCCCCGTGATGGTCGACCTGGGTGCGAACTGGCTCGGCGACGACTACGGCTTCGGCTTCGGCCTGGGTACCGACGACTTCACCGGCCTGCGGTCCGCCAACCTCGGTGCCCGGGTGCCTGCCGAGCGCTTCGTCGCCACGGTCGCCGCCCAGTGGACCGACCCGGACGTGTCGAGCACTCCCTACCTGTACGCGGTCACCGAGGCGGTCCCGGGTCGCTTCCCGACCGGATTCACCAAGGACTACCGCAAGCGGGACCTGGCCACGGCGGTGCACCGGTTCCGGGGTCCCGACCCGGGGCTGGACGTCGAACGGGTGACCTTCGGCGAGTCCGCGAAGTACCCGGTCGGCTCGTCCGCGGTCGTCCTGCCCGTCGCGGTGCCGGGGGAGCGGACCGAGTACCACAACACCAACGGGGTGCAGTGGTCGTCCGTGCTGTCCTTCGGGAAGCCGACCGAGGATGGCTGGCTGGACGCCCACTCGATGCTGGAGTCCGCCCCGACCGCCTACCGGGCCGGTCGGACCTACCGGGACACCTGGAACGTCGCGCCGTACGGGCCGTCACTGGCGAAGCCACGCTGGCCGGGGCAGGGGGTGAGCCGCATCGGTGACACCATCCTGGTCGACCTGTCGCTCTACAGCGACCAGGCGGGCCACCGGGGCTACTCGCTCACCGACACCGCCCGGGTGGCGCTGTACCGCGACGGCAAGCTGGTCGACGAGACCTCCGACGCGGGGTGGGCCGAGTTCCCCGTGCCCGCCGGTGGCGCCACGTACCGGCTGGAGGTGTCCACGACCCGCGGCTTCACCGACCTGAGCACCCGGGTCGACGCCGCGTGGACCTTCGTCTCCACGCACGTGCCGGGAGACGAACCGGTCGGATTGCCCGCCATGGCGGTCCGCTTCCAGCCGCCGCTGCGCGACGACAACAGCGCGGCGGCCGGCAAGCCGTTCCTCATCCCGGTCGAGGTGGAGCGCCAGCCCGGCGCGCCGGCGGCGAAGGTCAAGTCGCTGAGCGTGGAGCTGTCGTACGACGGCGGGAAGCACTGGCGCACGGCGCGGGTGTACCAGGTAGGCAAGCAGTGGATGGTCGCGGCACACCACCCCGCCGGCAAGGGGTACGCCTCGCTGCGGGCCACCGCCCGGGACACCGCCGGCAACACGGTGACCCAGGAGATCATCCAGGCGTACCGCCTGCGGTGAACCTCCCCGGTGGTCCCGGCGTGACGGCCGGGACCACCGGGACCACCGGGGCGCCAGAAGCGTTTGGAAGGGCCCCTTCCTATACAGAAAGCGTTAGGAAGGGGCCCTTCCTTGCACGTCAGTCGTTGGCGTGCAGGGCGGCGTTGAGGGTGATGCCCTGGCCGGTGCGGGGCTTCGCCTCCAGCGCGCCGGTCACCGAGTTGCGCCAGAAGAGCAGGCCGTCGACCCCGGAGAGGTCCCGGGCCTTGACCACCTTGCCGTCCGGAAGCTTGATTTTGGAGGGGGCGGTGATGTAGCAGCCGGCCTCCACCACGCAGTCGTCACCGAGCGAGATGCCGACGCCCGCGTTGGCGCCGATCAGGCTCCGCTCGCCGATGCGTACCCGGTCGGTGCCGCCGCCGGAGAGGGTGCCCATGATCGACGCGCCGCCGCCGATGTCGGAGCCGTCACCCACCACCACGCCCTGCACGATGCGCCCCTCGACCATCGAGGTGCCCAGCGTGCCGCCGTTGAAGTTCACGAAGCCCTCGTGCATGACCGTGGTGCCGGGGGCGAGGTACGCGCCGAGCCGGACCCGGTCGGCGTCGGCGATCCGGACCCCGGAGGGGACCACGTAGTCGGTCATCCGGGGGAACTTGTCCACCCCGTACACGGCCAGGTGGCGGCCGGCGGCCCGCTCGATCACCCGCAGCTCGTCGACCCGCTCCGGCGGGCACGGCCCGGCCGAGGTCCAGGCCACGTTCGCCAGCTTGCCGAAGATGCCGTCGAGGTTCAGCTCGTTGGGCCGGACCAGGCGGTGGGAGAGCAGGTGCAACCTCAGGTACGCGTCGGAGGTGTCCTTGATCGGGTCCTCCAGCGACCCGATCACGGTCACCACCTCGACGGTACGCAGACCGGGCAGCACCCGGTCACCGATCGCGCCCGGTGGCAGGTCGAGCACGTCGCCCTGGTCCTCACCGGGGACCAACGGCAACTCGCCGAGCCCCAGCTTGCCGGTCGGGTACCAGGTGTCGAGCACCTGTCCCTCGGCGGTGACGGTGGCCAGGCCGATGCCCCAGGCGGGTTCTGCGGAGGTCACTGCTGCACCTTTCTCCTCGTCGACGGTGGCGCGGCCACGCACGGAGCGCCGTGGCCGGGGCGCGGCGGGCGGATCTCCACGCGGTCGTCGCGCGGCACGCTCGCTGCTCACGCACACCGGATCTGACGGTACCGTGCCAATCATGGAGAACCCGCTTACCCCCGAGGTCCTCGCCGATCCGGTGGCCCTGACCCGCGCCCTGGTCGACATAGAGTCCGTCTCCCGCAACGAGAAGGCGATCGCCGACTGTGTGGAGGAGGTGCTGCGCAAGGTCGGGCACCTGAGCACCCACCGGTACGGCAACACGGTGATGGCCCGTACCGAACTGGGTCGGGCCCAGCGGGTGGTGCTCGCCGGGCACCTGGACACGGTTCCGTTGAACAACAACTTCCCGTCCACCCTGCGGGGCGACCTGATGTACGGCTGCGGCACCTCCGACATGAAGTCCGGGGTGGCGTACGCGCTGCACCTGGCGGTCACCGTGCCCGAGCCGCGCTACGACGTGACGTACTTCTTCTACGAGGCGGAGGAGATCGAGTCGACGTACAACGGGCTCTTCCTGGTCGCCGAGGCGCACCCGGAGTGGTTGACGGCGGACTTCGCGCTGCTGCTGGAGCCGACGTACGGCATCGTCGAGGCCGGCTGCCAGGGGACGATGCGGGCCCGGGTCACCACCACCGGGGTACGCGCCCACTCGGCGCGTTCCTGGCACGGGGTGAACGCCATCCACGGCGCCGGTGAGGTGCTGCGCCGGTTGCAGACGTACGAGGCCCGGCGGGTCACCATCGACGGCTGCGACTACCGGGAGGGGATGAACGCGGTCCGGATCTCCGGCGGGGTGGCCGGCAACGTGGTCCCGGACCACTGCGAGATCGAGGTCAACTACCGGTTCGCCCCGGACCGGACGCCGGCCGACGCCGAGGCGCACCTGCGGGAGGTCTTCGCCGGGTTCGAGTTGACCGTGACCGACTCGGCGGCCGGTGCCCTGCCCGGCCTGGAGGCGGCCCCGGCGAAGGAGTTCGTGGCGGCGGTCGGCGCGGCGCCGATCGGCAAGCTGGGCTGGACGGACGTGGCCCGTTTCGCGGCCATGGGCGTGCCGGCGCTCAACTTCGGACCGGGTGACCCCAACCTGGCCCACCACCCGGACGAGCACGTCGAGATCGGCAAGATCCGCGACGGTGCCGCCACCCTGCACCGCTGGCTGGCCCCGGCCTGACCGGTCGCCGCCGCCCCGCCCGTCCGGGTGGGGCGGCGGTCGTCAGGAGGTACGGGTCAGGGTGGCCGGGTCGGTGGCCGCCGGGGCAGCCGCCGGTTCGTCGGCGACGGCGTGCTCGATCAGGCGGGCGCGGCGGCGCTCGGCCACCACGTCGCGGATCCGCCGCTGCATCTGTCGCCTGATCCTGAGCATCTCGCTGTTACTGATCACGCTCTGCTCCTCCCCCGAAGCGCGCGCCGGGCATACCCGGTATGTGAATAGTAAGACGTACCGGCCACCGAATTAGTTGCCCAAGATCGCGAAAACTTTGTCGGATGTCCGGCACGCGTACCCCAAAGGTGCTGCTCCACTACGGTTGCTGCCATGAGTAACAGCGACAGGCGCGACGCACGCCGGGGGCCCGGTCGGGAACGACACCGGGGCGCCGTCACCCTGCGTCGCGGTGCCATTCCGAACAGTACCGCCGATCAGCGCCTGCTGGACTCCCGGGAACGCAGCGACTGGAAGACCAAGGACGCCTGGCGGGCGCTGCGCATCCTGTCGGAGTTCGTGGAGGGCTTCGACACGCTGGCCGACCTGCCGCCGGCGGTCAGCGTCTTCGGCTCCGCCCGCAGCAAGCCGGACAGCCCCGAGTGCCAGTTGGCCGAGTCGCTGGGCGCGGCCCTGGCCGACGCCGGGTACGCGGTCATCACCGGCGGTGGACCGGGCGTGATGGAGGCGGCCAACCGGGGGGCCAGCGAGGCCGGCGGGCTCTCCGTCGGACTCGGCATCGAACTCCCCTTCGAGCAGGGCATCAACGAGTGGGTCGACCTGGCCATCGACTTCCGCTACTTCTTCGCCCGCAAGACCATGTTCGTCAAGTACGCCCAGGCGTTCGTGGTGCTGCCCGGTGGCTTCGGCACCATGGACGAGCTGTTCGAGGCGCTCACCCTGGTCCAGACCGGCAAGGTCACCCGCTTCCCGGTGGTGCTGATGGGCACCGCGTACTGGCGCGGACTGCTCGACTGGCTGCGTGACACGATGGCCGCCGACGGCAAGATCGGCCCGGTCGACCTGGAACTGATCTGCCTCACCGACGACGTGCACGCCGCGGTACGGCACATCGTGGAGGCCGAGGCCGCCCTCTCCGCCGAGCAGGAGGCGGTACGCGCCGAGAGCGTCGCCCGCACCGCCGCCGACCAACAAGAAGCCGCCGACCCCTCCCGGTAAGGAAGGGCCCCCTGTTAACGCTTTCGGTATAGCAGGGAACCCCTCTAACCACACGGGTTGTCCGGCCGGCGCGTCCGGAGTCGGCCAGCCCGTGGGCGCTCCCCGGTGTCCTGCGGAGCAGGTGTCACAGCCGGATGGTGGGATGGGGACATGCAGGTCTATCGGCTGGTGCGACCGGCGGGCACGACGGACCCGGTGGCACCCCCGGGTGAGCCGGGTGCCGCCGCACCGTCGGTAGGTCCCGGTGCGGACGGCGGCCGGGAGCCGTCGTCCGGGCAGCTCAGCGACCGGCCTGGCACATCGTCCGGGCCGGCCGGCGACCGGCCCGAATCGTCGCCCGGCCAGTCCGGCGAAAGGTCCGGCCAGTCCGGCACATGGTCCGGCCAGTCCGGCACATGGTCCGGCCAGTCCGGCGGGTCGTCCGGGCCGGCCGGCGTGTGGTCCGGGCAGGCCGGTGGGTCGTCCGGGCCGGCCGGCGTGTGGTCCGGGCAGGCCGGTGGGTCGTCCGGGCCGGCCGGCGTGTGGTCCGGGCAGGCCGGTGGGTCGTCCGGGCCGGCCGGCGACGAGCGGGAGTCGTCCGCCGGGCAGGCCGGGATCAGCGCCCGGTCCGCAGTCGGCGGGGATGGGCGACGACGGGTCGACGATCCGTTGCAGGCCGAGGTCGTGGGGCACACCGGCGGGCCGATGCTGGTGGTCGGAGGGCCGGGTACCGGCAAGACCAGCACCCTGATCGAGGCGGTTGCCGCGCGGGTGGCCGAGGGCGTCGACCCGGAACGGATCCTGGTGCTCACCTTCGGCCGCCGGGGCGCCACCGACCTGCGTCGCCGGATCGAGGCGCGGATCGCCCGGGACGGCCGTCTGGTGCTGCGGGAGCCGCTGGTCCGCAGCTTCCCGGCGTACGCCTTCGGTCTGCTCCGGCGGGCCGCGGCCGAGCGGGGTGAGCCGTCGCCGAGGCTGCTCACCGGGCCCGAGCAGGATCTGATCATCCGGGAGCTGCTCGACCTGGTAGGTGACGGGCCGGCCGGCAGCCCCGAGGGCGAGCCGGCGGCCGGCCCGGACACGCGGACCGCCCGGGCCCGAGCCGACCTGGTACGGGCCGCGCCGACCACCGGGGCACCGACCGTCCGTGACCACGAGGCGTCGGATGGCGCCGGCGGGACGGCGGGCGGTCGGTCCGGTGGCCCGACGGATGATGCGTCCGGCCCGGCGGCTGGTTCGGCGTCTGGCCCGGTGAGTTCGGCGTCTGGTCCGGGGGGTTCGGCGGCCGGCCTGGGGGGCGGTCCGGTGGGTGGTGCGTCCGGTGGGGACGGGCTGGTGGATCCGGTCGGTTGGCCGGAGGACCTCTGGCCGGCGTTGCGTACCCGGGCGTTCGCGGCCCAGCTGCGGGACCTGCTGATGCGGGCGGCGGAGCGCGGGGTCGGTCCGGCGGAGCTGGCCCGGCTGGGTGAGCAGCTGGGCCGGGCCGACTGGCCGGCGGCCGCGCGCTTCCTGCGTGAGTACGTCGCGGTGCTCGCCCTGCGCGACGTGGCCAACCGGGGCTCGGTCGCCTACGACCCGGCCGAGCTCGTTCGGGCGGCGCGTGGGTTGCTGTTGGACGACCCGGAGTTGCTGGCCGCCGAGCGCCGACGGTTGTCGTACGTGTACGTCGACGAGCTCGCCGACACCGACCCCGCCCAGGTGGACCTGCTGGAGGTGATCGCCGGCGGCGGCAAGCCCCTGGTCGCCTTCGGTGACCCGGACTCGTCGACGTACGCCTTCCGGGGGGCCGATCCGCAGGTGGTGAGCTCCTTCGGGCACCGGTTCCGGACCGCCTCGGGGGCACCGGCGGCCCGGGTGGTGCTGACCACCTCGTACCGGTCGGGGGCCGGGCTGGTGACTGCGGCCGGCCGGTTGGCCCGCCGGCTGCGTGGTCCGGCGGCACACCGCCGGTTGACGCCGCTGCCCGACACCCCGGCCGGCACGGTCGAGGTCCGGACGTTCCGTTCCACCACCAGTGAGTCGGCCTGGCTGGCCCACGCCCTGCGCGCGGCGCACCTGCTCGACGGGGTGCCGTGGTCGAGGATGGCGGTCCTGGTCCGGTCGACCGCCCGGCAGTTGCCGTCGCTGCGGCGGGCGCTGCACGCGGCCGGGGTGCCGACCGTGGTGCACGGCGAGGACCTGCCGTTGCACCTGCAGCCGGCCGTCGCGCCGCTGCTGCTCCTGCTGCGGTGCGCGCTGGAGCCGGAGCGGCTGGACGAGGAGGCCGCGGTGGCGTTGCTGCACTCGCCGCTG
Source organism: Micromonospora yangpuensis (assembly GCF_900091615.1). Lineage (NCBI taxonomy): Bacteria > Bacillati > Actinomycetota > Actinomycetes > Micromonosporales > Micromonosporaceae > Micromonospora > Micromonospora yangpuensis. The sequence goes on along the minus strand of NZ_FMIA01000002.1, from coordinate 5,510,556 downwards.
GGCGGGGCCGATCCGTTGGCCGAGCGGCGGCTGCGGCAGGGGCTGCGTGCCCTGGCGCTGGCGGTGGGGGACCGTCGCCCCTCCGGTGAGCTGATCGTCGACGCGCTGCGGGATCCGGAGGAGCTGGCCGCCATCGACCGGCGGTGGGCCGAGCCGGCGCAGACCGTGGCCGGGCTGCTGGCCGTCACCCGGGAGGCCGCCGACCGGCCCGGTGCCACCGTCGAGGACGTGCTCTGGGCGGCCTGGGACGCCAGCGGCCTGGCCGAACGCTGGGGCGGTGCGATCGTCGCGGGTCGGACGGCCACCGGTGAGCACGAGACCGCGCGGCGCTGGCGGGCCGAGGCGGCCGATCGGGACCTGGACGCGGTACTGGTGCTCTTCGACGCGGCGGCGCGGTTCACCGACCGACTGCCCGGCGCGCGGGCCGAGGTCTTCCTCGACCACGTCCTGGGTCAGGATCTGCCGGCGGACACCCTGGCCGCCGGGGCCGACCGGGGTGAGGCGGTCCGGCTGCTCACCGCGCACGCCGCGAAGGGCCTGGAGTGGGACCTGGTCGCCGTCGTCGGGGTGCAGGAGGGCGTCTGGCCGGACCTGCGTCTGCGCGGCAGTCTGCTCGGCTCGGAACGCCTGGTCGACGTGCTGTCCGGCCGGGCCGCCGGGACCGGCCGGCTGGCCAGCCTGGTCGGGCAGACCTCGGCGCTGCTGGACGAGGAGCGGCGGCTCTTCCACGTGGCGGTCACCCGGGCCCGCCGACGGTTGCTGGTCAGCGCCGTCGCCTCGGCCTCGGTCGGCGGGGACGACCACGAGGAGCAGCCCAGCCGGTTCCTCCACGAACTCGGCCCCAGCACCGGACCGACCGACCCGGACGACCCCGGCGGCCCGACCCCGCCAGGCCCGGACGACGCCGTGCCACCCGACCAGCGGGGCCTGGACGACGCCGTACCACCCGACCAGCCGGGACCGGACGACGCGGGACCGGCGGGGACCGTCCTGCCGGTGGGGCGGCCGCCCCGGGCGTTGACCCTGTCCGCCCTGGTCGCGGAGCTGCGTACCGCGGTCACCGACCCCTCGGCGTCGGCGGCCCGGCGGCGGGCGGCGGCGGGTGAGCTGGCCCGGCTCGCCGCCGCCGGGGTGCCCGGCGCGCATCCGGACGACTGGTGGGGGTTGCGCGGGCTCTCCGACGACCGGCCGCTGGTCGACGAGGGCGAGCCGGTGCGGGTCACCCCGTCGGGGATGGAGAGCGCGCTGCGGTGCAGTCTGCGTTGGCTGCTGGAACGGCACGGCGGCAGCGGGCCGGCCAGTACCGCGCAGGGCGTCGGCAACCTGGTGCACGCCGCGGCGATGCTCGCCGAGGACGCCAGCGTCGACCGGTCGGCCCTGCTGGAGTACGTCACCGCCCGGTTCGACGCCATCGAGCTGGCCGCCCGCTGGATGGCCGGGCCGGAGCAGGCCCGCGCCGAGGCCATGGTGGACAAGCTGCTGCGGTGGCTGGCCGGCAACCCGCGCCGACTGCTCGCCATCGAACACGAGTTCGCGGTACGCCTGGATGACCCGGACCGGCCGGTCGAGCTGAATGGCCGGGTGGACCGGCTGGAGGTCGACGCGGACGGCCGGCTCGTCGTGGTCGACCTGAAGACCGGCAAGTCCACCGCGGTCAACGCGACCGACCTGGCCGAGCATCCGCAGCTGGGCGCGTACCAGGCGGCGGTCGAGGCGGGGGCGTTCGCCGAGTTCGGTGAGACCTCCGGCGGGGCGGCCCTGGTGCAGCTCGGCACCGGCGGGCAGGACGCCCGGGAGCAGAGCCAGGCCCCGGCCGGTGAGGGGCCCGCGGCCGGCTGGGCGACCGCGCTGGTCAGGCGGACCGCCGATACGATGGCCGCGGCGACGTTCGCCGCGGTCGCCAACTCGAAGTGCCGGGTCTGCCCGGTACGCACCAGCTGCCCGATCTCCGGCCAGGGCCGACAGGTGGTCGAACCTCCGACGTCTGCGGGTCCGGCATGACCGCGAGGAGTGACCGTGCGAGCTGAGGCCCCCCGGTGACGCAGCCCGCGCTCTTCCCCGCCGCCCCGGCACCGGCGCCCCGGTCGGCCGACGCCGGTCCCCGGTACACCCCGGTCGAGCTGGCGAAGCTGCTCCGGCTGCCGGCACCGACCCGGGAACAGGCGGCGATCATCGCCGCGCCGGTGCAACCGCTGCTGGTGGTCGCGGGCGCCGGGTCGGGCAAGACCGAGACGATGGCCGCCCGGGTGGTCTGGCTGGTGGCCAACTCGTACGTCCGGCCCGAGCACGTCCTCGGGCTCACCTTCACCCGTAAGGCCGCCGGTGAGCTGGGGCACCGGGTGCGTACCCGGTTGGACCAGCTGGTCCGGCGGCTGGGCCGGCGCAGCCGGGACCCGCTCGACGATCCGTTCGCCGGTGAGCCGACCGTGTCGACGTACCACTCGTACGCCGCCCGGATCGTCACCGAGCACGGCCTGCGCGCCGGGTACGAGCCGGCCACCCGGCTGCTCACCGAGGCGTCCCGTTGGCAGTTGGTGGACCTGCTGGTGCGCAACTACGACGGGGACATGTCCGAGGTGGAGCGGATGCCGAGCACCATCACCGACGCGGTGTTGGCGCTCGCCGGCGAGTTGGACGAGCACCTGGTGGACCCGGACACCCTGGCCGCCTGGACCGGCCGGTTCTTCGCCGAGGTGCAGTCGCGTCCGGGGCGGATCTACGCCGACGTGCGCCGGGCGTTGGCCCGTCAGCAGACCCGGCTGCGGCTGCTGCCGCTGGTGCGGGCGTACGCCCGACGCAAGGACGACTTCGAGGCGATGGACTTCGCCGACCAGTTGGCCCGGGCGGCCCGGGTGGCCCGGGACCATCCCGGGGTGGGTGAGATCGAGCGGGACCGGTTCCGGGTGGTGCTGCTGGACGAGTACCAGGACACCAGCCATGCGCAGGTGGTCCTGCTGCACTCGCTCTTCGGTGGTGGCCATCCGGTGACCGCGGTGGGTGACCCGTGCCAGTCCATCTACGGCTGGCGGGGGGCGAGCGCGGGCACCCTGGACCGGTTCCCCGGCGACTTCGTCGACTCGGTGGGCGTACCGGCGCGGGTGTTGGGCCTGACCACGAGCTGGCGTAACCGGCCGGAGATCCTCTCGGTGGCCAACGCCCTGGCCACGCCGCTGCGGGCGGCCGGGGCCCGGGTGCCCGAGCTGCGGGCGGCGATGAGCGTGGCCGAGCCGGTCGCGCACCGCAGTCCGCGTGGTGCCGCCGGGGGCACGCTGCACTGCGCGCTGCTGCCCACCTACGTCGACGAGGCCGCCTGGATCGCCGACAGCGTGCTCGCGGCCTGGCGGGGTGCGGCCCGGCAACCGGACGCGTCGCCGGAACACATTCCGGTGGAGCGGCGGCCGACCACGGCCGTGCTGGTCCGGCTGCGTAGCCAGATCCCGGCCATCGAGGCGGCCCTACGGGACCGGGGGCTGCCGGTCGAGGTGGTCGGGTTGGGCGGGCTGCTGGACACCCCGGAGGTCCGGGACGTGGTGTGCACGCTGCGGGTGCTGGCCGACCCGACCGACGGTGCCGCGCTGCTGCGGCTGCTGACCGGGGCCCGTTGGCGGATCGGGCCACGGGACCTGGTGGCGCTGCACCGGCGGGCCCGGACCCTGGCCACCGCCCGGCAGCAGCTGACCGGCGCCGACGATCCGGAGATCACCGTCGACCGGTTGGACGAGGCGACGCTCGTCGAGGCGCTGGCCGACCTGGGGCCGGCGCAGGCGTACTCGGCGGAGGGGTTCGCGCGGCTGCGCGCGTACTCCCGGGAGCTGGCGTTGTTGCGGTACCGGATGGACCAGAGCCTGCCGGAGCTGATCGCGGACGTCGAGCGGACTATCGGCCTGGACGTGGAGGTCGCGGTCCGGGCCGGTCGGGACGGCACCGGCGACGCCGGGCTGGCCCGGGGCCACCTGGACGCGCTCGGTGACACCGCGGCCCGGTTCAGCGGCGAGACCCCGGGCGCGACGCTCGCCGGTTTCCTGGCCTTCCTCACCGCCGCCGAGGACTCCGAGCGGGGGCTGACCCCCGGCGAGGTGGAGGTGGTGGAGGGCGCGGTGCAGATCCTCACCGCACACGCCGCCAAGGGCCTGGAGTGGGACGTGGTGGCGGTGGCCGGGCTGACCCGGGGCGGCTGGCCGGGGGTGGTCCGCAACTCCGACCACTGGCTCGGTGGGCTGGGGGTGCTGCCGTTCCCGTTGCGCGGGGACGCCGACGGCCTGCCGGAGTTCTCCCTGGACGACGCGGAGGACCAACGTGGGGTGGCCCGGGCCTTTGCCGACTTCACCGACGCCTGGCGGGCCCACGACGAGCGGGAGGAGCGCCGGCTGGCGTACGTCGCGGTGACCCGGCCGCGCCGGCTGCTGCTCTGTTCCGGGTACTGGTGGGGGGAGCAGACGAAGCGTCCCCGGGGCCCGTCGGTGTTCCTCCGTGAGGTGCACGACGCCTGCCTGGCCGGCGGGGCCGGCTTCCTGGTCGACGAGTGGGCGCCGGAGCCGGCGGGTGACGCGGTCAACCCGACCACGGAGGTGGTGCTGCGCGCCGAGTGGCCGGCCGATCCGTTGGGTGGGCGGCGGCCGGCGTTGACCGAGGCCGCCGCGCTGGTCCGGCGCTTCCTGACCGACCCGGCCGGTCCGCCCGGTGACCCCGTCGGCGCTGGTGGCCCACCCGACGGCGACGCGGCACCGGGCGGCGCGGCACCGGGCGGCGCGGCACCGGGCGACGCGGCACCGGGCGACGCGGCACCGGGCGGCGACGCGCCGGCCGGTGGTGACGATCCGGAGGTGGCCCGGTGGCGGTGGGAGGCCGACCTGCTGCTGGCCGAGCGGGCCGAGTTGCTCCGGCGGGCGGCGGCGGTCGAGGTGGTCCTGCCCGAGCAGCTGTCGGTGACCCAGTTGGTGGCCCTGCGGCGGGACCCGGAGGCGCTGGCCCGCACGTTGCGCCGGCCGATGCCCAGCGCGCCCAACCCGTACGCCCGGCGGGGGACCGCCTTCCACACCTGGTTGGAGCAGCGGTTCGGCGCGGACCGGCTGCTCGACCTGGACGAGCTGCCCGGTGCCGCCGACGCCGAGGCCGCGCCGGACGAGGCCCTGGTGGAGTTGCAGGAGCGCTTCCTGGCCAGCGAGTGGGCCGACCGGGTGCCGATCGAGGTGGAGGTGCCCTTCGCCACCGTCGTCGCCGGTGTGGTGGTCCGGGGGCGGATGGACGCGGTCTTCGCCCGGCCGGGTGGGCGCTTCGACGTGGTCGACTGGAAGACCGGGCGGCAGCCCACCGGCGACGACGCGCAGGCCGCCGCGGTGCAGTTGGCCGTCTACCGGCTGGCCTGGGCGGAGCTGGCCGGCGTCCCGGTCGAGCAGGTGGGTGCGGCGTTCCACCACGTCCGGGACGGGGTCACCGTGCGCCCGGCCGACCTGCTGGACGCCGCCGGTCTGACCGCGTTGATCACCGCGCTGCCGGAAATCTCGGCGGGGGGGCTGCATGTTGGCTGATCCGTGTTAGGCTGTGCGGGTTGCAGTTTTGGTTACCAGAGACTCTGTGTGCGCCTGGCGGATTGTGGCCCAGGCGCATTTTGTCGTGTCCGGAGTTCTCCGGGCGGGGCGACCAGCAGCGACGTGCGACCCGCGCAGCGATGCGCGGGACGCTCCCACTCGGCCCGCAACAGTTGCGGGTGAGCACGTTCCGTCAAGGAGACGAAACACATGGCAATTGGTACCGTCAAGTGGTTCAACGCTGACAAGGGCTTCGGCTTCATCACCCCGGACGGCGGCGGAGCCGACGTCTTCGCCCACTTCTCGGCCATCCAGACTTCTGGCTACCGGAGCCTGGACGAGAACCAGCGCGTCGAGTTCGAGGTGACCCAGGGCCAGAAGGGCCCGCAGGCGGAGAACATCCGCCCGATCTGATTCACCGCACCACCAGCGACATCCACCACCTCCGCCAGGAGGCGGTGACGTGGCAGGTCCGCCGTGCCGCGCCCGACCGACGTCGGGCGCGGCGCGGGTGGGCCGCCCGTACCCATTCGGTTCGTGCTTGTGACCACCGGCGCCCAGGCCCCGGTGGCAGCGCCCTCCGGCGCCCTCCTCGACACGTGCCGCGTCGAGGAGAGGCTTCACCATGACCACTGTCATTCCTTCGTTCGGCACCACCGGGCTGGACCCGGCGCTGCTGACCGCCCTGACCGCGCAGGGCATCGCCGAGCCGTTCCCGATCCAGTCGGCCACCCTCCCGGACTCGCTCGCCGGCCGGGACGTGCTCGGCCGGGGTCGGACCGGCTCCGGCAAGACCCTCGCCTTCGGACTCGCGCTGCTGCACCGTACGGCCGGTCAGCGGGCCCGGCCCGGCCGCCCGCTCGCGCTGGTGCTGGTGCCGACCCGGGAGCTGGCCCAGCAGGTCACCACCGCGCTCACCCCGTACGCCCGCGCGGTCGGACTGCGTATCGCCACCGTGGTGGGCGGCCTCTCGCTGCAGCGTCAGGCGGACGCCCTGCGCGCCGGCGCCGAGGTGGTCGTGGCCACCCCCGGCCGGCTGCACGACCTGATCGACCGGGGTGACGCCCGGCTGGACCAGGTGGCGATCACCGTCCTCGACGAGGCCGACCAGATGGCCGACATGGGCTTCCTGCCGCAGGTCACCAAGCTGCTGGAGCAGGTCGCCCGGGGCGGGCAGCGGATGCTCTTCTCGGCCACCCTGGACCGGGGCGTGGACCGGCTGGTCCGCCGGTACCTGTCGAACCCGGTCACCCACTCGGTCGACCCGGGCACCGCCACGGTGACCGCGATGGCCCACCACGTGCTGCACGTCGACGCGGTGGACAAGCCCGCCGCGCTCACCCAGATCGCCGCCCGCGAGGGGCGGACCATCCTGTTCATGGGCACCAAGCACCGCGCCGACCGGGTGGCCCGGCAGTTGCTGTCCAAGGGGGTACGCGCCGCCGCGCTGCACGGTGGCAAGTCGCAGCCGCAGCGCACCCGGATCCTGGAGCAGTTCCGCAACGGGCAGGTGACCGCGTTGGTCGCCACCGACGTGGCGGCCCGGGGCATCCACGTGGACGGCCTCGACCTGGTGGTCAACGTCGACCCGCCGACCGAGGCCAAGGACTACCTGCACCGGGGCGGCCGGACCGCCCGGGCCGGCGAGTCCGGCACCGTGGTCACCCTGGTCCTGCCCGAGCAGCGCCGGGACGTCTCCAAGCTGATGAGCGTCGCCGGCATCAAGCCGCACTCCACCCAGGTACGCCCCGGTGACGAGGCGCTGGCCCGGGTGACCGGCGCCCGGGAGCCCTCCGGTGTGCCGGTGACCATCGTCGCCCCGCCGGCCACCCCGGCCCGTGCCGCGACCGGTGCGGGTGCCGGTGCGGGACGTACCTCGCACCGGGCCTCCGGCCGGTCCCGGCGTCCGCGCCGCCCGCGTACCGCCTGAGCCGCACCTGCTGACAGTCGACGCCCGCCACCGCCGTTCTCCGGCGGTGGCGGGCGTCGTTTCCGCTGCTGGGTCAGGACTGCTGGAGCCCCCACCGGCGGCGTAGCGCGTTGTCGGCGGCGTTGAACAGGATGTCCACCAGGATGCCGAGCACCAGCACGATGATGATCCAGGAGAGCAGCCGGGGCGCGTTGTTGAACTCCCGCGCGCCCTGCATCAGCGAGCCGATGGAACCCTGCCCGGCCACGATCACCAGCAGTTCGCCGGCCATCAGGCTGCGCCAGGCGAACGCCCAGCCCTGCTTGAGTCCGGAGATGAACGACGGCAGCGAGGCGGGCAGGATCAGGAACCGGTAGAGCGACAGGCCGCGCATGCCGAGCACCTTGCCGACCCGCAACCAGGTGGGCGGCACGTAGTCGATCCCGCCGATCAGCCCGTTGGCGATCGACGGTGCCGCGCCGATCACCACCACGAAGAGGATCGCGGTCTCGCTGATCTGGAACAGCAGGATCGCGAACGGGAACCAGATGATCGACGGCATGGTCTGCAGGCCGGTGATCAGCGAGCCGATCGCGGCGCGCAGCGGCCGGAACCGGGCCACCGCCGCGCCGATCACCGTACCGATGACCACCGCCAGCAGGAAGCCGGTGAGCGCCCGCTGGGCGGTGATCGCCAGCGCGGTGGGGAAGTCCGGGCTGACCACCAGCTCCCGCAGGTCGGTGAGGACGGTCGCGGGGGAGGGCAGGGCGAACGGCGGTTTCCACTCGCTCAGGTACAGCAGCTGCCAGCCGGCGATCACCAGGGCGATGGCCAGCAGCTTCGGCCAGGTGTTGCGCCACGCCGCCCGGCCGAGGTCACCGGCCCGGCCGTCCTGGCGGGCCGGCCCGAGTTCCAGGGCGTCCAGGCCGGTGACCTCGTCGGCGGCGGTACGGTCCGGCCGTTCGGCACCGCCGTCCGGCGCGGTCAGCACCGGGCGGCTGGTCTTCGACTCACTGGGCATGGCGGGACACCTCCGTACGGAGCCGGTCGGTGATGGTGGCGGCGAGTCCGGCGACCTCGGTGGAGTCGATCCGACGCGGCCGGGGCTGGTCGACGCCGAACTCCTCGATGATCCGGCCGGGCCGGCTGCTGAGCAGGATCACCCGGTCGCCCAGCCGGACGGCCTCCCGCACGTTGTGGGTGACGAAGAGCACGGTCAGCGACCGTTCCCGCCAGATGCGTTCCAACTCGTCGTGCAGGATGTCGCGGGTCATCGCGTCCAGCGCGCCGAACGGCTCGTCCATCAGCAGCAGGTCGGCGTCCTGGGCCAGGGCGCGGGCCAGCGCCACCCGTTGCCGCATCCCGCCGGAAAGTTCGTGCGGTCGCTTGTGGCCGAAGCCGGTCAACCGGACGGTCTCCAGCAGCGCGGCGGCGGAGGCCCGGCGTTCCTCGCGCCCCACGCCCCGCAACCGCATCGCGATCTCCACGTTGCGGGCCACGGTCAGCCAGGGGAACAGGGCCGGCTCCTGGAACATCATCGACACCCGGTGGCCCCCGGTGTCGATGCTGCCCCCGGTGACCGGGTCGAGCCCGGCGACCAGCGAGAGCAGGGTGCTCTTGCCGCAGCCGGAGGCGCCGAGCAGACAGACGAACTCGCCAGGTCGTACGTCGAGCGAGACCCGGTCTAGGGCGAGCAGGGCGGTCCGACCCCGCCCGTAGGCCTTGGAGACGCCGTCGAGGCGGACCGGACCGGGACGCTTCCCGGACCCGGCCGCCCCGGCGACGTCTGCGTCGAGCAGACTCACGAGCTACCACCCTCGGCGCTGACCTCGGGCTTGCCGGCGGCCTTGAGGATCTCGTTGAGCGGGCCGAGCTGGTAGATGCCGTTCAGGTCGACCGGGTCGAGCAGGTCGACCTCCTCGGCGTGCTTGGCGCTGCCGTAGAGCGAGGGCGCGATCGGGTCGACGGTGAAGGTCAGGTTGGCGAACGAGGCGGTCAGGATCTCGTCCTTCAACGTGTTGCCGCTGAGCGCCTTGAGCTGCTCGTTGGCGGCCTTCGCGGCGGCCTCCCGGTTGCCGTTGACGAAGTCGACGGCGGCGACGTGCCCCTCCAGCAGCTTCTTGACCAGCCCGGGGTTCTTGTCGAGGAACTCCTTGCGCACGATCAGGTGGGTGGTGACGAACTGTCCGCCGGGCCACTCGTCCTTCTCGTCCTTGAGCACCTTGGCCCCGTGCTCGATGATCAGCCGGCTCAGGTGCGGCTCGGGCACCCAGGCGCCGTCCAGCGCGCCGCTGCCGAAGGCGGTGATGATCTCCGAGTTGGGGGTGGGCAGGACCGAGACGTCGCCGCCGCCGTTGGTGTCGGTCTTCAGGCCCTGCTGCTTGAGCCAGTACCGCAGCGCCACGTCCTGGGTGTTGCCGAGCTGCGGGGTGGCGATCTTCTTGCCGCGCAGGTCCGGTACGCCGTTGATGCCGGGCTTGACGACCAGCGCGGCCCCGCCCGAGGTGCTGCCGGCGATGATGTGCAGCGCGGTGCCCTTGGACTGCGCCCAGCCGTTGATCGCCGGGTTCGGGCCGATGTAGGTGGCGTCGATGGCCCCGTTGAACAGCGCCTCGATGGCCGACGGTCCGGCGTTGAACGGGGTGGTGCTGAGCTTGACGTCGCCGCCCAGCTTCTCGGCGAAGATGCCGTTCTGCACCCCGACCAGGGCCGGCGCGTGGGTGATGTTCGGGAAGAGGCCGAGACGCAGTTCGGTGGCCTCGCCGCCGGCGCCGCCGCCGGCCGCCTCGTCCTCGCCGCAGGCGGCCAGGACGGTGACCGCCAGCAGCGCGGCCACGGTCGCGGCGAGGGTACGGGCACCGCGTTCCCGCAGTACGCGCAGAGTTCGCGAGTTCATGCTGTCTTCTCCAAGGGTGAGGGGAGGACCCGTGATCGTGTGGGGAAAGGGATCAGGAGGCCGGCGTGCTGCGGACGGCCTCCGGGGAACCGGTCGAGGTGCCGATGTCGTCGTTGAGCAGGTCGGCGAGGCTGGTGCGGTCGACGATGTCGCCGATCGCGTGCTGCACGGCCAGCCAGACGTCCCGCAGCCGGGCGGCGGGGCCCTGGTATCGGGTGGTGTCGGCGGGCAGGCCGCGGACCACGGTGAGGACGCCGCTGACCGCGCGCAGGACGTCCCCGACGGAGATCTCGGTGGCGGGTCGGGCGAGGGCGTAGCCGCCCTCGACGCCCCGGTGGCTCAGGAGCAGGTCGGCCCGGCGCAGTTCCAGCAGGATGTCCTGCAGGAAGCTGGGCGGGATGTGCTGGTCGGCGGCGAGGGTGGCCGCCTTGACCAACTCGCCCCGGGCCGCGGTGATGGCCAGCATGGCCCGGAGCGCGTAGTCGCCGCGAGCCAGGATGTACATGTCCCGTCCTCTCTGGGTGCCGGCGGACGCGGGTCCACCGGCAGGGAAACCGGAGTTCTCCTACCTGAATGATGGGAATAGTGGAGCATGGGCGGCCGGCGGTCAACCATCCGTTCGGATGGTGGGCGGAAGCGCCCCGACCAGAACGTGCCGACCAGTACGAACACCGCGAGGGGAGACGGCACAGTCGGGATCCCGACGCGCTAGGGTCGTCACCGTGGCGGCGCAGAGATCCGGAACCAGGTCGGCAGCCAACGGCACCGGGGGGCGGCCCGTGATTCCGGCGACCCGGTACCCGGTCGAGCGGTTCACCCTCGACAACGGCCTGCGGGTGGTGTTGGCCCCGGACCGCAGTGCCCCGGTGATCGGGGTCGCGGTGGTCTACGACGTCGGCATCCGCTCCGAGCCCGAGGGGCGCAGCGGCTTCGCCCACCTCTTCGAGCACCTGATGTTCCAGGGCTCGGAGAACCTGGAGAAGCTGGCCCACTTCCGGCACGTGCAGGGCGCCGGTGGCACCTTCAACGGCACCACCCACCTGGACTACACCGACTACTACATGACCCTGCCGAGCAACGCCCTGGAACGGGCGCTGTTCCTGGAGGCCGACCGGATGCGCGGCCCCCGGCTGACCGAGGAGAACCTCCGCAACCAGGTCGACGTGGTCAAGGAGGAGATCCGGGTAAACGTGCTGAACCGGCCCTACGGCGGGTTCCCCTGGCTCACCCTGCCGCCGGTCATGTTCGACACCTTCCCCAACGCCCACGACGGGTACGGCTCCTTCACCGACCTGGAGTCGGCCACCGTCGCCGAGGCCACCGACTTCTTCCAGCGCTACTACGCAAGCGGCAACGCCGTCCTCGCGGTCAGCGGGGACCTCGACGTGGCCGAGGCCACCGGCCTGATCGAACGGCACTTCGGCGACGTGCCGGCCCGACCCGCCCCGGTCCGGCCCGACTTCGGCGAGCCGGACCTGACCGCCGAACGACGACAGTCGTACGTCGACAAGTTGGCACCGCTGCCGGCGGTCTCCGCGGCCTGGCGGGTACCGGACCCGATCGGCGACTTCGCCGGCTACCTGCCGTACGTGGTGCTGGCCGAGGTGCTCACCGACGGGGAGGCGTCCCGGCTGGTCGAGCGGCTCATCCAGCGGGACCGGACGGTCACCGGCCTGGGCGGGTACCTCGGCTTCATGGGCGACCCCTTCGACGTCCGGGACCCCACCGCGCTGCTGCTCGACGCCCACCTGCCGCCGGGCGGGGACGTGGACAAGGTGCTGCGCACCGTCGACGAGGAGCTGGACCGGCTGGCCACCGACGGGCTCACCGACTCGGAGCTGGCCCGTACCCAGGCCCGGATGGCGACCCACCTGCTGCGCGACGTCGACGCGGTGCTCGGCCGGGCGCTGCGGATGGCCGTGCTGGAGCAGCAGCGCGGCGAGCCGGGCCTGCTCAACGAGCTGCCCCGGCTGGTCGGCGAGGTCACCGAGGAGCAGGTCCGGGCCGCCGCCGCGACGCTCCGGCCACACCGCCGGGCGTCGATCGAGATCGTTCCGGGAGGTGCCAGGTGACCGCCGTCGCGACCGCCGACCGTACGCTGCCGCCGCTGCGGCCGAACCGTCGGCTCAAGCTGCCCACCCAGGCCGAACGGACGTTGCCGAACGGGCTGACCGTGATCGCGGTCCGCCGGCCGGCCGTCCCGCTGGTCGAGGTACGGCTCTGGATGCCGTTCGGGCGGCCCCACCTGGCCCGGGCGGCGCTGCTGTCGCAGACCATGCTCTCCGGCACCGACACCATGTCCAGCGTGCAGATCGCCGCCGAGCTGCAGAAGGTCGGCGGTGGGTTCTCCGCCGGGCACGACCCGGACCGGCTGATGGTCTCCGGTGCCGGCCTGGTCACCGGGCTGGACCGGATGCTGGAGATCCTCGCCGCGGTGCTCACCTCGGCGAGCTATCCGAGCGCCGAGGTGGCCACCGAACGGGACCGGCTGATCGACCGGGTGCAGGTGGCCCAGAGCCAACCCGCCCACCTGGCCCGGACCGCGTTGCTCAAGCGGATCTACGGCCGGCACCCGTACGCGGTGCAGACCCCCGAGCCGGAGCAGATCCGGGCGGTACGCCCCGCGGCGCTGCGCCGGCTGCACGCCGAACGGGTGCATCCGGCCGAGGCGGTCCTGGTGCTCGTCGGCGACGTCCAGCCGGAGCGGGTGCTCGACTCCGCCGAGCGGGCGCTCGGCGACTGGCAGGGCGCGGGCCACCGGGCCGAACTGCCGCCCGCGCCGCCCCTGGAACCGGGTCCGCTGCTGCTGGTGGACCGGCCCGACGCGGTGCAGTCGTCGCTGCGGATCGCGCTGCCGGCGGTGGGGCGCACCCACCCGGACCACGCCGCGCTGCAGCTCGCCAACCTGATCTTCGGCGGCTACTTCTCCTCCCGCTGGACGGAGAACATCCGGGAGGACAAGGGCTACACGTACGGCCCGTACTCGATGGTGGAGCACTCGGTGGCCGGTTCGGTGCTGGTCGCCGCCGCCGACGTGGCCACCGAGGTGACCGGCCCGGCGCTGCTGGAGACCACCTACGAGCTGGGCCGGCTGGCCTCGGTGCCGCCCAAGCCCGACGAGCTGGAGCAGGCCCGCCAGTACGCCCTGGGCACCCTCCAGCTCGGCATGTCCACCCAGGCCGGGCTGGCCTCGCTGACCAGCGCGTACGCCGGCAACGGGCTGCGGCTGGACTTCCTGGCCGAGCACGCGGCCCGACTCGCCAAGGCCACCGTCGACGACGTGGCCGAGGCCGGCGCCCGCTACCTGGCCCCCGCCCGGGGCGTCGTGGTGGTGCTCGGTGACGCCGCCCGGATCCGCAGCCAACTCGACGTGCTCACCCCGGTCCAGACCGCCACACCATGACCACCACCGGCGCGGGTGACTCCGGTCCGGTCGGCGCGGCCGGCGACGCCGCCGGCCCGGCCGGCGCGGGTGCGTTGTCGTGGGAGCCGCCGCCGTTGGCCCGGACCACGCTGGACCGGGCCGCGCACCGGCGTACCGACAAGCAGTGGCTCGCCGAGGCCTGGCCGCGCTCGCGGGTGCTGGTGCTCGACTCCGCCGCCGACGGTCGGGCCCTGGTCAGCGGCGACCCGCCGCAGTTGGTGCTGCTCACCCCCGACGACCTGCCTCCCACAGCGAACGGGCAGGTCAGTCCGCTCTTCCTGGGGGTCGAGCCGGACGGGGTGGCGGTATTCGCGGTGGACGCGCCGCTGCCGGACCTGGCCGGCACCCGCCCGGTCAACCTGCGCGACGTGGGTCACCTGCTCGCCGACCGGGACGCGGGGATCCTCACCACCGCCGTCGCGCTCACCAACTGGCACCTGCGACACGGGTACTCCTCGACCACCGGTCGGCCCACCGAGCCGGACGAGGCCGGCTGGTCCCGGGTCGACCCGACCGGCCGCCGGGCCTGGCCCCGCACCGATCCGGCGATGATCGTGCTGGTCCACGACGGGGTGCCCGGCCCGGCGGGACGCTGCCTGCTCGGCAACAACGCCGCCTGGCCCCGGCAGGACGGCCGGTTGCGCTTCTCCTGCCTGGCCGGCTTCGTCGAGGCGGGCGAGTCGGCCGAGGCGGCCGTGCTCCGCGAGGTCCGCGAGGAGGTCGGCGTCACCGTCGACGACATCAGGTACGCCGGCAGCCAGTCCTGGCCGTTCCCCGGCTCGCTGATGCTCGGCTTCCTGGCCCGCGCCGACGCCACCCAGCCGGTACGCGTCGACCCCACCGAGATCACCACCGCGCGCTGGTTCACCCGTGCAGAGATTGCCGCCGTGCTGGTCGACCGGCTGGTCGACGCGGGCGACGGCCGCCGGGTGACTCTGCCGATGGCCAGCTCCATCGCTCACTTCCTGATCCGGGGCTGGTTGGCGTAGTCCTCGGCCGGCACCGCTCTGTCGGTGAACGCGGCATGAGTATGTTCGGGGACCATAGTCGAGGCTCTGCTCGGTTGAACCGGGTCCGGTTGACGTACGTAGTGAGGCTGAGTCGTCTGGGATGGAGCAGCATGACTGATGAGTGGGGTCTGGCGGATTTGCCGGGGCCAGATGATCCTTTCTGGCAGTTCAGCGACCAGGATTTCCCAGCTGTAGGGTTGGGAGACGCCGCGTTCGATGAGGAGTGGCTCGAAGGAATATTTGGCCCGCAGGAAGCGGCCGTGTCCGAAGGCTCGGCGGGCCGCCACGACGAGGTGGCACTGTCGGGTCCGTCGCAGGTGCCCCGGCCCCGGCAGTACGAAGGTCGTCGCTACCCTGCCGCCCAGGAGTGGGCGGATCGTATCGTCGAATACCACACCCTCGTCAATGGTGCGCCGCCCTCCAGTAAAGGAGCGGCCCGGGCGGTCGGACACGAAGCCACCTATGACCGCCTGGCACATCTCCGGAACGGTCACACCAAGATCTCGCCGGAGGAGGCCCGAGTCCTCTCGACGTTGTCCGGCGACTGGGTTTCCGTCGTCTTTCCGGAAGGCGCAAAAGGTCGCCCTCACTACCTGCAGGCGCTGAAAGGCCGACCAGAGGTGCCTCGGCCCCGGCAGAGGCATCACCGTGGTGCCCAGGAGTGGGCGGATCGTATCGTCGATTACCACACCCTCGTCGGCGGCGCGCTACCCAACAGCCAGAGAGCGGCCCAGACGGTCGGACACGAAGCCACCTATAATCGCCTGGCAAATCTCCGGAACGGTCACACCAAGATTTCGCCCGAGGAGGCCGGAGTCCTCTCGACGTTGTCCGGCGACTGGGCTTCCGACGTCTTTCCGGAAGGCGCAGAAGGTCGCCCTCAGTATCTGCGGGCGTTGGCAGGCTTACCAGAGGTGCCTCGGCCCCAGCAGAGCCATCATCACCGTGGTGCCCGGGAGTGGGCGGATCGTATCGTCGAATACCACACCCTCGTCGGCGGCGCGCTACCCAATAGTCGGAAAGCGGCCCTGGCGGTCGGACACGAAGCCACCTATAACCACCTGGTAAATCTCCGGAACGGTAATGGCAAGATTTCGCCGGAGGAGGCCGGAGTCCTGTCGGCGTTGTCGGGCGGCTGGGCTTCGGTCGTCTTTCCGGAAGGTGTGAAAGGTCGCCCCCACTATTTGGCGATGCTGTCGGAGGCACCGTCGGGTGGCTTCACGGCGGGTGTCGGAGCGGAGTCCAGTAGCGCCTACGGCGATCCACGGGAGGTCTCCCTTCTCGCGGCCCTGACCTCACCGGGAACCTCACCACAGTTGCGGGGGCGCTCGGCGCAGTCTCCTTCCACGGCGTTCCCGACGACGCCGTCCAGGGCGTTCTCACCGCCCCGATGACGGCGACGAACCCTTCGCCGTGACGGCCGGGATCGCCACCGCGCGCTGGTTCACCCGTGCAGAGATTGCCGCCGTGCTGGTCGACCGGCTGGTCGACGCGGGCGACGGCCGCCGGGTGACTCTGCCGATGGCCAGCTCCATCGCTCACTTCCTGATCCGGGGCTGGTTGGCGTAGTCCTCGGCCGGCACCGCTCTGTCGGTGAAGGTGGCACGGGTGTGTTCGGGGACCATAGTCGAGGCTCTGCTTGGCTTGAACCGGGTCCGGCTGAGGTACGTAGTGAGGCTGAGTCGTCTGGGATGGAGCAGCATGACTGATGAGTGGGGTCTGGCGGATTTGCCGGGGCCAGATGATCCTTTCTGGCAGTTCAGCGACCAGGATTTCCCAGCTGTAGGGTTGGGAGACGCCGCGTTCGATGAGGAGTGGCTCGAAGGAATATTTGGCCCGCAGGAAGCGGCCGTGTCCGAAGGCTCGGCGGGCCGCCACGACGAGGTGGCACTGTCGGGTCCGTCGCAGGTGCCCCGGCCCCGGCAGAGTCGCCACTACCGTGGTGCCCGGGAGTGGGCGGATCGTATCGTCGAATACCACACCCTCGTCGGTGGGGCGCTACCTGACAGTCGGAAAGCGGCCCGGGCGGTCGGACACGAAGCCACCTATAAGCACCTGGTAAGTCTCCGGAACGGTCACACCAAGATTTCGCCGGAGGAGGCCGGAGTCCTGTCGGTGTTGTCGGGCGACTGGGCTTCCGATGTCTTTCCGGAAGGTGCAGAAGGTCGCCCTCAGTATCTGCGGGCGTTGGCAGGCTTACCAGAGGTGCCTCGGCCCCGGCAGAGCCAGCATCTCCGTGGTGCCCGGGAGTGGGCGGATCGTATCGTCGAATACCACACCCTCGTCGGCGGGGCGCCACCCAACAGCCAGAGAGCGGCCCTGGCGGTCGGACACGAAGCCACCTATGCCCGCCTGGCACATTTCCGGAACGGTGTTAGCAAGATTTCGCCGGAGGAGGCCGGAGTCCTGTCGGCGTTGTCGGGCGGCTGGGCTTCGGTCGTCTTTCCGGAAGGTGCGAAAGGTCGCCCTCAGTATCTGCGGGCGTTGGCAGGCTTACCAGAGGTGCCTCGGCCCCGGCAGAGCCAGCATCTCCGTGGTGCCCGGGAGTGGGCGGATCGTATCGTCGAATACCACACCCTCGTCGGCGGCGCGCTACCCAACAGCCAGAGAGCGGCCCTGGCGGTCGGACACGAAGCCACCTATAACCGCCTGGCACATTTCCGGAACGGTGTTAGCAAGATTTCGCCGGAGGAGGCCGGAGTCCTGTCGGCGTTGTCGGGCGGCTGGGCTTCGGTCGTCTTTCCGGAAGGTGCGAAAGGTCGCCCTCAGTATCTGCGGGCGTTGGAAGGCCTACCAGAGGTGCCTCGGCCCCAGCAGAGGCATCTCCGTGGTGCCCGGGAGTGGGCGGATCGTATCGTCGAATACCACACCCTCGTCAGCGGCGCGCTACCCGACAGTCGGAAAGCGGCCCTGGCGGTCGGACACGAAGCCACCTATGATCGCCTGAGAAAGCTCCGGCACGGTACAAGCAAGATTTCGCCGGAGGAGGCCGGAGTCCTGTCGGCGTTGTCGGGCGGCTGGGCTTCGGTCGTCTTTCCGGAAGGTGCGAAAGGTCGCCCCCACTATTTGGCGATGCTGTCGGAGGCACCGTCGGGTGGCTTCACGGCGGGTGTCGGAGCGGAGTCCAGTAGCGCCTACGGCGATCCACGGGAGGTCTCCCTTCTCGCGGCCCTGACCTCACCGGGAACCTCACCACAGTTGCGGGGGCGCTCGGCGCAGTCTCCTTCCACGGCGTTCCCGACGACGCCGTCCAGGGCGTTCTCACCGCCCCGATGACGGCGACGAACCCTTCGCCGTGACGGCCGGGATCGCCACCGCGCGCTGGTTCACCCGTGCAGAGATTGCCGCCGTGCTGGTCGACCGGCTGGTCGACGCGGGCGACGGCCGCCGGGTGACTCTGCCGATGGCCAGCTCCATCGCTCACTTCCTGATCGAGCACTGGTTGGCGTAGCCCTCGACCGGCTTCACCCCGTCGGTGAACGCGGCATGAGTGTGTTCGGGGCCATAGTCGATGCGCTGCTCGGTTGAACCCGGTCCGGTTGACGTACGTAGTGAGGCTGAGTCGTCCGGGATGGAGCAGCAGCATGACTGATGAGTGGGGTCTGGCGGATTTGCCGGGGCCAGATGGCCCTTTCTGGCAGTTCAGCGACCAGGATTTCCCAGCTGTAGGGTTGGGAGACGCCGCGTTCGATGAGGAGTGGCTCGAAGGAATATTCGGCCCGCAGGAAGCGGCCGTGTCCGAAGGCTCGGCGGGTCACGGCCACAACGAGGTGGCACTGTCGGGTCCGTCGCAGGTGCCCCGGCCCCGGCAGCACGAAGGTCGTCACTACCGTGGCGCCCAGGAGTGGGCGGAAAGTATCGTCGAATACCACACCCTCGTCGGTGGGGCGCTACCCAACAGTCGGAAAGCGGCCCTGGCAGTCGGACACGAAGCCACCTATAACCACCTGGTAAATCTCCGGAACGGTAATGGCAAGATTTCGCCGGAGGAGGCCGGAGTCCTGTCGGCGTTGTCGGGCGACTGGGCTTCCGACGTCTTTCCGGAAGGTGCAGAAGGTCGCCCTCAGTATCTGCGGGCGTTGGCAGGCTTACCAGAGGTGCCTCGGCCCCGGCAGAGTCATCATCACCGTGGTGCCCGGGAGTGGGCGGATCGTATCGTCGATTACCACACCCGCGTCAGCGGGGCGCTACCCGACAGTCGGAAAGCGGCCCGGGCGGTCGGACACGAAGCCACCTATGACCGCCTGGTACATCTCCGGAACGGTCGCACCAAGATTTCGCCGGAGGAGGCCGGAGTCCTGTCGGCGTTGTCGGGCGGCTGGGTTTCGGTCGTCTTTCCGGAAGGTGCGAAAGGTCGCCCTCAGTATCTGCGGGCGTTGGAAGGCTTACCAGAGGTGCCTCGGCCCCGGCAGAGTCATCATCACCGTGGTGCCCGGGAGTGGGCGGATCGTATCGTCGATTACCACACCCGCGTCAGCGGCGCGCCACCCAACAGCCAGAGAGCGGCCCTGGCGGTCGGACACGAAGCCACCTATGCCCGCCTGGCACATCTCCGGAACGGTGTTTGCAAGATTTCGCCGGAGGAGGCCGGAGCTCTCTCGGCGTTGTCGGGCGGCTGGGCTTCGGTCGTCTTTCCGGAAGGTGTGAAAGGTCGCCCCCACTATTTGGCGATGCTGTCGGAGGCGCCGTCGGGTGGCTTCACGGCGGGTGTCGGAGCGGAGTCCAGTAGCGCCTACGGCGATCCACGGGAGGTCTCCCTTCTCGCGGCCCTGACCTCACCGGGAACCTCACCACAGTTGTGGGGGCGCTCGGCGCAGTCTCCTTCCATCGCGTTCCCGACGACGCCGTCCAGGGCGTTCTCACCGCCCCGATGACGGCGACGAACCCTTCGCCGTGACGGCACGGAATGACGCCGCCTGGCCCCGGCAGGTCTGCCGGTTGCGCTTCTCCTGCCTGGCCGGTTTCACCCGAGAGGGGTGACCCTGCCGATGGCCAGCTCCATCGCCCACTTCCTGATCCGAGGCTGGTTGGTCCAACCGGCCACGTGAACGCCTACCGGCGGCCGGTGGCGGCCATCGACTTCCAACGTCGAAGACGCCAAGGGGTCGCCGCATAGGCGGTGAGGCCGACGGCAAGGAGTGCCACGCTCAGCAGGAAGCTGGGTAGGTCGTCGTGCGGTCGGGCGCTGAACTCCCACCACCGGTACTCCTGGTTGCCGCTGTATCCCCAGTACCAGAGCACGACGGCGGTCGCGGCCGGAAGTGTCCAGGCCAGTCGCCAGCCCAGGATCGCCCCCGCGAGCAGCGCAAGCCCGAGCCAGGCCAGCCAGGACCGGGCAATGACGGCGAGCACGGCGGGGCGCAACACAGTCGCGCAGATCGCCAGGAATATCGATGACCAGCCCGGTAAGATAGCGGCGCTGCATGGACCGCAGTCGCCGCGTCGCTACCTGTTCCAGATCGGCCAGCGAGCTGTACAGCGCGAGGATCGGCAGGACGGCGGCACCCAGGACGATCATCCGCCACAGGGGAATCGTGGTGCCGTCCGAACCAGCGGCCATGGGAATCGGTGTCTTGACCAGACCGAACCAGGCGGTGAGCGCGCCGAGTAGCACCGTACCGGCCAGGACGGCTCCGGTCGGTCTGGCGGCGAGATACAGCCGCAGCGGGTCGCCGCTCGCGGGGTGTCGCTCAGTCTCCTGGCTGGCAGTAACGTCCACTGAGCTCGGTCACCTCGCCTTCGACCCAGCGGAACTGTTCGTTGCGGGTGTTGGCTGCCGCGACGGCGCGCCCCTTGGCCCACGCCCGTTGCAACTCTTCCGGAGCGTTGGTGAGGTAATCCGGGGTACCTCCGCCGACGAGGTAGGATTCCAGCCATTTGTCGACAGCCGCGAGTCGTGCCTGATCAGTTTGGGTGATCGACATCCAGTCGCAGTTCTGCAGGTCCATGAAGCCGAAGGTGCTGCTGGTGATCGCCTTGCCGATGTCGGCCGCGTACGACCAGGGGCTTCCTTCCAGGATGTTGAAGGAGGGTGGACCCGAGTCGCCGAGGTATTGGACGCCGTCCGGGCCGAATTCTTTGGTGAAGCCGACCTCGTTGATGAGCGGCGGACGAGTGAAGACCTCGGGTAGGGCGTCCACCCGAGCACTGACCTCCCGCAGCTGCGGCAGGTACTTTTCGTGTTCGGGCCAGGCGCACAGTCTTGTCGAACCGTCGAGGCAGGCAGCTCTGTCGCCCGGAGGCCTGCGGTCGGTGATCACATTGGTCGTTGCCATGACGAGAAGAAGCAGTAGCGCAGCGGGGATCAGTGCGGCAGCTCTTCGTTTTTTTGCGGACCGACCCGCACCGGTGCCCGCGGCCCACACAAGGGCCAGTAGCAAGACGATGACCACAGCCAGCCGCAGGGCGACCGGCACGGGATCGACCGCCACATCCGGCCGTCCGGAGACCACAACGAATCCGACGCGGTCCAGTAACACAGTCAAGAACAGGAATCCCAGTGCGGCGGTGAGCGCGGAGAAGACTGGCCCTAGGAGCCGTCCGCAGGTCCAGCCTATTGCGACCGACAACAGGATCACGAACAGGCCGACAACGACGTAGCCCAACCAGAGATGTACACCCGGCGGAAACGTGCGGGCGGTCACGGCGAAAGCGATGGCCTGGCCTACCAGGTACGGAATCAGCAGAACGAGGAGAGTGGCGGTGAGTCGATGGGCCTCGACCTGCGAGGGGTGGACCTTCGCCGCACCGAGTTGTTCCTCGACCCCGTGCCGTCCCGGGGCGCTCGCCGCCCAGGCGGCAGCACCAGCACCGACCACTCCCAGGAGGTACGCGGGTACCTGTGCTGCGGCACCGGTCTCCGGCCAGACGCCGATCCAGTGCCGGTTCCGGAGAAACACCACGGCCACGTCGAGTACGACAAGCAGGGGAAGGGCCCAACGGATCGGGGAGTTACGAACGTGTAGCCAGAGCCCGCTCGCAGTTGTTGCTGAGATGTGTGCTGAGGACCACCACTGTCTCTCCGAGCCCCGAGATGATTTTTCGGAACTGCAGCCTCTGGCGGATCCGCATTCGACGTTGATCAGCCAGGTCGACCATCTCCACCGCGTCCTCGACCATCCGACGCCACTGCGCCTTGGGCACTTCACGCATCCAGGCCGCGTAGGTCACGAAATCGGCCGACGTGCCGGTGACTGGCTCACCGACCATGATCAGCCGGCCGATCCGGTAGGTGGGAACAGGCAGCGTCCCGGCGGCGTACTGCCGCCGAGCGGTGATGTACGCGATGCCGGTCGACGCCGCCCACTAACACCCCCTACCTGCCCGGCGAGGCTCTCGGCGGTCTCGCCGGCCTCGGCCATCGCCACCTTCACAGCCCGGTTCATCTCGGTCCTTCCCGGCACCAGTCGAATGTCCGAAGCGCATCACGTAACGCAGTGCACTTGTCCGGCAAC
Source organism: Micromonospora yangpuensis (assembly GCF_900091615.1). Classification (NCBI taxonomy): domain Bacteria; kingdom Bacillati; phylum Actinomycetota; class Actinomycetes; order Micromonosporales; family Micromonosporaceae; genus Micromonospora; species Micromonospora yangpuensis. Next base: position 5,488,335 of record NZ_FMIA01000002.1, on the reverse strand, counting down.
TCTTGGCAATCTGGGTTCCGGGTGGTCGCGGAGCTGCCGGCTCTCTACCCAACGGCCGAACACGTGAAAGGGGTACGCGATGCGGTTTCATGGATGGGGCGGCGACCGCCGCTTCCTGGCGTGGGCGCGCGCGGCGCAACCCCCGGAACCCGACCGGGTACCGCTCGACCGGTCATCGCGACGGGATCTGCCGCAGCCGTGACGGTCGTGCCGTACGGCGAGGCCGCCGGCGACTGCCGACGGCCTCGCGTGGTCGGGGAGCGTCAGCCCAGATCGAACTGACCACCCTTGGTGCCGGTGAGGAAGCCCTGCCAGCCGGTGCGGTCGAAGAGCAGCACCGGGCCACCCCGGTCCTTGCTGTCCCGCAGGGCGACCGCGGCCGGACCGTGGTCCAGCGCGGCGACCTCGACGCAGTTGGAGGTCTGACTACGGGAGCTGGTGCGCCACGGCGCGCTTGCCAACACGGCACTGGTACGGATGTCGTTCATGCTTCTGCTCCTGGTCTGTTCTGCTCCGATGGGACGGGTGCGGCCCGGTGGACGCTGCCCGCAGCGGTGCCCGATGGATCACCGGTCGGTCAGGCGTCCGTGCTCCCCGCGACGCTGGACCGGTGCCGGTGTCGGCCCGGGGACCACCGTGGGCCGGATCGCCGTCCCGGCCAGCCGCTGGTGGGCCTCGGCGAGCCAGCTCCGGGTCTCCGAGACCGAGAGCGCCGCTGAGCAAAGCCACTCAAAAGCAACTTTATAGGGCTTTATGATGTTTGTATCGGTCGACACGACGTCGGTGTATCCCCCCTCGATGGCGAGGGTCTCCGGGTCGAGCTCATCGGCGAAACGGTAGAGCGAGAACGCCGTCGGCGGGACGTACCAGTTGTCGATCCGGGTGTCCCGGAGCAGCAGGCGCAGCGTCACGTTCGGCAGGGTGGCCAGCTCGCGGAGCTTGTCGAGCTGCTCCCGGAGCACCTCGGGCGGCCCGGCCCGGTGGCCGAGCGCCGCCTCCTCCAACACGGCGGTGTAGCGGGGCGCGTCCAACGACCGCTCCAGCAACGCCTGCCGCGCCTGCCGGGCCTGGACCTCCAGCTCCAGGTGGTCGGCCCGCCCCTCACCGACCGACCGGGCCGAGGTGATGCGGAGCCGGGCGTACCCGGGCGTCTGGAGCAACCCGGGCACCAGGACCGGGTTGTACTCGCAGATCTCCACACACCCCGCCTCCAGCTGCGCCCACCCGCGCTGCTGCTCGGTCATCACCGGGTACGTCCGGCGCAGCCACTCGCGCATGTCACCGGCGGCGCGGGCGATGGTGGAAAGATCCCGGCGGATCTCCTCCGGGGCCTGGTAGAGGGCCAGCAGCGCCTCGACGTCGTCGGGGTCGGGGCGGCTGCGGCCGTTCTCCAACCGGGACAACTTCGAGGCCGAAGCCCACTTGACCCGCTCGACGACCTGCTCGCCGGTCAACCCGGCAAGCTCGCGTAGGCGGCGCAACTGCTGACCCAACCTGCGGCGACGCATGATCGGGCTGACTGAGGCAGGAGGCACATCGCCCTCTTCTCCGTGGACCGTCGCAGACACGACGGTAACCGTATGAAATTCGCCCCCCACGGTAAGTATGGACGGCGCGGCCGGGGAAGGAAGCTTCGGCTGACGCGTGTCTCGCGGAAATGCCAGCGAAGATGTCCGGAACGGGACCGCTCCGTTCGCTGCGACCCCGCGTCACCCCCGCCGGAGGACCACCATGCGCACCGTCCTGCGCCACCCCGACTTCCGCCTGCTCTTCGTGGCCCTGGCGGCCGGTCGGGCCGCCGAGTCGACCCTGCTGCTCGCGCTCGCCATCTGGGTCAAGGACCTGACCGGCTCCGACGGCCTGGCCGGGGCGACCCTGTTCGTCATCATCGCGCCGAAGGTGCTGGCCCCACTCGTCGGCTGGGTGATCGACAGGTACCGCCGTCGACCGTTCCTGGCCGGGGCCAACCTCGTCGCCGCCCTGGTCCTCGTCCCGCTGCTGGCCGTCCGGGACGCCGGCGACGTGTGGCTGGTCTACCTGGTGGCGGGCCTGTACAGCTTCTCCCAGGTGATCGTCAACGCCACGGTCAACGGGCTGATCCGCACGATCGTGCCGGCCGGTCAGCTCGCCGACGCCAACGCCGCGCTGCAGACCGTACGCCAGGGGTTGCGGTTGGTGGGTCCGCTGGCCGGGGCCGCGCTCTACGCCGCGGCCGGCGGTTGGCTGTTGACCTCGCTCAGCATGGTCGGCTTCGGCGTCGCCGCGGTGCTTACCGGTCTGCTCCGGGTCCCGGAGCCCGTGCCGTCGACCCGGGGACTGGGCTGGTCGGCACAGCTCGGCTCCGGGCTGCGGCACCTGGCCGACCAGCCCGCGCTGCGCCGGGCGCTGCTCGGTCTCGGGCTGGCCTCCCTGGTGATGGGCTTCACCGAGTCGCTGATCTTCGCCTACGTCGACCAGGGGCTCCGACGCGACGCCGCCTTCGTCAGCGTGCTGGTGACCGTGCAGGGGGTGGGCGGGATCGTCGGCGGGCTGCTCTCCGCCCGGGTGGTACGCCGGATCGGCGAGGTCGGCACCATCGCCGTCGGGGTCGGCCTCTTCGGCGCGGCGACCAGCGCGCTGGCGTACCCGGACCCCCGCCTCGGCTTCGCCGCGCTGCTGGTGACCGGCGCGGCCCTGCCGCTGAGCCTGGTGGGACTGAACACGCTGGTACAGGCGGCCACCCCGGCCGGCCTGCTGGGTCGGGTCACCGCCGCCACCGATTCGGCGGTCGGCGCTCCACAGGCGGTGTCGATCGGGGTCGGCGCGCTGCTCGTCGGGGTGCTCGACTACCGGCTGCTGTTCCTGCTGGTCAGCGTGGTCACGGTGGCCGCCGGGGGGTTCCTGTGGCGGGGGCGCCGGCTCTCGCCACCGGTACCGCCCGTCGGGCGCACCACCGCGCCGACGCCGACCGGGGCTGCCCTGACGACCGGGTTGGTCGGGTCGGTGCCGGCCACCCGGATCCCGGCCCCGCGTCGAGCGCAGCCGCTGGTCCGGGTGGCAGGCGCCCACCAACCCGCAAACCCACCGCGGGAACGGTGAGAAGGGCGCCCTTCTCTGCTGGAAGCGTTAAGCGGGGGGAGCACTTGGATGCCCGAGGCCACCCAGTGGCTCCCGAACGCGGTGCAGACGATCTTCACCAACCGGTCCTTGTTGGGCGAGTACGCGAGAGCTGATGGTTCCGTCGAGCGGGGCGACGACGGCTCGCCCATCATGCGATCGCACCGTCACGGCGAAGGGTTCGTCGCCGTCATCGGGGTGGTGAGAACGCCCTGGACGGCGTCGTCGGGAACGCGATGGAAGGAGACTGCGCCGAGCGCCCCCGCAACTGTGGTGAGGTTCCCGGTGAGGTCAGGGCCGCGAGAAGGGAGACCTCCCGTGGATCGCCGTAGGCGCTACTGGACTCCGCTCCGACACCCGCCGTGAAGCCACCCGACGGTGCCTCCGACAGCATCGCCAAATAGTGGGGGCGACCTTTCGCACCTTCCGGAAAGACGACCGAAGCCCAGCCGCCCGACAACGCCGACAGGACTCCGGCCTCCTCCGGCGAAATCTTGCTAACACCGTTCCGGAGATGTGCCAGGCGGGTATAGGTGGCTTCGTGTCCGACCGCCAGGGCCGCTCTCTGGCTGTTGGGTGGCGCGCCGCTGACGAGGGTGTGGTAATCGACGATACGATCCGCCCACTCCCGGGCACCACGGTGATGCCTCTGCCGGGGCCGAGGCACCTCTGGTCGGCCTTTCAGCGCCTGCAGGTAGTGAGGGCGACCTTTTGCGCCTTCCGGAAAGACGATGGAAGCCCAGTCGCCGGACAACGTCGAGAGGACTCGGGCCTCCTCCGGCGAGATCTTGGTGTGACCGTTCCGGAGATGTGCCAGGCGGTCATAGGTGGCTTCGTGTCCGACCGCCCGGGCCGCTCCTCTACCGGAGGGCGGCGCACCATTGACGAGGGTGTGGTATTCGACGATACTTTCCGCCCACTCCTGGGCGCCACGGTAGTGACGACCTTCGTGCTGCCGGGGCCGGGGCACCTGCGACGGACCCGACAGTGCCACCTCGTTGTGGCCGTGACCCGCCGAGCCTTCGGACACGGCCGCTTCCTGCGGGCCGAATATTCCTTCGAGCCACTCCTCATCGAACGCGGCGTCTCCCAACCCTACAGCTGGGAAATCCTGGTCGCTGAACTGCCAGAAAGGATCATCTGGCCCCGGCAAATCCGCCAGACCCCACTCATCAGTCATGCTGCTCCATCCCAGACGACTCAGCCTCACTACGTACGTCAACCGGACCCGGTTCAAGCCGCACCCCTGACCTTCACCCCCGGCCGCCTGGCGCACGTTCCTCACCACGGCCGCGACGCGCCACTGAGCTGAGACACCCATTGTCAATGCCACGTAGCTCCCGCCGGGCGACCGTTGGTCTGATCAGGACGGACTCGATCGCTGACGCACTGGGCGTCTCTCGCCCAACCCTTCATCGACACCTCAAGGCTGAGGCGGAGAGCGCCTGGCAGGCGCTCGGGCATTCAGCGGGAAGCCCCGGCTCATCACCGGGGCCTCCTGCGCCACCTGGACCGCGTATGCGGCCACGGGAGCAATCGATCAGCTACTGATGTCCGCACTGGCACGAGCCAGAGCATTCTTGACCTGTACGATCGAGGGGTTGGTCATCACGATCTCGTCTCCGCCGTTGGCGGGAACTATGCGGATCGTGGGCACGGTCTGGTTGCCGCCGTTGACGCCCATCACGAACTCCGCGGCCTGCGGATCCTGCTCGATGTCGACCACCTCGTACCCGATGCCCTCCCGGTCCAGCTGGGAACGGAGCCGGTGGCAGTAGCCGCACCACGGGGTGGAATACATGGTCAACATCTGGGGTCCTCCAACGGGTCGGTCCGGCACCTACGATCGACTGGCTCACGATCGGGCCAGCCAGAGACTGCAACGTCAACCGAAGCTGCGATGATTCCTGGCTGTGGCGGTTCACTCGGCGGGCGAGCGGGTGCTGACCGGGCTGGACCCGGAGCAGCGCGCCGCGGTGACCGCGCCGGCCGGACCGGTCTGTGTGCTGGCCGGCGCCGGCACCGGGAAGACCCGCGCGGTGACCGCCCGGATCGCGCACCGGTCGCTGACCGGCGAGATCGCCGCCCGGCACGTGCTCGCGGTGACCTTCACCGCCCGGGCGGCAGCCGAGATGCGCAGCCGGCTCGCGCTGATCGGGGTCCCGGGGGTGCAGGCGCGGACGTTCCACGCGGCGGCACTGCGGCAGGTCCGGTACTTCGCGCCCCGGCTGCTGGCCGGTCGGGCCATGCCCGAGCTGCTGGACAGCAAGGTCCGGCTGGTCACCCTCGCCGCCGCCCGGGTCGGCCTGCGCACCGACCGGGCCGCCGCCCGGGACCTGGCCGGTGAGATCGAATGGGCCAAGTCCTCGCTTGTCGAGCCGGGGGAGTACGCGGTGGCGGCGGCCAAGGCGCTGCGCGACACCCCGCACGACCCGGCGAAGGTGGCCGAGGTCTTCACCGCGTACGAGCAGATCAAACGGTCCAACGGGGTGATCGACTTTGAGGACATGCTGCGCGCCGCGGTGTGGGGGATCGAGGAGCATCCCGACGTCGCCGAGCAGGTCCGCGGCCAGTACCGGCACTTCGTCGTGGACGAGTACCAGGACGTCAACCCGTTGCAGCAGCGGCTGCTGGAGGTGTGGCTCGGCGGTCGGGACGACCTGACCGTGGTCGGTGACGCCAGCCAGACGATCTACTCCTTCACCGGGGCCACCTCGTCGTACCTGGTCGACTTCGCCCGTCGGCACCGGGGGGCGACGGTGGTCCGGCTGGTCCGGGACTACCGGTCCACGCCCCAGGTGGTCGGGCTGGCCAACGCGGTGATCTCGCGGGCCCGGGGGACCGAGGCCCGGTTGCGGCTGGAGCTGGTCGGCCAGCGCCCCACCGGCCCCGAACCGGAGCTGCGGATCTTCACCGACGAGCCGGCCGAGGCCGGCGCGGTCGCCGCGCGCTGCCGGTCGCTGATCGACGCCGGCACCCCGGCCCGGGAGATCGCGGTGCTGTTCCGGACCAACGCGCAGTCCGAGGCGTACGAGAAGGCGCTCACCGAGGCCGAGGTGCCGTACCTGGTGCAGGGCGCGGAGCGGTTCTTCGAGCGGACCGAGGTACGGCAGGCGATGGTCGCCCTGCGGGCGGCCACCCGGTCCATCCCCGGCCAGACGCCGCTGCCGACCGCCGTGGTCGAGGCGCTGTCGGCGGTGGGCTGGACGCCCGACACCCCGCCGGCCGGTGGTGCCGCCCGGGAGCGCTGGGAGGCGCTGGCCGCGCTGGTCCAGCTCGCCGAGGAGTACGCCGCCACCCCGGCGGTGGTGCCGCTCGGGCCGGCGGCCTCGGTGCAACCCCCGGTGACCCTCGCCGACTTCAACGACGAGTTGCAACGGCGGGCCAGCCAGCAGCACGTGCCCACCGTCGACGGGGTGACCCTGGCGTCGCTGCACGCGGCCAAGGGGCTGGAGTGGGACGCGGTGTTCCTGGTCGGGCTCGCCGAGGGCACCCTGCCGATCACCTACGCGCGCACCGCCGAGCAGGTGGAGGAGGAACGCCGGCTGCTCTACGTCGGCATCACCCGGGCCCGGCAGGGGCTCTGGCTGTCGTACGCCTCGGCCCGCTCACCCGGTGGGCGGCCCCGTCGGCCGTCGCGTTTCCTGCCGCAGCTGGACCGCTCCGGTGGCACCGAGCGGGCCGGTGGCACCGAGCGGGCCGGTGGTGCCGAGCGGGCCGGCACCCCGGCCCAGCGCATCGAGCGACGACGGGCCCAGGTGGTGGTCTGCCGGATCTGCGGCGCGACCCTCGTCGCCGGGCCGGACCGCAAGCTGGGGCGCTGCCCGACCTGCCCGTCCGACCTCGACCCGGAGCTGCACGACCGGCTGCGTGACTGGCGGCAGCGGGTGGCCGGCGCGCAGCGGGTGCCGGCCTACGTGATCTTCACCGACGCCACCCTGGTCGCGTTGGCCGAACGGCGACCGGGCCGGACCGAGGAACTGCTCGCGATCGCCGGGATCGGGGCCCGCAAGCTGGGCCTCTACGGGGCGGCGGTGCTGGCCCTGGTGGGTGGCGCGAGCGTCGACGAGATCTGCTCTGAGAAAACTTCCAAGAACTCGCCGTAATTCGTTTGCCCTCGGCCCGGGGCGAGGAATAGCCTCAGGACACACCACGCGAGCGGCGCCATTCTCCCTGCTCAGGGGGCAATGGGCAGCCGATCGGCGAGTGTGGAGAAGCCAGTCGACCCGAGGGAACGTGAGGGGGGTGTGCCAGATGGAGATCTACACGTATGAGCGTCCGAAGGCGCAGCCCGTTGGCCTCGCCACGTGGTCGGCTGCCCCGGTCCTGCTGACCGTGGCACCACTGTCGGATCCGCAGGTGCACCAGGTCGAGGTTCAGCCCGAGCTGACCCTCACCGTCGCGCCAACCGGAGTCGAGGGGACCAGTGGCTTCGCGGGCAAGGGTGCCCCGAATGCCATGAAGCGGCTGGACGTCCGCGGTGTTCCACCTCGAGGGAGACCGGTCTGATTCTCAGACCACCGGCTCACCTCGAGGCCGCGGAACCCGCTACCGGGATCCGCGGCCTCCGTTTTTTCTGCTCATAGCAGTACGTCGAAGCGATCGACAAGATCGAAGTGAGAGAGAGGTGACCGGGCGATGAGCCTGGCATTGGCCACCCTCGACGTGAACGTCGAGCTGGAGGCGAGCCTGCCCTGCCGGAAGGTCGACCCCGACCTGTGGTTCTCCGATTCGCCGACCGAGCTCGAGCTGGCCAAGTCGCTCTGCGGGGACTGCCCGCTGCGCGTCGAGTGCCTGGCCGGCGCGGCGGAGCGGGCCGAGCCGTGGGGTGTCTGGGGCGGCGAGATCTTCGAGCGTGGCGCGGTCGTACCGCGTAAGCGGCCCCGGGGCCGTCCACGTAAGGACGACCTCGCCCGGGACGCCGCGCTGCGGGCCGAGGCCGAGGCGCGGCTGGCCGCGAGCGGGCTGTCGGACCAGCGCAACGCGGTCCGGTTGGCGGCCTGACATGTTCCTCACCAGTGTCCCGGCCGGTTCCGTACCGGCGATCAGCGAACTGATGTCCGTGCTGTTGCACCACCCGAACGGAGCCGTCGAGATGCAACTACTCCACGAAGCGTTGTCCCGGGCTCGAATGCCTCGGCCTCAGGCCGGTCGTACCACCACGAGCACTGAGGCAACCCGATCCGCCCGTACCGTCGCCATGAACGGCCGCCGCCAGTCGGCCCTGGACCTAGGCACCCGCTAACCCCGGTAAGGAAGGGCCCCCTGTTAACGCTTTCGGTATAGCAGGGGGCCCTTCTCACACCTCGACGGGCGGGCCGGGGTGGTGCGGGACTGAGCCGGGGCGGCGCGGGGTCAGACGGCGGCGCGATCAGACGGCGGGGCGGGGCCAGACGGCGGGGCGGGGCCAGACGGCGGCGCGGGTCCAGCGGGCTGGAGGCCGGGACGGGTCAGGGGGTCGGGGCGAAGCCGGGCAACCAGCGGGCCAGGATCGCCCGGTACGGCGCCTTCGCCTCAAGCTGGCAGAGCACCCCGATCGAGCCCAGCGTCACCCGGTGGATGAGCAGGTACGACGGCGGCAAGTTGAGCTGTCGGCTCAGCTGGTACGCCGGGGACCGGGGGTTGGCCAGCCGGGTCGCCTCGGCCCGTAGCCAGGCCCGGGTGAACCGGAACTCCTCCTCGGCGATCGGTGCCAACACCGGCTGGAGGAACTCCAGCACGGCCTGGGCGTCGATCTCCTCGGTCGTACTGACGAAGCCCTCCTCGCGGAGCCCCGCCACCACGGCCTCCGCCTCGCCGCGCAGGGCCAACCCGGCGATCCGGCCGATCGGTTCCGGCGTGCCCTCGGGCATCCGGGCGACCGCCCCGAAGTCGATCACGCCGAGCCGGCCGTCGGCCAGCATGCGGAAGTTGCCCGGGTGCGGGTCGGCGTGCAGCAGCCCGGCGCGCGAGGGTGCGGACAGGTGCAGGGTGGCCATCAGCCGCCCCGCCTCGTCGCGTTCCTGCTCGGTGCCCTCGCGGATGATGTCGGCCAGCGGCCGGCCCTCGACCCACCCGGTGACCAGGACCCGCGGCGCGGACGACACCACCGGCGGGATGAAGATCTCCGGGTCGTCGGCGTACGCGGCTGCGAAGGCGCGTTGCGACTCGGCCTCCAGCTCGTAGTCGAGCTCCTCGGTGATCCGTTCCCGCAATTCGGCCAGGAGCGGCTTGATGTCGAGCCCGGGTTGGATCGCCCGGAACATCGCGCCCAGCCGGGAGAGCTGCTTCAGGTCGGCCAGCAGCGCGTCACCGGCGCCCGGGTACTGGATCTTGACGGCCACGTCCCGGGTGGTGCCGTCGGCCTCCCGCCAGGTGGCGCGGTGCACCTGCCCGATGCTGGCCGCCGCCGCGGGTACGTCGTCGAACTCGGCGAACCGCTCCCGCCAGTCCGGGCCGAGCTGCTCCGCGAGCACCTTGTGCACGCTGGCGACCGGCAGCGGCGGGGCCGCCTCCTGGAGCTTGGTGAGCGCCTGCCGGTACGGGGCCGCGATGTCCTCGGGCAGGGCCGCCTCGAAGACCGACAAGGCCTGACCGAACTTCATCGCACCGCCTTTGAGCTGGCCCAACACGCTGAAGAGCTGTTCGGCGGTGCGTTGCTGGATCTCTGCGGAGATCACGTCGGAGGCGATCCCGGTGACCCGCTTTCCCATGCCGAGGACGGTCCGCCCGGCGAAGCCGAGCGGCAGAGCGGCGAGCTTGGCGGTCCGGGACACAGCCCGGCGCGGGATGTCGGTCACCCGGCCATTGTTACCGACTCGGTGGGCTGGCTGCTGCTCCGCGCCCGGGCTTCGCCCGTCGGTACCGTCGCGCCCGGCTCACCGGCCCCGCTCGTCCGGCTCACCGCCCCGCTCGCCCGGCTCACCGGCCCCGCTCGTCCGGCCCACCGCCCCGCTCGTCCGGCTCACCGGCCCCGCTCGTCCGGCTCACCGCCCGGCTCACCGCCCCGCTCGTCCGGACTCCCGGCGGACCGGCCGGGTGCGCTGCTCCGACGCCGACCACCCGAGCAGCCGCAGGACGGGTGGGGGGCCCAGACCCGCCGACGTAGCTGCCCGGCGGCGCCGATCTCGACGGCCCGTCCGAGCGTCTCCGGGGTGCCGCCGTCGAGCTGGACCAGGACCTCGGCAGCGGCGTACGCGGTGGCGGCGAGCAGGGTGGTGACCGTACAGGCCTCCTCCCGGCCGTCCACGGCGAGCTGGGCGGCCAACGACGGCCAGTCCGGGTCTCGGTCGGTGCGGTGCAGGTCGAGGCAGTTCAGGCAGGGACCGGCAGGCGGCCGGACCAGCGGCCCCACCACCGGTACGCCACCGCGCAGGGTCAACAGCAGGTGCGCCTGTCGACGCTGGGCGTACCCGGTGGCGAGCAGGGCGGCGGGCCGGTCCGTGCCGAGTTGCAGCACCAGGTCTGCCCGGCCGCGCCGGATCGGCCGGGTCTCCGTACCCGGTGCGACGCCGCGGATCGCGTCCCGGACCGCGGCGGCGAGGGACCGGCCGACGTCGGCGGCGGGTAGCCCGGTGCCGACCAGGTCCGACGGGCGTACCTGGCCGGCCAGGTCGAGGTCGAGGTGGCCGATGCCGGCCTGCGCCAGGGCGACGGCGACCGGCCCGCCGAGCCGACCCGCGCCGGTCACCACCACCCGCGCACCGCGTCGTCGGCGCAGCACCTGGGCCGGGGTGCCGGGCAGCGGCTGCGGGGTGAGCGCGAGCGCCCCCGCCTCGCCGGTCAACCGGGTCCGCGCGGGCCCGGCGAGGTCCCGGGGCAGCAGCGTGTGCGCGGGTACGACCAGCCCGACGGCGTGCAGGGCGTCGAGGAGCCCGCGGGCCTCCTCCGGTGCCACCTCGCTCACCGAGGCGTGCCCGAGGATGCTGCGCACACTGTGGCTGCCGTCGAGCAGGTCGAGCAGGCGGGCCGCCCGGGGGTTGGCGATCTCCAGCAGTACCGCCCGGCCGGGCTCGACGCCGAGCTGCAGGGTGTGCCGGTCACGCCAGAGCCGGGCGAGACCGGGCAGCAGGGTGGGGCGGGGGAGGATGGCGCGGGTCATGTCGACAGATAGTCACCGCATCCCCGCTCTCCGTCGCTCGTTTTCCACAGGTGTGGCGCACCCTGTCCAGGGCTGTCCACAGGAAATCCTGAGTTATCCACAACCGGTCGGTAACCGTGTCGGGTAGCCGACATGCCGAGGGGAGGGTGGCCGGTCGGGCCACCCTCCCCTCGGGTTCGTACGGTCAGACCTTCGCCTTGCCCAGGATCCGGTTCACTGTTGTCCCGCAAACCGGACACTTGCCCTTTGCCATGTTCATCCCGGTCTTCGAGACCTCGACGTGTCCCTCGAAGTCCCGCTTCTCCTTGCACTTGACGCAGTAACCGTTGTAGGTCTGGGCCTGATCGGCCACGGTGCCCTCCTCGTCTAGTCCGCCGGTCATTGCCGTGCCGGCGGTTTGCCCCCGGCGGCGGGCCCACGGGGGCACCGGCGCTGGGTCTTGCTCCACGATCATGCTCATGACCGCTGGTCCGCGGACCCTACCCAGGTCTGGGCAGTTCCATGTCAGGCGTGCATCGACACTGTGAGGAAGTCGACGTCGAGAGTGTGCATGGCGAATAAGGTCGGATAAGTCAGTTTGGCGGGGACACGCCGGGCGAACCCCCTCATCGGTGCCCCTGCGCCGCCCCCGTGGCTGGCCGGCCGCACCGCCCGGGTGGACCGTCCGGTCCGGCCGGGTGCCCGCCACGAAGGGTGATGAAGACCATTCGGAGCGGCGTCACGGATAATTTTTTAGGACTCCTAACGACCAATCACCACTTTCCGGGCGCGTGTCGAGCGGTTGACCCTTGCGGATCCCTGGTCAGTACGCATTAGCTTTTCCTCGTGACAGGATTCCGAGGCTGCGCGGCCCACTGATGACGGGGGCGCGGAAGCCGGTCGTCGAGGTACGGCGCAGTCAGCGTCGGCGACGTACGGTGTCCGCCTACCGCGACGGTGAGCGGGTCGTCGTGCTCATCCCGGACCAGTTCTCCCGGGCCGAGGAGAGCGAGTGGGTGGACCGGATGCTGGCCCGGCTCGCCGCCCGCGAGGGTCGGCTGGGCCGCTCGGACACCGAGCTGCTCACCCGGGCCGCCCGGCTGATCGACCAGCACCTCGGCGAGTACGGCCCGCAGGCGGTGCCGGCCAGCGTCCGGTGGGTGAGCAACCAGAACGGCCGCTGGGGCTCCTGCACCCCGGCCGACCGGACCATCCGGATCTCCCACCGGCTGCAGGACATGCCGGACTGGGTGCTCGACTACGTGCTGCTGCACGAACTGGCCCACCTGATCGTGCCCAGCCACAACGCCCGGTTCTGGGCCCTGGTCGGGCGTTACCCGAAGACGGAACGGGCGCGCGGCTACCTGGAGGGCGTCGCGGCGGTCTCCGGCGTCCCGCTCGCCGACTGACCGGTTAGGGTCGGTGAGTGGTTCGACGTGTGGTGGTGGCGCTGCTCGCCCCGGTGACCTGGTCACCGCCGGGCATCGATCCGGTTGACTGGCGCACGGCCCTCGCCGAGGATGTCGTCGACCTGCTCGCCACCCTCAACGAGGTGGAGACCGCGGTGGCGGTGACGCCCGCCGACCGGTGGCTCGCCGACGCGGTCGTCTGGCCGGGTACGGCGGTGCACGAGGTGGCGCGACCGACACCGACTGCCGTGCTCGGCCTGCTCGACGGGTACGACCAGGCGGCTGTCGTGGCCGCCGACGCGCCCGACCTGCCGGGGCTGACCCTTGCCAAGCTGCTCCGCCCGCTCACCAGCCGTCCGGTCGCCGTCGCCCCGGGCGTCGCGGGGGCGGACGACGCCGGCTCCGGGGCGGGCGGTCCCGGGCTGCTGGGCGTCGCGGTGCGGCTGCCCGTACCCGGGTGGTTGCCGGACCTGGATCTGGACACCGGGCGGCCGGCGGCGCTGCGCGCGGCGGCACCGCAGCCTGGTCAGGTGGCGGTCACGCCGGCCTGGCACCGGCTGCGCGGCCCCGCCGACCTGGCCCTGCTCGACCCGGCGACACCGGGCTGGGACGCCACCCGAGCCCTGCTCTCCGACGCCGGCCGACCGGCCTGATCCCGCTCCGGCACCGACCGGCCTGATCCCGCTCCGGCACCGACCGGCCTGATCCGGCTCCGGCACCGGCCAGCCGGCGGTGACGCTGTGACGGTGCGCGGGTCAGGGGCGCTTGTCGTCGTCCCCGGGCTCCTCGGCGAGGCGCGGCGCCTCGCCCGGTGCCTGCTCGTGCGGGCCGCCCGGCGCGGTGAAGTCGAAGCTCTCCAACTCGCCGAGGTCCAGCTCGGCCCGGGCGAAGGCCACCGGGTCGGCGAAGTCGTCGTCGGAGGGGAGCAGGTCGGGGTGCCCCCACAGGGCGTCCCGGCCGTCGATGCCCCGGTGCTCGGTCAGGGCGGCCCAGAGCGCCGCGGCCTCACGCAGCCGGCGCGGGCGCAGCTCCAGGCCGACCAGGGCGGCGAAGGTCTGCTCGGCGGGGCCACCGGCGGCCCGACGGCGGCGGAACGCCTCGGCCAGCCGGACCACGTTGGGCAGCCGCTCGGCGGCGGCGCTGTCCACCACGTGGCACACCCAGCCCTCGACCAGGGCGAGGGCGGTCTCCAGGCGGGCCAGCGAGGCCTTCTGCGCCGGGGTGTCCTCGGGGGTGAAGATGCCCTCCAGCGCGATCGCCTGCATCGACTCCGGGTCGGTCGGGTCGACCCGACCCATCGCCTCCTCGACCGCCTCCCGGTTGACCCGGATGCCGGCGGCGTAGGTCTCGACGGCACTGAGCACGTGTCCGCGCAGCCACGGCACGTGCTGGAAGAGCCGCTGGTGGGCGGCCTCGCGCAGGGCGACGTAGAGGCGTACCTCGTCCTCGGGCAGCTCCAGGCCCTCGCCGTACGCGCGGATGTTGGCCGGGATGAGCGCGGCCGTGCCGGCCGGGCCGAGCGGTAGCCCGATGTCGCCGGCGGAGAGCACCTCGGCGGCGAGTGAGCCGAGCGCCTGGCCGAGCTGACCGCCGAAGAGCGCGCCGCCCAGGGTGGCGACCATCGACTGCATCGGGCCGAGCTGGGCGCGGGCCTCCGGGGGCACCAGGTCACCCATCGCGCCGACCATCCGGCTGGCGACCGGGTCGCAGAGCTTGCGCCAGACGTCCAGGGTCCGGTAGATCCACTCGTTGCGGTTCCAGGCTACCGAGTTCTGGATGCCCGACGGCAGGTCGGAGGCGGGCTCCAGCCAGAGGTCGGCCAGCCGCAACGCCTCCTCGACCGCGTTGCGCTCGAACGGCGAGACCGCCGGATCACCCACCGCGGCGAGCTGACTGGCGGCCACCTGCCGGGCCAGGTCCCAGTTGACCGGGCCGCCGCCCGACGCGGCGAAGAGATGCTGCAGTTGGGACATGAACTGCTGCATCTGCGCGGGGTCGTTGGGGTCTGGTGGTTGCCCACCCGGGAGCGCGAAACCGAACGGAATATCAGGCACGACGTCTACGGTACGCGGGCCGCGCCCCAGGTCGGCCCCACCGGCGTTGCGCTGAGGGCGAAGTCGCGGCGCGCGCCGGTCGCCGGTGGCGCGGTCGGTACGCTCTGGCGCATGAGACGTCGTGGCGTGACCGTCCTGCTCGGTGCTCTGCTCACCGCCCTGTTGAGCGTCGGTGTCCTGGTTACGCCCATTCCGTACGTGGTGCTCGGTCCGGGGCCGACCGTCGACACGTTGGGCACCGAGGACGGCACCGAGGTCATCCAGATCACCGGGCGGGAGACCTCCACCTCCGCCGGTCAGCTGCGGCTGACCACGGTCGGGGTGCAGCCCAGCGTCAAGCTGCGCTCGGCGCTGGCCGGTTGGTTCTCCTCGGACCGGGCGGTGGTGCCGCGCGAGCTGGTCTACCCGCCCGGTGAGTCGCAGCAGGAGGTCAAGCAGCGCAACGAGGAGGACTTCCGGACCTCCCAGACCAGCGCCGAGACCGCCGCCCTGGCCGAGTTGGGCTACCCGATCCAGGTGGTGGTCAAGACGGTGGCGGCCGCCGGCCCGGCCGCCGGGGTGCTGCGCGTCGGTGACGTGGTGACCTCCGTCGAGGGGCAGCCGGTGACCACCGCGGCGAGCCTGACCGAGCTGGTCCGGGCGGCCCCGGCGGGTACCGCGCTGACCATCGGTTACACCCGGTCGGGGGCGGCCGCCACGGCGACGGTGACCAGCCGGGAGCAGGACGGCCGGCCGCGCATCGGGGTGGAGATCGCCCAGGAGCAGCCGCACCCCTTCACCCTCAAGATCGACCTGGGGGACATCGGTGGGCCGAGCGCCGGGCTGATGTTCGCCCTCGGCATCGTGGACAAGATCGAGCCCGAGGACCTGACCGGGGGCAAGATCATCGCCGGTACCGGCACCATCGACGACGAGGGCCGGGTCGGGCCGATCGGCGGCATCGCCCAGAAGCTGGTCGGGGCGAAGCAGGCCGGGGCGGAGGCTTTCCTGGTGCCGGCGGACAACTGCGCGGAGGCGCTGCGCAACCCCCAGCCCGACCTGCCCCTGCTCCGGGTCGGCTCGCTGGACGAGGCGCTCACCGCCCTGGCGGCGGTCCGCTCGGGGGGTCAACCCGTCCGCTGCTGACCCGCACGCGCCACCCGCCCGCTCCCGGAGGGGCCCGCCCGGCACCGACCGACCGATCTCGATCAGCGGCATCGACCGGGCCGGGTGCGCCCGGCCGCCGGTGTGCAACACAGCTGGCGTGGCCAGACCTTGACCGTACGCGTTCAGGAACACCCCGTACTCTGGGGTGCCTGGTCGGAGCCGATCACATCGAGCGTGCGGAGCCAAACAGTGGTCATGCGTAGCAGCCCCCTGCCGAGGATGAGCCGACGCGGACGCGTCACGATCGGCGTGCTGGTCGGGGTGTTCGTGCTGTTCAGCCTGCTCAGTTGGGGGGTGCAGGTCTGGACCGACTGGCTGTGGTTCGACGAGGTCCGCTTCACCGACGTGTTCACCAGCGTGCTGACCACCCGGCTGCTGCTCTTCCTCACCATCGGCGTGCTGATGGCCGCGCTGATCGGCGGCAACCTCTGGTTGGCCCACCGGCTGCGGCCCAGTCTGCGGCCGCACTCCGCCGAGCAGGCCACCCTGGAGCGGTACCGGATGCTCCTCGGGCCTCGGCTGGGGCTCTGGATCACGCTGGTGGCGGTCGTCGTCGGGATCTTCGCCGGGCTGTCCGCGCAGAGCCGGTGGAGCCAGTGGCTACTCTTCCGCAACGGCGGCGACTTCGGGGTGGACGATCCCGAGTTCGGCATCGACATCGGCTTCTACGTCTTCCAGTTGCCGTTCTGGCGCTACCTGCTCGGGGTCGGTTTCACCATGGTGGTGCTCGCCCTGCTCGGGGCGCTGGCCGTGCACTACATCTTCGGCGGGATCCGGCTGCAGGGCGTCGGCGACCGGATGACCAACGCCGCCCGCGCCCACGTCACCACCCTCGTCGCGGTCTTCGTCGGGCTCAAGGCGGTCGCGTACGTGCTCGACCGGCGGGCGATGCTGCTGGAGTACAACGACGGCGTCAACCTCTACGGCGCCGGCTACGCCGACGTCAACGCGCTGCTGCCGGCCAAGGAGATCCTCGCCTACATCTCGGTCGTGGTGGCGATCGCGATCGTCGTCTTCTCCAACGCGGTGATGCGTAACCTCGTCTGGCCGGGCATCTCGCTCGCCCTGCTCGGGGTCTCCGCGGTGGCGATCGGTGGGATCTACCCGTGGGCGGTGCAGACCTTCGAGGTCCGGCCGAGCGAGAAGGACAAGGAAGCGCCCTACATCCAGCGCAGCATCGACGCGACGCGGGCGTCGTTCGGGCTCGCCGGCACCGAACCGGTCAGGTACGCGGCCAACAACCTCACCCCACCGGCGAGCCTGGCCACCGACACCGCGGTGGTGCAGAACATCCGCCTGCTCGACCCGCAGCTGGTCTCCGAGACCTACACCCAGCGGCAGCAGGTCCGGCAGTTCTACGACTTCGGCGAGAAGCTCGACGTCGACCGGTACACCGTCAACGGCACCACCCAGGACTACGTGGTCGGCCTCCGGGAGATCAACTACCGGCAGCTCAGCAACCAGCAGGACACCTGGATCAACCGGCACACCGTCTACACCCACGGGTACGGGCTGGTCGCGGCCCCGGCCAACCGGGTGGTCTGCGGCGGGCAGCCGTTCTTCGTCTCCGGCTTCCTCGACGACGCCAACGACCAGCAGGAGGAGCAGAACGCCCAGGGCGAGCTCTGCACCGCCCGCGCCGACACCATCCCGACCGAGCAGCCCCGGGTCTACTACGGCGAGCGGATGGAGCCGGGCGACTACGCGATCGTCGGGCAGACCGACCCCGAGCGCAACGCGGAGTTCGACCGCCCGGTCGGCGACAGCGAGGGTGAGAGCACCGGTACCGGCGAGTTCTACACCTACACCGGCAGCGGCGGCGTCGACGTGGGGTCGTTCCCCCGCCGACTGCTGTACGCGATCAAGGAGCAGGAGTCGAACTTCCTCCTCTCCGACCGGGTGAACGAGAACTCCAAGCTGCTCTACATCCGCAACCCGCGGGACCGGGTGGAGAAGGTCGCCCCGTTCCTGACCGTTGACGGTGACCCGTACCCGGCGGTGGTCGACGGCCGGATCCAGTGGATCATCGACGGCTACACCACGTCCGCGACCTACCCGTACGCCGAGCGGGTCAACCTCCAGCAGGAGACCGCCGACGAGCTGACCGGCCGGGGCACCTTCCAGTTGGCCCGGGAGAACGTCAACTACATCCGCAACTCGGTGAAGGCGACTGTCGACGCGTACGACGGGACCGTTCGGCTGTACGAGTTCGACGACAACGATCCGGTGCTCAAGGCGTGGAACAAGGCCTTCGGCGGTGACCTGGTCCGGCCGAAGTCGGAGATCCCGGCCGAGCTCAGCGAGCACTTCCGCTACCCGGCGGACCTGTTCAAGGTGCAGCGCAACCTGCTCACCAAGTTCCACGTGACCGATCCGGGGGACTTCTACTCGGCGCAGGACTTCTGGCAGGTGCCGAGCGTGCCGGACAACCCGGACAGCGGGCAGCGGCAGCCCCCGTACTACCTCTACACCCAGTTCCCCGGTCAGGACGGGCCGAGGTTCCAGCTGACCTCGGCGGTCACTCCGAACGGGCGGCAGAACCTCGCCGCGCTGATCAGCGGGTCGTACGTCGACGGGCAGCCCCGACTGGAGGTGCTGGACCTGCCCGACCAGACCCGGATCTCCGGGCCGGTGCAGGTGCACCAGCAGATGACCAACAACGCCGACATCCGGCAGCAGCTGAACCTGCTCTCCTCGAACCAGGCCCAGGTGCAGTACGGCAACCTGCTCTCCCTGCCCTTCGGCAACGGGATGCTCTACGTCGAGCCGGTCTACGTCAAGACCAACCAGGAGAACGCGCCGCCGCTGCTGCAGCGGGTGCTGATGTCGTACGGCGACGGCGGCTCGTACGTGGTGCTTGCCAACAACGTGTCGGAGGGCATCAAGGCGCTGGTCGAGCAGGGTGAACGGGCGGGCAACCAGACGCCCGCGCCGCCGGCCGGGGACGACGAGACGCCGCCGGCCTCGCCGACCCCGCCGCCGTCACCGGGCACCACCCCGGAGCTGACCGGTGATCTGGCCGAGGCGGCCCAGGCCGTGCAGACGGCGATCGCCGAGGTCCGGGCCGCGCAGACCTCCGGTGACTTCGCCCGGTACGGCGAGGCGCTGAAGCAGCTGGACGAGGCGATGGCCGCGTTCCAGCGGGCCCAGCAGGCGGGCAACCCGAACGCCCCGGCGTCTCCGGCCGCCAGTCCGACGGGCACGCCCGCGCCCAGCCCGAGCGGCTGACCCGGGGAGCGGTTCGGTCTCGACGAACCCGTGGCCGTGGGAGCTCTGTTGCTCCCGTGACCACGGGTTTCGCCGTACACGCGCCGGTTCTCCGGGGCCGTTTTGCACCGCCGGCGGGTGGTGCGCTAGGGTTGTCCTACCGACGCGGGGTGGAGCAGCTCGGTAGCTCGCTGGGCTCATAACCCAGAGGTCGCAGGTTCAAATCCTGTCCCCGCTACCACCCGAACGGCCCCGAGGATCTCCTCGGGGCCGTTCGCGTTCGAAGGCCCGTTCCCTTCGGGGTCGTCCGCGTTTGCTGGCCGGTTCCTTCCGGTCCTGACCCCCCGGCTGATCTTCCCGACGGGGGTGCGCTAAGCTTTTCCCAGCGACGCGGGGTGGAGCAGCTCGGTAGCTCGCTGGGCTCATAACCCAGAGGTCGCAGGTTCAAATCCTGTCCCCGCTACCACCCGAAGGCCCCGGAGATCTTCTCCGGGGCCTTCGCCGTGTGCGCCGGCCGAGGTCGACCCGGGTGTCCGGTTTCGACCACTGTCCGTCCGGCCGGGCGATCGGGGCTGCCGACGTTGCGCCGGTCGGGGAGGATGAGGTCATGTCTTCGTGGAGCAGATGGTGGGGCCGGCTCGGTGCGGTCCTCGGTACGGTCGCGCTGTCGGTCTTCGTGCCCGTCGCGGCCTGGGCGTCCAGTGGCACCGGTGAGCTGGTGCTGGAGGCCGCCAGACGGCGGTCCCGGGGCGGGTTCGGCGTGATCGGGCTGCTCTGCTGTCTGGTGGTGGTCGTCGCGGTGGTCCTGCTGCTGCTCCGGCTGACCCGCAACCGGCGCGGCGGCCCACCCCGCTGACCCGGCGGGCGGGTCACTCGGCGAGGGCCGCTCCGGCCTCGTTGACGAAGCGGGTGGCGGCGGCCCGGATGGTGGAGCGGCGGGTCTGCACGCTCTCCGCGGCACCGGTCAGCAACCGGCGGACCTTGCCGTGCCCCCTCGGTGGCGGCGCGGGCGCCGGCCCGAACCGGCTGGCCAGGGTCGCCTCGAAGGCGGCGGAGCGCTTGACGGCCTCGTCGGTGAGGTTGTCCTGCACGTACCGCCGGACGCCGAGGTTGGCGCTGAGCCCCCGTTCGATGCCCAGTGCCTCGCCCACCGCCAGGTTGTTGGTCAGGAAGTTGATCACGTCGACGGCGGTGTCCGCGTGGCGGGTGCCCCGGAACGCCGCCCAGTACATCGACGCCCGCGCCCAGTGTGCCGAGGGTGGGCCGGGGCAGCTGACCAGGTCGATCTCGTCCTCGGTGTGGCTCTGCAGGTCGGCGAGCTGGTTGGACCAGCAGAACGAGGCGGCACTGTCGCCGGTGACCACGAGTTGGCGGGACGGGTCGCCGTCGGCGGCCCGGTCCACCAGCGCCTGCCTCGGAGTGGACTTGGCGGAACGGGCGCGCTGCCAGAGGTCGAACCAGTCGACCACGTCGTCGGCGTCGAACCCGAGCCGCCGGCCCCGGTACAGCTCGGCGTTGCGCGAGCGCAGCCAGAGCCAGAACGGCCGGTAGTCCCCGGAGGGGTCCATGGTGCCGGCGACCTTGCCGCCGCTGGCCTGGGTGACCTGGTCGGCCCAGCTCAGGTACTCCTGATAGGACATCCCGATCTGCGGCTCGGGCTGGCCGAGCCGGCGCAGCAGGCTGCGGTTGAAGGCCAGCGCGGGGGTGTTCTGGGCGGCGGCCACCGCCATCGTCCGGCCACCCACCTCGGCGTAGCTCGCCAGGCTCTCGGGCAGGCCGCTCAGGTCCAGTCGGCTGTCCGCGACGTGTCCACTGAGGTCGAGCAGGATCTCCCGTTGGGCGTACTCGGCGAGGAAGTTGTCGTCGATCTGCAGCAGGTCGGGTGCGTTGCCGGCGGCGGCCTGGGTGGCGAGCCGCTCGTAGTAGCCGCTGTTGGCCTGCCAGGTGACCCGGAAGGTGACCTGGGGATTGCGGGCGGTGTAGAGGCGCAGGGCGCGCTCGGTGAGCTCCGCCCGGAGCTGGTTGCCCCACCAGAAGATGGAGAGTTCCACCGGCTCCTCGCGGACCGGGGCGGCCCGGTCGGCCTGGCAGCCGGTGAGCGCGCCGGCGCCGAGGACCGGCAGTCCCAGGGCGGCGGCGAGCAGCCGCCGGCGGCCGGGATCGGCGTCCGGAGGGGACAGGAGAGGGTGTCGGGCGGCGGGCAAGGGGAGGCTCCTCGGTGCCGGGCAGGTGCACGCGGTCGGACCATTTACACAGGTGACGCGCGTGGGTGTCAACGTCGACCCATCGGCCGGACCGGCAACGATGGCCGGTCCGTACGGTCAGCGGATCGACGACGGTCGCGGTCCGTGACCGCCGGGTACCCAGCGGGTACGACTGCGGTGGGGTTTCCGGACACCGCGGTGGCGCGTGATGTACTAGGCGCGTGGAACTTCTGCACTCGGGTAAGGTTCGGGATCTCTACACCGACGGTGACGACCTGATCCTGGTCGCCTCCGACCGCATCTCGGTCTACGACGTCGTGTTGCCGACGCCGATCCCGGACAAGGGACGGCTGTTGACCGCGCTGTCGCTGTGGTGGTTCGAGCAGCTCGCCGACCTGGTGCCCAACCACGTGATCTCCAGCACCGACGTGCCGGCCGAGTTCGCCGGCCGGGCCATCCGCTGTCGTCGGCTGGAGATGGTCCCGGTCGAGTGCGTGGCCCGGGGCTACCTCACCGGTGGCGGGTTCGCCGAGTACCAGCGCACCGGTGCCGTCAGCGGGCTGGAGCTGCCCCGGGGGCTGGTCGAGGCGTCGATCCTGCCGGAGCCGATCTTCACCCCCTCCACCAAGGCGCCGGCCGGTGCCCACGACGAGCCGATCTCCTTCGCCGAGGTGGTGGAGAAGGTCGGGGCCCAGACCGCCGAGCGGCTGCGCCAGATCACCATCGACGTCTACTGCCGGGGTGCGGAGTTGGCCGCCGACCGGGGCATCCTGGTCGCCGACACCAAGATCGAGCTGGGCTGGGCGCCGGACGGCACCCTGGTCCTCGCCGACGAGGTGCTCACCTCGGACTCGTCGCGGTTCTGGCCGGCGCAGTCGTACCAGCCGGGTCGGGCCCAGTTCTCCTTCGACAAGCAGTACGTCCGGGACTGGGCCGCCGGCAGCGGGTGGGACAAGCAGGCCCCCGCCCCCGAGGTGCCGGCCGAGGTGGTCGAGGCCACCCGGGCGCGCTACGTCGAGGTGTACGAGAAGCTGACCGGCAACCGCTGGGACTGACCGGTCACTCCACCCAGTCCAGGGTGCGTCGTACCGCCTTGCGCCACTGGTGCAGCTCGCGCTCGCGGTCACCGGGGTCCATGGCGGACTCCCACTGGGCGTCGGAGCGCCACTGTGCCCGCAGGGTGGCCAGATCCGGCCAGAAGCCGACGGCCAGACCGGCGGCGTAGGCGGCGCCGAGGCAGGTCGTCTCGGTGATCCGGGAGCGGACCACCGGTACGGTCAGCACGTCGGCGAGGAACTGCATGAGCAGCTCGTTGGCGGTCATCCCACCGTCCACCCGCAACCGGCGCAGCGCCACGTCCGAGTCGGCGTTCATCGCGTCGACCACCTCGCGGGTCTGCCAGGCCGAGGCCTCCAACACCGCGCGGGCCAGGTGCCCCTTGGTGATGTAGCCGGTCAGGCCGGCGATCACCCCGCGGGCGTCGGGCCGCCAGTGTGGCGCGAACAGCCCGGAGAAGGCGGGTACGACGTAGCAGCCGCCGTTGTCCTCGACCGTGCGGGCCAGCTCCTCCACCTCGCCGGCGGTGGAGATCAGGCCGAGGTTGTCCCGCAGCCACTGGACCAGTGACCCGGTCACCGCGATCGCCCCCTCCAGGGCGTAGACGGCCGGCTGACCCTCGATCCGGTACGCGACGGTGGTGAGCAGGCCGTGGCTGGAGGTGACCGGCCCGGTGCCGGTGTTGAGCAGCAGGAAGCTGCCGGTGCCGTAGGTGCACTTGGCCTCGCCCGCCTGGAAGCAGGTCTGCCCGAACAGGGCCGCCTGCTGGTCGCCGAGGGCGCTGGCCACCGGCACCCCTTCGAGCACCCCGCCGGCGGTGCCGTACACCTCGGCGGAGGAGTGGATCTGCGGCAGCATCGCCGCCGGCACCCCCAGGGCGTCGAGCAGCTCGGGGTCCCAGTCGAGGGTACGCAGGTCCATCAGCATGGTCCGGCTGGCGTTGGTGACGTCGGTGACGTGCCGGCCGGTCAGCTTCCAGATCAGCCAGCTGTCCATCGTGCCGAAGAGGACCTCACCCCGTTCGGCGCGTTCGGCCAGCCCGTCGACGTGCTCCAGCAACCACCGCAGCTTCGGGCCGGCGAAGTACGTGGCCAGGATGAGCCCGGTCCGTTCGCGTAGCCGCTGCTCGCCGTAACCGCGTTCCAGCTCGCGCAGCTGTGGCCCGGTGCGGGTGTCCTGCCAGACGATGGCGTTGGCCACCGGTTGGCCGGTGGCCCGGTCCCAGACGACGGTGGTCTCCCGCTGGTTGGTGATGCCCACCGCGGCGAGCCCGCCCGGGTCGGTGCCGGCGGCGGCGAGCGCCTCCCGGACCACCAGCTGGACGTTCTCCCAGATCTCCGCGGCGTCGTGCTCCACCCAGCCCGGCCGGGGGAAGATCTGCCGGTGCTCGCGTTGCGCCACCGAGACGATGTCTCCGGCCCGGTCGAAGACGATGCACCGG
Organism: Micromonospora yangpuensis; assembly: GCF_900091615.1. Taxonomy (NCBI): domain Bacteria; kingdom Bacillati; phylum Actinomycetota; class Actinomycetes; order Micromonosporales; family Micromonosporaceae; genus Micromonospora; species Micromonospora yangpuensis. The sequence goes on along the minus strand of NZ_FMIA01000002.1, from coordinate 5,464,663 downwards.
GACGAGGTGGTGCCCTGGTCGATGGCGGCGACGTACTGGGGGGTCACCCCGGCACCGTACCGAAACCGGGGCCGGCGCGCAGTCTCCGCGCGGGCCGCCGGAGGCGCGTCAGGCGGTGTCGGCCTGCCCCGCCCGGTGGCCGGCCTGGTGCTCGCCGGTCTGCTCGGCCAGGACGGTGATCGCGGCGCTGATCCGGACGGTCGTGCCGGAGAGCCCGGTCTCGACCTCCATGGCGTCGCTCAGTTCCCGGGCCAGCCAGAGGCCCCAGCCTCCGGCGGTCTCCGGCGCGGGGCGGCTCCGGTCGTCCAGGCGTTGCGTGCTGATGCCGGGCCCGTGGTCGGCTACCTCGCAGACGAGCTGTCCGGCGGCCGGCCACAACCGCAGCCAGCCCTGGCCGCCACCGTGCCGGACCGCGTTGGTGATCAGCTCGTTGACCGCCAGCACGAAGTCGTCCAGGCCCTGACCGCGTAGTCCGGCGGCATGCGCGCAGGAGGTGACCGAGTGGCGTAACTCGGTCACCCGGCCTTCGTCGAAGGCTTCGGCGATGAGGACGAAAGGTTCGATGGGCACAACCGTACGCGGTGTGCGGGTATCCGCATTCGCCGTGTGCCACCCTGGCGACCGAGACCAGGAGTGATTTGCGGCTTTTGTGGGTTTAAGTGGCATCATTTGGCAGTGGTCGGTCGTCCGTTCGGGCAGCTGACCCGCCTGTGGCATGGTGTCGCCATGTCCTCGCCCGGCGGTCTCGAAGGACCGCTGTGGCGGGCCATCGCGGTGTTCCGCTTCGCCTCGCTGGCGTACGTCTGCGCGTTGGTCCTGCGCGACGCCCACCGGTACGCCCGCCCGCTGGCGGCGTTCGTGGTCCTGCTGGTGATGCTGGCCTGGAGCGTACTGAGCGCGGTGGCCTACGCCCGGCCGGCCTGGCGGCGCTGGCCGCTGCTCCTGGCCGACCTGCTGGTGGTGCTCGGTGTCCTGCTCGTCACCCCCTGGGTGGTCGGCCGCGCGGCGCTGGCCGCCGGCGTGCCCACCCTCGCCGTGGCCTGGCTCGGCGGGCCGGTGCTGGCCTGGGCCGTCTCCGGTGGCCGGCGACGGGGCACGGTGGCCGCCCTGCTGGTCGCCGGGACGGACCTGCTGGTGACCCGGGAGCGGCTCAACAACTCGTCGTTCACCGGCGCCATCCTGATCCTCCTCGCCGGCGGGGTGGTCGGCCACGTCGCCCGGTTGGCGGTGACCGCCGAGCAGCGTCTGCAACGGGCGGTGGAGCTGGAGGCCGCGACCCGGGAACGGGAACGGTTGGCGCGGGGCATCCACGACTCGGTGCTCCAGGTGCTCGCCCTCGTGCAACGGCGCGGGGCGGCCCTCGACGGCGAGGCGGGTGAACTGGCCCGGCTCGCCGGTGAGCAGGAGGCGGCGTTGCGCGCACTGATCAGCGGGGACCCGAGCCGGTCGGCCGCCGACGACGAGCCGGGGTCGTCGCCCTCCGGCACCCTGGACCTGCGTACCCTGCTGGGCCGGTACGCCTCGGCGACGGTCTCGGTGTCGGCCCCCGCCACGCCGGTGCCGCTGCCCGCCCGGGTGGCCCGGGAACTGGCCGCGGCGGCCGGCGCGGCGTTGGACAACGTCGACCGGCACGCCGGCGGCCGGGCCTGGGTGTTGATCGAGGATGAGGAGACGACAGTGACGGTCTCGATACGCGACGAAGGACCGGGCATGCCGCAGGGCCGGCTGGTCGAGGCGGCCCACCAGGGCCGGCTCGGTGTCGCGCAGTCCATCCGGGGCCGGGTCGCCGACCTCGGCGGATCGGTGCGGATCCACTCCGCGCCGGGCCACGGCACCGAGGTGGAACTGACCGTCGAGCGGACCGACCGGTGATCCGGGTGATGGTGGTCGACGACCACCCGATGTGGCGCGAGGGGGTGGCCCGCGACCTGGGCGAGGCCGGGCACCTGGTGGTGGCCACCAGCGGCGAGGGGCGGCAGGCGGTCCGGGTGGCCGCCTCGGCGCGTCCCGACGTGGTCGTCCTGGACCTGCAACTGCCGGACATCTCCGGGGTCGAGGTGATCCACGGGCTGCGCGTGGTGCTGCCCGACGTACGGGTGCTGATGCTCTCGGCCAGCGCGGAGCAGCAGGGCGTCCTCGACGCGGTGAAGGCCGGTGCCACCGGTTACCTGCTGAAGTCGGCCGCGCCGGCCGACTTCCTGGACGCGGTGCGCCGGACCGCCGCCGGCGAGCCGGTCTTCACCCCCGGGCTGGCCGGGCTGGTCCTCGGCGAGTACCGCCGGCTCGCCGCCGACCCCACCGAGGGCGGCCCGGCCGGCCGCGGCGGCGCGGCACCCCGACTCACCGAGCGGGAGACCGAGGTGCTGCGCCTGGTGGCCAAGGGCATGTCCTACAAGCAGATCGCCGGGCGGCTCGGGCTGTCCCACCGGACCGTGCAGAACCACGTCCAGAACACCCTGGGCAAACTGCAGCTGCACAACCGGGTCGAGCTGACCCGTTATGCGATCGAGCAGGGTCTGGACGAGTGACCGCCCCGGGTCAGTGCGCCTCGGGCGGGCGGGTCTCGTGGATCGCCAGCTCCTCGGCGCTGGCCCCACCACCGGCGGCCCCCGCGTCGTACGCGACGGAATCGCTCTCCTGGTCGCTGCGGACCCCCTCGTCCGGTTCGACGAGCCGTCCCACCTCGTGTCCGGCCACCGTGCCGAGCTGGCCGTGGTCGTAGATGGAGACCGGCGAGTTCGGGTCCGAGGTCGGCCCCGGATCGATCACGTCCGCGTCGAGCTGGGCCTGTGCCGCGGCCTCCTCGCTGTCGGCTTCCGCCGCGATGTCCGGATCCACCGGGCCGGCCAGCGGGTCGTCGGCCGGCCGCTCGTACTGCTCCCGGTCGAGCTTGTAGTCCAGCGACTCACCGTCGAGCTGCTCCTCGGCCGTGGTGCCGAACCGGTCGACGGCCACCGGCGTGCGGTCACCTGGCAACTGGGCCGGGTCCGGACCGTCCGCCTCCCGCCCGGTCGCCACGTCGTCGTGGGCGGTCGAGTCGTCGTCGGCGGTGTCGGGCAGGCCGTCCGCCTCGGGGTCGGACACGGGCGTCGGGAACTCGTCGTCGCGCATGGCTGAGCACTACCCACTGCCTCCACGGCACTAACCGACCATGCCGCCCCGGCTGCTCCTCACCGGGGAAAGGACAACTCGTCCTCCGCGTGCAGGACGCACCAGACCACCTTGCCGTCGGGTACCGCGGTGCTGCCCCAGCGCCGGGCGACCGTGTCGATCAGCAGCAGTCCCCGGCCCCCGGTCGAGGTGGGCGGGGCGAGACCCGCGTAGGACGGTAGCCGCCGGGAACGGTCCCGGACGGCCAGCCGCAGCGCTCCCAGCTGCGGGGCCAGCCGGACCGTCATCGTCGTGCCGGCGTGCGCGACCACGTTGTTGACCAGCTCGGTCACCGCGATGCAACCCGGCTCGACCAGCTCCGGCAACTCCCATCGCTGGCAGCTCGCACCGATCAGCGCACGGGCCTGGCGGGCCGCCCCGACGACCGGCGCGAGGTCGACGTCGACCGCCGGGGTCGACCGGGCACCGGCGAGCGCGGCGCGCGCCTCGGCCAGGGTCGCGCAGAGCCGTGGCGCGTACGGGTCCAACGGGGCGGAGCCGCCCCGGCCGGTCACCTCCGCCGGGTCGAGCAGGACCAGCCCCGCCGTGGGCCAGCCGGCCACCGCCCGATGGGCCTCGGCGAACACCCGGTCGGCGGAGGGCTCGGCGCCCCGCAGACCGGTGAGATCGACCAGGACCGGACCGGCGTGCTCCCAGACCGCGGCCAGCAGCGCGTCGCGTACCGCCTCGCCGTCGGCCCGGGTGAGCACGCCGTCGAGCCGGACGGTTCCCGTGCCGGGCCCGGCCTCCACCCGGCAGCGCACCTCGGGCGGGGTACGCCGGTCGGTGGGCACGGCCGACCCCGAGTGGGCGGCGGCGTTCTCGGCCCAGCTCATCTGCGTACTCCGGGGCCGACATCGGACGGGCAGGTCAACGGCATCCTTCGCCCGTACCCCCACCGGTGGCCGGTCATGCCGACCCGACGGCGTCGGAATGTGCGGGGCACCGACTGTCGCCGTCCGGTGACCGGCCCGTCCGGCTGGTGGGGTTCGGCCCGAACCGGGAGGTCAGGTGCCGCCTGACCGATCCCGATCTGTCAGGTTTGGGCCTGACGGGCCCCGGTTAATGGGACGCTCTGACCGGAGCATCCATCCTCTCGTAGAACGCTGGAGGTGACTCATGCGCGTCGGCCTCGTCTGCGCCCACGCCGGCCCGTCCCCGCATGCCGATGGCCCCGCCGTCGGCACCCATCAGCACATCGCCCGGGTCGCGGCCGAGCTGGCCGAGCGCGGCCATGACGTCCGGGTCTACGAGCGCCGGGAGGGGACGGAACTGGCCGACACCGCCGAGGTCGGCGGGTACCGGGTGGAACGGGTGCCGGTCGGACCGCCGGCTCCGACGCCCACCGCAAAGCTGGTGCCGTACGTGCCCGAGTTCGGTCGCTGGCTGACCGAGCGCTGGTCCGGCCAGTGGCAGCCGGAGGTGGTGCACGGGCACTACTGGATCGGCGGCCTGGCCGCCGCCACCGCGGTCCGGGAGACGGCCGTACCGGTGGTGCAGACCTTCCACTCCCTCGGCGTCGAGCAGCTACGCCACCTGGGCCGGCGCTACGGCGGGCCGGGGGAGCGGATCCCGCTGGAGCGGGCGTTGACCCGGGCGGTGGACATCGCCGTGGCGCAGTGCAACGACGAGGTCGACGAACTCACCCGGATGGGCCTGCGGCGGGCCGCGGTGGCGATGGTGCCGGCCGGCGTGGACGTCACCCAGTTCCACCCCGACGGCGAGGCGGCCCCCCGGGAGCAACGGTCCCGGATCCTCTCCGTCGGCGGGCTCGCCGCCGGACACGGCCAGGACGACCTGATCCGGGCGATGCGCCTGGTGGGTGACGCGGAGCTGGTGATCGCCGGTGGTCCCCCGGCCGGCCGGCTGGCCGACCACGCCGAGGCCCGTCGCCTGCGTGAGCTGGCCGAGCAGCACGGGGTCGGCGAGCAGGTGCGCATCGTCGGCGCCGTCCCGCACGACCAGATGGCCACCTGGTACCGCTCGGCGGACGTGGTGGCGTGTACCCCGCACTACTCCTCGGCCGGACGGGTGTCGTTGGAGGCGATGGCCTGCGGGGTGCCCGTGGTGGGCTACTCGATGGGTGGCATCGCCGACGCGGTGGTCGACGAGGTCACCGGGCGGCTGGTGCCCCCGGGCGACGTCCGGACGCTGGGCGTGACCCTGCGCCGGCTGCTCGCCGACAACGCCGGCCGGTTCGCCTACGGGCACGCCGCCGTCGACCGGGTGCGGTGCAGCTACACCTGGGAGCGGACGGCGGGTGCCCTGGAACGGCTCTACGAGCGGGTGGTCGGCCGGCGTAAGCCGGTCGAGGCCTGAACGGTGCGGCGCGTCGGCTGCGGCGGCGCCTGGACGGGGATGCCCACGCCGGACAGCTCCCGCCGGTCGGCGACCGCGTGGTGGTGCTGCGGCGCGGCGTACCGGGTCAGGCCGATCACCGCGACCAGGGTGGCCAGGAAACCGAGCCCGGCCAGCCATTCCCGCCCCGGCCAGATCTTGTCGTTGAGCAGCAGCAGCCCGACGACGGCCGCCGGCACCGCACCGGCGGCGTCCATGGCCGCGACGGCGGCGGTGGTCGAGCCCCGCTGCATGGCCAGACCGAGCAGGAGCTGGCCGACGACCGAGTGGGCGACGAGCAGGTAGAGCAGCGGATCGCGCAGTATCGCCTCGGCCGAGGGCGCGGAGGCCAGCGGGCGGGCCGCCACCGCCGCCGCGGCGAACGCCAGACCGGCGAGCGAACCCAGCGCCACCGACCCGGGCGAGCCGTGCAGCCGGACGGCGAAGACACCCAGCACCGCGATCAGGCCCAAAACGATCAGCAGCGCGACGATGCCGGCCGGACCGAGCTGCTTCGACGGCGCCGGCCGGGCGGCGAGCACCAGCCCGGTGATCCCGACGAAGAGCAGCGCCAGCAGCGCCACCTCGGCCATCGGCAGCCGCCACTTCAACACCACCACGCCGAGCACGGCGGTGACCCCGAGCCCGGCCGCCACACTGGCCTGGACCAGGAAGAGCGGCAGGTCCCGGCGGGCCAGGAAGGCCAGCACGAAACCGGTCACCTGACAGGCGAAGCCGACCAGGTACGTGCGGTGGCTGGCCAACCGCAGCAACAGTCCCGGATCGAAGGTGTGGTGCACAGTGGTGCGTGCCGCCGCGACCGACTGCAACAGGTTGGCGAAACCGTACGCGACGATCATCGCCGCCAGGAAACACCAACCGGATGTGGACACCTGGCGAGGATAGAGGGTGCCGTGGGTCAGCGCGCGGCTGGCCGACCGAGCCGGGCCAGGATGTCGGCGTGCAACGGGCCGTTGCTGGCCACCGCGCTGCCGTCGCCGGGAGCCGGCCGGCCGGTCAGGTCGGTGAACACCCCGCCGGCCTCGGTGACGATCGGCACCAGCGCGGCGATGTCCCACAGGGACAGCTCCGGCTCCACCATCACGTCCAGCGCCCCCTCGGCCAGCAGCATGTAACCGTAGAAGTCGCCGTACGCCCGGCTGCGCCAGGTGTCCCGCATGAGACCGAGCATCCCGTCCAGCCGGCCGCCGGCGATCCAGCCGTCCAGCGAGGAGTAGCAGAAACTCGCGTCGGCGAGCCGGCCCACCCCGGAGACCCGGATCGGCGTGCCACCGGCGAGGTCCGGCCCGGCGTGGGCCCCCGCACCGAGCGCACCCCACCACCGGCGGCCGAGCGCCGGTGCGCTCACCAGCCCCAGCACCGGCCGGTCCGCCTCCAGCAGCGCGATCAGGGTGGCCCAGACCGGTACGCCCCGGATGAAGTTCTTCGTCCCGTCGATCGGGTCCACCACCCAGCGGCGGCCGGCGGCTCCGGTCGGTGGCTGCTCGCCGTACTCCTCGCCGAGCAGGCCGTCACCGGGGCGCCGCGCGGCCAGCACGGCCCGGATCTCCCGCTCGACGGCGGTGTCGGCGTCGGAGACCGGGGTGAGGTCCGGCTTCGCCTCGACCCGCAGGTCGAGCGCGCGGAACCGGGCCGTCGAGACGGCGTCGGCGCGATCGGCGAGCAGGTGGGCCAGGGCGAGATCGTCGGCGTACCGGGTCATGACCGAAACCGTAGCGACGCCCGGGTCCACCACGCGCGGGCGGGTGCCGGTCAGAGCCGGGGCGGCGGGTCGCCGGGCTCGGCGGTCTCCGTCGAGCCCGGGTTGGGCTCGCCGGCCCGGGAGGCCAGCAGCCGCCGGTAGGAGGCCAGCCGTCGCCCGTCGGCCCGGCCGCCGGCCACCCAGGCGTCCAGCGCGCAGTCGACCTCGTCGGCGGTGTGCGGACAGTTGGGCGGGCAGTCGACCGTCCCCTCCACCAGGTCGGGGAAGCCGTGCAGCAGGCTGTCCGCGCTGACGTGGGCCAATCCGAAGCTGCGTACCCCCGGGGTGTCGACGATCCAGGCCGGCTCGCCGTCGGTAGGCAGCCGCAGGGCCACCGCACTGGTCGAGGTGTGCCGGCCCCGGCCGATCGCGCTGACCACGCCGACGGCCCGCTCGGCGTCCGGCACGAGCCGGTTGACCAGGGTCGACTTGCCCACCCCGGAATGGCCGACGAGCACCGAGACCCGGCCGGCGAGCAGCGCGCGCAGCGCGGCCAGGTCGCCGTCCGGTCGGATCAGCACGTACGGCAGCTCCAGCTCGGTGTAGTAGTCGACTACCTGTTCCGGGCCGGCCAGGTCGGCCTTGGTCAGGCAGAGCAGCGGCTCGATCCCGGCGTCGTACGCGGCCACCAGGCACCTGTCGACGAAACCGGTACGCGGCGGCGGGTCGGCCAGCGCGCTGACGATCACCAGCTGGTCGGCGTTGGCCACCACCACCCGTTCCAGCCGCCCCTCGGCGGTGGTCTCGTCATCGTCGGCGGTCCGCCGCAGCACCGACCGGCGCTCGGCGATCCGGACGATCCGGGCCAGCGCGCCGGCCACCCCGGAGGTGTCCCCGACCAGCCCCACCCGGTCGCCCACCACCACCGACTTGCGGCCCAGCTCCCGGGCCCGCATCGCGGTGACCACCGGCACGTCGGGCCCGGCGTCGGCCAGCACACAGGTGTAGCGGCCCCGGTCCACCGCGATCACGAAGCCGTCCACCGCGTCGGCGTGCCGGGGCCGGTTACGGGTACGCGGACGCGACGATTTGCCGGGTCGGACCCGGACGTCGTCCTCGTCGTACTCGCGTTTCCTGGTCGCCAGGACCTGCCCCCTGTCGCGTCAGCTGCTGCCGGTCACCATCGCCGACCATAGTGCCGCAAAATCCGGCATGGTCTTGGCGGTGCAGCCGATGTCGTCCACCTCGATGCCGTCCACGACCAGCCCGGCCACCGCGGCGGCATGGGCCATCCGATGGTCGTGGTAGGTGCCGAACGCGCCGCCGCGCAGCGGTTGGGGACGGATCTCCAGCCCGTCGACCAGCTCGGTGACGTTCGCGCCGATCGCGGTGAACTCCCGGGCCAGCGCGCTGAGCCGGTCGGTCTCGTGGCCCCGGATGTGCGCCACACCGGTGAACCGCGACGGCGAGTCGGCGAGCACCGCCAGCGCGGTCAGCACCGGGGTCAGCTCGCTGACGTCGGAGAGGTCGGCGTCCAACCCGTGCAGACGGCCGGTGCCGCGGACGGTCAGCCCGTCGGTGGTCACGGCGACCTCGCCGCCCATGGCGTGCAGCAGCTCCCGGAGCCGGTCCACCGGCTGGGCGCTGCTGTGCGGCCACCCGCCCAGGGTCACCTGACCGCCGGTGACCAGGGCGGCGGCGAAGAACGGGACCGCACCGGAGAGGTCCGGCTCGATCTCCCAGCCGCGTCCGGTGAGCGGACCGGGCTCGACCACCCACACGTCGGGCGTGGTGTCGTCGACGGCCGCCCCGGCCGCCCGGAGCATCCGGGTCGTCATCCGCAGGTGCGGGGCGGACGGCACCGGCGGCCCGACGTGCCGGACCACCACCCCCCGGTCGAAGCGCGGCGCGGCCAGCAGCAGGCCGGAGACGAGTTGGCTGGAGGCGGAGGCGTCGATGACCACCTCACCACCGGTGACCCGCCCGGAGCCGAGTACGGCCAGCGGCAGGCTGCCGCTTCCGGGGGCGTCGATGCGTACCCCGAGGGAGCGCAGCGCGCCGATCAGCGGGCCCAGCGGACGGGACCGGGCCTGCGGGTCGCCGTCGAAGGTGATCCGCCCCTCGGCCAGGCCGGCGGCCGGCGGCACGAAGCGCATCACCGTGCCGGCCAGACCGACGTCGACGTGGGCCGGGCCGACCAGCCGGTGCGGGCGGACCAGCCACTGCTGGTCGTCGCTGGTCGACACGTGGGCGCCCATGGCCCGCAGCCCGCCGGCCATCAGCTCGGTGTCCCGGGCCCGCAGCGGCCGGGTGAGCGTCGAGGGGCCGCCGGCCAGGGCGCTGAGCACCAGGGCCCGGGCGGTCAACGACTTGCTGCCGGGCAGCCGCAGCGTGGCGGCGACCGGATCGGTGGCCTTCGGCGCGGTCCACGGCTGGGGTGCTCGGGTGGCGGTCAGGTTTCCCACGGTGCCCATTCTGCCCCGTTGCGTGAACGGCGCCCGGTGGGCCTCGGATCCGCTCCCGGTTGGCGGGACAGCAGGGGAGCGGGCCGGCGGTTAGCGTGGGTGCCATGTGCGGCAGGTACGCGACCACGCGGAGCTCCGGGGAGCTGAGCGCCCTGTTGGAGGCGTACGACGACACCGGCGGGCGGAGCACGGCGGACCACAACGTCGCGCCCACCAAGGACGTGCCGGTGGCGCGGGTCGACTCCACCGGCCGGCGGGTGCTCGACCTGGCGCGCTGGGGTCTGCTGCCGCCGTGGGCCAAGTCCCCGTCCGCCGGGGCCCGCATGATCAACGCGCGGGCCGAGACGGTAGCCACCAGTCGGGCCTACGCCCGCCCGTTCGCCCGGCACCGTTGCCTGGTGCCGGCGGACGGCTGGTACGAGTGGGCCCGCGTCGAGGGCCGGAAACAGCCGTACTTCCTCACCCCGGCCGACGGTTCGGTGCTGGTGTTCGCCGGCATCTGGTCGGTCTGGACGGGGGCGGACGGCCCGTTGGCCACCTGCAGCGTGCTCACCACCGCCGCGGTCGGTGAGCTGACCGAGGTGCACGAGCGGATGCCGCTGCTGCTGCCGCCGGAACGCTGGACGCCCTGGCTGGCGCCGACAGAGGACCCGGCCGGGCTGCTCGCCCCGCCGTCGCCGGACTGGTTGGCCGGCCTGGAGATCCGCCCGGTCGGCCCGGCGGTGGGCAACGTACGCAACAACGGGCCGGAATTGACCGCCCGGGTTCCGGCTTCACCGGGAGCGCCGTCGGCGGAGACGCCACTCTTCTGACCCGCTCCCGCACATTGTCGCGTACTAATTTGCCAGAGTTGCGGGCGAAACGTCGCGTGGGTGTTTAGCCATCTTTCCGGCAGAGACTTGTCTCGGTGTCGGCAAGTGCGATAGAACACAGCGCCGGTGGTGGGTGTCGATTCGCAGGGGGCGAACGACCCCCATCGATCTTGCCGGTCCCACGGGGGAGGTGGGTGAATGACACGGGCACGCATGCCCCGTCCGCACGAGGTCGCTGCCGCGCGCCGCGACCCGCGACTGCTACGCGCGTTACGGGAACGGCGTTCTGACGATGCCTGGCGGACCAGAGGCACCTGTCAGAACGTCGATCCGGAGACGTTCTTTCCGGCGCCGAACGAACCGGCCGACGCGGCTGTCGCGCTCTGTCGGAGTTGTCCGGTGCAGGGTTCCTGTCTGGCCTGGTCATTGGAGGTCGGGGACTGTCACGGGGTCTGGGGTGGCACCACTCCACGGGAACGGCGCGCAATGCTGGTCGCCTGGCGTACCGAGGTCCAACCGGATCCGGACGCCGCCGACGAGGCCGGCCCGCCGGTCCGCGACCGGCTGCTCACCCTGGTCCCCTCGACCCGCTGAGCCGGCCTCGACCCGCTGAGCCGGCCTCGACCCGCTGAGTCGGCCTCGTCCGGCTCGGTGGGCCGAGCCGCCGGCCCCGGTTCGTCCGGGCCGGCGGTCGCGGCAGGCGCAGAATGGGGCGGTGCCAGACCACGACAGCATCGAGATCAGCACGCCGCGCGGGCCGGCCCGGGTCGACACCGACCCACCGGCCGGCCCGGCCGCGACACTGCTGGTGCTCGGGCACGGTGCGGGGGGTTCGGTCGACGCGCCCGACCTGCTGGCGCTCCGGGACGCGGCGGTCGCGGCCGGTCTGCTGGTGGCGCGGGTGACCCAGCCGTACCGGGTCGCCGGTCGGCGGGCCCCGGCCCCGGCCGGTCACCTGGACGAGGCCTGGCTCGCCGTCGTCACGCAGCTGCGTCGACGGCATCCCGGAGCGTCGACCCTGCTGCTCGGCGGCCGGTCCAGTGGTGCCCGGGTGGCCTGCCGGACCGCCCCGGCCCTCGGCGCGGCCGGGGTCGTCGCCCTGGCGTTTCCGCTGCACCCGCCGGGGCGACCGGAGCGTTCCCGGGCGGCGGAGTTGCCCACCGCGGTGCCCACCCTGGTGGTCAACGGGGACCGGGATCCGTTCGGCGTGCCGGTGGCCGAGGGGGTCGTGCGGGTGGTCGAGCGCCCCGGCGAGCGCCACGACCTGGGGCGGGACCCGGCCGGCACGGCCACGGTGGTGCTGGACTGGCTGCGCCGGCAGGGCTGGGCGCACTGATTCGGGGTCCGACGGGCCGACCCGGGTGTGATCTCCGTACGCTGCCGGCCGTGTCCGCCGCCGGTGGGCCCTCGTTGCAACCGATGGTGTCGGCCGCCCAGCCCGGGCCGCCGGAACCACCCCGCCCTCCCAGGCCCTTCCTGGTCCCTGTCCGGCCGCGCCGGGTCAGGGACCAGGACCGGGGACGGCCGCCGCGCCGGTGCCGGTGCGACCGGTGACACCGTCCGGAATGCGGAACCGGCCCGCTCGCGTTTACCCCCTCGGACGACACATCTGCCGAGGGGGGTGACCGGATGCCGACCGAGACCCGGATCCGGGAACGGGACGCAGGGGGAGCGCAGCAGCTCAGACGGCTGCTGAGCGGACCGGAGTGGCCAGCGTCGGCCTCGCCGGTCGAGCCGCCGGCGGGCACCGGTGACATGGTGAGCAGGGGCACAGCGGGCGAAAGTGAATCTGCCGGCCGCCCGGTGCGCGTATCCTCGGGCCGAAAGCATCCGACGCGAGGGGATGTGCGGTTGACCACCGAGAAGACGGACGAGCGCAGGGCCCGCTTCGAGCGGGACGCGATGCCCTTCGTCGATCAGCTCTACGCTGCCGGGCTGCGCATGACGCGCAATCCGGCGGATGCCGAGGATCTGGTCCAGGAGACGTACCTGAAGGCGTACGCCGCCTTCCACCAGTTCGAGCAGGGCACCAACCTGAAGGCCTGGCTCTACCGGATCCTGACCAACACCTACATCAACTCCTACCGCAAGCGGCAGCGCCAGCCGATCCAGGCGCCGACCGAGGAGATCACCGACTGGCAGCTCGCCGAGGCCGAGTCGCACACCTCCAGCGGGCTGCGGTCGGCCGAGACGGAGGCGCTGGACCGGCTGCCGGACAGCGACGTCAAGGAGGCCCTGCAGCAGCTCCCGGAGGAGTTCCGGCTGGCCGTCTACCTGACCGATGTCGAGGGCTTCTCCTACAAGGAGGTCGCTGACATCATGGGTACGCCGATCGGTACGGTGATGTCGCGGTTGCACCGCGGCCGGCGCAACCTACGCAAGCTGCTGGAGCGGTACGCCGCCGACCGTGGCTTCTCCGCTGCCCGTTCCTCGGGTGGCTCGACGGCCGCCGCCGGTCGGGAGGTGTGACATGAGCTGTGGGGAGCCGCACGAGACGGATTGCCGTGAGGTGCTCGCGGAGGTCTACCTCTACCTGGATCTGGAGTGCGCCGACGAACGGCGGGACCGGATCCGGCACCACCTCGACGAGTGCAGCCCGTGCCTGCGTGAGTACGGCATCGAGCAGGAGGTGCGGGCGCTGGTGGCGCGCTGCTGCGGCAACGAGACCGCGCCGGACGAGCTACGGCAACGGCTGCGGCTGCGGCTGACCGAGCTGGTGGTCTTCGAGACCGCCGACTCGCGCGAACTGGCCGACTGAGCAGCGCCCGACCGAACCGATCGACCCACCCCCACCGAGCCCGGTGGGGGTGGGTCGTCGCTTGTCGTCAGGAGTTGGGGCGCTTGCCGTGGTTGGCGGCGCTCTTCTTCCGGGCCTTCTTCTTCCGGGCCTTCTTCGCCATCTGACCTCCTCATGCTGGTGCCGCCACCGGTCGCGCGGTCGGCGCGCCGGCGGTCGCGTACCGGTGCCCCGGAGCGTCCGGGGTCCGACCCGCTGATGGTAGTTGGCGGCCCGGCCGTCGACCGGCCGTGGGGTGCGATCCGGCCGGTGATGGTCGCGGGCCGGATCCGGCCCGCGACGGTGCGAATTCCCGGCAAGCCACGGGGAGGATGGAACGCCGCTGGAATGCGGACGTGATTGGATACCGTTCGCAGGCACACCGGTGGAGAGGGAGGGCCGTGGAGATGGCCGAAGAGATCCGCGCCGAGATGGTGGCGAACGTCTGGAAGGTCGTGGCGTCGACCGGGGACACCGTGTCCGAGGGGGACACGCTGGTGATCCTGGAGTCGATGAAGATGGAGATCCCGGTCGTCGCCGAGTCCGACGGTGTCGTCCAGCAGCTCGCGGTGAACGAGGGCGACGTGGTGCAGGACGGTGACCTGATCGCGGTGATCGGTTGACCGGCACCCTGATCCGGGTCGCCACGCCTGACGAGTTCGCGGCGGTGGCCCGGTTGACGGTCGCCGCCTACGAAGCCGACGGGCAGCTCAAGGGCGAGCACGGCTACCAGGCCGTGCTCGCCGACGTGGCGACCCGGGCGGCCAGCGGCGAGGTGCTGGTCGCGGTCGACGGGGCGACCGGGGCGCTGCTGGGCACGGTGACCTTCGTGCTGCCCGGCACCCCGTACGCCGAGCAGGCCCGCCCCGGTGAGGCCGAGTTCCGGATGCTGGCGGTGGATCCGGCGGCGCAGGGCCGGGGTGCCGGCGTCGCGCTGGTGCGGGCCTGTCTGGACCGGGCCCGCGGGTTGGGCTGCACGGCCGTGGTGATCTGCGTACGCGACGGGTTCGCCGACGCCGCGCGCCGGCTGTACGCGCGGACGGGTTTCCGGCGGGTCCCGGAGCGGGACTGGTCTCCGCTGCCCGGGGTCGACCTACTCGCGCTGCGCCGCGATCTCACCGACGCCTGACCCGCCGCAGCGGTGCGGTCTCACCGACGCCTGACCGGCGCGATCTCACCGACGCCGGAGCGGTGCGGTAGACCCGACGCCGGAGCGGCGCGGTGGACGGCCACCCGGGTCAGTTCCGGCCGATCCGGGTGACCAGCTCCTCGGCGATCTCCAGGGCGACCTTCAGCCGCTCGGCGTTGTCGATGCCGGGCGTACGGATCGCGAACCAGCTGGAGTTCACCGCGAACAGGGCGAGCGCGGCGCGGACCTGCCCGGCCGGGGTGTCGTCGCCCCGGGAGAGCATGTCGGCCAGCTGCATCAGCCGATCGCGCATCTGCTGCCCGGCGGCGAGGTTCTTCAGGGCGGTCTGGTTCTGCTCGAAGAACCGCATCACCGAGGGGCGCTCGTCGGCGAACATGCGTTCGGCGTAGCGGCTCAGCAGCGCGCGCCGGGTCTCCAGGGTCGGTGGCTGCTCCCGGGCCCAGGCGATCAGCTCGTCGACCCGCTCCAGCCGCTCCTCGACGACGCTGCTGACGATCTCGTCCTTGCTCTTGAAGTGGTAGTAGAGGGCGGCCTTGGTCACGTTGAGCCGCTCGGCGATCTCCCGCAGTGAGGTCTTCTCGTACCCCTGCTCGGTGAAGAGCTCCAGGGCGACGGCCGTGATCCGCTCGCGCGTGCCGCCTGTGCTCTCGGTCACCGATGTTCTCCATTTCGCTTGACGCCGGATCGCGGCCAGCTTACCGTACGGCAAGTAAGTCAACTAGCCGGTCGGCAAGTAAGTTCAACGCGGGGAGCTTACCCAATGGTGCAGGTCAGCCGGGACGGCGCACGCCCCAACGTGCGCGTCATCCTCTTCGGTCTGATGATCGCGATGATGCTCGCGATGTTGGACAACATGATCGTCAACACCGCGTTGCCGAGGATCGTCGGTGAGTTCGGCGGGCTGAACCACTTCACCTGGGTGGTCACCGCCTACGTGCTGGGCACCACCGTCTCCACCCCGATCTGGGGCAAGCTCGGCGACCTCTACGGCCGCAAGAACGTCTTCCTCAGCTCGGTCGGTCTCTTCCTGCTCGGCTCGGCGCTCTGTGGCATGGCCGGCTCCGACCTGCTCGGCGGCCCCGAGGTCGGCATGGTGCAGCTGATCGCCTTCCGGGCGGTGCAGGGGCTGGGCGCCGGCGGCCTGATGGTGGGCGTGATGGCGATCATCGGCGACCTGGTGCCGCCCCGGGAGCGGGGCCGTTACCAGGGCCTGATCGCCGGCTCGATGGCCATCGCCATGGTCGCCGGCCCGCTGGTCGGCGGGTTCATCACCGACCACCTCTCCTGGCGCTGGGCGTTCTACGTCAACCTGCCGGTGGGTGGGGTGGCCTTGCTGCTGCTGATCGCCACCCTGAAGCTGCCGAGGTACCGCACCGAGCACCGGATCGACTGGCTGGGCGCCGCGCTGCTCTCCGTCGGCATCACCGCGATCGTGCTGATCACCACCTGGGGCGGCAACGAGTACCCGTGGGGTTCGCCGCAGATCCTCGGCCTGGTGGCGCTGGCCGTGGTGAGCCTGGTCGTGTTCGGCTTCGTCGAGCGGCGGGCGGTCGAGCCGATCCTGCCGCTCGGGCTCTTCGCCAACCGCAACTTCGCCCTGATCTCGGCGGTGGGCTTCCTGCTCGGCTTCGCCATGTTCGGCGCGATGAGCTTCCTGCCGCTCTACCAGCAGACCGTGCAGGGCGCCTCGGCCACCGGCAGCGGCCTGCTGCTGATGCCGCTGATGTTCGGCATGCTGCTGGTCTCCCTGGTCGTCGGCCGGGCGATCACCCGGACCGGCCGGTACCGGATCTACCCGATCGTCGGCGGGGTGGTGATGACCGCCGGCATGCTGCTGCTGACCCGGCTGGACGTCGGCACCGGCAAGGTCGAGTCGTCGCTCTACATGATCGTCCTCGGGGTGGGGATGGGCTTCCTCATGCAGACCTCGATGCTGATCGCCCAGAACAGCGTGGAGCAGAAGGACCTCGGCGCGGCCAGTGGCGCGGCCACCTTCTTCCGGTCGATCGGTGGCTCGTTCGGCATCTCGCTCTTCGGCGCGGTCTTCGCCCGCCGACTCGCCGACTCGGCCGCCGGCGGCACCTTCGCCAGCGGGGGCGGCGAAGGTGCCGGGGTCGACCTGGAGCAGCTGCGCCAGCTCCCGGCGCAGGCCCAGCAGCTGGTGCTCGGTGGGCTCGCCGACGCGATCTCCCACGTCTTCCTCTGGGCGGTGCTGTTCACCGTCGCGGTGCCGGTGCTTGCCTGGTTCCTGCGGGAGGTGCCGCTGCGGACCGAGAACGAGGCCCGCGCGTCGACCGACACCGGGTCGGAGCAGGCCGAGGCGGCGCTGGGTCGGGCCCCGGTGTCCTGACCGCGCTCAGGCCGGCCGGCGGGTGAGGCGGCGCCAGATCCGGCGCAGCAACCCGACCGGTCGGCCGCCGGGCCGTCCCGGTCGGGTCCCCAGCAGCCGGTACGCCAACCCGAGGGTGGGCGGGTCCAGCTCCGGTGCGGCCAGCGCCAGGTGGGCCAGCGAGACGGCGATCGGCACCGGCCGCTGCCGGGCCACCACGGCCACGTCGGCGAGGCGCTCGGCGGTGGCCCGGGCCACGTCCGGGCGGACCGCCGGATCCACCCAGGCCGCGGTGACCAGGGCGAAGAGCGCGGCCTCGGTGACCCAGTCCTCCACCCCCCAGAGCAGGTCCAGCAGCACCTGTCGGCGTACCGAGGACTCCCACGGCTCGTCGGTGCGGTGGTGCAGCAGCCCCAGGCACGCCCACACCTGCACGCACCGCACCCAGAGGGACGGGTCCTGACCGGCCAGCACCCGGCCCAGGGCGCTGGCCGGCGCCTCGGGCGGATGCACCAGCAGGCCGAGCAGGTCCGGCAGGTCCAGGGTGGCCAGGCCGACCGCCGCGTCGTACGCCGCCGGCGGGTGCGGCCAGGCCGGCTGCGCCACCTGCCGGATCCGGCGGGCCGCCTCCTCCGAGGGCGGGGGCAGGGCCGGGCGGACCGTACCGCCGTCGTGCTGCCAGAGCTGCCGGGTGACCGGCCGGCGGGGCGACCACGGGTCCGGGCCGGCCGGCTCGGCCGATGCCACCTCCACCGCCAGCTCCGGCCGGGCGGCGGCGACGGCCCGCAGCGCGCTGGGCGGCTCCGGCACGGTCAACCGGAGCACCGCCGGGGTGGGGTGGAGCGTCCCGCGCAGCGCGTCGACCAGCTGCCCACCGGCCGGGGTGAGCTGCCCCAGCCAGGGTCGGCCCCGGCAGCACTCGGCCAGGTCGCCGTGCTCGTGGGTGTCGTCGGGGTGGTCCCGGACGAAGTCCGCCAGCGCCACCAGGTGGGCCACCTCACCGTCGCGCTGGTACCGCAGCCGGTGGGCGGTGTGCACCGCGCAGTCGAAGGACGGGTCGCGGGCCAGCGCCCGGTCGGTCCAGGTCAGCGCCTCGTCGAGCCGTCCGTGGTCGGCCAGGGTGCCGGCGATGTCGGCGTAGACCGCGAGGTCGTCCGGGTCGTGGGCGACCGCCCGCCCGAGGGCGGCCAGCGCCTCCCGGGTCCGGCCCGCGCTGCGGTAGGCGTACCCGAGCCACACCTCGCCGAGTTTCGACGGCTGGGCGCGTACCCCGCGGCTGGCCCAGCGGATCGCCAGGGCGGCCTCGCCGACCCGGCGGGCCAGCGCGGACGCCGCGCCCAGCAGCAGGGCGTGGTCGGGGTGGACGGTGACCGCGTTGCGGGCCAGGGTCAGGTACGGGCCCAACGCCGCGCGGCCGGCCCGGGGCGCCGGATCCGGTACCGCCGCGCAGATCTGCATCAGGATCCGGGCGGTACGTTCGGGATCGAGCCGTTCGGCCAGCTCGGGAGCGGTGACCCAGGGCACTCCGGCCCAGTCGACGCCGGGGGAGTGCCCGGTGGCGGCGGCGAGCAGGTCCAGCCCCTCGGCCGGGCGGCCGGCGGCGGCGAGCAGGTGGGCGCGGGCCACCACCGTGCCGACGAAGGCGCGGTGGTGCAGCGGGAAGAGGTCGACGCCACCGGAGCCGTCGACCGCGGCCAGTCGGGCCAGGGTCTCGTGCACCTCCGGCAGGGTCGGTGCCTGGGCCAGCGCACCGGCGACATGACCGGCGGCGTGCGGCAGATCGCCGGAGTCGATAGCCAGTCGGGCCAGGGCAAGCTCCTCCGCCGCGGTCAGCGCGGCATCCCCCTCGGACACGTCACCCTCTCGCTCGTAGGTGTGTTCAGGGCTGGGCAAGCCTAGGGGATGGCTCGCGAAACCGGTGATCCACTGCGCATTGCTGCTCGTTCGATTGCCGCTGACGGCAGAATGATGCAACACTGAGCATGAAACGCGCGCCAACCGCGCAGGAGAGGAGCCCCCCGTGACGCGAGCAGGAGCCGGCATGGCCGCCGACATCGCCGAGCAGCCGGCCGGCTACGCCCGGTTGCTCGACGCCACGCACGCGGGGGCGATCGCCCGGGTCGCCGCGATCATCGCGCAGCGGCGTCCCCGGCACGTGGTCTTCACCGCCCGGGGCACCTCCGACCACGCCGCGCTCTACGCCGCGTACCTGACCGAGATCCGGCTCGGCCTGCCGGCCGGTCTCGCCTCGCCCAGCGCGGTCACCGTCTTCGGTGCCCGACCGGACCTCTCCGACGCGCTGGTCGTCGGGGTCAGCCAGAGCGGCGGCTCGCCCGACCTGACCGAGGTGCTGCGCACCGCCCGCGAGTCCGGCGCGCTGACCCTCGCGGTCACCAACGCCCCGGACTCCCCGCTGGTGGAGACCGCCGAGCTGGCGATCGACATCGCCGCCGGCCACGAGCGGGCGGTGGCGGCCACCAAGACCTACACCGCCGAGCTGCTCGCCCTGCTGATGCTGGTCGAGGGGATCCGGGCCGGCGACGGGGTGCTGCCGGCCACCGAGCGGGCGGTGATGGACACGCTGCCGGAACTGGCCGCCCGGACCCTCGACGACCCCACCGCGACCACGCTCGCCCCCCGCTACCGGTTCGCCGCCCGGCTGGTCACCACCGGCCGGGGGTACGCGTACCCGACCGCCCGGGAGGCCGCCCTCAAGCTGATGGAGACCTCCTACCTGCCGGCGCTTGCCTTCTCCGGAGCGGACCTGCTGCACGGCCCGCTCGCCATGACCGATCCGGACGTGCCGGTGCTGGCCGTGGTCGGCTCCGGCCCCGGTGGCCGGTCCATGGCGGAGGTGCTGACCCGCCTCGGTGAACGCGGTGCCGACGTGCTGGCGGTCGGTTCGGCACCGGCCGGGTCCACCGCCCGGCTGGCCGTACCCGAGGTCGACGAGCGGTACGCCCCGCTGCTGGACATCCTGCCGATGCAGCGGTTGGCGCTGGCGTTGGCGCTGGCCCGGGGCGAGGACCCGGACGCGCCCCGGGGGCTGAAGAAGGTCACCGCGACGATGTGACCCGGCCCGTGGCAGGCTGTGTGGGTGTCCACGCTGCGTGATCTCGCCGAGGAGCACACCAGGCTCCGTCCCGCCGACATCGACCATCTGCACCGTCTCGCCGGGGACTGGCAGCTGCTCTCCGACCTGTCCTTCGCCGACCTGCTGCTCTGGGTGCCGGTCGACGCCGACGGCGGGTTCTGCTGTGTGGCCCAGGTCCGGCCGACCACCGCCCCGACGGCGTACCAGGACGACCAGGTGGGCCGGATCCTCGGCGGCCCGGAGGCCGCCCACCTGGAGATCGCCTACCGGCAGGGTCGGATCTGGCGGGAGGGCGACCCGGTCTGGTACGGCGACGTACCGGCCCGGCACGAGGCGATCCCGGTACGGCTGCGGACCCCCGACGGGGAGGGCGGTGAGGTGATCGCCGTGGTCGGGCGGGACACCAACCTCTCCACCGCCCGTACCCCGAGCCAGCTGGAGCTGAACTACCTGACCACCGCCGACGACCTGGCCCAGATGATCGCCGACGGCACCTTCCCGCCGCCCCGGCATCCGGGCGAGACCACCTCGGCGCCCCGGGTGGGCGACGGGCTGGTCCGGCTGGACGCCAGCGGCAAGGTCACCTACGCCAGCCCGAACGCCCAGTCGGCGTACCGGCGGTTGGGACGCGCCTCCCATCTGGTGGGGGAGGATCTCGCGGTGCTGCACCGGCGACTGGCCGGTGATCCGCTGGAGGGCACCGACGCCGCCAACGGCATCCTCGCCGCGCTGCGCGGCGAGGCGCCGCCCCGCCGGGAGATCGACGCCCGGGGCGCGACCATGCTCACCCGGGCCCTGCCGCTGATGCCCGCCGGAGTGCCGATCGGCGCGCTGGTGCTGGTCCGCGACATCACCGAGGTACGCCGCCGCGACCGGGCCCTGATCACCAAGGACGCCACCATCCGGGAGATCCACCACCGGGTGAAGAACAACCTGCAGACCGTCGCCGCGCTGCTGCGCCTGCAGGCCCGTCGGGTCACCATGCCGGAGGCCCGGGTGGCGCTGGAGGAGTCGGTCCGGCGGGTCGCCTCCATCGCCCTGGTCCACGAGACCCTCTCCATGTCCAGCGACGAGGCGGTCGAGTTCGACGGCATCGTGGACCGGGTGGCCTCGGCCGCGACCGAGGTGGCCGCCACCGAGGTGACGGTCCGGATGCGCCGTACCGGCAGCTTCGGGATCCTGCCCGCCGAGATCGCCACCTCGCTGGTGATGGTCCTCAACGAGTTGCTGCTCAACGCGGCCGAACACGGCTTCCCGCCGCCGGCCGACGACCAGCCGCCGCCCGGCCCCGCCGAGGTGGTGGTGACCGCGCACCGGTCCCGCAAGAAGCTGCACGTCACGGTCGCCGACAACGGGCGTGGCCTACCACCGGACTTCGACCCCGAGCGGGCCGGTCGACTGGGCCTGCAGATCGTGCGGGCCCTGGTCACCGGGGAGCTACGCGGCTCCATCGAGCTGCGCGGTGGTGCGGCCGGCGGCACCGAGGCGGTCCTGGTCGTCCCGCTGGGCCGCGGCTGACGACCCGCATCCGCCCTCGCCACCGCCCCGGTCCGCTGGTCGGCTGCGGTCCGCTGGGTGGCCGCGGTTCGCTGGTCGGCTCCGCTCCGCTGGGTGGCCCCGACCGCTGGTTGGCCCGGGTGGCTGGTCGGTCAGGGCTGGCGGGTCAGGAGGGTCACGGTGAGGCCGGCCCGGGGCCAGACCTGGACCGTGGTGAAGTCGGCGCGTAGCGCGGCACCCTTCGCCCCGCCGACGGCGGCCAGCGGATCGGCCCGCCGTCCGGCGGTGACCAGCCACACCCGGTTCACCCCGGCCAGGCAGGTGGCGGGTTCACCGCACTCGTCGGCCCAGAGGTCCGCGCGCCGGGCCTGGTCACGGACCACCAGCACGTCGCGGGGCCGGGCCGGGCCCAGGTGGTACGCCAGACCGAGGTCGAGGAAGAGCCAACCGTCGCGTGGGGAGTAGACGACCGCGTCACCCGGACGTTGCCCGGCGGCGACGACCTGTGCCGCGCCCCGGTAGTCGACGGCGGCGCTCCTGGGCCACTCGTGGGTCCGGCGCAACGCCACCTGGTCGGGCAGACCCAGCAGCCCGACCAGGGCCACCACGACAAGCGCCGGCGGCAGCGTCGCCCCGACCGGTGGGGCTGAAAGATCGTGGAAGATGCTGGCCCCTGTGGGGGCTGTTTCCTTCCACGATCTTCTGGTCGGGGGGCGGGCGTCGACACCGGTGCCAGTGGACCCGGGACGGGTGGGATGGCCGGGGGCCAGGGTGAGCGCCGCGCCGGCCAGCAGGCAGCCGAACGGGACGGTGAAGAACAGGTACCGGGGCACCCAGAGCGGTACCACCAGGGCGACGGTGAAGAGCAGCAGCACCGGCAGGAGCAGGCAGGCAGCCGGGACCACGGCGCGCCGGCCGAACCGGACCGTGCCGAGCGCGGCCAACCCGAGCAGCAGCCCGCCGACCGCCACGCTCTGGGCGAGGCCACCGGGCAGGCTGGTCAGGTCGGTCCACCGGGCCGGATCCACCCAGTCGAGCTGACGACCCCGCTGCGCGCGGGCGGCCAACACCAGCGGGGCCACCCCCAGCACGGTCGGCACCAGCGCCAGCAACCAGCGCCCACCGTCGCGGCGGGATGCGACCAGCACCAACACCCCGTGCGCCGGCAGCAGGGTCAGCGCCACCAGGTGGGTCAGGCCGAGGGCGAGCACCGTCACGGCGTAGGCCAGCCACCGGCCCCACCCGGCCGGCCGCCGTACCGCCTCCACCAGCAGCAGGGTGGCCAGCACGGCGAGCAGGGTCGCCAGCGCGTACGGCCGGGCCTCCTGGCCGTACCGGGAGGTGCCGGGCAGCACCGCGAAGAGCAGTCCGGCGAGTAGTCCGGCCCGGGGGCCCACCAGCCGCTGTCCGAGTACGGTGGTCAGCCCGGCCGCCGCCGACACGGCCAGCGCCGACGGCAGTCGCAGGGCCGCCGTGCTGTCCCCGAACAGCATGATCCAGCCGTGCGTGAACAGGTAGTACGGCCCGGTGGCGGCGTCGATGTTGCCGGTCAGCCGGGCCAGGTCGGGCAGGCTCCGGCTGGCTGCGCTCCAGGTCGCCAACTCGTCCCGCCACGGCTGCGCCCGATCGATCCCGGTCAGGATGATCCCGAGGGTCAGCACCGTCGGCCAGAGCCACCCGGGAACCGCCCGCCAGGGGCCCGAACGCCGGCCGGAAGTGGGGCAGCGACCCGGAGGTGAGCCGGGCGAATCGGATTCTTCCGGTATGTCGCCCACGGCAGGAGCGTCGCACACCTGGTCCGCCCCGCGTCGGGGATGTCGGCAGCTCGCCCGTACCCGAATGGTTGATCATGGCGACGGTGGGTGCGGGCGGGATCTCCGCCCGTGATGTGGGATGGGACACCGGGTCCTTGGCCGGCGGAGTCCGGTTGTGGCAGCATGGGCGCATGACCGCCGCTGTCGTCCGCCGCTTCGTGGCTCGCCGCCACGTCGATTACGGCCGCGTACGCAGCGCGATCTGTCCGGCCTACTGAGGACGCCCGACCCACTCTGTCTCGGGTGCGTCCCGCGCCGGCCTGTCGAAGACACCGCCGTCACGGCCCAGCATGGGCCGGCCGCCGCGCCCGCGCCCCCACCGAGGCACCGCCCCAGACGATGGAGGACGCCGCGATGGCGGTCAGCAGCACCCCGGCCCGGTCCCAGGACCCGACGGCACCCAAGGCTCGGGCCCCCCGCCGGCCACGCGGGGAGGGGCAGTGGGCACTCGGCCACCGCGAGCCGCTCAACGCCAACGAGCGGACGAAGAAGGACGACGACCCGCTCAACGTCCGCGCCCGGATCGAGAACATCTACGCCCACGGGGGCTTCGCCTCGATCGACCCGGTCGACCTGCGCGGTCGGTTCCGCTGGTGGGGCCTCTACACCCAGCGCAAGGCGGGCATCGACGGTGGGCGTACCGCCGTGCTGGAGCCGCACGAGCTGGAGGACGAGTTCTTCATGCTCCGGGTCCGCATCGACGGCGGGCAGCTGACCGTGGCCCAGCTCCGGGTGCTCGCGGAGATCTCCACCGAGTTCGCCCGGGACACCGCGGACATCACCGACCGGCAGAACATCCAGTACCACTGGATCCGGGTCGAGGACATGCCGGAGATCTGGCGTCGGCTGGAGGCGGTCGGCCTGCAGACCACCGAGGCGTGCGGCGACTGCCCCCGGATCGTGCTGGGCAGCCCGGTCGCCGGGGTCGCCCGGGACGAGGTGGTCGACCCGACGCCGGCGATCGACGAGATCGTCCGCCGGTACGTCGGTGACAAGCGGTACTCCAACCTCCCCCGCAAGTTCAAGTCGACGATCTCGTGGCTGCCCGACACCCCGTACGAGGCCAACGACATCGCCTTCCTCGGGGTCGAGCACCCCGAGCACGGCCCCGGTTTCGATCTCTGGGTCGGTGGCGGGCTCTCCACCAACCCGATGCTTGCCAAGCGGCTCGGGGTCTGGGTGCCGCTGGACGAGATCCCGGACGTGTGGGCCGGCGTGGTAGGCATCTTCCGCGACTACGGCTACCGCCGGCTGCGTAACCGGGCCCGGTTGAAGTTCCTGGTCGCCGACTGGGGCGTGACGAAGTTCCGGGAGATCCTGGAAAAGGAGTACCTCGGCCGGACGCTGCTGGACGGCCCGGCTCCGCAGCTGCCGAGCAAGCCCCTCGACCACATCGGCGTGCACCCGCAGCGCGACGGGCGTAACTACGTCGGGGCCGCCCCGGTGGTCGGGCGGGTCTCCGGCACCCAGCTCGCCGAACTCGCCGATGCGGTGGCCACCCACGGCAGCGACCGGATCGCCTTCACCCCGTACCAGAAGCTCCTGGTGTTGGATGTCGCGCCGGAGCGGACGGAGTCCCTGGTCGGGGCGCTCCGCCAGATCGGCCTGGAGGCCCGGCCGTCGGCCTGGCGGCGCGGCACCATGGCCTGCACCGGCATCGAGTACTGCAAGCTCGCCATCGTCGAGACCAAGGCCCGCGGTGAGGAGCTGGTGGCCCGGCTGGAGGAACGGCTGCGTGAGTTCGACGCGGACATCTCCATCCACATCAACGGCTGCCCGAACGCCTGCGCCCGGACCCAGGTCGCCGACATCGGCCTGAAGGGGCAGCTGGTGGTGGGCCCGGACGGTCGTCAGGTAGAGGGCTTCCAGGTGCACCTCGGTGGCGGCCTGGGCATGGCGCAGGGGCAGACCGCCGGTTTCGGCCGCAAGCTGCGCGGCCTGAAGACCACCGCCGAGGAGCTTCCCGAGTACGTGGAGCGGCTGGCCCGTCGTTACCTGGCCGGTCGGACCGACGGCGAGACGTTCGCCAACTGGGTTGTCCGGGTCGACGAGGAGGAGCTGAGATGAGCGAGACTCGTTCCGCACCGCTGTACTGCCCGTACTGCGGTGAGGAGGACCTGCGGCCGAACGAGGCCGGACACGGCGCATGGGAGTGCCACGCCTGCGCCCGGGTCTTCACCGTCAAGTTCGCCGGCCTCCTCTCCCAGGCGGTGGCTCGGTGAGCGCGAGGAGTGAGCTTGCGAGCCCCGCAGTCGCGAACGGAAGACCAGCTCAGCTGAGTGCGGGGTTGGTGTCGGCGGCGGGGCTCGGGCTGGTCGGTCCTGGTGCCCGGCAGGATCCGGCCCGCCGCTCCGCGGCCGAGCTGCGGACGTTGGCCGAGACCGCCGGTCGGGAGCTGGAGGGGGCACCCGCGCTGGAGATCGCGCGGTGGGCGGCCGAGACCTTCGGCGACCGGTTCTGCGTGACCAGTTCGATGGCGGACGCGGTCCTGGCCCACCTGGTCTCCCGGGTCGCGCCCGGGGTGGACGTGGTCTTCCTGGACACCGGGTTGCACTTTCCGGAGACCCTGCGGGTCCGCGACGAGGTGGCCCGGCGGCTGCCGGTGAACGTCCGGTCGATCCGGCCCCGGCTCACCGTGGGGCAGCAGGACGGCGAGTACGGTCCGCGCCTGTTCAACCGCTCGCCGGACGACTGCTGCCAGCTGCGCAAGGTCGAGCCGTTGGAGCGGGCGCTCGGTGACTACGACGCCTGGGCCGCCGGCCTGCGTCGGGACGAGTCCCCGAGCCGGGCGAACACCCCGGTGGTCACCTTCGACGCCCGGCGGGGCCGGGTCAAGGTCAACCCGATCGCGGCCTGGAGCCAGGCCGACGTGGACCGCTACGTCGCCCGGTACGACATCCCGGTCAACGAGCTTCTTCGGCGCGGGTACGGCTCGATCGGCTGCTGGCCGTGCACCCGCCGGACCAAGGCGGGGGAGGACCCCCGGTCCGGCCGGTGGGCCATGTTCGAGAAGACCGAGTGCGGGCTGCACGTCTGACCGGCGACCCGGACCCGCCGCCGGGCGGGCCGCGCGGCACGCGACCGCTGCCCGGCGCCGTCCCACCTGCCGCGGGTCCACCGGGCGGGGCCGATCCGGTCCTGCTGGTGGCGCACGGCAGTCGGGATCCCCGGGCGGCCGAGGCGACCAGGGCGCTGGCCCGGGCGGTCGAGGCGGCCCGCCCCGGCCTGTCGGTGCTGCCCAGTTGGCTGGACCACACCGATCCGGGGCCGACCGAGGTGCTGCGGTCGTTGGCGTCCGCCGGATGCTCCCGGGCGGTGCTGGTGCCGCTGCTGCTGACCGCCGCGTACCACCGGCGGGTGGACATCCCGGCGGCGGTCGCCGCTGCCCGTGACGCCGGGGCGGCCCTGACGGTACGCCTGGCCGAGGTGCTCGGTCCCGCCGACGGCACGGTGGATCCGGCGTTGCTCGCCGCGCTCGACCGGCGGCTGGCGGAGGCGGAGCCGGGACGCTTCGACGCACTGGTGCTGGCGGCGGCGGGTACCCGGGACGCGTCGGCACGGGCGTCGGTGGGGCGGGTCGCGGCGGCCCTGGCGGCCCGGTTCGACGTGCCCTGCCGGGTGGCGTACGCCTCGGCCGCACCGCCGGCAGCCGGTGCGGCGGTGGCCCGGTTACGGGCGGCGGGGGCCCGTCGGGTGGCGGTCTCGGCGTACTTCCTGGCGCCCGGTTTCTTCCACGACGCCGTGGTCGAGTCGTCCCGGCGGGCCGGGGCGGTGACCGTGGCGGGCGCGCTCACCGACGTGCCGGAGTTGGCCGAGCTGGTGCTGCGTCGGGTCGACGCGACCGGTTCGTGAGGGCACGGTCACGCCGCGTCCGGTCGACGGTCGGCAACGCCGGTCCACGCGACGGTGGTCACACCACTACCGCTCGGTGACCCGGTGGCCACTTTCGGTGTGGCGGTGGACAGCGAAACGCCCCGGCCGGTTGGTCCGGCCGGGGCGTTCCGGGTTCGTCGTAGTGATACAGGTCAGGCGGAGTGAGCGCGCAGCACCCGGAGGCCACCGCGACGCTTCACGGCGCGGCGCTCCTCCTCGCTCATTCCACCCCAGACGCCAGCGTCCTGACCGGATTCCAGTGCCCACTGCAGGCACTGGTCGGTCACGGAGCAGCGCCGGCAGACAGCCTTGGCCTGCTCGACCTGCAGGAGAGCCGGTCCGGACGTCCCGATCGGGAAGAACAGCTCCGGGTCCTCGTCGCGGCAGACAGCATGGTGACGCCAGTCCATGGCGGCAACACTCCTCATTCTGGATGGGTGGCAGTGACGCTTGTGCTTTTTCCTATGCGTACGCAGTGCCGTCGGTGACGGTTCGCGGCCGTCAATGTGGCATTGCGTGAGCAGGCCTGTCGGTTGGTCGCTGGGACCTGCGCGGGGAGCTCGGAGGTGCAAGCTCGTCCCGGCCGCGGTCCCGGTGACTCAAGTTCGCTTGTGAATACTTTCACGAACTTACGCGATGTCAAGGGTGACGCTCGGAAAAACTCCGGGCGGTGAGCAAGCTCACGACGTCTTTGCCCGGTTTTGCGGTAGTTCTGATTACTCGGCGTGTAACAGTCGGGGGTCAATATAGTACAGTCTGCGAGACATCGTTGACATTTCCGGCACACCTGCCCTTCCCGGGATGACAGCCACAGCATCGACGCGGTCGGGCACCGCGTCGACCAAGGGCTGTACCCGAGACCTAGCAGATTACTCTCAGTGCGGCCGGAACGGATGTGAATCTAACTTTCTCCCGCTCGCCAAGGTAGTCCCCGTCCAGTTGAAAAGCCTGGGGGCGCGCCGAGACCAGGGTGAACTCCGCCTGGTCGTGCAGCCGGAGAACGTGTCGGCCCTGTGGATCGGGGTGTTGGGAGAGGAACTGCGTGACGGTACGTGTCGTGCTGGCAACGCGGAGCTGGCGTAGTGCCAGCACATCCAGCCCCAGATCGAACGACGCGGTCGGATTCGGGTTGATCTCCCGGTCCCCGACGTACGTCCACGGCGCGGTGTTCTGCACGATGACCGTGCCGAGCCCGCCCTCGGCATCCTCGCCCGGACGCTCCACCGCGATCGCCGGATGCCGGCGGTCCGAGTCGAGGAAGTACTGCTGGAGCATCGAGCGCAGGTACAACGTGGGGGTGGAGACCCGGCCCCGACGGCGGGCCTGCTCCACCCGGTGGATCACGGCCGCGTCGAGCCCGAAGCCGGCGCAGAAGGTGAAGTAGCGGTCGTCGGCCCGGCCGAGCCCGATCGTCCGGCTGCGGCCCAACCGCAGGCCCTCCAGGATCATGCTGGCGCCCTCGGACCACTCCCGGGGCAGCCCGAGCGCACGGGCGAAGACGTTTGTCGAGCCGCCCGGCACGGTGGCCAACGCCGGCAGCCGCTCCGCCGACGGTCCGCCGTCGGCCGAGGTCGCCGCCCGGGCCGCCATCAACCCGTTGACCACCTCGTTGACCGTGCCGTCGCCACCGAGGGTGACGACCAGCTCGATGCCTTCGTCGGCCGCCTCCCGGGCCAGGTCCGCCGCGTGTCCGCGGCGGCGGGTGTACCGCACCGAGAGATCGACCTCACTGCGCAGCGCCCGGACCAGAAGATCCCGACTGCGCTCGCTGGTGGTGGTGGCCTTCGGGTTGACCACCAGGATGGCCCGCATGGGCGGCACTGTACCGCGACCGCCCACGGGTATCGTGACGCGAGTGACCATCGACTCCGACGCGCTGCCTGGCACCCTCCGTTGGGCGTCCCGGCTGCTTCAGGCGGAGGCGGTGGCGCTCGGGTTGGTCGCCGGCTGGCTGGTCTGGGCCGACCTCACCGCCACCACCACCGACCTGACCTCGGCGCTGCTGGTGACCGCCTTCGCGATCGGCGGCGCCGCCGCGCTCTGGGCGCTCGGCTCGGCGCTGGCCCGTCGGCGCTCCGGCGCCCGCGCACCGGCCATCGTGCTGGAGCTGATGCTGCTGCCGGTCGGCTGGTACATGGTCCAGGGCGGGCTGGGCTGGCTCGGCGTACCGCTGATCGCCCTGGGTCTCGGCGTCTGCGGCCTGTTGCTGAGCACTCCCACCAACCGTGCCCTCGGCTTCGACCGGGAGCCGGATCAGTAGCCGGCGCCGCGCCGGGTCAGCAGGGAGATCGTCGCGCGCCCGCCGGCGGCCTGTGCCGAGGCCTCGGTGGTCAGTGCGGTGAGCACCTTCCACGCGAAGGACGACTCGGAGGGCAGCGCCGCCCCGCGTACCGTCGGCACGGTCACCTCGACGGTCAACGCGTCCTCGGTCACCGTGAAGCGGCACTCCAGCTCGGCGTCGCGGGTGGTGATGGCGAGCAGCATGGCGCAGGCCTCGTCCACCGCGATCCGCAGGTCCTCGATCTCGTCCAGGGCGAACTGCAGCCGGGCCGCGAGGCCCGCCGTCGCGGTCCGGAGCACCCCCAGGTAGCCCCCGTCCGCAGGCACGGTGAGGTGCACGATGTCGTCGTCGATGGTCGGTTGGCCGGTCAGTTGAGTCACCCTCATCCCCCCGGTCGGGGACTCTACCCGGTAGGTCGCGGTATTGCGTGGCGACGGTCACCCTCGTCCGTGCGGAGACGGTGGTGTGGGGCGCCGAAGACGACGGCCGGCACGCCCGACGGGCGTGCCGGCCGGAGGTCGGTCCGACGCGAAGGACTCAGGCCTTCTTGGTCTCCCAGAAGATCTTCGCGATCTCGTCGATCTTGGTCAGCAGCTCGTCGGCCTTGGCCGGGTCGGTGCCGCCCTTGGCGCCGGCGGCACCGGCCAGCTTGGTGGCCTCGTTGAACAGCTGGTGCAGGTGCGGGTACTTCTCGAAGTGCGGCGGCTTGAAGTAGTCGGTCCAGAGCACCCAGAGGTGGTGCTTGACCAGTTCCGCCCGCTGCTCCTTGATCAGGATCGCCCGGGTACGGAACTCCGGGTCGGTGTTCGCCTGGTACTTCTCGCAGATCATTTTGACCGACTCGGCCTCGATCCGGGCCTGTGCCGGGTCGTAGACGCCGCACGGCAGGTCGCAGTGGGCGCTGGCGGTTACGCGGGGTGCAAGGATGCGCGGAAGTCGCATCGGTTTCCTCCATGGGACGTTTGCGATGATCCAAGCTGACATTACTCCTGGAGATGCTCTCCAGCGGGGCGGAGGTGAAACCCCGATGCCTGTGGAGAACGGTGGTTCCGCACCCCGGCTGCGGGGGCTGCTGGTGCCCGTCGGGGTGCACGGGCCCTCCATGTCGCCGACGCTGCGCCACGGCGACGCGGTGCTGGTGCGGCCCGGGGGCCGACCCATCCGGCCCGGGGACGTCGTGGTCGCGGTCTTCCGCGCCCGACCGGACCTCCTGGTGATCAAGCGCGCGGTCCGCCCCCAGGACGGTGGCTGGTGGGTACGCGGAGACAACGACCTCGGCACCGACGACTCCCGCACGTACGGTGTGGCGGACGTACGGGGACGGGTGCTGGTCCGCTACTGGCCCCGGCCGGGGCGGATCGGCCGACTCCCGTTATGACCCTACTCACAACCTTGTCGGGCCGCTGACACTATGCTCGGCAGGTGTCCGGGTGACCCCCGCACCGCGCGCCGCCGCTCGTCGCCTCACCTCGTGCCCGCGCCGGCCGCCTCATCTGCTCGACAGATCCTGGAGTCACCATGCCTACGTCCTCCGTGGACGCCGCTGATCCCGTCTTCCGACTGCACGTCGGCGGCAAGCTCGCCGTCGCCTCGACGGTCCCCCTGACCAGCCGGGAGGACCTCTCCCTCGCGTACACACCGGGGGTGGCCCGGGTCTGCGCGGCGATCGCCGCCGACCCCGCCCTCGTCGACGACTACACCTGGGTGTCGCACACCGTCGCCGTGGTGACCGACGGGACCGCCGTACTCGGGATGGGTGACATCGGCCCCCGCGCCGCCCTGCCGGTGATGGAGGGCAAGGCGGTGCTCTTCAAACAGTTCGGCGGGGTGGACGCGGTGCCGATCTGCCTGGACACCCGGGACGTCGACGAGATCGTCGCCACGGTCATCGCGCTGGCCCCCTCCTTCGGCGGGATCAACCTGGAGGACATCAGCGCGCCGCGCTGCTTCGAGATCGAACGCCGCCTCGACGAGGCGCTGTCGATCCCGGTCTTCCACGACGACCAGCACGGCACCGCGATCGTCGTGCTGGCCGCGCTGCGCAACGCGGCGACCCTGCTGCACCGCAAGCTCGGCGACCTGCGGGTGGCGGTCAGCGGCGCGGGCGCCGCCGGCGTCGCGGTCACCCGGATGCTGGTGGCCGGGGGCGTCGACCCGGACCGGGTGGTGGTCTGCGACTCGCAGGGCATCATCGGCCGGCACCGCGACGGCCTCACCGAGACCAAGGCCGAGCTGGCCGCCACCACCAACGCCGAGGGCCGCCAGGGCGACATCACCGAGGCCCTGCGGGGCGCGGACGTGCTGGTCGGGGTCTCCGGCGGGCGGATCCCCGAGGCGGCGGTGGCCGGCATGGCCCCCGACGGCATCGTCTTCGCCCTGGCCAACCCGACCCCCGAGGTCGACCCCGAGGTGGCCGCCCGGCACGTCGCGGTGGTCGCCACCGGGCGCAGCGACCACCCCAACCAGATCAACAACGTGCTCGCCTTCCCCGGCGTCTTCCAGGGCGCGCTCCAGGCCCGCGCCACCCGGATCACCGACGCCATGAAGGTGGCCGCCGCCGACGCCATCGCCGCCGTGGTCGACGGCGAGCTGACCGCCGACGCGATCGTGCCGTCCCCACTGGACCCCCGGGTCGCCCCGGCGGTCGCCGCAGCGGTCGCCGAAGCCGCCCGCCGCGACCGCGTAACCCGCCCCTGACGTGTAAGGAAGGGCCCCCTGTTAACGCTTTCGGTATAGCAGGGGCCCCTTCTTAACCGCGGTCTGCCTTGTTACGGTCCGGGGCATGCGTGCTGCCTTCGCCTCCGGAACCGACGCCGACAACCCGCTCGCCGCCCTCACCGTCGGCGAGCGACCCGAGCCCGTGCACCCGGCGGACGACTGGGTGACCGTCGAGGTCCGGGCCAGCTCGCTGAACCACCACGACCTCTGGTCGCTGCGCGGGGTGGGGCTGCCGGCCGACCGGCTGCCGATGATCCTCGGCTGCGACGCCGCCGGCATCGACCCCGATGGCAACGAGGTCGTGGTCTACCCCGTGATCGCCGATCCGGGCGACCCGCGCGGCATCTCCATCCTCTCCGAGCGCTTCCCCGGTACCTTCGCCGAGCGGGTCGCCGTACCCCGGTCGAATCTGCTGGCGCTGCCGGCGGGGATGTCGCTCACCGACGCGGCGTGCCTGCCCACGGCCTGGTTGACCGCCTGGCGGATGCTGCGGACCGTGGGCCGGGCCGACGAGGCCGACGCGGTCCTGGTCCAGGGCGCGGGCGGCGGGGTCGCCACCGCCGCCGTCGCGCTCGCCGTCGCGATGGGCAAACGGGTGTACGCCACCAGCCGCGACGCCGCCAAACGAGAGCGCGTAGCCGAGCTGGGCGCGACCGCCGTGGAACCCGGGGCCCGGCTGCCGGAGCGGGTGGACGTGGTGGTCGAGACCGTCGGCGCGGCCACCTTCGACCACTCGCTGAAGTCCGCCGCGCCGATGGCCCGCATCGTGGTCTCCGGCGCCACCGCCGGCCACGAGCCGAAGGTCAACCTGCGCCGGGTCTTCGCCATGCGGCTGGAGATCCTCGGCACCTCGATGGGGACCCCCGAGGAGCTACGTGACCTGCTCGCCTTCTGCGCCGAGCGGAAGATTCAGCCGGTGGTCGACAGCGTCGTCCCGTTCAGCCGGATCGACGAGGCCTTCGCCCACCTGCACACCGGTCAGGCCTTCGGCAAGATCGTCATCGACCACCAGGCGTGACGGTCCCGCCCCGGGTGTGAGAAGGGTGCCCTTCTCGACCGTATGCGTTAAGCGGGGGCCCTTCCTTACAGGCGGTTGTCGAGGGTGGCCAGGTCGCCCCGGGCGGCTTCGGTGACCATCCGGCGTTTGGCCGCCTCGTCGCCGTAGAGGGACCAGCGGAGGAACTCGACTGTGGTGTCCGAGACCACCCGTAGCGTGTCGTCGTCGGAGAGCAGGTCGCGTCCGTGGTCGCCCTTGGGCAGGCTGAGCATGGCCTTCGGCCAGGGCACCTTGTCGTACACCGCCTTGCCGGCGGCGTACTCGACCACCTCGTCCAACTCGCCGTGCACGAACAACTGCGGGGCGGCCGCCCCGGCGAAGGCGGTGCCCACCCCGAGGGCGGTGCCGGCGAAGACCACCCCCGCGCCCAACCGCTCGTCCCGCCCGACGGTGAAGAGCCCGATGGTGGTCACCCCGCCCGCGGAGTGCCCGGCCGCCGCCACCCGGGCGGTGTCCAGTCGGCCCCGCAGCGCGTCACCGTCGCGGTCGTCCAACGCCAGCACCTCGTCCAGCACGTACGACACGTCGGCCGGCTGGTTGAGCACGTCCAGCACGTTGCCGGCGCTACCCCGACTGGTCTGCGGGAAGGTCGGCGCGGCGACCACGAAACCGGCCGCCGCCCAGCGGCTGAGCAGCTCCTGGTAGTCGTCCGGCTCGCCGCCCAGGCCGTGGCTGAACACCACCACCGGGAACTGTCCGGCCGCGGCGTCGGCGTCCCGGTCCGGCTCGCCGCCGGCCCGGCCCCGCGCCGGGTACCAGAGCTCCACCGGCAGCGCCCGGTCGTCCCGCTTCAGCTTGAGTTGGCGTACGCCGACCGCGTGGGTCCGGGTCGGGGCGGTCACGGCGGAGACCCGGGGCGTCGGGGTGGCCGCCGCAGCCGGCGGGTCGGCCGGCGCGGCCGGTGAGCGTGGCGGCTCCTCGGTCGAACAGCCCGCGACCCCGACGGTGAGCACGGCGGCGGTCAGTAGGGCACAGATACGGCGGGGAAACATGAGTCCGATTGTGCCTGGTGCCGACGGCACTTCGACGCGGCGTCGACAACGGGCCCCGGACCGGTTACTCATCGTGGCCAGCCCACCCGCGCCCACCGACTGCGCGTGCCGACCGGGCTGCGCGTGCCGACCGTGCTGCGCGGGCCGACGGCGGTGCGTGGGTCGACGGCGGTGCGCGGGCCGACCGTGCTGCGTGGGCCGACTGGGGTGCGTGGGTCGACGGGGGTGCGTGGATCGACGGCGGTGCGTGGGTCGACGGGGGTGTACCGACCGGCCGGGGTGCGCGGGCCGGCCGGCGGGCTGTGAGAAGGGTGCCCTTCTCGACCGTATGCGTTAAGAAGGGGCCCTTCCTTACCAGGTGGGGCGGGTGTCGTAGGTGGTTACGCCGGGGAGGCGGGCGTCGGTGGGTAGGCGGGTGCGGGCCGACTGGTCGCCGTAGAGCGTCCAGCGCAGGAAGTCGGTGGTGGTCGCCAGCACCTGGGCGAAGCCGGGACGACCGGGGTTGAGGTACTCGCCGTGGCCCTGCCCGAGCAGGCTCAGGAAGGCTGACGGGCCGCGTACCCGGTGGTGGGCGGCCCGGCCGACGGCCTCGGTGACGATCGGGTCGGCCGTGCCGTGGACGAACAGCATCGGTCGGGCCGGGCCAGTCAGGCTGCCCGGACGCGCGCCCCCGGCGATCACGATGCCGGAGCGCAGCCGCGCCGGATGCCCGGCGGTGAACATGCCGGCGGTGGTGTAACCCCCGGCCGAGTGGCCGGCCGCGCCGACCCGGGTGACGTCGAGGTGACCGGCCAACGGGTCACCGCGACGGGTGTTCAGCTGGCCCAGGTGCCGGATCACCCGCCAGGCGTCGGCCGGCTGGTGCCGTACGTCGGCGCGGTTGAACCGGGTCGCGAAGCGGTTGGTGTGCGGGTAGGCGGGG
Organism: Micromonospora yangpuensis; assembly: GCF_900091615.1. Taxonomy (NCBI): domain Bacteria; kingdom Bacillati; phylum Actinomycetota; class Actinomycetes; order Micromonosporales; family Micromonosporaceae; genus Micromonospora; species Micromonospora yangpuensis. Next base: position 5,429,694 of record NZ_FMIA01000002.1, on the reverse strand, counting down.
GCGGCGACCACGAATCCGGCGGCGGCCCACCGGCTGGTCAGCTCGGCGTGCAGCTCGGGCAGGCTGTGCAGGCCGTGGCTGTAGAGGACCACCGGGAACCGGCCGGTGGCCACCCCGGCCGACCCGCGGGGGTACCAGATGGTCACCGGCAACGGCCGGTCGGAGGTCGGGTCGAGGGTGAGGGTGCGTACCCCGACGGTGTACGTCCGCTCGGGCGAGTGCCCCGCCGGCAGCGCCTCGGCGGGTGTGCCGGTGACCACCCCGCAACCGGTCAACGCCGCCGCACCGGCGGTGAACAGTGCCGTCATCAGTACGGCGATCAGCCGCTTGCCCCCCATGGCCTCACGGTAGATCGCCGTGCGGCGGACGGTTCCCCCTTCCGGGTCGGCTGCGCTCAGCCACCCGGCCGGATCCGGCGCGCCCGGCCGGGCTTGCGGGGTCGGGACGGCCGGGTGCCGGGCGCGGTCGGTGGCCGTCGCCGTGGTCAGCCCTCGGCGGCCACCACGGCGCGGGTCTGTCGGGCGATCTCCCGCTCCTCGTCGGTGCCGATCACGCAGACCGTCACCTCGGCGTCGGCCGGGGAGATCACCCGGTCTCCGCTGCCGTCGTTGCGGCCCGGGTCGACGGTGATGCCGAGCCGGTCCAGGCCGGCCAGGGCGGCGGCCCGTACCGGCGCGGCGTGTTCACCCACCCCGGCGGTGAAGGTGACCGCGTCGACCCGGCCGAGCAGGGCGTAGTACGCCCCGACGTAGCCGGTGATCCGACGGCAGTACACGTCGAAGGCGAGGTTCGCGGCCGGGTCGCCGGCGGCCCGGCGGGACAGCACCTCGCGCATGTCGTTGACCCCGGTCAGGCCGAGCAGCCCGCTGCGGTGGTTGAGCAGGTCGTCGATCTCGTCGACGCCGAGTCCGGCCTCGCGGCGCAGGTGGAAGACGACAGTCGGGTCCAGGTCGCCACTGCGGGTGCCCATCACCAGGCCCTCCAGCGGGGACATCCCCATCGAGGTGGCCACGCTGCGCCCGCCGGCGACCGCGCAGGCGCTGGCCCCGTTGCCCAGGTGCAGGGTGATCGTGTTCACCTCGGCGTACGGCCGGTCGAGCAGTTCGGCGGTACGCCGGGAGACGTACGCGTGCGAGGTGCCGTGGAAGCCGTACCGGCGGATGCCGTACCGCTCGGCGACCTCGCGTTCGATGGCGTACGTGGCGGCCGACTCCGGCAGGGTGTGGTGGAAGGCGGTGTCGAAGACCGCCACCTGCGCCACGTCCGGCAGCACCCGACGGGCCTCGGTGATGCCGGCCAGGTTGGCCGGGTTGTGCAGCGGGGCCAGCGGCACCAGTTCGGCGATCCCGGCGAGCCCCTCGTCGTCGACGAGCACCGGCTCGCTGAACCGCCGCCCCCCGTGCACCACCCGGTGCCCGACCGCGCTCAGGCCGGTCAGGTCCAGCTCGGTGAGGATCTGCCGGACCGCCCCGGCGTGGTCGGCCGGTCCACCGCCGGGCTCACCGATCCGCTCCACGGTGCCCCGGTCGACCACCGTGTCACCGTCGTAGAGCCGGTACTTGACCGATGACGATCCGCTGTTGAGCACGAGTACCCGGCTCACGACGACGCCTCCCCGGCGGCCTGGATGGCGGTGATCGCCACCGTGTTGACGATATCGGGCACGGTCGCGCCCCGGGACAGGTCGTTGACCGGGCGGCGCAGGCCCTGCATGACCGGGCCGACCGCGACGGCACCGGCCGAGCGCTGCACCGCCTTGTACGTGTTGTTGCCGGTGTTGAGGTCCGGGAAGATGAAGACCGTGGCCCGTCCGGCGACCGGGCTCTCCGGCAGCTTCGTCGCCGCCACCTGCGGGTCGATCGCCGCGTCGTACTGGATCGGGCCGTCGACCAGCAGCTCCGGGCGGCGTTGCCGGACCAGCGCGGTGGCCTCGGCGACCTTCTCCACGTCGGCGCCCGCCCCGGAGCTGCCGGTGGAGTAGGACAGCATGGCCACCCGGGGCTCGATGCCGAACCGGGCGGTGGTGTCGGCCGAGGAGATGGCGATGTCGGCGAGCTGGGCGGCGTCCGGGTCGCGGTTGACCGCGCAGTCGCCGTAGACCAGCACCCGGTCGGCCAGCAGCATGAAGAAGACGCTGGAGGCCACCGAGACCCCCGGCACGGTACGGATGATCTCGAAGGCCGGGCGGATGGTCGCGGCGGTGGTGTGGGTGGCCCCGGAGACCATGCCGTCGGCGCGTCCGGCGGCCACCATCAGGGTGGCGAAGTAGTTCGGTTGGGCGACCCGGTCGTGGGCCAGCTCGGCGGTGACGCCCCGGTGGGCGCGCAGCTGTGCGTACCGCTCGGCGAACTCGTCGCGCCACGGGCTGGTCACCGGGTCGACCAGGGTCGCGCCGCTGATGTCGACGCCCAGCTCCCGGGTTCGCCGGGCGATGTCGTCGGGTCGGCCGAGCAGGGTCAGCTCGGCCACTCCCCGGCGCAGCAGGATCTCCGCCGCGCGCAGCACGCGTTCCTCGGTGCCCTCCGGCAGCACCAGGTGGCGGCGTCGGGCGCGGGCCCGGTCGATCAGGTCGTACTCGAACATCAGCGGGGTGACCCGGGCGGAGCGGGTGACCCGCAGCCGGCGGGCCAGGTCGTCGGTGTCCACGTGGGCCTCGAAGGCACCGAGCGCCGCCTCCACCTTGCGCGGGTTCGCCGCGCTGGGGCGTCCCTCGATCCGGCTGGAGGCGGCCACCGTGTCGTAGCTGTCGCTGGGCACGCTGAGTACCGCGAGCCCGGTGGCCATCCCGTCGAACAGCCGCATCGCCCGGGGATCCGGTCGCTCACCGAGGGTGAGCACCAGGCCGGCCACCGACACCTGACCGGCCACGTGCGCGGCGCTCGCCGCCACCAGCAGGTCGTCCCGGTCGCCCGGGGTGATCACCAGACAGCCGTCGGTGAGGTGGTCCAACAGGGTCGGTACGTGTGCCGCGCCCACCACGTAGTCGAGCACGTCCCGGCCGAGCGCGGCCTCGTCCCCGGCGAGCAGGGTGGCACCGAGCGCCGTGGCCACCTCGGCCACCGTCGGCGCCGAGACGACCGGAACCTCGGGAATCGCGTACGCCGGCACCGGCAGGTCGGGCATGGCCATCGGCTCGGGCACCCGGTTGGCGATCACCGCCAGCACCGTCGCCCCGAGGTCCACCAGATCGTGGTACGCCCCCCGGGCCGCCGCCGCGATCGCCTCCGGCGACTGGCCGTACCCGTCGACGACCGGCACCACCACGCTGCCGAACTCGACCGCCAGCCGGGCGTTGAAGGCCAGCTCCCGGGGGCCGGCCCCGTCCCCGCCGTCGGCGAAGTCACTGCCCACCACGACCACGGCCGGGCAGCCTCGCTCGACCTCGCGGTACCGCTCGACGATCCGCGAGATCAGCTCCTCCCGTCGCCCCTCGCCGACCAGCGCCGTCGCCTGGGCGTAGCTGGTCCCGGCTGGATCGGGGGTTGTAACGTCCAACCGGTAACGGTCGCTGAGCAGGGCAAGGATGGGATCCGGCTCGGTGCTGGAGACCAACGGTCGGAACGCGCCGATCCGCTCCACCTGTCGGGAGAGCAGCTCGGCCAGACCGAGTGCGATGGTCGACTTTCCGCCGCCGGAACCCACGCTGGTGAGGTAGACGCTGCGGGCCACGCGGCCAACCTACTAGGTCCGGGTGGTCACCGCCGGCTCACCGTTAACGAGCGCGAAACGCCGTTTGCGCATGTCAGACGGGACACATGAGGGAGAATACGAAAGTTATTCACGTTTAGACTCGCTGGCGTGGAGGGACCAACACAGATCATCCCCGTCGCCCCGGAACCACCCCCGGTCTTCGTCGACCCGAGTGGACGCCGCCGGCGGTGGCTGCGGCGGACCGCCTACGCCCTGGGGCTGGCCGGGGTGGCGTACACCGCGATGGTCGGGGTCAGCTTCGCCGGTGGGCCGATCAGCCCGGAGAACATCATCCCGTTCGTGGAGGAGCCCGCCGAGCCCTGGCAACCGCCCCCACCGCTGGTGCCCGCCGCCGAGCCGTCCTCCGAACGGGCCACCCCCTCCCGCGCGCCCACCGCTGTCGCGCCCCCGCTGCGACCGGCACCGACCCGCGCCCCCAGCCCCTCCGCGACGCCGACCTCCCCGACGCCGTCGGCGAGCCCCTCCCAGGCCACCCCGAGCCCCCGGCCCAGCAGTCCCCGACCGAGCAGTCCCCGGCCCAGCGGCACCGCTTCGCCGAGCACCTCGCCGACGACCAGCCCGGCGCCGCCCTCCCCGTCCGCATCGACCGAGGAGCCACCCGGCACCGGTGAGGCGACCACCCCCTGATGAGTCAGCCCCGTCCCGGCCCACCGCAGCGCCCCACCCGCCACTTCCGACCGCTCCCGCTCAGCCGACCGATCAGCCGTGCCCGGCGGTACGTGCCCCGGCCGAGCTGGACCGTCTTCGCGATGGTCTTCGTCGTGCTCGGCGGCATCCTCTTCGTGGAGGCGTACGCCAACGGCTCGTTCATCCCCGACTACCGGGCGGAGAACACCACCGGCAGCGGCCAGGACGACGTCCCCACCGAGCTGCTGCAGGGCGGGCCGATCGTCAACACCACCGCCGACCGTCCCCAGTCGTACCGGCTGCCGGCGCGCACCATCGCGCTCACCTTCGACGACGGGCCGGATCCGCGCTGGACCCCCGAGGTGCTCCGGGTCCTGGACAAACACCAGGTGCCCGGCACCTTCTTCGTCCTCGGCAACCAGGTGGTACGCAATCCGGAGCTGGTCCGCACGCTGGCCGACGGTGGGCACGAACTCGGGGTGCACACCTTCACCCACCCGCACCTGACCGAGATCCCCGGTTGGCAGCGCCGGATGGAGTACACCCAGACCCAGCTCACCATCGCCGGGGCCACCGGCATCCGGAGCAACCTGCTGCGGTTCCCGTACTCCTCGCGGGCGGACGCCTTCGTCGACCAGGACTGGCCGCTGTTGCAGCAGGCCGGTGAACTCGGCTACCTGACCATCGTCAACGACCTGGACAGCCGGGACTGGGAGCGCAACGGCCCGGACGCGATGATCGCCGCCGCCACCCCGGCCGGCTACTCCGGCGCGGTCACCCTCTGGCACGACTCCGGTGGCGACCGGTCGCAGACCGTCGAGGCGCTCGACAGGTACATCCCGTTGATGAAGGAGCGGGGCTACCGCTTCACCACGGTCAGCGGCGGGCTGGACCTGGCGCTGGCCGAGGCGGGCGCCACCGGCGGCACGGGCGGCCCGACCGCCGCCTCGGCGGGGGAGCGGTGGCGCGGCCAACTGCTCATCCGGGCGGTCCAGGGGGCGGATGCCCTCTTCGTGGTCTTCGGCGTGCTCTTCGTCGTCGTCGGTGTGCTCACCATCGGGCGTACCGTGCTGTTGTTCCTGCTGGCTATCAGGCACGCCCGCCGACGCCGCCGGCGGGACTTCTCCTGGGGCAGGCCGATCACCGAGCCGGTCTCGGTGATCGTGCCGGCCTACAACGAGAAGGAGGGGATCGCGGCGGCGGTCCGCTCGCTGGCCGCCGGCGACCATCCCGGCGGGATCGAGGTGGTGGTGGTCGACGACGGCTCCACCGACGGCACCGCCGACATCGTCGCCGGCCTCGGACTGCCGAACGTCCGGGTGGTCCGCAAGCCCAACGGCGGCAAGCCGAGCGCCCTGAACACCGGGGTCGCCCTGGCCCGGCACGACCTGATCGTGATGGTCGACGGCGACACCGTCTTCGAACCCGACGCGGTCCGCCGCCTGGTCCAGCCCTTCGGGGACCCTCGGGTGGGCGCGGTCGCCGGCAACGTCAAGGTCGGCAACCGGCGCAGCATGATCGCCAAGTGGCAGCACATCGAGTACGTCATCGGCTTCAACCTCGACCGTCGGCTCTACGAGACGCTGCGCTGCATGCCCACCATCCCCGGGGCGATCGGCGCGTTCCGCCGCGAGGCGCTGGAGTACGCCGGCGGCATGACCGACGAGACCCTCGCCGAGGACACCGACATCACCATGGCGCTGGGCCGGGCCGGCTGGAAGGTCGTGTACGAGGAGAGCGCCCGCGCCTGGACCGAGGCGCCGACCAGCCTCGGCCAGCTGTGGAAACAGCGGTACCGGTGGAGCTACGGCACCATGCAGGCGATGTGGAAGCACCGCCGATCGGTGCTGGACCGGGGCGCGTCCGGTCGGTTCAGCCGCCGGTGCCTGACGTTCCTGACCCTGTTCGGGGTGCTGCTGCCGCTGACCGCCCCGGTGATCGACCTGCTCGCCATCTACGGCCTGCTCTTCCTGGACCGCTCCGCGACGGCGCTGGCCTGGCTGGCAATGCTCGGCCTGCAGTTCCTCACCGCGATCGTGGCGTTCCGGCTGGACAGGGAGAAGCTCGGCGTGCTCTGGGTGCTGCCGTTGCAACAGTTCGTCTACCGGCAGCTGATGTACCTGGTGCTGCTCCAGTCGGTGGTCACCGCGCTCAGCGGCGGCCGGCTGGGCTGGCAGAAACTCAAGCGGACCGGCCTGGAGGGCAACGCCGGTGCGGTCGGAACACCGCCGCCCCCGGGGTTGCCGGCCGCTGGGGTCCGACCGGTCTCCCGGTAGGGCGCAGCTGCCTCCCCGGCAGGTTCAGCTGCCTTCCGCGAGGGTCAGCTGGCGGGGTGATCGGCGAGGTCCAGGGCGTACCGGGGCCACCAGGTGCCGATCTCGGGCTCGCCCGGGCGGCAGGCGCCGTCGGACTCGCCGGGGTACTTGATCCAGAGCAGGGCGTCGACCCGGTCCAGGCCGGTGCGGGTGGTCGGCTCTTCGCCGAGCGCCCGCCCCGGCGGATTGCACCAGCTCGGTGCGCCCTTCACCGTCCGACCCGGGTACGGGCCGTTGCCGTTGCGGCTGGTGTCGATCACGAAGTTCGCCGTACCGCCCAGCGCGTCGCTGAGCCGGTGACCGTAGGCGACGTTCTCCGCCGTGGTGCCGAAGTTGGCCACGTTGAGGGCGAACCCGTCGGCCCCGGCGACGCCGGCCCGGTCCAGGGCCGCCGCCAGCTTCGTGCTGTCCCGCACCCACCCCGGGTGTCCGGCGTCCAGGTAGACCCGGGCGCTACCGGTGCTGCCGAGCACCGCCACCGCGTCGCGGAGCAGGGCCAGCCGCTCGTCGACGTCGGCCACGCACCGGTCGACCGCGTCCGGCACCGCCCCCGGTTCGAGGATCACCGTGACCGGACGGCCCCGTACGCCGCCTGCCAACTCCCGGATCCACCGCTGGTACGCCTCGGCCGTCTCGGCGCCCCCGTAGCCCTGCCGGCCGCAGTCGCGCTGCGGCAGGTTGTGCGTCACCAGCACCGGAGTCTGGCCGGCGCGGGCCGCGCCGGCCAGGTACGCCGACACCTCCTCGGTCACCGCGCCGGAGTCACCGACCAGCCACCGCGCGGTCGGCCGGGTGCTGATCCGCCGGAGCGCGGCGGCGTCCGTGGCCCGGCCCCGCCGCTCCCACTCGGTGACCTGTCCGGCCGCCGCGTTGTCCGGATCGACGTAGAGGATCGGCGGTAGCGGTGCCGGTGAGGTGGCGGCCGTGGACCGCTCGGCCACCGGCCCGCCGTCCGCCCCGGTGCCGCAACCGGCCACCAGCGCGGTCAGCGCGACCGCGGTCAGCAACGCCGTCCGACCGGTCCGGGTGGGCAGGGACGGGCGAGGGGACACGGCCGTCACGGTACCTGCCGCATCCGTCCTGGTGAAGACGGGTGCCAGAGTTTCGGGAACCGCGTTCCACCGGACCGTCCTACCCTGGCCGCTGCCCCCGACCCCCCTGCTGGCTCGGCGGTGACCAGTTAGCGGGCGGCTGCCAACTGCTGCCACCCTGCTGTTGACTCGGTTGGCCGGTCTGGGACTGGAGGTAGGCCAACGTCTGGGCCGGGGTCCAGCTCGTGGCGGTTTGGTGGCCGGGTGCCGGATAGCCGGTGTAGGTAGGTGCGTACTGGGGTTGTGGTGACTGGAGGGTGGCCGAGTACTGCACCTGATTCCACGCCGCCGTGCTCTGCTGCGGAGTCGTCGCGAACTGTGCCGCCAACGGGGCGGCTACGGGCTGACCGAAGTTGTTGGCGGCGGTCAGGCGCAGGTTGTCCTGGGTCAGCGCCCGGCCCTGGCCGGCGGAGCTGGGAGGGCTGTGGAAGGCGTGCTGCACGTCGTACACGTGTCTGGCGTACGGCAGGTCCGCCGTCGAGTTCACCCCCGCCGGCGGATTGGCGGGTTGAACGTGACGGGCGTTCACCCAGCTCCAGTTGATGCGCTGCGTCGCCTTCGCCGCGTAGTCCTTGCCGGTCGCCTCACGCTGATACTCGTCGTCGTAGGCGTGCGGTTGTGCCATCGAGTAGTTCAGCGCGCCGGTCACGGTCGGCGTCTTCGACCACGGTTCGACGTAGACCGACTCGGGGTGGTTCGGTGGCCCGACCACCAGCACCACGTGGTCACGTCGCGCGCTCGACGGGCCCGCCGGTTCCGCGAAGTCCTTGATCGTGATCAGATCCCCGGCCTTGTGGCGCCGGTCGTAGAGATCCCGGTGGGCCGCGACGAGCAGGGCCGCCGTCAGTTCGGAACAGGCCGCCTCCCGGTAGTGCCGGGACAGCAACGCGGTCTGGCCGTACTCGACCTCGACGCTGGACGTGTCGCGCCTGGCGTCGGCGTTGCGCACCAGTTTGTACAGCGTGCCGAGGCTCTGGCCGGAGGTCTGTTCGAAGCGTGGCAGCTGGTTCGCCACGTTCACCTGGCTTCGCAGCTCGGTACAGGCCTGGACACCCCAGGCCCGGCGCCCGTCCCGGAGCGCTCGTTCCCGTGACTCGACCTCCGCAAGGAGGGCGTTCGCGCGGGACAGACCGGTGCGTTGGGCGTCGTTGATCCAGGTACCCGGCTGGTGGGCCCAGGTGTTCGCGTAACCGACGTACTTCTGCAGGTCGGCGTAGATGGTGGAGTATCCGCGCTGGTAGGACTCGAATCTCGTCGACTCCTCGGAGCCGAAGTCCGGGCGGTCGTCGGAGGTTCGATCGCGCATCTCGACGACGAACTGGTACCGGCGGACGGCCTGCCGGAAGTTGTCTCGCCACTGCTGGTTCTCGGTCAGCGCGTCGAACGTCTCGGGCAGACCGTCACTGAGGAGGAGCCGGTGCAACTCCTCCCGCCGGTCGTTGAGTTCGTCCTGTAGCTGTGGGATCTGATCCGGTCGTGGTACGGGCACGTCGCTCCCCTGATGTGCGCTCCGTCTCGTGCGACAACCCGTTCTCCGCCGCGTTCGAGCCGCTCGCACGAATGACTGTCACGGTGATGACGGTTGATTGTCCGGTTCGGTTCAGTGCGGCGTGTTCACCTGCGCTGCGGGGCAGCCGGGGGAGACGGGGTGCCGCGGTGGCCGGCCGGGGCGGCGGTACCGCTCGGAGTGGGCGCCGGTTGCCAGGACAGGGCGGACCCGGCCACCTGAGCCACGGTCGGTGGCGGGTGACCCGCCACCAGTGCCGGGACCGGTGGGACGAACGAGAACCGCGGGTCCCGATTCAGTGACATGAGCAGGGCCCCCGGGGACAGGGCGATACCGAAACGCGGGTCGTCCCGCCGGTCGTAGTAGGCGTGATCGACGGCGTAGACGTCGGCGGCCCCCACGTAGTGCCGGGCGTCCTGGCGGTTCGCCAGCGGGTTACGCAGGTCGGCGGGGGGCGCATTCCGCCGCAGCCACTCGTGGTCGAGATACTGCTCGGCCTCGGTCAGCAGGTCACGCCCGAGCGCCGTACGTTGGTACGTGGAGGCGGCGGCGTGCACCTGCTCCCAGGAGTAGTTGAACGCGCCGGTCACCGTGGGAGTCCTCGTCCACGCCTCAACGGCCACCGACTCGGGACGGTCCGGATCGCCGAGGAACAGCACCCCGTGTTGGCGGCGGCCGGTGCGGTGCACGGGATCGAGGACGTCCAGGATTTTCTGGGTCAGCAGGTCACCGATTCGGCGCTCCTGGTCGTACAGGATTCGATGGGCCATGGTGAGGCCCAGGGCCACCACCTCATTGCAGTTGGCCTCCCGGCAGTACCGCGACAGGTACGCCCACTGGCCGTATCTGATCTCCTGGTCCGGCGCGGCAAGCTGGGCCAGCTGGTCCCGTACGTAGAACCGGAGCGTGACCCCACTGCGTCCCTCGGTCTCGCTGAAGTGGTCCACCTGGTTGGTCAGGTGGACACGGTCGCGTATCCAGTGGGCGATGACGGTGCCGGCGGCGATCCGGGCCTGCTGGAGGGTGCCCTCCTGTTCCCGGATCGACCGGAGCCGGTCGCGCACCTCGGCGAGGAGCGGGAGTTCCCCACCGCCGTCGCCGGCTGTCGCCCGCTGGTGGGCGGCCTCGACGGAGGTCCCTACGGTGTCGAAGGTCTGCTGGTAGCTCCGCTTGATCCGTTCGAGCCGGATCGACCCGGGATCATGTGGGGTGAACCGTTGCCGCGACGGGCGTTCCCACATCTCGACCAGGCACCGGTAGTCGTCCAGGCTCCGGGTGAACTCGTCCAGGTGGGCCGGATCGTCTACCTGTTCCGCCACCAGCGCGGAGACCTTCCGGTCGAACAGGATCTGGTGCAGGGAGTCCCGGGCCTCGTCGAGCACCTGCTGGTGGTGGGCGATCTGGTCCGGCCGAATGGTGTCCTGCGGCATGTCGCTGCTCCCGGTGTCGGCGATTGGACGGTGACGCTTTCGCGGCACCTGGGAGGGTTGACGGCTCCACCGCCGGTGCGGTTCAGCAGACGGCAGGTCCCCGGCCCGGACACCTGGTGATCCGTCTCACCGTCGTGGAGCGGGCCGGGGTGCCGAGGTGTGCCGGCGCAGGCGGGCGAGTACGTCGGCGGAGAGGGCGAAGTCGTCGGGCGGCGAAAGGGTGGCCTCGGCGGGCGCCGCTGGCCGGACCCGGCGGTCGAGGTAGGCCAGCACCTGGGCCAGGCCCTGATTCGTGTCCTTCGGCGTCGGGGGTAGGGGGACCGGAACGTCCAGGAAGCCGGGCACCGGAGGGCCGCCCGCCGCAGTGGCGGTGGGCGGAGGCGGGACCACGGGCTCGCCGCGCAGTTGGTCCCGGCCCGGGGTGAGAAGTGCCTCGATCGTCAACGCCCGCCCGGCCCGCGGGTCGTCGCGTCGATCGTGGTACGCGTGTCTGACCTGGTAGACGTCCCGGACGGCGGGACTGGCGAGCACGGCCGTCTCGGCGACCGAGGCGGCCCGTGGCAGGTCCGGCTTCGGGTGTGCGGCCAACCAGGCATGGTTGAGGTAACTGTCGCGGGCCTCCCGCTCGTAGTCCCGGCCGTCGGCCGGAGCCAGGTCCTTAAACCGGAACGCGTGCGACTGCTCGACGGAGTGGTTGAGCGTGCTGGTCACCGTCGGCTCCGCCGTCCACCCGTCGACAGCCACCGATCCGGGGTGGTACGGCAGACCGAACGAGACGTAGGCGTGGCCCCGTCGGGTCTCCGGCCGGCCCTGCCACTGCACCATGGTCGCCCGCAGGGCGATCTGGTCACCGATGCGGCGGTGGGGGTCGTAGAGTTCCCGGTGCGCCGCGCAGAGGACGATGTTCGCGATCTCGTCGCAGAACGCCTCACCGTACGTCTTGGCCATGGCCGCGCGCTGGCCCGTCACGAGGTGCCGCTCCGCCGGTATCCTCGGCACCGGTCTGACCGCTTCCGGATTCCGGACGTACCTGCTGAGGACCAGCAGGCAGGCACCGCCGGTCTCGCGGAACCGGTCTGACTGGTTGGCCCGGCCGATCCCACTCAGGTGCTCCTCGACGGTGCGTCTGGCGAAGGCGGACCGGGACTGCTCCAGCTCCACCGTCTGCTGGTCGAGGTGGCGCAGCGCCTCGCCGGCGTCCCGCAGGATCGCCAGCCGCCAGGGGTCGAAGGACTCCGTCCGCCGGGCCCGGTCGTACGCCATCTCCAGGGCGGTACGGAGGTGGTCGAGGATCGTGGTGTGCTCGCGTTGGCAGATGTCGAAGGCCAGTGACTCCTCGGAGAACAGCACCGGAGGCGCAACGATGGAGCGGAACCTCAGCTCCGCCGCGAACCGGTACATCCGCAGCGCGTCGCGGGACCGGTCCCGCAGCTCCGCCGGCTCGATCAGCATCGCGAACAGCTCGGACAGGTCCTCGCCGCGGGCGAACTGGTCGAAGCTCTCCTGCATCGCCTCCAGCCGCTGCTGCTGGAAGGGGATCTCACGGGGGCTCAGCGGCATCGATCCTCCCACCGGCGACGGGGCTCGGTCACAGGCTAGTCGTCGTCGGGGTCGTCGAGGCGGGCCAGCCAGGTGGCGAAGCGCTCGATCGGGGTCTCGAACTCCGGGTTCAGGTCGACGAAGTCCCGCAGCCGCTCGCCGAGCCACTCCAGGGCGACCTCCTCGTCGCCCCGGCGCTGGACCAGCTCCTCGATGCCACGGTCGGTGAAGTACATCGGTTCTCCTCGGACAGGCCGCTGGGGCGGGCCACCGGATCGGCGGCCCGCCCCAGCGGGCGTCGTGCTCCGGGTCAGGGGCGGGGCAGGGCGGCGTCGAGCAGAGCCACCTGCTCCGCCTCGTGCATCTTGGCGGAGCCGACCGCCGGGGCGGCGGCGGCCGGGCGTGAGATGCGGCGCAGCCGTACCTCGCTGAGGTGCTCCAGCAGGTTGAGCGCGACGAACGACCAGGCGCCCTGGTTGGCCGGCTCCTCCTGCACCCAGGCGAAGTCCTCGGCGTTCGGGTACGCGCCGAGGGCCGCCCGGATCTCCTCCACCGGCAGCGGGTAGAGCTGCTCGATCCGGACGATCGCGGTGTCCGTGACGCCGCGATCCTGCCGGGCCTGGAACAGGTCGTAGTAGACCTTGCCGGAGCAGAGCAGCACCCGCTTGACCTGGTCGGCCGGCGGCCCGGTGGGGTCGGTCAACACCGGGGCGAAGGTGCCGCTGGTGAAGTCCTCGACCGGGGAGACGCAGAGCTTGTGCCGCAGCAGCGACTTCGGCGTGAAGACCACCAACGGCTTGCGCTTGGGCGACAGGGCCTGGCGGCGCAGCAGGTGGAAGTAGTTCGCCGGGGTGGTCGGGACGGCCACCCGCATGTTGTCCTCGGCGCACATCTGCAGGAACCGCTCCGGCCGGCCGGAGGTGTGGTCCGGTCCCTGTCCCTCGTGGCCGTGCGGCAGCAGCAGGGTCACCGCCGAGCGCTGGCCCCACTTCACCTCGCCGGAGGAGATGAACTCGTCGATCACCGACTGGGCGCCGTTGACGAAGTCGCCGAACTGGGCCTCCCAGCAGACCAGGGCGTCGATGTTCTCCACCGAGTAGCCGTACTCGAAGCCCATCGCGGCGTACTCGCTGAGCAGCGAGTCGTGCACGAAGAACCGGGACCGCTCACCGTCGGCGGTCAGCGAACTCAGCGGCAGGTGGTCGTCGCCGGTCTTGGCGTCGACCACGGAGGCGTGCCGCTGGACGAAGGTGCCCCGGCGGGAGTCCTGCCCGGCGAGCCGGACGGTGACCCCGTCGTGCAGCAGCGCGCCGAAGGCGATGATCTCGCCGTACCCCCAGTCGATGTTGCCCTCGACGGACATCTTCGCCCGCCGGTCGAGCAGCTGCTGGATCCGCTTGTGCGGGGTGAAGCCCTCCGGCAGGTTGACGTGCGCCTCGCCGATGGCCTTGACCACCGCCGCGTCGGTGGCGGTCGCCACCTGCGGCTCCGGCTCGACGTCCGGCCGGGTGCGGGCCGGCTGCCGGGGGGCGGAGGCGGCGTCCCGGGTGGCCTTGAAGACCCGCTCCAGTTGGGACTGGTAGTCCCGGAGCAGCTCCTCGGCGTCCTCCACGGTGATGTCGCCCCGGCCGATCAGCTCCTCGGTGTAGAGCTTGCGGACCGAACGCTTCGAGTCGATGATCTTGTACATCTGGGGGTTGGACATCGAGGGGTCGTCACCCTCGTTGTGCCCGCGCCGCCGGTAACAGACCAGGTCGATCACGACGTCCTTGTTGAAGCACTGGCGGTACTCGAAGGCCAGCCGGGCCACCCGGACCACGGCCTCCGGGTCGTCGCCGTTGACGTGGAAGATCGGCGCCTGGATCATCCGGGCCACGTCGGTGCTGTAGAGGCTGGACCGGCTGTACTCCGGGGCGGTGGTGAAACCGACCTGGTTGTTGACCACCACGTGCACCGTGCCGCCGGTCCGGTAGCCGCGCAGCTGGGAGAGGTTGAGCGTCTCGGCCACCACACCCTGGCCGGCGAAGGCGGCGTCACCGTGCACCGCCAGCGGCAGCACGGTGTAGCCCTCCAGCTTGAGGTCGATCCGGTCCTGCTTGGCCCGGACGATGCCCTCCAGTACCGGGTCCACCGCCTCCAGGTGCGACGGGTTCGCCACCACCGAGACCTTGACCTGGTGCTCGCCGTCGGGGGTGCTGAACTTGCCGTTCTGGCCCAGGTGGTACTTCACGTCGCCGGAGCCCTGGGTGGACCGCGGGTCGAGGTGCCCCTCGAACTCCGAGAAGATCTTCTCGTACGGCTTGCCGACGACGTTGGCCAGCACGTTGAGCCGGCCCCGGTGGGCCATGCCGATGACGACCTCGTCCAGCCCGGCCTCGGCGGAGGACTCCAGCACCTCACCGAGCAGCGGGATCAGCGACTCGCCGCCCTCCAGCGAGAACCGCTTCTGTCCGACGTACTTGGTCTGCAGGAAGGTCTCGAACGCCTCGGCCGCGTTGAGCCGGTTGAGCACGTGCTTCTGCTCGTCCGCGGCGGGCTTCTCGTACTTGCGCTCGATCCGCTCCTGGATCCAGCGCCGCTCCTCCGGGTCCTGGATGTGCATGTACTCGATGCCGATCCGGCGGCAGTACGAGTCGCGCAGCACGCCCAGGATGTCGCGTAGCTTCATCCGCTGCCGACCGGCGAAGCCGTTGACCGGGAACTCGCGGTCCAGGTCCCACAGGGTCAGCCCGTGCTGGAGGACGTCCAGGTCCGGGTGCTTGCGGATCTTGAATTCCAGCGGGTCGGTGTCGGCCATCAGGTGCCCGCGCACCCGGTAGGCGTGGATCAGCTCGTGCACCCGGGCGGTCTTGTTGATCTGACCCTCGGAGTTGACCGCCACGTCCCGCATCCAGCGCACCGGCTCGTACGGGATGCGCAGCGAGGTGAAGATCTGGTCGTAGAAGCCGTGCTCGCCCAGGATCAGCTCGTGCATGACCTTGAGGAACTCGCCGGACTGCGCGCCCTGGACGATCCGGTGGTCGTAGGTGCTGGTCAGCGTGATGATCTTGCTGACCGCCAGCTCGGCCAGGGTGGCCTCGCTCATCCCCTGGTACGGCGCCGGGTACTCCATCGCGCCCACGCCGATGATCGCGCTCTGCCCGGTCATCAGCCGGGGCATCGAGTGCACCGTGCCGATGCCGCCCGGGTTGGTCAGCGAGATGGTGGTGCCGGAGTGGTCCTCCATGGTCAGCTCGTTCTTGCGGGCCCGCCGGACGACATCCTCGTAGGCCTGCCAGAACTGCCGGAAGTCCATCTGCTCGCAGCCCTTGATGGAGGGCACCACCAGGTTGCGGCTGCCGTCGGGCTTGGCCAGGTCGATCGCGATTCCCAGGTTGACGTGCGCCGGGCGGACCAGCACCGGCTTGCCGTCGACCTCGGCGAAGGAGTTGTTCATCTCCGGGTGCTCGACCAGCGCCCGGACCATCGCGTACCCGATCAGGTGGGTGAAGCTGACCTTGCCACCGCGCCCCCGGGCGAGGTGGTTGTTGATCACGATGCGGTTGTCCACCAGCAGCTTGGCCGGGACGGCGCGCACGCTGGTCGCGGTCGGCACGCTCAGCGAGGCGTCCATGTTCTGGACGATCTTCGCGGCGATCCCGCGCAACGGGGTGGTCTGCGGGCCACCGGTCGACGACTTGGCCGGGGCCGCCTTGGCGGGGGCCTGGTTCGCGGACGCGGACCGGGCCGGGGTGGCCTTCGTCGCACCCCGCTCGGGCTTCGCGGCCGGCTGTTCGGTCTTCGCGGTGGCCGGTTCGGTCTTCGAGGCCGACGGCGCCGGCTTCGGCGCGCTCTGCGGCTGCTTGTCGGCCGACTTCTGCTTGTCGGCCGCCTTCTGCTGGTCGGTCGGCTTCTGCTGACCCGACGGCGGCGTTGGCCCGGCCGGCTTCTTCTGGTCGCCGCCACCGGGGGTGGGCCGGTAGTCGGCGAAGAAGTCGTGCCAGGCCGGGTCGACGCTGCTGGGATCGGCGAGGTAGCGCTGGTACATCTCCTCGACGATCCACTCGTTAGGGCCGAAACCCGCCAGTGGGTTCTCCTGCGAGGTCTGCTGGGTCGACACGGCCGGTAATCGCCTCTTTCACGCGGGTTCTGGTGTCACGCGGTGTCCATCGCCGCCCGAATTGGGGGGCACGCGACGGTCCCAGGCTACGCCGTACGGGACCCGCAGGCATTTCTGCCTCCGACCCGTGGCCGGTTTCACAGAAGATGCCAGAAGTTCACCAAACGCTGCGTGTTCGGTCGACTGCTGATAAGCAACGCGCCGGTCGGGACCCGGTGCGGGCCCCGACCGGCGCGTGGAACGTACCGGTAGAACAGCTGCGAATCAGGAGATGTCGCGCTTGCGGGTGATCAGGATGCCGACCAGTCCGGTGACCACCGCGTACCCGACCAGCACCAGGGCGCCCACCCACCAGACCGGCAGCATCGGCGACTCGATGCTGTTGACCATGACCTGGGACGCCACCGACGGCAGCACCACCTGCCACTTCAACACCGCCTCGCTCTCCAGCCAGCTGGAGAGCAGGAAGAAGAACAGGCCGGCCACCTGGGTACCGATCAGGTAGACCACGGCCGAGGTGACGACCGCGCCGATCTGGTTGGTGATCAGCGTGCCGACCCCGATACCGAGGATCGTCCAGATCGCGTAGGCCAGCAGGTTGAGCAGCAGGGCCCGCTGCACGTCCCACTCGCCGAGCTGGGTGCCGAAGTCGTTGGCGCTCAGGAACACCGCGCCGGCGACCAGGTCGAGCACCGTGGTGACCAGCCAGAAGCCGAAGCCGATCAGGCTCGCCGCCACCAGCTTGCTGAGGATGACGTTGGTCCGCCTCGGGGTGGACAGGAACGTGGTGGTGGCCGTCTGGTGGAAGAACTCGTTGGTGACCATCAGCACGCCGATCAGCATCACGAAGAGCAGACCGAAGTACTGACCGGAGGTGTAGATGTTCGCCGCCTGGCCCACCACGTCCTGCTGGGCCGCCGCCTCCTCCGGAGGCAGCCCCAGCATGTCGGTGTCCCCGGTCAGGGTGGTGTGCGCCAGCCAGGCGTTGACCGCGAAGGCCAGCGCCGTCATCGCCAGGGCGCCCAGCGCCATCCACAGCCAGGCCGCGGTGGTACGGATCTTGAGCAGCTCGGATCGGACGAGGTTCATCGGATGCCCGCCTTTCCGGCCGTCAGCTCCAGGAAGACCCGCTCCAGGTCGGGCCGTTCCGTGGTGAGTTCGTGCAGTTCCGCCTGGACGCCGAGGGCGGCCCGGCCGACCGTCGGGGCGTCCACCCCGGCGACCAGCAGGGTGCCCTGCTCGTCGGTCTCGACCGTGGCGGCCTGCTCACGCAGCGCCTTGGTCAGTTCGGCCGCCTGCGGGGTGCGGACCCGGATCCGGGCGGTCTGGGCCATCGACCCGAGCACCTGGTCGACCGGACCCTGCCGGACCAGCTGGCCGGCCGCGATGATCACCACGTCGTCGGCGAGCAGCTGCATCTCCGAGAGCAGGTGGCTGGAGACCAGCACGGTGCGTCCCTCGGTGGCGAGGGTCTTGAGGAAGCCCCGCATCCACCGGATGCCCTCCGGGTCCAGCCCGTTGGCCGGCTCGTCGAGCACCAGCACCCGCGGGTCGCCCAGCATCGCCGCGGCGATGCCCAGCCGCTGCTTCATGCCCAGCGAGTAGCCCTTGAACTTGCGCTTCGCCGCCGGGGTCAGCCCCACCATGGCGAGCACCTCGTCGGCGCGCTGCTTCGGCAGGCCGGCCGCCGCCGCGATCACCCGCAGGTGGTTGAGCCCGGTCCGGCCCTTGTGCGCGCTGGAGGCCTCCAGCACCGCCCCGACGTGCCGCAGCGGGTCGGTCAGGTCGGCGTAGCGCCGGCCGCCGATGGTCGCCGAGCCCGAGGTGGGGGTGACCAGGTTCAGCAGCATCCGCAGCGTGGTGGTCTTGCCGGCACCGTTCGGGCCGAGGAAGCCGGTCACCCGCCCCGGCTCGACCGTGAACGACAGATCGTTTACCGCCCGTACGTTCTTGTACTGCTTCGTCAGGCCGGCGACCACGATCTGGCCAGTTCCGGTGGGGCTTCGCTGCCCGTCAGACATCTCTCTCCTCTCCTGCTGGGCGCCCCGGCAGAGCGCCAGCGTTCAGCCTGACCCGTGCGGGACACCGAATCAATCAGGCGCGGTCCGTAGATCCATCTCCGCCTCGGGCAGGAGGGGAGCGGCCCCGGTCCTCCCCAGGAAGGAGGTCCCCGGGACGGGTTCAACCGGTCGGTAGCGCGATCCAGGTGGCTCTGGCGTGGCCGAGCAGGACTCCGCTGGGACCGTACAGGCTGGAGTGCACCAGGGCCTTGCGCCCCTCGCAGGAAGTGGCCAGGCCGGTCACCACGCACTCGTCGCCCGGACGGGGCAGCGCGGTCAGCCGCACGGCGATCCGGCCGAGCACCCAGGGCCGACCGACACTGATCACCGCCCAGCCGCCGGGGCAGTCCAGCGCGGCCCAGCCGGTGGCGGTCCTCACCCCGGGTGGCACCCGCCACGGCGCGGCCGTCCGCCCGTCCGGCAACCGGCCGGGAAAGATCCGCAGCCCGTCCGGGTGCGCCGGGCCGCAGACGTAACAGCCGGGAAAGGGATGGTCCACCAGACCCGGGTACGCCGTCGCGGCGGCTCGGGCGGTCGCCAGGTCCACCGGCGGCACCACCGGCGGGAAGTCGTCGGTCTGCCGCACCTCGGCGACCACCTGCCCGGCCGGGTCGTGGATCTCGGTCCGGCCCGGCTGGTCGACGGCGCTCAGCGGGGTGTCCAGCGGTGGCGGCCGGCGCAGCGTCACCTCGACCGGCCCGGCACCGGAGCCCGGCGACCCGGCCGGCCCGCCGCCCACTGCCGCCGCGAAGACTCCGGCACTCCAACCACCGTTACCCGAACCCGACGGGCCGGCGTACCGCCCCTCGATGATCATCGCAACCTCCGCCGGCAGTCCCACTGTTTCCCGGATGCGGTGGCATCCAGGCTTGACCGGACCACTAGATCAGGGAATCGGCGGAGCCGGCGGCCGGGGGTGGGTGGGCTCTCAGGGTCTTTTCAGCGAGTGCCCAGTGATGCCGCAGCCGGGGCGCGCATGATGGTCGGCATGGCCGCTACCCAGACCGAGGCGCGACTGCTCGTCGTCGAGGACGACCCGAACATCCTCGAACTGCTCTCCGCGAGCCTACGGTTCGCGGGCTTCGACGTGGCCACCGCGACCAGCGGCAGCGCGGCCCTGAACGCCGCCAAGGACCACCGGCCCGACCTGGTGGTGCTCGACGTCATGCTCCCCGACCTGGACGGCTTCGAGGTCATCCGGATGCTGCGCGAGGGTGGCACGCGTACCCCGGTGGTCTTCCTGACCGCCCGGGACGCCACCGACGACAAGATCCGGGGTCTCACCCTGGGCGGCGACGACTACGTCACCAAGCCGTTCAGCCTGGAGGAGCTGACCGCCCGGATCCGGGCGGTGCTGCGGCGGACCACCACCGGCGAGCACGCCCCCTCCCGGCTCACCTTCGCCGACCTGGAGCTGGACGAGGAGACCCACGAGGTGCACCGGGCCGGTCAGCGGGTGCAGCTCTCGCCCACCGAGTTCAAGCTGCTGCGGTACCTGATGCTCAACGCCAACCGGGTGCTCTCCAAGGCGCAGATCCTCGACCACGTCTGGAACTACGACTTCCGGGGCGACGACAACATCGTCGAGTCGTACATCTCGTACCTGCGACGCAAGGTCGACAACACCCAGCCCCGGCTGATCCATACGCTGCGGGGGGTCGGTTACGTGCTGCGCAAGCCGGCGGCGTGAACGCCGTCGGCCAGGCGAAGGGGCGAATCCGGGCGGTACCGCTGCGGGTCAAGCTCGTCGCCTCGGTCCTCGCCCTGGTCGCCGCCGCACTGCTGGTGATCAGCATCTCCACGACGGTCTTCCTGCGCAACTACCTGGAAAACCAGGTGGACAACGATCTCAAGGCGTTCAACTCGACGCTCTCGGACGTCACCAACCGGCTCCGGCCCGGGATGTCGGCGCAGTTCACGCTGCCCAGCGAGTACCTGGTACTGATCTACGGCCAGGGTGTCGTCGAGCCGTGGTACTACAACCCCAATCTCGAACAGAACGACCTGCCGCCGTGGCCGGCCGAGGCCACCGGCTTCAACAAGCCGGCCGGTAAGCCCTTCACGGTACGGGCCCGGGACGGCCACAGCCGGTGGCGGGTGACCCTCGTCGACCTGCCCGACGGTCGGGTCGCCGCCACCGCCCAGCACCTCACCGACGTGGACCGGGCCGTCACCCGGCTGGTCTGGATCGATCTGCTGGTCGGTGGGGCGGTGTTGGTGCTGCTCGCCTCGATCGGCGCGGCCATCGTCCGGACCAGCCTCAAGCCGCTTGTGGAGATCGAACGCACCGCCGCCGCCATCGCCGGCGGCGACCTCAGCCGCCGGGTGCCCGACCCGGAGGAGGGGCAGCTCTACGCCACCAGCGAGCTGGGCCGGTTGTCCCGGGCGTTGAACGCGATGCTGAACCAGATCGAGGTGGCCTTCACCGCCCGGGCCGCCTCGGAGTACGCCGCCCGTTCCGCCGAGGCCGGTGCCCGCGACGCCGCGCTGGCCGCGCAGGCCTCCGAGGCCCGGGCCCGCCGGTCGGAGGAGCGGATGCGGCAGTTCGTCGCGGACGCCTCGCACGAGCTGCGGACCCCGCTGACCACCATCCGGGGCTTCGCCGAGCTGTTCCGGCAGGGCGCGGCCCGGGAGCCGGAGCAGACCGCCGGCCTGCTGCGCCGGATCGAGGACGAGGCGGCCCGGATGGGGCTGCTGGTGGAGGACCTGCTGCTGCTGGCCCGGCTGGACCGGGAACGTCCGCTGGTGCTGGCGCCTGTGGAGTTGCCGGTGCTGGCCGGTGACGCGGTCCAGGCCGCCCGGGCGATCGCCCCGGAGCGGCGGATCGAGCTGGAGATCGCCGCCGGCTCCGGCCCGCTGGTGGTGCTCGGCGACGACGCCCGGCTGCGGCAGATCATCGGCAACCTGATGACCAACGCGCTCACCCACACCCCGGCCGAGGCCCGGGTGACCCTGCGGCTGCGCGCCGAGCCGGGGAACCTGGCCGTGGTGGAGGTCGCCGACACCGGGCCGGGGCTCTCCGCCGAACAGGCCGAACGGGTATTCGAACGCTTCTACCGGGCCGACGCCGCGCGGACCCGACGGGCCGGCGGGGTCACCGGTACCGGGCTGGGACTGGCCATCGTGGCGGCGTTGGTCGCGGCCCACCACGGCACGGTGGCGGTGGGGAACACCCCCGGCGGTGGTGCCACCTTCCGGGTCACGTTCCCGCTCGCGCCGACCACGGATGGTGATCAGGAGTGACTTTCAGCCAACATCCAGGTCGATTCCAGGATGGTCGCAGTGCCACGGGGCAAGGTATAGCCATGACCGAGTACGAGTCCGACCCGCAGCGGCGGCCGGCTCCCGCCGACGCCGAGTCGTCGCCCCACTCTGCCGAGCTGCCCCGTGTCGAGCACGGGCACTCCGACCGCGCGGCCTCCGCCGCCGGTCCGCCGTCCCCGTCGTACCCGCCGTCCGGCCAGCCCGGGGCGAACCCGGGTGGGCCCTGGCAGTCCGGCCAGCACGCCGGCTGGGCCCGCCCCGAGCAGTCCGGCGCCCCCGGCCGGCCCGAGTCCACCGGCCCCGGCCAGGTCGCGTCGCAGTCGGGTTACGGCCAGGCCGGCCCGGTCGCGCCGCAGTCCGGTGCCGCCGGCTACGGCGAGGCCAGTGCCGCTCCCCAGTCCGGTCCCGCCGGCTACGGCCAGGGCGGTGCCGCTTCCCAGTCCGGTCCGCCCAGCTACGGCCAGTCGGGTCCGCCCGGCTACGGCCAGCCCGGCACCCCGGGGTACGGCCAGCCCTACGGCCAGTCCGGTCCGCCCGGGTACGGTCAGCCGGGTGGTCCGCCCTACGGCCAGCCGGTGCCGCCGTGGGCCCAGGCGCCCCGGGCCGGCCGGGTGGCGAAGTTCGTCGGCGCGGGTGTCCTGGTCTTCGCCCTGATGCTGGGTTCCGGGGTCGCCGGCGGCGTGCTCGCCCTGGCGCTCGACGGCAACACCGGTATCACCCGTACCTACTCCGCCGCCCCCGTGATCGACAGCGCGGACCTGCCCAAGATCGCCGCCTCGGTGCAGGACAGCGTGGTGTCCATCGCCACCGACAGTGGTGAGGGCTCCGGGGTCATCCTGACCGCCGACGGCTTCGTGCTCACCAACAACCACGTGGTCGCCTCCGGCTCGGCCGGCAGCGTCCGGGTGATCTTCGCCGACGGCAAGACCGCCGACGCGCAGGTGGTGGGGACCGACCCGAAGACCGACCTGGCGGTGGTGAAGGCCACCGGGGTCAGCGACCTGAAGGCGGCGAAGCTCGGCGACAGCGACGCGATGCAGGTAGGTGACCAGGTGCTCGCCCTGGGCAGCCCGTTGGGTCTGCAGGGCTCGGTCACCTCCGGCATCCTCAGCGCCCGGGACCGCACCATCCAGGCCGGCGGCCAGCAGCAGGACCCGCAGCAGGGGGTCTCCTCGATCTCCGGCCTGCTCCAGACCGACGCCCCGATCAACCCGGGGAACTCGGGCGGGGCGCTGGTCAACACCCGCGGCGAGGTGATCGGCATCAACACCGCGATCGCCACCTCCGGGCAGAGCACCGGCAACATCGGGGTCGGCTTCGCCATCCCGAGCAACAAGGCCAAGGACGTGGCCGGCAAGCTCCAGCGCGGCGAGAAGATCAGCCATCCGAGCCTCGGGGTGAGCGTGACCCGGGGTGAGAACGGCGGCGCGGTGGTGTCGTCGGTGCTGCCGGGCAGCGCCGCCGAGCAGGCCGGTCTGCAGCGGGGGGACGTGATCACCCGCTTCGGTGACAAGACGGTCAACGACTCCAACGACCTGGTCGGCGCGGTCCAGGCGAGCAAGGTCGGTGACCGGGTCGAGGTGCGGTACCAGCGCGGCGGCAACGAGAGCACGGTCACCGTCACGCTCACCGAGTCGTAGGCGGACGCGGACCTGCCCCGAGACCGGGCGGCGGGTGACAGGCCGAGGGGGTCGGCCCGTCACCCGCCGCCTTCTGCGTCCGGCTCCGGCCGGTTTACCCCGCGGGGTACGGGGAAAGCGGCCCGTCACGCGCTCAGGCGGAGCAACGGGGAGGGCTCGTGGCTGGAAACCACCGTCCAACCGTGGGCTCGACGGGGCGGGGCCTGCGGATCGCGATGGTGGTGCCGCCCTGGCTCTCCGTCCCCCCGCCCGGTTACGGCGGCCTGGAACAGGTGGTCAGTTCCCTGGTGGAGGCCCTGGCCGAGCAGGGGCACGCGGTGACGCTCTTCGGCGCCGGTGAGCACCACGGGACGCCGGCGGAGTTCGTCTCCACCGCGGAGCTGCAGTTCGACCGGCTCGGCGAGTCGCTGCCCGAACTGGCCCACCTGGCCCGGGTCAACCAGCTGGTCACGGCGGCCGACTTCGACGTGGTCCACGACCACAGCACGATCGGCCCGCTGGTCGCCGGCCGGCGGGCGGTGCCGACGATCGCGACCGTGCACGGCAATCCGGTCGGCGAGTACGGCCAGGTGCTCAGCGACACCGACCACGGGGTCGGTCTGGTCGCCATCTCACACGCCCAACGGCGTTCGAACCCCGGCCTGCCCTGGGTCGGCACCGTGCACAACGCGGTGGACGTCGCGGACATCCCCCGTAAGCGGAACCCGGGGCGCGGGCCGGTGCTCTGGTTGGCGCGGTTCAGCCCGGACAAGGGCCCGGAGCTGGCCATCCAGGCGTGCCGGGCGGTCGGCCTGCCGCTGATCCTCGCCGGCAAGTGCAACGAGCCGGCCGAACACCGGTACTACGAGGAGGTGGTCGAGCCGTTGCTCGGCCCCGACGTGACCGTGGTGTTCAACGCCGACCGGGCGGCGACGCTGCGGCTGCTTGTCGACTCCCGCTGCCTGATCATGCCGATCCGGTGGGCGGAGCCGTTCGGCATGGTGATGGTGGAGGCGATGGCCACCGGTACGCCGGTGGTGGCCCTCGACCGGGGTGCCGTGCCCGAGCTGGTCAGGTCGGGGCTGACCGGGATCGTCTGCGCGAGCCCGGCCGAGCTGCCCGAGGCGTTGCGTGCGGCCGAACGCATCGACCCGGCGGCCTGCCGGGCCCACGTGGAGGAGAACTTCTCCGCCGGGCGGATGGCGCTCGGCTACGAGACGGTCTACCGGCTGATGATCGACTCGGCGCCGGTGCGGTCGGCGGCCCGGTCGGTGCGGGCGGACGCGATGTCCTGGAAACCGAGCTGACCCGCGGCTGACCTGCCGCGACCATGACCTGCCGCGACTATGACCTGCCGTGGCCGGCCGGTCAGAGCGGGGCGGTGGTCAGCTCGGCGATGGCGGCGTCGAGTTGGCGGGCGTACACCGGGGTGATGCTGCCCTCGCGTCGGCGTTCCGCCACCTTGCTGCGGACCTGGGCCACCGAGTCGGCCAGCGCCTCCGGCCCGTTACCGGGGTCGAGGTTGTGCAGCAGGTTGCGCAGGTCGGTGCCGACGTCGTCCCGGATGTCGCCGGAGGCCACCCCCGAGTCGATCAGCTCGTCGACCCGGGTCGCCGCGTCCACCACGCTCGCCGAGGGGGTCCGGGTGGTCGGCGGCGCGGAGGTGGGCGTCCGGCGGCTGGGCGGCGAGGGCGGTGGCGGGCTGTACGCGCGGGGGGACGGCGCGGCGGAGGTCGGCGACCGGCTGGGCTTCGGTGCCGGTGGGGCCGGCTCGACCGGCTGGGTGGTCGGCAGGGCGTGCGGCGGCGGGGTCGCTCCCCGGTCGGACAGCTGCAGGAGCAGGGCCGCGAAGGCGGCCACCACCACCGTCCCGACCAGCACCGGGACCGCCCACCGGCCGGGCCGTCCACGCGGCCCGCGATCGAGCTCCGCGTGGTCGTCGACTCGGCCGCCGGCCCCGGTGGCGCCGTCGAGCCGGCCACCGGCCCCGGTGGCGGCCCCACCGGCCGTCACGACCGGGACCGGTTCGGCCCGGCCGGCTGGCGCCGGCGGACCGGGCCGCTCCGGGGACACGACGATCGCGGGGAGCGTGACGGTGGGGGACAGCATCGTGGCGGCCTGCGGGTCGGCGGGCAGCAACTGGTCGCGCAGCACGGTGGCCAGCTGGGTGGCGGTCGGCCGGTCGTGGGGATCCCGGGCCAGACACCGCAGGCAGGTCCGGGCCACCTCCGTCGGGAGGCCGGGCACGTCGAGCGGTGCCGGTGGACGCTCCTGGGCCAGTGCCGCGCTGAGCTCCTCCCAGGTGTCGGCGGGGTACGGCACCCGGCCGGTGAGCGTCTCGTACAGCAGTACGCCGAGGGAGTAGACGTCGGTGGCCGGCTGGGCCGCCGCGCCGTCCAGTCGTTCCGGCGCCACGTAGGCCGGGGTGCCGAAGGTGCCGCCGTCCTCGTCCTCGTCCGGGGCACCGACCTGGGTGGCGATGCCGAAGTCGAGCACCTTGGCACCCACCCGGGTCATCATCACGTTGGCCGGGGTGATGTCGCGGTGCACGATGCCGAGCCGGTGGGCCGCGGCCAACGCGTCGGCCACCTGGGCGGCGATCTCGACCGCCTCAGGCCAGGGCAACGGCCCGTCGGCGAGCCGGTCCTCCAGCTCCTCCCCGGTGAGCAGTTCCATCACCACGAACGAGGTGATGGAACCGTCCGGGGCCAACGTCTCGCCGTAGTCGTGCACCGCGGTGACGTGCGGGTGCACCAGTTGGGCGGCGGCGCGGGCCTCCACCCGGACCATGTCCCGGAAGCGGGTGTCGGCGGCGAGTGACGGCGCGAGCACCTTGAGGGCGACGATCCGGTCCAGCACCTCGTCCCGGGCACGCCAGATGACCGACATTCCGCCGGACCCGATCTGGTCCACGAGCCGGTACCTGCGGGCCAGTAGTCTGCCGGCGTGCAGTGCTGCCATCGGTGATCGCACCTGCCTGGTGGTGGGGGCGGTATCAGGTTGCGCGAATGTGTCGGGGCTGTCAACGGCCGGATCGTCCGATGATCATTACCACTGTGGACAGCCTGCCCCGGGCGGTCGACCAACCGGCCAGGTGGGGCACTTTCCCGGGCGTGCCAGGATGAACGACATGCGTGGTGGTCCGGTGGCGTTCGTACTCGGTGGTGGGGGTGTGCTCGGCGCCGTCGAGGTCGGCATGCTGCGTGCCCTGTTCCGCGCCGGGATCCGACCCGACCTGGTGCTCGGCACCTCGATCGGCGCGGTCAACGGCGCGCTGGTCGCCGCCGACCCGACCGAGGCGGTCACCGACCGGTTGGTACGGCTCTGGGCCTCCCCCGAGGCCAGCGAGGTGTACGGCGACTCGGTGGCCCGCCAGCTACGCCGGTTCGCCGCCCGGACCCACCTGCACTCGCCCCGACCGCTGCGTCGGCTGCTGGAGTCCGAACTGGGGGAGGACGCCACCTTCGCCGATCTGCGGGTGCCCTTCCGGTGCTGCGCGGCCAACATCGAACGCGCCGCCGAGTACTGGTTCGACCGGGGGCCGTTGGTGCCGGCGGTGCTCGCCTCGGCTTCCGTGCCGGGGCTGCTGCCACCCATGGTGATCGACGGTCAGCACTACATCGACGGGGGGATCGTCAACTCGATCCCGATCGGCGAGGCGGTCGCGGCCGGGGCCGGGCGGATCTTCGTACTCCAGGTGGGGCGGATCGAGCGGGCGTTGACCCCGCCCCGGCGGCCCTGGGAGGTCGCCCAGGTCGCGTTCGAGATCGCCCGCCGGCACCGGTTCGCCCGCGAGATGGCCGCCCTCCCCGCCGACGTGGAGGTGCACGTGCTGCCCACGGGCGGGTTGGAGCCCCGGGACGACACCCCGTGGGCGTACCGGGACATGGCGGCGGTGGGGCGGCGGATCAGCCGCGCCTACACCGCGTCCCGACGCTACCTGGCGGAGCTGGAGCGCTGATGCCGCTGCCGCCGCGCTGGCTCCGCCGGCTGCTGCTCGCCCCCGGCGTCGTCCTGCTCGCGTTCCTGGTGGTGACCACCCTGCCGGCCTGGGCGTTCCTGGCCGCCGCGGCGTCCCCGCTGGTGCCGGGCCGGCTGCGTCCCCTGCGGCTGCTCTGGATCGCCACCGTCTACCTGGTCTGGGACGCGGTGGCGCTGCTGGCCCTGCTCGGGCTCTGGATCGGCTCCGGCTTCGGCTGGCGGGTCCGGTCGCCGGCCTTCCAACGGGCCCACTACGTCCTCGCCGGGGCGTTCCTGCGGGTGCTGTTCTGGCAGGCCCGCTGGACGCTGCGGCTGAGCATCGACGTGGTCGGCACCGACCCGGACACCGCCATGCCCGGCCGTCCCGAGCTGGTGCTCTCTCGGCACGCCGGGCCCGGCGACTCGTTCATCCTGATCCACGCGCTGGTGAACTGGTTCGCCCGGGAACCCCGGATCGTGCTCAAGGACGCCCTGCAGTGGGATCCGGCGATCGACGTGCTGCTCAACCGGCTGCCCACCCGGTTCATCGCGCCCGGCCCGGACGGCCGCGGCTCGGCGATCGAGCAGATCGGGCACCTGGCCACCGGCCTGGACGACGACGACGCCTTCGTGATCTTCCCCGAGGGGGGTAACTTCACCCCCCGTCGCCGGCTCCGGGCGATCTCCCGGCTGCGCGCCCGGGGCCTGGAGCGGATGGCGTTGCGGGCCGAACGGATGCGGCACGTGCTGGCCCCGCAGCCCGGTGGCATGCTCGCGGCGCTGGACGCGGCCCCCGACGCCGGGGTGATCTTCGTGGCGCACACCGGCCTCGACCAGCTGCTCACCGTCGCCGACATCTGGCGGGAGCTGCCGATGGACAAGCGGATCGTGATGCGGTTCTGGTCGGTTCCGCCGGAGGAGATCCCGACCGGTCGACAGGAGCGCATCGACTGGCTCTTCGACTGGTGGAAGCAGATCGACGACTGGATCGCCACCAACCGTGACGACGGCGCGTAGGGTGCGCTCGTGGAGCAGCTCTGTGTGGTGACGACGGTGGTGGACGCCCGTTCGGTGGCGGACGTACTGGCGGCGGCGGCCGTCGCTGGTCGGCTGGCGGCCTGCGCACAGGTCGGCGGTCAGGTGGACAGCACCTACTGGTGGCAGTCCAACGTGGAGACCACCACGGAGTGGTCGGTGCAGTTCAAGACCGCCCCGGACCGGGTGGCGGCGCTGGTGCAGCAGATCCGGGCGACCCACCCGTACGAGGTGCCGGAGATCCTGGTCACGACGGTGGCCAGCGGCCACCCCGGGTACGCGACCTGGGTGTTCGAGCACACCCGACCCTAGGTACGCGCACTCTGGCCAGGGACGGGGCGCTCGGCCGAGGATGACCGGGTGGATCTCTCCAGCTACCCCTGTCCCGGCTGCGGCGCCCCGGCTGACCTGCGTACGGGCTGCTCTGGTTGCGGTCGGCCCCCGTACCCGCTGGCCGCCGAGGTGATCCGGCTGGACCGGGAGCTGACCGGGCTGGTCCCACAGGTCGAGCAGGCCCGCCGGGTGTACCACGACCTGGCTGCCCGGCTGGCCGCCACCCGGCACCGCCGGGCGGAGCTGGCCGCCCGGGTCCGGGTCGAGGTGCCCGGCCCCACCTGGTCACAGCCACCCGGCACGGGCCGCCCGGCCCCCGCCCACGCCCCCGCCCAGGCCTCGGCTCCGGTCCAGGCTCCGGCTCCGGTCCAGGCTCCGGCTCCGGTCCAGGCTCCGGCTCCGGTCCAGGCTCCGGCTCCGGCTCCGGCGGCCGGCCCGGTGCGGGCCCCGGCGGTGGCGCCGGTGCCGGCCGCCACCAGCGGTCCGACGGCCGTCGCCGCTCCGGTCCGGGCTCCGGCTCCGGCTCCGGCCGGCGCACCCGGTGCGGCCCCCGGGCCGGCGACGCCCTATCACCCGCACCACCAGTGGCCGTTGGCCCACCAGCCCCAGCCCCAGCCCCAGCCCCAGCCCCAGCCGGGCCGGCCGGGCGGCGCGGAGACCTCGGGCCGGACCGTACAGCGGCTGCTGTTCATCCTCGGCGGACTGCTGCTGGGTACCGCCGCGGTGGTCTTCACCACCGTCGCCTGGTCCTCGGTGGGGGTGGCCGGCCGGGCGTTGATCCTGGCGGCGGTGACCGGGGTCGCCCTGGTCCTGCCGTTGGTGGCCCGCTGGCGCAGGCTGCCGGGCACGGCCGAGACGCTCGCCGCGGTCGGCATGCTGTTGGTGCTGCTCGACGGGTACGCGGCCTGGGCGGTGGACCTGTTCGGGGTGACCGGTTGGCCGCCCAGCCGGTACGCCGCGGTGGTCGCCGCGGTCAGCACGCTGGTCGCGGCGGGCTACGCCCGGCTCAGCGGACTGACCGGGCCGTGGTTCTGGGCGTTGCTGACGGTGCAGCCGGTGTTGCCCCTGGTCGCCGCCGGGATGCGGCCGTCGGCCACCGGCTGGACCGTGGTCTTCCTCGGGGTGGCGTTGCTCGACCTGGCGGTCGTGGCCGCGCTCCGCCGTCGGACCCCGGCACCGGAGCGCGCGGAACTGCCTACGCCGGAGCGTGCGGTACCTACGCCGGGGCACGCGGTACCGCCGGCACCGGGGCGTGCGGTACCGCCGGCGCTGCTCGCCGGCCGGGTCGTCGCCTGGATCGGGTACGCGGTGGCGCTTGTCGTCGCGGCCGGTTGCGCGACGGTGCCGCTGGGGGTGGGCCGGGCGTTCGGCGTGCCGGCGTTCGCCGGGCTGCCGGTGCTGGCCGTGCTGGCGGTGCTGCTCTGCGGGGCGGTGGTGGCCGGCAGCCGGGCCTTCGTGACGACGGTGTTCGCGCTGCTGGTGCCGGCGCTCGCGGTCGCGGTGCTGCGGCCGTTGGGCGAGGTGTGGCCGGCGGTGCTCCTGCTGACCACGGCGGTCGTGGCGCTCGGCCTGGCCGGTGCGGTCCGGCTGGTACCGCAGCGGTGGCGGTTCGGTCCGTGGCTCGGCGCGCTGGTGGTGGCCGGTACCACGGCCCTGCTGACCGTCGTGTTCACCGGGGTCTCCGCGGCGGCCACGATCGGCCGCTCGCTGCCTCCGTGGGGCGGGGCGGAGCCCGGCCCGCAGCTGCGCTGGGGATGGCAGCTGGCGGTCGCCGTCCTGGTGGTCGCGGCGGCGCTGGCGCTGCTGGTGCCCCGGGCGGCGGGGCCGGCGACCGCGGTGGCGGCCGGCACGCTGGTGGTGCTCGCCGCACCGGCCGCCTGGCCGGTGCCGTGGCCGGTGCTGGTGGCCGTCGAGCTGCTCGTCGGGGTGGGGCTGCTGTTGACCGCCGTCGGACGGCCGGGGGTCCGACAGCGGGTGCGGTGGCCGTCGGCGCTCGGCGGGACCGTCCTGCTCGGGCACGGTCTGCTGGTCGCGTTGGCCGCGCCGGTCGCCGCGGCGGTGGCCCTCGGGGTCGTCGCGGTGGCCGGGTCGGTGACGGCGGCCCTGGGCCGGCGCGGCGGCGTCGGTCAACGTGGGATCGCCGGGGCCGGGCTAGTCGTGGCGGTGCTCGCCGCGCCGGCCGCCGTACTCCTGGGGTCGTTCGCCGCCGGTCTGCCGCCGTGGTGGCAGGCCCGGGTCACCTTCGTTGCCGTGGCGCTGCTGGCGATCGCCCTGGCGGGTGTCCGTCGACACTGGCCGGACCTGCGCGGGTACGCCTCGTCCGGGTTCGCCGTCGCGGTCGGCCTGGCCGGGCTCGGGGCGGTCATCGGCCTGGTCGGTGCCGAACCGGGCGGCTTCGAGGAGCCGGTGCCGCTCTACGCCGCGCTGGGGGTGCTGTTGATCCTGCTCGCCGCCCCGCGGTTCCGTCCCGAGGTCGCGCTCCGGGTGCCCGGGTTCGTGCTGCTGACGGTGGCGGTGCTCGGCGCGGCCCCGGTGACCCTGGACGCCCTGGTCGCCCCGTACGGCACGCTGCCGCCGGTCTGGGCCGGGGCCCCGGCGGGCCACCCACCCACGGGTGCCCTGCCGGTGGCGCTGGCGTTGCTGGTCCTGGTGGTCGCCGCGGCCCTGGTCGCGCCCGGTGTGGCCGGGGGCCGGTCGGCCGACGGCGAGGCACCGGCCGCCGGTGGGCAGCCCGCCGACCCGGCCGCAGCGCCCCGGGCCGGGCGCTGGACGACGATGGTGCTGGCCGCGTTGCCCTTCGCGGCGGCGGCGCTGCCGGTGCTGCTGGTCGCCGTCGGTGCCCCCTGGCCCGTGGTACCGGCCGCGGTCCTGCTCACCGGTACGGCCGCGTTGGTGACCGCGGCGCTCGTCCGGCCGTACCCGCTACTGGTGGCGACCACGCTGCCGGTGGGGCTGGTGACCGTCGGCGTCGGGTTGCTGGGGCTGCTGGCCACCCGGGCCGGCACCCTCGCCGGCACGGGCGTCCTGGTGGTGGCGGCGCTGGTGGTCGGGTGGGCGGCCCGGCTGGCCGACGTACGGCTGGTGGGCTGGCTGGTGGCGGTCGGGTCGGCGGTCGGGTTCGCGGTGACCGCCACGTCGGCCGCCGGGCTGCCGGCACGGCAGACCGCGTTCGCCGTACTGGCGGTGGCGGTGCTGGTGTTGGCCGGCGCGCCGCTGTTGACCGGCCGGCAGCCGACGGCCGGCCGGGTGCTCGACGGGGTCGCCCAGGCCGTCGCCGGGCTGGCGCTGCTGCTCACCGTGGGGGCGGTCCGGCACGCCGCCGCGATCTGCGTGCTCTGGGGGGCCGCGGTCGCCGTACGGGTGCTGCGGCGTAACGAGTCGACCACCCGCCGGTGGGTCTTCGCCGCTGTCGCCGGGGGCAGCGAACTGCTCGGCACCTGGCTGCTGCTGGCCGCCGGCCAGGTGGTGCTGTTGGAGGCGTACACCGTGCCGGCGGCGGCGCTGGCCCTGGTCGCCGGGACGGTGGCGCTGCGTGGGCGGCCGGGGCTGAACAGTTGGCTCGCGCTCGGCCCGGGGTTGCTCGCCGCGCTGCTGCCGAGCCTGGTGTCGGTGCTGGTGGCGGCGGATCCGCAGCCCTGGCGACGCCTGCTGGTGGGGCTCGGCGCGCTGGTGGTGGTGCTGGTCGGCGCGGTACGGCGCTGGCAGGCCCCGGCCGTGGTCGGTGCGGTGAGCCTGACCCTGCTGGCGCTGCACGAGCTGGTCCGGAGCTGGGACCTGCTGCCCCGGTGGATCTACCTGGGCCTCGGCGGGGTCGTGCTGATCTCGCTGGCCGCCAGCTACGAGCGGCGTCGGCGGGACCTGGCCCGGCTCCGCTCGGCGGTCAGCCGGATGAGCTGACGACAGCGAACGGCCCGGCCGGCGCGGGTGGTGTCCCGCGGTGCCGGCCGGGCCGTCGATGCTCGGATCAGGTGGTGGTGGCGCCGCTGAAGGACCGCAGCAGGCTCTCCGGGGCCTCCTGGGTCTCGTTGGCCGGCGGCTTCTGCACGTCGACCTTGGTGCCGAAGTCGGAGTAGGTGGTGGTCATCTTGCCAAGCGACTCGTGCAGGACGCTGGTGTCCACGACCAGCTCGGTCATCCGGCCCTCGTCGTCGACGCGGGCGGTGAAGGGCACCGCCTTGGCCTTCTCGCCCATCTGCTCGACGGCCTTGTCACCCGGCTTGGCCTTGGTGTAGTCGATCGTGCCGGAGAACGCCCCGTCGCCGGTCTTCTCCACGTCGACCACGCCGTTGACCAGCTGCTTGGCGCCACCCGGGTCGCCGTCGGGCATGATGTTCAGCTGGCCGTTCGCGCCGAGCTTGGTCACGTCCAGGTGCAGCCAGTTGTCCGGCAGCCCCGGCACGCCGCTGAACTTCATGTAGCCGTCGTCGCCCACGGTCAGCATCCGGAACGTGCCCTGCTCGCCCAGGCTCATCGTCATGTCGACCTGCTTGGTCTTCGGGTCCATCACACCCTCGCCGTTGAGCGCCGAGGACTTGATCTCGACCCGGACGCTCTGCTCGTTGAGCTTGAGCGCCGCCGCGCTGAGCTCCTCGCGCGGGTCCGCCGGGGCGCTGGCCTCCGGTGCCGCCCCACCGGCTGGGGCATCCGTGCCGTTGCTACCGCAGCCGGTCAGGGTCAGACCGAATGCGGCGACGAGCGCGGCCCCCGTGGTCGCCAGCCGTCGAGTTCTCATACTGGATTACTCCTCGCGAAGGGTGGACCGGGACGGGCCCGGCCGAATACCCGGTCAGCCTAACGGTGGATGGCAACAGGCGCTCGTCGATGCTATCGAGGTCGCGTCGCCGCTGGTCGGGCCGGCGTGGCGATCACCGCCGACACCTGCACCGGTAGGGTCTGCGGCATGGCAGACGCGCTCGCCGCGACGGCGGCCCGCGGGCTGGCCCGACGGATCAACGAGATCATCGGAGGTGCTCGATGAGGTTCGAGATCAGCAAGGTGCTGGACGCCATCGAGGGACGGGTCTGCACCGACCCCTCGCTGGCCCGTGCCGTGCTCGACCTGGCCGAGGTGATCCGCTACCAGGATCTCGACGGTGGTCGACCCGCGAACCTGCTCCGGCTCGGCATGGTCATCGACGCGCTGTCCCGCCAGTTGGAGGAGGACAGCGTCCCGGTCTACGCCGTGGTGCACCGGGCGTTGCTGTCGGATGCCGACCTGACCTCCAACGAGCGGATGGTGGTCCGGCGCTGGGCCGACGACGGCCTGGTCGAGGTCCTCGACAACCCGGGTGACCGGATGCTGGAGGTGGCCGACCTGCTCGGACTGCCGGTGCTCACCCGCGGCCGGCTCGACGGCCTGCGCGGGCGGTACCCGTGGGTGGCCGAGCAGCCCGGTCGGGTCGTCGCCCCGGTGCCGGGTCAGGGCGGGCCGGCCTTCGTCGCCCACGTCGGCAACGGCACCACGCCCGTCGAGGGCACCCCGTCGCCGGTCGGCGCCCAACTGCTGGCCCGCAAGTGGCGCTGCCCCGAGTCGGGCTGCGCGTTGTTCGGTGGCGGTGGCGGCGGCGGTGCCTTCGCCGACCTGGCCGCGGTCGACCGTGCCCCGGCCGGCCAGCCGCCGCCCACCCTGCGCAACGGCGTCCCGACCTGTCCGCGGCACGGTGCCCGGCTCGGCGACGCCGGGCCGCGTCCGCGTACCCAGGTCCTGGCGGTCAGCGTCGGCGGGATGGTGCGGCGGCGGTTCGTGCTCAGCGCCGACGAGCCGGTACTGGTCGGCCGGGCTCCGGAGCAGGCCGGCGGGATCACCCTGGGGCAGTGGCTCAACGACGAGGCGCGGCGTTGGATCAGCCGCAGCCACGTGCAGTTCGAGCTGCGCGCCGGTGAGGTCGTCGTCACCGACGTCAGCACCAACGGCTCCGGCATCCGCCCGGGTGGCTCGATGGACGAGGCCGACCGGTTGCCGCTGAACCCCCGGCAGTCCCGGATCCTCGACGGCGGGGACATGGTCGAGCTCTACCCCGGGGTGCAGGTCGGCCGGCCGGGCGAGCTGGCCAGCGGGGCACCCATCACCCCCGCCTCGGTGATGGCCGAGGCCCCCACCATGGCCATGCGCCTGCCCAACAACTGACCAGCCGGCCCGGCCCGCCCCCGCACGGGGACGAGGCCGGGCCGGTGTGCTCAGCTGGTGGCCAGGACGGCGGCGAGCTGGGCGATCGCGTGGTCGATCTCGGCCTCGGTGACCACCAGGGGCGGGGCCAGCCGGATCGTGGCGCCGTGGGTGTCCTTGGCCAGCACGCCCCGCTCGGCGAGACGTTCGCAGGCCTGCCGACCGGTCATCAGTGCCGGGTCGAGGTCCAGGCCGGCCCAGAGGCCCCGGCCGCGTACCGCGACCAGACCGTGGCCGACCAGCTCCCGCAGGCCGGTGTGCAACCGCGCGCCCAGCTCAGCGGAGCGACGCTGGAACTCGCCGGTGGCCAGCAGTCGTACCACCTCGGTCGCCACCGCGCTGGCCAGCGGGTTGCCCCCGAAGGTGGAGCCGTGCTGGCCGGGCTTGAGCACCCCGAGCACGTCGGCGTCCGCGACCACCGCGGAGACCGGCACGATGCCGCCGCCGAGCGCCTTGCCCAGCAGGTACATGTCGGGCACGACGCCCTCGTGGTCACAGGCGAAGGTCTCTCCGGTACGGCCCAGCCCGCTCTGGATCTCGTCGGCGAGCAGCAGCACGTCGCGTTCGGTGCAGACCCGACGCACCCCCGGCAGATAACCCTCGGGGGGTACCACCACACCCTGCTCGCCCTGGACCGGCTCGATCAGCACCGCCACGGTGTGCTCGTCGATCGCGGCGCTCAACGCGGCCAGGTCGCCGTAGGGCACCACGGTGAAACCCGGGGTGTACGGCCCGAAGTCGTCGCGCGCGTCGGCGTCGGTGGAGAAGCTGACGATGGTGGTGGTCCGGCCGTGGAAGTTGCCCTCGGCGACCACGATGTTGGCCTGCCCGGCGGGCACCCCCTTCACCTGGTAGCCCCACTTGCGGGCCACCTTGATGGCGGTCTCCACCGCCTCGGCGCCGGTGTTCATCGGCAGGACGAGTTGCTTGCCGCACAGCTCGGCCAGCTCCCGGCAGAAGTCGGCGAACTGGTCGTGTACGAAGGCGCGGCTGGTCAGGGTGAGCCGGTCCAGCTGCGCGTGCGCGGCGGCGATCAGCCGCGGATGCCGGTGGCCGAAGTTCAGTGCCGAGTAGCCGGCCAGGAAGTCCAGGTACCGTCGACCGTCCACGTCGGTCAGCCAGGCACCCTCGGCGGAGGAGATCACCACCGGCAGCGGGTGGTAGTTGTGCGCGGTGAAGCGTTCGGCGTCCCGGAGGGCACCGGGGGTCCGCAGCATGTCGTCGACGATCACTTTCCGGCCTCGCTTCCCTGACGGAGTCGCAGCGTGCAGCACTTCGGTCCACCACCGGCCCGGCGCAGCTCGGACAGGTCCACGCCGATGGTCCGGTAACCCCGCTCGGTGAGCCGGGCGGCCAGCTCGACGGCCTGCGCGGGGAGCACCACGTGGTGTCCGTCGCTCACCGCGTTCAGCCCGAGCACCTCCGCGTCGGCCATGGTGGCGGTCACCGCGTCGGGAAAGAGCCGGCGCAGCACGGCCCGGCTGCCGGGGGAGAAGGCCTCCGGCAGGTACGCCACGGTCTGCTCGTCGAGCACGGTGAGCGCGGTGTCCAGGTGGTAGAAGCGGGGGTCGACCAGCTGCAGGGTGACCACCGGGTACCCGAAGGTCTCCTGCAGCTCGGCGTGCGCGGCGTGCGCGGTGCGGAACCCGGTGCCGGCGAGCAGGTGGCCACCGGCCAGCAGCACGTCGCCCTCGCCCTCGTTGACGTGCTTGGGGTCGGTCACCTCGAAGCCGGCGGCGGCGAACCAGGCGCGGTAGGCGGGAGCCTCGTCGGCCCGCTGCGGGTCGCGGAACTGCACGGCCATCGCCCGGTCACCGACGACCGTGCCGCCGTTGGCGGCGAAGACCATGTCGGGCAGGCCGGGCAGCGGCTCGATCTCCTCGACCGTGTGACCCAGGTCGAGGTACGTCCGGCGCAGCCGTTCCCACTGCTCGACGGCGAGCGCGGTGTCGACCGGTACGGTCGGGTCCATCCACGGGTTGATCGCGTAGTCCACGGCGAAGTACGTCGGCCGGCACATCAGAAAGCGCTGGCGGGTGGCGTCCATCGACATCGTCCTGCTCCAAGGCTCGGGCGCGCCCGGCCACCTCGGCACGCGGGCTGGCGCCGTGGCTCCACGCTATGCGGCACCGGACGACGGTAACCACCGTTGAGGCTTGCGTAGACCGGTGGTTCGTTGCGTGTGGGCAGGCCGCAGCCGCGATTCGTTGCGGGCGGGTCGGCCGCGACGGGCGGAACCAGGGCGGGCCGGAGCCGGACATGCCTCGGGGGGCGGCGTATCGCCGCCCCCCGAGAGAGGTTTTGCCCTGCGGGTGAACCACCTGCTGGCCGGGCCGACCTCCGGTGTACCACCGGCGAGATCACATGTGCCCGTCAGAAGCGGTCGACAAACTGTGAGTCAAGCCACTCCCGGAAGCGCAGCACGGTGTCGCCGTCGGTGGTGGGCCACTCGAACTGGCCGGTCATCGCCAGCACCCCGATCACCACCGCCGCGAGCCCGACCAGCATGCCGATCAGCGCGTCGGTCTTGCCGGCGACGTGCCGGCGGCGGGTGGCGATCAGGCCGAGCACGGCGACGACCGCGCCCAACGCGCCCAGCCCGATGCCGTAGCCGGCGAGGGTGCCGGTCAACACGAACAGCGCGCCGGCCACGCTCACCACCAGGCCCACGGTGGCGAGCAGGCTGGCCCTCGGTTTCGGGCCGGCGACCACCGGTGGTTGGCCGTCGGTCGGGGTCACGGCGTCGACCGGGGTCCGCGCCGGGTCGTCGGTGGACCGGTCCGACCCCGGGGTACGACTGTCCACCCCGGCCGGCGGCGGCGGGGGCAGGGGCTTGCGGCGCTGGTTGTCCTCGGTCGGCCGGGCGGTGGCGGCTCGGGCCACCGCGCCGCGTTCGGCGGCGCGCCGTTCGGCGTCCGAGACGCGTTCGTCGGGGTGGGCCTCGGTCGCCACCGCGCCGTCGCGGGGGCTGTCCTGCTCCTCTGGTGTCGGCTCCTTACGGCGCGACAGCGAAGGAATTCTCATCGCTACTCCTCCTGGTGAACGCCGCGCGGACGGGACGAACCCGGCTGGCGGACCAGCCACGCGGTCACCCCCCGGAGTTACCCACCCACCAGGAGCCCGACACCCGTTGCCGCCTCAGCGGGCGTCGAGGACGGCCCGGAGGAACTCCTTGCTGCGCTCGTGCCGGGGATCGGTGAAGATCTGTTCCGGCGGCCCCTGCTCGATCACCTGGCCCTGGTCGAACATCATCACCCGGTTCGAGACGTCCCGCGCGAAGTTCATCTCGTGGGTGACGATCAGCATGGTGATGTCGGTGGTGTCGGCGATCTCCCGCAGCACGTCGAGCACCCCGACCACGAGTTCCGGGTCGAGAGCCGAGGTGACCTCGTCCAGCAGCAGCACCTTGGGTTCCATGGCCAGCGCCCGGGCGATGGCGACCCGTTGCTGCTGCCCGCCGGAGAGTTGGGTGGGCCGGGCGTCCGCCTTCTCGCTCAACCCCACCCGTTCCAGCAGGCTCCGGGCGCGCTGCTCGGCCTCGTCCCGCGAGACGCCCAGCACCCGTACCGGCGGTTCGGTGACGTTGCGCAGCACGCTCATGTTCGGGAAGAGGTTGAACTGCTGGAACACCATGCCGATGGAGCGGCGCGCCTGCCGCAGGTGCTTCTCGTTGGCCGGCCGGTAGCCGGTGCCGGCGCGGACGTGCCAGAGCGGATCGCCGTCGACCCAGATCAGCCCGTCGTCGGGACGCTCCAGCGTCATCAACAGTCGCAGGATGGTGGTCTTGCCCGAGCCGCTCGGCCCGATCAGGGTGACCCGCTCGCCGGGGGCGACCTCGAAGTCGAGTTCGCGGAGCACCACGTGGTCGTCGTACTTCTTGACCACCTTGTCGAACCGGACCATCGGCCCCGTCGACGGCAGCGGATCGGTTTTCTCGGTGACAGGTTCAGCGACCAAGGCGGATCTCCAATCGGCGCAGCGCGATGGCGGTCGGGTAACTCGCGGCCAGGAAGATCAGGCCG
Source organism: Micromonospora yangpuensis (assembly GCF_900091615.1). NCBI lineage: Bacteria > Bacillati > Actinomycetota > Actinomycetes > Micromonosporales > Micromonosporaceae > Micromonospora > Micromonospora yangpuensis. The sequence continues at coordinate 5,390,917 of NZ_FMIA01000002.1, read as the reverse complement.
ACGAGGGTGATCGGCTCGACGTACCGGAAGCTGTAGCCGCCGATCGACCGGGCCTGTTGGAGCATCTCCGGCACGGTGATCAGCGCCAGGAACGGCGTCTCCTTGAACATCGAGATCACGTTGTTGCCCAGCGCCGGCAACACCCGACGGATCGCCTGGGGCAGCACCACGTGCTGCCAGACGAAGCGTCGGGGCAGCGAGAGCGCGGTGCTGGCCTCCCACTGTCCCCTGGGGACACCGTCGATCCCGGCGCGGTAGATCTCGGCGTAGTAGCAGGCGTAGTGCACCCCGAGACCGATGACGCCGGTGGTCAGTGCGGGCAATGTGACGCCGGCCAGCGGCAGCACGTAGAACAGGAAGAAGAGCTGCACCAGCAGTGGCGTGCTGCGGACGAACTCGATGAACGCACCCACCAACGGTGCGAGCACCGGCACCCGCAGCCGCCGCACGACCGCGAACACCAGTCCCAGCATGGCGCCGAGCAGGGTACCCAGCACGGTCGCCACCAGGGTGAACCGGACGAAGGCCGAGAGCAGGTCCGGCAGGATGTCGAGGGCGTAGTCCCAGTCCCAGGTCATCCGGTCACCCCCCGGGTCGGTCGGGCCGGTGACCACCAGCGGCGTCGGGCCGGTTCGTGCTGACCGACCGCGGCCTTCGCCCGCCGCTCCAGCGCCCGGGTGCCCAACGTCAACAGGTAGGCCAGCGCCAGATAGACCAGGAGCGCCAACCCGAAGATGTACGCCTCATGCCCCTCGGCCGCCCGGAAGTCCTGGGTGACCGCGGTCACGTCGATCAGGGTGACCGTGTAGACCAGCGGCGTCGACTTGAGCAGCTGGATCAGCAGGTTGTTGAACGGCGGGATCATCCCCACCACCGCCTGCGGCAGGATCACCAGCCGCATGCGTTGGTAGGCGGTCATGTTGCAGGCCACGGTCGCCTCCCACTGCGCCCTCGGTACGGCGTTGATCGCACCGCGTACCACCTCGGCCCCGTACGCGCCGAAGTTGAGCGCGAAGGCGGTGACCCCGACGGCGAGCGGCTCCAACGTCCAGCCGAAGGCCGGCAGCACGAAGAAGAGCCACCACAGCTGCACCAGCAGCGAGGTGCCCCGGAAGAACTCGATGAAGGTCCGGGCCACGAACCGGGGCAACCGCCCCTTGGCCTGCGCCAGCAGCCCGAAGACGAACGAGATGACCAGCGCTCCGGCGGCACCGAGCACGGTGACCAGCACGGTGATCCAGACACCGCCGAGCAGATCGTCGACCCAGGGGGTGAAATCGGTGACGAAGTCCACGGCTACGGGTCAGCCCTGGCAGAGCTGCTCGGTGGTCAGGTCCGCCGGTGGGATGGTCTCCGGGCCGAACCCGAACGGCTGGATCAGCTCCAGCAGCCGGCCGGATTCGCGCAGCTTGGCCAGTTCGCCGTTGAACGCGTCGCGCAGGTCGGTGCTGTCCTTGCGGAAGACCGCCGCGCCGGCACCGATCTGCTCCTTGCCGTCGATGACCGGGGTGAACGGCTCGGTCAACGTCAGCTTGGCGTCCTGTTCCTGGTCGAGCATGTTCCGCAGCGAGATGCTGGTCAGTGCGAAGGCCTTGATCCGGCCGGCCTTGAGCGCCGAGAGCGCGTCCCGTTGGCTGGCGATCTCGACCAGCTCGGTCACCCCGAGTTCCCGGGCGTGGATGCCCTCCACCGCGCCGGGCAGCACACCCAGCGTGACACCCGCGTCGGCCACCGACTTGTAGTCGGTGAGCTGCTCCGGGTTGCCCTCGGGCACCAGGAACGCCTGTGGCGCGACGTAGACCGGCGCGGAGAACTGGGCCTGCGCGCACCGGTCCGGCAGGATGAACATGCCGGCCGCCACCGCGTCGAACCGCTTGGCGTTCAGGCCCGGGATCAACTGCCCGAATCCGACCTGGACCCCGCGCAGCTCGTCGATGCCGAGCGCCTTCCAGATCTCACCGTGTACGGCGGGGGCCTGCCCGGTGAGGTCACCGCCGTCCTTGAACGCGTACGGCGCCTCGCCGGCGAAGCCGACGGTCAGGTAACCGCGCTCCCGGGCCTGCTCCAGCAGGTTCCCGTCGCCACCGGCGTCGCCGCCGGCGGTGTCGGTCCGCGAGCAGCCCACCAGAGCGGCCGAGGCGGTGGCCGCGCCGGCCACGGCCGCGAGCCTGAACAGATCACGCCGCGATGTTCCTCGATTCAGTGCCACAGCTTCTCCCTTTCCACGATGGCTTACGGGGGGTGCGTGGATGCCCGACCATAGCCACAAGCACCGCAAAAGATGAAAAATGCTTATGTATCGTGATCGGACCTTAATCACGGACCGCAGTCGCCGCCGGCTCCGCGCAGCCCGAGGCACCCGGCGAAAACCCCGCTTGAGCAGCGCAGAAGGCCGGACACGCGCTGTCCGGCGGGCCTGCGACCATGCCAAACGCAGGCTCGGTGATCACGCACCGCATTCAACCGGCGGTCGGCAGCGCCGTGCCGTTCCCGACGCGGACAGGCGTCAGCGCGACGCGGGTCGTTCCGCGCCGGTCGGCCGTCACCCGGCAGGAACCCCGCCCGGCGACCCTGGTCGTGCACCCTGATCATGGCGGCGGGGCAGCCCGCCACCTGGCGACCGACCATACCGACCCGACCGTGGGCGACAACCCCCACCCCCGGGTGGAGCTGGGAAAACGCTGAGAATCCTCGCATTGCTCCCATCGGGCGCGGGACCTCTTCCGGCGTCCGACACCCCGACAGGTCAGGTCACCGGGCAGCGCCGGCCGAAGGCGTCGGCGTGGCTCGGCTACGCTCGGCAGTCGTGCCAGAAGGACACAGCATCCACCGCCTGGCGGCCCGGCACGCCGAGCTGTTCGCCGGGGACAAGGTGCACGCCGCCAGCCCGCAGGGCCGGTTCGCCGAGGGCGCGGCCCGGCTTTCCGGCACCGTCCTGGAGTCCACCGAGGCGTACGGCAAGCACCTGCTGCACCACTACGCCGGTGAGCTCACCCTGCACGTACACCTGGGGTTGTACGGGAAGGTGACCGACGGCGACGGTGCGCCGCCGGAGCCGGTGGGGCAGATCCGGTTGCGGCTGGCCAGCGACCGGCACTGGCTTGACCTGCGTGGCCCGACCGCCTGTGAACTGCTCGACCCGCCGGAGGTACGGGCCCTGCGGGAGCGGCTCGGCCCGGATCCGCTGCGCGCCGACGCCGACCCGGCGCGGGCGTACGCCCGGATCGTGCGCAGCTCGACGGCGCTGGCCGCGCTCCTGCTCGACCAGTCGGTGGTGGCCGGCACCGGGCTGATCTTCGTCACCGAGGCGTTGTTCCGGGCCGGTCTGCCGCCGACGCTGCCCGGCCGGCAGCTGACCGCCGCCGCCTGGCGGGACCTCTGGGTCGACCTGGTCGAGCTGATGACCCTCGCCGTCGCGCACGGCCGGATCGACACCGTCCGCCCGGCGCACCTGCCCGAGGCGACCGGCCGGGCCCCCCGCGTCGACCGGCACGGCGGTGAGGTCTACGTCTACCGCCGCCCCGGCCAGCCCTGCCACGTCTGCGGCACCGAGGTGCGCCGCGGCACCCTCGCCGGCCGCAACCTGTACTGGTGCCCCACCTGCCAACGCTGACCCGGCAGCTCACCGGCCCAGCTGCGGAGGTCGCCGGTGGCCGCTGGCCTACCTGCGGGTCGGCCGACGGCCGTTGGCCCAGCTTCGGTGGCCGGTGCCCGATGCTCGGTGGCCCAGTTGGGGTGTCCGGTGCCCGTGCCCGGTGCCCGTGCCCGTGCCCGGTGCCCGTGCCCGTGCCCGGTGCCCGGTGCCCGTGCTCGTGCTCGTGTCCCGTGCCCGTGCTCGTGTCCCGTGCCCGTGCCGGTGCCGGTGCCGGTGCTCGTGTCCGTGTCCGTGCTCGTGCCGGTGCCGGTGCCGGTGCCGGTGCTCGGTGCCCGTGCTCGATGGCCCAGTTGCGGTGGTCGGTGGTCGGCGGTCTAGCTGGGGGTCGGATCCGCCGACCAGCCCGCAGCCGTCAGGGCGGCCCGAAGTTGGGCCGCCACCTCCGCCGGGCGTCGCCGGACGTCGAACGCGGTGAACCGCAGGATCCGGTCACCCTCGATCCAGACCTTGTTCTGTCGGCGCAGGTCGGCCGCCCAGTTGCGGACATCCATGTGATGGGCGCCGTCGACCTCGACATGCAGCCGCCATCGCCGCCAGTAGGCGTCCAGGAACCGGGTCCGGCCGTCGGCGTCGGGCCGTCGTTCCTGGCCCTCCGGAACCGGAAGTCCGTACCGCCGGCAGAGCCGTACCAGGTCGATCTCGGAGAGAGCCTCGGCGCCGCCGGCGATGTCCCGTATGGTCTGCCGCAGCAGTGGTCGGCGGCGGGCCCGGGGCAGCCGGTCCAGGACCGATTGCAGCGCCGCCGAGGTCACCCGCCGCTGCTGGCAGCCGGCAGCGAGGATCTCCTGCGCCTGATCATCGGTACGCGCCCACTGCGCCGCGTCCACCAACGAGCGGGCCATGCTGGTGCGGTGCGGGCGGCCGCGCTGCCGGTCCTGCGGTGGCAGCACGCGGGTACGACGTATCCGCACCGCCGGAAGCCCGAGCGGTAGCCGGCGGAGCAGATCGGCGGGGTGCGCGGGGTGCGGAATCAACACGTCGACGGTGTCGTACCGCCACGTGCCTCGCAGGCCGCCAGCCTGTGCCGCAGCCAGACCGGAGAGCAGGGCCTGGTCGCCGGCGCCCAGCACCGCGACCCACCACTGTTGGTCCCGGCTGTAAACGGCGTTCGCCGAGCCGGCCCGCAGGACGCCCCGACAGACCCGGTGCCAGCGCCCGCTGGTCACCAGGTGCCGCACCTTCGCTGGACTCAGCTCGGCCGTGGCCTGTCCCCAGGTGATGATCCCCGCCTGCTCGAAGAGCAACCACTCCACCCGCAAAGCGCCATCACCAGCCACCCCCACCCCCACCCATCCCAACCCCCACCCAACCCAACCCACCCAACCTCACCCACCAACCCCACCCCACCCGCCCACCCCCCGCAGTCACCTCCCCGACATCCGGCGCTTTGGGGAGATCTGTGGTCGCCATAGCGACCACAGATCTCCCCAAACCCGGGCTGCGGGGTCGCGGGGCGGCCGGGCCGCCGGGCCGCCGGGCCGCCAGGTCGTGGGGCTGCCGGGTCGCGGGGTCGCGGGGCTGCGGGGTCGCGGGGTCGCGGGGCTGCGGGGCCGCCGGGCCGCCGGGCCGCCAGGTCGCGGGGCTGCCGGGCCGCGGGGTCGCGGGGCTGCGGGGTCGCGGGGCTGCGGGGTCGCGGGGTCGCGGGGCTGCCGGGTCGCGGGGTCGCGGGGTCGCGGGGCGGCCGGGCCGCCGGACCGCCAGGTCGCGGGGCTGCCGGGTCGCGGGGCCGCGGGGCCGCGGGGCCGCGGGCGGCCGGGCCGCCGGGTCGCGGGGCTGCCGGGTCGCGGAGTCGCGGGGTCGCGGGGCGGCCGGGCAGGGGAGTAGCCGGGTGGCGGTTAGCGGGCTAGGGCGTCTACGGCTTTGCGGGCGGCGATGAGGACCGGGTCCCAGACCGGGGCGTACGGCGGGGCGTAGCCGAGGTCGAGACCGGTCATGTCGTCGACGGTCATCTCGTTCCAGAGCGCCACCGCCAGGGCGTCGATCCGCTTGGCCGCCTCGGACCAACCGACGATCTGAGCGCCGAGCAGCCGACCACTGGGGCGTTCGGCGATCAGCTTGACCGTCATCGGCCGGGCACCGGGGTAGTAGCCGGCGCGGTTGGTGGACTCCACGTGCACCGAGACGAACTCGAACCCGGCCGCGTGGGCATCCTGCTCCCGCAGGCCGGTACGCCCCACCTCCAGCTCGCAGACCTTCGTCACGGCGGTGCCGATCACCCCGGGGAAGGCGGCGTACCCGCCACCGATGTTGATCCCGGCGACCCGGCCCTGCTTGTTGGCGTGGGTGCCGAGCGGAATGTGCACCGGCAGGCCGCTGACCCGGTGCAGGCTCTCCACACAGTCGCCGGCCGCCCAGACGTCGGGCACCCCGAGCACCCGCATCCGGCGGTCCACCCGGACCCCACCGCTGGAGCCCAGTGGCAGGCCGGCCGCCTCGGCGAGGGCGGTGTTGGGGCGTACCCCCAGGCCCAGGACCACGACGTCGGCCGGCACCGGCCCGTCGTCGGTGACCACGGCGGTGACCCGGCCGTCCCGTTCCCGGAGCCCGGTCACCTCGACGCCGGTGCGGATCTCGATGCCCAGGGCCCGCATCGCGTCGGCGACCCGGACGGCCATGTCCGGGTCCACCGTGGTCATCGGCTGTTCGGCCCGCTCGACCAGGGTCACCGTGAGACCACGTTGGATCAGCGCCTCGGCCATCTCGACACCGATGTAGCCGCCGCCGACCACCACCGCCCGGCGGGGTGCGGGCTCGGATTCCAGCCAGGCCCGCAGCGCCGCGCCGTCGTCCAGGGTCTGCACCCCGAAGATGCCGGCCACCTGGCTGTCCGCCCATGCCGGCAGGCGCGGGGTCGCGCCGACGGCGTACATCAGGGTGTCGTAACGCTCGCGAATCTCGCGGTCACCGTCGAGGTCCCGGGCGACGACCTCGCGGCGGTCGAGGTCGATCCGGGTGACCTCGTGCCGCAACCGCACGTCGATCTGGTACGACTCGCGGAAGGTGGCCGGGTGTCGGGCGATCAGCTCGTCCCGGTCGTCGACCACCCCGCCGATCCAGTACGGGATGCCGCAGGCCGAGTAGGAGGTGAAATGTCCCCGCTCGAAGGCGACGATTTCCAGATCGTCGCGGTCGCGCAGGCGCCGGGCCTGGGACGCCGCCGTCATTCCGGCGGCGTCCCCGCCGACCACGATCAACCGTTGGGCCACCTGATCAGTCTGTCACGCGCTGGCGCGCCGCATCAGTCTGTCACGTGCTCACGCGCCGCATCAGTCTGTCACGTGCTGGCGCGCCGTCGGGTCCACTGCGGTACCGCGGGTCTGCTGGGCGACGTCGGCCACCACGTCGGTGAGCCGACCGGTCCGGGCGAAGACGGCCCGCTGCCGGGCGGCCCCGGTGCCGTGCCGCCGCAGCCCGTCGATCAGACCGGTGACCTGGTCGAGGTCGCCGTGCTGGGCCAGCGCTGGGCGGAGCCGGTCGACCAGGGCGTCGAACAGCTCCCAGGCCGGGCGCACCGCCCCGGTGGCCAGGTCGACGCCGGAACCCTCCAGCCCGTCGTGGGCGGCCCGCCAGTGCGCCGCCACCAGCAGGTGGTGGTCGGTGTTGACGGCCGGACGGCCGGCGGCGATGTCCGTCATCGCCGTCTGGACCAGGGCCCGGACCAGGCCGGCGATCAGCACCGCGTCGTCCACCGTCGGGCAGACGTCACCGATCCGGATCTCCACCGTCGGGTACTTCGCCGACAGCCGGGCGTACCAGTAGAGCATCCCCTCGTCGAGCATCACCCCGCTGTCGATGAGCTGGCGGATCAGCCGGCCGTAGTGCTCGTACGACTCCAGCCAGGGGGTGGGCGCCACCGACGGCCAGCGTTCCCACTCGATCGAGCGCCAGCTGGCGTACCCGGTGTCCTCGCCCTGACTGAACGGGGAGTTCGCGGTGACCGCGTGCAGGATCGGCAGCCAGGGCCGGACGTGGTTGAGCACCTGCACGCCGGTGTCCGGGTCCGGCACGCCGACGTGCACGTGCATGCCGTTGTTGCCCGGACCGGGCACCAGCAGCCGGAACCGCTCGATCATCCGGTCGAAGCGCGGCTTGTCCACCACCGGCGGGATCGGCCCGTCGACCGGGCCGGTGCCGATGGCCAGCACCCGTACCCCGGCCCGCTCGGCGGCGTCGGCCAGCGCGGCCCGCAGCACGCCGAGGGAGTGCCGGATCGACGACAGCTCCAGTCCGGGTGGGCTGCCGATCTCGATCTGGCTGGTCTGGAACTCCCGCTCCACCTGCCCGCGCAGTTCGGCCGGCACCTGCTCCATCACCAGGTCCACGGCGGGCACGGCGGCACCGGTGTGCGGGTCGACCAGGAGGAACTCCTCCTCCACCCCCACGGTCAGCCGGTCGGACCCGCCGGTTTCCGTCGTACCCGCGGTCGCCTCCGCAAGCTGACCGGTCATCGCCGCCACCACCATCCCTCGTACCGTCGGTCGGCTGTCCGCTTCTCGCGTGCCGGATCGTGGTTACCCACGGTGGTCGGGCGGGGAAACGCGCATCGGCGGGTCCGAATCGGCGCTTCCCGATCCGTGCCGCCCGGCGCTGTCGGTGCCGGGGCGTGACGCGGGGTCCTACGATGCCGGCATGCTGGCGCGGTTGTGGGTCCTGACGTGGGTGTACCTGCTCACCCAGTCGACCGTGCTCGCTGACCGACCGGCCGAGCTGCTGGCCGGGGCGGCCGTCGTCGCTGCGGCGCTGCTGGCCGCCCTGCTCGCCGCGCACCCACGTGCCTGCACCGTCCGCCGGATCGCCCGGCACGGCACCGGCCTGCGGCAACGGGCCCGGCAACGCCGGATGCCCCGACAGGTCGACCCGGACGCCGCCGGCCGGCCGCGTCCCCGCGCACCCGGCGCGGCCCCATCGGCCGCGTAGTTCCCCTCGCCGCCGGGTGATTCCCGGCCGGCAGCCCTCCCGCGCGGCCGATTCCGTCTCGCCAGTCGTCCACCACGGACGTCTCTCCGGAATCTGACCGAGGGGTCACCCATGCTCGCCTTCGCACCTGTCGACACCGCGGTCGGCGCTGCCAGCGCCGCCGTCCACCTGCTCGCCGCCACACTCGAACCGCTGACCGGGGGCGCGGCCACCGCCGTGGCCATCGTGCTCTTCACCGTCCTGGTCCGGCTGCTCGTCTCGCCACTGACCGTCGCGCAGGTACGCGGCGAGCGGCGCCGCGCGGCGCTCGCCCCCCGGGTGCGCGACCTGCGCCAGCGGTACGCCGACGACCCGGCCCGCCAGCAGCGGGAGTTGCTCGGGCTGTACCGCGAGGCCGGGGCCTCCCCGGTCGCCGGGTGTCTGCCGGCGCTGTTGCAGGCGCCGTTCTTCTTCCTGATGTTCCAGCTCTTCACCACCGCCGACGCCGGGCGGGGCCTGCTGACCGAGGAGCTGGCCGGGGTGTCGCTCGGCCACCGTGTCGGCGACGGACTGGCCGGGGCTGCGGGACCGCTGTTCGGCGTACTGCTGGTGGTGTTGACCGCCCTGGCCTGGTGGTCGTCGCGGCGGATGCGCCGCGCGACGGCGGGCGGCAGTGCCGTGGCGACCGGCAGTGCTGTGGCGGGCGGCAGTGCTGTGGCGGGCGGCAGTGCGGGCGGCGGCCTGCCGCCGGCGGGGGAGTCGGTGGCGGAGCTGGGCGGGGCGGTGGCCGTGGTGCTGGGCAGGCTGTTGCCGCTGCTGCCCTACCTGACCGTGGCCGCCGCTCTGGTCCTGCCGTTGGCCGCGGTGCTCTACCTGGTGACCACCACGGCCTGGACCGCACTGGAACAGCTGGTGTTCCGCCGCTCACCGGCGGTGCCGATCGCGTGATCGATGTTGACAAATGCCGACCGGGTACGTAGAAAACCTGAGAGAGCGCTCTCTCGCCCCCGTCCCGCAGAGAGGCACGCCCGTGACACCTGCCCCGGCGGCTCCCGCCGCACCCGCCCCGCGTCGTCGGCTACGACTGGCCGTCGCCCTGTCCGCCGCCGTCACCACCGTGCTGGCCGGCGCCGCCGTCAGCGTCAACGCCAACGCCGCGGTGCCGACCCCGCCCGCCGGCTGGAGCCTGGTCTGGAGCGACGACTTCACCGGCGCCAGCGGCACGCTGCCCTCTTCGGCCAACTGGATCATCGACACCGGCACCAGCTACCCGGGTGGCCCGCCCAACTGGGGCACCGGCGAGATCCAGACGTACACCAACAGCACCTCGAACCTCTCCCACGACGGCGCCGGCAACCTGCGGATCACCCCGCTGCGCGCGTCGAACGGCACCTGGACCTCGGCCCGCATCGAGTCGGTACGCAGCGATTTCAAGGCCCCGGCCGGTGGCATCATGGCCATCGAGGGCCGGATCCAGATGCCCAACGTCACCGGGGACGCCGCCCTCGGCTACTGGCCGGCGTTCTGGGCGCTCGGCTCGCCGTACCGGGGCAACTACCAGAACTGGCCGGGCATCGGCGAGTTCGACGTGATGGAGAACGTCAACGGGATCAACCGGGTCTGGGGCGTCCTGCACTGCGGGGTCGCGCCCGGTGGTCCGTGCGACGAGAACAACGGCCTGGGCAACTTCCGGACCTGCCCCGGCAGCAGCTGCCAGTCGGCGTTCCACACCTACCGCTTCGAGTGGGACGCCTCGACCAGCCCGCAGCAACTGCGCTGGTACGTCGACGGGCAGCTCTACCACACCGTCACCCAGAGCCAGGTCGGCGAGCCGTACTGGACCCAGATGACCAGTCACGCCGGGTACTTCCTGCTGCTCAACGTGGCGATGGGCGGCGGCTTCCCGAACGGCGTGGCCGGCTTCGGCACCCCGACCGCCGCGACCGTCCCCGGTCGGCCGATGCTTGTCGACTACGTGGCGGTGTACCGGCGTGGTGGCGGCACCACGCCCACCACCCCGCCCACCACGCCACCGACCACCCCGCCCTCGGGGGTGCGCGACGCGTACTCGACCATCCAGGCCGAGTCGTACAACGCGCAGAGCGGGGTGCTGGTCGAGGCCTGCTCCGAGGGGGGACAGAACATCGCCGCGGTGGGCAACGGCAACTGGGTACGCTTCGACAACGTCGACTTCGGCTCCACGCCGCCCACGGACTTCGTGGCCCGGGTCGCCTCCGGCGCCGCCGCCGGGGTCAGTGGCCTCGTCGAGGTGCGGGTGGGCAGTCCGACCAGCACCCCGATCGGCAGCTTCAGCGTGGCCAACACCGGTGGTTGGCAGAGCTGGCGGTCGGTGCCGGGCAACGTGTCCCGGGTGACCGGCCGGCAGACGGTCTATCTCACCTTCACCAGCGGCCAGCCCGCCGACTTCGTCAACGTCAACTGGTTCAGCTTCCGCCGCTGACCCGCTCGGCTCACTGACCCGCTCGACCCGACAGCCCCGGTGTGCCGCCGGGGCTGTCGGTGCGACGACGGCGGCGGCGGGCCTTCTTGACCGCCCAGATGGCGATCATGACGACGAAGATGGCGATGATTCCGTAGTCGAACCAGCTGCTGTACCTGTCGATCTCCTGCCAGCGGGAACCGAGGACGTAGCCGAGCCCGACGAAGAGCGCGTTCCAGATGCCGCTGCCCAGCGTGGTCAGCAGGACGAACTCCGGCAACGGCATCCGGTTCGCCCCGGCCGGGATCGAGACCAGGCTGCGGACCACCGGCATCATCCGCCCGAAGAGCACCGCCCACCGGTCGTACCGCTCGAACCACCGGTCGGCGCGCTCCAGGTCGTCCAGGTCGACCAGGGGCAGCCGGTCCAGCCACCGCTTCAACCGGTCCTCGCCGAGCACCGCGCCCACCCAGTAGAGCACCAGCGCGCCGAGCAGCGAGCCGGCCGTGGCGGCCACGCCCACCACCACCACGTTGAACCGGCCCTCACCGGCCAGATAGCCGGCCATCGCCAGGACGATCTCGCTGGGGATCGGCGGGATGATGCTCTCCAGCGCGACCAGCAGCGCCACGCCGATCGGACCGGCGGACTCGATCACCTGGGCCACCCAGCCGGTCAGACCGCCCAGCTGGCTCGGTTCGACGTTCTCGGCGAGAGCCATGACGGGCGTCCTTCCGCGGGCGGCCGGCAAGACGTGAAACGGCCGGGGATCATCCAGCCTTACCCCACCGCCGTCCGGCCACACCTGCCGGTGGGCCGGCCCACCCTGATCGGCTGGTCAGCTCTCGGGATGCAGCTCCCGGTCCGCCGGGCCCTGCCGCCAGGCGGTGAAGCGGACGGCGAGCCCATCACGGGTCGGCGAGCAGCAGAACGGCCCGGCCGACGCGGCGACCCCCTCGGCCAGCGGAGCCAGCCGGACCAGCTGCCACGGCTCGCCCTCGACCCGGGCCCGGACGGTAAGCGCGTCGCCAGCCCGGCTGACCCGGACGCTCACCAGCCGGCCGGCCCAGGTCGGCACCGCCGCGACCGACCAGTCCGACAGCTCCCGGGTGACCACCGCACCGACCTGCGGCTGGCCGTCACTGAACTCCACCCCGGCCTTGGTCCAGGTGCGTTCGTCGACCCGGACCAGGATGCCCGCCTGGTCGAACTGCTCGGTGAAGTCGAGCCGGAAGTCGACCTCCACGGCCCGGCCGACGGGCAACGGGGCCAGCAGTGCCGACCCGTCGTCGTGGACGAAGCCGTAGCTGGTGTGCCGCCAGAAGTCACTGCCCGCACCGGGCTGGACGGTCAGCCCGCCGTCCGGGGTCGGCTCGGCGCGTACCGGTCGGTTCAGCCAGACCCCCTCGGTCCAGTCGACCCGGCGGGGCGGCACGGCGGAATCCTGACTCATGTCGTGACGGTACCGGAGGCCAATTCGCGTTTGCCGACGGACGCGGTCGGAAAAGTGAATGCCGCATGGGTGACAGGTGGTACTCCGAGGCGGTCGTCTACTGCCTCGACATCGACACGTTCGTGGACTCCAACGGCGACGGGGTGGGCGACATCCCCGGCCTCATCAGCCGACTCGACTATCTGGCCAGGCTGGGCGTGACCTGCCTCTGGCTGCATCCGATCCACCCGTCGCCCAACAAGGACGACGGCTACGACGTGACCGACTTCTACAACGTCGACCCCCGCTTCGGCACCCTCGGCGACTTCGCCGAGCTGCTGCACCAGGCCGGCAACCGGGGCATCAAGGTGATCATCGACCTGGTGGTCAACCACACCTCCGACGAGCACCCGTGGTTCGTCTCGGCCCGCTCCTCGCCCGACTCGCCGTACCGCGACTGGTACGTCTGGGCCGACCACGAGCCGACGGACCGCCGCCAGGGCATGGTCTTCCCCGGGGAGCAGAAGGAGACCTGGACCTACGACCGGACCGCGAAGGCCTGGTTCTACCACCGGTTCTACAAGTACCAACCGGACCTCAACTTCCAGAACCCCGAGGTACGCGCCGAGGTCAAGAAGATCATCTCGTTCTGGCTCCAGCTCGGCGTCGCCGGGTTCCGGATGGACGCGGTGCCGTTCATCATCGAGCTGACCGAGCCCGGCCACCCCGACTCGGCCAAGGACTTCGAGTTCCTCACCGAGCTGCGCGAGCACGTGCAGTGGCGGCGCGGTGACGCGGTGCTGCTTGCCGAGGCCAATGTGGAGCCCGACGAGCTGCCCCAGTTCTTCGGGGACAAGGGCGGCTCCGGCAACCGGGTACACATGCTCTTCGACTTCATGCTCAACGGCCGGTTGATGTTGGCGCTGGCCCGCGAGGACCCGGAGCCGGTGATCGAGGCGCTGCGGGACACCCCGGTCCTGCCCAACGGTGGGCAGTGGGCCACCTTCCTGCGCAACCACGACGAGATCGACCTGTCCCGGCTCACCGCCGACCAGCGTGAGCAGGTGTACGAGCAGTTCGGCCCGGACGAGAACATGCGCATCTACGACCGGGGCATCCGGCGGCGGTTCGCCCCCATGCTCGGCAACGACCGTCGGCGCATCGAGCTGGCGTACTCGTTGCAGTTCTCGCTGCGCGGCACCCCGGTGCTGCGCTACGGCGAGGAGATCGGCATGGGGGAGAACCTCGACCTGGACGGCCGGTACGCGATCCGTACCCCGATGCAGTGGTCGTACCAGCCGAATGCCGGCTTCTCCACGGCCGAGCCGGAGAAGCTGGTCCGGCCGGTCATCTCCGACGGTGAGTTCGGCTACCAGGCGGTCAACGTCACCGCCCAACGCAGGGACCGCGACTCGCTGCTTGCCTGGTTCGAGCGGATGATCCGGACCGTACGCGAGTGCCCCGAGATCGGCTCCGGCTCCACCACCCACATCGACATCCCGATGCCGCCGGGCGTGCTGGCGCACCGGGCCGATGGACGGCACGGGGCGATGGTCTTCCTGCACAACCTCGGCACCAGCGACGCGGTGGTGGACCTGGGCATGCTCGCCGAGGAGGCCGACCTGCCGATCGACGTGCTGGCCGACCAGCCCTACGACGACGTGGAGCAGCTGGACAAGCTGAAGATCGCCGGCCACGGGTACCGCTGGATCCGGCTCTACCGGGGCAACGGAAGCTGACCCTCGGCAGTTCCGGAGGCGCGGGTTAAGCTCCTCCGACAGTCCGTTACCGGGAGGTAGCCATGTCGGAGGAGCCCCGCGTCGCCATCGTCACCGGAGCCGCCCGCGGCATCGGTGCGGCCACCGCCCGCCGGCTCGCCGCCGACGGCCTGACCGTCGCGGTGGTCGACCTCGACGAGTCGGCGACGGAGCAGACCGTGGCGGGGATCGTCGCCGCCGGTGGCCGCGCCCTCGGGGTGGCCGCCGACGTCGCCGACCGGGCCCGGGTCGCCGCAGCCGTCGACCGGGTCGCCGCCGAGCTGGGCCCGCCGACCGTGCTTGTCAACAACGCCGGGGTGCTCCGCGACAACCTGCTGTTCAAGATGACCGACGCCGACTGGGACACCGTGCTCGGCGTACACCTGCGCGGCGCGTTCCTGTTCAGCCAGGCCGCCCAGCGGCACATGGTCGAGCAGCGGTGGGGCCGGATCGTCAACCTCTCCAGCACCTCCGCGCTTGGCAACCGGGGCCAGGCGAACTACGCGGCGGCAAAGGCCGGCCTGCAGGGCTTCACCAAGACCCTCGCCATCGAGCTGGGCCCGTTCGGCGTGACGGTGAACGCGGTGGCCCCCGGGTTCATCGTCACCGACATGACCGCCGCCACCGCCGCCCGGATGAAGGTCGACTTCGCCGAGTTGCAGAAGCACACCGAGTCGACCATCCCGGTCCGCCGGGTGGGCCGCCCCGACGACGTGGCCCACACCATCTCGTTCCTGGTCAGCGAGGGCGCGTCGTTCGTCTCCGGCCAGGTCGTCTACGTCGCCGGCGGCCCCCAGGACTGAGCGGCGTCCCGGCGGTGCTGCGTCCCGGCGGTGCTGCGGGCCGACTGTGCTGCGTCCCGGCGGTGCTGCGGGCCGGCGGCGGCTCAGCCGCGACCGGACGGATCCGTCCGGTCCGCGCCGCGGGTCCGCCACAGCCAGGCCAGGCCGAGCACCGGCAACACCAGCGGGATGTACCCGTAGCCGCTGCCGAACTCCGACCAGACCGTCTCGTCGGGGAAGAGCGCCGGGTCGGCCAGGCTCAGCGCGCCCACCCCCAACACCCCGGCCAGCTCCACCGAACAGCAGACCAGCGCGGTCCGCCGGCCACCGGTGCCGGCGCGGGCCAGCCCCACCGCGGCCACGATGTAGATCACCGCCGCCACCCCGGAGAGCAGGTACGCCACCGGGGCCTCGGCGAGTTTCGTCGCGATCTGCAACCCGGCGCGTGCGGTCGCCGCGATCGCGAAGAGCAGGTAGACCGCGATCAGCAACCGCCCTGGCCCCCGGTTGGTGCCCCTGGGCTCACCGGCTGGCTGCCCGGCTGGTGGGGTCGCTTGTTGGCCGGTTGGCTCGGCTGCTGGCTGCCCGGCTGGCTCCGCCGCTGGCGGCCCGGCCGGTGGGGTCGGCTCAGCCACCGGAGCCTCCGGCGGCCACGACCGCCCAGGTCTGCTGGAGCCGGACCACCACCACCGGCACGACCAGGCAGACCACGCAGACGATCGCCGAACCCCACCGGGTGGGCTCCATCCGGGCCAGCACCGCGGCCAGCGGGGGCAGGCAGACCAACGTCACCACGTACCCGGCGAACGCCCCCGGCTCGCCGGGCCGCTCCCCGCCGCCGAGCGCGACCAGCGCCACCACCACCAGTGCGACCAGCGCGAGCTCCAGCACGGCCAGGCCGACAAACTGCGCCCGGTCCGGTGCCCGGTGGCGCACCGCCGCCACCAGGGCCCACCCCGCGAGTACGAGCGACAGCACGATCGTCGCCGTCGCCAGGATCCCGTCCACCGGCGAACCCGTCGCGGCGGCACTGGTCATCGCCAGCCCCCCGGCCCATCCCTCGGTCACCGCCCCAGCCTACTAACCGCCGTAGTACTCACCATGTGGGTGGTGGCCAGCAAGGTCGCGCCGCCTGGCGGTAGACCGCCAGGCGCGGGCACGTCAGTCCTCGTCTGCCGGGGCGGGGCGGTGGTCGGCTATCCACGCCCGAACGGCCGCGCCGTCCCAGACGCGCCCCATCTTCAAGGTCACGACAGGGTCAGGAAAGCCCTTGCGGCCCACGATGATCGTGGCGCGCTGCTTGCTGATCCCGCCGAGGAGATCACGGATCTCATCCAACCCAAGCAGCTCCACAAACTGACGGTATGGCTTCACCCCCTTGCACAAAGATGTTCAGGGTTAGGAAACGCCCTTGGGGGTTGCCTTGAGGCAACTCATTATGACCACAACGGCAGCCGTTGCCACCGGTGCCGTCCGGATGGCTGGTGCCCCCGCGTCGCGATATCGCGTGCTCGGATTCTGGCCTGGCTGCGGGTGAAGGACCTGCGGTGAACGCGCCACTGCCGGAGGCAGGCGATCTGGTCCTCGTAACCCGCGCTGCCAGCCCTCAGTTTACGAAGCCGATCGTGATCCGGGTGATTCGCGTGATCGAGGGCTGGACCAAGACCACCTACGACGGGTGGACCTGGTTGGAGGCCTACCAACTCGATGCCCGGGGCGACGCCGTTGTACGTCGAGCGATCTTCGTGCGAACGGCAGGGCTGACGACTCAGCGCCAACCCGTCCCGGCGCAACCAGGACGGCCCCGAGCCCCGGTGCCGGGGTGGTGAGCTGCGGTCGCGGTGGCCGGCGGCTAGCGTGGCTCACGGCTGCGGCGTCGGCGTGGCGGAGAACGACATCCGGGAGGTTCCGTGCTGCGGTTCGGATTGTTCGGCACCGGTCACTGGGCGACGAAGGCGCACGCCCCGGCGCTCGACGCCCACCCCCGGATCGAGTTGGCCGGAGTCTGGGGGCGTAACCCGGAGAAGGCCGCCGCGCTGGCCGCCCGGTACGGGGTGCCGGTCTTCACCGACGCCGACGCCCTGATCGAGGCGGTCGACGCGGTGTCGGTGGCGCTCCCGCCGGACGTACAGGCCGACCTCGCAGTCCGGGCCGCCACCGCCGGCCGGCACCTGCTGCTGGACAAGCCGACCGCGTTGACCGTGGCCGACGCCGACCGGGTGGTGGCCGCCGCCGAGCAGTCCGGGGTCGCCTCGGTGGTCTTCTTCACCAGCCGGTTCCTGCCGGACATCGCCGCGTTCCTCGCCTCGGCCTCGGCAGCCGGCGGTTGGCACACCGGTCATGCGTTGCGGTTCGCGTCGATCTTCCAGCCGGGCGGGCCGTACCAGGATTCCACCTGGCGGCGGGAGCACGGCGCGCTCTGGGACGTCGGACCGCACGCGCTCTCGATCATCCTGCCGGTGCTCGGCCGGGTGACCCGGGTGGCCGCGATGGACGGCCCGCGTGGCCTGGTGCACCTGCTGCTCACCCACGACGGGGGTGCCACCAGCACGGTCTCGCTCACCCTGGACGCCCCGCCGGGGGCCGATGCCCGGGAGTTCGTCTTCTACGGCGAGAACGGGGTGCAGCACGTACCGCCCGGTGACGGCAGCCCGATCACCGCCCTCGGTGCCGCCCTCGACCAGCTGCTGGCGGAGATCGACGCCGGCACCCGCGACCACCGCTGCGACGTCCGGTTCGGCCGCGAGGTCGTCGCGGTCCTCGCCGCAGCCGAGACCGCCCGCACCACCGCCACCACCACCCAGCTGTAAGGAAGGGCCCCTTCTTAACGCATTCGGTCGAGCGGGGCACCCCTCTCACACACCGCGCTGCCGCGTCGCCCGCGCGGGGCGGGCGTTACAGCCGCGGCACGCGTGGGCTACCCGTTCGGGCGGTCTTCACGCCGGTTTGCCCCGATGGGGGGCGGGTAGCCGGCGGAATGCTGGTACAGCGGCTCGGCGCGCCGAGTGACTTCGATCCGCTGCTGGAGCGGGTCCGGGACGCCCGGGTGGTCATGATCGGCGAGGCCACCCACGGCAGCCACGACTACTACCGACTGCGCGAACAGCTCACCCGGCGGTTGATCGCCGAGTGCGGGTTCTCCTTCGTCGCGGTCGAGGGGGACTGGCCGGACTGCGACCGGGTGAACCGGTCGGTGATCGGGGCGCCCGGCGGCGCGGCCGATCCACGTACCGCGTTGGAGCGGTTCGACAGGTGGCCCACCTGGATGTGGGCCAACGCCGAGGTGGCCCGGTTCTGCCGGTGGCTGCGGGCGTGGAACCTGGACCGGCCGGCGTCGGCGCGGGTCGGCTTCCACGGACTCGACGTGTACAGCCTCTGGGAGTCGATGCAGGCGATCTTCGACTACCTCGGCGAGGAGGACCCGACCTCGTTGGAGGCGGCGCAGGAGGCGTACCGCTGCTTCGAGCCGTACGGCAAGCGGATCGAGGAGTACGGGATGGCCAGCCGGTTCGTCTCGGCGCGCTGCGAGGAGGAGGTGATCCGCCTGCTCGCGCGTACCCGGGAACACGCCACATCGGACGGCCCGGACCGCTTCTCGGCCTGGCAGAACGCGGAGGTCGTCGCGGGCGCGGAACGCTACTACCGGACGATGGTCGGCGGCGGGCCGGAGTCGTGGAACGTGCGGGACACCCACATGGCCGACACCCTGGACCGGCTGCTCGACCGGTACGGCGACGGCGCGCGGGGCGTGGTCTGGGCGCACAACACCCATGTCGGCGATGCGCGGGCCACCGACATGGGTGCCGACGGAATGGTCAATATCGGTCAGCTGGCCCGGGAGCGGCACGGTGCCGACGCGGTGGCGCTGATCGGCTTCGGCGCGTACCGGGGGGCGGTGATCGCCGCTCCGGGGTGGGGGTCGGCGGCCGAGACGATGCCGGTGCCGCCGGCCCGGCCCGGCTCGGTCGAGCAGCGACTGCACGAACTGTTGCCGGAGCGGGCGGTGCTGGTCTTCGACGGCCCCGACGAGCCGGACTGGGCGACCGGGACCGTCGACCACCGGGCGATCGGGGTGGTGTACGACCCGAGCTTCGAGTCGTGGGGCAACTACGTGCCGACCCGGCTGGCGCAACGGTACGACGGGTTCGTCTGGTGTGACGAGACCACGCCGCTGCACCCGTTGCCCGCCGTGTCGTTCCCCGGAGAGCTGGAGACCTGGCCCTCCGGTGTCTGAGCGCGACGCGGCCTCTCAGCTGCCGCGACGGCCCCTCGGCTGTCACGACGTGGCCCCTCAGCTGTCGCGCCGCGCCCCTCGGCTGTTAGGAAGGGCCCCCTGTGCAACAGAAAGCGTTAACAGGGGGCCCTTCCTTTCAACTACTGGGGGTCGAGGCGGGCGCGGAGCTTCTCGCCCTCGATGTCCACGTTGGGCAGGATCCGGTCCAGCCAGCGCGGCAGCCACCAGGCGCGGTCACCGAGCAGCGACAGTACCGCCGGCACGATGGTCATCCGGACCACGAAGGCGTCGATCGCGACCCCGACGGCGAGGGCGAAACCGATCGACTTGATGACCGGGTCGTCGAGGAAGAAGACGAAACCACCGAAGACCGAGATCATGATCAGCGCGGCGGCGGTGACCACCCGGGCGCCGTGCCCCATGCCGTTGACGGTGGCCTGCTGGGCGGTGTCGCCGTGGACGAAGTCCTCCCGCATCCGGGAGACCAGGAAGACCTCGTAGTCCATGGCCAGTCCGAACAGGATGCCGATGAGCAGGATCGGCAGGAAGCTGATCAGCGGCCCGGGGGTGTCCAGGCCGACCAGCCCGGACAGGGTCCCCTCCTGGAACACCGCCACGGTGATCCCGAAGGTGGCCGCCACGGTGAGCAGGAAGCCCAGCGCGGCCTTGACCGGCACCAGGATCGAGCGGAACACCAGCATCAGCAGCAGGATCGACAGTCCGACCACGATCAGCAGGTAGACCGGCATCGCGTCGGCGAGCTTCTCCGAGACGTCGATGCCGATGGCGGTGACCCCGGTCAGCAGTACGTCGACCTGGTCGACGTCGGCCACGGTGGCCCGGATGTCGTGGACCAGGTCCTCGGTGGCCTGGTCGGTCGGCCCGGACTGCGGGATGACCGCCAGCAGCGCGGTGTCGCCGGCCGGGCTGAACTGCGCCGGCGCCACGGCGACCACCCCGGGGGTGCCCTGGATGGCCTGGGTGACCTGCGGGACCGCCGCCTGGACGGCCTGCGGCTGGTCACCGGTGACGACCAGCACGAGCCGGCCGGTGAAGCCGGGGCCGAAGCCCTCCCGGATCAACTCGCTGTTCTCCCGGGCCGCCGATCCGGCGGGCGCGGTGCTGTCGTCCGGCAGGGCCAACCGCATGTCCAACGCCGGTACGGCGAGCAGGCCGAGACCGAGCAGCCCGGCCAGGATCACCGGAATGCGGAACCGGGTGATCCAACCGGCCCAGCGGAAGCCGAAGGTGTTCCGGTTCTCGGGTGCGTCGGGGTGCGTCGAGGCGTCGTCACCGCTGCCCTGGCGCAGCTTGCGGGGCAGCACCCGGGCGCCGGCGAAGCCGAGCAGGGCCGGCTGGAGGGTGATCGCGACCAGCACGGCGACGGTGACCGTACCCGCTGCGGCCAGGCCCATCGCGCTGAGGAACGGGATGCCGACGACGGAGAGACCGGCCAGGGCGATGATCACGGTGGCCCCGGCGAAGACCACCGCCGAGCCGGCGGTGCCGACCGCCCGGCCGACGGCCTCGTCGGGTTCGAGCCCCTGCATGAGGTTCTGTCGGTGCCGGGAGGTGATGAACAGAGAGTAGTCGATGCCCACGGCGAGGCCGAGCATCAGCGCCAGGACCGGGGTGACGTCGGTCATCTCGAAGACGTTGCTCAGGGCGTACAGGCCGGCCATGCCGACCCCGACCCCGATCAGCGCGTTGAGCATGGTCATCCCGGCGGCCACCAGGGAGCCGAAGGTGATCACCAGGACGACGGCGGCCACCAGCACGCCGAGCGCCTCGGAGGAGCCGATCTCCGGTACGCCGGCGAGCACCTCACCGCCGGGGGCGACCTCCCAGCCCTGCTGCTCGGCGGTCGCGCCGACCTCGCCGTACGCCTCCCGCTGCTCCTCGGTGACGCTGTCCGCCCGCTCGGCGAACTGCACCTGGACCAGCGCGTACCGGCCGTCGGGGGAGACCGCCCCGGCCTGCAGCGGGTTCACCGCGCCGACCACGCCGGGCAGTTGGCTGGCCTCCTCGACCAGGCCCTGGACCACGGCCTGCCCCTCCGGGCTGGCCAGGGCCCCTTCGGTCGGGGCCTTCAGGGCGATGGTGCCGGTGGCCCCACTGGCCGCCGGGAACTGCTCGGCGAGGAGGTCGAGCGCGCGCTGCGACTCGGTACCGGGCATCGAGAGGTTGCTCGACATCGGGCCGCGCAGGGTCGCCGCGGCCAGGCCGAGTCCGACGAGTACGACGAGCCAGACGGCGACGACGAGTCGCCGGCGGCGCAACGATGCCCGGCCGAGCCGGTACAACAGGGTCGCCATGGAGATCCTTGTCCTCGGGTTGGGTGTGACGGGTCAGGTGGTCGGTGTGGGTCTTCCGGCCGGTGCGCCGGAGTGGTCGGTCGACGCGGCGACGTGGCCGGCCGGCGCGCCGGGGTGTCCGGTGGATGTGCCGGGCGGGTCGGCCGGTTCGACGGCGCGCCGCGACACGGCCAGCAGGGCGGTGCGCAGCTCGTCGTCGGGTACGTCGACCAACTCGGGGCAGCTGTGCGCGATCCCGGCCAGGAGGACCAGCGCGGCGATCCGGGCGGTGGGTCGGTCGGAGCCGGCGAGTGCCGCGATCAACCGTTCGGTCCCCTGGTGCACGTGGCTGAACTCGGGGTGCAGCAGCAGTTCGGGCAGGTCGGCACCGAGCAGGGCGATCTCCCGCCGGAACCGCACCGCCAGGTCGACGAACCCGTTGACGGCTGCCTCCTGGGCCACGGTGCCGGTCAGCCAGGTGAGCCGGTCGACCATCGCCTGGAAGCCCGCGATCGCGGGCCCCATCAGCTCACCGAGCAGGGCTTCCTTGCTGGCGAAGTGGTAGAGCACGGCGGCCTTCGAGCAGCCCACCTCGCGGGCGATGTCCTGCAACGAGGTGGCCTTGTAGCCGGACACGGCGAACCGCCGCGCCGCCGCGGCGAGGATCTCGTCCCGCGTCTCCGGTACCGCCCGAGCCATGTCGGCCACCTCCCGGGCACCAGAATGCCTGACCGATCGGTCAGAGCCTGACCGATCGGTCAGAATCGTGGCGTGCGCCACAGCGGGTTGTGAACCGTGGGACGGGTGGCGACGGGTGGGACGACGAATCGGGTGCCACCCTCCAGGGTGACACCCGATCGCCGTCGGGGGGTGACCGTCAGAAAACGTCCACCACATGGAGGGTGGGTGAGCCGCCGGCCGGGGGCTCGCTCACCGCGTACAGGGTGTCGCCGTCGGCCGACCAGGCCAGCCCGCGCGGGGCGAGCACGTCGCCGGTCAGGTCGAGGCGTTCGGTGGGGATGACCCCGCCCAGCTCGTAGACGTAGACGTCGTCGCCGGTGGCCCGGACGCCGACGGCGATGTGCAGGTCGTCGGCGGTCGGCGCGACGGCCAGCGGGTGGTAACCGCTGTGGTACGAACCCCGGCCGGAGAGGTCCTCGGTGCTGTATGCGGGGGCGTTGTTGCGCGACCCGGCCCCGGTGAACAGGATCTCGCCCCGCTGGTCGAGGGCGATGTCGTACAGGTTGCTGCCCGGCGCGGTGCCCGAGGTCCGGGTGTCGAGCTCGTGGGCGTCGTCGACGTCGTAGACGTACACGGTGGAGAGGCTGAGGTACGGCTGGCCGGCGACCAGCGGGCCGGCGCAGTCGTCGTGCGCGGTGACCAGGGGCGCGCGCTGGAAGGCCGTCGACCCCTGCCGGTTGAGCGTGACCTGCGGTTCGGCCGGCGGCTCCGGCTCGGGGAACTCGATGCGGCCGATACCGCCGTTCCAGGTGCCCTCGCAGCCGTAGCCGAACCAGAGCACCTCGTCGGTACGGGTCAGGTGGGTCGGGCAGGTCTGCGCACCGGTGGGGATGCGATCGATCTCGGTCAGGGAGTGCAGGTCGATGACGGAGACCGCGTCCCCGGCGGCGTTGGCGACGTAGAGCCGGTCCCGGGGTGCGTCCAGGGCCAGGCCGGTGGCGCCGTACTGACCGGTGATCGTCTTGACCACGCCGCCGTAGCGGTTGGTGACGACCACCCCGTTGCCGGTGGGGCCACCGCTGACGAAGACGTGCCCGTGGTCGTCGTCGACCACGTGGTCGCCGTACGCCGGCAGGCCGAGCGGGGTGGCGCTGTCGGCCGTGGCGGGCGTGCCGCCGACGGTGGCCAGGGTGGCCGTGGCCAGCACGGCGACTCCCAGATAGGCGGTGAACATCGACTTCTGCACGACTGTCTCCCCCGTGTGGAATCAGCGGACCTGACCGGGATCTGCTCGGTCGGAGGCAGGCTATACACATTCCCCAGTCGTTCGCAGGGTCGGTGGGGAGAGTGATCGGCTCCCCCGAAAAAAGGACATAAGGCCGCCTCTCCATCCAGATTCGTCATTGCCACCACGCACCGTGTTTGATAGTTTCCCGGCAGCAACCAACGGCAGTGTCAACACCACGGGGGGCCGGGTCTGCTCGGTCCGACGCGCGCTGCAACGCGTGTGTCGACGTGTCTCCAAGATGGGAGACATTTCTTTCCGCCAATCGACATCCTGTGGCCAGGGGTGGCCAGAGGAGATTCCGCGTGCCCATTTTTCACCGGGCGACGTGGCGATTCCGGCTGCGCTGTCAACGCACTTTCGGCGCGCGATCCGTTCCTACCGAGGAGACCCGTACATGATTCCGAGGAGATCCCGGCGGCGGCACCGCCGTACCGTCCTGGCCGCCGCGGCGTTAGGGCTGTTGCTGCTGGCGACCGGGCCGGTCGCGGTGCCGCAGCCCACCCAGGAGCGGCCGGGCGCGGCCGGCGCGGCGACCGACGAAAAAGCCGGCCGGGCGGCCACCGACGGCGGCGCCGGTCAACCGGCCACCGACGGCACCGCCGCCGGTCAGGCCGCTGCCGGCGGGTCGCCGGTGCGGGGCCGGCCGATCGCCGACACCCCGCCGGGGCCGGGCCGGGTGCTGCCCGAGCCGGGGCACCTGCCGGCCGGCGAGGTCCTGCCGGCGGCCAAGCGGGTCCGGGAGAAGGTCGCCGAACGGACCGCCGAACGCAAGGTCTACCAGCTCGCCGACGGCCGGCAGCAGGCCGAGGTGGCCGTCCACCCGGTGCACTACCGGGACGACAAGGGCCGCTGGCAGGACATCGACACCCAGGTCCGGCGCAGCGACCGGGCCGGCTACCCGTACGCCAGCACCGCCAACACCTTCGCCAGCCACTTCGGTGACGACACCCGCCGGCTTGTCGAGTA
This sequence comes from Micromonospora yangpuensis, assembly GCF_900091615.1. NCBI lineage: Bacteria > Bacillati > Actinomycetota > Actinomycetes > Micromonosporales > Micromonosporaceae > Micromonospora > Micromonospora yangpuensis. The sequence continues at coordinate 5,366,492 of NZ_FMIA01000002.1, read as the reverse complement.
CGACCTCGGTGGCCGGACGGTCACCGTCGGCGCGGCCGGCCCGGCGCGGGCCAGCAAGCCGAAGGTCACCGGCAGCAGCGTCACCCATCCGGACGTCTTCGGCGACGCCGACGTCACCTACGACGTCACCGCCACCTCCCTGAAGGAGAAGATCGTCCTGGACCGGCCGCCGGCCGGCGACGTGTCGTACCGCTTCGACCTGCGGCTGGACGGGGTCCGGGCGAGCGCGAACCCCGACGGGTCGGTCTCCTTCCGCGCCGCCGACGCCGACGGCCGGCCGTTGTTCTACCTGCCCCGGCCGTACATGTACGACAGTCGCCCGGACGCTGCCTCCCCGGTCGGGCAGACCTGGAGCGACCAGGTCACCCAGACCCTGACCGGCACCGGTGACCGGCTGAGCCTGACCATCACCGCCGACCGCGACTGGCTGCGGGCCCCCGAACGTGAGTACCCGGTGGTCATCGACCCGACCATCAAGGTCCAGCCGCAGGTCGGCCAGGCCCAGGACGGCATGATCAACAAGTACGCGCCTACCGAGAACTACGACACCCTGTGGCGGCTCTCCGTCGGCGTCAACGAGGTCACCAGCAGCACCACCGCGACGTTCCGCAGTCTGGTCAAGTTCCCGCTGACCGAGGTGCCGGCCGGCACCCAGCTCGACTCGGCCCAGCTCCGGATGCACTTCGACCAGACCACCAGCAACGACGCCGACCAGTACGCCGTCCCGGTCGACGCGCACCGGGTCACCGCGCCGTGGGCGGAGAACACCGTCACCTGGAACTCGATCAACACCGCGCTCGGCGAGGTGGGCTCGAACACCGAGCAGGTGGACAACGCCGATCCGGGCAAGACCGCCGCCACCGGATCGTGGTCCACGGTGGCCGCCACCTCGGCCCTCGGCGGGGCGTACCGCACCAACAGCGGCGCCACCACCGGGGACACCTTCAGCTGGGTGCCCCGGGTGACCGAGACCGGCGACTACGACGTGCAGGTGCACTACGTCGCCGGGTCGGACCGGGCCACCAACGCCCCCTACACGGTGCACCACGTCGGCGGCACCACCGCCAAGGCGGTCAACCAGACCACCGGCTCCGGCAATGGCACCTGGGTCTCCCTCGGCTCGTACCGGTTCAACGCCGGCACCACGCACAAGGTGGTGCTCGGCGACGTGGCCAACAAGACGGTCGTCGCCGACGGGGTCCGGCTGGTCAAGCGGGCCACCGACACCAAGGGCGTCGACCAGGTCCACACCTGGCACAACTTCAGCGTCCGGTCGATCGTGCAGGGCTGGCTCAACGCCCCGCAGACCAACCACGGCTTCATGCTCAAGGTCCGCGACGAGTCGCAGGTCCGTGGCGGTCCGCGCTACTCCGGCGCGGAGAACGCCTACGGCGGCGAGACCGACAACTTTCCCACCCTGCTGCTGACCTGGGGCCGCCCCGGCGTCACCCTGCAGCTGCCGACCACCATCCGGGCCACCGGCGCGGAGCTGGCCTGGAGCGCCTACGCCGACCCGTCGCCGGGTGCCGACACCCCTGACGACATCGTCGAGTACCAGGTGCACCGCAGCACCGCGCAGAGCTTCGTCCCCTCCGACCGGACCCTGGTAGCGCCGGTCGGCAAGGACCGCACCAGCTACAGCGACACCAGCGGTACGCCCACCCCGGCGAACACGGCAGGCGAGTTCGGCGCGCCCTTCTACTACATGATCGTGGTCAGGACCCGCGACGGTCAGCTGATCCCGTCTCCGACCGAGCAGGTGCAGCTGCCCAAGGCCGGCCACATCGTCCGGGTGCTCCAGGGCAACTCCACCGACACCACGCTGACCAGCAAGGAACCCACCACCGGGCACGACGTGCTCGACGGCGGCGGCCTGATCCAGGTCGGCAACAACGGGGTGAAGTTCGGCACCAGCCGGGCGGTGGTGAAGTGGCCGAGCATGACCGGGCTGCCCACCGGCACCCGGGTGCTCTCGGCCAAGGTCGGCCTCTGGGGCGCGTACTCCGAGGGTGACGGGGGCGCGAAGTTCCAGATGCACGCGCTGACCCGGGACTTCAACGAGACCACCGCCTCGTGGAACTCGGCGGCCACCGGCACCAACTGGACCACCCCGGGTGGCGACTACACGGCCACCCCGACGGCCACTGTCAACTCGATAGGCGTCGACCCGCGCTGGCAGAACTGGGCCGCGACGAACCTGGTGCAGGGCTGGATCGACAACCCGACAAGCAACAAGGGTGTGCTGTTCCGGCTGACCAACGAGAGCACCCCGACCCAGCGGGTGCTGTTCAACTCCGGCGAGGTGCCGGACATCCGGCAGCGTCCCCGGTTGGAGGTGGTCTACACCGCGCCGGCCACCGAGAACACCTACCACGCGCCGACCGTGCCGTCCCGGATGATCCCCGGTGACGAGTACACCTCCCCGGTCACCGTCACCAACTCGCTCGCCGCGGCGCTGCCGAAGGCGGACTGGGTGCTGTCGTACCGGTGGGAGTTGGCCGACGGCACCGACGTGACCACGGCGGAGAACCGGCGGGAGACCCCTTTCCCGACCGACCTCGCCCCCGGCGCGGTGACCACCGTCGACGCGAAGATCATGACGCCGGTCCGCACCGACCAGGGCAACACCCGGCAGGCCTTCGTGCTCAAGTGGGACCTGCGCAACCGGACCACCGGGCAGTGGCTGTCGCAGGTGTGGGGGATCGCCCCGCTGGCCCAGAACGTCACCGTGGAGGATCCCACCTCCGACCAGCTCGGCCTGGAGAAGTTCTACCAGTACACCGGGGAGAACGCCGGCGCCGGCTCGACGGTGATGGTCAACCAGTTCTCCGGCAACGCGGTGTTCAGCTACAACGCGTTCAGCAACCCCAGCCGGGGGGTGTCGACGTTCGTCCGGCTGTCGTACAACAGCCGGGACACCTCGAACTCCTACATCGGGTACGGCTGGTCGCTCTCCACCTCCAGCGTGGCCCGGCTCGGTTCGCCACTTGCCTTCACCGGCGGGACCGCCCGCTGGCCGGCGAAGATCACCCTGACCGACGGTGACGGCACCGGGCAGTTCTACGAGCTGAACAAGCACGGCAGCACCAACGAGGCCGACTGGGACTACGACAGCCCCGCCGGGGTGCACCTCTACCTGCAGCGCCACAGCGACGACGACCCGATGCGCACCTGGGTGCTGACCCGTCCCGACCGCAGCCGGTTCTACTTCGACGTCGACGGCTACCAGACCGCGGTGGTCGACAAGAACGGCAACGAGCTGCGGTTCACCTACGAGCGCAGCGGCGGGACCAACCGCAACACCGGCGTGTTGAAGTACCTCACCGACACCACCGGCCGGCGCACGCTCACCTTCGACTACTTCGCCACCGGCGACAGCCACGACGTCTTCGCCGGCAACGTCAAGCAGACCGGCGTGCCCAACCTGACCAACCGGCAGATCGTCAACCAGCTCCGCTCGATCACCGACATCAACGGCCGGCGGATCACCTTCACCTACGGCACCGACGGCATGCTGCGGCAGCTGGTCGACGGCGCCGGGCACCCGGGCGAGAAGCCGTTCAACTTCTTCTACGACACCACCGCCGGCATCACCAACCAGAAGCTGGTCCGGGTCGACGACCCGCGCGGCGGCGGCACCCGGCTGGCCTACGAGCCGCAGTCCGCCGGTGACCTGCTCCGCTGGCGGGTCAGAACGCTCACCGACCGGGCCGACAAGGCCACCGGCTTCAGCTACACCGACCCCGACGGCAGCACCGGCTCGTTCGTCTCCTCGACCGTCACCGACGCCAACGGGCACTCCTCGGTCTACCTGATCGACGGCTACGGCCGGCCGACGGTGATGACCAACGCCAAGGGCCACCAGACCGAACTGACCTGGGACGCCGACAACAACGTCCGCCGCCTGGAGGAGGACGACGGGGCGGTCACCACCTGGGTGTACGACGAGAAGACCGGCGTACCGCTGGAGACGCGCGACCCGGAGGCCAACCGCAACGGGACCGCCGCGCAGCAGTACGGGTACCGGTTCGGCCTCAACGGGCACACCGCCGAACTGACCAGCAAGACCTCCCCGCAGGGGCGCAGACACGAGTTCGGGTACGACAACTACGGCAACCTGACCTCGGTCACCGACCCCAAGGGCACCTCCACCGCGACGGTCGGCGACTACACCTCGGTCTACACCTACGACACCTGGGGGCAGCAGCTCACCTCGACCGACGCCAACGACAACACCACGAAGTACGAGCAGTACGACCCGGTCGGGTACCCGAAGCGGATCGTCGACGCGCTCAACCTCGCCGAGACCTACGAGTACGACGGGGTCGGCAACGTCGTCTCGATCACCGACGCCGACGACCACGTCTCGACGTACACCTATGACGTCTTCGGTCGGCCGGGCAGCTCGCGGGAGCCGAAGGACGCCGCGAACAACGCGTACATCTTCACCCCCGGCCCCACCTACGACCGCAACGACAACGTCGTACGCGAGGAGGCCGCCAACGGCGCGGTCACCGAGGCCGGGCACGACCCGGTGGACCGGCTGGCCTGGGTCAAGGAGCCGAAGGACGGCTCGACCGCGCCGGAGCGGATCACCACCTACCGCTACGACAACGTCGGCAACCTGCTCAAGGAGACCGAGCCCAAGGGCAACCTGACCACCACTGTCGACGACTTCACCACCAGCTACACCTACGACGAGCTGAACCAGCTCACCGAGGGGCTGGACGCCGCCGGTGGCCGGGTCCAGGCGTACTACGACAACGTCGGCAACCTGCGCCGCATCGACGACCAGCGCAAGACCGCCAGCACCGACCCGAACGACTTCACCCAGAAGTTCGACTACGACCAGAACCGTCGGCCCACCGTGGTCACCGACGCCCTCGGGCACACCACGAAGACCGAGTACGACCGGGACGGCAACCCGACCGTGCAGGTGGACCAGGACGGCAACCGCACGCTGATCAAGTACGACCCACGGTCGATGGTCGAGCAGCAGGACGTCCCGCACAAGCTGGTCGACGGCACCATCACGCACCGCACCACCCGGTACGGCTACGACGAGGTGGGCAACCAGACCCGGGTCGAGTCGCCGCGCGGGGTGGCCACCGACACCGCGAACGACTTCACCAAGGTCACCGTCTACGACGTGCTGAACCGGGTCAAGGAGCAGCGGGAGCCGTACGACCCGAACGACTCACGAACGGCGTACCGCACCGCGGACACGACCATCTACACCTACGACCGGGTCGGCAACACCAAGGAGGTCAGCGCCCCGCCGTCGGAGGGCGAGACCACCCGGGCGGTCACCAGCTACACCTACTGGGACAACGGCTGGAACCGCTCCAGCGAGGACCCGTGGGACATCCGCACCGAGTACGACTACGACGCGGTCGGCAACCAGACCTCGCGCAAGGTGATCGGCGCGAACAACGCCACCCGGCAGATGAACTGGACGTTCTTCCCCGACGGTAAGCAGAAGACCCAGTCCGACGACGGCAAGGGCAGTGGTACCCCGCGCAAGAGCTTCAGCTTCGACTACGACGTCAACGCGAACCTCACCGAGATGCGGGACGCCAGCACCGACGCCAAGATCGACGTCTACGCGATGAGCTACGACGTGGTCAACCGGATGACCAAGGTCGAGGAGAAGCTCAACAGCACGGTCAAGAACACCACCCGCTACGAGTACGAGCCGAACGACAACCTCAAGAAGCGCATCCACGACGAGACGTACTCGACGTACGAGTACGACGCCCGTGACCTGGTCTCGAAGGTCGTCAACGGCAAGAACGACAGCGACCCCGACGCCAAGACGACGACCTGGACCTACACCAAGCGGGCCCAGGTGTCGACCGAGAAGAAGGGCAACGGCAACACCGTCACCTACGACTACTTCCTCGACCAGAAGCTGCGCCACCAGGTCGAGAAGAAGTCCAACGGCACGACCGTGGTCAACGAGCACACCCTGGAGTACGACCCCAACGGCCACCGGTCGAAGGACGTGGCGAAGAAGCAGAACGCCGACAACAAGACGGCCACCCTGGACTCCACCACGACCTACACCTACGACCCGCGGGACCGGATCCGCAAGCAGACGAAGACGGGGCACGGCGCCGGCACCGAGGAGTACGTGCACGACGCCAACAGCAACGTCATCGAGCAGACCATCAAGAACGTCGACACGACGTTCGACTACGACCGCAACCGGTTGAAGAGTTCGGTCACTTCCGGGTTCACCACCACCTACACCTACGACGACTTCGGTCGGCAGTCGCGCACCCTGCTGTCGGGCACCGAGACCGAGAAGTACACCTACGACGGCTTCGACCGGACCGTCGAGCACAAGAAGACCCCGGGCGGGACTACCGAGTACACCTACGACCCGCTGGACCGGCAGCAGACCCGTAAGAAGGATGGCGAGACCACCGACTTCACCTACATCGGTCTGACCGAGCAGGTGCTGGCCGAGGAGGAGGGTGGTCAGCTCCGTAAGACCTACCAGTACGGCCCGGACGGCAAACTGTTGTCGCAGGCGAAGTTCAAGGACGACGGCAGTTTCGAGACGTCGTACCAGGGCTACAACCCGCACACCGACGTCGAGCAGATCAGCGACGAGCAGGGTGACTCGCGGGCCACGTACGGTTACACGGCGTACGGGCAGAACGACGACGAGCAGTTCACCGGGGTGGACAAGCCGGACGCGTCGAACCCGCAGGATCCGGACCGGGAGCCGTACAACGCGTACCGGTTCAACGGTAAGCGGTTCGACCAGTCGACCGGCGACTACGACATGGGGTTCCGCAACTACGACCCGGGTCTGAACCGGTTCCTGACCCAGGACCAGTACAACGGCGCGCTGGCCGACATGGACCTGGCGACCGACCCGTTCACCAACAACCGGTACGCCTTCGGTGGTGGCAACCCGATCACCCAGGTGGAGATCGACGGTCACTTCTCGTTGAGCGATGTGGGTCACGCGGCGTTGGATGTGGCGGGTCTGGTGCCGGGTGTGGGTGAGGTTGCGGACCTGGCGAATGCGGCCTGGTATGCGGCGGAGGGTGACTACGGCAATGCGGCGTTGTCGGCGGCGTCGGCGGTGCCGTTTGCGGGGTACGGGGCGTCGGCGGTGAAGGGTGCGAAGTACGCGGCGAAGGGGGTTGATGCGGCGCAGTCGGCGTCGAAGGGTGCTGATGCGGCTGGTGGTGGTGCGAAGGCGGCGTCGAATGCGGCGCAGGGTGGTGGTAGGGCGGCTCCGTCGCCGGCGAAGGCGTCGTCCGGTGGTGGTGGCGCGACCGGCGGAAAGTCGGCCGGCGGTGGCGGTTCGGCCGGCCCCGCGAAGGCTGGCGGCGGTGGTGGTGCGGCGAAGTCCGCCGGCGGTGGTGGTGGTGGTGCGAAGTCTGCCGGTGGTGGTACGGCGGCGTCGAAGGGTGGTAGTTGCCGGACGAACAGTTTCGTGCCGGGTACCACGGTGTTGATGGCCGACGGTAGTTACCGGGCGATCGAGGACGTCGAGGTCGGTGACGAGGTTGTTGCCACGGATCCGGAGTTGGGTGTCACCGAGGCGCGTCCGGTGGTGGATCTGATCGTCGGTGACGGCGAGAAGCAGCTGGTCGAGGTCACTGTCGACACCGATGGGGATGCGGGGTCGGCGACGGGTGCGGTGATCGCGACGGGTGGTCACCCGTTCTGGGTCGACGACCGGGGTCGCTTCGTTGACGCCGAGGACCTGCGGGCTGGTGACGATGTCCGGACCGCGGCGGGTGACCTGGTCGAGGTCGTCTCGACCAGGCAGTGGACCGAGACCCGCCGGGTCCACAACCTCACCATCGACGGCATCCACACCTACTATGTGGCAGCAGGCGACGCACCGGTCCTCGTACACAACTGCAATGAGACCTTTTATCGAGCGATGAGCGAGAAGGAGTTCAAGCAACTCGGAGACAACGGCGAGATAACTGTCAGGGGAACAGAAAACTTTGTTACCCAGTCGCGCTCATATCTGGGAGGCCTGCGGGATCGATTCTCGCGGCGCGGTGGTCGTAACGCGGAGAAGTATTCCGTATTGGTTCAGTATGACATGCAGCCGGGCACTCGCGATGCGCTTATCGGGGCGGGGAAGCTTCCAGGAAATATTGGTCAAGATGTTCGATCTGTGCATCTAAAAATGGAACGAGGGTTCGAAACTTTTGGGCTGAGGCCAGGTTCTGTCAATGTGTTCAACTCTAGGATTGTTGGTTTCAGGAGAATGGGCGATTGGTGATGCTTCCAAAGAATGATGCCGCGCTTGCTGAGGCGGTAGACGCTCACCTCGTTCGAGGTCCTGTTACTGATGAGGTTGTCTACGCTGTCCAGGGTCGATTCCCGGGAGCCGTCGACTCTGTGGAGCGCTGGATTCGCGTTGCAGCAGCGGCATGCGACTGGGGTAAGGTCGAGCGTTTCGCGAACTTGGGCGCGAAGTTGCATGCTCCCGGTCTCAGCCGGGTCATAATGGATCTGCTTGAGACGAACCATGCTGGCCTCAATCAGGAGGACCTTGTCGATATCCTCGGCGAGTTAATGGCGGCCGATGCGGCGGGTGTGATATTCCGAGTCGTCAAACGTTCCCTTGAATCTGATGCTCCCGCCTACTGGTTATGCCAGAAGGCGATACTTGCTCTGAGTGAGCTGGATTCCGATGAGGCACGTCGATATCTGACAGAGATGACGACTGATTCGTGGCCAGGTTTGATTCGTTGGCATGCTGCAGTGGCGCTATGCATCGAAGATGAACTTGGTTTTGATGAGGACTCAATGATGGCGTAAGTGATCCGATGTGCGAATCGTGAGCTAAGGGTGCCGGAATTGAGAACCTATCCTCGCGATTTGTAAGAGTCGGGCACTACGTCTACTTGAATAAATCACGAATCACGATGCAGTAAGAAGCTCCGCCAGGGCCTGCCCTGGCGGAGCTTCAGCATGGGACAGGAGGATTTCGACCATGTCTGGGCCATGACCGTTGGTGTAGAAGAGCGTCGAAGGGTGGTAGTTGCCGGACGAACAGTTTCGTGCCGGGTACCACGGTCCTGATGGCCGACGGTGGCTACCGGGCGATCGAGGACGTCGAGGTCGGTGACGAGGTTGTTGCCACGGATCCGGAGTTGGGTGTCACCGAGGCGCGTCCGGTGGTGGATCTGATCGTCGGTGACGGCGAGAAGCAGTTGGTCGAGGTCACTGTCGACACCGATGGGGATGCGGGGTCGGCGGCGGGTGCGGTGATCGCGACCGGTGGTCACCCGTTGTGGGAAGATGACCGGGGTCGGTCCGCCGATGTCGAAGGCCTGAGCGGTCAGCCGGGCCGCTTATGATCCCCTATGACGGTGTGGAGCCAGTCGGACACTGGCGTACTGGTTGAGCTATGCGATGGCGGCGATGTCGCCGTCGTCGAAGTAGATCGCTTGGTGGAGGCGTCCGCCGAGGGCGGCGGCGTAGCGGGCGACGATGTCTTGGCCGGAGATCTTGCCTTGTTCGATCTGGGAGACGCGGCCTTTGGTGACCCCCATGCGGTCGGCGACCTGCTGTTGGGTCAGGCTGCGGGCGCGGCGTATCTCGGCGAGGCGGTGTCCGACCACGGTGGCGAGTAGTTCTTGCCTGCCTTCTTCGACGGTATGCTCGCCGCCGGCACGCTCGACGTGAGCAGCGCGGATGTCGCGCCAGCGTACGTAGCTGCTCATGGCTGTCGGCCCTTCTCCTCGGCGCGTTCCTTCAGGTAGATCTCAAGGCGAACAGGATGCGTACGGTGCCGGGGCGCAGCTCCTTGAGGTTGGCGATCGACGATCCGTGGATCGTGTCGACCAGCGGCCGGCCCAGCCCAGGGCCGGCGTCGGCGAGCAGGTCGATGGTGTGCACGACACGGGCGTGGGTGAGTGGATCGAGGCTGTCGATCCACTCCTGTACCTCGTTGACGAGGTAGATCTCCCACTCGCCCGTAGCCATTTTCGGAGTATAGCGGATGCTATACAAGGCGCAATCAGGTGCTCGGGTGGGGGCGCGAGATCGCCCACAGCAGGACGGAGGCGGCGACGAAGAAGAACGCCATCGACGCGGCCATGGGCAGCAGGGTGTCGTACCCGAGGAGACCGGTAAGCGGCGTGACCAGCGCGCCCACCAGGAAGCTGAGCCCGCCCTGCAGGGCGGCGGCGGTGCCGGCGGAGCGCCGGCCGGCCTCCTGGGCGAGGGCGGTGGTGGCCGGCATGGTGAAGCCCATGCCGCCGACGACGACACAGAGCAGAGCCCACGGCACGGCCAGCGGCACCCGGGCCGGGTCGACCAGGGCGGCGGCGAGCAGCCCCAGCGCGGCCAGGGTGGAGGCGGTCACCCCGACGGTACGCAGCCGCAGCGCGCCGACCCGGAACACCAGCATCCGGAAGAGCAGCCCGGCGCCGGCCATCGCGGCGGCGTTGGTGGCGAAGATGATCGTGTACCTCGACGGACTGACCGCGAAGGCCGACTGGAAGACGAACGACGACCCGCCGATGTAGACGAAGAAGCCGCCGACGGCCAGGCCGACCAGGGCGACGTGCCGCATGAACGACCAGTCTCCGGCCAGGTCGGCCAGGCGTGCGCCGGTCTGGCGCAGGCCGGCGGGTTGGCGGCGGTGCGCCGGTAGTGTCTCGGCGATGCCGAGGAAGACCGCGACGAACATCGCCACGCCGAGCCCGGCCAGCGCGGCGAAGACCGTACGCCAGGTGCCGTGGGCGAGGATCAACCCGCCGACGGCCGGGGCGACGACCGGGCCGAGGAAGGTGACCGAGGTGATCAGGCCGAAGGTGGCGGCGGCCCGGTCACCCCGGTGGGTGTCGGTGACCGTGGCCCGGCCCAGCGCCACCCCGCCGCCGGCCACGATGCCCTGCGCCAGGCGGGCCGCCACCAGGACCGGGCCGTTCGGGGCGACGGCACAGACCACCGACGCGACGGCGAACAGGGCGCAGCCGACCAGCAGCATCCGCCGACGTCCCCAGGCGTCGCTGAGCGGGCCGAGGAGGAGTTGCCCGACGGCCAACCCGACGATGAACGCGGTCAGGGTGAGCTGGGCGACGGCCGCGCTTGTCGGCAGGGAACGTTGCAGCTCCGGCAGGGCGGCGATGTAGGCGTCGGTGGCGAACGGGCCGACCCCGAGCAGGAGAATCAGGGCCACCAGCGACGGGGCCCGCGCGGGTGCGGCCGGGTGGGCCTTGCCGAGTGTGCCGTCGGTCTGCTGCGCCGCGGTCACCGGGGATCCTCCTTGACCAGCCGGGGGACCAGCCGTACGTAGGCCACCATGCCCACCACCTCCACCAGGGTCTGGGTCACCACGACCACCGCGGCGAGCGCCAGCTGCTCGGGCAGGGCCAGCGCCAGCGGGAGCACCACCAGGGAGTTGCGGGTCGCACCGCTGAAGACCACCGCCCGCCGCGCCGCCACGTCCAGCCGGAACACCCGGGCCACGCCCAGCCCGGCCACCGCCATCACCACCAGGAACAGCAGGTAGAACGGCACCACGGCGACCACCTCGGCGAAGCCCTCGCCCACCTTCGGCACCTGGGAGGCGACCACCACGAACAGCGTCGCGGCCATCAGCGGGACCATCGTGGCCCCGAACGCCCCGGTCACCACCATCCCGGCCCGGCGTCGTCCCGCCCAGGCCTGCGTCGTCCAGGCCAGCGCCAGCGGGATCACGATCAACACCAGGAAGGCCCGGACGAACGGCCCGGCTTCGACCGCGTCGGCCAGCCCCCCACCGAGAAACACCAGCAGGTACGCCGGCAGCAGCAGCATCTGCGCGATCAGCAGCAGCGGCGTGGCCGCCAACAGGCGTTCACTGCTGCCACCGGCCAGCCGGCTGAACACGATCACGTAGTCGACGCACGGGGTGAGCAGGACCAGCAGCACCCCCATCCGGACCGCCTGGTCGGCGGGGAGCGCCACGAACATCGCCGCCACCACCAGCGGCACCACCAGGAAGTTGACCACCAGCGTCGCCGCCACGAACCGCCCGTCCCGCAGCGAGGCCAGCAGCCGCCTCGCCGGGACCTGCAGGAACGTGACGTACAGCAGGGTGCCCAGGACCGGGTTGATCAGGTGTTCCAGTGCGGGGCCGGCGCCCGGGGCCAGCCAGCCCACCACCGCCCCCGCGACGATCGCGCCCAGGTAGACCACGACCTGGTGCCGCTCCATCCCGGCGACAACGTTCCGTCCGGAGAGCCCGCCCTTCCCGCCGACCACGCCCCGTCCGGAGGTCAGCATGCATCCATCACAGACTCCCTGGCAGGTCGTGCGGCGCGGTACCCCGGCACGATACCCTCCGACGTCGCCACCCCACGTCGAGCCGACCTCGGCGGGGGAACGGGGTCAGCGGCGGAACCTGCCGGCCGGGGTCGGGTAGCTCCGGCGTCCGGGATCGTGCTCGCCCAGAGGGTCGATCAACCGCGGCTCCAGGCCGCGCCGGAAACCGCGCTGAACGTCGGCACGCCCTCGGCACAGACACCCGCGAAGGCCGTTGACGGCCGGCCGCACGAGTAAACCCCCTGACCGAATGTTGCCTGGTCAGGGGGTTCTTCGTGCTGGTCGATCCTGGTGCCCCCGGCAGGATTCGAACCTGCGCCCCCGCCTCCGGAGGGCGGTGCTCTATCCCCTGAGCTACGGGGGCTCAGCGACTGGAGAAGACTAGCAAAGGTCCTCCCCGATCGCCGAATCGGTATCCGGTGTCGGGCTCAGGCGGCGAGCGGTCGGCCGCAGCTGGGTAGCGGGTGCAGCGCGATCCGACGGGGCAGCCGGCGAGGCCACTCGTTGCGGGGCCAGGAGCCGTCGATGATCAGGTGTACCGGCCGCTCCTGCGCGCCGCTGAGCCGCAATACGAAGTCGCGGGGGAGTGGCGGGTCGACCGACGGGGTGGTGATCATGAAACGCACCCGACCCCGGGACGACACCGCGGAGATCATGTCCGCCGCCGGCATGGTGCCGCGCAGGCGTACCCGGCCGATCCAGTAGACCTCGGCGAGGTGGTCCTGGGCGGCCCGGGTGATGGCCGGGTACTCCAGGCGTACCCAGTGCTCGACCGCGCCGACGCAGAGCCCGCAGGCCCGCTCGCGCGGCTCGCGTGGCCCCAAACCCCAGGCCCGCAGGTACGCCCCGACCGCGCCGTTCTCCAACGCCAGGCCGAACCGGCGCTGGATCAGGGCGCCCAGGCTCTGCCGGGTCCAGAGTTCCTCGTCCAGCCCGAACTCGTCGGGGTGGACCCCCCGCAGCACGTCGATGAGTTCGAGTTCCTGTTCACGGCTGAGCGTTCCCGGCTCGCCCTGCCGATGTCCGCGACGGACGGCTGCCACCGTCCCGTCACCGCCGATGGTGTGCCGTCGGCACCAACTGGTCACCGACCGCCGCGCGTCTCTGAGTGCAACCCCCACGTCCTGCGCAACGAGCCCGAATCACTCCTGGTCACGATATGTGGGTAGAAAAACCCCCAACCGGCACAATCGAGCAAAACGCCCATAACCCACCCATGCTGCCTGACCGGCCCAGCGGGACCGGGCGGCCGTCCTCAACGTGGTCATGCCGTGAAAGATCTTGGAAAGAATCGGCCCCTCCGGGCGGAGTCAATACTTGGTTGCATCGATTCGGGCCACCCCACCCTGCTGTCGCGGTGGTGGGCGGGGTCAGGACTTCAGCCGCTCCAGCGCGTTGCGGAGATTGGTCAGGTCGGTCTGCTGGGTGTTCTTCATGGTCTGGGCGGTCCGGACCACGTCCGGCTCGTCGCTGCGCTCCAGCAGCCCGTCGATCATGTGGATGCCACCCATGTGGTGGGTGATCATCAGCTCCAGGAAGAGCACGTCCAGCTCCCGGCCCTGGGCGGTCTCCAGTCGGGCCATGTCCTGGGTGCTGGCCATCCCGGGCATCAGCCCCTCGTTGACCATCTCGGCCCCGTCCATCCAGGCCATCCGGGGCTGTGAGCCGGCCGGGTCCAGGTCCCACGAGCGCAGCCAGGTCTGCATGGTGCCCATCTCGCCCTGCTGGGCAAGCGCGATGTCCACCCCGATCTGGCGAACCTCGGAGTCGGTGCCGCGCTGGTAGGCGATCAGCCCCATGGCCACCGCCTGGGCGTGGTGGGTGGTCATGTCCCGGGCGAAACCCGCCTCGGCTGAGTTGTCGCCGGGGCGGGTCAGCCCGGGGGTGAGCAGGCCGCCGGCGTACCCGAGGAGCAGGCCGACCACGACGGCGGCGGCGAGCACCGCGGTGCCGAACCGGCGGGGCGTTGATCGGCCCCCGTCGGCGGCGGCCGGCGTCTCGACCTCGTCGCGGTCGGCCGTCACGGGTACGGTCATCGGCTCTTCTCCCTGGTCAGCCCTGCGTCTGCGGCATCTGCGAACCGTCGCGCGGGGTGGTCCCGGTGGCGGTGATGCCCTGCGAGCAGAGCGCGTTCGGGCCCTCGATCGAGGCGTTCACCCGCAGCGTCTTGACGAACTCGTCGATCCGGCTGTCGTCGGCGTTGTCCACCTTGAGCTGGTAGCCCCAGGCCTGCAACGAGATCGGCTTGTCCTGGCCCTGGAACGGGCTGAGCATCATCTTCTCGTTGCCGCGCACCTTCTCGGCGAGCGCCGTCACCTGGTCGGCCGGCAGGTCCGGGCGGTAGGTGATCCACACCGCGCCGTGCTCCAGGCTGTGCACCGCGTGCTCGCTGGCGATCGGAGCGTCGTAGACGTCGCCCATGCAGTTCTGCCAGCTGTCGTTGTGCGGCCCGGCCACCGGCGGGGACTGGGCGTACTGAACCGAGCCGGGTTGGTGGTTGCTGCCCTTGACCAGCTCCGGGTCGGTCTTGCGGAAGTTCGTGATGCCCTCGATACCGTCGGCCCGGTCCTCCCACGGCTTGGAGCCCTGGAAGGACGCCCAAGCGCCGTACCCGATGATGGCGGTGGCCAGGACCCCGACGGCGACGAAGAGCGCGATCGGGCCCCAGGCGCGGCCCTGGCTGACCTTGACCGGAGTGATCTTGCGGCCCTTGCCGCCACCGGCGCGGTTGCCCGGCCTGCCGGCACCGGCCTTGCCCCCGGTCTTGGCGTTGGCCCCGGTCTTGGCGCTGGCCGTGGGCTTGTCACCGGCGGCGGGCCGGCCAGCCGCCGGCTTCTTGCCGGTGCTGACCACGGACGGACGGCGCTGGTTGCCGCCCGGGGTACTGATGCTCATCGGGCCTCGTCAGGTCGGTCGGTCAGGGGAGCGGGCGGGTCGGGTCGGGTACGGGGTCGCCGCCGCGGGGACCGAGTCTACCCCCGATAACATGGTTCGGTGACTCCTGCTGAACTAGCCGAGGCCGTACTCTCCGCTGCCCACGCCGTCTTCGCCGAGCGGGGGCTGGACCGCGCCGCACTGCCCGGGCGGACCGCCGTGGAGCGACCCCGCAATCCCGAGCACGGTGACTACGCCTCGACGTTGGCCCTTCAGCTGAGCAAGAAGGTGGGCGTCCCGCCCCGGGAGCTGGCCACCGCCCTGGCCGAGCAGCTCGGCCGGACATCCGGCGTCAAATCGGTGGAGATCGCCGGTCCGGGCTTCCTGAACATCCGCCTCGACGCCGCCGCCGCCGGCCAGCTGGCCCGCGCGATCGTCGAGGCCGGCCCGGCGTACGGCGAGAGCGCCGTGCTCGCCGGCCAGAAGATCAACCTGGAGTTCGTCTCGGCCAACCCGACCGGCCCGGTGCACATCGGCGGGGTCCGCTGGGCGGCCGTCGGTGACGCGTTGAGCCGGCTGCTGCGGGCCACCGGTGCCGAGGTGGGCACCGAGTACTACTTCAACGACGCCGGTTCCCAGATCGACCGGTTCGCCCGGTCCCTGCTGGCTGCGGCCAGGGGCGAGCCGGCCCCCGAGGACGGGTACGGCGGGGCGTACATCGCCGAGATCGCCGAGCAGGTCCGGGCGAAGCGGCCCGAGGTGGGCACCCTGGACCCCGCCGCCGCCCAGGAGGTCTTCCGGGCCGAGGGCGTCGCGCTGATGTTCGAGGAGATCAAGGCGTCGCTGCGCTCCTTCGGGGTGGAGTTCGACACCTACTTCAACGAGAAGGACCTGCACGACCGGGGTGAGCTTGAGCACGCCCTGACCCGGCTGCGTGAGCAGGGCCACCTCTTCGAGGCCGACGGGGCCACCTGGCTGCGGACCACCGACTTCGGCGACGACAAGGACCGGGTGCTGCGCAAGTCCAACGGCGAGTGGACCTACTTCGCCGCCGACTGCGCCTACTACCTGGACAAGCGGGAGCGCGGCTTCGACCGGGTCGTGATCATGCTGGGCGCCGACCACCACGGCTACCTCGGCCGGATGAAGGCGATGGCGGCCTGCTTCGGCGACGACCCGGCGGTCAACCTGGAGATCCTCATCGGCCAGCTGGTCAACCTGGTCCGCGACGGTGAGCCGGTGCGGATGAGCAAGCGCGCCGGCACCGTGGTCAGCCTGGAGGACCTGGTCGACGCGATCGGGGTGGACGCCTCCCGGTACGTGCTGGCCCGCTACTCCAGCGACTCCCCGATCGACATCGACGTCGAGCTGTGGACCCGGGCCACCCGCGACAACCCGGTCTACTACGTGCAGTACGTCGCGGCCCGGACCGCCAGCGTCGGGCGCAACGCCGCCGAGGTGGGGCTGACCCGGGGTGACGCCGACGCGTTCCGCCCCGAGCTGCTCGACCACGACAAGGAGAACGAGCTGCTCAAGGCGCTCGCCGAGTTCCCGGCGGTGGTGGCCGCCGCCGCCGACCTGCGCGAGCCGCACCGGGTGGCCCGCTACCTGGAGGAGCTGGCCGGGGCGTACCACCGGTTCTACGACAACTGCCGGATCCTGCCGCGCGGTGACGAGGAGGTCACCGACCTGCACCGGGCCCGGCTCTGGCTCAACGACGCCACCCGTACGGTGATCGCCAACGGGCTGCGCCTGCTCGGCGTCTCCGCCCCGGAACGGATGTGAGCGCGGTGGACACCACGGGAGGGCGGGACTGATGCGGGCACACGAGGCCGGCGCGCTGCACGGTGACCTCGGCAACTCGGGGCCGCCGTGGCTGCGTACCCCGGGCGACGTCAACGACCTGGTGGCGCGACTGTGGCCGGGCAACGTGGCGCGGGCCGCCGACGGCGCGCTCGCCGTCGCGGGCCTGGGCGTCCGGGAGATCGCCGCCGAGTTCGGCACCCCGGTGTACGTGCTGGACGAGGACGACCTGCGCAGCCGCTGCCGGGACTTCCGGGCTGCCTTCCCGACCGAGGACGTCTACTACGCGGGCAAGGCGTTCCTCTGCCGGGCGGTGGTCCGGATGATCGCCGAGGAGGGCCTCTTCCTCGACGTCTGCACCGGCGGTGAGCTGGCCACCGCGCTGGCCGCCGGGATGCCGGCCGAGCGGATCGGCTTCCACGGCAACAACAAGTCGGTGGCCGAGCTGACCCGGGCGCTGGACGCCGGGGTGGGCCGGATCATCCTCGACTCGTTCACCGAGATCGACCGGCTCAGCGCGCTGGCCCGGGAGCGGGACGTGCGGCCCAAGGTGCTGATCCGGGTCACCGTCGGGGTGGAGGCGCACACCCACGAGTTCATCGCCACCGCCCACGAGGACCAGAAGTTCGGCTTCTCCCTGGCCGGCGGGGCGGCGATCGCGGCGGCGCTGCGCATTCTCGACGAGGACGTGCTGGAGCTGCGCGGTCTGCACTCGCACATCGGCTCGCAGATCTTCGACACCAGCGGGTTCGAGGTCTCCGCCCGGCGGGTGCTCGCCCTGCAGGCCCAGATCCGCGACGCCCGTGGGGTGGAGCTGCCCGAGCTGGACCTCGGTGGCGGCTTCGGCATCGCGTACACCACCCAGGACGACCCGTCGCCCCCGGCCGACCTGGCCAAACGGCTCCGCAAGATCGTCGACGGGGAGTGCGCGGCGGAACGGCTCGCGGTGCCGCACCTGTCCATCGAGCCGGGCCGGGCCATCGTCGGGCCGGCCGTGTTCACCCTCTACGAGGTGGGCACGGTCAAGGACGTCGACGGGATCCGGACCTACGTCAGCGTGGACGGGGGGATGAGCGACAACATCCGGACCGCGCTCTACGACGCCTCGTACTCGGCGACCCTGGCCTCCCGGGCCTCCACCGCCCCGCCGCTGCTGGCCCGCGTGGTGGGAAAGCATTGTGAGTCCGGGGACATCGTGGTGAAGGATGAATTCCTGCCCGCCGACGTACAGCCCGGAGATCTTGTCGCGGTGCCCGGCACCGGTGCCTACTGCCGGAGCATGGCCAGCAACTACAACCATGTTCCCCGCCCGCCGGTGGTCGCGGTCCGCGACGGCCGGGCCCGGCTGATCGTCCGGCGGGAGACCGAAGAAGACCTGCTCGCATTGGATGTGGGATGACGTCACCTGTGCGCCTGGCCCTGCTCGGCTGTGGCACCGTCGGCAGCGAGGTGGTCCGCCTGCTGCACGCCCAGTCGGCCGACCTCGCGGCGCGGATCGGCGCCCCCCTGGAGATCGCCGGCATCGCCGTACGCCGCTTCGGCCGGGACCGGGGCGACCTGCCGGTCGACCCGGCCCTGTTCACCACCGACCCGCTCAGCCTGATCAAGTCCGACGACGTGGACGTCGTGGTCGAGATGGTGGGCGGGATCGAGCCGGCGCGGACCTGGCTGGTGGAGGCGCTGCGGGCCGGCAAGAGCGTGGTCACCGCCAACAAGGCCCTGCTGGCCGAGGACGGCGGGGCGTTGCACGACGCCGCCGCCGAGGGCGGTGCCGACCTCTACTACGAGGCCTCCGTGGCCGGCGCGATCCCGCTGCTGCGGCCGCTGCGTGAGTCGCTGCACGGGGACCGGATCAACCGGGTCACCGGCATCGTCAACGGCACCACCAACTTCATCCTCTCCGCGATGGACGCCACCGGCGCCGGGTTCGCCGAGGCCCTGGAGGAGGCGACCGAGCTCGGGTACGCCGAGGCCGACCCGACCGCCGACGTGGAGGGTTTCGACGCGGCGGCCAAGGCGGCCATCCTGGCCTCGTTGGCCTTCCACACCCGGGTCGGCGCGGCCGACGTGCACCGGGAGGGCATCACCGAGGTGACCGCCTCGGACATGGCCAGCGCCAAGGCGATGGGCTGCACCATCAAGCTGCTCTGCATCGCCGCCCGGGGCGTCGACCCGCAGGGCGGCGAGACGGTGAGCGTCCGGGTGCACCCGGCGATGATCCCGCTGAGCCACCCGCTGGCCAGCGTCGGTGACGCGTTCAACGCGGTCTTCGTCGAGGCCGAGGCGGCCGGCCAGTTGATGTTCTACGGCCGGGGCGCCGGTGGGGCGCCGACGGCCAGCGCCGTCCTCGGCGACGTGGTCGCGGTCGCCCGCAACCGGCTCGCCGGGGCCCGCGCGGCCAGCGAGTCGGCGTACGCCGACCTGTCGGTCCGGCCGATGGGCGAGGCGCTCACCCGCTACCACATCAGCCTCGACGTGGCCGACCGGCCGGGCGTGCTGGCCGCGGTGGCCGGCGTCTTCGCCCGGCACGACGTGTCGATCGCGACCGTGCGGCAGGGCTCGGCGGAGGCCGGCAGCGGCCGGAGCGAGGACGCCGACCTGGTCATCGTCACGCACGTGGCACCGGACGCGGCGCTCGCCGCGACCGTGGGTGAGCTGCGTGGTCTGGACACCGTCCGCTCGGTCACCAGCGTGCTGCGGGTCGAGGGCGCGGTGTGACGCGTCCGGGCCGGCGCGCCGGGTGCCGTCGGGCAGCCAGCGCGCCGGCGCGGACCAGTGGGGGAGCACCGGACGTGCTCCGGTGGTACGGGCGGGACGTCCCGCCAGGTGGGTCACGGCGGGTGTGACCGAGGTCGGTCGGGGTGGCTGGGCCACCCTGGAGAGGGCCCCCGGTTCCGGGGGCGACTAGGCGAGGAGAGCGACATGTGGCGGGGTCTGATCGAGGCGTACCGGGACCGGCTGCCGGTCACCGACGCCACGCCCGTCGTCACCCTGCACGAGGGGAACACCCCGTTGCTGCCGGCACCGGTGCTCTCCGCGCGGCTCGGCTGCGACGTCTACCTGAAGGTCGAGGGGGCGAACCCGACCGGCTCGTTCAAGGACCGGGGGATGACGCTTGCCGTCTCCAAGGCGGTCGGTGCCGGCGACAAGGCGATCATCTGCGCCTCGACCGGTAACACCAGCGCCTCCGCCGCGGCGTATGCGGCCCGGGCCGGGATCACCTGCGCGGTGCTGGTGCCGCAGGGCAAGATCGCGCTGGGCAAGCTGGCCCAGGCGCTGGTGCACGGCGCGAAACTGCTCCAGGTGCAGGGCAACTTCGACGACTGCCTGGCGCTGGCCGGCAAGCTCGCCCAGGACTACCCGGTGGCCCTGGTCAACTCGGTGAACCCCGACCGGCTGCACGGCCAGAAGACCGCCGCCTTCGAGATCGTCGAGGCACTCGGCGACGCGCCGGACATCCACTGCCTGCCGGTCGGCAACGCCGGCAACATCTCCGCCTACTGGATGGGCTACTCCGAGGACCTCCGGGCCGGCAACGCCACCCGGACCCCGAAGATGTACGGCTTCCAGGCCGCCGGTGCCGCCCCGATCGTCACCGGCCAGGTGGTGCCCGAGCCGTCCACGATCGCCACCGCGATCCGGATCGGCAACCCGGCGAGCTGGACCCTGGCGGCCGACGCCCGGGACGCCTCCGGCGGGCTGATCGCGGCGGTCACCGACCGGGAGATCCTCACCGCGTACCGGCTGCTCGCCCGGGAGGTGGGCGCCTTCGTCGAGCTCGGCAGCGCGGCCAGCGTCGCCGGTCTGCTCCAGCAGGCGGCGGCCGGGATGGTGCCGGCCGGCTCGACGGTGGTCTGCACGGTCACCGGCCACGGCCTCAAGGACCCGGAGTGGGCGATCTCCACCGCACCGGCCCCGATCACCATCGCCAACGACCCGCTCTCCGCCGCCCGCTCCCTAGACCTCGCCTGAGGTGTAAGGAAGGGCCCCCGCTTAACGCCTACGGTAGAGCGGGGCGCCCTTCTCACCACCGTCACCCCCACGCCACCCGGGCCGGCGGTCACGACGGTCGGTGCGGCGGCGCGGGCGGCTTTCGCCCCGTCCGGCGGGCGCGGGCCCGTGGACCGAACCGGGTCGGGCACCCTGTCGCGTCGCCGCCGGCACCGCGTCGGGTCCTGCGAGCTGCCTTCGGCACCGCGCCGCACCCTCCGCCCATCCGCCAGGGTGCGCAGGCGCGTCGACTGGGCCGCGTCGCGCATCCGGCGGCGGGGCGCAGGCACGTCGACCCGGGCAGCGTGGGGGTGACCGCGTCGGGCACACTGCTCATGCCGACCAGGGCCCGCTGTCACCCCAGCCTTCTTCCCGTCGAATCAGTCTCTCTCCAGGAGTGAGCCACGCCGATGTCGCTGCTCGCCAGATTCAGCCTCGCCAACCGAGGGCTGGTAGCCCTCATCGCGGTGGTGACCACGGCATTCGGATTGTTCGCCGTGCCGTCGCTCAAGCAGCAGCTCCTGCCGTCGCTGGAGTTCCCGGCCGCGTTCATCGTGGCCGGCTATCCCGGTGCTGGTCCGGAGATCGTGGAATCGCAGGTCACCGAGCCGATCGAGAACAGTCTCCAGGGGATCGCCGGCCTGGAGGAGATCACTTCGACCTCGCGCGAGGGCCTGACCACCGTCCAGGTGACGTTCGCCTTCGGCACCGACCTGGACGACGTGGTCAACAAGATGCAGACCGCGTTGAGCCGGATCGACGCGCAACTGCCGGCCGACGTGGACCCGCAGGTCATCGCGGGCAGCACCGACGACCTGCCGGCCATGGTGATCGCGGCGGCCACCGGCTCCGACGAGCGGGCCCTGGCGGGCCGGCTGCGCGACACGGTCGTACCGGAGCTGGAGTCGATCGACGGGGTACGGACCGTCGAGGTGACCGGTGACCGCGACGACGTCGTGGTGATCACCCCGGATCCGGCCAAGCTCGCCAAGGCCAAGCTCGCCCCGACCGCGATCGGCACGGCGTTGAAGACCAACGGCGTGGCGGTGCCGGCCGGCGCGGTCAGCGACGGGGCGCGGTCGTTGACCGTGCAGGTGGGTGCCCCGATCACCACCCTGGACGAACTGCGCGGGATCGCCCTCGTACCGTCGGACTCGAAGGCCGCCCCGGTCAAGCTCGGCGACGTGGCCACGGTGGAGCAGCAGCTCGCGCCGCCCACCGCGATCACCCGTACCAACGGGCAGGACAGCCTGGGTATCGCGGTCACCGCGGCTCCCGACGGCAACGCGGTGGCGATCTCCCACGAGATCCGCGACCGGCTCACCGAGCTGGAGACCGCCGCCGGTGCCGACCTGACGGTGATCTTCGACCAGGCCCCGTTCGTGGAGAAGTCCATCGAGACGTTGAGCACCGAGGGTCTGCTGGGTCTGGTGATGGCGGTCATCGTCATCCTGGTCTTCCTGCTGTCGATCCGCTCCACCGTGGTCACCGCGGTGTCGATCCCGTTGTCGGTGCTGGTGGCGCTGCTCGCGTTGTGGATCGGGGACTACTCGCTGAACCTGCTCACCCTCGGCGCGCTGACCATCGCGGTCGGGCGGGTGGTGGACGACTCGATCGTGGTGCTGGAGAACATCAAACGCCACCTGGAGTACGGCGAGGAGAAGCGCGAGGCGATCCTCGGCGCGGTCCGGGAGGTCGCCGGTGCGGTGACCGCGTCCACGTTGACCACGGTGGCGGTCTTCGCCCCCGTCGCGCTCGTCGGCGGTTTCGTCGGGCAGCTCTTCGCGCCGTTCGCGATCACCGTCACGGTGGCCCTGCTCGCCTCGCTGCTGGTCTCGCTGACCGTGATCCCGGTGCTGGCGTACTGGTTCCTGAAGCCACCGGCCGTCTCCGACGAGCAGGCCCGCCGGGCCGCCGAGGCCAGGGAGCTGCGCAACCCGCTGCAGCGGGCGTACCTGCCGGTCATCGACTTCGCCACCCGGACCCGACGGACCCGGTGGATCACGGTGGGGGTGGGGCTGGTCGTGCTCGCCGGCACCTTCGGGCTCTCCCGGCAGCTGGAGACCAACTTCCTGGACGACTCCGGCCAGGACACCCTGAACATCACCCAGCAGCTGCCGGCGGGCACCGGGCTGGCCGGCACCGACCAGGCCGCCCGCCAGGTCGAGGCGGTGCTGGCGCGTACCGACGGGGTGGAGAGTTACCAGGTCACCGCCGGCGGCGGGGACAACCCGTTCGCCGGGGGCGGGGGCAACGAGACCGCCTCCTACTCGGTGGCGCTGGACGGCGAGACCGACGCCGCAGAGCTGCGCGAGAAACTGCGTCGGGAGCTCGACGGTCTGGGCGACGGCGTCGGTGAGATCACCTTCGGCGGTGGTCAGGGCGGGGCCGTCGCCAACGAGATCCGGGTGATCGTCCAGGCTCCGGACCCGGAGGTGCTGGCGCGGGCCGCCGAGGAGGCCCGGCGGGTGATGGCCGAGACGCCCGAGGTGGCCGATGTCTCCACCAGCCTGGCCGAGCGGGTCCCGCGGGTGGAGGTCGTCGTCGACCGGATCGCGGCGGCCCGGGCCGGGCTCACCGAGGCGGCGGTCGGCCAGCTCGTCGCCCAGGTCTACCGGGGCACCCCGCTGGGGCAGGTCTCGGTCGACGGCGCACAGCGCGTCGTGGTGCTCGCCGGTACCGGCAAGCCGCCGTTGACCGTCGAGGAGCTGCGGGCTCTGCGGGTCGGCCCGGTCACCCTCGACGACATCGCCGAGATCAGACAGTCCGAGGGGCCGCAGCAGATCACCCGGATCGACGGGGACCGCAGCGTCTCGGTCACCGGCACCGCGACCGGGTCCAACCTCGGCGCGACCAGCCAGGAGCTGCGCGACCGGCTGGACGGCCTCGACGTGCCGGGGGCGACGTTCACCCTGGGCGGGGTGAGCGCCGACCAGGAGGAGGCCTTCGCCGACCTGGGACTGGCGGTGCTGGCCGCGATCGCGATCGTCTTCCTGATCATGGTGGCGACGTTCCGGAGTCTGGTCCAGGCGCTGATCCTGCTGATCTCCGTACCGTTCGCGGCGATCGGGGCGATCGGGCTGCTCCTGGTGACCGGTACCCCGCTGGGGGTGCCGGCGCTGATCGGCGTGCTGATGCTGGTCGGCATCGTGGTGACCAACGCGATCGTGCTGCTGGATCTGATCAACCAGTACCGGGAGCAGGGGATGGGGATCCGGGAGGCGGTGGTCGAGGGTGGCCGGCGCCGGCTGCGTCCGATCCTGATGACCGCGGTCGCCACGATCTTCGCGCTGCTGCCGATGGCCTTCGGGCTCACCGGTGAGGGTGGTTTCATCTCCCGACCGCTGGCGATCGTGGTGATCGGTGGTCTGCTCAGCTCGACGTTGCTGACCCTGGTCCTGGTGCCGACGCTGTACGCGATGGCCGAGCACACCAAGGAGTCGTGGCGGGTCCGTCGCGCCGGCGCCGCCGCGGCCGGAGCAGACCCCGACGGTTCCGCCGGAGCGACGCCGCGCGAGCCGGTCACCGTCGGGGCGGACGCCGGACGGTCGACCGGGCGGGACTCCACCGGGCCGGCCGCCGGGGGCACCGCGGGCAAGGGCACCGCGGGCGGGACCACCGCCGCGAAGGGCACCGCGGGTGGGACCACCGCGGGCGGGACCACCGCCGCCGGGGGCACTGCCGGCGGGGCCACCGCCGAGCGGGAGGCCGACGCGCCGGTCACCCGACCCGCCCCCTCGGGCGCCCTGGTCGACGGTACGGACCAGTTCGAGGTGTTGCGGCTGCCGAAGAGCCGGCGTTCGCCGCTGCCGCCCGCCGAATGATCTCTATCCGGTAGTGAAACGCCCTGGTGGGAGCCCCGCCGGGGCGTTTCACTGTCCGGTCTTGTCGATACCGGTCGACCCATCCCGCGTGTACTCTGAGTAAGTAGAAATGTACTCAGAGTCGTGATCGGGGTGTTCACGTGGGTCAGGAGCGGGCCGGCGCCGGTGCCACCGGCCGGTGGCACCGGCGCGCTGTGCTGCGGCGGGCCGCGCTCCTCGCCGGGGGGACCGCGGTCGGTGCGGTGGCGACCGCGGAGGGCATCCGGGTGGCCGATCGGCACCACCCGCTGCCGGACGGGGCGGCCAGCACCACCCTGGGCAACCGCCGGCA
Source organism: Micromonospora yangpuensis (assembly GCF_900091615.1). NCBI lineage: Bacteria > Bacillati > Actinomycetota > Actinomycetes > Micromonosporales > Micromonosporaceae > Micromonospora > Micromonospora yangpuensis. The sequence goes on along the minus strand of NZ_FMIA01000002.1, from coordinate 5,341,367 downwards.
GGACGTCGGCTCCGGCCGGCTCTCCATCGTCTGGGCGGGTGCTCCGCGGGACGACCTGGTCGCGTTGACCTTCGACGACGGGCCCGCGCCACAGTGGACCCCGATGGTGCTGGACATCCTCGATCGGTACGCCGTACCGGCCACCTTCTTCCTGGTCGGCCAACGCGTCGAACGCCACGGCGACCTGCTGCGGGGCCGGTTGACCGGTCACGACGTGGGCAACCACAGCTGGGCGCACCGGGACCTGGCCCGCCTCGACGCCGCCGGGGTGCACGACGACCTGCGCCGCAGCCACGACGTGATCACCGAGGTCGCTGGGGCGCCGCCCCGGCTGTTCCGACCGCCGTACGGGCATCTCGGCGGCGCGGTGCTGCACGCCGCCGTCCGGCTGGACTACCGGTTGGTGCTCTGGTCGCTGCAGATGCGTGAGCGGGAGTTCCCCGACGACCCCACCGGACACGCCCGGCGGATCCTGGCCGACGTCCGGCCCGGCACCATCCTGCTGGCGCACGACGTCGGCGTCGCCGACCGGCTGGTGGCGTTGCATGGCCTACCGACCCTGATCACCGGCCTGCGGGAGCGGGGCTTCACCTTCGTCACGGTGTCGCGGTTGCTGCAGAACGACGCCCGGTCGGCGGGTGCCGGGTAGGGTACGGGCACGTGGCTTCCACGTGGTCGGTCCTCACCGGGAACCGGAACTTCCGTCATCTATTCCTGGCCCAGATGGTGGTCTTCGGTGCCGACTGGTTCCTGATGGTGCCCCTGCTCGTGCTCCTGCCCGACCTGACCGGCAGCGGGGTGTGGGGCGCGTTGGTGCTGGCCGTGGACACCGGGGTGGTGGCGCTGCTGTTGCCGTACACCGGCACCGTGGCGGATCGGCTGGACCGCAAGCGCGTCATGATGGTGGCCAACGGCGCGGCCCTGCTCGGGACGCTGCTGCTGCTCGGGGTGAACAGCGCCGGGACGGCCTGGTTGGCGATGCTCGGCATCGGCGTGATCGCGGTGGCGAAGGCCTTCTACTCGCCGGCCGCCCAGGCGGCGCTGCCCAATGTGCTCGACCCCGGTGAACTCGCCGCCGGCAACGCGGTAGCCGGTTCCGCCTGGGGGACCATGACCGTCGTCGGTGCCTCCCTCGGCGGGCTGCTCAGTGCCTGGGTCGGCCCGTACGCCTGCTTCTGGGTGGCCGCCGTCGGCCTGGCGCTGGCGGCCGGCCTCGCCGCGCTCATCCGCCGTCCCCTCCAGGCGCCCCGCGACAACGCCGTACCCGCCCAGCGCACCTGGGCGGCGATCCGGGAGGCGTTGGGCTACATCGGACACCGGCCCCGGGTGTTGGCGCTGGTCACCGTGAAGTCCGCGGTCGGCCTGGGCAACGGGGTGCTTACCGTGTTCCCCCTCCTGGCCGGGGTGTACGGCGTCGGCGCGGCCGGCACCGGCCTGCTGTTCGCGGTGCGCGGCGCGGGGGCGCTGGTCGGGCCGATCCTGATGCGACGGGTGCTGACCAGACGGTCCTGGCTGCTCACCGGGCTCGCCCTGTCCATGTCGCTGTACGGGTTGGCCTACCTGGGCACCTCGGTGGTCTCCTGGTTTCCGCTGGTGCTGGTCCTGGTCTTCGTGGCGCACTTCGCCGGCGGCAGCAACTGGGTGATGTCGAACTACGCCCTGCAGGGTGAGGTGCCCGACCGGCTGCGTGGGCGGGTCTTCGCCACCGACATGATGTTGGCCACCCTGGCCATCTCGGTCAGTCAGCTGGTGGTCGCCTCGGTGGTCGACCTGGTGGACGAGCGGGTGGTCCTCGCCGGCTGTGGCCTGGTCACCGTGGTCTACGCGGTCGGCTGGCGGATCGCCACCCGACGGCTCTCCCTCGCCGACCCGGCCGCCGGCACCGATCCCGTGCCGTCGGACGGGCCCGCGCCGCCGGCTGATCCCGCGCCGCCGGCTGATCCCGCGCCGCCGGCTGATCCCGCGCCGTCGGACGGGCCCGCGCCGCCGGCTGATCCCGCGCCGCCGGAGATGCCCGCGCCGTCGGCTGATCCCGTGCTGTCGGACCGGCCCGTGCTGTCGGACCGTACCGGTTCGTCGGCTGATCCCGCGTCGTCTGCCGGCCGGAGCTCGCCGGGTCGGCGGTGAGCCATAGCATGAGGCCGTGCCGACGACATTCGAAACCGGGCCGGTCCGGGTCCGCGTCCCCGCCACCAGCGCCAACCTGGGGCCTGGCTTCGACGCCCTGGGGCTGGCCCTGGGGCGGTACGACGACGTGGCCGCACAGGTGTCGGCCGGTGGGGTGCGGGTGACGGTGACCGGTGAGGGCGCCGGTGACCTGCCGGACGACGAGCGGCACCTGGTGGTCCGCGCCATGCGGGCCGCCTTCGACGTGCTCGGCGGTCAGCCGTCGGGGCTGACCGTGGAGTGTGTCAACCGGATCCCGCAGGCCCGTGGGCTGGGCTCCTCGTCGGCGGCGATCGTCGCCGGGGTGCAGCTGGCCCGGGCCCTGGTGGTCGACGGTACGACGACGATGGACGAGGCCGCGGCGCTGCGCCTGGCCGCCGAGATCGAGGGCCATCCGGACAATGTCGCGCCGTGCCTGCTGGGCGGGTTCACCGTGGCCTGGACCGAGCCGTCCGGGGCGCGGGCGGTCTCGCTGCCGGTCGCCGAGGGCGTCGCACCTACCGTTTTCGTGCCGACCCGGCAGGGACTGACCGCCGAGGCCCGGGCCGCGTTGCCGGCCACCGTGCCGCACGGCGACGCCGCGCTGACCGCCGGGCGGGCCGCGCTGCTGGTTCACGCCCTGACCGCCGAGCCGGGTCTGCTGCTGCCGGCCACCGTCGACCGGCTGCACCAGCAGTACCGTGCCGCCGGCATGCCCGAGACGTACGCCCTGGTCAGCGCCTTGCGTGCGGCGGATGTGGCGGCTGTGGTCAGTGGGGCCGGGCCGACCGTGCTGGCCTTCACCGACCCCGGTACGGGCTTCGACCCGGGAATGGATTGCCAGATCTGGCGGTTGCCGATAGACGTCAGCGGTGCCACCCTCGGCCGGGGTAGACTTGGACACGCCGAGCGGGACCCTGTTGCCGCAGGTCGGAAGAGTTGATTACGCTCTAGGCCTAGCACAGCCGCGAAGCATGCGATCTCCTGCGGGTCGGCGCACCCCCGAAGCTCTCGGCGGTCAGCCCGTCACCCCTGCCAAAGGCCACGCCGCGCCGCAGTTTCCACAGGTCGTTGCAGGCGGCGCTGCCTGCCCACCGAGTTTGGTGGGCCGGTAAACCGACCGGCTGCTGTGTCACAGACTCCCGCGACGCGTCATGCGAGGCGGGTGCACCGAGGCCGCCCGGCCACCTGGTTTCGACTCCGGGCAGTCCGGCCTATCGAGGGAAGGATTCCATTGAGCGACACCACCGACGTGACGTCGGATGTTTCCAACGTCGCTGGCGATGCCACCACCGCCGCCGCCCCCACCCGTCGTCGGCGCAGCGGTACCGGCCTGTCCGCGATGCTGCTGCCGGAGCTGCAGAGCCTGGCCGCGTCGCTCGGCATCTCCGGTACGGCTCGCATGCGCAAGGGCGAGCTGATCAGCGCGATCACCGAGCGGCAGGGCGGATCGGCGGCGGGGACCCCTCGACCACGGGCTGAGGTCGCGGCTGCCGCCGGCACCGGCGTCCGTGAGGAGGTCCACGCCGAGGTGCGGGAGACCGCGCCGCGTCCGGCCACCGAGCAGGCACCGGCGGAGCCCGCCCCGGTCGTGACCGAGGGACGGGCCCGGACCCGTCGGAGCCGGGCCACCGCCGCGGAGGCTCGACCCACCGAGGTACGCACCGACGAGGTGCGGACCGCCGAGCCGGCGGGTGAGCCGGCGGAGCGTACCGAGAACCGGGCCGAGCGCCCCGAGCGGTCGGAACGTGCCGACCGGGGTGAGCGTGGCGAGCGGGCCGACCGTGGCGAGCGCGCCGACCGTGAGCGGGCCGACCGTGGCGAGCGCGCGGAGCGGGGTGACCGTGGCGACCGCAACGAGCGGGGCGACCGGGGTGACCGTAACGACCGGAGCGACCGTAACGACCGGGGTGACCGGGCCGAGCGCTCCGACCGTAACGAGCGGGCCGAGCGCAACGAGCGGTCCGACCGGGACCGTAACGACCGGGACCGTAACGACCGGGACCGTAACGACCGGGACCGCAACGACCGGGACCGCAACAACGACCGGGACCGTGGCGACCGTGGGGCGCGTGCCGACCGGGACAACGACAACGACGACGACGACGGCGGCGGCCGTCGGGGTCGGCGCAGCCGCTTCCGCGACCGTCGTCGCGGCCGTGGCGACCGGGCCGAGGGCGGCACCGACGGCGGCCGTGAGCCGCAGGTCAGCGACGACGACGTGCTCGTTCCGGTGGCCGGCATCATCGACGTGCTGGACAACTACGCCTTCGTCCGGACCACCGGCTACCTGGCCGGTCCGAACGACGTCTACGTCTCGATGTCGCAGATCAAGAAGTACGGCCTGCGGCGGGGCGACGCGATCACCGGCGCGGTCCGCGCGGCCCGCGACGGCGAGCAGCGGCGGGACAAGTACAACCCGCTGGTCCGGCTGGACACGGTCAACGGCATGGAGCCCGAGGAGGCCCGGCACCGGCCCGAGTTCTACAAGCTGACCCCGCTGTACCCGCAGGAGCGGCTGCGGCTGGAGACCGAGCCGCACATCCTCACCACCCGGGTCATCGACCTGGTCACGCCGATCGGCAAGGGGCAGCGGGCGCTGATCATGTCGCCGCCCAAGGCCGGTAAGACCATGGTGTTGCAGGCGATCGCCAACGCGATCACCCACAACAACCCGGAGTGCCACCTGATGGTGGTGTTGATCGACGAGCGGCCCGAAGAGGTCACCGACATGCAGCGCTCGGTCAAGGGCGAGGTCGTCGCGGCCACCTTCGACCGTCCGCCGCAGGACCACACCACGGTCGCCGAGCTGGCCATCGAGCGGGCCAAGCGCCTGGTCGAGCTGGGCCACGACGTGGTCGTACTGCTCGACTCGGTGACCCGGCTCGGGCGGTCGTACAACCTGGCGGCGCCGGCCAGCGGCCGGATCATGTCCGGTGGTATCGACTCGACCGCGCTCTACCCGCCGAAGCGTTTCCTCGGTGCGGCCCGCAACATCGAGAACGGCGGCTCGCTGACCATCCTGGCCACCGCGCTGGTGGAAACCGGTTCGGTGATGGACACGGTCATCTTCGAGGAGTTCAAGGGCACCGGCAACGCGGAGCTGAAGCTGGACCGGAAGATCGCCGACAAGCGGGTCTTCCCGGCCATCGACATCCACACCTCCGGTACCCGTAAGGAGGAGATCCTGCTCGCGCCGGAGGAGCTGGCCATCACCCACAAGCTCCGCAAGGTCCTGCACTCGCTGGACTCGCAGGCGTCGCTGGACCTGCTGCTGGACCGCCTCAAGCAGTCCCGTACCAACATCGAGTTCCTGATGCAGATCGCCAAGTCCACCCCCGGCGAGTGACCTGTCCGTTCCCACCCCGTCTGGTGTGATCGTGCCCCCACGGGCGCGGCGTGGTCGGTCGTGCCCTCGCGGGCGCGGTGACCACCGTCCCGGTGAAGTTGCCGGGCCCGGCGGGGTGGGGACGGGACGGTGGTGGGAATGCGGGAACAAGGGCGTGCGTTGGAGCAGCCGGAACAGTCGTGTGGCCCGGTCGACGGGTCGGCGTACGCCCATGGCACACTGGTCAATCGGCCACCGGTTCCGGTTCACGCCCGTTCCCGATCATGCTCGGGGCAGCGCGGGCGACCCGGCGACCAACGATGAAAGGACCGAGGCGACATGAAAGCCAACATTCACCCGCAGTACGTGACCACCGAGGTCTCCTGCTCCTGCGGCAACTCCTTCACGACCCGCAGCACCGCCAAGGGCGGCTCGATCCACGTCGAGACCTGCAGCGCCTGCCACCCGTTCTACACCGGTAAGCAGCGCGTTCTCGACACCGCGGGCCGGGTCGCGAAGTTCCAGCAGAAGTACGCCAAGGTTCAGGCCAAGAAGGACAAGTAGCCCCACCGACGACGCCCGCGTCCGGCTCACCGCCGGACGCGGGCGTTCGTCCGTTTCACCGGGCCCGCCGTCCCCGCCGTCCCCGCCGGCCCTGCCGGTCCGTCGCGTCGTCCCTGTCCGCTGCGGCCCCGCCGGTCCGTCGTCTCCTGTCTGTCCGTCGCCTCCCGTCTGTCCGCCGTGTTGTCGTCGAAGGAGCACCCCCGTCATGAGCAGTGAGCGCCTGACCGCCCTCCTCGACGAGTACGCCGAGTTGGAGAAGCGGCTGGCCGACCCGGGGCTGCACACCGACCAGAACACCGCCCGGCGGGTCGGTCGCCGCTACGCCGAGCTGGTGCCGTTGCACAAGGCCGCCGGTGAGCTGGAGCAGGCGCGGGCCGACCTGGCCGCGGCCCGGGAGTTGGCCGCCGAGGACCCCACCTTCGCCGCCGAGACCGAGGCCATCGCGGCGACCCTGCCGGCGCTGGAGGAACGCCTCGCCGAGCTGCTGATCCCCCGGGACCCGCACGACGCCAAGGACGTCATCGTCGAGATCAAGGCGGGCGAGGGCGGTGAGGAGTCGGCGTTGTTCGCCGGCGACCTGCTGCGGATGTACACCCGGTACGCCGAGCGGCACGGTTGGGTCACCGAGGTGATCGACGCCCAGGACTCCGACCTCGGCGGGGTGAAGGACGTCTCGTTGGCGATCAAGACCCGGGGCGTGCCGGACGGTGGCAACGGCGTGTGGTCCCGGCTCAAGTGGGAGGGTGGCGTGCACCGGGTGCAACGCGTACCGGTCACCGAGTCGCAGGGACGCATCCACACCAGCGCCGCCGGGGTGCTGGTGCTCCCCGAGGCCGAGGACGTCGACGTCACCATCGACCCGAACGAGCTGCGGATCGACGTCTTCCGCTCCTCGGGGCCGGGCGGCCAGTCGGTGAACACCACGGACTCGGCGGTCCGCATCACCCACGTGCCCACCGGCATCGTGGTCTCCTGCCAGAACGAGAAGTCCCAGCTCCAGAACCGCGAGCAGGCGATGCGGATCCTGCGGGCCCGGCTGTTGGCCGCCGCCCAGGAGCAGGCCGACGCGGCGGCCTCGGACGCCCGGAAGGCCCAGGTGCGTACGATGGACCGCTCGGAGCGCATCCGCACCTACAACTTTCCGCAGAACCGGATCACCGACCACCGGATCGGCTACACCGCGTACAACCTGGACCTGACGCTCGCCGGTGAACTGGACGGCGTACTCGACGCCCTGGCCGACGCCGACCGGACCGCCCGCCTGGCCGGCGGCACCGACCTGGCCCGACGCTGAGGCCGGGCCCGGGCGCCCACCTGGCCGGGCCGGGTCCGGTGGATGCGCGTCAGGAGTCGGGTAGGCGCTTCCCGGCGGGCGGCACCGCCCGCCCGGCGGCCTCGAACGCGGTGTGCAGGGCCTCGCGTAGGCCGGGCCCGGCACCTCCGCTGACCGGCGCGAACCCGACGCTGACCCCGACCGGGGTGCCGGGCACCAGGGACTCCCAGTCCTCGGCCCGCACGGCCGCGTCGATCCGGCGGCCCACCTCGGCCGCCGCGGTCATCCCCGCGCCGGGCAACACCACCACGAACTCGTCCCCGCCGTAGCGGGCCACGAAATCACCGCGCCGCATCACCCGGTTGATCACTCCGGCGACCCGTTGCAGCACCAGGTCACCGGAGTGGTGGCCGTGCCGGGCGTTGACCGCCGCGAAACCGTCGAGGTCGCAGACCCCGATCACCACCCGTTCGCCCCGGGTGACGGTGGCGGCGATGTACCGCTCCAACCGGCGTCGGTTGGGCAGCCCGGTCAGCGGGTCGGTCAACGCCTCACCCTCGTACCGGGCGGCCTCGCGGCGCATCTCCTCGTGGTCGATGCGGGCGGCGACGCCGTCGATGTAGACGTCGCGCAGCCGGTCGTTGCGCTGGGCGGCGAGCCGGAACGCCAACCGGTCGGCCCGGTGTGCCGCCGCGTGGTCGCCGGCTCCGGCGAGCGCGATGCTGCGCAGCCGGGCCGATTCGGCGGCACCGAGCGTCTCGTGCGAGATCCGGACCCGGTCCAGCCAGGTCACCGCCTCGATCGGGCGGCCGTCGGCGACGGCCAGGCAGACCTGACCGAGCTGACGCATGTCCCGGGCCCGGGCGCTGTCCCCGCCGTGGCCGAGCAGCCGGGCCGCGTCACCCTCCGCGCCCGCAGCGACCGGGTCACCGAGGGCGACCCGTCGGGCGGCGGCGTAGCCGTAGGCGGCCAGGCTGCTCGGGCGCAACTGCCCCGCCCGGCCGACCCGGCGGTACTGGTCGAGGTCGATGGCGATGTCCCGGAGCACCCGCAGGCAGCCGTCGCTGTCGCCGTTGTGGTCCAGGGCGACCGCGTTGCGCAGCCGGATCCCCGGCGCGGCGAAGGTCTCCTCGGGTATGCCGACCGCCGTGCCGAGCTGCCGGGCCCGTTCGATCGCGCCCAGTGCGTACCCGTGGAAACCGAGGTAGGAGTAGGCCATCGCGAGGTCGTGCCAGCCCCAGGCGGTGTCCCGGTCCTCCTCGTCGACCGCGCCGAGCGCCCGGGCCGCCCGGACCAGGTGGACCACGCACCGGTCCAGCGCGCCCTGGTGCTGGGCGGCGAGGGCGGCGAGGGCGTTCAGATGCCCGTGCAGGTAGGGCTCGGCGAGGTCGCGGACCGCACCGGAGGCCTCCTCGATGGCCCGGGTGAACTCCGCCGTACGACCGAGATTGATCACCGCGGAGAGGCGTTGCACCAGGGCGTCCGTCCGGGCGTACGGGTCGGCGGTGGTGCGGATCACCCGGTCCAGGAGGCGGTACGCCTCGGCCGAGCAACTTGCTTCCTGCAAGGAGCGGGCCTGCCGCAGAGCGTCAACCTGGTCGGTGACCCGGTCGAGCCAGCCCACCCGTACCCCTCTCGTCGACGCGTGCCCGCGCGCATCGTTGGCCGATGACGCGCCGGACCCATCATGATTATCCAGTGACCACCGGTCTTGGACACCCCCCGAGGGGTATGGAACCGCAACGACCTTCCGTGGCGGTGGCCCGGGTGGCCCGCGAACTGGCCCGCGCCGGCGTGGCGTCGGCCCGCGTCGAGGCGGAGCTGCTCGTCGCCCACGTGCTCGGGGTGCCCCGGGGACGGCTGGCGTTGGCCGACCCGCTCGCCGCCGAGCAGACCGCCCACCTGGCGGACCTGGTACGCCGTCGGGCCACCCGGGAGCCGTTGCAGCACCTGACGGGCCGGGCCGCCTTCCGGTACCTGGACCTGCGCGTCGGACCGGGGGTGTTCGTCCCCCGACCGGAGACCGAACTGCTCGCCGGCTGGGGCGTCGAACAGGCCCGACGTACGGAGAATCCGCTGGTCGTGGACCTGTGCAGCGGGTCCGGGGCGATCGCGTTGGCGGTCGCCGGTGAGGTGCCGCAGGCCCGGGTGGTGGCCGTCGAGCGGTCCCCGGCCGCGCTGGACTGGCTGCGCCGCAACGTGGCCGACCGGGTCGCCGCGGGGGACCGGCCGGTCGAGGTGGTGGTCGCCGACGTCACCGATCCGCAGCTGCTGGCCGGGCTCACCGGCCGGGTGGACGTGCTGCTCTGCAACCCGCCGTACGTGCCCCGTCGGGTGGTCGTACCGGAGGAGGTGGCCGGGCACGATCCGGACGAGGCGGTGTTCGGCGGCGCGGACGGACTGTCGGTGATCCGACCGGTGGTCGCGGCGGCGGCGCGGTTGCTGCGGACCGGCGGGACGCTGGGCCTGGAACACGACGACACGCACGGTACGACGGTGCCGGAGCTGCTCGCCGCCGATGGCCGCTTCGCCGCCGTCGTCGACCATCCGGACCTGACCGGGCGCCCCCGGTTCGTCACCGCGTCCCGCCGATCGGACGCCTGTCACGCCGCAGGTGGCACGGCGTGGCAGACTGGCTCCTCGTGATGCTCTACGACTGCCGGTCGCCCGCCGATCGGGACCGCGGCATCGCCGCGGCCATCGAGGCGGTCAAGAACGGCGAACTGGTAGTCCTGCCCACCGACACCGTCTACGGCATCGGCGCCGACGCGTTCACGCCGTACGCGGTCAAGGCCCTGCTCGACGCCAAGGGTCGGGGCCGGCAGATGCCGCCACCGGTGCTGATCGGGTCCCGGCACACCCTCGACGGACTCGTCTTCACGCTGCCCCAGGCGGCCCGCGACCTGGTCGAGGCGTTCTGGCCGGGGGCGCTGACCATCGTGATCGAGCACTCGCCCAGTCTGCAGTGGGACCTCGGGGAGAAGACCGGCACCGTCGCGGTCCGGATGCCGCTGCACCCGGTCGCGCTGGAGGTGCTGCGGGAGACCGGTCCGATGGCGGTCTCCTCGGCCAACCGCACCGGCGAGCCGGCCGCGGTCACCGCCGAGCAGGCCCGCACCCAGCTCAGCTATTCGGTGCGGGCGTACCTGGAGGCCGGGCCGTGTCCGGATCCGGTGCCGAGCACGATCGTGGACCTGACCGGTGAGGTGCCACAGGTGCTGCGCCAGGGCGCGATCCCGCTGGAGAAGCTGCGCGACGTGGTGCCGGACATCGTCGAGAGCCGGGTGGGCTAGTGCCCCCGTTCACCGTCCTGCACGTCTGCATGGGCAACATCTGCCGTTCCCCGATGGCCGAGCGGCTGTTGGCCCGCTCGGTGCGGGAGCGGCTGACCCGGCTGGGCCTCGACCCGCAGCGCGCCGACGAGCTGGTGCACAGCCACAGCGCCGGCACCGGCGGATGGCACGCCGGTGAGGAGATGAACCCGCCCGCGGCCCGTCAGGTCGTCTCCCGGGGCGGTGACGTCGAGGGCTTCGCCGCCCGCAAGCTGCGTTCCGACCAGATCGACGCGGCGGATCTCGTCCTGACCGCCACCGGTGACCAGCAGGACTACGTGGTCGCCCTGCGCCCCGACGCGCAGGCGCGCACCTTCGTGCTCGGTGAGTTCGGTCGGTTGCTGGCCACGGCGGAGCTGGCCGGGCCGCCGCCGACCGAGGTCACCGGAGACTCGGTGTACGCCCGGGGCGTCGCCCTGGTCGAGGCGGTGCACCGGGCCCGGCAGGGCGCGGCCGCGCTGCCCACCGACGACCTGGACGACCCGTGGGGCCGTGGCGACCAGTGCTTCCAGCGGATCGGCGACGAGATCGAGGAGACCGTGCGGCCGTTGGCCGCCCTCCTGCTGCCCTGACGGGTCTCCCGCCGACCGGGACCGGGTTGTTCGGACGTCCCCCGAAAGCGGCCACCTTGCGAGTTTTATCCGGATTGGCGGAGTTCCCGGGTTCTTCCCGGTCATGCTGAACGGGTCCGAGCGTGACCGGCTCCTGCGGGGGAAGCTGATGACCCGAACCCGTCTCGACAAGGTGTTCACCGTATCGATCGCCGGGGTACTGGCCGGCCTGGCGTTGGCCGTCGCGGCCCTGCCGGCCGCCCTGGTCTTCGGGCTGGGCGTGCGGGCGGTCATCGGGCCGTACGCCGATCTGCCCAACTCGTTGCGGACGCCGCCCACCGCGCAGCGTTCCAACCTGTACGCCAACGACGGGGTGACCCTGATCACCTCGTTCTACACCGAGAACCGGGTGGACGTCCGGCTGCCCGAGGTGGCCCCGATCCTGGCCCAGGCGGTGGTGGCCGCCGAGGACCTGCGGTTCTACCAGCACCGAGGGGTCGACGTACGGGCCGTGGTGCGGGCCTTCACCGCCAACCAGCGCGATGGGGAGCCCCGGCAGGGCGCCTCCACGCTGACCATGCAGTACGTCCGCAACGTGCTCGCCAGTGACCCGCGGCTGACCGAGGAGCAGCGGGCCGCCGCCACCGAGATCAGCACCGGCCGCAAGGTCCAGGAGATGCGGTACGCCCTGGCGTTGGAGCGGGAACTGAGCAAGGACGAGATCCTCACCCGCTACCTGAACATCGCGTACTTCGGCTCCGGCGCGTACGGGGTCGCCGCGGCCAGCCGACGGTACTTCTCCAAGTCGCCCCGGCAGCTCACCCTCGCCGAGGCGGCCCTGCTGGCGGGTCTGCTGCGCTCACCGGACACCGACGACCCGATCGGCGGGGACGCCGACGCGGCCCTGGAACGCCGGTCGTACGTGCTCGGCCAACTGGTCGCCGCCGGGCAGGTGAGCGCCGCCGACGCGGACCGGGCCCGGTCCGAGCCCCTGCTGCTGCGTCCCACCGAGACGCCGAACGACTGCACGGCGGTGCCCGAGGAACGCAACGACTGGGGGTACTTCTGCGACTGGTTCACCCGTTGGTGGAGCGACCAGCCGGCGTTCGGGGCCACCGCCGACGAGCGGCAGCGCGCCCTGCGCCGGGGTGGCTTCCGGATCGTCAGCTCCCTCGACCCGACGGTGCAGGCCAACACCCAGGCCGAGGTGCTGCGGGTCTACGGCGTCGACGACCCGCGGACCGCGCCGACGGCGGTGGTCGAGCCGGGCACCGGCCGGGTGCTGGCCATGGCGGTGAACCGGCGGTACAGCGTGGCGGAGAACCCGCCGGGGCAGCAGAACCGCCCGAACACCGTCAACCAGTTGGTGGCCGGCGGCGGCGACATCGACGGGTACCAGGCCGGCTCGACGTTCAAGCTCTTCACCATGCTCGCCGCCCTGGAGTCCGGGCTGCCCCTGCGGACCAGCTTCGACGCGCCTAGCCAACTCGTCACCAGGTGGACCATCACCGGACCGAACAGCTGCGGCGGTCGCTGGTGTCCGGTGAACGCCAACCCGGCGGAGCAGAACGGCTACCGGACCATGTGGGACGCCTTCGGGCGCTCGGTCAACACGTACTTCGCCTGGCTGGCCGAGCAGGTAGGCGCCGACCGGGTGGTCGAGATGGCCGAGCGGCTCGGCATCGTGCTGCGGGCCGACGGCGACGCCCGGCTGGCCCGGTACGGTGCGAAGGACTGGGGACCGTTCACCCTGGGCGTCGCCGCGACCACCCCGCTGGACCTGGCGGGGGCCTACGCCACGGTGGCCGCCGAGGGCAGGTACTGCAAACCGACCCCGGTGCTGGCGATCAACGACAGCGTCGGCCGGCCGGTCGACGCCGCCCGACCGGACTGTCGTCAGGTGCTCGACACCGACGTGGCCCGGGCGGCCGTCGACGCCGCCCGCTGCCCGGTCGGCGACCAGTCCATGTACGGCGCCTGCACCGGAGGCACCGCCGCGCTGCTCCGGGCCCGGCTGGGTCGACCCGTCGCCGGCAAGACCGGCAGCTCCGAGGGGTACGGCACGGAGACCGTGGTCGCCTTCACCCCGCAGCTCGCGGTGGCCTCGATGGCCGCCAACCCCGACGACCCGCGCGACAAGGTGGGCCAGGCCGTCCAGGCCCAACTGGTCGACGTGGTGACCCAGGTGCTGGGCACCACCCTGCGCGACCAACCGGTGCAGGACTTCGTCCCGCCCAGCGAGACGATCGCCAACCAGGTCACCGGCCCCCGAGCCGGCAACTGACCCGCCCCCCGCCGCGCCGCCCCCCGCCGCGCCGCGCCGCGGGCCGCCGCGCTGCCGCCACGCCTGGCGGCGCGGCGGGCCCCCGGTTTGCAGGGGGCCCTTCCTATACCGAAAGCGTTAACAGGGGGCCCTTCCTTACTGGGCGTGGGCGGCTATGTTGCGGGCCATGCCGGCGAAGACCAGGGCGTGGAACGGGGTCACGGCGGCCCAGTAGGCGTGGCCGGGCAGGCCGTGCGGGAGGAAGACGGCGCGCTGCACGTACCGGCTGCGACCCGGGCCGTCGGCCTCGACGCGCATCTCCAGCCAGGCCCGGCCGGGCAGCCGCATCTCCGCGCGCAGCCGGAGCAATTCGCCGGGGACGATCTCCTCGACCCGCCAGAAGTCCAGCGCCTCGCCGACCTGGAGCCGGTGCGGGTCGCGCCGGCCCCGGCGTAGCCCCACCCCGCCGACCAGCCGGTCCAGCCAGCCCCGGACCGACCAGGCAAGCGGGAACGAGTACCAGCCGTGCTCACCGCCGACCCCCTCGACCACCCGCCACAGGGCGGCCGGGGGCGCGTCGACTACCTGCTCGCGCAGGTCGGTGTAGACCGTGCCACCAGACCACTTCGGGTCGCTGGGCAGCGGTTCGGCCGGGGCGTCCGGCCCGCTCGCGGTCGACCAGCGGGTTTCCACCTCGGCGTCGCGGACCTTCGCCAGGGCCAGCCCGACCGCCTGGTCGAAGCCGGTCAACCCGCCGGGCGGGTCGGGGACGTACCGGGCGATGTCGTGTTCGTGTGCGACCGCCTCGTGGATCAGGCTCTCCACCAGCGGCCGGGCGATCGCGTTGGGCACCGGCGTGATGAGTCCCACCCAGTGCGAGGAGAGCGACGGGGTCAGCACCCGTACCGGCAGGATGATCCGGCGGCGCAGCCCGGCCACCGCCGCGTACCGCTGCATCATGTCCCGGAAGGTGAGCACGTCGGGCCCGCCGATGTCGAAGGCCCGGTTCACCTCCGGTGGCAGCTCGGCGCAGGCGGCGAGGTAGCTCAGCACGTCCCGGACCGCGATCGGCTGGATCCGGTTGCGGACCCAGCGGGGGGTGACCATGGCGGGCAACCGCTCGGTCAGGTACCGCAGCATCTCGAACGACGCCGACCCGGAACCGATGATCACCGCGGCCCGCAGGACCACCGTGGGCACCCCGCTGGCCAGCAGGATCCGCCCCACCTCCGCCCGGGAGCGCAGGTGCGGGGAGGTCGCCGCGACCCCCGTCGGCTCCGGCCCGCCCAGGTAGACGATCCGGCGTACGCCGGCCGCCCGGGCCGCCGTCGCGAAGTTCGTCGCGGCCTCGCGGTCGGCGTCCTCGAAACCGGCCTGCCCGAGCGAGTGCACCAGGTAGTAGGCGACGTCGACCTGGTCGAACGCCGCCGGCAGGGTCTCCGGCCGGCGCAGGTCGCCCTCGGTGACCTCCACCTGCTCGGCCCACGGTACGTCCCGCAGCCGGCCGGCCTTGCGGGCCAGGCAGCGAACGGTGTGCCCCTGCGCCAGCAACCGGGGCGCCAGCCGCCCGCCGATGTATCCGGTAGCTCCGGTGACCAGGCATCTCACGTTCTCCAGTGTGCCGCCGAATAGACTCTGGCGCTGTGGACTTCTCGACCGACGCGCCCCCGGCCGGTCAGCCGGGCGCGATCCGGGCCCGGCTGCCGTACCTGCGACTGACCCTGACCGCCTGCGCGGTGCTGGCGGTGGTCGCGGTCCCGCTGGCCGCGCTGCTGCGCGGGCCGACCAGCGCGGCGGGGGCGGCCGCCGGGGTCGGGCTGGTCGTCGCGAGCTACCTGATCTCCGGCCTCTCGGTGGCCTGGGCCGACGCGCTCAACCCGCGGCTGCTCATGCCGGTGGGGCTCGGCACCTACGGCATCAAGATCGTCATCCTGGGGGTGGGGATGTCGGCGGTGGCCGCCACCGGCTGGTCCGGGCTGCCGGACATGGGGGTGGCGATCATCGTGGCCGTGGTGGTCTGGACCGGAGCCCACCTGACCTGGGCGTTGCGGGCGCCACTGCCCTACACCCAGCCGCGCGGCGACTGACCGCGCGACCCGGCTTCCCGGTCGGCCCCGGACGGCCGGGAACGAACCGGTGACGCAACGAAGTTGTCGGATTTTCCTCCGGCCGGTCGGGCTGCCCTGGCGTGCCGGGCAGGAGTAGTCTTGGCCGCGGTTGAGCGCCTGTTGCATGGCCCGCACGCTTCGGCAGTGTGGGGGGTGCCGCACACTCCTAGGCGCTCCTGCTGATATCGTTCGCCTCGTCATGGGCGACGACCTTCATTCCAGAAAGTCCGATGAGCACTCGTCGGAAGGCGTGGCCGGTGCCGTGGTCGGTTACCTGCTCGCCGGGATTCTGTCGTGGGGGTTTCTCGGGTGGTTGGCGGAGCGCTTCCTCGGTCTGCCGTCCGGTCTCGGGGTCGCCGCCGGCATGATGCTCGGCGCAGCCGGAGCGATCTACCTGATCATGAAGAGGCTCAGTGCTTGAAATGCCGGCACGTGCGGGTCTGTCGAGTGCGGAGGAAGACACGGTGAGTGAGAAGCTGCTTGCAGCCGAGGGCCTACCCTGGCCGCCCAGTGTCGGGGACTTCTACCCGCCGGAGCTGGCCGGCCCCTGGGTGACCAAGTTCGGCATCATGGTCTGGCTGGCCGTGGCGCTGCTGATCATCTTCTTCATGGTCACCTACCGCAGCCCCAAGCTGGTCCCGACCAAGGGCCAGTGGATGGCCGAGTCGATCTACGGCCTGGTGCGCGACAACATCGCCCGGGAGCAGATGGGCAAGGAGGGCATCCGCTTCGCGCCCTACTTCACGGTGCTCTTCTGCTTCATCGCGTTGACCAACCTCTTCGGGGTCACCCCGCTGCTGCAGATCTCGCCGAACTCGCACATCGCCTTCCCGATCGTGCTCGCGGCGATCACCTACATCATGTACATCTACATCGGGGTCCGTAAGCACGGTCTGGGCCGCTACCTCAAGCAGAGCCTGATCATCCCGGGCGTGCCGTGGCCGATGCACTTCCTGCTGATCCCGATCGAGTTCCTGCAGACGTTCATCAACCGGCCGGTCACCCTGGCGGTGCGACTCTTCGCCAACATGTTCGCCGGCCACCTGATCCTGCTGGTCTTCACCGTCGGCGGTTTCGTGCTGCTGGCCTCGGACAACATCCTCGTTCAGGCGACCTCGGTGTTCGCCTTCCTGATGGCGATCGTGATGGCCTTCTTCGAGGTCCTGGTCTCCCTTCTGCAGGCGTACGTCTTCGTGACCCTGAGCGCCAACTACATCGGGTCGTCGCTGGCCGACGAGCACTGATCCGGCTCGGTGGGCCGTCCGGCCCGACCAAGCTTCTGGTACCGACCGCGTACGCGTGAGCCCTCACGCGTGAACTAGGAGGAATTCCCGCAATGGACGTTCTCGCCGCCATCAACGGTAACGTCAACACCATCGGCTACGGCCTCGCCGCTGTCGGCCCCGCGATCGGTGTGGCACTGATCTTCGTGGCGTACATCAACTCCAGCGCCCGTCAGCCGGAGTCCGCCGGTTACAACCGGACCTGGCTGGTCCTGGGCTTCGCCCTGGTCGAGGCGCTCGCGCTGTTCGGCCTGGTGCTCGCCTTCGCCGTCAGCTGACCGTCCGCCCTCAGACCGGGAGGTCCGACATGTTCATCGCCGCCGAAGGCGTGGAGCACCACCCGCTCGTGCCGATCTGGCAGGAGATCGTCATCGGGTCGATCTCCTTCGCTCTGCTCTGCTTCGTCCTGCTGAAGTTCGTCATGCCGCGCATGGAGTCGATGTACCAGGCGCGGGTCGACGCGATCGAGGGTGGCATCAAGCGCGCCGAGGCGGCTCAGGCCGAGGCGAACCAGCTGCTCGAGCAGTACCGCGCGCAGCTGGCCGAGGCGCGGACCGATGCCGCCCGGATCCGGGACGACGCCCGGGCCGACGCCGAGGGGATCCGCAAGGACGTCCTGGCCAAGGCACGGGAGGAGTCCGACCGCATCATCGCGGCCGGCAAGGAACAGCTGGTGGCCGAGCGCAGTGCCATCGTCAGCGAGCTGCGGGCCGAGGTCGGCACCCTCGCGGTGGACCTGGCCGGCAAGATCGTCGGTGAGTCGCTGGCCGACGAGGCGCGTCGCAAGGGCACCGTCGACCGGTTCCTCAACGGCCTCGAGAGCACGGGGGCCCGCTGATGCAGGCGGCCAGCCGGGAGTCGTACAAGCTCGCGGCCGAGCGGCTCGACGCCTACGTCCGGGGCGCCCAGCCCGCGGCCGTGGCCGACACCGCCAGCGACCTGCTCGCGGTGGCCGGGCTGCTGCGTCGGGAGCCCCGGCTGCGCCGGACGCTTGCCGACTCGGCCCGCTCCGGTGCGGACCGGTCGGCGCTGCTCGGTGACATGCTGCGGGGTCGGGTCGGCGAGTCCGCGCTCGACCTGCTCGGCTCCCTGGTCTCCGGCCGTTGGTCGGTGCCGTCGGAGTTGCTCGACGGTGCCGAGCGGCTCGGGGTGGAGGCGCTGCTGGCCGGCGCCGAGGCCGCCGGGGACCTCAGCGAGGTCGAGGACGAGCTGTTCCGGTTCGGTCAACTGGTCGACGCGCAGCCGCAGCTGTCGAACCTGCTGACCGACCCGATCGCGCCGGTCGCCCAGCGCACCGAGCTGGTCCGGGACCTGCTCACCGGCAAGGCGCGGCCGGCCACGGTCGCCCTGGCCGAGGTGGCGCTCTCCGGGTTCGGTGGGCGGTCCCTGCACGGGGCGCTCACCCGGCTGGTGGAGCTCGCCGCCGATCGGCGTGACCGGCAGGTCGCGTACGTGACGGTGGCCGCCCCACTGGGTGACGAGGAGGAACGCCGACTGGGCACCCGCCTGTCGGAGATATACGGTCGGCAGGTCGACGTGAAGCAGATGATCGATCCGGCCGTGCTCGGCGGGGTCAGCGTCCAGGTCGGCCCGGACCTCTACGACGGCACCGTCCTGCGTCGCCTGAACGAGACCCGTAACGCGCTCACGAGGCGCTGACCGGCACTGCCGCACAGCGCCCTGAATGACAGACGCCATTCGGACCGGTCGGTACTAGGTATCCCGGGCCCCTGATACTTAAGGAAGCAGAGGATGGCCGAGCTGACCATCTCGACGGAGGAGATCCGCGGCGCCCTGGAGCGCTACGTCTCCTCCTACTCGCCCGACGTCTCCCGCGAGGAGGTCGGCACCGTCGCCGACACCGGTGACGGTATCGCCCACGTCGAGGGCCTGCCCTCGACCATGACCAACGAGCTCCTGGAGTTCGAGGACGGCACGCTCGGCGTGGCGCTGAACCTCGACGTCCGGGAGATCGGCGTCGTCGTTCTCGGTGACTCCGCCAAGCTCGAAGAGGGCCAGCGCGTCAAGCGCACCGGCCGGGTGCTCTCCGTACCCGTCGGTGACGCCTTCCTAGGCCGCGTGGTCAACGCGCTCGGCCAGTCGATCGACGGGCTCGGTGACATCGCCAACGAGGGCTTCCGCGAGCTGGAGCTGCAGGCCCCGAACGTGATGGCCCGGCAGTCCGTCGACGAGCCGCTGCAGACCGGTATCAAGGCGATCGACGCGATGACCCCGATCGGTCGGGGCCAGCGGCAGCTGATCATCGGTGACCGGAAGACCGGCAAGACCACGGTCGCCCTGGACACCATCCTCAACCAGCGGGACAACTGGCGCTCCGGCGACCCGAAGAAGCAGGTCCGCTGCATCTACGTGGCCATCGGGCAGAAGGCCTCCACGATCGCCTCGATCAAGGGCATCCTGGAGGAGGCGGGCGCGATGGAGTACACCACCATCGTCGCCTCCCCGGCGTCCGACCCGGCCGGCTTCAAGTACCTCGCCCCGTACACCGGCTCGTCCATCGGGCAGCACTGGATGTACGGCGGCAAGCACGTCCTGATCGTCTTCGACGACCTGAGCAAGCAGGCCGAGGCGTACCGGGCCGTGTCGCTGCTGCTGCGTCGTCCGCCGGGCCGTGAGGCGTACCCGGGTGACGTCTTCTACCTGCACTCCCGCCTGCTGGAGCGCTGCGCGAAGCTCTCCGACGAGCTGGGTGGCGGGTCGATGACCGGGCTGCCGATCATCGAGACGAAGGCCAACGACATCTCGGCCTTCATCCCGACCAACGTCATCTCGATCACCGACGGCCAGATCTTCCTGGAGACCGACCTGTTCAACCAGGGCGTCCGGCCGGCCATCAACGTCGGTACCTCGGTCTCCCGGGTCGGTGGCGCCGCCCAGATGAAGCCGATGAAGAAGGTCTCCGGTTCGCTGCGGCTGAACCTGGCCCAGTACCGCGAGCTGGAGGCGTTCGCCGCCTTCGCCTCCGACCTGGACAAGGCCTCCCGGGCCCAGCTGGAGCGCGGTTCGCGCCTGGTCGAGCTGCTCAAGCAGCCGAACTACTCGCCCTACCCGGTGCAGGAGCAGACCGTCTCGGTCTGGGCCGGCGTCGAGGGCAAGCTCGACGACATCCCGGTCGGCGAGGTCCGTCGCTTCGAGTCGGAGTTCCTGCAGTACCTCCGGCACAAGCACGAGGGTGCGCTTGCCGGGATCGCCGACAACACCTGGAACGACGACATCACCGGCACGCTGGAGACCGCGATCGGCGAGTTCAAGCAGCTCTTCCTCGGCCAGGCCGACGAGCGCCGGATCAACGAGGCCCCGGCCGCGCCGCTGGAGGGTGAGCAGGACCGCGAGACGGTCACCCGCTACAGCGGCCCGCCGGCCCAGAAGCAGTAGGGCCGGGAGATGGCCGCGCAGGTACGCGTTCTTCGTCAACGGATCCGGTCGGCGAAGGGGATGAAGAAGATCACCAAGGCGATGGAGCTCGTGGCGACGAGCCGGATCGCCAAGGCCCAGGCCCGGGTGGAGGCCTCCCTGCCGTACTCCCGGGCCATCACCGGCGTGCTCTCCGCGCTGGCGTCCAGTGCGCAGCTCGACCACCCGCTGCTCACCCCGCGGCCGAAGGTGCGCCGGGTCGGCGTGCTGCTGGTCACCGCGGACCGGGGGCTGGCCGGCGGGTACAGCTCCAACGCGATCCGGACCGCCGAGTCGCTGATGACCCGGCTGCGCGACGAGGGCAAGGAGCCGCTGCTCTACGTCATCGGACGCAAGGGGGTCGGGTTCTTCCGGTTCCGGGACCGGCCGATCGAGGCGAACTGGACCGGCTTCTCCGAGCAGCCGACCTTCAACGACGCCCGGACCGTGGGGGAGACGCTGATCAAGGCGTTCACCGCCGGTGCGGACGACCTCGACGGTGGGCCCGGCGAGGACGGGGTGCACGGCGTGGACGAGCTGCACATCGTCTACACCGAGTTCCACTCCCTGATGACCCAGACCCCGGTGGCCAGGATTCTGGGCCCGATGCAGATCGAGGAGCGGCCCCGGTCGGAGGCCGCACCGGGGCAGTTGCCGGACTACGACTTCGAGCCGGACGCCGAGGAGTTGCTCGACGCGCTGCTGCCGAAGTACATCAACACGCGGATCTACGCGGCGTTGCTGGAGTCGGCGGCGAGCGAGTCGGCGGCCCGGCGGCGGGCGATGAAGAGCGCCACCGACAACGCCGAAGAGATGATCGAGAAGTACACGCGTGAGATGAACTCGGCTCGCCAGGCCGGGATCACCCAGGAGATCAGCGAGATCGTCGGCGGCGCGAACGCGCTGGCCGCGTCGGGAAGTGAAGTGTGATGACTGTATCCGCAGTTGCTGGGGGACCAGCAGAGACCAGGACGGCCACCGGTCGCGTGGTCCGGGTCATCGGCCCGGTCGTCGACGCCGAGTTCCCGCGCGACGTCATGCCGCCCCTGTTCAACGCCCTGCACGTCGACGTGACCCTCTCCGGCGGAGAGAAGACGCTGACCCTGGAGGTCGCCCAGCACCTGGGTGACAACCTGGTCCGCGCCATCTCGATGCAGCCGACCGACGGCCTGGTCCGGGGTGCCGAGGTGCGCGACACCGGTTCGCCGATCACCGTGCCGGTGGGTGACACGGTCAAGGGCCACGTCTTCAACGCCATCGGCGAGTGCCTCAACCTCACCGAGGGTGAGACGCTCAGCCCGGACGACCACTGGGGCATCCACCGCAAGGCGCCGGCCTTCGCGGACCTGGAGCCGAAGACCGAGATGCTGGAGACCGGCATCAAGGTCATCGACCTGCTCGCCCCGTACGTCAAGGGCGGCAAGATCGGCCTGTTCGGCGGCGCGGGCGTGGGCAAGACGGTGCTCATCCAGGAGATGATCACCCGGGTGGCCCGGAACTTCGGTGGTACCTCGGTCTTCGCCGGGGTGGGGGAGCGGACCCGTGAGGGCAACGACCTCATCGCCGAGATGACCGAGTCCGGCGTCATCGACAAGACCGCGCTGGTCTACGGCCAGATGGACGAGCCGCCGGGCACCCGGCTGCGGGTCGCCCTCTCCGCGCTGACCATGGCGGAGTACTTCCGCGACGTCAAGAAGCAGGAGGTGCTGCTCTTCATCGACAACATCTTCCGCTTCACCCAGGCCGGTTCCGAGGTCTCCACCCTGCTCGGCCGGATGCCGAGCGCGGTGGGTTACCAGCCGACCCTGGCCGACGAGATGGGCGAGCTGCAGGAGCGGATCACCTCCGTGCGGGGCCAGGCCATCACCTCGCTGCAGGCGATCTACGTGCCGGCGGACGACTACACCGACCCGGCGCCGGCGACCACCTTCGCCCACCTGGACGCGACCACCAACCTGGAGCGGTCGATCTCCGACAAGGGCATCTACCCGGCGGTGGACCCGCTGGCGTCCTCGTCCCGGATCCTCGCCCCGGAGTTCGTCGGCCAGGAGCACTTCGAGGTGGCCACCGAGGTCAAGCGGATCCTGCAGAAGTACAAGGACCTGCAGGACATCATCGCCATCCTCGGTATCGAGGAGCTCTCCGAGGAAGACAAGATCACCGTGCAGCGCGCCCGGCGGATCGAGCGCTTCCTGTCGCAGAACACCTACGCCGCCGAGCAGTTCACCGGCGTACCGGGCTCGACGGTCTCGATCAAGGAGACCATCGAGGCCTTCAAGAAGATCAGCGAGGGGGAGTACGACCACTTCCCCGAGCAGGCCTTCTTCATGTGCGGCGGTCTGGAGGACCTGGAGCGCAAGGCGCAGGAGCTGATGAAGAGCTGACTCGGGCCCGTACCCGAGGGGGGCTGTTCCGGTGTCGCCACCGGAACGGCCCCCGTTCATCTTCAGCCCCTATCATCGCCGGGGTCGGGTTTCCCGACGGGACGTTTCGCGTCCCGCGAGGTACCGTCGACTCGCAACGCCCGTCGAAAGACGGGCGTTGACCCGTGCAACTGACACGATCCACGCAACGACACAGTGCCGACGCCTGTCCTCCCCACGGGCGTGGCGAAGGAGATGCTCGTGGCCAAGGGCGGCAAGCGCGGTGGCAAACGGTCCATCTGGACGGGAGTGCCCCGCTGGGCCCAGCTCTGCACGATCTTCGGCATCGCCCTGATGACGCTCAGCGGCACCACCCTGGTCGGGGCCGAGGCGCTGATGGCCCGCTACGAGGGTGCGGTCGGCAAGGGCGACCTCTTCGGCGACCAGGCGGCCGGTGCGCAGCGCAAGAGCGACATCAAGGGTCCGCTGAACATCCTGCTGGTCGGGATCGACCCGCGCGAGCCGGAGACGCCTCCGCTCGCCGACTCGATCATGGTGCTGCACATTCCGGCCGAGCTGGACCGGGCGTACCTCTTCTCGATGCCCCGCGACCTGTACGTGGAGATCCCGCGGTTCAGCAAGGCCGAGTACCCGGGTGGGCGGGGCAAGCTCAACGGCGCGATGTCGCACGGCAGCATGGTCCCCGGGCAGAACCCCAGCACCGAACGCGGCTTCGAACTGCTTGCCACCACCGTCCAGCAGGTCACCGGGATCAAGCGGTTCGACGCTGGCGCGATCATCAACTTCTCCGGCTTCCGCAAGATCGTGGACGCGATGGGCGGCGTCACGATGAAGATCGAGCGGCGGGTCACCTCCGAGCATCGCGAGCCGAACGGCAAGCACCGCAAGGGCAACCCGAACGGCCCCGGTTACATCGGTCCGCAGGCGGTGTACGAGAAGGGCACCCAGCACCTGGAGGGTTGGCAGGCGCTGGACTACGTCCGGCA
The DNA here is from genome assembly GCF_900091615.1 of Micromonospora yangpuensis. Classification (NCBI taxonomy): domain Bacteria; kingdom Bacillati; phylum Actinomycetota; class Actinomycetes; order Micromonosporales; family Micromonosporaceae; genus Micromonospora; species Micromonospora yangpuensis. Next base: position 5,317,736 of record NZ_FMIA01000002.1, on the reverse strand, counting down.
GCGCTACCCGAAGAACGGGGTCCCGGACGGCGACTACGGCCGCCAGCGGCACCAGCAGCAGTTCGTCAAGGCGATGGCGAGCCAGGCGTTCAGCTCCGACGTGGCGACCAACCCCATCAAGCTGGACAAGGTGCTGCGGGCCGCGGGTCAGTCGCTGGTCTTCAACGGCCGGGGGCACACGGTGGCGGACTTCGCCTTCGCGCTCAAGGACGTCAGGCCCGACGCGATCAACATGATCAAACTGCCGGGGGAGAACATCGGCACCGGCAGCAACTACCAGGGCGAACGGTTGGTGCCGGAGGCGCAGGACTTCTTCCGGTCCCTGCAGAACGGGACGGTCGACGCGTTCCTGCTCGAACATCCCGATTTCCGTAACAAGTCGTAGCGACCTCGGCGTGGCTCCCACCACCCGCGTTCGGAGCCGGCCGGTAGCGCGACTAGACTTTTCCCATCCCGCCCGCCGCAGCAAGGAGACAGCGTGGCAAAGCAGCTTCAGGTCCGCCTCGTAGCCGTCGAGGAGAAGGTCTGGTCCGGCGAGGCCGAGATGCTCGTCGCCCGGACCACCGAGGGTGACCTCGGGGTGCTGCCGGGGCACGCGCCGCTGCTCGGCCAGCTCGCCGAGCCCGGCCAGGTCCGGATCAAGCTCGCCGGTGGTGAGCAGATCACCTACGACGTGGCCGGCGGGTTCCTCTCCGTGGACGAATCGGGCGTCACCGTACTGGCCGAGAGCGCCACCCCGGCCGCTGCCGCGCAGAGTCGCTGACCACGCCGCCGATGGAGGTCGTGGAGGGCATCGGCATCGGCGTCGCCGCGCTGCTCGGTGCGGTCCTCATCCTCTTCGGCCGGCGGGCGCTGGTCACCCGCAGCGGTGGGATCATCCGGCTGAGCGTCCGGGTCAACACCATGCTCGACGGCCGCGGCTGGTCGCCCGGTTTCGGGCGCTTCGCCGGCGACGAGCTCCGGTGGTACCGGATGTTCAGTCTCGCCGTGCGACCCAAGCGGGTGCTGGCCCGTAAGGACCTGATCGTCGAGCGACGACGACTGCCCGAGGGGCAGGAACGGCTCTCCATGCCCGCCGACTGGGTGATCCTGCGATGTGCCAGTCGTGACGCCCCGGTCGAGATCGCCATGGCGCGCTCCACGGTCACCGGTTTCCTCTCCTGGCTCGAGGCCGCCCCACCGGGGCCGGTCTCGTCGCGTTTCGCCTCCCAGGACTGGCCGGCCGCCTGAGCACCCCCCCGCCGTCGCCGGGGGGCGCGCAGTGAATCCGAGCGCCGCCGCGGGGGCGCTGAAGCGCCCCCGCGCGGTGGGCTCAGCGCTTACCGCCGGGCACCCATAGCACATCTCCCGCCGGATTTGCCGTCCTTGACAGGATGAAGAGCAGGTCGGCAAGGCGGTTGAGATACTTTGCCGGGAGGGTGGCGGTCCGGTCCGGGTCGTGCGCGACCAGGGCCCACGCCGCCCGCTCGGCCCGTCGGGCGATCGTCCGTGCCACGTGCAGCAGCGCCGCGCCAGCGGTGCCGCCGGGGAGGATGAAGGAGTCGAGCTTGCTCAGGCGTGCGTTGTACTCGTCGCACCACCCCTCGAGGCGCTCCACGTACTCCTCGGTCACCCGCAGCGGCGGGTACTTCGGCTCGGGCTCGACCGGGGTGGACAGGTCGGCGCCGACGTCGAACAGGTCGTTCTGGATGGCGCCCAGCACCGCCCGCAGTTCGTCGTCGAGCTGCCCCAGGGCGAGGGCCACGCCGATCGCGGCGTTGCACTCGTCGACATCCGCGTACGCGGTGATGCGTGGATCGGTCTTCGCTACCTGCTCGTTGTTGCTCAACCTGGTCATGCCGGCGTCGCCGGCCCTGGTGTAGATGCGCGTGAGGTGGACGGCCATGACGCACAGCCTACGGATTCCCGACCTGACCATCCCGACCCGGCCTGATCCGGCCACCGCCTGGCCGGCCGGGGTGGGCCCCGGTGACGCCGGTGACCCGGCGGTCAACGGCGTGGACGTGATCCGGGTGGACGGACAGGCCCGGCTCACCGGCACGGTGCACGTCGTCGGTGCGAAGAACTCGGCGCTCAAGCTGATGGCCGCCGCGTTGCTCGCGCCCGGACGCAGCATGATCACCAACGTTCCCCGGATCACCGACATCGCCATCATGGGTGAGGTGCTGCGCCGGCTCGGCTGCGAGGTCCGGTTCGACGCCGACGACCCGGTCGACCCGATGGTGGCGGGAGGCGGGGTCGCGCGGTCCCGCTCGGTAACCATCGAGGTGCCGGAGGAGCCGGGGGTGGAGGCCGACTACGACCTGGTACGCCGGCTGCGCGCGTCGATCTGCGTACTCGGGCCGCTGCTGGCCCGCCGGGGACACGTCCGGGTGGCCCACCCCGGCGGCGACGCGATCGGCTCCCGGGGGCTGGACATGCACATCGCCGGGTTGACCCGGATGGGCGCGGAGATCTCCGGCGAGCACGGCTTCGTCATCGCCTCCGCCCCGGACGGCCTGCGCGGGGCGGAGATCATGCTCGACTTCCCCAGCGTCGGGGCCACCGAGAACCTGGTCATGGCGGCGGTGCTGGCCGAGGGCAGCACCGTGATCGACAACGCCGCCCGGGAGCCGGAGATCGTGGACATCTGCTCGATGCTGATCCGGATGGGGGCCCGGATCTCCGGGGAGGGCACCTCGACCCTGCACATCGAGGGCGTACCCGGGTTGAAACCGGTCCGGCACGCCACGGTGGGCGACCGGATCGTGGCCGGCACCTGGGCCTTCGCCGCCGCGATGACCCGCGGCGACGTCACCGTGACCGGCGCGGACCCGGGCTTCCTGGAGGTCGCGCTGGACAAGCTGATCGCGGCCGGCGGCCTGGTGGAGACCCGACCGGACGCCTTCCGGGTACGGATGGACGACCGCCCCACCGCCGTGGACGTGGTCACCCTGCCGTACCCCGGGTTCGCCACCGACCTGCTGCCGATGGCGATCGGCCTGGCGGCGGTGAGCGACGGCGCGTCGTTGATCACCGAGAACATCTTCGACGGCCGGTTCATGTTCGCCAACGAGATGATGCGGCTCGGCGCGGACATCAAGACCGACGGCCACCACGCCGTGGTACGGGGCCGCGACCAGCTCTCCGGCGCGCCGGTGCGGGCCACCGACATCCGGGCCGGCGCCGGCCTGATCATCGCCGGGCTCTGCGCCCAGGGGGCCACCGAGGTCTCCCACGTCCACCACGTCGACCGGGGGTACCCGGACTTCGTGGCCGACCTGCGGGCGCTCGGGGTCGAGGTGACGCGGGGACGCACCGCCGAGGAACCCGCCCTGGAGATCTGACCGGTCCTGAACCGTCGTTCAGGCTCGCCGACCGGGGCCCGGACTCGCCGACTAGGGTGCAGGCAGACATCCACACAGGCGAGGGAGAAGCAGATGGCGGGTCGACTCGCGGTCGTCGGAGCCGGGCTGATGGGATCCGGGATCGCCCAGGTGGCGGCGCAGGCGGGCTGGCAGGTGACGTTGCGCGACCTGGACGACGCGGCCACCGGGCGGGGTGTCGAGGGCATCCGCAGGTCGCTCACGAAGTTCGCCGAGAAGGGCCGGATCGAGGCGGCCGAGGTCGAGGCGACGCTGGCCCGGATCACCCCGACCACCGACCTGGAGGCGGTCGCCGAGGCCGACATCGTGGTGGAGGCGGTCTTCGAGCGGCTGGAGATCAAGCACGAGGTCTTCCGCGCGCTGGACAAGCTCTGCCGGGCCGACGCGGTGCTGGCCACCAACACCTCCGCCATCCCGGTCACCCAGATCGCGGCGGTCACCGAGCGGCCGGAGGCGGTCGTCGGCACCCACTTCTTCTCCCCGGTGCCGATGATGCAGCTCTGCGAGCTGGTCCGGGGCTACAAGACCAGCGACGCGACCCTGGCCACCGTCCGCGAGTTCGCCGAGGGCATCGGCAAGACGGTGGTGGTGGTCAACCGGGACATCGCCGGTTTCGTCACCACCCGGCTGATCTCGGCGCTGGTCGTCGAGGCGGTCAAGCTTGTCGAGTCCGGCGTGGTCTCGGCCGAGGACCTGGACACCGCCTGCCGGCTGGGCTTCGGCCACGCCATGGGCCCGCTGGCCACCACCGACCTGACCGGCGTGGACGTGCTGCTGCACGCCTCGCAGAACATCTACGCCGACACCGCCGACGAGAAGTTCTTCCCGCCGGAGCTGCTCCAGCGGATGGCCACCGCCGGTGACCTGGGCCGCAAGACGGGCAAGGGCTTCTACACGTACTGACCCGGCTCAGCCGTCGCGTTTGGTGGTCCAGCGGAAGGTGGTCAGGCAGAGCACCAGTCCGATGACGCACCAGGCGGCCAGGACCAGGGCGACCCGACCCAGCTCGAACGAGCCGCCCGGCTCCTGGCCGCCGAAGCCGTCGGGCAGGAAGACCGAGCGCAGGCCCTGGCACATCCACTTCAGCGGGAAGAGCGCCGCCACCTGCTGCATCCAGCTCGGCAGCTCGGTGAAGACGAAGAACACCCCGGAGATGAACTGGAGCACCAGCGCGACCGGGGTGACCACCGCCGAGCCGCTGCGGGAGGTCCGGGCCAGCGACGAGATGGCGATACCGCAGAGGGTGCAGGCGGTGATGCCGAGCAGCGAGACCCAGCCGAAGGTCAGCCACTTCGCGGCGCTGCCCGGCAGCTCCAGGTCGAACAGGGCGACCGAGAAGGCCAGCAGCAGTACGGTCTCGGCCACCCCGATCGCCAACACCATGATCACCTTGCCGGCGAAGTACACCCACTTGGGCATCGGGGTGCCCCGGTAGCGCTTGAGCACCCCGCGGTCCCGTTCCACCGGGATCCAGATGCCGAGGTTCTGGAAGCTCGCGGTCATCAGCCCGGTCGCGATCATGCCGGTGATGAAGTACTGCGTGTAGCTGACCCCGGGAGCGATCTCGTCGTTGAAGATCGACGCGAAGATCAGGATCATGATGATCGGGAAGCCCATCGTGAACACGACGGACTCCCGGCTGCGCAGGAACTGGGTGATCTCCAGCCGGCCCTGCCGCAGGGCGAGGGCGACCGGGCTGGTCCGCCGGGGGCGGGTGGCGGTGGCCGGGGGTGCCGGCGTCGTCATGGCGCTCACGCGTGTCCGATCATGCGCAGGTAGATGTCCTCCAGGGTGGGCCGGGTGACGGTGAGGCCGGGGACCTCACCGCCGAAGCGCGCGGCCAGCTCGGCCACCAGCGCCGTCGGCGTCGCACTCTGCGTGCTCTGCGGCGTCCCGTCCGGGGTACGCCAGGAGACCGTGGCCAACGCCGCCTGCCGGTTGCCCAGCTCCCTCGGCGGGGCGACCTCGACCACCCGGCCCCGGGCGATCACCCCGACCCGGTCGGCGAGGAACTCGGCCTCGTCGAGATAGTGGGTGGTGAGCAGGATCGTGGTGCCCGCGGCGGCCAGGTCCCGGATCAGCTCCCAGAACTCACGCCGGGCCTCCGGGTCGAACCCGGTGGTCGGCTCGTCCAGGAAGAGCAGCTCCGGCCGGCCGATGATGCCCAACGCCACGTCCAGGCGCCGGCGCTGCCCACCGGAGAGGGTGTGCGTACGGGCCCGGAGCTTGGCGGTCAGTCCGACCCGCTCGACGACCTTGTCCGGGTCGTCCGCGTCGGGGTAGAAGCCGGCGAAGTGCCGGACCACCTCGCCGACTGTCAACTCGTCGAACTCGCCGGTGCCCTGCAGCACGATGCCCACCCGGTTGCGCCACTGCGGGGTGGGCTGGGCGGGATCGCTGCCCAGCACCGACACCTCGCCACCGTCGCGTCGCCGGTAGCCCTCCAGGATCTCCACCGTGGTGGTCTTGCCCGCGCCGTTCGGGCCGAGCAGGGCGAACACCTCGCCGCGCCGGACGGCGAGGTCGACCCCCGCCACCGCGACGTTGTCGCCGTACGCCTTGCGCAGCCCCCGTACGGAGATCGCGAGCTCGTCATCCATGCCGTCAAGTGTGCGTCCTCCCCCCAACCTGCAAGGAAGGGCCCCCTGTTAACGCATTTTGTATAGCAGGGGCCCCTGCTTAACACACCGCATCCCGGGTCGCCCCCGCGCCGGGAAGCGCGCCGCCGTGGGGGCCGCGCTGTCGCGCGGAGCGCGTGCCGTCGCGGGGAAGCGCGCGGTCGCGCAGGGCGCGTGCCGTCCCGGTAACCGGGCCATCGTGGTGCTCGCCCCCCCACACCCGTCGTGGCGGCTGCGTGTGGTCCGCCGTCGGAGGGGGTGTGTGGTCCGGCGCCGCGTGCGGGCGTGGCCGGCGGGTCAGCGGCTCTGGTAGGTCATGCAGTCGGCGCGGTCGTTGTCCGGGCCGACCCGGATGTTCGGCGCGTGACATTCCAGGTTGGCGTTGTGCTGGCAGTCGGCCCGCTGGCAGGCGCCGACCTGGGCCAGCATCGTCTCGGTGCCACCGCGCACGGGCAGCTCGACGAAGGTGTGGCAGTGGGCGTGGTCGCTGCTGCCGATGGTGATCGCGAAGGCGTGGCAGTCGTTCGTCTGGTTGTAGGCGCAGGAGCTGACGACGCATTCCTGCACCCGGGGCATTTCGATCGAGGCGGTCATGATGGGCTCCATCCAGTTGGCTGGTCCCATTCTAGGCTTTTGTCCCTTTCGGTTTCCCGGTATCCAGTCGGGCAACCCGTCAGCGGCCGGTCAGCTGATCACCGCGTACGGTCGTCGGCGAGCACCTCGGAGAGCGTGGCCGGAGTGAGTCCCCGTTCGGCCAGGCCGGCGAGGATGTGCGGTAGCGCCTCGTCGGTCATCGGTGCGTTCTCCTCGGTGACGTGCAGCACGACCACCGAGCCGGCGCGTACCTTGTCCAGGACCGCGCGGACGATCGGACGCCAGGCCGTCGCGAACGGGTCTCCACTGATCACGTCGCCGTCGACCACGGTGACGCCCAGTGGCGCCAGGGCGTCCAGCGCGGCCTTGTCGTGACAGAGGCCGGGAAAGCGGAAGTACCGGGTCTGCCGGCCACCGTACGGCGCGACGACCTCGAAGGTGCGGCCCGCGTCGGCGGTCAGCTCCCGGGCCGGCAGGTGCGGAAGCTGGTAACAGTCCCGCACGAACGCGTGGTGGCCGTACGTGTGGTTGGCCAACTCGAACCGGGGGTTGTCGGCCAGCCGCCGGGTCACCTTCGGGTACTGCTCGACCCACTTGCCGGTGAGGAAGAAGGTGGCCGGCACCTGCTCCCGTTCCAGCAGGTCAATGATCTTGATGTTGGCGTACGACTTCGCCGCGCCCGTACGCAACTGGTACCGCATCGCGTCGGTCATGTCGGCGTCGAAGGTGAGCGCGACCAGGTTGCCCGAGCGTGGCCCGTGGTCGACCACCGGCGGTCGGCTGCCCACCCGGGTCGCGCCCGGTGCCGCGGCGTCCCGGTCCGCAGCCGATGGTGTGGCGCCGGCGGTCGGTGGGCGGGCGGTGCCGGCCGGGCTGACCTGCCCGGTCGACGGTACGACGAAGTCGGCGTCCGCGGCCTGCCGGGTCGGGGACGCGCTGACGGCCAGCAGGGTGATGCCGGCCACGAGGGCGACGACCGCGCCGACGGAAAGGTGGGACTTCTTCACAGACACCGGGAGATGATGCCAGCGCGCCCACCTCCGGCGCTGCCCCGCTCCGCCCCCGGCGCTGCCCCGGGGTCAGCGGTCCGCGCCCCCGGCGCGGACCGCCCGCCGTTCGCGTCGACGGACGGCGCGGCGACGGACGAACCAGAAGGCGAAGAACACCAGACCGACCAGGAACAACAGCACCAGTACGGGCAGCAGGATCGCGACCAGCGACACGAGCACGCTGGTGGCGTCCTCGGCGGTGCTCGCCACCGGCGCGCCGACCCCGGCGGTGGTCGCGTTGATCAGCGGCCGGGCGGCGGACTTGAGCAGGTGTACGCCGAGGGCGATGAGCACGCCGACGACGACCGGTACCCACTCGTTGCCGGCGAAGAACGACTCCGGATCGGCGACGGTGACCGTCTCGGAGCCGGCGCCGGCACCGAAGGCCAGCCCACCGGCGGTCGGCCGGACCACGGTCTGCACCACGTCGTTGACGTGGTCGACCACCGGCACCTTGTCGGCGACGAACTCCACGACCAGCAGGACCACGAGGATCGCCACGACCCAGCCGTTGCCGAGCCACTGCCAGCCGTTCGGCAGCTGGATCACGTCGGTGTAGCGGGCCAGCAGCCCCATCACGAGCAGGGGGATGTAGGCGTTGAGGCCCGCCGAGGCGGCGAGACCGGAGCCGGTCAGAACTTCGAGCACCGTCTCAGCATGGCACCGGCGCGCCAGTGCCGCTCGTCGGCGACCGGTCGGGACTGGGCTACCCTCCTCGGGTGCGGTTGGTGATTGCGAAGTGCTCGGTGGACTATGTCGGACGGCTCTCGGCTCACCTGCCGACGGCCACCCGGTTGTTGATGGTGAAGGCCGACGGGTCGGTGTCGATCCACGCCGACGACCGGGCCTACAAGCCGCTCAACTGGATGAGCCCGCCGTGCCGGCTGGAGGAGGCGCCCGGGGTCTGGCGGGTGGTGAACAAGGCCGGCGAGGAACTGCGGATCACCCTGGAGGAGATCTTCCAGGACACCTCGTACGAGTTGGGCGTCGATCCTGGGCTGCGCAAGGACGGTGTGGAGGCGCACCTGCAGGAGTTGCTCGCCGCCAACCCGGCAGCCCTCGGGGAGGGCTTCACGCTGGTACGTCGGGAGTACATGACCGCCATCGGGCCGGTCGACCTGCTGTGCCGGGACGCCGCCCAGGGCGCGGTCGCGGTCGAGGTGAAGCGGCGCGGCGAGATCGACGGGGTGGAGCAGCTCACCCGCTACCTCGAACTGATGAACCGCGATCCGCTACTGGCACCGGTCAGTGGCTTGTTCGTCGCCCAGGAGATCAAACCGCAGGCCCGGGTGCTCGCCGCCGACCGGGGTATCCGCTGCGTGGTGGTCGACTACGACCGGCTGCGAGGCATCGAGCGCGACGAGCTCACCCTGTTCTGAGCCGCCTCAGGTGTTTGGAAGGGCCCCCTGTACATCAGAAAGCGTTAACAGGGGGCCCTTCCTTGCGGGGCTAGGGGGTGCGGACGGCGATGAGGGACTTGGGTAGGCCGGCCACCCGTTCGACGAGCAGTCGGGAGTCGGGGAAGTAGTGCCGCATCTGGGAGCGGTCGAGCAGTTCGGTCCAGAGCACCTGACGGATGGCCGCCTCGTGGGTGCGGGTCTGCTTGTGCCCGAGGGGCCACCGCCGGGCCACCTCGGTACGCAGTCGAACCGGCAGGAACTGCATTCCGGGCGCAATCCAGTGTGGTTCGATAGGGAAATATCGGTATGGCGTCTGCACCCAGTACCGGTCGGCCAGCGAACGGACCGCGTCGGCGAAGCGTAATCGTCGTTCGTGCCCGCCCACGTGTTCGACGACCGAGTTGGAGAAGACCAGATCGTAGTGCCGGCCGGTGACGGCCGGTGGCAGGTCGCAGGCGTCGCCGTGCTCGACGTGCGCCCACGGGGGCACCTCGGCCGGCGGTCGCTCCAGGTTGACCACGTGCACCCGGGCGGGGCGGACGGTGGCGCGGGTCCAGGTGCCGAGTCGACCGCCGAGATCCAGAACGGTCATCTCCGACAGATCGGGAAATGTTCGGGCCAGCCAGTCGAGCCGGCGGCGCCGTTGTCGGGCACCCGGGGACCGTTCGCTGTCGACGAGGTGAAAACGCAATCGATCCAGACCCATTTAACGCAAGGTACTGCCGCCCACACGGATAGGGAAGGACTATCCGAGAGTGCCCGAAAGATCGGCGGCTGTCACCTGCCGTACAGCGTTTTGGCGACCTTCACCAATCGGGCCACATCGGCCGAGTTGCGGTCGAACGTCATGGAGGGCAGCAGGGAGCGGGCCCGGCGTCTGGTGATCGACTTGCTCCGGGCGAACTCGCGGAGGCCGTCCTCGCCGTGGATCCGCCCGAAGCCGGAGTCACCCACCCCGCCGAAGGGCAACGTGGACATCCCGGCGAAGGTGAGCGCCGAGTTCACCGAGGCCATCCCGGAGCGCAGCCGCCGGGCGATGGCCACCGCGCGGCGCTTACCGAAGACCGCGCCACCCAGGCCGTACGGCAGGGCGTTGGCGCGGGCCACGGCCTCGTCGGCGTCGCGGACCCGGCTCACCGTCAGGGTCGGGCCGAAGGTCTCCTCGCGTACGGCGGCCGCGTCCTCCGGCACGTCGACCAGCACGGTCGGCCGGACGTACGGGGGCGTCACCGCGTCCGCGCCGCCGAGTACCGCCCGGCCGCCCCGGGCCAGCGCGTCGTCGATGTGGCGGCGGATCACGTCGAGCTGCCCCGGCATGGTGATCGGGCCGAGGTCGGCGTCGTGCGGCCCGACGGTCAACCGGCCGGCCCGTTCGACGAGCCGGTCGAGGAACGCGTCGAAGACCGGCTCGACGACGTACACCCGCTCGATGCCGATGCAGCTCTGGCCGGCGTTGGTGAGTCCACCCCAGACGCAGGCCTCGGCGGCGGCGTCCAGGTCGGCGTCGGTGTCGACGATCATCGCGTCCTTGCCGCCGGCCTCCAGCAGCACCGGGGTCAGCGACTCGGCGCAGGCGGCCATCACCTTCCGGGCGGTGGCCGGCGAGCCGGTGAAGGCGACCTTGTCGACCCCGGACCGGCAGAGCTGCGCGCCGACCTCGCCCAGGCCGTGCAGCGCGGTGAGGACCGGCTGTTCCGGCACCACCTCGGCGAGGCTGTCCACCAGCCACTGACCGACCGTCGGGGTGTACTCGCTCGGTTTGAGCACCACCGCGTTGCCGGCGGCCATCGCGTACGCGGCCGAGCCGACCGGGGTGAGGACCGGATAGTTCCACGGGCCGATCACGCCCACCACGCCGTACGGCTGGTACTCCAGGTGGCCGGTGAACTCGGCGAGGATCAGCCGGGACCGCACCCGGCGCGGACCCAGCACCCGACGGGCGTTGCGGGCGGCCCAGTCGATGTGCTCGATCGCGGTGAGGATCTCGACGACGGCGTCGGCGACCGGCTTGCCGCCCTCGGTGTGGATCAGCTCCGCGAGCTCCTCGATCCGCTGGGCCAGCAGCGCCCGCCAACGCAGCAGCCGTTCCCGACGCCCGGTGCAGCCGAGTCCGGTCCACCACTGCCCGGCCGTTCGGGCGGCCTCGACCGCGTCCCGTACGTCGGCGGGGGTGGCGACCGGGAAGCGCCCGACCTCGACGCCGGTCGCCGGGCTCGTCGACACCAGCCGCCCGTCCTCGATCCTCGGAAGCCCCGGAACACGCACAGCCGTCATGGCCGGAAGTCTAGACGGCACCGTTACCCGTCGGTAGCCAAACGGGTACTCGTCGGCCGGGGTCGGTTGCCGGGCGCGTGGGGTGCCGACGATGATCGACAGGCATGGCGGTCCGGGAGCTGACTCGTCGGCCGAATCGGTGAACGCGGGATGGCCGGCTGGCGTCTTCCTGATGACCGGACAGCGGTGCAGGCGACTACGTTTAGGTGGCACTCTGTTGGCGGAGAGTGACGACTTGTGGGGAGGCGGACTGTCCATGGAGGAGCACCCGGGGTTGTTGCCACTGTTGACGGTGGCCAGCGGGTCGATGCGCGGCACGAGCTTCCGGCTGCGCACCGAGCCGCTGGTGATCGGACGGGCACCGACGGCGGACATCATGGTCGACGACCCGCACCTGAGCCGGCGACACGCCGCGGTGCGGCAGACCGAGGGCGGGGTGGCGTTGGTGGACCTCGGCTCCACCAACGGCACCTGGCTCAACGACCGTCGGATCGACGGGGTGGAGCAGCTCTCCGACGGTGACGTGATCCGGCTGGGCCGTACCGAGCTGCGCTACTTCGATCCCGGGCTGGCCCGCACCGACCCGGTCGGCATCCGGATCGGCGCGGCCCCCGGCAGTCAGCGGACCACCATGCCGCTGCCGGTCCCGGCGCCCCGGCAGCCGGTCGAGGGTGAGCTGGTCGGCCCGGAGGCGGCCAGCCTCGGCCGGTGACCCCGCCTCGCCCGACGGCTTAGGGACCGTTAACCTCGGCGGTACCGAGCGACAGGGAGGCCGGGGCGTGGCGCGTGAGTTCACCAGCGTGGGCGTGGTGGGGCTGGGCACCATGGGTGTCGGCATCGTCGAGGTCTTCGCCCGCAGCGGCGTCCACGTCCGGGCGGTGGAGATCTCCGCCGACGCCCTGGAACGCGGGCGGGCCACCCTGACCCGCTCCACCGACCGGGCGGTGGCCCGGGGAAAGCTCGCCCCGGCCGACCGGGACGCGCTGCTGAGCCGGGTCCACTTCGCCGTCGGACTGGCCGCCCTGGACTCGGTGGAGCTGGTGATCGAGGCCGTACCTGAACGTCTCGACCTGAAGCGGCGGCTCTTCGCCGAGCTGGACCGGATCTGCCGGCCCGAGGCGATCCTGGCCACCAACACCTCGTCGTTGAGCGTCACCGAGATCGCGGTCGCCACCAGCCGACCCGGCCAGGTCGTCGGCATCCACTTCTTCAACCCCGCGCCGGTGATGAAGCTGGTCGAGGTGGTCCGCACGGTGGTCACCGCGCCCGACGTGGTGGCCGACACCGAGGCGCTCTGCGCCCGGCTGGGCAAGGTCGCGGTGACCGTCGACGACCGGGCCGGCTTCGTCGCCAACGCGTTGCTCTTCGGGTACCTCAACCAGGCGGTCGGGATGCTGGAGGCGCAGCACGCCACCCGGGAGGACCTCGACGCGGCGATGACGCTCGGCGGCGGCCTGCCGATGGGCCCGCTGGCCCTGCTGGACCTGATCGGCCTGGACACCGCGGTCGAGATCCTGGACACCATGTACCGGCACGGTGGCCGCAACCGCCGGCACGCCGCGGTGCCGCTGCTGCGGCAACTCGTCACGGCGGGACTGCTCGGCCGCAAGTCCGGTCGTGGCTTCTACACCTACCAGCAGCCCGGCTCCCCGGTGGTCGTACCCGACGACCGGACGCCGACGCCGGCGGGGCCGGCACCGGTCGACGGAGCGCGGGCGGTGGCCAGGGTGGGTGTCGTCGGCGCCGGGCCCAGAGCCGCCGGCATCGCCGAGGCCTGCGCCACCGCCGGGTACGAGGTGATCGCGGTGGCCTCCGACGCGGCCCTGGTCGACGCGGCCTTGGTCGACGCGGACCTGACCGACGCGGACCTGACCAGGCTGGCCGACGCGGACCTGGTGATCGAGGCCGTGGTCGGGGAGCCGGCGACCCGGCAGGCGCTCTTCGCCCGGCTGGGGGAGAGCTGCCGGCCCGGCGTGGTCCTGGCCACCACCGGGTCGCTGCCGGTCATCGGGCCGGCGATGGCCTCCGGCCGGCCGGCGGACGTGGTCGGGTTGCACTTCGCAGAGCCGGTACCGCAACGGTCGCTTGTCGAGATCGTCACGACGGTCCGCACCTCGGCGGAGGCCACCGCGACCGCCCGGGCGTTCTGTGCCACGCTGGGCAGGACCGGCGTGGTCTGTCCCGACCGGGCCGGGTTCGTCGTCGACGCGCTGCTCTTCGGGTACCTCAACGACGCGGTCCGGATGCTGGAGGCGAGGTACGCCACCGTCGACGACATCGACCACGCGATGCGGCTGGGCTGCGGGTACCCGGTCGGCCCGTTCGAGCTGCTCGACACGGTCGGCCTGGACGTGGCGCTGAGCATCCAGCGTGCGCTGTACCGGGAGTCGCGGGAGCCCGGCCTCGCCCCGGCGCCCCTGCTGGAGCACCTGGTCACCGCCGGCCACCTGGGGCGCCGGACCGGCCGCGGCTTCCGCGACCACACCGCCGGCTGACCGCGACGGCACCCCGGCCGCGGCTCCGGCCCCGACGGCCTGGCCGCGGCTCCGGCCCCGACGGCCGGCTCCGGCCCCGACGGCCCGGCCGTGGAACGGCCCCGACAACCCGGCCGTACGCTGGCAGATGTGAGCCCCCGTCGTAACCGTCCCCGCCGGGACGACGCCGTGCAGGTCGACTCCGAGCGGGTCCGGCAGGGCGTCGCCTCGGTCCAGCAGTGGCGCGACGGCGAGTGGCAGGTACGGGGGATCAGCGGCGGGTCGGCTACCAAGACGTACCGTTGTCCCGGCTGTGACCAGGAGATCCGCCCCGGGGTGGCCCATCTGGTGGCGTGGCCCGCCGACGGCCGGGGTGACCTGACCGACCGTCGGCACTGGCACAGCGGTTGCTGGCGGGCGCGGGACCGGCGTGGCCCCGGGATCCAGCGTGGTCGTGGCGCCCCCCGGTACGGCTGATCGGCCGAACCCGGCGTGGTGTCGCCGGGCTGACGTGGTCTCCCCGGCGTGGCAGCGGATGTCGCCGGCTCAGCGGCGGGTCTCCCCGGCTCAGCGGCGGGTGTTTCCGGCGCGGCGGCGGGTGGGCGCGGAGGGATCTTCGTCACCCGGTTTCGGCCCGATCGCGCGGAACCGGCGTGGCGGCGCGACACTTGGGTGGTGAGCACCCCGATCCGAGCGTCGTCGATCCTGCCCGGCCACCGTACCGACATCGAGCTGCACACCGCCGACGGGCTGCGCCTGGTCGGCGAGCTGGCCCGGCCGGCGGAGCGGGCGCCGGTGGGCACCCTGGTCTGCCTGCACCCGCTACCCACCCACGGCGGGATGATGGACAGTCACGTGTTCCGTAAGGCGGCGTGGCGGCTGCCCGCCCTGGCCGACCTGGCCGTGCTCCGGTTCAACACCCGGGGCACCAGCAGCCTGCGCGGCACCAGCGAGGGCAGCTTCGACGCCGCCGACAGCGAGCGCTACGACGTGGCCGCCGCCATCGAGTACGCCGAGTTCGCCGAGCTGCCGAACATCTGGCTGCTGGGCTGGTCCTTCGGCACCGACCTGGCGCTCAAGCACGGCTGCGACCCGGCGGTGACCGGCGCGATCCTGCTCTCGCCGCCGCTGCGCTTCTCCACCGACTCCGACCTGGCCACCTGGGCCCGCTCCGGCAAGTCGCTCACCGCGCTGGTCCCCGAGTTCGACGACTACCTGCGCCCCGACGAGGCCCGCCGGCGGTTCGCCGCGGTGCCGCAGGCCGAGGTGGTCGGCGTCCCCGGGGCCAAGCACCTCTGGGTAGGTGACGCCGAGACCGTCCTGGACGAGGTGGTCCGCCGGGTCAACCCGCAGGCGTCGGTGCCGCTGCCGACGGAGTGGGACGGCCCGATGGAGACCGGCGACGTCAGCGGGTACGCCGACCGGACGGTGGCCGCCTTCGCCGACACGCCGGTGCCGGGTCCGCAGGCCGGCGGTTCCGCCTGAGCGGGGCTGGGTCTGCTTCGCGGGGCTGGATCCGCCTGAGCGGGGCTGGTCTGCCTGGCGGGGCCGGGTCCGCCTGAGCGGGCCGGATCGTCGGTCAGTCCGACTCGACGGTCACCTTGCTCGGCTTGGCACTGCGCTCGTCGGTGGTCGGCTTGCTCGGCCGGGTGGTCTTCTCCCCGGTGCTGGTGATCTTCGTCGGGGTGGCACCCCGACCGCCCTCACCGGGCACCGCGGCCACCGTCGGCTCACCGTCCACCGGCGCGGCGGGACTGCCGGCCTCCACCGTGCTCACCGGCTCGGCTACCGGCCGGCTCACCGTGGCCGGCGCACCGTTGCGTACCGGCGGTCGCGCACCCTGCCCGTCAGGCGACGGCTTCCGTCCCTCCGCACCGTCGGGCGACGGGGTCTGGGCCGCCGCGCCGCTGGGTACCGGCTTCCGGTCCGCTTCGCCGTCGGGCGACGGCGTTTGGGTCACCGCGCCGTCGGGCGACGGCGGCTGGGCCGTCCTGCCGTCGGGTGCTGCGGGCCGAGAGCCGTCGGGTGACGCGGTGCCGGCGGCCGCACCCGCCACCTGCTGATGAAGCTCGCGCACCCGGCGCTGCAGATCGTCGGACTCCTGCCGGGAACGCCAGGTCTCCTGCCGCAGATCGGCCAGCTCCTGCTGGGCCTGGGCGATCTCCAACATCACCTGGGCGAGCTGTTGCCGACCGGCGGCGGCTTCCTGCTGCGTGGCGGCAAGGTGCTGCTGGGTCGTGGCCAGGTGCTGCTGGGTGGTGGCGGCGTACTCCTCGAACTGGCGTCGGGAGGCCGCGACATGCTCGTCGGCGGTGCGACGCTTCTCGGCCGACTCGGACTCGGCCCTGGCGAGCAGCTCCGTGGCCTGCTCCTCGGCCTGCCGGCGCATCGTGCCGGCGTCCTGCTCGGCGGCCTGCCGGATCTGGGTGGCGCCCTGTTCGATCTCGTCGAGCCGGGTCCGGTACTGCTTCTCCAGCTCGTCGTGCCGGGTCTTGTGCTTCTGCTCCAGCTCGTCGTACCGGGTCTTGTGCTGCTTGTCCAGCTCGTCGCGGCGCTTGGCGTACTCCTGCTCGGCGGTGGAGCGGCGCTGGGCCAGCTCCCGGTCGGCAGCCTCGCGTCGGCTGTTGACCTCCTTCTCCACCCCCGCCCGCCAGGCGCCCAGCTCCTGCTGCGTCTGGGCTCGGGCGTGCTTGACGTACGCCTCGGTCTCGCTGCGCATCCGCTGGACGTACGCCTCGGTTTCGGCGCGGTCGCGCTTGGCCGCCTCGGTGGCCTGGGTGGTGATCCGCGTGGCCTCCTGATTGGCCTTCTCCCGGGTGGACCGACCCGCCTCGGTGGCCTGGTCGACGGTCCGCTTGGCCTCCTGCTGGGCCTTGGCGTGGGTGGCCCGGCCCGCCTCGGTCGCGGAGTCGATCAGGCGCTTGGCCTCCTGCTGGGCCTTGGCGTGCACCTCCTTGGCCGCGTCCCGCAGCTGGGTGGCCTCCTGCTCGGCCTTTGCCAGCGCCGCCTTGGCCGCCTCCCGAAGCCGGGTCGCCTCCTGCTGCGCCCGGTTGTGGATCTCCTGGGCGGCATCACGCAGCTTGGTGGCCTCCTGCTCGGCCCTGGCCAGCGCCTCCTGGGCGCCGCGGCGCAGGCTGGCCGCCTCCTGCTTGGCATTGCGGATGGTCGCCTCGGCCTCGGCCCGCCGCGTACGGCTGTGCCGTTCCTCCTCGGCCCGGCGCGCCGACAGCGCGATCTCGAAGTCCTGAAGCACCCGGTTGGCCTGCTCGCGGGCCTCCTCGATGATCCCTTCGGCGGCTGCCCGGCGGGCCTCGATCTCCTCGTTCGCGGCCACCGCGATCGCCTCGGCCTGCTCCTCGGCAAGACTGAGGATCTGCTCCACCCGGGGGCCGAGGTGACGGAACGAGGCGCGATCCACCACGCCCACCTGCTTGCGCACCTGGGCGAGGTCGCGCTGCAGCACCTCGACCTGGCCGGCTAGCTTGTGGATCTGGTTGTACGCCTGTTCCCGCTCGGTCGTCAGTGTCGCGATCTCGTGCTCGGCACGAGCGACGTACCGGTCGACCTGTCGTTTCTCGTACCCCCGCAGGGCGGACTCGAAGCTGGGCTCCGTCGTCACGTCCCCGCCGAGAGCGAACAGTTCCTCGCCGTGCGACATGCCCCCATCCTCACATGCGTCCGGCCTCGCTGGGGCGATACGGAGGCCCCCGATGGGACGTACTTCACTGATGCGGCAGCTCCGGAAAAGTTGGGACACTATCCGCATTGCGGCGTGGGGTGACACCGGGTACCGGTGTCACCCCACGCCGTGCCGCATGCCCCCGGCGCGCGCCCGCCTCAGCTGGTCTTCTCCGCGCTCACGCGCTCCTGGGGGTCGGCCTTGGCCTGCTCCGCGACGGCCGCCGCCTGGGCCGCGGGCGGCATGCCCGGGACGATGCCGGCGAGGCCCGAGAGCATCTGACCGAGCTGCGAGGTGACCGCGTCCTTCTGCCGGGTGAGGTCCTCGACCTCGCGCCGGGCCGCCTGCGTGGTCAGGTCAGCCTCGGTACGGGCCTCGGTGAGCAACCGCTTCGCCTCGGCCTTGGCCTCGTTGAGGGTCTTCTCCGAGAGTGCCTTGGCCTTCTCGACGGTGTCCGAGGCGGTGCGCTCGGACTCGACCCGACGGGCCTCGGCCCGCTGCTCGATCTCCTTGGCCCGGTCCTGGGCGGCGCGGGCCCGCTGCTCGGCCTCGCCGACCAGCTTCTGCGTCTGGGCGACCTGGGCCGCGTGCCGTTCCGACTCCTCCCGCTCGGCCTTCTCCCGGCGCTCGGCGAGCTGAAGCTCCAGGGCCTGCAGGTCCTTGTCGCGCTTGTCCCGGGCGTCGGTGAGCAGCTTGGTCGCCTCGGCGCGCTTCTCCTCGGCCTCGCGGGCGGCCTTGGCCCGCTGCTGGGTGATCTCCCGCTCGGCGGTGGCCCGCAGGGTGGCCACCTCACGCTCGACGGTGGACTTCAACTCGGCCACCTCGTGCGCGGTGACCGTACGCAGCTGCTTGGTCTCCCGCTCGGCGTCGCCGCGCAGGGTGTCGGCCTCCCGGCGGGCCTGGACGCGGACCTCGGCGGCCTCCCGCTCGGCGGAGGTGCGGACGCTGCCGGCCTCCCGCTCGGCGGTGGCCTTCATCGCGGCGGCCTCGGCGCGGGCCTTGTCGGTGATCTCGCGAGCCTCCAGGCGGGCCGCGGAGAGGATCCCCTCCGACTCACGCTTGGCCTCGTTGCGGTGGTCGTTGGCCTGCTCCTCGGCGAGCCGCAGGATCTGCTCGACCCGGGTGCCGAGACCGGAGAGGGTCGGCCGGCTGTTCTCCTCGAGCTGCTTGTTGGTGTCGTTGAGCTTCTGCTCCAACGCACTCTGCCGCTGCTCGGCCTGGCGGAGCCGACGCTGGGCGTCGTTCATCCGCTGCTCGGCCTCGGCGCGGGCCTGCTCGGACTGGGTCAGCGCGGCGGTCAGCCGACCGATGAAGTCATCGACCTGCCCGACGTTGTAGCCACGCAGGCCAACGGTGAAATCCGGTTGCGAGTTCGCGTTGTCGAAGAACGCCAGAGGGGAGGACTGCTGCTGGGGCATTGGGACATACTCGCAGACGCCCCAGGGTGCTTCCAAGACCGGTCGCAGCTTTGGTGTCCGGTTTATCTGACCGGGTCCACCGGGCGATCTTGGCAGCTCCCGGGCCGCCCGGGCCGGTCCTGCCCGGCTACCTGCCCGCCGTCGGGGCGAGCCGGCAAAACGATGTTGGGAGGGGCCCCTTCCTATACAGAATGCGATAGGAAGGGGCCCTTCCTTTCACCCGGCGGGTTGGACCAACTCGACGAGGACGCCGCCGGCGTCCTTCGGGTGGACGAAGTTGATTCGCGAGTCGGCGGTGCCCCGTCGGGGGGTGTCGTAGAGCAGCCGCAGACCCCGCTCGCGCAGGGCGGCGCAGGCCACGTCGATGTCGGCGACCGTGTACGCCACCTGCTGCACGCCCGGCCCGTTACGGTCGAGGAACTTCGCGATCGTCGACTCCGGGGTCGCCGGGGCGAGCAGTTGCAGGCAGCCGCCGGAGGCGCTCGGCCCGACCGCCAGCATCGCCTCGCGTACGCCCTGCTCGGTGTTGGTCTCGGTGTGCACGCAGCGCATCCCGAAGGTGCGCTGGTAGAAGTCGATCGCCGCGTCCAGGTCGGCCACGGCGATGCCGACGTGGTCGATGCGGAGCAGTCCGATTCCGGTGGCGGGTTCGGCGGTGGGCTCGCCGGAGGTGTGCTCAACCATGGCGCTAGTCTGGCCGAACAATCGTTAAGGCGTACGGTCGGCACCCCCCTCGGAGGCAGGACATGGCTTCGGTGATCGTCAGCGGCGCGCGGACCCCGATGGGCCGGCTGCTGGGCAACCTCAAGGACCTCTCCGCCGTCGACCTCGGCGGGGTGGCCATCAAGGCCGCGTTGGAACGCGCCGGGGTCGCCCCCGACCAGGTGCAGTACGTGATCATGGGCCAGGTGCTCCAGGCCGGCGCGGGTCAGATCCCGGCCCGGCAGGCGGCGGTGGCGGCCGGGATCCCGATGTCCGTGCCGGCGTTGACCGTCAACAAGGTGTGCCTCTCCGGCCTGGACGCGATCGCCCTGGCCGACCAGCTCGTCCGGGCCGGCGAGTTCGACATCGTGGTGGCCGGCGGCATGGAGTCGATGACCAACGCCCCGCACCTGCTGCTCGGTCAGCGCACCGGCTACAAGTACGGCGACGTGACCGTCAAGGACCACATGGCGCTGGACGGGCTCACCGACGCGTGGGACAACTGCTCGATGGGTGAGTCCACCGAGCGGCACGGTGCCCGGCACGCCATCACCCGGGCCGAGCAGGACGCCTTCGCCGCGACCAGCCACCAGCGGGCCGCCGCCGCGCAGAAGAACGGCCACTTCGCCGACGAGATCACCCCGGTGGTCATCCCGCAGCGCAAGGGCGACCCGCTGGTGATCAGCGAGGACGAGGGGATCCGCCCGGAGACCACCGCCGAGTCGCTGGCGAAGCTGCGCCCGGCGTTCGCCGCCGACGGCACGATCACCGCCGCCAGCTCCTCGCCGATCTCCGACGGCGCCGCCGCCGTGGTGGTGATGAGCAAGGCCAAGGCCAAGGAGCTGGGGCTGAGCTGGCTGGCCGAGGTCGGCGCGCACGGCAACGTGGCCGGCCCGGACAACTCCCTGCACTCGCAGCCGTCCAACGCGATCAACCACGCGCTGCGCAAGGGCGGGCTGAGCGTCGCCGACCTCGACCTGATCGAGATCAACGAGGCGTTCGCTGCGGTCGGCATCCAGTCCACCCGGGACCTCGGGGTCAGCCCGGACCAGGTGAACGTCAACGGTGGGGCGATCGCGCTGGGCCACCCGATCGGCATGTCCGGCGCCCGACTGGTGCTCACCCTCGCCCTGGAGCTGAAGCGGCGCGGCGGCGGCACCGGCGCGGCGGCGCTCTGCGGCGGCGGCGGTCAGGGCGACGCGCTGATCATCCACGTACCGGCGGGCGGCGAGTGAGCGGCGCCGCCGAGGGCACCGGCGCACCGCAGCCGGCCGCCGCAGTGCCGGCCGCAGCCAGCTCGGCGCCGGCCGGTAACTCCCCGGCGCCGGCCTCGGGCCCGCCGACGCCGGCTGCGGGCACGCGGGTGTCGGTGCGCCGGAGTCGGGACGTACCGATGCTGGTGGAACGGGCCCGCACGGGTGACCCGCGCGCGGTGGCCCGGCTGATCACCCTGGTCGAGTCCGGTGACGAGCTGCTGCCGCAGGTGGCGGCGGCGCTCGCGCCGTACGCGGGGCAGGCCCAGGTGGTGGGGTTGACCGGGTCGCCCGGGGTGGGCAAGTCGACCACCACCAACGAGCTGGTCCGGGCGCTGCGGGCCGCCGGCCACCGGGTCGGGGTGCTGGCCATCGACCCGTCCAGCCCGTTCACCGGCGGGGCGATCCTCGGCGACCGGGTCCGGATGCAGGACCACGCCACCGATCCCGGCGTCTACATCCGGTCGATGTCCAGCCGGGGCCACCTCGGCGGACTCTCCGCCGCCACCCCCCAGGCGGTCCGGGTCCTCGAAGGCGCCGGCTACGACGTGGTACTCGTCGAGACCGTCGGCGTCGGCCAGGCCGAGGTGGAGGTGGCGTCCCTGGCCGACACCACGTTGGTGCTGCTCGCCCCCGGCATGGGCGACGCGATCCAGGCGGTCAAGGCCGGCATCCTGGAGATCGCCGACGTCTTCGTGGTCAACAAGGCCGACCGGGACGGCGCGGACGCCACCGTCCGCGACATCCAGGGCATGATCGCTCTCGGTGAGCGCGGGCCGGGCCAGTGGCGACCGCAGGTGGTCCGGGCGATCGCCGCCCGGGCCGAGGGGATCGACGACATCGCCGCTGCGATCGACAAGCATCGTGGCTGGCTGGAGCAGCACGACGAGCTGCGCCGCCGCCGCGAGACGCGGGCCGCCGCCGAGGTCGAGGCGATCGCGCTGGGCACCCTGCGCGCCCGGATCGGCTCACTTCGCGCCGGTACGGCCCTGACCGCGCTCGCCGCGAAGGTGGCCGCCGGCTCCCTCGACCCGTACGCCGCCGCCGACGAACTGATCGGCCAACTCGACTCCTGAGCCCCGGGCGGGGTCGGGGTGCGCCCGGGAGGCGTGCCCGATCTGTGCCGTGCCCCCCGGGTCGGGGACCCGATCCTGGAGGAAGATCTTGGAAGATTTGCGCCCCTCGGGGGGCTTTTCTTCCAAGATCTTTTCGACGTGCAGCTAGCGACGGTGTGGCACTCCATCCTCCGGTAGAGGAAAGCCACCAGGTCGATCGCCGGCACGAGACGTGAGGCACTCGAAGGTGCGAAGTGCAACGTGTCGACGTTGGCATGGCGGTCGGGTGTTGGTGCGATCACGTACTGCGATGTCCTGGTGTGTTTCCGCAGGGATCGTAGTCAGGCTTCGATCGTCCACAGCGGAACGCGGGGCCGGTAGGCTCTGCGCAGGTAGGCGGGCCGGTGGTGGGACGGACAGGGGAGCGGGACGTGAACTTCGAGGAGACGCAGGAGTTGTCCCTGAGCCCGGACGCCGTGGCGGGTGGCCGGACGCGGATCTCCACCGAGGTGGTGGAGAAGATCGCGGTGGCCGCCACCAAGTCGGTGCCGGGCGTGGCCGAGCTCGGCGGCGACCTCGCCCGCTTCGTCAACGCCGTGCTGGACCGGGTCGGACTGGATCAGGTAGGTGACGCCCGACGGGGCTGCTCGGCCCACATCACCAACGGTGCGGTGCTGATCAACCTGGTGCTGGTCACCGAGGCCGGGCACTCGGTCCCGCAGGTGATCGACGAGGTCCGCGCGAAGGTGACCCTGGCCGTCGAGGCGTACGGACTGCGCGTCGAGGAGATCAACATCCGGGTCGACGACGTGGCCTTCACCAACCCCACCGCCCCGGACGCCTGAGGCAGCGGACGGCTGCGCCAGCCACACCCGTTCGCCGCCCGTGCCCGGTCGTTGCCCGCGCAGCTTCCGGGAAGTAGTGGCCTCGTCCGGTCGGGATGCCACTACTTCCGCGATCTGACACCGACGCGTGGGCTGTTTCGCGGGTGCGGTTCGGTGGCGGTGGCGAGATCAGGCGGAGTCTGGCCGGTTCAGTTCCACTTCGTCGCCCGGCAGCAGGTCGACCTTGCCATCCCGGCTTCGGACCTCCAGGATCGACACGCCCTCGTCGAGCTGCATCGCGCGGCGCTCACATCCGTCGGCATTCGGGTGATCACCGACTCGCCGGCCGCGAGTTCGACCTGTCGGCGTTGTGGCGCCTCCCGGACCCGGGTGCCCAGGCCCCGGCTCGTGTTGACCAGACCTTCCGAACGCAGCAGTAGGACTGCTCTGCGTACCGCGTCACGCCCGATGCCGTACTCCTGCGACATGCGCGTCTCGCTGGCGAGGATCGAGCCGGCCGGCAGTTCCCCGGACAGGATCTTCTGCCGTAGCAGGTCTGCGAGCTGCGCGTAGACCGGCGTGCGCGAGTGCGGATCGATGGTCACGTTGCCAGCCTTGTTTCCCCGTCGCCACCATGACCCTTGGCCTTGTTGCATTAGGTACTCGTGGCCCTGTTTGGTTTTGGCTATGTTCCTCTTGACGGTCAGTGATTGAAGGTCAACGAGGAGTTCTCGTTCGATCGTGGATGTTCCTGGTGATCGGCCCTGTCGGCGTAGTGGTGATCTGGTATTTGCGCTGGTGGGCGGGTTGGGTCCGGTTCTGCAGGGAGGTTCGCGTGCGGAGGATCTTCGGGTGGCTCGGTCGACGCGAGCGGGGTCGGCGTCGCGGAGGAGCCGTCGACCCCAGGCCCGGTCAGTACCGGTCCCGCAGCTACCAGTTGCTTCGGCCGTGGCAGGTGCGCCGGCGGCGGTTCGGGTGGACGGCGTTCGGTAGGCGCGGGTTCGACCCGCAGGAGGGGGTCCGACTTCCTGGACCGGGTCGCCGACGACCTGGCCGCCGTCTATCTGGCGCTCGGTGAGAGCCGGCAGGAGGCGGCCCGGATCAAGCAGGCGTTGCGGGCCCGGCAGTCCGAGGAGGCGCGGCGGCTGGTGAACGCGGGACGGTTCCGCTGATGGGCGACGGAGAGCGGTTCGTCATCCATCTTCCGGTGGTCGCCGGGGACCTGCCGGCCGCCGCCCGGCTGGCTCGGGTGGTGGCCCGCTGGACGGGCGTGCTCACCCAGACCCCGGCGAGATCGCGGTCTCCTGCGAGGACGACCAGGGTGACCGCCATCGGGTCTTCTGCGACCGGCCGCTGGCCGGTGGTCGGCGGTGCGTGCTGCGTGACCGCCACGACGGGCCGTGCACCCGCCGGCTGCTCCGGTGACCGGGTACGTCGGGCCGGTTATCGGTCGGTACCAAGTTCCTTAGCGATCGTTCAGGAAGGGCCTTACACTCGACGTGCAGTCGAGGACTCGAGGAGGAGCCCCGCGTATGAACGCCGACGAGATCGCCGCCGGACGGGCCCGCTGGCAGGCCCGGTACGACGCCGCGCGCAAGCGGGACGCGGACTTCACCACACTCTCCGGAACGCCCCTCGACCCGGTGTACGGGCCACCGGAGGGCACCGGCTACCCGGGCTTCGAGCGGATCGGCTGGCCGGGGGAGTACCCGTACACCCGGGGGTTGCATCCCACCGGTTACCGGGGGCGGACCTGGACGATCCGGCAGTTCGCCGGCTTCGGCAACGCCCAGCAGACCAACGAGCGGTACAAGATGATCCTCGGCGCGGGTGGCGGTGGGCTCTCGGTGGCCTTCGACATGCCGACGCTGATGGGCCGGGACTCCGACGACCCGCAGGCGCTCGGCGAGGTCGGGCACTGCGGGGTCGCCATCGACTCCGCCGCCGACATGGAGGCGCTCTTCGACGGCATCGACCTGGCCGGCGTCACCACCAGCATGACCATCTCCGGCCCGGCCGTGCCGGTGTTCTGCATGTACCTGGTCGCCGCCGAACGGCAGGGCGCCGAACTGTCCAGGCTGGACGGCACCCTGCAGACCGACATCTTCAAGGAGTACATCGCGCAGAAGGAGTGGCTCTTCGAACCGGAGCCGCACCTGCGCCTGATCGGCGACCTGATGGAGTACTGCGCCGCCGAGATCCCGCGCTACAAGCCGCTGTCGGTCTCGGGCTACCACATCCGGGAGGCGGGCTCGACCGCCGCGCAGGAGCTGGCGTACACCCTGGCCGACGGGTTCGGCTACGTGGAGCTGGGGTTGTCGCGCGGCCTGGACGTCAACGTCTTCGCCCCCGGGCTGAGCTTCTTCTTCGACTCGCACGTGGACTTCTTCGAGGAGATCGCCAAGTTCCGGGCCGCCCGCCGGATCTGGGCCCGGTGGCTGCGCGAGGTCTACGGCGCGACCAGCTCCAAGGCGCTCTGGCTGCGTTTCCACACCCAGACCGCCGGGGTGTCGCTGACCGCCCAGCAACCGGTCAACAACGTGGTACGCACCGCCGTGGAGGCCCTCGCCGCGGTGCTCGGTGGGACCAACTCGCTGCACACCAACGCCCTGGACGAGACCCTGGCGCTGCCGACCGACGAATCCGCCGAGATCGCCCTGCGGACCCAGCAGGTGCTGATGGAGGAGACCGGGGTGGTCAACGTCGCCGACCCGCTCGGCGGATCGTGGTACGTCGAGGCGCTCACCGACCGGATCGAGGCCGAGGCGGAGGAGATCTTCGCCCGGATCCGGCAGCTCGGCGGCGAGGGCCCGCACCGGATCGGCCCGATGACCTCCGGCATCCTGCGGGGCATCGAGGACGGCTGGTTCACCGGCCAGATCGCCGAGTCGGCCTTCGTCTACCAGCAGGCCCTGGAGAAGGGCGACAAGCGGATCGTCGGGGTCAACTGCCACACCGGTACGCTCGCCAAGGAGCTGGAGATCCTGCGCATCTCGCACGAGGTGGAGCTGGCCCAGCGGCGGGCGCTCGCCGAGCGCAAGTCCGGCCGCGACTCGGCGGCGGTCCAGGCTGCCGTGGAGCGGATGGTCGAGGTCAGCCGGACCGACGGGAACATGATCCCGGCGATGCTGGACGCGGTCCGGGCCGAGGCGACCCTGGGTGAGATCTGTGACGCCCTGCGCGCGCAGTGGGGCATCTACCGTGAACCCCCTCGATTCTGACTTCTCCCTCGACCGCAGGGGCGGTGAGCTGGGGGTGAGAGGAGCAACTGTTGGCGTCGCGGTTGATCTGACTTCCGGCGCCCGCGTGCGAGACTAGGTAACCATGAGCGACCCACGGATCACCTCGTCGATCTTCACCCGCGGCGCGGTCGACCTCAGCGCGCTGCGCACCCCCGCACCGGCCCCTGCCCGTCCCGCCACACCGGCCCAGCACCCCGGAGCGCCCACCGGCGTACCCGGTGGTCCCGCCGGTGCCGGCGGCTCCGTGATCGACGTGACCGAGGCGACCATTCAGTCCGACGTTCTCGAACGCTCGCTGAACGCCCCGGTCATCGTCTTCTTCGGGGCCGCCGGATATCCGGAGAGCGACCAGTTCGCCCCGGTGCTGGAGCGGCAGGCCGCCGAGGGCGGTGGCGCCTGGACACTGGCCCGGGTCGACGTCCAGGAGAGCCCGCGAATCGCCCAGATGTTCCAGGTCCAGGGCATCCCCACGGTCTACGCCCTGTTCGGCGGCCGGCCGGTCGACGCCTTCTCCGGCGTGGTGCCCGAGGCCCAGCTGCGGCAGTGGATCCAACGGGTACTGCAGGCCGCCGGGGTGACCGTCGAGCCGGCGGGCGACCCCCGGCTGGACGAGGCGGACGACGCGCTGATGAGCGGCGACCTGGACGCCGCCGAGCAGGCGTACCGCAAGATCCTCGCGGAGACCCCGGCGGACGCCGCGGCGGAGGCGGGGCTGGCCCAGGTCGGGCTGGCCCGGCGGGTGGCCGGCGCGGACCCGCAGGCGGCGCTCGCCGCCGCCGAGGCCGCCCCGGACGACGTGGACGCGCAGCTGCTCGCCGCCGACGTGGAGGTGCTCAGCGGCCTGGCCGAGGCGGCGTACGCGCGGCTGGTGGCCGTGGTCCGGCGCACCGCCGGGCCGGACCGGGAGAAGGCCCGGCAGCACCTGGTGTCGCTGTTCACCGTCGCCGGCCCGGACGATCCGGCGGTCGCCTCGGCCCGCCGGGCGTTGGCCAGCGCCCTGTTCTGAGCAGGAGATCCGCAGCGCGGGCCGGCGTCGCGCCGGCCCGCCCGGGTGCGGCAGCGGGCCGGCGTCCTGCCGGCCCGCACTGGTCCGGCAGGACGTGTCCGTGGAGTCGATGAGGTCGTGAGCGCCGAGCCGGGGGGAGCCCAACATGCGTCGGATCGCCGTCCTCGACGCGCCTACCAACCTCGGTCTGCGTCCGCCCACGCCGACCTCGGTGCCCGGCTGCGGCAAGGCCCCCGGCGCGCTGCGCGACCACGAGCTGGTCACCCGGCTGCGGGCCCGCGACGCCGGCTGCCTCACCCCGCCCCGGTACGACCCCGGTGACTGGCGTCCCGGTGACGGCGTCTGCCACGCCCGGGAGATCTCGGACTACTCGGTGACCCTGGCCGAGCGGATCGGCGCGATCATCGACCGGGGGGAGTTCCCGCTGGTGCTCGGCGGGGACTGCTCGGTGCTGATCGGGTCGGCGCTGGCCATGCACCGGCTCGGCGAGGCGGTCGGCGGGCGGATCGGGCTGGTCTTCGTCGACGGGCACTCCGACTTCCGGCACCCCGGCAACGCCTCCTACGTCGGCGCGGCAGCCGGCGAGGACCTCGCCCTGGTCACCGGGCGGGGCCAGGCAGACCTGGCCGCCATCGAGGGCCGTCGGCCGTACTTCCGGGACATCGACGTGGTGGTGCTCGGCATCCGGGCGCAGGACGAGTACCGTCTCGACCTCCAGGCGGCCGGCATCGTCACCCGGCCGGTGCCGGCGCTGCGGGCCGAGGGCGCGGCCCGCACCGCCCAGTGGGCACACGAGCAACTGGCCGACTGCGCCGGCTACTGGGTGCACATCGACGTCGACGTGCTCGACCCGGCGGTGATGCCGGCGGTCGACGCCCCGGACCCGGGCGGCATCGCCTTCGCCGAGCTGGAGATCCTCCTTGCCGGCCTGGTGGACACCCCGCACTGCCTCGGCGTCGAGCTGACCGTCTTCGACCCCGACTACGACCCGGAGGGGGCGTACGCGGCGGAGATCGTCAACACCCTCGTCGCCGGTCTGGCCCCGGTCTCTGCCCCGGTGGTGGTGCCGGCCTCCGTTCCGGTCGCCGCGCCGGCTGGTGTGCCGGCCTCGACGGCGGTTTCTGTACCGGCGTCGGCCGCGGCCTCCTTTCCCGGCTCCGGAGCCGCCGCCGGCTCGGCTCCCGAGGACGGCATCGGTCCTGTGCGTGCCGGTATCGGGGCTGCGACCGGCGGCACTCCTGTCGAGGCAGGCCCCGGTCAGCTGCCGGCTGGCTCGGATCCAAGCGGTGGTGTTGGCCCCGCGTCGACAGATGCCGGCAGCCCGTCGGCGCCGTCCCAACGGGAGCCCGGCCTGGCCGAAAACCGGTGGACACCGGCACCTGCTCCGCGCGAGCCCGGAGCGGACCGGGTTCCACCGGTGGCTCCCGGAACCGACCAGGCGTGAGCGGGTCCCCTGGAACCGGCCAGGCGCGAGCCGGGGTGGCCTGCGTCGAAGTTCGAACGCCCCTGCCCCGACCCCGCCCCCGCCCCCGCGCTCCTGCGCGGCCCAGGCTCCTCGCTCTCTCCGTACCCGAGCGGGGTGTAGATCTTGGACACTTACCGTTCTATCTGGACGGTAAGTGTCCAAGATTTACTGTGGGATCCGCCCGGCCCAGCCCAGCCAGGTTGGTGCTCGCGTGGCTACGGTCCCGCTTGTCGGTGAGCGGGGTGCCCCGCTCTACCTCAGGCGTTAACAAGGGGCCCTTCCTTACCGGAGGGAGCGGAGGAAGCGGTTGGTGATCGGGACGGCGCTGTCGGTGCTGGCGCCGCCGGACTCGACGAAGACGGCGAACGCCACGTCACCCTGCCAGCCGACGAACCAGGAGTGGGTGTTGGCCGGGTCGTCGTCGTACTCGGCGGTGCCGGTCTTGCCATGTACCGGGTCGCCGGGCACGTCGGCAAGCGTCTTCGCCGTCCCCTTGGTGACCACCTCGCGCATCATCGTGCGCAGCGGCTCGACCGACTCCGGCTTGAGCTGCGGGCCGGGGGCGGCGGCCTGCCCCGGTGCCGGGTCGAGGACCAGTTTCGGCTGCTCGAAGCGCCCCCGGGCGACGGCTGCGGTGGCTGCCGCCAGGGCCAGCGGGCTGACCAGGGTGGTGCCCTGGCCGAAGGAGGCGGCGGCCTGCTCGACCGGGGAACCACCGGTGGAGACCTTGCCGGTGAAGGCGTCGACGCCCAGGTCCCAGCTGCCCTCCAGGCCGAGCGACCGGCCGGCGGCGGCGAGCCCGTCGGGGCCGAGCTTCGGGGCCAGTGCGGCGAACGCGGTGTTGCACGAGCGGGCGAAGATGGTCCGGAACGGCACCGAGCCCAGCTCGAAGTCGTTGGAGTTCTTGAAGGAACGCCCGTCCACGGTGAACGTCTTCGGACAGTCGACCCGCCCGTCCAGGGTCACCGCGGCCTGGTCGAGCAGACCGAGGGCGCTGACCATCTTGAAGGTCGAACCGGGTGGCACCTGGGCGGAGAAGGCGAGGTTCTCGCCGGGCGCACCCGGGCCGTTGGCGGTGGCGAGCACCGCGCCGTCGCTGATCCGTACCGCGACCAGGGCGGAGCGCCGCTTCTCGGGCCGCAGCGCCGCGTCGGCCGCGTTCTGGGTGGCGACGTCCAGGGTGGTCTTCAGCGGTGCGCCCGGCTGCGGGTCCTGCCGGAACAGCTCGGTGTCGGTGGGTGCCAGTTTGCCGTCCTGCCCGGTCCGCTTGATGATCACGGCCAGCCCCGGGGTGCCGCGGAGCCGTTCGTCGTACCGGCCCTGGAGACCACCGTGGCCGACCAGGTCACCCTCGACGTACCGGTCGGGGTGGGCCTTCAGGTCGTCGGCCTGGGCCGGGTCGACCGAGCCGAGCAGGGCGCGGGCGAACTCCCGGGTCGGGGCCAGCTGCAGCTCGTCGGTGGGGAACTTGGTGCCGGGCAGGTCGTAGATGCGGGAACGGATCTGGTCGTACGCCGGTTTGCGGAGGGTGACCACCTCGACGAAGGCGTCCGGTTTGGCCTCGGCCAGGCGCTTGGGCAGGTCGCTGGTGTCCACCGGCGGAACCAGCGCCGGCTTGATCGCCTTGAACGCGGCGTCGAGCTGGCCGGCGAGTTTCCGGGCGTCGGTGACCTCGCCCGGCTGCACCCCGACCCGGACCACCGGTCGGGGGGCGACGATCGGCTCGCCGGCGCCGTCCAGGACCGCGGCCCGGGAGCTGACCTCCCGGCGCAGGCCCAGCTGGTCACCCTTGGTGAGCTGCTCGTGGACCAGCTGTGGCTCCCAGACCACCTGCCAGCCGTCGTCACCGCCGCGCTTGAGCTGGAGCTGACGGTCGTACGACCAGCCACCGCCCGGCAACGGCCAGTTGATCGCCACGGTGGCCGTGGCGGTGTCCTTGGTCACCTTCGGCTCGCCGGAGCGGCGCAGCTCCGGTGGGGTCCCGGCCAGCTCCCCGGAGAGTTCCTTGAGCTCCTGGGCCACCTGGTCGGCGCTCAGCCGGTCGCCGGTCGGCGCGACGAAACCGACCGCGCGCAGGTCACCGGAGCGCCAACCGGACAGAAAGGCGTCCACGCTGCCTTCCGGGCCGTCCGAGTCCGAACAGCCGGTCAGCACGCCGGCCGCGAGCAACACGGCGACCAGCGCGTTCTGGTACGGACGGCGGCGGTGCGGGCGGGCGCGCGGCATCGGCGTTCCTCCGGTCTCGGGTCTGTTGCGCACGTTAGTACGACCTGTCCCCCCGCACTGTCCCCGGCGGCGCGAACACGCGGAAAGACGGGCCGGTGACGGGGTGATGAAAATCCCAGGCCGGGGTATCCATCCGCCGTCCGTTCCCGTACCCACCAGGGGTGAAGGGCTTCAACCCCGATCCGGACGTCCGGTGGTCCGCCGAGCAGTACCTAGATCGGCAGGCCTAGGCTGGGCGGCAGAGTGACCCACAACGCGGTGGGTTGAGGGGAGTGCACCAATGGACCGGCGTCCGGCGATCAAACCGGGACCCGACCTCCGGCAGGCTGACACCAGCCCGGCCGACAGCTTCGATTCGGCGACCGACGGGGACGGCCCCGGCCGACTCGACACCGGAGTGACCGGCTTGACCGGTTCCAGTGTCGACACCATCTACGATCTCGGACTACCCCCGGAGGCCCTCGGCGACGACGTCGAGGACGCCGAGCTGGACGAGCCGGTGCCCAACGCGGAGCGCCTGGTGGCCCAGGCGGTCGCGCTCGCCGGGGACGACCACGACGCGGCGACCCTGGTCGGCCGGTTCTGGCGGTTCGCGCCGGACGAGGAGCTGATCGGTTTCACCGCCGAGGAGATGCTCGACGCGGCGCGGGCCCACCGGGACCTCGCCCAGCAGCGGGTCCCCGGCGAGCTGAAACTGCGCATCCACGCCCCGGGCACCGACCAGCACCACACGGTCATCGAGATCGTCACCGACGACATGCCGTTCCTGGTCGACTCGATGACGGCGCTGCTCAACTCGCACCACCTCGACGTACACATGCTGGTCCACCCGCTGGTGGTGGTCCGGCGCGAGCCGCTGGGCCGGCTGACCGAGGTGTCGGCGGACGTCGAGCCGGACGACGCGATCGCCGGGGACCTGGTCGAGAGCTGGATGCGGATCGAGATCGACCCGGTCCGCGACGCCGAGCAGCGGGACCAGCTGCGGCGGGAGCTGCAGCGGGTGCTCACCGACGTGCGGGAGGCGGTGGAGGACTGGCCGAAGATGCGTCAGCGGGCCCTGGCGCTCGCCGACGACCTCGCCTCGGCCCGGACCTCGCCGAACCGCCCGCCGGTGCCGGAGAAGGACATCACCGACTCGGTGGAGCTGCTGCGCTGGCTCGCCAACGACCACTTCACCTTCCTCGGTTACCGCGAGTACCGGCTGGTGAACGCGCCGACCGACGAGGCGGCCGGCCGGCCGGGCGGCCAGGCGTTGGAGGCGGTGCTCGGCACCGGCCTGGGCATCCTGCGCCAGGACGCCCCGGAGGCCCGCGCGCTGGCCTCGATGACGCCGGAGGCGCACGAGAAGGTGCTGGAGAAGCGCCTGCTGATCATCACCAAGGCGAACTCCCGGGCCACCGTGCACCGCTCCGCCTACCTCGACTACGTCGGCTTCAAGATCTTCGACGAGCGGGGCGAGGTGGTCGGGGAACGGCGTTTCCTGGGCCTGTTCTCCACCGCCGCCTACCGGACCAGCGTCCGGGAGTTGCCGGTGGTACGCCGCAAGGTGGCCGAGGTGCTGGACCGCTCCGGGCTCAGCCAGCGCAGCCACTCCGGCAAGGACCTGCTGCAGATCCTGGAGACCTACCCGCGCGACGAGCTGTTCCAGATCAAGACCGACGACCTGTACCACGCGGTGATCGGCGTGCTGCGGATGGCCGGCCGCCGGCAGCTGCGGGTCTTCCTGCGGCGCGACGCGTACGGGCGGTTCATCTCCTGCCTGATCTACCTGCCCCGGGACCGCTTCACCACCCAGAACCGGCTGCGTATGCAGGACATCCTGCTGCGTGAGCTGAACGGGGTGGGGGTCGACTACACCACCCGGGTCACCGAGTCGATGCTGGCCCGGGTGCACTTCATCGTCCGTACCGACCCGAACAACCCGCCCGGGGACATCGACGCCGACCTGCT
This sequence comes from Micromonospora yangpuensis, assembly GCF_900091615.1. Lineage (NCBI taxonomy): Bacteria > Bacillati > Actinomycetota > Actinomycetes > Micromonosporales > Micromonosporaceae > Micromonospora > Micromonospora yangpuensis. The sequence goes on along the minus strand of NZ_FMIA01000002.1, from coordinate 5,285,142 downwards.
CGCCGAGGAGCTGGCCGACGCCACCCGGCTCTGGGACGACGACTACCGGCTGGTGCTGGAACGCAAGCTCGGCGACGAGCAGGCCAAGCACCTGTTCACCAGGTACGCCGACGCCTTCCCGGAGGGCTACAAGGACGGGCACACCCCGTACGAGGCGATGAAGGACCTGGCCAAGCTGGAGCTGTTGGAGGAGTCCGGCCAGCTGGAGATGCACCTGTTCCGCAAGCAGTTGGCGCCCCGGCCGGGGGCCCGGATCCCGGGTGCGGACCTGGTCGAGGCGATGGACGTCCGGTTCAAGGTCTACCGGTACGGCGAACCGATGATGCTCTCCGCGGTGCTGCCGGTGCTGCACTCGCTGGGTGTCCGGGTGGTTGACGAGCACCCGTACGAGGTGGACCGGATCGACGGCCGGATCTGGCTGTACGACTTCGGTCTGCAACTGCCCGAGGGCCACCAGGACCTGGCCGAGGTACGTCCGCACGTGGAGAACGCCTTCGCGGCGGCGTGGCGGGGCGAGGCCGAGGTGGACGGCTTCAACGAGCTGGTGCTGCGGGCCGGGCTGACCTGGCGGCAGGTGGTGGTGCTGCGCGCCTACGCGAAGTACCTGCGCCAGGCCGGCACGGTCTTCTCGCAGGACTACGTGGAGTCCACCTTCACCGCCAACCCGCAGCTGGCCGCCCTGCTCGTCGAGCTCTTCGAGGTGCGCTTCGCGCCTGATTCGGAGCTCGACGCCGAGCAGCGGGAGCGGCGCAGCCAGGAGCTGGTGACCGCGATCGGCACCGCGCTGGACGAGGTGGCCAGCCTGGACCAGGACCGGATCCTGCGGTCGTACCTGACGTTGATCCAGGCCACCCTGCGGACCAGCTTCTACCAGAAGCGGGTCGACGGTCGGCCCAAGTCGTACGTGGCGTTGAAGCTGGACCCGCAGGCCATCCCGGACCTGCCGGCGCCCCGCCCGAAGTTCGAGATCTTCGTCTACTCGCCCCGGTTCGAGGGTGTGCACCTGCGGTTCGGGCCGGTGGCCCGGGGCGGGTTGCGCTGGTCCGACCGGCGGGAGGACTTCCGGACCGAGGTGCTCGGCCTGGTCAAGGCGCAGATGGTGAAGAACGCCGTGATCGTGCCGGTGGGTGCCAAGGGCGGCTTCGTGCTGAAGCAGAAGCCGGGCGACCGGGACGAGGCGGTGGCCTGCTACCAGGAGTTCATCTCCGCCCTGCTGGACGTCACCGACAACATCGTCAGCGGGGAGATCGTCGCGCCGGAGGACGTGGTCCGGCACGACGCCGACGACCCGTACCTGGTGGTGGCGGCGGACAAGGGCACCGCGACCTTCTCCGACATCGCCAACGAGATCTCCAAGGCGCACCGGTTCTGGCTGGGCGACGCGTTCGCCTCGGGTGGGTCGGCCGGCTACGACCACAAGAAGATGGGCATCACCGCCCGGGGCGCGTGGGAGTCGGTCAAGCGGCACTTCCGCGAGCTGGGGCACGACACCCAGAACCAGGACTTCACCGTGGTCGGCGTCGGCGACATGTCCGGTGACGTGTTCGGCAACGGGATGCTGCTCTCGGAGCACATCCGGCTGGTGGCCGCCTTCGACCACCGGCACATCTTCCTCGACCCGGACCCGGACGCGGCCAGCTCGTACGCCGAGCGCAAGCGGCTGTTCGACCTGCCCCGGTCGTCCTGGGAGGACTACGACACCGGGCTGATCTCCGCCGGTGGCGGGGTGCACCCGCGTACCGCCAAGTCCATCCCGATCACGCCGCAGGTCCGGGCGGTGCTCGGGCTCGACGAGGAGGTCGGCCAGCTCAGCCCGCAGGAGCTGATGAAGGCGATCGTCACCGCTCCGGTGGACCTGTTCTGGAACGGCGGCATCGGCACCTACGTCAAGGCCTCCAGCGAGACCAACGCGGAGGTGGGCGACAAGTCCAACGACGCGATCCGGGTGGACGGCCGGAGCCTGCGCTGCCGGGTGGTCGGCGAGGGCGGCAACCTCGGCTTCACCCAGCACGGCCGGATCGAGTACGCGATGACCGGCGGTCGGATGTACACCGACTTCATCGACAACGCGGCCGGGGTGGACTGCTCCGACCACGAGGTGAACATCAAGATCCTGCTGAACACGGCGGTCGCCGACGGGGAACTGGACGTGCCGGAGCGTGACGAGCTGCTCGCCGGGATGACCGACGAGGTGGGCGAGTTGGTGCTGCGGGACAACTACGACCAGGCCCGTGCGATCAACAACTCCCAGGCGCAGGCCAGCTCGCTGCTTCCGGTGCACCGCCGGATGATCACCGAGTTGGAGCGTTCGGGCGCACTGGACCGGGCCCTGGAGGGGCTGCCCTCGGACGAGGAGCTGACCAACCGGGCCGGCTCCGGGCTGACCGCACCGGAGTTCGCGGTGCTGCTCGCGTACGTCAAGATCGCGCTGGAGCGGGAGATCCTCACCGAGGGGATCGCGGACGAGGAGTGGACGACCGACGTCCTGGTCAACTACTTCCCGACGCCGATGCGGGAGCGGTTCGCCGACCGGATGGGGCGGCACCGGCTGCGCCGGGACATCGTGACCACCGTGCTGGTCAACGAGGCGATCAACCGGGGTGGCATCACCTTCGTCTTCCGGGTGGTCGAGGAGACCGCCGCGACGGCGGCGGACGTGATCCGGGCGTACGTGGTGGTCCGTGAGGTCTTCGGGCTGCGTGCGGTGTGGGACGCCGTCGAGGCGTTGGACAACCGGGTCGACCCGGAGTTGCAGACCAGCGTCTACCTGAACACCCGGCGGCTGCTCGACCGGGCCGTGCGGTGGCTGGTGACCAACCGGCGTTCGCCGCTGGACGTGCCGGCGGAGATCAGCCGGCTGCGCGAGGGGGTGGCCCGGCTCCTGCCGGAGCTGGAGAACCTCTTCTACGGCAGCGAGCGGGACGGGATCACCGGGCACATCGAGGCGATGGTCGAGCGTGGGCTGCCGCGCGAGTTGGCCGAGCAGGCGACCCGGCTGATGTTCAGCTTCGGTCTGCTGGACATCGTGGAGACCGCCACCCGCAGCGGTAAGGACGTGGGTGAGGTGGCCTCGGTCTACTTCGTGCTCTCCGACCGGTTCCGGGTGGACTCCCTGCTGTCCAAGATCTCCCTGCTGCCCCGGGAGGACCGCTGGCAGACGCTGGCCCGGATGGCGCTGCGCTACGACCTGTACGCGGCGTTGGCGGCGCTCACCGCGGAGGTGCTCGACTCCACTCCGCAGGGTCAGCAGCCGCTGGAGCGGGTGTTGCAGTGGGAGGAGTCCAACGCCACCTCGATCCGCCGGGCGCAGCGGGCGATGGGCGAGTTCGCCGAGTCCCGGGCGGATCTGGCCGCCCTGTCGGTGCTGCTGCGGCAGATCCGTACCCTGGTGCGGACCTCGGCCGCGGCCTGAGCGACCGGGCCGGCGCGGTCCGGGCGAGGCAGGCGGGGGACATCCCCGCTGCTCCGTCCGGACCGCGCCGGCTCACTCGGCCAGGGTGGCGAAGACGACCGTGTTGTTCAGGTACGTCCCGGCGTTCTGGTCGAACTGACCACCACAGGTGACCAGCCGTAGGCCGGGACGGTCGTTCGGGCCGTACACGAGTTGGCTGGGAAAGTCGGTCTTCGGGTACGACCGGACCGCGTCGATGGTGAAGGTGAGCGTCCGGCCGTCCTCCCGGGTGACCTGGACGGTGCCTCCGGGTTGCAGGGTGCCGAGGGACCAGAAGACGGCGGGTCCCTCCCGCGAGTCGACGTGTCCGATGATCACCGCGTTGCCCACCTCGCCGGGACTGGCACCCCGCTGGTACCACCCGGTGAGGTCGGCCTGCTCCAGCGGCGGGGTCTGGACTGTGCCGTCCGGGTTGGTGCCGAGTTCCAGGACCGAGGTGTGCACCCCGATCTGCGGGATCGACACGGTGATCGGCCGGGACCGGGGCAGCCCGGGTGCTCGCGCGCCGTCCTGCCCCGACTCCTGGGGTGCCAGATCGGGATCGGTCGCGTGCGGTCCGGCCTGGGTGACCGGAGCCGGTGGCGGGGCGGTGGGGTCGGTGCTCAGGGCGACGCCCAACAGCCCCGCCCCGACCATGGCGACGAGCAGGACGACGGCCGCGCCGGCGGCGCGCCACGGTGTCCCGTGACGGCCGCCGGCCCGGTTCGTCCGCACGTCAGACCAGGGACCCATTGGTCCGACGCCGCCGCATCAGCACGACGCCACCGAGCGCCGCCGCGCCCAGCATGCCCGCCCCGCTGGCGGCCAGGCCCGTGTCGGTGCCGGCTCCGGCGCCGCCGGCACCGGCCTCGACGCCGCCCTTGGGCAGTACGACGAGCGTGCCCTCGCCGCAGGAACCCTTGAGCTCGTAGGCGCCCGGCTCGGCGTCCCACGGGATCTTGACCTCGGCGAAGTACACGAACTCGTGCTCCTTCTCCTTGGCCTTCTCCTCGTCGGCCTTCTTGTGCTCCTCGGCCTTCTTGTGCTCCTCTTCCTTCTTGGCGTCGTCCGCGGCGCCACCGCCCCAGCCGCCGTCGGACTGCTTGCCCTCCTCGTAGGAGCCCTTGTCGCTCTCCTCGCCGCTCCAGCCGCCCCACTCCTTCTCGGCCGGCTTCTCGGCCGGGTGGAGCTTGACCTTTCCGGTCACCTCGGACCAGACGAAGGCCTCCTTCTGCGGCTCCGGGCAGACCTCGACGAGCTTGACCTTGTGCCCGGCCTTGACGACCTCGGGCTCGGCCAGCACGTAGCCCTTCTTGTGGTGCTCAGCCTCCGGCTTGGCGCCATCGGCGAAAGCGGTGGCCGGCGCGAAGACCAGCAACGACGCACCGCCGAGGGCGGCACCGGCAACGACCTTCCCGAGCATCTTGTTAGCCATGACCCCAGTCACTCCATCCCTTTTTGTCCTGAACCCGGCGGCAGCCGAGCTACGACCGACGTTAGACCGATTCGCGAGGTATGGAAGCAAAGATTCATGTTTTGCTCCTCCCGGGTGAACCGCGCCGGAACGCCCCCGGACGCCGTGGTCGGGCCGGTTCGGCTTCGCCGCGCTCGACCTGCGGATCCGTTCCCCTCGCCCCGGTCTCGGTGATCCCGGCCGGCTTGACCCGGTCATGACGGTCCCGGCCGTTCTCCGGTTCGGTGTGCCGACCTGACCGGCTGGTGGGCGGCCGGGTGGGAGCGCTGGACCCACCCGGCCACCGGTGGGTCAGCGGAAGCAGTTACCGATCGGGGCGGGGCTGCCCTGGCAGTTCGTCGGGCGGTTGTCGGTGACGACGCTGCGCGGGTCCACGTTCACCCGCAGGTTCCGACCGAAGATGCCCCCGGGGGCGACCACCGAACGGTTCTCGGTCACCCGGCTGGCGAAGAGGCTGACCTGGCCACCGGAGGCGTGGATGCCGCCGCCGGTCGACGTCGCGCCCACCGCGCCGTTGCCGGTGATCTCGCTGTGCCGGACCGGAACGTTCGACCGGTCGGTGAAGAGCCCACCGCCGAAGCGGTGTGCCACGTTGGCCGTGACGACGGTTGCGTCCAGGGTGATCAGGCCCCGGGATGCCCAGACGCCACCACCGTCACCGGTGGCGAGGTTGTCGCGGACGGTCAACCCGCGCAGGGCGATCGTGGCGTCGGAGTTGGCGATGCCCCCGCCGTTGCCGGCGGTGTTGCCGGTGACCTTGGTGTCCCAGACCCGGGTCCGGGCGGAGAAACTGGCCAGACCGCCGCCCTGCGTGGCGCTGTTGTGTTCGAAGGTGCTGCCACCGATGTCGGCGGCACCCCGGAAGTTGGCCAGGCCACCGCCGATCGCGGCGGCGCTGTTGTCGCGGAAGGTGCTCCCGGTGACGGTCAGCACCCCCCCGTTCAGCAGGCCACCGCCCCGGCCGGTCCGCGCGGTGGCGGCGTTCTGGGTGAAGGTGCTGTCGGTGACGACCAGGTTGCCGTCGTTGAAGACCGCTCCGCCGCCGCCCTCGGCGGAGAAGGAGAGGCTCTGGGTGATCGTGGTGCGCTCCAGCACCGCGCTGCCGCCGTGTACGACGTGCACGCTGCCGCCCTCGGCCACCGAGCGCCCGTTCCTGAGTGTGACGTCGCTCAGCTTGAGCTCGCCCCCGTCCCGCACGGTGAAGAAACGGAACTCCGGCGCGTTGGGGTGCCGGGCGATGGTGGCGCCGTCACCCTCGATGGTGATCGGGTGGTAGACCACCGGCAGGCCGGAGCTGTTCTCCCGCCGGATCTGCTCCTTGGTCTTGGCGGTGTTGCTGGTGTTCTCCCCGTTCTCCAACTGGTCGGAGGCCTCCCGTGCGTCACGTACCCCGCCGTCGAACCGGTCGTCGTCGAAGGCTGCCTCGGTAAGCGTGTAGGTGCACTTCGGCGCGAGCCGCAGCGTGCCGCCGCCCTGGGCGTCGGCGTGCACGAGCGCGGCGACGAGCCGGGCCGGGTCGCAGGGCACGGAGACCGCTGCCGGTCCCCCGTCGGGGTGGGACCGGTTCGGGGAGTCGGCCCCGTCGGCGTCGCGCTGCCCGATCGTCGACGGCGCGGCGAGGAGCTGCCCGAGTACGTTGCCGCCACCGGCCGCGGCGGCCACCCCGGTCAGGCCGGCCGCCCCGGCGACCAGGCTGCCCGCCACCAGCCCGCCGGCCAGGAACCGTCGTCGCGTCGTCTGGGCCGTCCGGGTCCGGGGCCGACCGGAGGTCCCGCGCCACCGTTGGAACGTGGACATCACACTTCCCTGCCTTTCACGCGTGACACGGCCGCACCAAACCGGGCGCGGAGTGGCTGAGGTCCTGTCCAGTCACTGACGCCACGGTACGGCGACAAAGCGGACAAGTAGCCCCAATATGAGAAAACCATACGAATCTTCTTGCGGTTCCCTCGGGAGAGTGGAAATGACCGTCAGGTTGCCGCCGTGACCTGCGAAGTGAGCGATAATTAATCGACCCGTTGCCATGGAAGCGCTCCCATGCAAGAATCGCTGCACGCGGTTAGCGGAGCCACACCGCGACAGGTAGAGCGTCGAGGGCAGCCGGTTCGCCGGTACGACACTCCGCCACCGGCCGGCCGTGCGAGCCGACCGTCACACCACCACCAAGCCCGTCCGGGTCGGGCACCCCCCGAAATCCCGTGGCACCGAAGGCCGTCCGAACGGACGTCCCCGGGGCCGTATTGCCGGGTCGAACCCAGGGCCCGGTCTCGCCCAAGGAGATCACTGGCATGAATGTGTGGAGAAGGCTGTCCGGCCAACGCCGGGCAATCGCGCTCGCCGGCGCGGGCGCCCTGGTCGCGGGCGGGCTGGTGACCCTTCCGGTCACTGCGGCGCACGCCGCGACGCAGTGTGACGTGACGTGGACGTCCAACGAGTGGCAGGGTGGCTTCACCGCCAACGTCACCATCAAGAACATCGGTGACGCGGTCAACGGCTGGACGTTGAACTGGACGTTCCCCAACAGCAGCCAGCGGGTCCAGCAGGGCTGGTCCGCCGAGATCACCCAGAGCGGTAGCCAGGTGACGGCGAAGAGCCTGTCGTACAACGGCAGCATCGCCTCCGGTGGGTCGACCAGCTTCGGCTTCAACGGCGCGTGGAGTGGCAGCAACCCGAAGCCGACCTCGTTCACCCTGAACGGCACGGTCTGCAACGGTGGCACCACCAACCCGACCACCCCGCCCACCACGCCCCCCACCACTCCGCCGACCACGCCGCCCACCACGCCGCCGACGACCCCGCCGCCCGGCGGGCCGCGGGTGGACAACCCCTACCTGAACGCCAAGGGGTACGTGAACCCGGAGTGGAAGGCCAAGGCCGAGTCGGTGGCCGGTGGTAACCGGGTCTCCAACAACCCGACCGCCGTCTGGATCGACCGGATCGCGGCGATCAACGGCACCCCGGACAGCAGCTCCAACGGCGCGATGGGCGTCCGGAACCACCTGGACGCGGCCCTGGCGCAGGGTGCCCAGTACATCCAGTTCGTCATCTACAACCTGCCCGGTCGCGACTGCGCCGCGCTCGCCTCCAACGGTGAGCTGAAGGCGAACGAGCTGCCCCGCTACAAGGCCGAGTACATCGACCCGATCGCGGCGATCCAGGGTGACGCCAAGTACCGCAACCTGCGGATCATCAACATCGTCGAGATCGACTCGCTGCCGAACCTGGTGACCAACACCTCCGGCAACCCGGGCGGCACCGCGATGTGTGACACGGTCAAGGCCAACGGTGCCTACGTCAACGGGGTCGGTTACGCCATCGCCAAGCTGGGCGCGATCCCGAACGTCTACAACTACATCGACGCCGGCCACCACGGCTGGCTCGGTTGGGACAGCAACTTCAGCCCGTCGGCAACCGTCCTGCGTGAGGCCGCCGGCGCGTCCGGCGCCACCCCGGCCAACGTGCACGGCTTCATCGTCAACACGGCGAACTACTCCGCGTTGAAGGAGCCGTACGTCAAGATCACCGACCAGGTGAACGGCCAGTCCGTCCGCCAGTCCAAGTGGGTCGACTGGAACTTCTACACCGACGAGCTCACCTTCGCCCAGGCGTTCCGCAACGAGCTGATCAGCAAGGGCTTCAGCTCCAGCATCGGCATGCTGATCGACACCTCCCGCAACGGCTGGGGCGGCTCGGCCCGGCCCACCGGCCCGGGCCCGTCGACCAGCGTGGACGCCTACGTCGACGGCGGTCGGGTCGACCGGCGGATCCACGCCGGCAACTGGTGCAACCAGTCCGGTGCCGGCCTGGGCGAGCGTCCCAAGGCCGCTCCGGAGCCGGGTATCGACGCCTACGTCTGGGTGAAGCCGCCGGGTGAGTCGGACGGCTCCAGCAAGGAGATCCCGAACAACGAGGGCAAGGGCTTCGACCGGATGTGCGACCCGACGTACAACGGAAACGCCCGCAACGGCTTCAGCCGTTCCGGCGCGCTGGCCGACGCCCCGATCTCGGGCGCCTGGTTCTCCGCGCAGTTCGCCGAGCTGATGCGCAACGCCTACCCGGCGCTCTGATCGGCAACGCCTGCCCGTCGCTCCGGTAGTGAGGCACCGAGCGGCAGGTCCCCCCGGGTCCCCGACCCGACCGTCACTGGTCGGGTCGGGGACCCACCCCGTCGCCCCGGATCAGGGCACCGTCCGTTCCACCGCGGCCGACCCCTGCTCGGCCAGGTCGCGCCGGGCCCGTTCGAGGTTCTCCGGGGTCGGGTCCTGACCCCGCGCGGCGACCAGGTCGGTCGGCTCCCACGGTTGTTCGCCCCCGGTACGGATGTTGTCCCCGCCGGCGCCGGTGCCGGCCCCGTACGGGTCGCCGAGCAGATCCTCGGTGGTCGGGGCGGCGTCCACCTGTTCACCCGGCTCGGCGAAACGTGGGGTGTCCGCGTCGACGCCGCCACCGGGGGTACGCAACCCGGCCACCGTCGTCTCGTCGTCCACCGCCGCAGCCACCTCGGGGCTTTCCTCCAGCGGCCGGTCGCGTCCGGCGTCCCGATCCGTCATCTCGCTGCCCTCCTGTCCCAGCGGCGTGTCCTCGTCCCACTCGCGTACCCCGCTGGACGGCGGGCATGCCGACGTGGTCCGTCCCGCTGCGCGCCGATGGCCGACGTCGGGGCGGGGTGGACACGCGAACGGCCCCGACCGATGCCGGTCGGGGCCGTTCGCGGTACGGTCCGGCGTCCGTGACGCCGTTGTGCTGCGCGTCCGTGGACGCTGCCGGGTCCGGGCGTCCGTGACGCCGGTCGGTCTAGCGGCCGAGCACCCGGTCCAGGAAGTCCCGGTACTGGCGGACCGAGACCCGCAGCTGCTCGGTGTCGGCGGAGCCGGCGTCCTGCCAGCTGCCCAGCTTCTCCTTCTGTGCGGCCAGCGCCGAGGCGAGTGCCTGGATCGCCTCGTCCACCAGGGACTGTGCCTCGCCCACGGCGGCCTTCGGGTCGTCCACGAAGCGCAGTTGGACGTCGCGCCAGCGGTCCCGGAAACCCTGTGCGGTGCCCGGGTCGAAGAGCCGTGCCGCGTCTGCCGGCACGCTCGACGAGGGCTCGTCGGCGTCGTCGAGTCCGGCCCTGCCGGTACCGGTCTCCGTGCCGGGGCCGGTGGTCAGCGTCGGACCTGCGTCGGGGTCGACCGAGGCGGCGTCGGTCCGGCCGTAGCCGGCCGCGCCCGCCGCGACGGTGCGGTCGCCCGGAACGCTGCGCAGCACCCGGTCACCGCCGTCGCGTTCCTCCGTCGGGTCGGACCGGTGGTCGCCGTCCGGGTCGGCGCGGTGCAGGCGGTCGGCCGCGGTCGGGTCGGCCCGCTCGTCGTCGAACCGGTCGGTCCGCCCGGGCGCCCCGTCACCGGGGCGGGCGGTGTCCTCCCCGCGCGGATCCCGCTCGTCCTCCGGCCGGCCACCGGCCAGCGCCGACGCGGCCACCGCGCTGCCGACCGTGGTCGCGCCGAAGGCGGTCGGCACCGGTGCGGGCTCGTGGAAGTCGTCGCTGCCACCCCGGCCGGCCCGCTCGTCGCGGACCGACGGGTCGTCGAAGGTCCCCCGGTCGTCCAGCGCGTCCTCCGGTACGCCGTCCCGACCGCCACGGTACGTACCGCCGGAGTTCGTCTCCTCCGTCGGCGGTACGGACACCGGCGTGGACCGGACGACCTCGGGCTGGTCCTTGTTCACCTGCTGCTGGTCCTGGCGCATCCTGGGCGGCCTCCTCAACGGCTCGGTACGTCGTGCGGGTTTTCCTGCTCCTGCTGGCGCTGCTGCGGAGTGCGGGTCCGGTCGTCCGCCCCGGTGGTACGGGCCGGCTCGTCGGTGGCACCGGTCTGTCCGGTGGGGTGGTCGGTCTGTCCGGTGTCGGCACCGGTGTGCCGGGTGGGGTGACCGGCGCTGGTCGGCTCGGTGCCGAGCAGGTCGGTGAAGAGGGCCCGGTAGTGCACCACGGCCTGGCGCAGCTCCTCGGTGCTGGCCTCACCGCGCTCGTTGCGCTGGTGGATCTCGTGGGCGTCCCGGTAGTGGCCGAGCGTCCGGTTGTGCTCCACGGAGAGGTGGGCGACCTGGTCCGAGAAGTCACCGGTCGGGTAGCCACGTTCGGTGATGAGCCGGCTGACCAGTTCGTGCGCGTCGCCCACGGTGTCCTTGGGCGAGTCGACGAAACGGACCTGGAGTTCCTCCCAGGCCGCGGCGTAGCGGGCCCGGGACTCGGGGGCGAGCGGGGTGAGGGTGAGTTCGGCGTGGCGGCGCTCCCGGTCCCGCAGCTCACGCTCGGCAGCGCTGCGACTGTCCCGTTCCGCGATCACCCGGTCGTACTCCGGACCGAACCGCTGTTTGAGCGCGCGTCGTCGGCTGGCGACCACCACGACGGCGGCCACGGCCACGAGGGCCAGTACGACGAGCACCAACACGATTACCTGCGTGGGCGACATGGGCTCCTCCTTCGCCCCCTGGTATTCCCTGCTGGCGGTGGTCGTCAATCCCGATCCGGGGCACTTTCCTCGGAGCCCGCCGGAACTCGGGCAAAGCGCGTACCCGTAACCGGATCAACCGCGACCGGCGGGACGAACCTCCGATTCGGTGCGACCGGTCCTCGTCAGGGGCGATGCCGGGTCGATCCGGGGGTGCGACGGCAGGCAAGAGCGTTCGCCCGAAGCTCCGGGGCACTCGTCCCTGATTGTCCCTTGTCGACGGTCCCGCGTGGTAGCGGAGCGGGCAACAGCCGGTAGTGCATCGGCCGTGGATTACGTATCCTGCCCACGGTGCCCGTACCGGTGCCCCGGCACCGTGGCCGGGGTGAAACGCCCGAGGGGTGCTGCTGCTCCTTCCTGTCACCCTTCCGGGCGAGGTTGCGATGAACACGCGTGACTGGCCGATCCGCGGCAAGCTGGCCGCGCTGGTCGTCACCCCGGTGGCCGCGCTGGTGGCATTGTGGATCTTCGCGACCACGCTCACCGTGGGACCGGCCCGCGACCTGCTCGACGCGCAGACCCTGCTTGACGACTTCGGCCGTCCGGGTGAACAGGTGGTGGCCGAGCTGCAGAACGAACGCCGCCTGTCGATGATCTACCTGGCCGACGACGGCGGCTCGTCCGAACTGGACGAGCAGCGACGGCGTACCGACGCCGCCGTGGCCGAGCTGCGTCGACGGATCGACGGCGAGCCCCTGCGGGACGCCGCCAACGACCTGCTCGACAGCCGACTCGACGAGTTCGTCGGTACCCTGGACGCCCTGCCCGCCGGCCGCGGCTTCATCGACCGCCGCCAGGTGGACCGGATCGGCGCGCTCGGCCTCTACACCGGCATGGTCACCTCGGCCTTCCAGGGCTTCGCGGCCCTGGCCACCCTGCCGGACGCGGACCTCAACCGGCAGGTCGGTGCCCTCACCGACCTGGGGAGGTCCCGGGAACTGCTCGCCCAGGCCGACGCGCTGGTCGCCGGTGCGTCCACCGCCGGCCGGTACGCCGAGGGCGAGCACACCCGGCTCGTGCAGGTCATCGGCAACCAGCGTTTCCTGGTCGAGGGCGCGGTGGCCGAGCTGCCCCAGGCGGACCGGGCCAGCTACCGCCGGCTGACCGAGCAGGAGGCCTTCGTCCGGCTCCGGACCATGCAGGACGACCTCGTCGCCAGCCGAGCCCGCCCCCGGGTGGCCCTGGGCGAGTGGCGGTCCAGCCACGACGCCGTGCAGGAGGCCATGCGGGACTTCGAACTGGGGCAGGCCGACGCGCTGGCCGAGCGGACGGTGCCGGTCGCGGTCGGCGTCCTGGCCCGGCTCGGCGCGGCCGGGCTGCTCGGACTGGTCGCCGTGCTGGTCGCCGTGCTGGTGGCGTTGCGGGTGGGGCGGTCCCTGGTGCACCGACTGACCTCCATCCGGGCCGCCGCCCAGGAGATGGCCGACCACCGGCTGCCCGACGTGCTGAGCCGGCTCCGCCGGGGCGAGGACGTCGACATCGCGCGCGAGGCCCCACCCCTGGAGTACGGCCGCGACGAGATCGGCGCGGTGGGTCGGGCCTTCAACGAGGTGGGCCGTACGGCGATCCAGGCGGCGGTGCACGAGGTCACCCTGCGGCGCGGTCTCAACGAGGTGTTCCTCAACATCGCCCGCCGCAGCCAGGGGCTGGTGCACCGGCAGTTGGCCGTGCTGGACCGGCTGGAACGGCGCGCCGAGGACCCGGACGAGCTGGCCGAGCTGTTCCGCGTCGACCACCTCGCCACCCGGCTGCGCCGGCACGCCGAGGACCTGGTCATCCTGGCCGGTGCGGCACCCGGTCGGGGCTGGCGGCACCCGGTCGCCGTGGTCGACCTGGTCCGGGGCGCCACCGGCGAGGTCGAGTCCTACGAGCGGGTCGACCTGACGACCCTGGCTCCGGCGGCCGCCCTCGGTCGGGCCGTCGGTGACGTGATCCACCTGCTTGCCGAGCTGATCGAGAACGCCACCGCCTTCTCCCCGCCGCACACCCGGGTCGAGGTCAGCGGCCGGCGGGGGCCCGACGGGTACACCGTCGAGATCGTCGACCGGGGGCTGGGGATGACTCCCGCCGCGGTCGAGGAGGCCAACCGCCGGTTGGTCGACCCGCCCGACTTCAACCCCGCCGAGAGCGCCCGACTCGGCCTCTTCGTGGTGGCCCGGCTTGCGGCGCGGCACGGCATCCGGGTCCGGCTGGACACCTCCGAGCACGCCGGGATCACCGCGACCGTGCTGATCCCGGCGGACCTGATCACCGACGAGCCGGCGGTGTCCGGGCCGTCGCAGGAGCGGATGGCCCGGGTGACCCGGCTGCCGGCCCAGCCCCGCCCCCGCGGCGGACGGATCACCCGGGAGAGACCTGCCGCGTCGACGCCGGTGGTTCCGCTCACCGCCGACCGGGTCGGCCCGGTCGACCTCAACCCGGACACCGAGGGCCTGCCCCGTCGGGTCCGCAGCCGTGGGCCGGCCACGCGTGGTCCGCGGCAACCGGTGGGGGACACCCCCAGCCCGCGGTCGCCGGAGGAGATGCGCCGGATCATGTCGGCCCTCCAGGCCGGTACCGCCCGGGGCCGCCAGATCGGCGCCGCCCAGGTCCGGCCGGTCGATCCGGCCGCGACTCCCGAACCCCCCACCACGACTGAGAGGGACGCCTAGTGGTGCAATCGACGAGGCAGAGTGCCGACCTGGACTGGCTGCTCGACGAGCTGGTGGAAAGGGTGCCGGCCGCCCGCCAGGCGGTGGTGCTGTCGGCGGACGGGTTGCTGCTCGGCTCCTCCGCCGGTCTGGACCGGGCCGACGCCGAGCATCTGTGCGCCATGGCGTCCGGCTTCTCCAGCCTGGCCAAGGGCGCGAGCCGGCAGCTCGACGCCGGACCGGTCCGGCAGACTGTGGTGGAGATGGAGTCGGCGTACCTTTTCGTCACCGCGGCCGGGCAGGGCGCGTGCCTCGCTGTGGCCAGCGACGCCGACGCCGACATCGGCCTGGTCGCGTACGAGATGGCGATGTTGGTGACCCGGGTCGGGGAGTACCTCAGCACGCCGCTTCGCCCGCCGGCGGGGACCACCGATGCGGACTGAGTCTCCTGGCCCCCAGCACGAGTGGCTGGACGACGATGCCGGTCCGGTCGTCCGCCCGTACACCCTGACCGGTGGTCGGGTCCGGCCGGCGGTCGAGGGGTTCGACCTGGTGGCGTTCGTGCTGGCCGATCCGGGCGCCGACCCGGACGGGCACCGTGGCCTGCATCCGGAGCACCGTCGGCTGATCGAGCTGGCCCGGCGACCGGTGCCGGTGGCGGAGCTGGCCGCCCGGCTCGATCTCGCGCTGGGCGTGGTCCGGGTGCTGCTCGGTGACCTGCTCGCCGGAGGGCTCGTCTCGGTGCACGAGCCGCCCCGGCGCACGTTCCTTCCCGACGACAACATTCTCAAGGCGGTGGTCAGTGGACTTCGCGCGCTCTGATCGAAACGGGCACCGGGTGCCACTGGCCCTGAAGATCCTCATCGCCGGCGGCTTCGGCGCCGGCAAGACGACGCTGGTGAGCGCGTTGAGTGAGGTTCGCCCGTTGCAGACCGAGGAGGTGCTCACCGGGGCCGGCATCGGCACCGACGACCTCTCCGGGGTGGAGACGAAGTCCACCACCACGGTGGCGATGGACTTCGGCCGGATCACCATCAACGAGGACCTGCAGGTGTACCTCTTCGGCACCCCCGGGCAGGACCGGTTCTGGTTCCTCTGGGACGAGTTGGCCTTCGGTGCGCTCGGCGCGGTGGTGCTCGCCGACACCCGCCGGCTGGCCGACTGCTTCCCGTCGATCGACTACTTCGAGCAGCGGGGCGTCCCGTTCGTCGTCGGGGTGAACTGTTTCGAGGGGTCGCGCCGGTTCAGCCTGGACTCGGTGCGCCAGGCGCTCGACCTCGACGAGGACGTCCCGCTGATGCTCTGCGACGCGCGGGACCGCCAGTCGGCGAAGCTGGTGCTGATCTCGCTGGTCGAGCACGTGGCCCGGCAGCGGGGTGAGCCGGTGCCGGTGGCCTGAACGGGCACCGGACCGGAAAGTCCGGGAAAGGTGGACTGATCCAGCGTCGTACCGGGCACCGTGATTGGATCTACTCGGGCCCCGGCGGAAGGTGGATCTGGTGACTGAACGGGACGAGATCGTCCACATCGGCGGCTACACGGCCCACGGTGGCGGGCGCAGCAGCGGCATCATGGCCGCCCGCCGGGATCCGGACACCGGGCAGCTCACCCCGCTGGGCACCGTGGCGGTCACCCCGTCGCCGTCCTTCCTCGTCCGGCACCCCCACCAACCCGTCCTGTACGCGGTGCACGAGCTGCCGGAGGGGGAGGTCAGCGCGTTCCGGGTCGGCCCCGACGGTGACCTGACCCCGCTGGGCGGGCGGCCGACCGGCGGTGCCGAGCCCTGTCACCTGGCCGTCGCCGCCGACGGTGGTCACCTCTTCGTCGCCAACTACGGCGGGGGCAGCGTCGCGGTCTTCCCGCTGGACGCGCAGGGCGCCCTCGGCGAGCGCGGTGACCTCGTCCGGCACGAGGGGCACGGCCCGGACCCGGAGCGGCAGGAGCAGGCCCACGCGCACATGGTCTCCCCGGACCCGGGTGCGGGGCCGCTGCTCGCCGTGGACCTCGGCACCGACTCGGTCTACCGGTACGACCTCGACACCGACTCGGGTCGGCTGGTGCCCCGGGGCCCCCGGACGCGGGTGCCGGCCGGTACCGGCCCCCGGCACCTGGCCCGGCATCCGGACGGGCGGCGCTGCTACCTCGTCGGTGAGCTGGACGCCACGGTCACCGCGTACGACCTGACCGCCGACGGCGGGCTGCACCAGCGGGCGCGGGTCGACGCCAGCGAGCGCCCCGGACCGGTCCAGCCCTCCGAGATCGCGGTCGGCCCGGACGGTCGTTTCCTGTACGTCGCCAACCGGGGGGTGGGCACCGTCTCGGTGTTCGCACTGGCCGCGCAGGCACCGGACCCGGCCGAGCCGGATCCGGCCGGGCTGGCCGAGCCCGACCCGGCGGAGGCATTGCGGCTGGTGGCCGAGGTGGAGACCGGTGGTGAGTGGCCCCGGCACTTCGCCTTCGCCGGGCCGCACCTCTACGTCGCCGACGAGCGCGCGGACATGATCCGGGTGTTCCGGATCGACGCGGCGACCGGGGTGCCGGCCGCGGTCGGCGAGCCGGTGGCGGTGCCGAGTCCCAGTTGCGTGCGCCCCTGACGCGCACCGCCGGCTGAGGCGGGTACCGGCCGCGCATCGGCGACCACTTCTTCACTCAGCGTCACCGATGGGCGGTCAACTGCTGATTCTGCGTAACTTTCGTCCGAACGGGCATGGCATTTGGCCTGCTAGATCCGCAAGATGGGGGACGTGTCAGGCCGCCATCGAATGCGCCCGGGTTCTCGTGGAGCAGGCGCCGTCGCTGCAGCGACGGCGCTTGTCGTCGTGGTGACCGGTTCCTGGTTCGGCTACCAGCAGCTGGCCCGGCCCGGCTGCTCGGGTCAGGTCGAGCTGGCCGTGGCG
Source organism: Micromonospora yangpuensis (assembly GCF_900091615.1). Classification (NCBI taxonomy): domain Bacteria; kingdom Bacillati; phylum Actinomycetota; class Actinomycetes; order Micromonosporales; family Micromonosporaceae; genus Micromonospora; species Micromonospora yangpuensis. The sequence continues at coordinate 5,268,220 of NZ_FMIA01000002.1, read as the reverse complement.
GCCACCCCGGAGGTGGCCCCGGCCGTCGAGGAGGCGGCCACCCGGTGGATGACCGACGGGGCCGCGGTCGGTGGCACCTGCATCGACGTGAAGGTCGCCGCCTCCGACCCGGCCGAGGTCGCCGCCGTGGTCGCCGGCAAACACGGCGCCACCCTCGCCGGGATCGGGCAGGCCAGCGGCACCGCCGTCGCGCCGGACGTCTGGGTGCCGGACTCCTCGACCTGGCTGCTGCTGTTGCGCAACGGCGGCGCCACCGCCTTCGCCCCGGAGAACGGGGCCTCCATCGCGCGCAGCCCGGTGGTGCTGGCCGTGCCGGAGCCGATCGCGACCGCCCGGCTCGGTTGGCCGGAGAAGAAGGTCACCTGGTCGGACCTGCTCGACCAGGTGACCAGCAGCAAGCCGCTGCGTACCGGGATCGTCGAGCCCACCCGGGACGCCGCCGGGCTGTCCGGGCTGCTCTCGCTGACCGCCGCCGCCGGTGCCTCCGGCGAGGACGCCAGGAACGCCACCACCGGTGCGTTGCGGGCGTTGGCCACCGGACGCTCGGCGCTACGCGCCGATCTGCTCGCCCGCTTCCCCCGGGCCACCGACCCGACCTCGGTGGCCAGCGGTCTCAGCGCCGCCGCGCTGTCCGAGGAGGACGTGATGGCGTACAACCGTGAGCAGCCGCCGGTGCCGCTGGCGGCGCTGTACCTGGAGCCGGCGCCGATGGCGCTGGACTACCCGTACGCGGTGCTGCCCGGCATCGAGCCGGCCAAGGCCGCCGCCGCGCGGGTGCTCTTCGAGGCGCTCACCACTGCCGACTTCCGGGACCGGCTGGCGCAGCAGTCGCTGCGCGGCCCGGACGGCACCTGGGGGGCGGGCTTCGAGGCGCCGGTGGGTGCGCCGAGCCCGGCGGGTGGTGCCGTCGGCCGGCCCGCCGCCGGTGGTGGCGCGGCCGGTGGCCTGGACCCGGCGGCGATCGAGAACGCGGTCACCGGCTGGTCGATCGCCACCCAGTCCGGTCGGATGCTCTGCGTCATCGACGTCTCCGGGTCGATGAAGAACGAGGTACCCAGCGCCAACAACGCCACCCGGGCACAGGTCACCGTGGAGGCGGCGCGCCGAGGTCTGGGACTGTTCGACGACTCCTGGTCGATCGGCCTGTGGACCTTCTCCACCAGGCTGGTCGGCGACCAGGACTGGAAGGAGCTGGTCGGGATCGGCCCGCTCGCCACCCAGCGGGGTCGCCTGGACCAGGGTCTCAGCACGATCACGCCGTCCAGCGGCGACACCGGCCTGTACGACACCCTGCTCGCCGCCTACCAGACGGTCCAGGGGGGCTGGGAGCCTGGGCGGGTCAACTCCGTGGTGCTCTTCACCGACGGCAAGAACGAGGACGCCGACGGTATCTCGCAGGCGAAGCTGCTCGCCGAGTTGAAGCGGCTCGCCGACCCCGAGCGCCCCGTGCAGGTGGTCGTGATCGGGATCGGCAGCGAGGTCAGTCGGACGGAGTTGGAGTCGATCACGAAGGTGACCGGTGGTGGCGCGTTCGTTACCGAGGATCCCACCAAGATCGGCGAGATCTTCCTGAAGGCGATCGCCCTCCGGCCGACCGCTCCCCGCTGATTCGCGGGACCTGGCGGCTCGGTGTGTCGAATCAACGGTACGAGGGGTCTGTCCCGGCTCCGCCGTCCGGTGGAAAAGTGACAGCAATGCGTCCGAAGCAATTGGTATTCATCATTGCCAGGGCAAGATGTCGGAGTGCCTCCGGCACGAGGTCCACGACGGGCCGTCGTCTCGCCGGAGCCGGCACCGAGAGACTGTGGGAGGACCGGTGGCCGCGGCGACGCTGTTGACCCCCGCCAGGACGTCGCCGAAGCCGGGCACCGGGCCGTCCCGGCCGGCCGCCCGCGCCGAACAACGGACGTACGTGCAGACCCTGATGGTGCTGGACACCAGCATCGTGGTGCTCGCCGTCCTGGCGGGTTACCTGACCCGGTTCGGTGACCGGGACCCGATCGGATCGCAGATCCCGTACGTCCTGGTGGCCCCCGGACTGGTGCTCGCCTGGCTGGTCTCACTCAAGGCGATGCGCTGCTACGACGACCGGGTGCTCGGTTACGGGGCGGACGAGTACCGCCGGGTCAGCACCGCCAGTCTGCGGTTGGCCGGCAGCGTCGCGATCCTCGGCTACATCTTCGACGTGGGGGTCTCCCGGGGCTTCCTCGCCATCTCCTTCGCCTTCGGCACCATCGGCCTGGAGGTGGCCCGGTACGCCGCCCGCAAGCACCTGCACCGGGCCCGGATCCGGGGGGCCGGCTGGTCCCGTCGGGTGCTGGTGGTGGGGGACACCGCCCACGTGCTGGAGCTGGTGCACACCCTGCGGCGGGAACCGTACGCCGGCTACCACGTGGTCGGGGCCTGCATCCCGGACGCCCTGCTGGCACCGGTGGCGCAGCGGCTCGGCGACGTACCGGTGGTGGGGTCGTTCCGGGGTATCCCGGAGGCCGCCGCGGCGATCGGGGCGGACACCGTCGCGGTCACCGCCTCCGGGGAGCTGACCGCTACCCGGTTGCGTCGCCTCGGTTGGCAGCTGGAGGGCACCGGGGTGGACCTGGTGCTCGCGCCGGCGCTCACCGACGTCGCGGGTCCGCGGATCCACACCCGGCCGGTCGCCGGTCTGCCGCTGATCCACGTCGAGGCGCCGGAGTTCCGGGGAGCCCGCAAACTGGTGAAGGGTTTCGTCGACCGGGCGGCCGCCTCGGTCGCGCTCACGCTGCTGCTGCCGCTGCTGGTGGTGATCGCGTTGGCGATCAAGCTGGACAGCCGGGGGCCGGTGCTGTTCCGGCAGGTCCGGGTGGGTCAGGGTGGCGAGGAGTTCGGCGTCTTCAAGTTCCGCACCATGGTCGTCGACGCCGACGCCCTGCTGGCCGAGCTGGCCGCCCGCAACGAGACCGACGGACTGCTGTTCAAGATGCGCGACGACCCGCGGGTGACCCGGGTCGGGCGGCTGCTGCGCAAGTGGTCCCTGGACGAGCTGCCCCAACTGGCGAACGTGCTGTTCGGGCAGATGAGCCTGGTCGGCCCCCGGCCGCCGCTGCCCTCCGAGGTGGCCCGCTACGACGGCGACGTCGCCCGCCGGCTGCTGGTCAAGCCGGGCATGACCGGGCTCTGGCAGGTCAGCGGACGCTCCGACCTGAGCTGGGAGGACGGCATCCGGCTCGACCTCTACTACGTGGAGAACTGGTCGCTCGCCGCCGACCTGACCATCCTGTGGAAGACCGTCGGCGCGGTGCTCAACGGTCGGGGAGCGTACTGACCCGGCCACCGGAGGGCTGGGGGCCGGTCCAGTCCAGGCAGACCACCACGGCGTCGTCGATCAGGTCACCGGCGACGAACGCCCGCAGGTCGCCGATGAGCGAGCGGACCGCGTCCAGCGGTGCCAACGGCCCGGTACGGCGCAGGAAGCGCTCCAGCGCCGTGTCGCCGTACCGGACGTCGCGCCCGACGGCGTCGACGACCCCGTCGCTGACCACGAAGAGCCGGTCGCCGGGCCGCAGGTCGAACCGCTGCTCCCGGTAGTCGGTGCCCTCGAACATGCCGAGCGGGAACTGCGCCTCGATCGGCAGGTCGTGCACGTCGTCGTCGCGCAGCAGCACCAGCCGGGGAGAGCCGGCGTCGACGACGGTCAGCACGCCGGAGCGCAGCTCCACCTCCATCAGCAGGGTGGAGAGGTGCTGCTCGCCCTGGTGCAGGGCGTAGACCGCCTGGTCGGCCAGGGCGGCCTGGTCGGCCAGGCTCAGCCCGGCCCGGCGGGCGTTCCGCAACGCGTAGGTGGCCAGCGAGGTGAGCAGGGCGGCGGCGACCCCCTCGCCGGTGCCGTTGATCGTCGCGAGCCACAACCGGTCGCCGTCGTCGGACCAGTCGAAGCTGTCACCTCGCACCGCGTACGCCGGCTCCAACTGCCCGGCCAGGCTGAACGAGGGGCGGACCCGGCTGCGGGCGGGCAGCAGCTCCCACTGCATCTCGGCGGCGAGGGTGAGCCGACGGCTGCGTCGGGCCGCCCGGTACACGTCGGTACCGGCCGAGACGGCGGTCAGCTCGTGGCCGAGGGCGGTGGCGATGCCGGCGAGCGCCTCGACGGTGTCCGGGTCGGCGGGCACCGGGGCGATCCGGAGCACCCCGCGCCGCTCACCCCGCATGCCGACCGGGAACCAGCCGACCTGCTGGACCAGGATCGGCTCCTGATGGTCGAAGCAGCGCCAGGCGGGGTGACCCGGGCTGGTCAGCGGCGCACCCTCGCCCAGCGGCAGCAACTCGGCGAGGCGGTAGTCGACCTGGTAGAGCTCGACCGAGGTGATCCCGTACGCGGTGGCCAGCTCGGCACCGAGCCGGTCGAGCAGGAGATCGGCCGGTGCCTCGATCAGGCTCCGCCGGGCCCGGTCCTCCGCTGCGCTCATGCTCGACCTCTCTCAACTGGCCGTTCACCAGGGGCCACGGGGTAATGTCGTGCCCAACATGGCCGAGAATCGTGGTCCGCTCGGACCTGAGACGAGTATGGCTGCCGCGTTGGACGACGCGGCAGGCACCCTGCTGGCCGTCTGGGAGGCGGCCCTGCAGCGACCGGTCGCTCGGCTGTCCAGCGCTCAGCTGCGCGCCGTGATGGTGGTGGAGCAGCACGACGGGATCAACCTCCGCCGGCTCGCCAGTGAGTTGCAGATGCTCCTGTCCTCGGCGAGCCGGCTCTGTGACCGGCTGGAGGCCGCCGGCATGCTGGAGCGGGAGCCCGGTCGTTCCGACCGACGGGAGATCTCGCTGCACCTGACCCGGGAGGCCCGCCGGCTCCTGGACGAACTGCAGGCGGATCGTCGGCAGCGGCTGGCCGAGGTGCTGGCCCGGATGAGCCCGGCGGGCCGGCAGGCGTTGCTGCGCGGCATGGTGGAGTTCGACCAGGTCAGCCGGGACCCCTCGGCGGACAGCGGCGCCGGGCCCGACCGAGGCCCGGACGACGACCCGCAGGAGCCGACGGCGACCGGACAGACCCACGAGCGGGACCGCCCGGCCGGCGACGAGCCCCCGTCGGGGCGGTTGTCGCGGGAGATCCGCCCGGACCGGTGGCGGGCCGGCGACGATTCACCACCCTGGCCGTCGTTGGTCGCCGATCCCACGGCCCCGGACGGTCCACCGGTCGCCCGCTCGGCCTGACCCGACCCGGACGGTCCACCGGTCGCCCGCTCGGCCTGACCCGACCCGGCCGGGGCGCCGGCCGCCCGGTGGCCAGCGCCGGCCGCGGGCTCAACCGGACCGGGCGACCGCGGCGCGGGTCAGCCGTAGGTAGTGCCGGGCCTGCGGGTGCTCGGCCAGGACGGTGGCACAGCTGGTCAGCACGGTGTCCAGCAGTGGGCGTTTGTCTCCGCGGCCGGCCAACGCCGCGTCCTGCCAGGTCACGAAGTCGACAAGCAGTTGTGGATCATCCACCCGGATGGCGGCGGCCAACGCGTCCACCAGGTGGGCCACCGCGTTCGCCACCTCCTCGGCCCGGTCCTCGGGCGGGTCGACGGTCCGGACGGTGAGCTGTACGACCTCCCGGCGGCGGCGCAGCACCGCGACGTACTCGTCCGCGCCGGGTGGCGGCACCGGGCCGGCGCCGAAGCCGGGATGCCCGTGCCGCACCAGCAGTCTGGCGGCGTCCCGGGCCGATCCGCCCCAGGCCGTCGCGCCCACCGCCGTGGCCCACCGTCCGTCCGGACCGAAGCCGGGACCACCGGCGATGACCGGCATCCCGGCCGAGCGGCAGGCTTCGATCATCCGGGCGGCCCGGATCAGCCGGTTGGGCTGCACACAGCTCAACAGCACCGCGTCCGGCCCGCTCTGGTGCAGGTAGGAGACGAGGTGGCGGGCCGGCACGCTGGCGCCGAGGAAGGTCACCCGCCAACCCTCGGCCCGGACCACCTCGGCGACGATCCGGGCGGCCAACGCGTGCCACTCGCCCTCGACACAGGCCACCACCGCGTGCCCGGCCTTCGGCGGTACGGACGTCCGGGCGGCCACCGCGGCCACCACCAACTCGCTGACGTGCGTCGCCGCGTGTTCCTCGGCGACGCTCCACTGCCCGGTCAACCACCGTCGGCCGATCTCCCGTTGGCCGAGGGCGACCACGTCCACCAGCACGTCGGCGACCGACCAGCCGGCGTCGAGCAACCCGGCGACCAAGCGGACCGCCGCCGGGGCGTCGACCCGCTCCAGGCAGTCGAGGTACGCCCGCACCACGGCGTCGCTCACTCCGTCGTTCCGCTCCGGCGGGACGAGCAGCTCTCCGTCGTCCCGCTCCGGCGGGACGAGCAGCTCTCCGGGTCCGTGCCGATGGCCAGCATGGCGATGTCGTCGTGGCTCTGCCCGTCCAGCCACTCGTCGACCAGTTGCAGCAGCCGGTCGACCACCGCCGCCGGGGGCAGCCCGGCCCCGGCGGCCAGCGCCCGGTGCAACCGGTGCTCGCCGAACATCTCCAGGTCCTGCGGGCCACCCCGGGCCTCGGTGATCCCGTCGGTGTGCGCCAGCAGCAGCTCACCCGGGGCGAGTCGGATCTCGACCTCGGCGAACCGGGCGTCGGCCAGGGCACCGATCGGCATCCCACCGACCCGGACCGGGGTGACCGTGCCGTCGGCACGCAGCACCAGCGGCGCGGGGTGCCCGCCGCCGGCGATCCGCAGCCGCAGGCCGCCGTCGGGCTGGTGGGTCATCGAGCCCAGCAGCAGCGTGGTGAACTGGCTGCGCCGGGCGGCGTCGGGCGTGTCGAAGAGGGCCCGGTTGAGCAGCTCGATCAGGGCCAGCGGGCGGTGCTCGACCAGCCTCAGGGTCTGCAACGACTGGCGTACCCGGCCGGTGAGCACCGCCGCGCCGACGCCCTTGCCGCAGACGTCGCCGAGCGCGAACATGCCGCCGTCGCCGGTGCGGAACACGTCGTAGAAGTCGCCACCGATGCGCAGGCTGTCCCCGGCCGCCCGGTAACCGCCGGCCAGCGAGATGCCGGGTACCCGGGGCAGGTCCGGGGGGAGCAGGCTGTTCTGCAGCACCCGGGCCAGGTGGGTCTGCTCGCCGTACAGGTCGGCGGTGGCCAGGGCTGCTCCGGCGCGGGCGGCGAACTCACGGGCCAGGTCGATGTCCCGGGTGTCGAAACCGGCCCGACCGGCGCGACGGACCAGCACCAGCGCGCCGGCCGGACCGCCGGCGCCCATCATCGGGCTGACCAGCACGGTGCCGGGCCGGCCGAAGGTGGCCGGCAGCAGAGCGGCCAGGTCCGCCAGCTCGGCGTCCAGCCAGGGGCTCGGATCTCCCGCGTCACCGTCGAGTGCCGCGGCGAGTCCGGGCACCGCCCCGGTGAGCTGCCACGAGCCGGTCCCGCTGCCCGGGGTGGGGTCGCCGTCGGCGTACCGGACCCAGTGCGGGGCGTGCTCGGCCGGCGGGGGCGGCAGGTGGACGGCGATCGCCGCGTCGGCGAGGTACGGCACCGGCAGGGTCACGGTGGTGCGCAGCGTCTGGTCCCGGTGCAGCGACACGCCGAGTCGGCTGCCGGCCTGGGCGAGGAAGGCGGTGCGGGAGCGCTCCGCCAGCAGGGCGTCGGTCCGGGCGTGTTCCTCGGTGACGTCCCGCACGTACCAGGCGTACCCGCCGCCGGCCAACGGTCGTCTGGTGCCGCGCAGCCGACGGTCGTGGTGCTCGGTGTCGAAACTGTCGGCACCTGCGGCGACCGCCCGGGCGAGCGTCGGGACCGGGCAACCGGCCAGGTCGGCGCCGGGGGACACCTCCGGGAGCAACTCGGCCGCCATCGCGTTGACCAGGGTGACCTTCCCGGCCCCGTCGGTGGTCACGACCGCCTCGGCGAGCCCGTCCAGCAACTCCCGGGCAAGCCGGTCGTCGGTGGGGATGCGGGTCTCGTCGGCTGTTCGCGGGGTACGGCGGGAGACCTGTCCGGCGCCACTGACCGGGCCGGCGAGACCGCCCCGGCGGAGCGTCGTCACCGGTGGTCGCCGGGCGCTACGGTCGGTTGACCTGTGCGCATGCTGGTACCGCACTCCCTAGGACGGCGGATCGTTGCCTTTCGGCAAGAGTACCGAGGTGGAGCTGGGATCGCCCATCCAGGAAGTGCGTCGACCGGCCAGCCAACCGATGGGCTCGGCGATGATCTGCCGGACCACCGACCCGGCCCCGCCGACCACGGCGGCCTCCGGGCCGAGGGTGGCCGGGCGGACGGTCACCGGCGACCAGGCGGCGGTGAGCACCCGGCGGGAGATCTCGGCCAGCACCGGTGGCCGGAGCCAGGGGGTCAGCGGGGCGTATCCGCCGCCGAGGACCACGGTGTCCAGGTCCAGCAGGTTCACCACGGCGGCGATCGCCACCCCGAGCGCGGTGCCGGCGTCGTGCAGGGCCCGCAGCGCGGTGGGTTCCCCGGCCGCGGCGAGGTCGGTCAGCCGGGTCGCCGCGGTGTCCGCCGGCAGGTCCGCCCCGGTCAGGCCGGCGGCGGCCAGCACCGCCTCCTGTCCGGCGTACTGCTCCAGGCAGCCCTGGCCGCCGCACCGGCACGGTCGACCCTCGGGGTCGACCGGGATGTGGCCGATCTCGCCGCTCCAGCCGCGGGCGCCGCGGAACAGCGCGTCGTCGAGCACGATGCCGGCACCGATGCCCACCTCGCCGGAGATGTGCAGGAAGCTGTGCGGTCCGGCCGTCCCGGCGTGCAGTTCGCCGAGCGCCGCGAGGTTGGCCTCGTTGTCGACCACCAGCGCCGGCACCCCGGCGACCGGTCTGATCGGGGGCAGGTGCCGGCGCAGCAGGGCCGGTACGTCCACCTCCCGCCAGCCCAGGTTCGGCGCGAGCCGGACCAGTCCGCCGTCGCCTACCAGTCCGGGCACGCCGAGGGCCGTACCGGCCAGGGTGAGGCCCTGCCGGCGGGCGTCGGCGCGGGCCCGGACGGCCAGCTCACCCAGTTGGGCGAGCGCGTCGGCGGGGGAGACCGGACGCAGGTCGGCCCGGCGCACGGTGTGGTGCCGGACGGAACCGGCGAGGTCGACCACGCAGGCGGCCAGGTAGTCGACGTTGACCTCCAGGCCGAGACCGGCCGGGCCGTCGTCGGCGAGCACCAGGCCCCGGGCGGGCCGTCCGGCGCCGGTACGCGGTGCCGGGGCCGCCTCGGTGACCAACCGGCCGCCGATCAGGTCGTCGACCACGGCCGAGACGGTGGCCCGGGTCAACCCGGTGTCGGCGGCCAGATCGGCGCGCGACGGTGGCCGGTCGGCGGCGGCGGCGATCCGGCGCAGCACCACGGCGAGGTTGAGTTCCCGGAGGCTGCCCTGGCGGACCGCGCCGGCCGGGCTGCTGGCTCGACTCACCTCTTGACACTGCCACAGCGCCGCCAAATAATTCAATCACTGAACAAATAACGTACGACGACACCGGAGGTCCGGCATGGCACCCCGTCCCACTCCCGCCGACAAGTTCTCCTTCGGCCTCTGGACGGTGGGCTGGACGGCCCGCGACCCGTTCGGCGAAGCCACCCGCGAAGAGCTGGACGCGGTCGAGGCGGTGCACCGGCTCGCCGAGCTCGGCGCGTACGGGATCACCTTCCACGACGACGACCTGATCCCGTTCGGGGTCGACGCCGCCACCCGGGACCAGCACATCGCCCGGTTCCGCAAGGCCCTCGACGAGACCGGCCTGGTGGTGCCGATGGTCACCACCAACCTGTTCACCCACCCGGTCTTCAAGGACGGCGGCTTCACCAGCAACGACCGGGACATCCGCCGGTACGCCCTGCGCAAGGTGCTGCGCAACGTCGACCTCGCCGCCGAGCTGGGCGCGAAGACGTTCGTCATGTGGGGCGGCCGGGAGGGCTCCGAGTACGACGTGGCCAAGGACGTGCAGGCCGCGCTGGAGCGCTACCGCGAGGGCGTCAACCTGCTCACCCAGTACGTCGTCGACCGCGGCTACGACCTGCGCTTCGCCATCGAGCCCAAGCCCAACGAGCCGCGCGGCGACATCCTGCTGCCCACCGTCGGGCACGCGCTCGCCTTCATCTCCACCCTGGAGCACTCGGAGCTGGTCGGCCTCAACCCCGAGGTGGGCCACGAGCAGATGGCCGGGCTCAACTACGCCCACGGCATCGCCCAGGCGCTCTGGCAGGGCAAGCTGTTCCACCTCGACCTCAACGGCCAGCGTGGCATCAAGTACGACCAGGACCTGGTCTTCGGCCACGGTGACCTGATCAACGCGTTCGCCCTGGTCGACCTGCTGGAGCACGGCGGCCCGGAGGGCGCGCCCGCCTACACCGGCCCCCGGCACTTCGACTACAAGCCGTCGCGGACCGAGGACATCGCCGGCGTGTGGGCCTCGGCGGAGGCGAACATGCGGATGTACCTGCTGCTCAAGGAGCGCGCGGCGGCCTTCCGGGCGGACCCGGAGGTGGCCGAGGCGCTGGCCGCCAGCAAGGTCGCCGAGCTGGCCCAGCCGACGCTGAACCCCGGCGAGACCTACACCGAGCTGCTCGCCGACACCTCCGCGTTCGAGACCTTCGACGTGGACGCGACCGCGGCGAAGGGCTTCGGTTTCGTCCGGCTCAACCAGCTCGCCGTCGAGCACCTGCTCGGCGCGCGCTGAGGTAGGCCGGGATGGCGCTGGTCGCCGGGGTGGACTCGTCCACCCAGTCCTGCAAGGTGGTGATCCGGGACGCGGAGACCGGAACCCTGGTCCGCCAGGGCCGGGCTCCGCACCCGGACGGCACCGAGGTCGATCCCCGGGCCTGGTGGCAGGCCCTGGAGACGGCGGTCGACGCCGCCGGTGGGCTGGCCGACGTGGCGGCCGTCTCCGTCGCCGGGCAGCAGCACGGCATGGTCTGCCTGGACTCCGCCGGGGAGGTGGTCCGGCCGGCGCTGCTCTGGAACGACACCCGCTCGGCCGGTGCCGCCGCCGAGCTGGTCGCCGAGGCCGGCGAGGGGGAGGCCGGCCGCCGGTTCTGGGCCGACGCGGTCGGCTCCGTCCCGGTGGCCAGCTTCACCGTCACCAAGCTGCGCTGGCTGGCCCGTCACGAGCCGGCGAACGCCGCCCGCGTCGCCGGGGTCTGCCTGCCACACGACTGGCTTACCTGGCGGTTGGGCGGGGCCGCCGACCTGGCGTCGTTGCGTACCGACCGCAGCGACGCCAGCGGCACCGGATACTGGTCCACCCCGACCGGCCGGTACCGTCCCGACCTGCTGGAACAGGCCCTCGGTCAACGGCCCCGGGTGCCGGAGGTGCTCGGCGCGGCCGAGTCCGCCGGCACCCTGGCCGGTGCCGCGCTGCCCGGCGGCGCGTCCTCGGGCGGGGCCCTGCTCGGCGCCGGGGCGGGCGACAACGCCGCCGCCGCGCTGGGCGTCGGCGCCCGACCCGGTGACGTCGTCGTCTCGATCGGCACCTCCGGCACCGTGTTCAGCGTCGCCGACACCCCGGCGGCCGACCCGGCCGGCGAGGTCGCCGGCTTCGCCGACGCCACCGGTCGGTTCCTGCCCCTGGTCTGCACGCTCAACGCCGCCCGGGTGCTCGACGCCGCCGCCGGAATGCTCCGGGTCACCCTGGACGAGCTGGCCGACCTGGCGCTGGCCGGGCCGCCCGGGGCGGACGGGCTGGTCATGGTCCCCTACCTGGAGGGCGAACGGACCCCGAACCGGCCGGACGCCACCGGAGCCGTGCACGGGCTGACCCTGCGTACCTCCACCGCCGCCCACCTGGCCCGGGCCGCCGTCGAGGGCATGCTCTGCGCGCTCGCCGACGGCCTCGACGCGCTGCGCGCGCAGGGCGCCCGGGTCGAGCGGGTGCTGCTGGTCGGTGGCGGCGCCCGGTCGGCGGCGGTCCGCCGGATCGCCCCGCAGGTCTTCGGCTGCCCGGTCGTCGTCCCGCCACCCGGCGAGTACGTCGCCGACGGGGCCGCGCGCCAGGCCGCCTGGGTCGCCCTCGGTGGGGCGACGCCGCCGACCTGGCCACTGGCCGGCACCGAGGAGTACGCCGCCGACGGCGTCCCCGCGATCCGGCACCGGTACCAGCAGGCCCGGGACCTGGTGACCGACCGACTCACCGGCTGAGCCCCCTCGGCTGAGCCAGTCCGGATCCCCGCCCACCGTCGGGGATCCGGGCGGCCGGGCCGGCTACCGTCCGGGGCTCCGGAAGGCCGGGCCGGCTAGCGTCCGGGGCTCCGGGTGGCCGGGCCGGCTACCGTTCGGGGCTCCGGGTGGCCGGGCCGGCTATCGTTCGGGGCTCCGGGTGGCCGGGCCGGCTACCGTCCGGGGCTCCGGGCGGCCGGGACGCCCGTCCGCCTGATCCTCGGTGGGCCGCCGGGCATACCGATCCGTCGTCGTGATCTGCTGCTCATGGCGTGGCGGACGGGACGAGGGCGGGAGACGGAGTGCGCAACGCGTGGGGCGGCACGGCGGCGCACCGGCTCTACAGCGTCGTGGTCTTCGTCATCCTCGCCTCGCTGGACAACGTGGCGATCGGCCTGGTGCCGCCGCTGTACGGACCGATCGCCGCCGACCTCGACGTACCCCAGCGCATGATCGGGCTGGTCACGGCGGCGACCTTCCTGGTCAGCGCGGTGGCCGCGGTGATCTGGGCGTACGTCGGCGACCGGCGCGACCGCAAACCGCTGCTGATGGTGGGCACCCTGCTCTGGGCGGCCGGCACCGGCGGCAGCGCGCTCGCCACGTCGTACCCCGGTTTCCTGGCCGCGCAACTGCTCGCGGCCGTCGGGCTCGGCGCGGTCGGCTCGGTGGGGTTCTCGGTGGTCACCGACCTGATCTCGCCGCGTCGCCGGGGCCTGGTGATGAGCTTCTGGGGGCTGTCCCAGGGGGTCGGCACCCTGGCCGGGACGCTCACCGGCGGGATTCTCGGCGCGGTCGACTGGCGGCGGCCGTTCCTCGTGCTCAGCGTGGTCGGGCTGGCCGCCACGGCGGCGTACCTGTTCACCTTCGACGTGCGGCGGGGGCAGAGCGAGCCGGAACTGGTCGACGCGCTCGCCGCCGGCGGTGACTACGACTACCGGATCACCCGGGCCGACCTGCCCCGGATCCTGGCCCGCCGGACCAACCACTGGCTGATCCTGCAGGGGCTGACCGCGCAGGCGGCCTTCGGCTCGCTGGTCTGGCTGCCGGTGCTCTTCGCCGAGCGCGCCCAGCAGCAGGGCTACTCGGCCGCCACGGCGGTGGTGGTGGGCAGCGTCTTCGCCACCCTCTTCCAGCTCGGCGGGGTGTTCTCCATCGTGGGCGGACTGATCGGCGACTGGTTGCAGCGGCGTACCGCCCGGGGCCGGGCGCTGGTCGCGGCGGTGGGCATCCTCGCGGCCGTACCGTTCTACCTGGTGCTCTTCTTCGTACCGATCAGCATCCAGGTGCCCGACGGGGCGGGGGCCGGCACGGTGGTACGGGCCGTGCTCGGCAGCGTGTTCACCGAGCCGACCGTCGGGTTCAGCCTGCTCACCGCGATCGTGGCGCTGGCGTTGACCTCGGCGAACTCGCCGAACTGGTTCGCCCTGATCGCCGACGTCAACCCGCCGGAGCACCGGGGCACCGTGTACAGCCTCGGCAACCTGGTGAACGGGGTGGGGCGGGCGGCCGGCAACGGGCTGGTCGGGGTGGCCTTCCACGGGCTCCGGGCGGCCTTCCCGCCGCCGCTGAACTACGCCGTCGGGCTGGCCGCCTTCCAGCTCTTCTTCGTGCCCACCGGCATCATGTACTGGCTCGCCTCCCGCACCAGCCCCCGCGACATCGAGCAGGTGCAGGCCCTCCTCCACACCCGCGCCGACCACCTCCGCTAAGGACTCCGTTATCCGGTAAGGAAGGGCCCCTTATTAACGGCTGACGGTGAGCGGGGTGACCCTCTCTACCGAAAGCGTTAACAAGGGGCCCTTCCTTACCACCGGTCAGGGGGTGTGGAGCCAGGCGGTGGTGTCGGTGGGAAGGTGGCCGTCGGTGTCGAGCGGGGCGCTGGTGTGCAGCAGTTCGGCGCCGGCCGGCAGGGGCAGCGGGGTCGCGCCGAAGTTGGTGAGCACGGTCAGTGGGCCGTTGGCGAAGGCCAGTACCTCGTCGGGGGACTCCAGCCAGCGTAGCGTGCCCCGGCCGAGCTGGTGTTCCCGGCGTAGCCGCAGCGCGGTGCGGTACAGCTCGTACGTCGAGCCGGGCACCCCGCGCTGCCGGTCCAGGGCGTACTCCGCCCAGCTCGTCGGCTGCGGCAGCCAGCTCGCGTCGGTCGGCCCGAAGCCGTACGACGGGGCGTCGGCCTCCCACGGGATCGGTACCCGGCAGCCGTCGCGGCCCCGTTGGGCTCCGCCGGTGCGGTGGTACGTCGGGTCCTGGCGGACCTCGTCGGCGAGCGTGGTGTGCTCCGGCAGCCCCAGCTCCTCACCCTGGTACAGGTAGGCGGAGCCGGGCAGGGCGAGCATCAGCAGGGTGGCCGCCCGGGCCCGGCGCAGCCCGAGCGCGGCGTCCGGCTGCGGGTCGTCGGCCCCGATGCCGTTGGGCCGGGGGGTGCCGATCGGCAGCCCGAGCCGGGAGGCGTGCCGCACCACGTCGTGGTTCGACAGCACCCAGGTGGTGGGCGCGCCGACCGCTTCGGTGGCCTCCAGGGACCGGGTGACGACCGCGTACTGGGCCGGTGCGGTCCAGGCCGCCAGGAGGAACTCGAAGTTGAAGGCCTGGTGCATCTCGTCCGGCCGGACGTACCGGGCCAGCCGCTCGGCCGGCTCGACCCAGGCCTCGGCGACCAGGATCCGCTCGCCGTCGTAGGAGTCGAGCACCCGACGCCACTCGCGGTAGATCTCGTGTACGCCGTCCTGGTCCCACATCGGCGGGCGCGGCTTGTCCACCTCCTGCCCGGAGAGGATCTCCTGCGGCTCCTCCCAGTTGGCCAGGTCGGCCTGCTTGACCAGGCCGTGTGCCACGTCCACCCGGAAGCCGTCCACCCCCCGGTCCAGCCAGAACCGCAGCACGTCCAGGAACTCCGCGCGGACCTCCGGGTTGTCCCAGTTCAGATCGGGCTGGGCGGTGTCGAACAGGTGCAGGTACCACTGGCCCGGCCGGCCGTCGGACTCGGTGACCCGGGTCCACGCCGGCCCGCCGAAGACGCTCTGCCAGTCGTTCGGCGGCTCGTCACCGGCCGGGCCGAGCCCGTCGCGGAAGACGTACCGCTGCCGCTCGGCGCTGCCCGGTGCGGCGGCCAGCGCGGCCTGGAACCAGACGTGCGCCGACGAGGTGTGGTTCGGCACCAGGTCGACGATGGTCCGCAGGCCCCTCGACTTCGCCTCGGCGATCAGCCGGTCGGCGTCGGAGAGCTTGCCGAACAGGGGTTCGACGTCCCGGTAGTCGGCCACGTCGTAGCCGGCGTCGGCCTGCGGCGAGGGGTAGAACGGGGACAGCCAGACCGCGTCCACACCGAGTTCGGCGAGGTGGTCGAGGCGGGCGGTGATGCCCGGCAGGTCGCCGATGCCGTCGCCGTCGGAGTCGGCGAAGGACCGGGGGTAGATCTGGTAGATGACGGCTTCGGTCCACCAGCCGGGGGTGGAACGGGCAGCTTCCTGGGGCGTCGTGTTGGTGTTCAGGGTCTTCTCCCGGGTGTCGAGCCGTACGGTCGCGGGTCAATTGTGCCCAGCGGCGGTGCCGGTGATGCCGTTCTCCGCTCGGCGTCCGGGATTC
Organism: Micromonospora yangpuensis; assembly: GCF_900091615.1. NCBI lineage: Bacteria > Bacillati > Actinomycetota > Actinomycetes > Micromonosporales > Micromonosporaceae > Micromonospora > Micromonospora yangpuensis. The sequence continues at coordinate 5,252,534 of NZ_FMIA01000002.1, read as the reverse complement.
AGTCCGCCCGGGGTGGGCCGGTGGAGGCGCGTACCACCAGTCGGGTGGGCAGGATGACCGACCGGCCCGCCGGCTCACCGCCGCCCGCGACCGGCGGTGGACCCGCGTCGGCACCGGTCGCCGAGCCGCCGCGGGTGGCGGAGCCGCCGTCGGTCGTGGCGACGGCTGCGCTGCCGGCCTGAGCGTCGAGCAGGCCGCGCAGCGGGTCGAGCAGCACCCGGGCGGCGAGCAGGCCCTGCTCGGCCGCGGGCTGGGCGATGGTGGTCAGTCCGAGCACCCCGGCCAGGTCGTGGTCGTCGATGCCGATCACGCTGACGTCCTGCGGTATCCGCAGCCCGGCGTCGCGCAGCGCGCTCACCGCCCCCATCGCCATCTCGTCACAGGCGGCGAAGATCGCGGTGGGCGGGTCACCCCGGCGTAACAGCTCCTCGGTGGCCCGGGTGCCGCCGTCGATGGTGAACTGCGACTCCACGTCCAGGCTCGGATCGAGCGGCAGCCCGGCCGCCCGCAACGCCTCCTGGTAGCCCCGACGACGGTCCAGGTGGGTGGTGAACGCCAACTCGTCGTCGGGGTCGCCGGAGATGTGCGCGATCCGGCGGTGGCCGAGATCCAGCAGGTGCCGGGTGGCGGTCCGGGCGGCGGCCACGTCGTCGATGCGTACGCAGGGCCACCCGGGTACGACGGTGCCGGAGCTGATGGTCACCCCGGGCAGGTCCAGCCGGCCCAGCGCGGTCAGGTCGCTCACCCGCAGTGGCGTGGCGACCAGCATGATCGCGTCGACCCGCTTGTGCAGGCCGGCGGTCTGCAGCACGCGCTGACGCATCTGCCGGCGGCCGCCCAGGTTGTGCAGCAGCAGGTCGTAGCCGGACTGGTGCAGGGACTCCTCGACCGCCTCGACCACGGTGCTGAAGAACCACCTGGTGATCCGGGGCACCACCACGGCGACCGTGCCGGTCCGGCCGCCGGCCAGCCGGGACGCGCTCGGCGAGACCGCGTACTCCAGGTGTTCGGCGGCGGCGAGCACCCGGTGCCGGGTGGCCGCCGAGACGGTCGGCAGGCCGCGCAGCGCCCGGGAGACGGTGGCCGTGGAGACCCCGGCCAGCCGGGCGACATCGTCGATCCTTGTCACGCTCTCCCCGCTTCGTGACCACCTCCGCCGCCGGCCGTGGGTGCGGCCGGCGGCGGAGGTCGGGTCAACCCTTCACGCTGCCCGCGAGTAGACCACGGACGAAGTAGCGCTGCAGAGAGAGGAACACGATCAACGGTACGACCATCGAGACGAACGCCCCGGCGGTCAACCGTTGCCACTCGTTGCCCCTGGTGCCGGCCATCTCGCCGAGCCGCACGGTCAACGGGGCGACGTCGCTGCTGCCACCGGCGAAGATCAACGCGACTAGCAGGTCGTTCCAGACCCAGAGGAACTGGAAGATGCCGAACGCGGCGAGCGCCGGGGCGATCAGCGGCAGCACGATGGTGCGGAAGATCTTCGGGTGGGTTGCCCCGTCCACCCGGGCCGCCTCCATCAGGTCCTTCGGCAACTGCGAGACGAAGTTGTGCAGCAGGAACACCGCCAACGGCAGGGCGAAGCAGGTGTGCGCGAACCACACCTGGATGTACCGCTCCTCGCCGACGAGGTTCCAGGCCGGCATCAGGGTCACCCCGGCCACACTCACCCCCCGGGAGAAGAAGCTCAGCAGCGGCACCAGGGCCATCTGCAACGGCACGATCTGCAGGGCGAAGATGGCGATGTAGAGCCAGTCCCGGCCGCGGAAGTTGATCCAGGCCAGCGCGTACGCCGCCATCGCGGCGAAGGCGAGCGGGAAGAGCACCGACGGCAGGGTGATCACCAACGAGTTGATGAAGTAGCCGGCGAGCTGCCCGGAGGACGCGCCCCGACCGAAGAGCACCTGCTGGTAGTTGTCGAAGGTGAACTGCGGATCGCGGAAGAACGTCCACCAGCCGGTGGTCTTGAGCTGCTGCTCCGGGCGGAACGAGGAGACGAGGAGCCCGAAGGTGGGGATGGTCCAGACCGCCGCGATGACGATCGACACGATCGTCGCGGTACGGCTGGTCAGCCGCTTGCGGACCCGCCGCGCCGCGGTGGTCGTCGGCGGTCTGCTGCCCTGGGTGCCGGCGGCGAGCGGGGGAGTAGAGGTGGTCATGTCAGCCCTCCCGCTGCTGGCGCAGGTTGCGGATCTGGTAGATCACGATCGGGATGACCAGGACGAACAGCATGACCGCCAGGGCCGAGCCCTGACCGTTCTGGCCGTACCGGAACGCCTGGTTGTACATCTCGTTCGCGACCACGCTGGTGTCGTAGTTGCCGTTGGTCGAGGTCCGGACGATGTCGAAGACCTTCAGCGTGGCGATGGAGATGGTCACCACCACGACGATCAGGGCCGGCTTGATGCTGGGCAGGGTGATCTGCCGGAACATCTGCCAGGGGGTGACCCCGTCCAGCCGGGCCGCCTCGACGATGTCCGCCGGGATGGCCTTGATCGCCGCCGAGAGCACCACCATCGCGAACCCGGCCTGGATCCAGACCATGATCACGATGAGCAGCAGGGTGTTCAGTGGTGAGTCCAGCAGCCACTGCCTCGGCTCACCGCCGAGGGTGACCACGATCTGGTTGAGCAGGCCGATCTGTTCCTGCTCGGCACCCCGGTAGGCGTAGACGAACCGCCAGATGATGCTCGCGCCGACGAACGAGATGGCCATCGGCATGAAGATCAGCGACTTGGCCGCCGCCTCGAACCGGACCCGGTCCACCATGACCGCGTAGAGCAGGCCGATGCTGGAAGCCAGCAGCGGCACCAGGATGACCCAGGCCAGGGTGTTCAGCAGCACCCGGACGATCGAGTCCTCGCTGAACATCCAGCCGTAGTTACGCAGCCCGACGAACTCGGTGCTGCCGCCGTCCATGAAGGACAACACCGTCGTGCGGATCGCCGGCACCACCAGGCCGATCAGCAGCAGCAGCACCGTCGGCAGCAGGAAGAAGAGCGCGAAGAGCCCTTCGGATCGCCGCGGTCGCCGGGGCAGCGGCGCACCGCTGGCGGAGGCGGCGACCAACTGCGCCTCCCGCCGCCGGGCGAACCAGGCCGGCACCGCGTCGAGCAGCAGGAGCATCCCGCCGACCACGACGACGAACGCCACCAGGCCGTACAACAGCATCACGAACTTGCCTTGATGTTCGACCAAGTCGAACTGCATCCGTCCCTCCCCGGGTCACGGCCGAGACCGGGGCCCGGTCCGCGACGCGGACCGGGCCCCGGATCACCTCAGTTCGGCCAGCTGCTCTCGATACCGGAGAGGACACTCGCGGTGTCCTTGCCGTTCAGCCACTCGATCATGCCCTTCCAGAACGTCCCGGTGCCGACGGCGGCCGGCATCAGGTCCGAGCCGTCGAAGCGGAACACGGTGTTGCTGTCCTGCAGCAGCTCCACGGAGAGCTTGTCCACCGGGTTGGGCACGTTCGCCAGGTCGAGCTTGTTGTTCGCCGACACCCAGTCACCGATCTTGGCCCGGCTGTTGGCGTACTCGCCGGAGGCGAGGTACGTCTGCACGGCCTGGATCTCCGGGCGGTCGTTGAAGGCGACGGTGAACTCGCCGCCACCCAGCACCGGCTTGCCCTTGGCCGGGTCGACCGCCGGCAGGTAGAAGGCGAAGACGTCGCCGTCCTCGGCGACCTTGGTGCCCTCCGGCCAGTTGTTGGCGTAGAAGGACGCCTGCCGGTGCAGCGCGCACTTGTTCTCCAGGATCGGCAGACCCGCCTCCTGGAACGCGGTGGTGGTGATGCTGCGCACCCCGCCGAAGCCGCCGTTGACGTACTTCTCGTTCTTCAGGATCTGCCCGGCCTTGTCGACCGCCTCGGTGACCTGCGGGCTGTTGAACGGGATGCCGTGGGTGGTCCACTGGTCGTAGACCTCGGGGGTCTGCGTCCGCAGCATCAGGTCCTCGATCCAGTCGGTGGCCGGCCAGCCGGTGCCCTCACCGGACTCGACCCCGACGCACCACGGCTTGGTACCGCTGTCCGCGATGGTGTCGCTCAGCTTGATCAGGTCGTCCCAGGTCTCCGGGACCGTCCAACCCTTCTCCTGGAACGTCTTCGGCGAGTACCAGACGAAGGACTTCACGTTCGAGCCGAGCGGCGCGCCGTAGAAGGTGCCGTCGACGGTGCCGTACTTCAGCCAGTCGGGCGAGTAGTTCTGCTCGGCCATGGCCTTGGTGTCGGCGCTGGCGGCCTTCAGCTTGCCGGCGGCGGCGAACCGCTGGACCAGCCCGGGCTGGGGGATGAACGCCAGGTCGGGCGCGTTTCCGCCGTCCACCTGGACGGGGAGCTGGGCCTCGAACTCGCTGCTGCCCTGGTGGTCGATCTCGATCCCGGTGCACTCGCTGAACTCGGCCCAGGACTCGTCGAGACGGTCGGCCTCGATCTCCCGGATCGACGAGTAGATGGTCACCGTCTTGCCGTCGTGACCCTCGTACTTCTCGTAGGCCGAGCAGTCACCCGTGCCGGCGTTGCTCTCTCCGCTGTCGCCGCTGCTGCAGGCGGTGGCGCTGACCGCCAGCCCGAGCACGCCGGCGATCACGAAGGCCTGGCGTGGTCTGGCAAAGACCGCCATGCCGTCCTCCTTCCTAGCCGGCGCGCAGGTCAAGGGTGCGCCGGTCCGATGGGCGTCCACACATGTAAGCGCTTTCATCTCCCCAGGTCCACCCCTGGGCGGACACGACCGAGTAACGATCCGGAAACCGGGCCATCACGTCGTGGGCACGCTCCCACGAGGGTAGCCGACGCCTCCGAACCGCGCAGACCTGCAAAAGTGGCCCCGGTCGGTGACCGGGGCCGGAACGAAAGTCAGCTCAGCTGTTGAGCTGCCAGACCGAGAAGTTGAGCGCGGCGGCGAAGGTGACCCAGGCCCAGTAGGGCAGCATCAACAGCGCCGCCGGACGGAACGCCCGCCAGAACAGTGCGACGGTGACACCGATGGTCAGCCACAGCAGGACGATCTCGGCGAACGCCAGACCGTACCGGCCGGCACCGAAGAAGAGCGGGGTCCAGGCGGCGTTCAACACCAGTTGGGCGATCCAGGCGTACGTCGCCGGACCGAAACCCACCCGCCGCCAGACCAGCCAGCCGGCCACCGCGATGGTCGCGTACAGGGCGGTCCAGACCGGTCCGAACAGCCACGACGGCGGCGCCCAGGAGGGTTGGTTCAGGTTGGCGTACTCGCCACTGGCGTCGCTGGCGGCCAGGCCGCCGACGACGGCGGCGACCAGCACGGCGGCGCCGAACCCCAGCAGGGCCCACCAGTTGCGGGCCCCGGAACGCGGTCGGACGCTGTCGCGGATCGCCATACCCACCGAATGCCCGGCCGCGCCGCGGGACAAACCAGACGGCACCGGAAAAGAGGACGCCGGGGTCGCCGTGGCCGGAGGCTCCTGTCTGGGAGGACGGAGTCCGGTCACGACGACCCCGGCGGGTCTACGGGACGGGCGGGGTTAACCAAAGACGCCGAAGCCCGGGCCGATCACCAGCCCGACGACGATGAGGACGATGCCCCAGAGAAGTTGCTTGCGGAAGAGGGCCAGCACGCCGGCAACGATCAGGACGACTGCGAGAATCCAGAGAATCAGCTCCATGGCCGCTGAATACCCGCCCCACTGATTTCGGAAACCCGATTCTCGGCCAGATGATCGCCGAGTTCGAAGATGCTGTACGCCTGTTTGATCACCGGATGGGCGACGTTGCGGACCCGTACCCCACCCGGGGTGGTGCCCCGCTCGGAGCCGTGGTGGGCGTGCCCGTGCAGGGCCAGCGCGGTCGGCGCCGAGTCGATCGCCTGTCCCAACTGGTACGAGCCGAGGAACGGGTAGATCTCCAGCGGCTCACCGGCCAGCGTGTCGGGCACCGGCGAGTAGTGGGTCAACGCGACCAGCAGGTCACACTCCAGTCCCCGCAGTGCCGCCCCGAGCGCGTCGGCGCTCTCCGTGGTGGTCCGGACGAAGGACTTCATCTCCGGCTCGCCGAAGTCGCTGGCGCACCGGCCGGCGAAGCCACCGCCGAAGCCCTTCACCCCGGCCACGCCGAGGCGTCCCCCGGGACACTCCAGCACGATGCCGTCGCCCTCCAGCACGGTGATGCCGGCGTCGGTGAGCACCTCCACCACCTGCGGCACCTGGTCGCACTGGTGCTCGTGGTTGCCGAGCACGGTCACCACCGGCACCCCCAGCCCACCGAACTCACGCGCCACGCACCGCGCCTCGGCCGCGGTGCCGTGCCGGGTCAGGTCCCCGGCGAGCAGCAGCGCGTCGGCCTGGCCGGGCAGCTCGTCCAGCGCCGGCCGGAACCGGCCGACCACGTCCTCGTCCATGTGTACGTCGCCGACGGCGGCGATCCGGATCACCATGGAACCCCCCTCACGGCAACTGTTCGACTTCGGAGGGCGCCTGCGCGCGGATCACCCCGATGTCGCTGCTGATCGGCACGTCCGGGAAGCGCTCGGTGACCCGGCGCAGGATCTCGTCCCGGCGGTGCGCGCTCTCCACCTCGCCGTACAGGATCAGGCCGCGTTCCCGGCGTACCACGGTGATGCCCTGCTCGGCGACGGCCGGATCCTCGGCGAGCAGCCGGTGGATCTCCGCCTCGACGTACTCGTCAGGTGGTCCGGCGCCGATGTCGCGGTGCTCGGTCACGGTGTCCCCTTCCCTCCCGGTGCGCCCACGGGCACCACGTCCAGCCGGTCGAGCAGCACCAGGAACGCCTCCGCGTACGGCGAGTGCTGCGTCTCCTTCCGTACCCGTTCCCAGTCGATCTGCTCCCGCAACGACCGGGCCAGCGGCAGGCCGCGGGCGAAGTCGCAGTAGTGCTGGGAGAAGCTGAGCAGCTTGTGCACCATCAACTGGGTGGCCGACAGCACCGGCATGTTGATCGCGTCGACCGGCCGGACGACCGTGTCGGCGAAGGTCTCCTCGGTCACCGGGGTCTCGATCGGCCGGTGGATCAGGTCCACCATCCGGTCGTCGTCGAAGACCTTGACCAGCCAGTCCTCCGGCGGCCGCTCGGCGGTGAAACCGGCCGCGACCAGCTCCTCCAGGGCGCGGTCACTGTCCTGGGCCCGGATCAGGAAGTCCACGTCGTGGTCGCCGGAGTGCCCGCCGTGGGCGTACACGGCGAAGCTGCCGCCGAGTGCGAACGGGATCTCGGACTGTTTGAGCACGGCGGCGACCTTCTTGAGGGTGTGTACCAGTGTCTCGTCCCCGCGCTCCGCCATCTATGTCTCCCATCGATCGACCCGAGGGCGGGTCCTTGGATTCACCGTTGCGTACCCGGCGTTCCGGTCGCCCACACCTGCCTTGGGCGCGTTCGGTGACGGTATGCCACAAAGGCGGCAAATCTCCCAGGGAGCGAGCGTCGGTTAACCTGTGGAGGGTGTCCAGATCACGGCGGGCGCGGCGCGGCACAGCCCGGTTGCGCGCCGTCGCCCTGATCGGCATCGACGGATCGGGCAAGACCACCCAGGCCCACCAACTGGCCACGGCGCTCACCGCCGCCGGCCGTCCCGCCACCTACCACCGCAACGCGGGCGGTCGACGATGGCTCGGCCGGGTGGCACAGCGGCTCGGCCGGCCGGACGCCCAACGGCTGATCGGCCGCAGCGGCCTGCTCGCGGTCGAGTCGGTCCTGCGCTGGCTGGCCATCGCGACCGCGCTGCTGAGCTGCCTGGTCACCGGCCGGACGGCGGTGATGGACCGCTACGCGGCCTGCCAGTACGTCAGCACCCGGGTGCACGGTGGACAGCGCTGGGAGCGGCTGGCCCGGATCTCCTACCGGGTGTTCCCGCCCCCGACGGTGACCTTCCTGCTCGCCCTCGACCCGGACGAGGCATACCGCCGGATCGAGCGTCGGGGCACCGACCACGAGAGCATGGCCTACCTGTCCGCCGTCGACCTCGCCTACCGCACGCTGCCGGAGTACCCGGCGTTCGTGGTCGTGGACGCCGGCCGCCCGACGGACGAGGTGGCCCGCCAGATCCAGGCCCATCTCGCCGGCTGGCTGCCCGGCCCGGCGGTCGTGCCCGGCCCGGCGGCTGTATCCGATCCGCCGGCTGTGCCCGGCCCGGCGGCCGTGCCCGATCCGCCGGCTGTGCCCGGCCCGGCGGCTGTGCCCGGCCCGGTTGCCGTGGCCGATCCCGGGCGGCCCACCCGAACGGGACAGCGCACGGTGCCGGAACCGGCCGAACCGGTCCCCTCGGAGGGGGCCGTCCGGGCCGAGCGGACCCTGCCGGTGCCGACGGTGCCGGAGGCGATCGTGGGGGAGCCGATCGGGCCGGAGGTGGTCATCCCGGAGATGGTGCTACCGGAACCGGCCCGCGCCCAACCGCCGGGCCGGAAGGCTCACGCCGACCCGGTCGGTCGTAAGGCTCACGCCGACCCGGTCGGTCGTAAGGCCCACGCCGACCCGGTCGGCCATAAGGCCCACGTCGACCCGGTCGGTCGGGCGGAGCCGGTGACTCAGGCCCGGCCGTAGACCGGCACGCTCGCGCCGCTGGTCGGGGCGGACTCGGCACCGGCCAGGAACCGGATCACCGGGGCGATCTCGGCCGGGCTGACCCACCTGCTGTGGTCGGCCCCGGGCATGGCGGCGCGGTTGGTGGGGGTGTCGATGACGCTGGGCAGCACGGTGTTGCAGCGCACGCCCGAACTGCGGTACTCCACGGCCACCGCGGCGGCGAACGCGAGCACGGCCGCCTTCGCGGTCACGTAGCCGGCGACGCCCGGGAACGGGGCCAGGGCCGCGCGAGCCGAGACGCAGACCACCGAGCCGCCGCCGGCGGCCACCAGGTGCGGCAGGGCGGCCCGGGTGACCAGGTACGTCGGGCGCAGGTTGAGGGTCAGCATCCGGTCGAAGTCCTCGATCGGGGTCTCGTGCACCAGCCCACCGCTGGCGTACCCTCCGACCAGGTTGACCACGGCCCGCAGCGGGGCCGCCGGGTCGGCGACGGCGGCCTCGACCGCCCGCGCCGCCCCGGCCGGATCGGTCAGGTCCGCGGTCACCCGGACCCAGGCCCGCGAGCCACGGTCCGCCCCGGCCGAGCCGTCCGCACCGCGATCGCCCTCCGCCGCGCCGTCCGCCCCACGGTCGGCCCCCGCCGCGCCGTCCGTGCCGCGATGCGCCCCGGTCCGGCCGTCGGCCGTCGAGTCGGCCCGTTCCGGTACGACCACCCGCCAACCGGCCTCGACGAAGCCGACGGTGACCGCCCGGCCCAGCCCACCACTGCCTCCGGTCACCAACACCGTGCGCTCTGCCGTCATGGGGGACACCGTAGACCGGCGACCGGACGGCGGTCGTCCTGGCTGACCGCCGGTGCCGTCCGGGCACGGGCCGCGTCCGGTGCGCTCCTGCCGTCGCACCCGGTCGCCGTCCGGTGCGGCCGTGTCGCCGCCGGTCACCCGGTGCGACGCAGGACACGTCTCGGCCGGGACGGGCGGCTCGTCCCGGATTGTTGGACCTGCCGTGGGGTATTCATCTGGGTGCGGGATGAACCGCGCGGCGTGCCGGGCCGTACTCCGAAGTGACCAGGATCGCAGACGGGTGGTGACCCGGATCGCTGTGCCCCGGGGCGCGCAATGGTGCGATGCCCAGGAGCGGACGTCGATCCGCCGACCTGCCTACCCCGCATCCGGTGCCCACGGAGAGTCACCTGACGGGGGTGCTGACAGCAAACATGGACCGCGCTCACAGGTGATATTCAGGCGTTCGTGACAGCTTCGAATCACGACAAGGAATCCCCGACACGTCCCCGCTGTTGTGTAGGTGTCAGCACGGTGGGGCACTGCAGAGGGACGGGGGAGGGCTGATGAACGTGGGGATGGCAAGGAACCGGGTAACCGGCGCTAGCGAGGGGACCGTGGGAAACGTGGACAAGAACATCGGAATGCGGACCGACGAGGTTGCCGAGGAGCGCGACCTGGTCGGAGTCTACCTTCACGAAATCTCCCGGACGCCGCTGCTGGACGCCGCCAAGGAGGTCGACCTCTCCAAGGCGATCGAGGCCGGCCTCTACGCCGAGCACCTGCTCGGGGAGGACCGTGTCCCTGACGGCGTGGACCGGGACGACCTGGAGCGGGTGGTCGCCGAGGGCGAGCGGGCCAAGGACCTCTTCATCCGGGCCAACCTGCGGCTGGTCGTCTCGATCGCCCGCCGTTACGTCCGCTCGGGCATGCCCATGCTGGACCTGATCCAGGAGGGCAACACCGGCCTGGTCCGGGCCGTCGAGAAGTTCGACTACGAGCGCGGCTACAAGTTCTCCACCTACGCGACGTGGTGGATCCGCCAGGCCATCAGCCGGGCGATCGCCCAGCAGGAGCGGACCGTGCGGCTGCCGGTGCACCTGGTGGAGGACGTCAACCGGATGCGCAACGTGGCCCGTCAGCTCACCCGTGAGCTGGGCGGCGACCCGGAGCCGGAGCAGATCGCCACCGCCCTCGGCGTCACCGTGGAGCGGGTCAACGAGTTGGTCCGGTGGTCCCAGGACACGGTGTCGCTGGACACCCCGGTGGGCGACGACGGCGACACCAACCTGGGCGATCTGGTGGCCGACAGCGACGCCCCGTCGCCGGAGGAGATCGTCCTGACCGGTCTGGAGCGGCAGCGCATCGAGGGACTGCTCAACCACCTCGACGACCGGTCGGCCGGAATCATGCGCGCCCGGTACGGCCTGGAGGACGGCCGTGAGCACTCGCTGACCGAGGTCGCCTCGCGGTTCTCGCTCTCCCGGGAGCGGATCCGTCAGCTGGAGATCCAGGCGCTCGGCCGGCTGCGTGAGCTGGCCCGGGCCGAAGGGCTCCAGGCGGCCTGACCGTCGACCCTCCCCGGACACCCCCCTACCGACCACGAAGGCCGGTGCCCCAGCGGGCACCGGCCTTCGCCGTGTTCGGCGGGTGGTGGGTCAGCGGACCCGGCCGTAGCCGTACGGGGGCATCAGGTCGACGTCGCGTTTCTCGACGTGCCGGCCGAAGGTCGGCGAGTGAATCACCTGACCGCCGCCGACGTAGAGCGCCACGTGCCCGAGACTGCGGTAGAAGACCAGGTCACCCGGGCGCAAATCGCTGCGGCTGATGTGTGACACGGCGTTCCACTGCATCTTGGTGTTGTGCGGCAGCGACTTGCCGGCCGCCCGCCACGCGGCCGAGGTCAGGCCGGAGCAATCGTACCCGTTGGGGCCGGAGGCGGCCCAGACGTACGGCTTGCCGATGGCCCCGTACGCGAAGCGGACCGCCTTGCCGGCCTGGCCGGAGACGGCCGGGGCGTCGTTGGCGGCGCTGCCCGCCTTGCGGGCCGGCTTCTCGGTGGCCCGGCCGTACGCGGCCCGACGCAGCTCGTACAGCTTCGCCAGGTCCTTCTCGATCCGCTTCTTGCCGGCGGACAACTGCTTCGCCTGGCCGGCCTGCTGCTCCAGCGTGGTGTTCAGCCGGGCCTTCTCGTCGAGCAGCCGGCGTTGGGTGGTGGTGAACCCGGCGATGCGTTCCTGCCGCTGTCGGGTCAGCGTGTCGAGCGTGCCGAGCCGCTCCGCCAACGAGCTGGAGCCACCCGAGCTGAGCAGAGCGTCGACGGCCTGCAGACCCCCGGACTTGTACGCGGTGACCGCGATCTCGCCGACGTCGGCGCGGCTCTGCTCGGTCTGTTGCTCCAGCGGACCGATCCGCTCCTGCAGCTTCACCACGCGTGCCTTGTTGGCCTTGATCTTCTCGTTGAGTTCGTTGTACGACTCGACCACCCGGGCCAGCTCAGTCGAGGACTTGTCGATCTGTTGCGTCAACTGGGCCGGCGTCGGCTCGGCCGAGGCCGGCACGGCGGGGACGACCAGGGCGGCGGCCAGGCCGACGACCAGCAGTGGGCGTACCAGATCCCTCAGGGACGACAAGAGCGGCGGGCTCCTCTCCCAGCGGCCGACCCGGCGTGGAACTCCGGAGCGGCACCGGGCCGGGGCCGTCCTGGTGGACGGCGGTGGACCGGTCCGGCTAGATCAACGTAACGCGGGGACGGAGTGAAGGGCAGCGGTTGCCGAGGTCAGTGTGGTTAATGTGGCCAAACGGACCACACTTTCATCACTTTGAGTGACGGAACCGTCGTCCTGGGTCAGCTCGCGACGGTCTCCGGGGTCCGCTCCGGCCGGACCGCCACCCACCGGCTGACCCGGCGCTCGGCCCAGAACGAGACGAACGGCACCGTGCCGGCGAGCATCACCGCGAGCATCCGCTTCAACGGCCAGTCGGCCCGCCGGGACAGGTCGAAGGCGGCCACCAGGTACCCCATGTAGAGGAAGCCGTGCGCCGGGCCGATGGTCTCCACCACGACCGGATCGTCGAAGCCGTACTTCAGTGGCATCCCGATCACGACCAGCAGGATCAGCACCACGCCCACGATCCAGGCGATGACGCGGTACCGGATAAGGGCTGCGCCCACCTTGCGTCCGTCCTTCCGAACCGGCCTCAGCCGGGGTAGTCACCGGGCCGGGCGCCCGGATTGGCGTTCAACCATGACAGGTAGTGGTTGTAGGCGGCCAGCTCGGCGTCCTCGCCCCCGTCGGCCGGCACCGGCACCCGCGCGGCCCGTACCGGTCGGCGTACCGCCGGTCGTTGGTCGCCGGTCACCGAGGGTGAGTCGCCGGTGGTCGGGGCGACCGGTGCGGTCCCGGCGGTCTGCCCGGCGTCGGCGTCGGTCTGCGGCGGGCCGCGCAGCGTGAGCCGGGCCTCGCGCCACCAGACGAAGACCACGAAGCCGGCGAAGATCGGCCACTCGAAGGCGTAGGCCCAGCTCAAGGTGTTGCCGGCGGCGGCCCGGCTGATCTGCCACCAGCCCAGCGCGAGGAAGGCCGCGACCAGCACGACCATGGCCACGTGGCGAAAGATCCACGCCGGTGTCCAGAGCCGTTTCATGGCATCGAGGGTACCGGGAGCGCCGGTCGTCTCCGACGCGGCGTCGTAGTCGCCGCGCCGGACGCGCTCCACCGGGTTTGGTGACCGCGCGGGTGGGCATCCGTCTAGACGCCAGCCCAAACGAGACCAATGGGGGCGACCATGAGCGAGGCGGTACGGCAGGACGACATTCCGGCGGGCTCCGCAGGGGAGGCGAGCCCCGAGCAGCGGGTGCCGGAGTGGGACGGCGACCACGTCGGCGACGAGACGGTAGGCGTGGATCCCACCGAGCTGCCCGACGAGGATCTGCTCCGCGAGATCCACAGCCTGCACCGCACCCGGCTGGACACGCTGCGGCACGCCGCCGACTCCGCGCTCGCCAACCACCTGCGCCGCACGGCCGAGCTGGAGACGGAGTACCTGGCCCGGCACCCCGGCCGGGAAGTGGATCCGAGCCGCCTGCGGGAGCTGTGATGACCGAGCACGCCGAACGGGGGATGTCCGCCCCACCCGAGGTGGTCTTCAGCACCGCCACCGACCCGGACCGGGTCGCCGGGTGGTTGCCCGAGCAACTGCGGACCGACGGTGACCAGCGTCCGGAGGTCGACGCCGACCGGTTGAGCGCCCGCTGGGGCAGCGCCTCCGCCCCCGGCTGGTCGGCCGAGATCCAGGTCGAGCCGGCAGCCGCCGGTGGCGCCCGGGTCCGGCTGGATCTGGCGGGCGACCCGGGCGACCAGGTCTCGGACGGACTGGCCGATCGCACCCTGGAGAACCTGGCCCGGACGGTGGCCGACAACCTGACCGCCGGCTGAGCCACCGCCGACCATCAGAAGCCTGACCCGGTACGACCGAGAACGAGGAGAGCCAGCCGGTGACCGACCACGGCCTCAAGCAGAAGGTGGCGCAGCTGCGCCAGGCGTACGCACCACACGAGCACCGGCCCCTCGGTGGTTACCTCGCGGCGATGGGCACCTACGCCGGGGTGACCGGGGTGCTCGCCGGACTGGTCCGGGTGACCGGCCGGCCGGTACCGCAGCGCCCGTCGACCGCCGACGTGGTGCTGCTCTCCATCGCCACCCACAAGCTGAGCCGGCTGCTCTCCAAGGACGCGGTGACCAGCCCACTGCGGGCCCCCTTCACCAGCTACGAGCGGCCGATCGGCAGCGGTGAGGTGATGGAGCAGGTACGCGACTCCGGCAGCCCCACCCGGCACGCCATCGGTGAGCTGCTCAGTTGCCCGTTCTGCCTGGCCGTCTGGGTGGCCACCGGGCTTACCGGCGGTTTGGTGCTCGCGCCCCGACTGACCCGCCTGGTCGCCACCGCGCTGACCGCGGTCGCCGCCTCCGACTTCCTGCAGATGGGGTACGCCATCGCCCAGCAGGCAGCCGAGGGCGGCCAGCGCGACGAGGACTGACCCTGGCCCGACGACGGGGGCAGCCGGTGTGGCTGCCCCCGTCGCACGTCTGACCTCAGCGTTGCATGCCCGACCAGCCGCGGGGCGACTCCGGTTCCCGCTCGCCGGCGTCCTGCCCGGTGATCACGTCGCGGTCGACGGCGGTCCGGTCGTGCTCGTTGGCGAAGTCGGGGTCCTGCTGCGGTTCGCTGTCCTCCGGCGGCTGGCCGAGGGGCGGCAGATGCTGCTGCCGGCGGTCGGGTTCGGTCATCGGGTGTCCTCTCGGTCGACCCCGGTCGGCCCGGTGGTCAGCCCGCCGACCCGCCGAGCAGGTCGGCGACCTCGTCCATCGCGTACTCACCCTGGGGGATCGCGGAGATCCGGGTCAGCAGCTCCGCCGGCAACTCGGCGGTCACCGCCCGCCGGTGGATCTCCGACTGGCTGATCCGTTCCTGCCCCCGGTATATGTCGTCGAGCAGGTCGTCCAACCGCTGGCGGTCCGCCGGCCCGACCGTGGTCGGCACGTCGTCGGCCAGCAGGGCCTCGTCGGTCACCGGCACGTCGACCATGGGCAGGCCGTCGACCGCGGGCGCCCGCTCGACCGTCGGGGTACGTTCCACCGCGGCTGCCCGGTTGGTCGCGGGCGCACCGCTGCTGGTGGTGGGTGCCTCGTCCGTCACGCAGGTCAGCTACCCGGCGGGGGGCCGCCGAAACGTCGCCCCGGGCCGCCGACGTCGCGGGCGGATCGGGTGACGTGGACCACAGCACAACCCGGAACACCGGCCGGGGAAGCCTGGTTGACTGAGGTGTCGGTGTGTCAAGTGTCCCCGGGCCTCACCCAAATTGCCTTCGCGGAATACCGTTCGGCTGGAGCCGCGTCGTGCCACTCGCCGAGAGGCGACCTGCACACCGACACCAGTGCCGCCCCCGGCCCACCAGCCGGGGGCGGCACTGTCTCTGCCGCCTCAGGCCGGGGTGGGCAGGGTGGCCCGGCGGGCCCGGGTGGCGGTCGCCAACTCGGTGAGCACCTGGGCGGTGGTGTCCCAGCCGATGCAGGCGTCGGTCACCGAGCGGCCGTACTCCAGCTCCCGGGTCGGGTCCAGATCCTGCCGGCCGGGCTGCAGGAAGCTCTCCAGCATGATGCCGGTGATGCCGCGCTGACCGGCGGCGAGCTGGGCGGCCACGTCCGCGGCCACCAGGGGCTGCCGGCGGTGGTCCTTGCCGCTGTTGTCGTGGCTGGCGTCGATGACCACGCGCTCGGGCAGCCCGGCCGCCCGGAGCAGGTCCAGCGCGCCGGCCACCGACTCGGCGTCGTAGTTCGGCCGGCCACCGCCGCCGCGCAGCACCAGGTGTCCGTCGGCGTTGCCCCGGGTGTGCATGATCGCCGGAGTGCCGGAGACGTCGATGCCCGGGAAGACGTGGGGTACGCCGGCCGCCCGGATCGCGTCGACCGCGGTGCCGATGCTGCCGTCCGGCCGGTTCTTCATCCCGATCGGCATGGACAGACCGGAGGCGAGCTGCCGGTGCACCTGGCTCTCCACGGTCCGGGCCCCGATCGCGCCCCACCCCACCGTGTCGGCGATGTACTGCGGGGTGATCGGGTCGAGGAACTCGCAGCCCACCGGCAGGCCGAGGCGCAGCACGTCGAGCAGCAGGGCACGGGCGGTGCGCAGTCCGGTGTTGACGTCCCCCGAACCGTCCAGCGCCGGATCGTTGATCAGACCCTTCCAGCCGACCGTCGAACGCGGCTTCTCGAAGTAGACGCGCATCACCACGAGCAGGTCGTCGGCGAGCTGGTCGGCCAGCCCGCGCAGCCTGCCGGCGTAGTCCAACGCCGCGGCCGGATCGTGCACCGAGCACGGGCCGACCACCACCAGGAGCCGGTCGTCGGTACGGTCCAGCACCTCGCCGACCGCGCGCCGGCCAGCCAGCACCGCCGAGGCCAGGGTGGCGTCCAGGGGCAGATGGTGGTGCAGCAGCGCGGGCGTGGTCAGCGGCACGACACGGTCGATCCGCTGGTCGATGACCCGATCGGTGTCCGGGGTCGTCACGGTGGGTTCCTTCCGCCGACCGTGCCCAGGGCCGGCGCCCGGGACGAGCCGGCTGCTCGTACGCGAAAGGGCGGGAACTCGTCCCGCCCGGCCGGCTCGAAAAGTGGTGACGTCAGATCAGGGTGAAGTCACCGGCTTCGAAGCCGGCTGCCTAAACCATCGATACGACCGCGTCACGCCGACCACCCTACCCGACGTCCCGGGATTCGCCAGCTGCCCACCACATGCTGGGCAGCGTGCCGCGGGACGCCGTCGGCGACGCTGTCGGCGGCCGTTGCCGTCGTCGCACGCAGCGCTCACCGGTGGGCGTGACGGGCGCGGGGGCGGGGTAGGAGAGCGGGCATGAGCGAACAGACCCAGGATCAGGACCGGGTGCGGTCCCGCGCGCACCTGCTGCCGGAGGAGGCCGCGGCCGGCAGCGACGACCCGCAGGCCCAGGCCGACGCCGTCCTCGCCGACTCGGACCGCCGCGAGTTCGATCCGAACGGCGCGCCCGACACCGTGCTGGAACGGCGTACCTCCGACGAGACCGTGGTGGCGGTCGAGCCTCCCGACTGAGCACCCGGCCGCCGGTGTCGTCGGGGCCGGCCCCGACCCGGCTGGTCGCGGTCGGACCGCCGGGCGGGGCTGGCCCGCGACGCGCCGGGACGCCGGACACGGCCGGCGCGCAACGCGCCGGGGTCGCCGGACGGCCGGCGCGCAACGCGCCGGGGTCGCCGGACGGACCGGCGCGCAACGCGCCGGTGGCGGCGCGGACCCCGGCGGCGGCGGTGATCGGATAGCGTCGGGCCATGCCCGACAGCGGTTACCCCTGGCCGATCGAGACGACCCGACTGGACAACGGCCTGCGCGTGGTGGTGAGCGAGGACCGCACCGCGCCGGCCGTCGCCGTGAACCTCTGGTACGACGTGGGTTCCCGCCACGAACCGGAGGGGCAGAGCGGCTTCGCCCACCTCTTCGAGCACCTTATGTTCGAGGGCTCGGTGAACGTGGCGAAGACCGAGCACATGAAGCTGATCCAGGGCGCGGGCGGCTCGCTGAACGCCACCACCAACCCGGACCGGACCAACTACTTCGAGACGGTGCCGGCCGAGCATCTGGAGCTGGCGCTCTGGCTGGAGGCCGACCGGATGGGCGGCCTGGTGCCCGCGCTGACCCAGGAGACCCTGGACAACCAGCGTGACGTGGTGAAGAACGAGCGGCGGCAGCGCTACGAGAACGTGCCCTACGGCGACGCCTGGCTGCGGCTGCTGCCGCTGCTGTACCCGCCGGGGCATCCGTACCACCACTCGACGATCGGCTCGATGGCCGACCTGAACGCCGCCGACCTGGCCACCTTCCAGGAGTTCCACAAGCGGTACTACGCGCCGAACAACGCGGTGCTGACCGTCGTCGGCGACGCCCCGGCGACGGAGGTCTTCGCCCTGGCCGAGAAGTACTTCGGCGCGTTGCCCGCCCGGGCGGACATCCCGCCCGCCCCGGACGGCCGGGTGGTCGCGGCGACCGGGGTGCCGGTGCGTGAGACCGTCACCGCCGACGTGCCCGCCCCCCGGGTGTACGTCGCCCACCGCACGTACCCGTTCGGCAGCGCCGGCTACGACGTGCTGACCGTGCTGGCGGCGGTCCTCGGCAGCGGCCGGGGCAGCCGGCTGTACCAGCGCCTGGCCGACGGCGAGCGGATCGCCCAGCCCGACCTGGTCGGGGCGTACGGGGTGGATCTGGCGCACGCCCCGGCACCGCTGATCGCCACCGCCACCGCCCGCCCCGGGGTGAGCGCCGACCAGCTGGAGGCCGGGCTGGCCGAGGTGGTCGACGAGTTGGCCACGGTGCCGGTGACCGCCGCCGAGCTGGATCGCGCCAAGGCGTTGCTGAGCACCATGTGGTGGCGGCAGATGTCCACCGTGGACGGCCGGGCCGACACCCTCGGCCGGTACGCCACCCAGTTCGGCGACCCGGCCACGGCTGCCGAGCGACTGCCCGGCTGGCTCGCGGTGACCGCCGAGCAGATCGCCGAGGCGGCCACCGAGGTGCTCGGCGCCGGTGACCGGGCCACCCTGATCTACCTGCCCGAGGAGACCTCATGACGCTGATCGCCGCCCGTCCCGGCCCGGGAGCCGCCCGGCCGTACCGGTTCCCGCCGGTCGTGCGCCGTACCGTCGCCGGTGGCCAGGTCGTCGCCGCGCACCTGCCCGGTCAGAACCTCGCCGTCGCGCTGCTCCTGCTGGACGCCGGTGCCGGCCGGGAACGGATCGGCAAGGAGGGCGTCGGCGCGGTGCTTGCCAAGGCGCTGGAGGAGGGCACCGCGCAGCGGGACGCGACCGCGTACGCGCTGGCGGTGGAGGGCCTCGGCACCGAGCTGGTGACCGGGCTGGACTGGGACTCGTTCCAGGTGAGCGTCCAGGTGCCGGTGGACCGGCTGAGCGCCGCCGTGGAGCTGCTCGCCGAGGCGGTCCGGACGCCCAGGCTGGACCCGGCCGACGTACGGCGGGTCCGCGACGACGAGGTGACCTCCCTGCGGATGGACTGGGCCAACCCCGGTCCTCGGGCCGACGCGGTGCTGCGGGCCGACCTGTACGGCGCGGACAACCGTTGGGGCCGCCCGATGTACGGCGACCCCGAGTCGGTGGCCGGGCTGGACGTCGACGACGTCACCGTCTTCCACTCCGAGTGGTTCCTCCGGCCCGGCACCCTGATCGTCGCCGGTGACCTGGACCGCGTCGACCTGGACGCGCTGGCCGCCGCGGCGTTCGCCGGCACCGGCGGCGGCCCGGCCGAGCGCGGTGGGCCGATCGAGGTGCCCGCACGCTCCGGCCGTCGGCTGATCCTGGTCGACCGGCCCGGCTCGGTGCAGTCCACGCTGCGGCTCGGCCACCCGTCACCGCACCGGGCGCACCCCGACCACGTGCCGATGACCCTGGCCGGCACGGTGCTCGGCGGGGCGTTCACCTCCCGACTGAACCACCTGATCCGCGAGGTGCGCGGCTACACGTACGGCATCCGGGGCGACTTCGCCTCGTCGCGGCGCTTCGGCCGGTTCGGCGTCAGCTCCGGGGTGCAGACCGCGGTCACCGCGCCGGCCCTGGTGGAGACGGTCGGCGAGATCACCCGTACCCAGGCCGAAGGGGTGACCGAGGACGAGCTGGCGGTGGCGCGGTCCTGGCGGGCCGGGCAGCTCTCGGTCGAGCTGCAGAGCCCGCGGGCGATCGCGTCGGCGTTGACCACCCTGGTGGTGCACGACCTGCCGGACGACTACCACGCGCGGCTGCGGGCGGATCTGCTCGCCGCCGACGTCGAGCAGGTCTCGGCGGCGGCCGCCGCGCACCTGCGCCCCGAGGCGCTCACCCTGGTCGTCGAGGGCGACGCCGCCGTCATCCGCGACGAGTTGGACGCCGCCGGCCTCGGACCGCTCACCGACGCCTGAGCGCGGTTGTCGCCCGCGCGGGGGGACGCCCGAACTCACCTGTCCCCCCGCGCGGGGGACGCCCGAGCACGGTTGTCGCCCGCGCGGGGTGGCCGGCCGGCGGGCCGGTCACCCCGCCTGGTGACGTAGCTCGCAGGTCGCGACGGGTCCGGGCGGTGGGAAAGGGTTCCCCGTCCAGCGGCTGGGCTGGGTAGCCTCGCGGGCATGAGGATCGGCATTGTGGGTGCCACCGGCCAGGTCGGTGGCGTCATGCGGCAGGTGTTGGCGGAGCGTGGGTTCCCGGCGGAGCAGGTGCGGTTGTTCGCCTCCGCCCGGTCGGCGGGGCGGAGCCTGCCGTGGCGGGACGGCGAGGTGACCGTCGAGGACGCGGCCACCGCCGACTACCGGGGGCTGGACATCGTGCTCTTCAGCGCCGGCAAGGGTACGGCGAAGGAGCTGGCCCCCCGGGTCGCCGAGGCCGGCGCGGTGGTCATCGACAACTCCTCGGCCTTCCGGATGGACCCGGACGTGCCGCTGGTCGTCGCGGAGGTCAACCCGCACGCCGCCGCCGTACGCCCCAGGGGCATCATCGCCAACCCGAACTGCACGACCATGGCGGCGATGCCCGTGCTGCGCCCGTTGCACGCCGAGGCCGGGCTGGTCAGCCTGGTCGTCTCGACGTACCAGGCGGTCTCCGGTGCCGGCCTGGCCGGCGTGGCCGAGCTGGACGAGCAGGTCCGCAAGGTCGCCGAGCACGCCACCGCGCTGGCCTTCGACGGCGCGTCGGTGGAGTTCCCCGCGCCCCGCTCGTTCGCCCGCCCGATCGCGTTCAACGTCCTGCCGTTGGCCGGTTCGATCGTCGACGACGGTTCGGCCGAGACCGACGAGGAGCAGAAGCTGCGCAACGAGAGCCGCCGGATCCTGGAGATCCCGGAGCTGAAGGTCTCCGGCACCTGCGTGCGGGTGCCGGTCTTCACCGGTCACTCCCTGCAGATCAACGCCCGGTTCGCCCGGCCGCTGAGCCCGCAGCGCGCCGCCGAGCTGCTCGACGGGGCGCCGGGGGTGGCGCTCTCCGAGGTGCCGACCCCGTTGCAGGCCGCCGGTCAGGACCCGACCTACGTGGGGCGGATCCGGGCCGACGAGACCGTCGAGCACGGGCTCGCCCTGTTCTGCTCCAACGACAACCTGCGCAAGGGCGCCGCCCTCAACGCCGTCCAGCTCGCCGAACTGGTCGCCGCCGAGCTCCGCTGACCCCCACCCCCTCCCGTGCGGGGGCCCTTGCGGGCCCTCCCGGTAGCCCCGATCGTGGATGTAGTGGTGTTCAGCCCGATCGGGGCCACTATTTCCCCGATGCTGCGCGACCTCCGGGTCCGTTCGCGGGCAGCGGGCAGCGGCAGCGGGCAGCGGCGCGGGAGTGGGCGTGTTACCTCGACCGGGGCTCGGGTAGACGGGGGGTTGCCGAACCGAGAGGGGAACCCGATGACGACGGTCGGAGAGTTCATGACGACCCGGTTGGTGACCATGGACGGCAACGACACGCTCGTGGCGGCCGCCCGCGAGATGCGCGACAGCGCCATCGGCGACGTGGTGGTGACCAACGGCGACGACGTGGTCGGCATCATCACGGACCGGGACATCGCGGTCAGAGGGGTCGCCGAGGAGCTGGACAGCTCCAGCACCCCGTTGAGTCGGATCGTCAGCCGGGACGTGATCACGGTCAGCCCGAACGACGACGCGGTCTTGGCCGCCGACCTGATGCGTACCTACGCGGTACGCCGACTGCCGGTAGTCGACCACGGCCGCCTGGTCGGCCTGGTGTCCATGGGTGACCTGGCGGTCGAGCGTGAACCGCAGTCGGTGCTGGCCGACATCAGCGCCGACGAGCCCAACAACTGAGCCGTCCACCCGCGCCCGGCCCCCGTCCACACCGACGGGGGCCGGGCGTCGGCGTGGGGGGCGGGGTGCCGGCAGGCGGGCCTGTCCCGACACGGTCCGCCGGCTGCTGCGTCGGATCAGCCCGTCGGAACCTCACCCGATCCGGGTGAGGTTGACCGGCCGCCGGCCGGGGATCCCCACGGGCAGACACCTGGGGAGGTGGCGGAACCGATGGTGGACTCGACCACGAGGTTCTTCGAGACGCTGGACCGGCGGGGCTTCGAGCCGCTGCTGGCGAAGGCCTCCGGAACCCTGCGTTTCGACCTGCACGAGGACGCCCACACCACGCACTGGCTGCTCCAGATCGACCACGGGCGGGTCCACGTGAGCCGGGACGACCGGGCGGCGGACACCGTGGTGTGGACCAGCCCGGCGCTCTTCGAGGACCTCGCCGCGGGGCGGGAGGACGGCCTCGCGGCGCTGCTGCGCGGCGACATGACGGTCACCGGTGACGCCCGCCTGGTGGTGCAGATCGAACGACTCTTTCCCGGCCCGCCGCAGGCGCACGGGCCACGGCGGCTCCACGACGGCAGGGAGACGGGCTGATGGCGCAGGGCAACACGATCCGGATCCTGGACGGCAACACCTTCGTGGTCTCCGAGGACACCGGCGACATCGAGGCCACCCCCTCCGAGCCCACCGGGTTGTTCTCCATCGACACCCGGTTCCTGTCCCGGTGGGTGCTGACGATCAACGGGGAACGACTCAACGCGCTCTCCTACGACGACCTGCAGTACTACGAGGCCCGCTTCTTCCTGGTGCCGGGTCTGGCCACGCACTACGTCGACGCCAAGCTGTCGATCATCCGGGAGCGGGTGGTCGGCGGCAGCTTCCGGGAGACCCTGGCCATCCTCAACCACGACGAGCGGCCGGTGGACCTGCACGTCCGGATGGACGCCGGCGCCGACTTCGCCGACCTGTTCCAGGTCAAGGACGAGATCCTGAACAAGAAGGGCGAGCACTACACCGAGGTCGAGCCGGAGCTGCTGCGGCTGGGCTACCGGCGGGGCAACTTCCGGCGGGAGACGGTGATCTCGTCGTCCGGGCCGGCCCGCTTCGACCGGCAGGGTTTCACCTACACCATCCACCTGGAGCCGAACGAGGAGTGGCACACCGAGATCGACGTGCAGACCTTCGCCGTCGGTCCGGGCGGGCGGGACCTGCGGATGGGGGTGCAGGCGCACGGCCACGAGCGGCTCGCCCTCCAGCACGACCTGGAGCAGTGGATCGCCAACGCGCCGAAGGTGAACAGCGAGTGCGAGCACCTCGGGCGGACGTACCAGCGCAGCCTGGTCGACCTGGCCGCGCTGCGCTTCTCACCGCTCTCGCTGCCCGGCCAGACGGTACCGGCGGCCGGGTTGCCCTGGTTCATGACCCTGTTCGGCCGGGACAGCCTGCTTACCTGCCTGCAGGTGCTGCCGTTCGCCCCCGAGATGTCGCGGACCACGCTGCGGATCCTGGCCGCCGTGCAGGGCACCCGGTTCGACGACTTCCGGGAGGAGGATCCGGGTCGGATCCTGCACGAGATGCGCTACGGCGAGACCGCCGCCTTCGAGGAGCAGCCGCACTCGCCGTACTACGGGTCGGTGGACGCCACCCCGCTGTTCGTGGTGCTGCTCGACGAGTACGAGCGGTGGAGCGGGGACACCGCCCTGGTGATGGAGCTGGAACGGGAGTGCCGGGCCGCGCTGAAGTGGATCGACGACTACGCCGACCTGGTCGGCAACGGCTACATCTGGTACGAGCGGCGCAACACCGACACCGGCCTGGAGAACCAGTGCTGGAAGGACTCCTGGGACTCCATCTCGTTCCGCGACGGCAGCCTGCCGCCGTTCCCCCGGGCCACCTGCGAGGTGCAGGGGTACGCCTACGACGCGAAGGTACGCGCGGCCCGGCTGGCCCGGGAGTTCTGGGGCGACCCGGCGTACGCCGACGAGTTGGAGCGGCAGGCCGCGGCGTTGAAGGAGCGGTTCAACCGGGACTGGTGGGTGGCCGACGGGGAGTACTACGCGCTCGCCCTCGACCCGACCGGCCGGCAGGCCGACGTGCTCAGCTCCAACATCGGCCATCTGCTGTGGAGTGGCATCGTCGAGGAGTCCCGGGCCGCCCGGATCGCCGAGCACCTGGTCGGCCCCCGGCTCTTCTCCGGCTGGGGGGTGCGGACGCTGGCCGAGGGCGAGGTCCGGTACAACCCGATCGGCTACCACAACGGCACGATCTGGCCGTTCGACAACTCCTTCATCGCCTGGGGGCTGCGCAACTACGGCTTCGCCGAGGAGGCGGCCACCATCGCCGACGGGATCCTTGCCGCCGCCAGCTACTTCGACGGCCGGCTGCCGGAGGCCTTCGGCGGCTACCGCCGGGAGCTGACCAAGTTCCCGGTGGAGTACCCGACGGCGTGCAGCCCGCAGGCCTGGTCGACGGGTACCCCGATGTTGCTGCTGCGGACCATGCTCGGCATCGAGCCGCACGAGGGTCACCTGGCGGTCGAGCCGCGCCTGCCGGTCGGCATGGGGCGGATCGAGGTGCTGGACATTCCGGGCCGGTGGGGCCGGGTGGACGCCTTCGCCCGGGGCCGGTTGGAACTGCACCGCCTCGCCGACTGAGCCCGCGACCTACCGGGTCGGCGGTCGCCGACTGAGCCGGGCTCCGGCCGGCCAGGGTAATCTCCCCGCATGCCGGAACTCGTGTACCCGCCCATCGTTGCCGCCGCCAAGACCATGTTCCGCGTCCTGGACCTGCGGCTGACCGTGGAGGGCAGCGAACACGTGCCGAGCACCGGCGGCGCGGTGTTGGCCAGCAACCACGTCAGCTACCTCGACTTCATCTTCTGCGGCCTGGGCGCGCAGCAGTCGGGGCGGCTGGTCCGGTTCATGGCCAAGAGCGAGGTGTTCGACCACAAGGTGTCCGGTCCGCTGATGCGCGGCATGAAGCACATCCCGGTGGACCGGCAGGCCGGTGCCAGTTCCTTCCGGGCGGCGGTCGAGGCGCTGCGCGGGGGCGAGGTGGTCGGGGTCTTCCCGGAGGCCACGATCAGCCGTTCCTTCACCGTCAAGGAACTCAAGAGCGGTACGGTCCGGATGGCGCGGTCGGCCAAGGTGCCGGTGCTGCCGGTGGCGCTCTGGGGCACCCAGCGGCTCTGGACGAAGGGCCGTCCCCGCAACCTGACCCGCCGGCACACC
Source organism: Micromonospora yangpuensis (assembly GCF_900091615.1). Taxonomy (NCBI): domain Bacteria; kingdom Bacillati; phylum Actinomycetota; class Actinomycetes; order Micromonosporales; family Micromonosporaceae; genus Micromonospora; species Micromonospora yangpuensis. The sequence continues at coordinate 5,227,652 of NZ_FMIA01000002.1, read as the reverse complement.
CCGATCACCATCCTGGTCGGCGAGCCGATGGACCCGACCGCGCACCGGGACGCCAACGCCATGGCCGAGGAGCTGCGGAGCCGGTTGAGCGCGCTTGTCGACCGGGCCCAGCGGGAGTACCCGGAGACCCCGTCCGGCCCCGAGGAGAGCTGGTGGCAGCCGGCGCACCTGGGCGGCACCGCGCCCACCCCGGAGGAGGCCGCCGCCCTGGACGCCCGCCCCGACCGCAGCACCACCGCCTGACCCGCTTCGACCCGACCGCCTGTTCCCCGGCCGGCCGCCTCGGGTCCGCCCGGTCGTGCCCGCCGGGTCCGCCCGGTCCGCCCGGTCGTGCCCGCCGGGTCCGCCCGGTCGTGCCCGCCGGGTCGCCCGGCCCGTCGGTCAGCAGGCCGAGCCGGGGCGGCGGGGCTGCGCGGCCGGGGCCGGCCGGGTGGACTGGCGCAGTCGCCCCGGCATGGGACGGGTACCCCGGCGGTAGTAGTCGTCGCGGGAGAGGAACTCGACAGGCAACGAACCGGGCAGCGCGACCCGGGAACCGGCCAGCACCGGAGCGGGGCCGTTCTGGCGGGCCAGCGCGTCCCGCTCCGGCGGGGAGAGCTCGACCAGCTCCGGGCGGGTCAGCCGGAAACCGGCCACCGCCCGGCGGATCTGCCGGGCCAGTTCGGTCAGCAGCGGAGCCGGCCCGGCCAGGGTCAGCGTGGGCTGCCGGATCGTCCGGAGCGCGTCACAGACGATCAGCAGCTCACCGTCGCGGGTCTCCTCGTCGGAGCGGAGCTCCAAGCGGGACGGCCACTGCCAGCGGACCTGTCCACTCACCAGCCGGGGCCGCTGCACGCGACGCTGGTGCCCGGTGCCGGTACCGACCAGGGTCAGCGTCGAGTCGGTGCAGACGTGCACCACCCGCCGGTCGGTGACGGTCACTGTGGCGGCCACCGGTAGCGACCACTGCCGCCGTCCCTCGCAGGGATCGAGCAGGTCACCGGCGACCGACAGCCGGTACCGGCCGAGGAACCGTTCCCCCAGCTCCGGCACCAGCTCGTACCGCCGGTCCAGCAGCAGACCGTCGTCGTCGGAGACGTCGAACCTATGCGGACCGATGAAGAACGGGTACGCGTCCTCGCGCATGGTGTCGACCTCCGCGCAGAAAAGGGGACTCTGCGATGGAGCCTTGCGCAGCGGCGGCCCGGTGTCATGACGCCCGTTAGGGGGTCGGCCGGTCGTACGCCGCGTACGACCGGTAGTTACCGATCTCCTCCGGCCGGACGAGGCCGTCCTCGATCGCACGGGCGAGCAGGGCGGACTTGGTGGCGGCCGGCCGTCCCGCCCGGGTGTACTTGATCCGGGCCCGGTCGACGTACTGCTTCACGGTGTGCTCGCTGATCTGCATCCGCCGGGCCACCGACGCCTTCGACATCGACTGGAACCACAGCAGCAGCGCCTCACGTTCCTTGTCGGACAGGGCCGGTCGGTCCGGTCGCGGGTCACCCACCAGCGCGCCGGCCAGCGTCGGTGACACGTACGGGCGGTCGCTGGCGGCGGCGAGCACGGTCGCCACGCAGTGTTCCCGGCCCTCGTGCTTGGCCAGGAACGCGACCGCCCCGGCGTCGATGACGGCGAGCATGGTCTCCGGGTCGGAGTGTTCGGAGTAGACCACCACCCGGCGCCCCCGCACGCTCAGCTCGGCCAGTTTGTCGATCATCATCCGACCGTGCAGCCGCAGGTCGAGCAGGATGACGTCGGCCGTCGGGGCGGCCCGCAGCACCTCGTCCGGATCGTCACCGGTGGCCAGTACGGTCAGCCGCGGCTCGCTGGCCAGCCAGGCCCGGACCCCGTCGATCACCACCGGGTGGTCGTCCACGATCGCCACCCCCACCGGGCTCGGGTCGGTCATCGCCGGCGCCACCGGGTCTGTGTCCATCTGATCGTCCCGTCCCGCTCGTCGAGGAGTACCACCTGGTCGTCGTCCGGACCCTCGGCCGGTGGGCCGGTGCTGTCCGGGGTGAGATGGTCCGGGGTGACCAGCCCGATGGCCACCTCGTCCGGCCCGCTGACCACGGTCAACCGGGCCCAGCCCCGGGCGTCGACCAGGGCCGTGGTGAGCGGCTCGGCCAGCCGGCGGCGGATCCGTACCGGCAGCGGCGGCGGCACCCCGACGGTGACCAGGTCGATCGCCAGCCCCCGCCGTTCGGCCAGGTCGGCGGCGGCCCGTAACTCGTGCAGCAACGGGTCGGGCACGTCGTCGGACTCGGCGATCAGCCGCCGCAGCCGGGCCGCCGCCAGCGCGCAGCGGCGCTGCACCTCCGGGTCACCCGGATCGGCCCGGCCCTCGGCCAACTCACCGAGCACCCGCTCGGCGGTGCCGCTGACCAGCCCGAGCCGGTCCCGCCGGGACTGCCGGGCCTGCTCCGCGGCGTCCCGCTGCGCGGTGGCGGCGAGGGCGAGGGCGGCGGCGTCGGCCCGGCTGCGGGCCAACGCGGAGATCGCCGTACTGCCGACGAAGATGGCCACCGGCAGCGACACCTGGCCGTAGCAGTACATCGCGTAGCGGGCCAGGTCGGCCGGGGCGGTGGCACCGTGCCCGAGCAGCGCGGTGAGGGCGACGACCGCGTGGCCGCAGAGCAGCGCGCCCAGCAGGGTGACCCGACGCCCCCAGCAGACCAGCACCAGGAACCAACCGAGCGTGCTCCACACCCAGTTCGCCGGGGTGAACAACTGCTCCGGCCCGGCGGCGGCGAAGACCGCCACGTCGACCGCGAACAACACCGCCACCAGCCGTCGTACCGGCAGCCGGCCACCGGTCAGCAGCCGGGCCGCGGCGAAGCCGCCGACCCCGGCCACGACCAGCCAGCCGGCCCCCACCACCAGCGGCACCGTCAGTCTCGGCCAGGCGGCCAGCACGGCGGGCAACCCGATCGCCACGTGCCAGGTCGCCGCGATGGTCACCGCCACCACACGGCCACCGCGCTCCGAGGCCTGCGCCACCGGCAACCCGGCGTCGACCCGGGCCCGGTCGGCGGTGAACGGCCCCGCCCCGGACGCCCGGGGGCGCACGCCGAGGGCGAGCAGGGTGCGCGGTTCAGCCGTCACCGGGCCACTCCAGCCGAATCCGGGTACCCGCACCAGGGGCGCTGGTCACCTCGACGGAGCCGCCGACGGCAGTGGTCCGGCCACGTACCGACTCGCGTAGCCCGTACCGGTGGGGTGGGACCGTCGCCGGGTCGAAACCGGGACCGTCGTCGCCGATCTCGACCACGACGGCACCGGCGACCCGGGTCAGCCGCAGCGTCGCCCGCGCGCCCGGGGCGTGCCGGGCCACGTTCGCCAGCGCGGCCTGGCTGCTGGCGGCGAGCGCCTCGGCGACCGCCGACGGCACCCGGCAGGGCGCCAACGTGGCGGTCACCGACAACTCGGGCAGCCGGGCCAGGACCGCGCGCAGCCGGTCGTCCAACGCCACCCACTCCGCGTCGGTCCGGGCCGCGGGCCGGTCCCCGGCCGACCTGACCTCGTCGGACGGGGTCCGCGCGTCGGCGAGGGCGGTGAGCGTAGCCAGGTCGGCCGCGCACCGCTCGCGCAGCGCCGACGAGCCCTCCCGGACCGCGCCCAGCCCGACCATGGTGAGGGTGGCGAGCACGGTGTCGTGCAGGTCGCGGTTCTGGCGGCGCTCCACCTCCCGGGCGGTGCGGGCCATCAGCGCGTCCCGGGTCAGCCACTGGTAGTCGGTGAAGGCCCGGTCCGCCCGCCCGATCCGGCCCCGCATCACCGCGGTCACCGTGGCCGCGCAGCCGGTCTGCACCAGCAGCGTGACCGCGTGCATCCGGGCCTCACCACCCTGGCCGGCCCAGGACGCCCCGGCGGCGTAGGCGGCGGCGACCAGCAGACCGGCCGGTACCGACCAGCGGGCCGGCCGGGTGGCCTGGGCGACGATGACCGTGGTGCTGGACAGGATCGCGACCCAACTGCCCTCACCGGGCAGCACCTCGGGGGCCACCAGCACCGGGATCGCCAGGCAGGCGGCGATGGTGAGCAGGACGTCGCCGGTGGCCAGCCAGCCCCCGACGCCCCGGCGCAACGCCCGCGCGGCGTACCAGAAGGACCAGCCGGTCAGCACGACGACGGCGGCGACGAGCAGCGGCGTACGCACCGGCGGGGTACGCACCGACAACGCCACCGCCGCGCCGGCCAGCCCGCAGGTCAGCCGGAGCAGCGCGGGCAGGGTGGTGAAGATCAGGCTGAACGCGCCGCCGGCCGGGCTCTCCAGCGCGGTCGGCGAAACGGTGGGCGCGGGCACGGCCGACATCGGGAGACGTCCTTCTGTGGCAGCGACCCGATCCGGGTCCACATGGTCGATCGACGTCGGAGAATAGCACGTTGCGTGGCGATTCGTCACCCTCGGTGTCCGGTTCGCCGCGCCGTGCCGCGTGCGTCCCGACCGGGCTCAGCCGACCGGCAGCGCCGTCGCCCCGCCGTCCCGGATCGAGCTGGTCACCGAGCGCCCGCCGGACCAGAAGAAGCACCGTACCCCCCGGTCGCCGCGCGCCCAGGCCGCCTCCGACGGCAACCGGTACGCCGTACCGGTGCGGTAGCGCAGGTCGCCGTCGACCGGCACCCGGGCGTACCTGGCGACCACCGGACGGCACCGGGCGTGCACGTCGTCCTCGTCCCGGGCCACCGGACGGGACGACCCCTCCGGCGCGGTCCAGGTGCCGGCGTACTCGAAGCGGTGCGGCGCGTCGCAGGGGGAGTGCCGTAGCCGCTGCTGCTCGTCCTCCTCGAAGCAGGTGAGCCGCACCGGGGAACCGCCACCGAGCGCCCCGCGCAGGCTGCCGGTGTGCGGCACCGCCGTGTCGTTGTCGCCGTTGAGCCCGCCGACGGAGTCGAGCACGAACAGGTCGCAGCGGTACCACCGGCTGCCACCCTGCCACCCCGTCGGGGAGGCCGGCGCCACCTGCACCGACAGCCGGGCCGCCCGCCAGTCCCCGCCGACGAACTCCCGGGCCCGCTGGTCACACTCGGCGAACGCCGGACGCAGCGCCGCCGAACCCACCCGGGGCGGGGCCGACCGTCGGGCCACCGCGCCGGTGAGGGTGCCGACGTGGACGGTCTCCATCAGGTGAGTCGTCCGGCAGTCCACCGGCTGGTAGTTCGTCAGGTGCCCGGTCGGCTCGGCCGACTCGTGGCACACCCCGGCGCGCGGGGTGAACTGGCGCGCCTCGGCGACCGGCTGCCAGTCGTCGGTCAGGTCCCCGTCGGTGTCGCCGGAGGCGCCGCAGCCGGTCAGCGCGGCCAGCACCAACGCGGCCGAGAAGGCGGCCGACAACCAATGTCGCATCTGGACTCCCCGTGAAGACGGGGCGCAGCATACGACATCGACCGCGCTCCGGCCCCCGCCGGCACCGACCGCCCGGTTTGCCGGCTCGTACGGCCGGAAACCACACCCACCATGGGTACGGGGGAGGTACGGTTTCGGCGCTCCCGCTGGCGGGTGGTGGCGTACACGCTCGTCGGTGGGCTGGCCCTGATGAAGAGGGAGCCCCGGAGGGGCCGTTTGCTGCCAAGCCACGCTGCCTGCCGCAGACGCCTCGCCGGCCCCCAAAAACCGGCAAATGGCCGCAACCCACTCCTCTTCCCGACCGGCCCCACCGACTCGCGCGCCCCCGTCACCGCCGAGGCGGGCCGGCGAAGTGAATCTTGGACACTTACCGTTCTATTTGGACGGTAAGTGTCCAAGATCTACACCTGGGCCGGGTGTGGAGAGAGGGGGGCGGCCGGTGGGGAGCGGTGGGGTGGGATCTGCGCGCCTCGGCTGTGGGAGGGGCCACGTCACCCTGTCTGCGCCGCAGGCTTGCGAACAGGGCGGGTCTTTCGGCCAGATCTTGGCAGTGGCAGTGGCAGTGGCAGTGGCAGTGGCGGGTCCAGCACGTCGACCGGACCGGACCGTACAGGCTGAGCCGCCCGGCCAGCCGGCCATTATCCTTTTCCGAGTGACACGGCTTCTGCTCGTACCCGGGCGGGGTGTTCCGCTGCCCGGACACTGGTCGCGGCGGTGGGCGGCGGCGGACCCGCTTTACCGGTGGGCGCCGGAGCCACCCGGCCCGCCGTACCGGGCCGACGAGCGGGTCGCGGCGCTGCAGGCGGCGGTGGCCGCCGACGACGAGCCGGCCATCCTGGTGGCGCACAGCGCCGGCTGTCTCACCGTGGCGCTGTGGGCCGGCCGGCACACCGGTCCGGTGCGGGCGGCCCTGCTGGTCACCCCGCCGTACCTCGACCCGGGCTGGGTGCCGGGTCCGGACGACGACGTCATCGTCGGCGAGGTGCCCCGGGTGCCACTGCCGTTCCGGTCCATCCTGGTGGCCAGCCGCAACGACCCGCACGCCACCTTCGCGGAGTCCGGTGCCTACGCCCGGCAGTGGGGTGCCGAGCTGTACGACGCCGGCGAGGCCGGCCACCTCGACACGGCCAGCGGGTACGGTCCGTGGCCGGCCGGCGAACAGCTGGTCGACCGGCTCCTTACCGACCGGTGAGGGTGAGCCCGTGATCGGTGCCGGCGCTCACCGCTGTGCTTTGCCGCGTCGGCGTCGGATCGCCGTGACCAGCAGGGCCGACGCCAGGCCGGGCACCGCGAGCAGGCCCCACGGCCGGCGGTCGGTCCGCACGGTGAAGGCGAGTGGCCGACCGGGCGGCTCGATCCGGCCGTGCAGTTCGTACCGGCCGAGGCCGGTGACGTCCACCGGCACGGTGAACGAGTAGTTCCGGCTCTGCCCGGCGGCCAGCGTGCCCAGCGGCGGTGCGGCCACGATCTCCTCGACCCGGCCGGGCGGCCCGACCAGCAGGGACAGCGGTGGATCCAGCACGTCGACCGGACCCGGATTTCGCAGGGTGAGCTGCACGGTCACCTTCCCGGGTAGGCCGAACCAGCCGCCCACCCCGCGTCGGTCCACGGCGTGCAGTCCGGTCAGGACCAGCTCCGGGGGGTCGGGCTCGGCCCCGACGGCCGGCGCGGTGACGCCGGTCAACGGCAGCGTGACGTCGACAGCGGTGCCGCCGGTCGGGGTCCGTACCCGCAGCAGACAGGGGCAGGCCACCGGCGGTACGGCGAGCCGTACCGGCAGCGTCGCCGTACCGTCGGGCGGCACCGGGGCGTGGGTGGCGTCGGCGGTGGCGCAGTCGAGGGCACCCCGACGGGCCGCGTTGCCACAGACCTCGATCTGCACCGTGCCGGCCGGCCAACCGGTGAGTCGGACGAGCACCTGCGCCCCGGCCCTGACCGGCCCGGCAGGCAGCCCCACCTCCGGCCCGGCCTTGGGCGTCGGGGTCAGCGCGCCCGACGGGGCGGGGGGCGTCGGGACGAGCGCCGCGCCGGCCAGCAACACGGCCGTGGCGGCGAACCACGACCGACTCACGCCGGCCCGGTCGCGGCAGTCGGCCCGGAACCGTCCGTGCGGGCCGGGGTGCCGGCGACAGCGTCCGGCTCGGGCGGGGAGCCGGCGGTGTCCCCGGTACGGGCCGGGGTGCCGGGGACAGCGTCCGGTTCGGGCGGGGAGCCGGCGGTGTCCCCGGTACGGGCCGGGGTGCCGGGGACAGCGTCCGGTTCGGGCGGGGAGCCGGCGGTGTCCCCGGTACGGGCCGGGGTGCCGGTCGCGCGGCGGTGCCGCCAGTGGCGTACGCCGAACCAGCCGGCGGCTGTGGCGAACAGGGCGAGTGGTAGCCACGGTGGTGCCCAGAGGCCGGCGGAGCGGCGTACCGGCGGCAGCGCGGTGTCCACGGTGGTGGGCGCGAGGTCGACCTCGGCGCGCAGGCGCACCGCGGGCGGTACCCCGGTGATCCGCTCGGTGACGGTGAAGACGGCATCGGGCAGCAGTTCGGGCAGGTCGACCGGGCTGGTCCGGGCCAGTTCCCAGCCGAGGGGACCGGCGACGGTGACCGCCCCGGTCCCGGCGGTACGCACGTTGCCGCTGTTGCGCAGCCGGTAGCTGATTACCAGCTCGCCGCCGCCCACCGGGTTGACCGGGTTGTCGTAGGCGACGGTGACCTGCTCGATGGTGACGGCGGGGCGTACCTCGCCGGTGACCCGCAGGTAGACCCGGGCGGCCAGGCGCTGGTCGACCAGGACCCGTTGGCCGTCGGCGGTGGTCCGGGTCTGGGCGAGGGCACCGATCACCCCGCCGGCGTGGTCGCCGGGGGTGGCGTTGGCCGGCACGGTCAACGTGAACGGGATGTCGGCCCGTTCGCCGGGGTCGATGGTCCACCGGCGTCGGTCGAAGCTGACCCAGGAGCCGACGCCGGTGGCCGGCTGGTCCGCCGGGAGCAGGGCGAATGCCCCGTCGGTGGTGGTGTACGCGTCGGTGCCGTACACCTCGAAGGTGAGCGGGCGGTCGCTCAGGTTGCTGACGCCCACGTGGTCGCCGACGGTGCTGCCCGGCGCGAGGTCGTAGATGAAGTAGTTGCGGCCGGTCGGTCCCTTGGCGCTGGACGGCTGGACCGCCCACCGGGTCACGCCCGCCGCGGCGGTGGGTGCCGGCGTGCCGGTGCCGCCGGGGCCGGGTGAGGGTGCGGCCAGGACGGCGACGTCCGGAGCAACGGCGGTCAGGGCGGCGGCGGGCGGGGCCGCCGGGGCAGGCGCGGCCAGCGCGGTGGCGGCCGGAGCAACGGCGGTCAGGGGTGGAGCCGTCGCGAGCAGCGCGGCCACGATCGGGGCGCCGGCCCGGGACAGGGCGGTGACGAGGGACATTTCCGGCTCCCGGAGAGGTACGGCAGAACAGCGAGCGGGCCGGTGGGGCGGGGTGGCGAGCGCCCGCCCCACCGGTGACCCGCTACCGGTTCAGGAGAGGGTCAGGGTGAGGGTGGCGGCGTACTCGCCCGCCGGGGCCGATGCCGGCACCCCGAGGTTGAGCTGGGCACCACAGGTGAAGGTGCCGTTGCTCGCCCCGGTGGCCGAGACGCAGAGCGAGCGCGCCGAGCCGAGCCCGGCACCGGGCGCGGCAGCCGCGCCCGGGGTGACCACCCCGGGGGTACCGCTCAACGGGTCGTCGACGGCGGTCGCGCTCGGTACCCAGCCGAGGTTGTCCGCGGCGATGCTGCCGCCACCGGCGGAGGCGAAGTCGGAGACCTGGCCGACCAGGCTCCACCCGGCGTTGGTGCCGCGCAGGTCGGCGACCGTGGCGGCGTTGAGCGCCCCGCTGGCCACCGCGCCGTTGCTGACCGCCGGCAGGGCCACGGTGTCACCGGCCACGCCGAGGGTCAGTGGGCCGCCGGTGACGGTGGCGGTGATCCGCTGGTCGGCATCCCCACCGCCACCCGGTGAGCCGGTACCGGTGAAGGTGACCGGGGTGAAGGTGTCCTGACTGCGGTCGGCCGAGCCCCGGGCGGCGAAGGTGATCACGTAGCACTGCACGGCCGTGCAGTCGACCCGGTCGCCGTTGCGGTCGGTGTAGACGGCGCTGATCGGCAGGGTGGTGTGGAACGTGCCGTCGGCGTTCAGCCGGTCCCGCGCCTCGGTCGGCTCGTTGGTCCGGTTCACCCACTTGGTGACCTGGAGGACCCCGGAGTTGGTCCAGTGTTCGTCGACCTTCGGTCCGAAGGAGACGTAGATGCCCGCCCCGTTGTTGGCGTCCGGGTCGAAGCCGCTGCCCCGTACGGTGATGGTCGCCCCGGCCGGGTCCAGCCCGCTGTCCGGGGTGACGTCGACCGCCGCGCCGGCGACCGGTGGCTCGTCGTCGCCGGTGCTGGCCGTGAACGACACCGGATCCAGGGACTCGCCGGCGGCGTAGAAGCCGTTGAACGCGGTGGCCCCCTCGGCGGTCAGGGTCGCGGCCAGGTTGCTGCCGGTGACCGTACCGGTGCCGGTGGGGCTGCCGGTGAGGGTGGCGATGGTGGCCTGCCGGACGGACACCGGCTCGGCCGCCGTGGTGGCCAGGTCGACGTCGGCCTTCAGGGTGGCGGCCCCGCCGGAGACCGCCACCGTCGGGTTGGCCAGGGTGATGGTGAACATGTGCGCCGGGTACGAGAAGACGACCGTGCCGCCGTACCGCGCGGTGGTGTCCCCGGTGGCGGGGTCGTGGGTGCCGTCCTGGAGCGGGAAGGTGAACGTCCCGTCGGTGCCGACGGTGGCGCCGTTGCTCACCGCGATCGGCGGGTTGCCGTTGCCGGTCTTCACGTAGGCCCGGAACGAGGCCTTGAAACCCCAGGTCAAGCTGCCGGTGGTGAGGTCGGCGGGGGCTGCCGAGGCGGGGCTGGCGGCCACGAGTGCGGCCGACGCGCCGAGGACGGCGACCGCCGCCCACCGAGTCGACCGGCGCCAGACGGTACCGGCTCTGAATCGGACCATGCTCATCCCTTCGTGGTGCGTACTACGGACAGTGGCTAAGGTAAGGCAAACCTAACTTCACGGCATTGGGCCGACGGGCTGAAGATCTTGATCCGAAGAACCTCTTGTGAGCAGCGAGCTTCTAACTTAGGTTAGGCAAACCTTAGTAGCGGTCGGTGTGGGTGCCGGCCGGATTCGTCATGGGAGGAGTCGGGTGCGAGCGATGCGTCGCGTCATCCTGACCGCAGCGTTGACTACTCTGAGTGTTCTTGTGGGCGCGGCGCCCGCGCAGGCCGGTACCGCTCGCGGCACCGAGGGGCAGACCCTCACCGCCACGCCGAGCACCGGCATCGCCCGGACCGGCACCACCGTCACCGTCACCGGCAGCGGGTACGACGTCGACAAGGGCGTCTACGTCGCGTTCTGTGTGGACAACGGGGCCGGAAAGGTGCCCAGCCCGTGCGGTGGCGGGGCCGACACCACCGGCAGCCTCGGCGCCTCGCACTGGATCTCGTCCAACCCGCCCTCCTACGCCGAGGGGCTGACCGAGCCGTACGGGGCGGGCGGGACGTTCCGGGTCACGCTCAAGGTCACCCCCGCCATCGGCGACGTCGACTGCACCACCCGCCGCTGCGTGGTGGCCACCCGCGCCGACCACACCCGACCGGCCGACCGCTCGCAGGACGTCCGGGTACCGGTCACCTTCGCCGCCGCCCCGACCCGCAGCAGTGCCCCGGCGGCCGGCCCCGCCCCGTCCACCAGCTCGGGCACCAGCGGCGGTAACGGCACCAGCAGCGGCTCCGGCTCCGGCTCCGGCGATGGTGCCGGCGGCAGCGGTGTGGACGGTGCGGGTGCCGCCGGGACCACCCCGACCGCCGCCGGGGCCACGCCGACCGCCGCCGGGCCGAGCGGTGCCGGCGCCACACCGGACCACCCCGCCGGTACGCCCACCGGGCCGGTCGCCCCGAACGCCACCGACCCCGACCAGGTGCAGGTCACCCGGGTCAGTACGGCCACCGAGGTGAACAGCTGGTGGCTCGCGGCGGTGGTCGTACCCGTGTTGGTGGTCGTGGCCCTGGTCGGGGCGCGCCGCCGCCGACGGCGGGTGACCCGGTGATCCGGCGCGCGGTGGTGGTGCTCGCGGTGCTGCTGGTGGGCTTGGTGGCTGGCTGCGCCAACCCCACCGGGTCACCTGCCGGCGGTGCCGGCTCCGGGGCCGCGCCGACAGCCGACTGCGGTCCGGTCACCGCCGCCCTCACCGACCCCGACGTCACGCCGCTCGACCCGGCACCCACCCCGCTGCTGCCGGCCACCGTCACCTCGGCCGACGGACGCACCGTGACGGTCACCGACGTCGGCCGGATCCTGCCGGTCAACCTGTACGGTTCGATCGCCGAACTCGTCTTCAGCCTCGGCCTCGGCGGCAACGTCGTCGGGCGGGACACCTCCACCACCTTCCCGGCCGCGGCCGGCCTGCCCGTGGTGACCCCGGCCGGGCACGACCTGGCCGCCGAGGCGGTACTCGCCCTGAACCCGACGGTGGTGTTGGCCGACCGCAGCATCGGGCCACCCGAGGTGCTCAACCAGTTGCGCGCGGCCGGCATCCCGGTGGTGCTGATCGAGGCGGAGCAGACCCTGGCCGCCGTACCGGCGCACATCCGCGCGGTGGCGGCGGCGCTCGGCGTGACCACGGCCGGCGAGCGGCTCGTCACCCGGGTCGAGGCGGAGCTCGCCGAGGCGGCGCGGAGCGTGCCGGCGGGAGCGCCCGCGCCCCGGATCGCCTTCCTCTACCTGCGCGGCACCGCCGGGGTCTACCTGATCGGCGGGAAGGGGGCCGGCTCCGACGCGATGATCGTGGCGGCCGGTGGGGTGGACGCCGGCAGCGCCGTCGGGCTGGCGAAGTTCCGTCCGTTGACAAGCGAGGGGCTGATCAACGCGGCCCCGGACGTGATCCTGGTGATGAGCAGCGGGCTGGCCTCCGTCGGTGGGGTCGACGGGCTGCTGAAGCTGCCCGGCGTCGGGCAGACCCCCGCCGGCCAGCACCGTCGGATCGTCGACGTCGACGACGGGGTCCTGCTCGCCTTCGGTACCCGCTCCGGCCGGGTCGTCCAGGCCCTGGCCCGCGCGGTGCACTCCTGCCGGCCGGCGTCGTGACCAGCACCACACCCCGCGCCACGGACGCCGCGGGCCGTGCCGACGCCGCGGGCCGTGCCGACGCCGCGGGCCGTACCGACGCCGCTGCCGCCCGCGCCGCCGCCGTGGACGTCACCGCGCCCGCTGCCGCCGGGGGAGGGCGGCCCCGCGCCGGCCGGTTGCTGCTGGTCGGACTCGTCGTCGCCCTGGCCGTGGCCGCCCTGGTCGCCGCCGGCCGGGGACAGGTCCCGATCTCCCCGGCCGAGGTGCTCGGCTCGATCCTGCACCGGCTCGGACTGGAGGTGGGGTCGCTGCCGGCCGCGCCGCAGGGGGAGAACGCGCTCTGGCTCGTCCGCTTCCCCCGGGTGGTGCTGGCCGCCGTGGTCGGTGCCGCGCTCGGCTGCGCGGGTGCCGTCATGCAGGGCGTCTTCGGCAACCCGCTGGCCGAACCCGGCGTCATCGGGGTCTCCGCCGGGGCGGCCGTCGGCGCGGCCCTGGCCCTCGTCACCGGGGTCACCGTCCTCGGTGGCTGGACCGTGCCGGCCGCCGCGTTCGCCGGTGGCCTGACCACCACCTACCTGGTGTATCTGCTGGCCCGTTCGGACGGCCGGACCGAGGTGGTGACCCTGGTGCTCACCGGCGTCGCGGTCAACGCCGTCGCCGGTGCGGCCATCGGCCTGCTGATGTTCGTCACCGACGACGCCGGGGTGCAGGCCATCGCCTTCTGGAACCTGGGCAGCCTCGCCCAGGCCAACTGGTCGGCGGTCACCCTGGCCGCACCCTGCCTGGCCGTCGGCCTGGCCGCCGCCCTGCTCGACGCCCGCCGGCTCGACCTGCTCGCCCTCGGTGAACGCTCCGCCCGGCACCTCGGCGTCGACACCGAACGCCTGCGGATCCGGATGATCGTGGTCACCGCGCTGCTCGGTGCCGCCGCCGTCGCGTTCACCGGCATCATCAGCTTCATCGGACTGGTGGTGCCGCACCTGGTCCGGATGGTCGCCGGCCCCGGGCACCGGGTGCTCCTGCCGGCCAGCGCGCTCGGCGGCGCGATCGTGGTGATCGTCGCCGACCTGGCCGCCCGTACCCTCGTCGAACACCAGGAACTCCCGCTCGGGGTGCTCACCGCCGTGGTCGGCGGACCGGCGTTCTTCTGGCTGCTGCGGCGTACCCGGGACCGGGCCGGAGGATGGCGATGACCGCGCACCTCGGCCGCCGCCTGGGCCTGGTGGGCCGACGCCCGGCGCGGCCGGCCCCCGGCCCGGTGCCCGCCGGCAGCACCCGGATCCGGGCCACCGGGCTGCGGGTGGAACGCGCCGGCCGCCCGGTGCTGGACCGGGTCGACCTGGCGGTCCGCGCCGGTGAACTGCACGCCCTGGTCGGCCCGAACGGGGCCGGGAAGTCCACCCTGCTGGCCGCGATCAGTGGTGACCTGCCGGTGACGGCCGGCGCGATCGAGGTGGACGGCCGCCCGCAGGCCGACTGGTCGCCTGTCGACCTGGCGATGCGGCGGGCCGTGTTGACCCAGCGGAGCACGTTGAGCTTCCCGTTCACCGTCGAGGAGGTGGTACGCATGGGACGGGCACCCTGGGCCGGCCGACCGGAGGAGGCAGATGACGACGTCGTGGTGGCCGAGACCATGCGCCGCTGCGACATCACCCGGTTCGCCGCCCGCCCGTACCCGTCGCTCTCCGGTGGCGAACAGGCCCGCGCCGCGCTGGCCCGGGTGCTTGCCCAGCGGACCGGCGTGCTGCTGCTCGACGAGCCGACCGCCGCTCTCGACCTGCGCCACCAGGAGTTGGTGCTGCGGATCGCCCGCGACCGTGCCGACGCCGGGGACGCCGTCGTGGTGGTGCTGCACGACCTGGCGCTGGCCGCCGCCTACGCCGACCTGGTCACCCTGCTCGCCGCCGGCCGGACCGTCGCCACCGGCCCGCCGGCCACGGTGCTCACCGCGCCGCTGCTCAGCGAGGTCTACCAGCACGAGATCGAGATCGTGCCACACCCCGACACCCACCTGCCGTTGATCGTCCCCCGCCGGCCCCACCCCTTGGAGAAACAATGAGTACGCCCGACGTCCCGTTCTCGGCCCGGCTGCGCGCGGCCAGCCAGCAGGCGCACTCCGACGCCGAGTCCCAGCGGTACGTCGCCGCGCTGGTCGCCGGGGACCTCGACCTGGCCGCCTACACCGACCTGGTCGTGCAACACCACACCATCTACGCCGCGCTGGAGTCCGTCGGCGACCGGCTGCGGGACGACCCGCTGGCAGGTGGTTTCGTCGACGAGGCGCTGCTCCGGCTGCCCGCCCTCGAAGCCGACCTGGCGCACCTGCTCGGCGAGGACTGGCCCGACCGGGCCGTGCCCACCCTGGCCGCCGCCGGGTACGCCGCGCGGATCCGGGCGGTCTGCGCCGACTCGCCCGAGCGGTTCATCGCCCACCACTACACCCGGTACCTCGGTGACCTCTCCGGCGGCCTCCACATCGGACGATCGGTGGCCCGTAGGTACGGCCTGAGCGACGATTTCGGGGTAGCGTTCTACCGGTTCGACGGGATTCCCCGGCCGAAGGTGTACAAGGACGCCTACCGGGCCCGGCTGGACGCGTTGCCGCTGAGCGAGCCCGCCGAGGCCGCCCTGCTGGAGGAGGTGCTCGTGGCGTACCGGCACAACACGGCCGTCTTCGCCGACCTGGCCCGGCACGTACCGACCGAGACTGCTGCCGGCTCCGGTGGTGCTGCCGGCGTGGCTGGTTCCGCTGCTGGCGGGGGCGCGGGGGTGGCGGCGTGAGCGCGGTCGACGGCGTGGTCCCGCCGACGTTCGGACCCGAGGTCGTCGCCGGGGTCAGCCGGCACATGAACGACGACCACGCCGAGGACACCCTGCTCATCGCCCGTACCCTCGGCGGCTGCCCGCACGCGACCCGGGCGCGCACCACCGGCCTGGACGCCGACGGGATGGACTTCGCGGTCACCGTGGACGACATCGAGGTGCCGGTCCGGATCCAGTTCGCCCGCCGGCTCACCGAACGCGCCGAGATCCGCCACGAGGTGGTCCGGATGTACCGGGAGGCCTGCGCCCGCCTCGGTCTGGAGCCCCGCCCAGCCGACTGACCGTCCACCGTGGGCCCAGACTAGGCTCAGCCGGTGGCGACAGACGAGATGGTCATCGACCTCGACGAGCGGGACAACCGGCCGGTCGAGACGACACAGCAGGCGGCGTCACGACGGCGTGGGAACGGCCGGCTGGTCGCTGCCTCAGCCGTCGGCGCGCTGGTCGGTGGCCTCCTCGTCGCCGCCGGGCACTTCGTCTACGACCAGCAACAACAGGCCGGCACGGTCACCTTCGCCGCGATGCCCGAGGCCATTCAGGAGAGCGCGCTTGAGCCGGGCATCGCCACGGTGGAGACGTCCTTCGCCGTGGTCAACGCCGGCCCCGAGCCGATCACCGTCCGGGCGGCCACCGCGACCCGCCCCGGCATCGAGCTGCGCACCTTCGACGGGCCGGTCACCGTCGAGCCGAACAGGAGCCAGTCCCTTCCGATCCGGCTGACGTTCCGCTGCGCGGAGCTCGGCGACCCCGTGCCGCTGGCCGTCTCCTTCTCCGTCGGCAGCGCCGACGGTCAGGTCCACGCCGTCGAGCGGACGATCCCCCTGGCCGACGAGGTCTGGTACCTGTTCGCCCAGAACCTGTGCCGCTACGGCTAGACCGACGGCACCTCCTCTATGACCCTCAAACGGGTCAGGTCCCCTCGGGCAGCTCGCGGAGACCTGTCTCGGCCTGGTCGGTCAGGCTGCGGGTCCGGGTCGCCCTGCCGATGGTCAGGGCGCGTTCGTACGCCTGCCGCGCGGCGTCCAGCTCACGCAGGGCGGTCAGCCCCGCCGCCAGGTGCAGCAGGTACGGCCCGGTCCACGCCGCCCCGACCGTCTCCGCCGGTAACCTGGCCAGCCCGGCCGCCAACAACTCGACGGCCGGCTCGTCCCGACCGAGTAACCGGTGGGCGAGCCCGGTCTGCATGCTCAGGTAGGCGGGGGAGTGGAAGTAGAGCCACGGTGGCTCCCGGTCGGGCTCCGCCCGTGCCGCGTCGAGCAGATCCCGGGCGCGGTCGAGCAGGTCGACGGTCGCCTCGGCCTGCCCCGCGAGCGCGTGCCCCCGGGCCTGCTGTTGGGCGGCGACGGCGCGTACTCCCGGGGTGGTCGGCTGGCGCAGCGCGGCGGCGGAGAGGTCGATCAGCGGGCCGGGACGCCGGGCTGCCCAGGCCAGGTGGCCGCGCAGGCTCAACACCGTCGCCACCATGTCGGTACTGCCCGCCTCGGCACCCCAGTCCAGAGCGGTGCGGTACCAGCCGGCGGCCAGCGCGGCACGATCGCCTGCCGCATGCAGCCACCCGGCGAACTGCGCCCACTGCGCCGCCACGTCGAGCAGCCTCGGCCGGAGCGCGCCGTTGGTCTCCCGTACCAGAGCGGTCACCAGGTCGAGCTGGCTGCGGACCGTCGGCAGCACCGCCCCGGCACCGAGCGAGTCCTCCAGGCGACGATGGGCGGCGAGCAGCCCGGCCAGTTCGTCCACGGTGGCCGGATCGACCCGACGGGGATGCCTGACGGCGTACGAGATCCGCTCGTCCTCGGGCGGTGCCACGGCGACCAGCGCGGCGAGCGCGCCCTCGGCGTGCAGCGCCGCGTCCAGCCGGGCCGCCACGTCGACCGCCGGTCGGGTACGCCCGGTCTCCAGTTGATGCAGGAGGCTCTTGCCGTGGTGGACGAGCGCGGCGAGTCCCCGCAGCGACAGGCCGGCCTGCTGCCGCCGACGTCGTAGCTCGTCCGGGAAACGCGGATCCACGATCGTCTGGTTGGTCGAAGCCACAGTCACCACCTCCCTCGTCTAGCCGAATGTACGCGAGAGGTGACCGTGTGTCATTTTCCAGCATCGCGTGGCCCTCGGGAACGGGCGGATTCGACTAGGGTCCTCGGGTATGGGGAACCCGACGGAGCCGTTCACGCTGGACCCGCACGCCACCCTCGACGCCGACGAGCGGACCCAGCTGCTGGCCTTCCTGGACACCCACCGTCGCCTGCTCAACCAGTGTCTCGACGGGCTCACCGAGGAGGAGGCCCGGCGAAGGCTGGTGCCGTCGCGGACCACCCTGCTCGGGCTGGTCAAGCACGCCACCTACGTGGAACGGGTCTGGTTCACCGAGGCGGTCACCGGCACCCCACGTCAGCAGCTCGGCCTACCGCCGAAGGTCGAGGACTCGTTCGTCCTGGCCGAGACCGACACCATCGTCTCGATCCGCGACGCCCACCGGGAAGCCTGCCGGGACTCGGCGCGGGTGCTCGCCGGGCTCGCCCTGGACGACGTGGCCACCGGGCACCGGTTCGGCGCGATGACGGTCCGCTGGATCCTGCTGCACCTCCTGCGGGAGCTGGCCCAGCACTGCGGGCACGCCGACATCCTGCGCGAACAGATCGTGGCCGCCCGCCGTAGCTGACCCACACAGGGCGCGGGCGCAGTCGTGGTCGCCGGTCTGGTGGCCCTCGCCACGACCAGCATCTTCACCGCCGCCAGCCTGCACCGGCTGCTCAAGTAGACAGACGGTCGCGACACCCCGCCCTGTTACCGCAGGGCGGGGCACTTCCGGTGCCCGTCCGCCGGCTGCCCTGAAGTGAATCTTGGACACTTACCGTCCTATTTCGACGGTAAGTGTCCAAGATTCACTTCCCGCCCTGGTTTGGGGAGAGGGGGGGTGCTGTTGCTGCGGGCGGTCACCGTGGACTCGCGTTGATGCGCGAGGCCGGGTGGCGACGCGTGCCGTCGTCGAGGTGGCTAGTTTCCCCTGGTCTCGCCCTGGCGGTGTTCGGTGACGTAGGTGCCGCGCTGGGGCATGGTCATGACCAACCCGCGCTCCCGCAACAAGGCGATGGCCGCTCGGACCGTGCCGCGCGCCACGCCGTACTCCTGCTGTAGTCGAAGCTCGCTCGGTAGCGGCTTGAGCGGCTGCAGTTCGCCCGAGTCGATGCGCTTGGTGATCAGGTCGGCGAGCTGCACGTACAGGGGCGTCGGCGAGAACTGATCGACCATCAGGTCAACCTACGGACGACCAACAGGCCTCGATCATCAGGTAGGTCCTAGACCTACTAGACAAGTAGTACCTCCTAGACTTGTGGGACCAGACGGTTTACCGTTTGGAGGAGCCCTAAAGCAATCAGGGGGGTCACATGCGTACGTTGCGGGCGATTCTTCGGGTCCTACGTCGGCTGCTGGGCGCCTGGAGGTGACCGTGATCCTGGACCGAGCCGGCCCCGCCACGGCCTACCCGGATCGAACCGGTGCCTGGGCCTCGACGGCGAACTCCCTGACCTCGAAGGGCCTGTCTGACCAGCCGCTCGGCAGGCTGGCGGCCGTCCGGGACGGCGCGTCGGGCGTTCGGTGCGAGGGGCCGTCCCTGGTGCAGGAAGCCTGGTACTGCCTGGACGTCCATCGCCGGTACGGGCGCTGCGAGGAGTGCCCCGAAAACGGCGACTGCTCGGCGGTGGAGGTTGCGCGGGCCCGGATCAGGCAGTGGCGCAGGCTCCGGTACCTGCGGGGCAGACGGTGAGTCAGCCCCTGCCGAAGGCCGGTGACCTGGTGCAGGTGACCAGGGCGGCCAGCGTGCAGTTCACCAAGCCGATCATGTGCCGGGTCATCCGGGTGCTCGACTGGATCACGTACGACGGGTGGTGTTGGCTCGACGTGTACCAGCTCGACGACCAGGGAGACGCGGTGCTCCGCAGGTCTATCTTCGTACGACCGGCCGGGCTACGGATCCAACGCGCCACGCCGACTCCCCGCCAGCCGAGGCGCCCGAACACCAGGCCGAATGCTCACCCTGATCCGTACTCGAGAGTGTCACCAACCCCAGAACGCCGGCCGACGCACAGTCCGGCGCGGCGGACGTGACGGTACGTTCCCCGAACCCTGCCGCTGACATCGGCGCTGCCAGGGGTGGGCGGGCGATGCTACGTTCACGCCAACCGTCGCCGTCGCCCGTGGAGTTCGCCGTGCAGCAGAGGTACGTTCGCGTCCTGGCCGTCATCGGACTGTTGATGTGCGTCGCCGTGGTCGGCGCTGTCGGTGGCACATACCTCGCCGACCGCACGGCGTCGTCGTCGACCGACCCGTCCGCCAGCAGCAGCGCCGACCCCACCAGGGCCGGCACCGACTCCACCCCGGCCGGTCCGGTCGCCGATTCCCCCGAGCCGTCGGAGCCGGCCGAACCGTCCGCGTCGCCGCAGAAACCGACGGACCGCACGTACGCCATCGACCGGAAGGTCTACGACGAGCTGTCCCTCACCGTGACGCTGGTCAGCGCCGAGGTCACCGACGGCAAGCTGCGGCTGAACCTCAGGTACCGCAACGACGCGCTGCTGCCATGGCCGCTGACCTGCCCGACCGCCGAGGTCGACCGGACCTCGTCGCGCATCGTCCTGTCGGATGGCCGGACCGTGTACCCGGAGCGCTCTTGGTGTGCGACGACCCGGCCCGGGGAGTCCATCACCCTCGCTCCCGGAGAGCAGTCGGACACCTGGGCGGTCTTTCCTGAGGTACCGGAAGCCGGTTCGTCCTTCTCCCTGCACTGGTACGACTTCCCCGAGTTGGACGACATCCGTCTCCGCTGACCCCGCAGCTCGATCCGGCTCCCGGCCCTGGCCGAAGCCGCCGGGCTGCACGGCGCGTGGTGACCTGATCCGCCCGCCCGTCATCAGGTGGGGAAGCCGCACGACCCGCCGGGAGCATGCGACCCGGTAGGCGGTAGCACCTGGCGTATGGTGAAAGTATGACCGCACAGGTGAGGAAGCTGTCGATCTCGGTGCCGTCCGATGTCGCGGAGCGCCTGGAGGCCGAACCCAACGCCTCCGCATACATCACCCAGGCTGTCCGCGACCGAATGCGCCTGGACGCCCTGGACGCCGAGATGGCGCACGCCGGCATTCAGATCACCGAGCAGGGGGTGGCCGAGGCCCGCGCCCGTCGCGCCGCCGTCGAGGCGGAATGGACGACCCAGCGACGCCAAGCCGTCCGGGACCGGGTCCGCCAGCACCTGCTCGACGAGGCCAGCGGCTCCCACCAGCAGTCGGTCGCGTGACCGCCGACGAGGACGACCGGCCGGTCCGGCTGGTGCTGGATCGGTCGGCGCTGCTGGCCTACCTCGCCGGATCCGTGCACGCCGGTGAGACGCTGCACGAGGTCATCGAGGACCGGAACCGGTTCGGCGTCACCGCCGTCACCGCTACCGAGACCCTGGCCGTCGTCACCGACCCGAAGGACCGCAGCAATCTGCACCGGCTGCTCGCCCTCGACGCCTGCGTCGTGCTGCCCACCGAGGGTGAAAGCTGGCACGAATTGAGTTACTGGCGCACCTACACGGGACGGGTCGACCTGGCGACGACGGTGCTGGCCAGCCTCGAACACGACGCCACGATCCTGACCCAGGAAGGGCGCTACGGAGACGGAGACCTCCAGGTCATCTCCATGCCCACCTGAGGGCTGGGCGAAGCGGCAGCGGACAGGCAGGAGTCGGCACCGACCAGGGAACCTGCTCAGGCGGCCTGACCAGTGAGGAAGCTGTGCGCCCGGCAGGATTCGAACCTGCGGCCTTGGGATTAGAAGTCCCCTGCTCTATCCGCTGAGCTACGGGCGCGCGGCGTGCGTGTCGCGCCAAGAGGGTACCGCCGACCCGCCCGCGATGGGAGGAACGGGTGCGTGCCGGCCCAGGGTGGCCCGGGTGGGGCGTACCCGGGAAGTGGTTTCAGCCGCTCGTGGCGGCGACGCCGGCCGGGTCGGCGTCGGCCGGCCGCCGACTCCCCGGCAGTGAGCCGGCAGCCCCGGAAACAGCACCGGCCGCGCCGGAAACAGCACCAGCGGAGGCAGCGTCGGGGCCGGCGGTGGTCGGGCCGGTGGCGAGGAAGGCCTCGGCCCAGCGGCCGACCTCGGCGAAGACGCGTTCCCGGACGGCCGGGCCGGAAAGCGTCAGGTCGTGCATGCCGCCGTCGAAGCGGGCCAGCGTGACGTGTGGGCCGAGGCGGGGGGCCCAGCGGACCATGTGTTCGACGTCCAGGACGGCGTCGGCCAGGGCGGCGGACTCCTGCCAACGGCGGCCCCGGAAGCTGCGGGTGGAGCAGGCCAGCAGCACCGGCACCGGGATGGCCAGGCCGGAGCGCAGTTGCCGTTGGGCGTTGCGGATGGCGTTGAGCCAGCCGGCGCGTACCGGAAAGCCGCCCAGCGGTTTCCAGGCCAGGTCGTAGCTCCACTCGCCGTGGTGGTCGGCGTGCAGGCTCTCGCCGTACACGGTGGCCAGGCCGAGGGGGAGGATCCGGCGCGGCGCGCGGCGGCCGAGCCGGGCGACGGCGGCGACCAGCGGGCGGCGGACCAGCCAGGGGGCGTTGATGTCGAAGAACGGGCTGTTCAGCACCAGGCCGTCGACGCCGCCGGCGGCGCGGCGGGCGTGTTCCCAGACCGAGAGGATCAGGCCGCCGGTGGAGTGACCCATGCCGAGTACGGTGTCGTGCCCGTCGGCGCGGACGATCTCGACGGCGGCGTCCAGCTCGGGGAAGTAGTCGCTGAGGTCGCAGCAGAAGTTCGGGGTCTGGTGCGGCAGCAGACTGCGACCGTACTTTCGCAGGTCGAGGGCGTAGAAGTCCCAGCCGCGCTCGACGAAGAAGTCGGCCACGTGGGTCTGGAAGAAGTAGTCGACGAAGCCGTGCACGTAGAGCACGGCCCGGCCGGTCGGGCGGTCGGCCCGGCGGCGGACCAGGGTGGCGACCACCGCGCCCTCGTCGTCGGTGCCCAGGTCGATGGTGTGCCGCTCGTACGGCGGCCCCAACACGTCCGGTTCCACGTCCGTGACGGTACGCCCGCAGTCGTACCCGGCGGTAGCCCCGGTGGTGAGCGCCACCGCGGACCGCGACGCACCGCGCCCCCGGACCGGCCGGATCGGGCCTGGTCCGGGGGCGCGGAAGACCACCGGGGTACGCCTCAGGCCGGGTCGGCCTCGGTGCGCGGCTGGCCGGGCTCGGGCAGCTCGACCGGTTCGGTGACGACCGGTACGTCCCGCAGGTGCTTGTTGTTGCGCGGCTCCTGGCGGGTCTTCTGGTCGTTGAGCTTGCGACGCAGGTCGTCCCGGACGTCGTTCAGCGCGGCGTGCAGGTCGATCTCGCTGGAGGTGGTGACGATCTTCTGCCGGCCGGCGATCCAGCACTCCAGGGTGACCCGCTGCCCCCGGGCCTCGCGGTCCTTGACCGAGACCTCGATCTCGGTGGCGTCGGCGTGGAACGTGGCCAGCCGGGAGTCCAGGGTGGCGAACTGCTCGGCGATCCAGTTCCGGTCGCCCTGGGAGAACCCGGCACCGACCCGCAGGCACTCGGCCACGGTCGCCGGGTTCGCCACGGCGCTCATCGCCGCACCTCACCCTCGGCGCGGACGGCGGTCGTACCCAGTGGGCAGAAAGTCATCTTCCGTGGCCCTTTCGATCGGACGGGCCACCCCGAGGGGCGGCGACCGTCGTTGGTGCTCTGTTGTCCGAAGCTGTACCCAACCCGGCGGCGTCCGGAACGTCCGATGCTCACGAGTTCCCGAGCCGCCGCGCCCGGTCGAGCAGCGCCCGCCGCTGGGCGCGGGCCCGGACCAGCGCCCCGGCGGCGGCGGCCACGCCGATCGCACCCACCCCGACGGCGGTCAGCACCGCCGTCGGTCCGGCCTGGGTGGCCGTGACGGCCACCGTGGCGGCACTCACCGTGACGGTGGCCACCAGCGCGAGGCCGGCGGCGATCACCCGGTCGGCGGCGAAGAGCGGTCGCCGCGCCAGCGTCCAGCCGGCGACACCGGCCCAGGCCAGGCCGAGGACGATCACCCCGGCGAAGGCGATCCGGGTACGGGTGGGCAGCGGGTCCGGTTCGGTGGCCCAGAGGGTGCTGACCAGGATGGCCATGGCGAGGCCGCCGAGGCCGGCGACGACAAGCGCCACCCGGCGGGGCAGGGCCAGGCCGCGCAGCACGTCGTCCGGGGTGAATCCGGGGCGGTCGGTCATTCGTGGTATCCCTTCTCGACGAGCTGGGCGTGCAGCATCCGGCGGGCGCGGTGCAGACGGGACTTGACCGTGCCGGGCGGCACCTGCAACACCTCGGCGCAGTCGGTGAGCGGGAAGTCGTACAGGTAGAACAGCACCAGCACGTCCCGCTCCCGGGGCGGTAGGCCGGCCAGCCCCTCCTCGACCTGCCGCCGGTCCAGCACCCCGGGCACGTCGTCCGGGACGGCCTCGTCCGCTTCTGCGGTCTCGTCGGGATGCCCGGCGGTTGGGGACTCGGCCCGGCCGTACCGGTCCCGTAGGTGGTTGAGCACCGCCCGGCGGGCGATGGTGAACAGCCAGGGGGTGAAGCGGTCCGGCTCCCGCAGCCGGGGCAGCGACCGCAACGCCGCAGCCCAGGCCTCCTGGGCCACGTCGTCGGCCGCGCCCGGCGCGTCGAGCAGACGTCGTACGTACCGCCAGAGCGGCTCGTGCCACCGGTCGACCAGCTTGCCCAGCGACCGCCGGTCACCGAGCTGCGCCCGTACGACCAGCAGCGCGTCAGATCGCGGTACGTCCACCCCGGCTCCTCTCGGATCGAATCGTCATGTCCGGACAGTCGGCGATCGGGCGGTCGAGGTTCACCGGCGGCTCCGACCGGGCTGACCAGGGCGACGGTGTCGCCTAGCACAAATGTCGATGATCAGGCGGTTGTCCACAGCCGGGTCGGTCGTCCACAGCCAGGCCGATCGTGGTGGACCCGGTCGGGTGGCCGGGCGAGTCTCGACCCACCGAGTTGTCCCCTTCCCCAGGGAGAAACGATGTACGACACCAATGTCACGATCATCGGCAACGTTCTGACCGCCCCGGAGTGGCGGCGTACCGCCCAGAGCAACACCCTGGTGGCCAACTTCAAGGTCGCCTCGACCGCCCGTCGGCTGGATCGGGAGAGCGGGCGCTGGGTCGACGGCAACAGCCTGCGGGTCCGGGTCAACTGCTGGCGCCGGCTGGCCGAGGGGGTGGCCGCCTCGGTGGCCGTCGGCGACCCGGTGGTGGTGGCCGGGCGGCTCTACACCCGGGACTGGACCGACGAGGCCGGCAACCACCGCACCCTCTACGAGTTGGAGGCGGTGGCGGTCGGCCACGACCTGTCCCGGGGGCGCAGCCGCTTCGCGCGCAACCGGCCCACCACCACGACCAGCGCCACGGCCGACTCCGAGGCGGAGCACCGGGTGCACGGCGAGCCGACCGAGGCGGTCCCCGCCGAGCAGGCCCCCGCCATCTTCGACGACACCCCGTTCGACGAGGAGTTCGAGCTGCCGAGCCTGCGTGCCCCGCGACCCGGCCCGTCGCCCCTGGACATGCCCCCCTTCGGCGGCCCGGCCGCTGGCGGATCCCCGGCCGGTGGTGACGGTGCTGGGGAGGACGAGGAGCTGTCACCGTTCGGCACGGAAGCCGTCGGGGGAGACCTCGACGCCGTTCCCGACCCGACGGCCCGGCGCGGCGATGCGGCAGTCCCGGCCAGCGCGGAGGAGCCGGTCGGACCGGGTGGCGAGACGGCGGACGAGCCGCTGGGGCAGGACCGGCCGGCCCGCCGCCGGGGGCGTGGGCGGGTGCCGACGCCGGCCTGAGGGCGGGGCGGCGCATCCGTCGGATCGGCCGACGGTGACGCACCGTAGCCCGTGACGCAGCGTAGGACTAGGCTGGCCGCCCAAAGGGGGTGACGGAGTGCGACAGACGTTGGCTGCGGCGAACGCGGTGGGGCTCGTGGCGGGGTACGCCCTGGACACGCTGCTCGGTGACCCCCGACGGTGGCATCCGGTGGCCGGGTACGGACAGGCCGTCGCTGCCCTGGAGCGGCGCACCTACCGGCCCGATCCGTTGGCCGGCGCGGTCTTCACCGGGCTGGCGGTCGGCGCTCCGGTGCTGCTCGGGGTGGCCGCCACCCTGGCCACCCGGCACCGCCCGGTGAGCCGGGCGGTGCTGGTCGCGGCCGGCACCTGGACCGTCCTCGGTGGTCACACGCTGCGTCACGAGGCGACGGTGATGCGGCGGGCCCTGCGCCGGGGCGATCTGCTCGCCGCCCGTAACCGGCTCGGGCACCTCTGCGGCCGGGATCCCGCACTGCTGGAGGAGCCGGAGCTGGCCCGGGCCACCGTCGAGTCCGTCGCCGAGAACACCTCCGACGCCGTCGTCGCACCGCTGCTCTGGGGTGCGTTCGCCGGGTTGCCCGGCCTGCTCGGCTACCGGGCGGTCAACACCCTCGACGCGATGGTGGGCCACCGGTCGCCCCGCTACGCCCGCTTCGGCACCCCGGCGGCCCGCCTGGACGACCTGCTCAACCTGGTGCCCGCCCGGCTGACCGGGCTGCTGACCATCGCGGTGGCGCCCACCGCGCACGGCGAGCGGGAACAGGCCTGGCGGGTGTGGCGCCGGGACCGCAACGACCACCCCAGTCCGAACGCCGGGCAGTGCGAGGCGGCGATGGCCGGGGCGCTCGGTGTCCGGCTGGGTGGGCGCAACGTGTACTTCGGACGCAGCGAGGTGCGTCCCTTCCTCGGCGACGGGCCCCGGCCCGAGGCCCGGCACCTGAAACGCGCGGCTCGGATCTCCGGCGCGGTCGGGCTCGCCGCCCTCGGGGTGGCCGCCGTCTATCCGGTGACCCTGGGCCGCCTGGTGGCCCTAGCCGCCCGGCACGGCCGCAGGACAGCCGCCCGGCACGGCCGCAGGACGGTGGCCCGGACGGCCGGGGCGGTGACCGGCCGGTGGTGAGCGGGGGCGGGCTGCTGGTCGCCGGCACCACCTCCGACGCCGGCAAGAGCGTGCTGACCGCGGGCATCTGCCGCTGGCTGCGCCGGCGTGGGGTGAAGGTGGCGCCGTTCAAGGCGCAGAACATGTCCAACAACTCGGCGGTCGTGGTCGACGCCGACGGCCGGGGCGGCGAGATCGGCCGGGCCCAGGCGATGCAGGCCGCCGCCTGCGGGATCGCCCCCGACCTGCGGTTCAACCCGGTGTTGTTGAAGCCAGGCAGTGATCTGTCCAGCCAGGTGGTGCTGCTCGGCGAGGCCGTCGACACGGTCACCGCCGGCAACTTCCGCAGCCTGCGGCCCCGCCTCGCCGAGACCGCGTACGCGGCGTTGGCCGAGCTGCGGTCCGCGTACGACGTGGTGATCTGTGAGGGGGCCGGCAGCCCGGCGGAAATCAACCTACGGGCCGGCGACTACGTCAACATGGGGCTGGCCCGGACCGCCGGCCTGCCGACGATCGTGGTCGGTGACATCGACCGGGGCGGCGTCTTCGCCTCGATGTTCGGCACCCTCGCGTTGCTGGACCCGGCCGACCAGGCCCTGCTCGCCGGCTTCGTGATCAACAAGTTCCGGGGTGACCTCGGGCTGCTCCGACCAGGGTTGGACATGCTGCGTCAGGTGACCGGCCGTCCGACGTACGGGGTGGTGCCCTGGGACGTCGACCTGTGGCTGGACGCCGAGGACTCGCTCGCCTACGGTCGCGTGCTCGGCCGGCCGGCGGCCCCGCACGGCACCGAGTGGCTCGACGTCGCGGTGGTCCGGCTGCCCCGGATCAGCAACGCCACCGACGTCGAGGCGCTGGCGAGCGAACCGGGCGTACGGGTCCGGCTCACCGTCGAGCCCGCCGAACTCGCCGCCGCCGACCTGATCGTGCTGCCCGGCACCAGGTCCACCGTGGCCGACCTGACCTGGCTACGCGAGACCGGCCTCGCCGACGCGATCCTCACCCACGCGGCAGCCGGTCGCCCGCTGCTCGGCATCTGCGGCGGCTTCCAGATGCTCGCCCGGGTCATCGACGATCCGGTGGAGAGCCGTCGGGGCAGCGTGCCGGGGCTGGGGCTGCTCCCCGTCGAGATCACCTTCGCCGCACGCAAGACCGTCCGCCAGTCGGTGGGCACCGCCGCGACCGGGGCCCCGGTGCGCGGCTACGAGATCCACCACGGGTACGTCTCCGCAGCCGACCCGGCCCTGCCCGCCCTGTTCACCGGCGTGCCCAACGGTGGCGCGGGTGAGGGTCGGGAGGGAGCGGTGCTCGGGGCGGTGCACGGCACCCACTGGCACGGTGCGTTCGAGTCCGACGAGTTCCGGCGCGGATTCCTCACCGACGTCGCCCGACTCGCCGGCCGGCACGGGTTCCGCCCCGCGCCGGCCACCTCCTTCGCCGCCGCCCGGGAACGCAGCCTCGACCTGCTCGGCGACCTGGTCGAGGAGCACCTGGACACCGACGCGCTCTGGCAGCTGATCGAGTCCGGCCCGCCCGCCGGCCTGCCCTTCGTCCCACCCGGCGCCCCCAGGCCGGCCGGTGGCGTCGTTGCCGGTACCGGCCAGGGGCCTCGCACCGGTGGTGGTCAG
Source organism: Micromonospora yangpuensis (assembly GCF_900091615.1). Taxonomy (NCBI): domain Bacteria; kingdom Bacillati; phylum Actinomycetota; class Actinomycetes; order Micromonosporales; family Micromonosporaceae; genus Micromonospora; species Micromonospora yangpuensis. The sequence continues at coordinate 5,199,805 of NZ_FMIA01000002.1, read as the reverse complement.
TAGCGGATGTCGGCGGGCTGGTCGGAGGTGGGCAGGCCGGCGGCCAGCCAGGCCTGCATGCCGCCGATCATGTCGGTGGCCCGGCGCAGGCCGAGCGCCTGCAGGCTCGCCGCGGCGAGGCTGGAACTGTAGCCCTGACGGCACACCACGATGATCTTCTGGTCGTACCCGGTCGCCTCGGGGATGTGCCAGGCGCTGGCCGGATCCAGCCGCCACTCCAGCACCGTCCGGTCGATCACGATCGCCCCCGGCAGTTCGCCCTGCGCCCGGCGTTGCACGTCGGTGCGGGTGTCGATCAGCAGCGCCCCGGCGCGTACCGCCTCGACGCTCTGGTGGGGGGTGAGTCGGCGTACCCCGGCTCGGGCCTGTTCCAACAGGGCGTCCACGCCCGGGCTCATCACGTCATGCGGCACCACCCGATGATGCCGTTCCCGGTGCCCGTTCGCCCCGCGAACAGCGCGATGCCACCTCCACCGTCACGCGAACGAGGCGACCCGCCCTCAGGCCGGCTGCCGACGAGGTCCGCCCGGCCCGGACGGATTCCGGCCGGCCCCGCCAGATTCCGGCCGGCCCCGCCAGATTCCGGCCGGCCCGGACAGATCCAGGCCGGCCCTGCCAGATCAGGGCGGCTAGCGTCGACGAGGTGGCGGTGGCGGTGATGGAGGCGTACGCCGATCTGGCCCAACGGGTGCTGGTCGGGCCGGCGCGGTTGGGGCGCACCCGGTTGGTGGCGGTGGACGGGCCCAGCGGCGCGGGCAAGAGCCTCTTCGCGGCCCGCCTGGCGGACGCCCTGGCCACGGCGTCGGGCGCCGGGCGGCCACCGGTGGTGCACACCGACGACCTGCTCGACGGCTGGGCCGACCAGTTCAGCTTCTGGCCGCGCCTGGAGGATTCGGTGCTGGCCCCGCTGCGGGCCGGCCGGCCCGGGGCGTACCACCGGTACAGCTGGGTACGGCGGGCCTTCCTGCCGGATGCGGTGCCGGTGCCGGTCGCGCCGGTGGTGGTGGTCGAGGGGGTAAGTGCGGCGCGGGCGACGGTGCGGCGGGAGCTGAGCCTGTCGGTGTTCGTGACCGCGCCGGCGGCGCTGCGCCTGTCCCGGGCGGTGACCCGGGACGGTCCGCAGATCCTGCCCGAGCTGCACCGCTGGCACGCCGGGGAACGGGCGCACTTCGCGGCGGACGACACGGCCCGGTGCGTGGACCTGGTGGTCGACGGAGCCCCCCGACTGCCCCACGACGCCCAGCGTTACTACCTGCGCCGCCGGGCCCGCCCGGCGAACCGGGGCGGTGGTCCTCGAATGGACGGCGTTGACCAGGTGCGGCACGATGCGGGGAAGTCGACGACGACGCGTAGGGGGAGCAGATGAGCACGGACGACGCACCGGTACGCCGCCGGATCGCCCTGACCGGCATCAGCTCCCGGGCCTGGGAGCACCCGGCCGACCGGGGTGCCCTGGTCGCGCTCCGTGAGCTGCGGGGCTTCGACGACCTGGTGAAGTCGTTCTTCGGGATGTGGAACGAGCGGGCCTTCCGGCTGTCGTACCTGGCCGCCGGCATCCGGGTCGACCACCGGCAGTACCCGCGGCTGCACCAGCGGTACGCCGAGGCGGCCACCGCGCTGGACCTGGCCGAGCTGCCCGAGCTGTACGTGACGCAGTCGCCGTGGCTGACCGCCGAGGCGATCGGCCTGGAGAAGCCGTTCATCGTGCTCAGCTCCGCCTGTGTGCAGCAGCTCGACGACGACGAGCTGCGTTGCCTGCTCGGCCACGAGTTGGGGCACGTGGTCAGCGGGCACGCCGTCTACAAGACGATCCTGATGCTGCTCACCCGCTGGACGGCGAACCTGAGCTGGTTGCCGGTCGGCGCGTTGGCGTTGCGCGGGATCAGCGCGGCGATGCTGGAGTGGTGGCGCAAGGCGGAACTCTCCGCCGACCGGGCCGGCCTGCTCGCCGGCCAGGATCCGGCCGCCGCGCTGCGGCTGCTGATGAAGCTCGCCGGCGGCGGCGACCTGACCCAGATCGACACCACCGCGTTCCTGGAGCAGGCCGCCGAGTACGAGGGCGGCGGTGACCTGCGGGACAGTCTGCACAAGCTCCGGATGACCGCGTGGAGCACCCACCCGGTGCCGGTGGCCCGGGCCGCGCAGCTGCGCCAGTGGGTCGACTCCGGGGCGTACGGGCGGGTGTTGGCCGGGGACTATCCGCGCCGGTCCACCGACGGTGCCGCGAAGGTGTCGGAGGAGATCAAGGCGGCGGCCGAGGCGTACCGGGAGGAGTTCGCCAGCTCGACGGACCCGCTGGTGGGGCTGCTGCGTCGGGTCGGTGACGGCGCCAGCGATCTCGGCGGGTGGATGGGCGGGGCCGCCGGCCGGGCCCGGTCCTGGATGGACGCGGCCGGCCGGGCCCGCCCGGACGCCACCAGCGGCACCAGCACCGCTGGCACCGGCACCAGCACCGCCGGCCCCGGCACCGGCACCAGCACCGCCGGCACCGGCGCAGAACGGTAGCGGTGCGGCCGGCATAGCATGCCGGCATGACTAGACCGATCATGTCGGACGCCGAGCTGCGAGCCGCCGTCGAACGGGAGCTGCCCGGTGTCCGCGCCGACCTGGAACGCCTGGTCCGGATTCCCGGCATCGCGTTCGAGGGCTTCGACCACTCGCACGTCGAGCGGTCCGCCGAGGCGGTGGCCGAGCTGCTGCGCGGCTGCTCGTTGGAGGTGACGATCGTGGCCGCCGGCGGACAGCCGGCGGTGATCGGCCGGCGGGCCGCTCCGCCCGGCGCGCCGACCGTGCTGCTCTACGCCCATCATGACGTCCAGCCGGTCGGTGACCTGTCCCAGTGGGAGTCCGACCCGTTCGAGCCGGTCGAGCGGGACGGCCGGCTCTACGGGCGCGGGGCCGCCGACGACAAGGCGGGCATCATGGCGCACGTCGCCGCGTTGCGGGCCTTCGGCGACGCGCTGCCGGTCGGGGTGGTCCTCTTCGTCGAGGGCGAGGAGGAGTACGGCTCCGAGTCGCTGGAGCGGCTGCTCGCCGAGCACCGCGACGAGTTGGCCGCCGACGTGATCGTCATCGCCGACTCGGCGAACTGGGACGTCGGCGTGCCGGCGCTGACCACCTCGCTGCGCGGCATCGTCAACTGTTTCGTCGAGGTGCGGACCCTCGACCAGGCCGTGCACAGCGGCCTCTTCGGTGGTGCCGTGCCGGACGCCCTGACCGCCCTGTCCCGGTTGCTCGCCACCCTGCACGACGACGCGGGTGACGTGGCGGTGGCCGGCCTGACCAGCGGGGACGAGGCGACGGTCGACTACCCGTCGGACCGGTTCCGGGCCGAGGCCGGCCTGCTCGACGGGGTCCGGTTGATCGGTACCGGCCGGATCACCGACCGGATCTGGACCCGGCCGTCGGTGGCGGTCGTCGGCATCGACGCCCCGGCCACCGGTGCAGCACCGAACGCGCTGGTCCCGGCGGCAAAGGCCAAGCTCAACGTACGGCTCGCGCCGGGTGACGACCCGAAGCGCGCGTACGACGCCCTACGTACCCATCTGGAGGCGCACGCGCCGTGGGGCGCGCGGGTCGAGGTCACCCTGGAGCAGGACGGTGACTCCTGCGTCATCGATGCGTCCGGGCCGATGTTCGAGGCGGCCCGCTCGGCGTTCCGGACCGCCTGGGACGGCACCGATCCGGTGGACATCGGCCTCGGTGGGTCGATCCCGTTCATCGCCGACTTCCAGCGCCTGTTCCCGGAGGCCGCGATCCTGATCACCGGGGTGGAGGATCCGTACGCCCAGGCACACGGACCGAACGAGAGCCTGCACCTGGCCGAGTTCGCCCGGGTCTGCCTCGCCGAGGCGCTGCTGCTGTCCCGGGTCGCCGCACGTCCGGTCGGCTGACCGCCGGGGCAGGTGGCGGGCACCGGAGCAGGTTCGGTGTAGAAACCGTAACAGCCGGTGTGACGTGCGGGTTTGCGGCGTGTCGCGGCCCGGGTTGGGCTAGGCTTTCGAACATGAGTACGAACGAGGTGATGGTGCGGCTGGCAGCCGCCGCCGGTGCTCTGGGGGACGTGGACGTCTCCGCGTGGTCTGAGGACACGCTCAAGGAACAGCTCGGTGAACTCTCCGCCGCCCTGGTGGCACTCGACTCGGTGCTGTCCCGGGTCGCCGACGAGGTGCGGGCCCGTGGCCTGCGCGTCGAGGAGCCGGTCTCGGTCTGAGACCGGCAGCGCCGAGGCTCGGCGGTGGCGGGGACGCGCCGGGTGTCCGGCCGCTGCCGGCTTGCGGGAGCCGGCAGCGGGCGGAGCCCGGGGCGGGTGGGCCCGGACCGGTGGCGGCAACCGCCGGTCCGGGCCCAACCCCGGCGGTCGCCGGCTGAGCCGAGCCCCGGCGCGGCATCCCGTCCGGGCCGCGCCCCGCCGTGGGTGGCTGCTCCACCCGGCGTCCTGGTCCGGCAAAGCCCCGCATTGTCGCAGCCAGCTGGCAGGATGAGGTGGTGCGCTTCATCGACCTGGCGGCCACCTCCGCCGCTGTGACGGCGACCTCCGGCCGGCGGGCCAAGGTGGAGCTGCTGGCCGCCGCGTTGCGCCGGCTGGAGCCGGTGGAGCTGCCGGCCGGTTCCGGTTATCTCGCCGGGGAGTTGCGGCAACGGCAGACCGGGGTGGGCGGGGCGAGCCTGCGTGACCTGCCGCCACCGGCGGCCGAGCCGACGCTGACCGTGGCGGCGGTCGACGCCGCGATCGCCGAGATCGCCGCCGTGCAGGGCGTGGGCTCGCAGGCCCGACGCCGGGCGTTGCTCGGTGCGCTCTTCGGCGCGGCCACCGCCGACGAGCAACGGATGCTGGTCGGGCTCTTCAGTGGCGAGCTGCGCCAGGGCGCCCAGGCCGGGTTGCTGACCGAGGCGGTGGCCCGGGCCGCCGAGGTGCCGGTGAACGCCGTCCGCCGTGCCCTGCTGCTCACCGGTGACCTGCGGATGGTCGCCGGTGCCGCGCTTACCGGTGGGGCCACGGCGTTGGCCGCCTTCGGCCTCCAGGTGGGGCGCCCGCTGGCACCCATGCTGGCGGCGAGCGCCCCGTCGGTTGACGACGCGCTCGCCGTCACCGGCACCCCGGCGGTGGTCGACGTCAAGCTCGACGGCATCCGCATCCAGGTGCACCGGTCCGCGGCCGACATCGCGGTCTTCAGCCGCAGCCTCGACGACATCACCGCCCGGGTGCCCGAGGTGGTCGCCGCCGTCCGGGCGCTGCCCACCCGGCAACTGGTCCTCGACGGCGAGGCGATCGGGCTGGACGAGACCGGCCGGCCGCTGCCGTTCCAGCAGACCTCCAGCCGGGCCGCCCGGGTGGCACCGGCGGTGCGGGCCGCGGCGACCGGATCGGAGACGGTGCTGACGCCGTACTTCTTCGATCTGCTGCACCTCGACGGGGAGGATCTGATCGACCGGCCGGGGCGGGACCGGTGGGCCGCGCTCGCCGGTGCGGTCGACCCGGGGCTGCTGGTCGGCCGGCTGGCGGTCGACGACGCCCAGCAGGCCGGTGGTGCCTTCGCCGCCGCGCTCGACGCCGGTCAGGAGGGGGTGGTGGTCAAGGCTCCGGACGCCCCGTACGAGGCGGGCCGGCGCGGCTCCGGCTGGGTCAAGGTCAAGCCCCGGCACACCCTCGACCTGGTGGTGCTGGCGGTGGAGTGGGGCAGTGGTCGGCGCAAGGGGTGGCTGTCCAACCTGCATCTCGGCGCGCGGGATCCGGGCACGGGTGACTTCGTGATGCTCGGCAAGACCTTCAAGGGGCTCACCGACGAGGTGCTGGCCTGGCAGACCGAGCGGTTCCTCGCCCTCGCCGTCGAGCACGGCGACTGGGTGGTCCGGGTCCGGCCGGAGCAGGTGGTCGAGATCGCCTTCGACGGGGTGCAGACCAGCTCCCGGTACCCCGGTCAGATGGCGCTGCGCTTCGCCCGGGTGGTGCGCTACCGGCACGACAAGACCGCGGCGGAGGCCGACACGATCGACACGGTCCGGGCCATCCACGCCGGTCACCGCGGCGGCTGAGCGGGGTCGGGTCAGGCGGTGGCGAGGGGGCCGGGCCGGCTGGCGTTCAGCCGGTGGGCGCGGGGTCGGGCTCGGCAGCGCGGTCCAGGGGGCGGGTGTCGCCACCGGCGGCGCGGCGGGCCTCCCGGCGGGCCACCCAGCCGTACCCGAACAGCGACATCGCGGCGAACGCCCACCACTGCACCACGTAGCCGAGGTTCTGCCAGTTGTTGGCGTGGCCGACGGAGACCGCCTTGAAGAGCGGGTCGGCGGCCGGGGTCTGCTCGTCCAGCAGCACGTACGCCCCGTACACCGGGTAGGGCAGCTGTTCGGCCAGGCGCGGTACGGCGACCCGGCGGGTCTCCAGCAGCCCGTTGCGCCGGTCGACCGTGCCCGCGCCGCTCTCGCTCTCGTGCACCCGACCGACCACGGTCACCTCGCCGGCCGGCACCGCCGGCACCTCCGGCTGGGCGGTGGCCCCACCGGGTGCCGGCGGGATCCAGCCCCGGTCGACAAGCACGGCGGTGCCGTCGGCGAGCACCAGCGGGGTGAGCACCTCGAAGCCGACCCGGCTGTCGACGGTGCGGCCCCGGACCAGGACCACGTTCTCCGGGTCGTACCGGCCGGTCGCGGTGATCCGGGTCCAGGCGTCGGTCGAGGCCGGCGCGGGGCCGGCCGTGCCGACGCCGCCGGCCGGGGCGGACAACACCGTCGACAGCGGCACCGGGGTGGCCCGCTCGCTGGCGTCGATGCGTTCGTTGATCGCGCTGCGGTCCCGGTAGCGGTCCAGCTGCCAGTTGCCGAGCTGCACCATCGCGAACGCGGCGACCAGCGTCAACGCGAACATGCCCAGCCAGCGAGGGGTCAGGAGGAACCGGTACACAGCACGAGGTTACCCGGGGCGGCCGGGGCCGTTGACGCGCGCTCCGACCGGGCTCACGGGGTGTCGCGGGCCGGGTATCGTCACGCGGGCGGTTCCGGTGCCGGAACGCCGTCGGATCCGTTTTCTGCGAGGAGTGACATGACCGTCGTGCCGCGGCTCGTCCTGAGCGCCCCCTCGTCGGGGCACGGCAAGAGCGCGTTGGCGGTCGGGCTGCTCACCGCCCTGGCCGAGCGGGACCTGACCGTCACCGGCTTCAAGGTCGGCCCGGACCAGGTGGACGCGGCGTACCTCGGGTTGGCCGCCGGGCGACCCGGCCGCAACCTCGACCCCCGGCTGGTCGGTGGCTCCCGGCTCGTTCCGCTCTTCGCCCACGGTGCCGAAGGCGCCGGGCTCGCGCTGGTCCAGGGCACCATGGGCCTGTACGACAGCGTCAGCGGCCACCCCGAGGAGGAGTCCACGGCCGCCGTGGCCACCGCGCTGCGCAGCCCGGTGGTGCTGGCGGTCGACGTGGCGGCGATGGGCCAGTCGGTCGCCGCCCTGATACACGGCTTCCGGTCGTACGACGAACAGCTCTGGCTCGGTGGGGTGATCCTCACCCAGGTCGCCTCGTCCCGGCACGAGTCGATGCTGCGCGAGGCGCTGGATGACATCGGGGTGCCGGTCTACGGCGCGCTGCGCCGGCACGAGCTGCCCCCGGTGCTGCCGGCCCGCCGGCACGGCGTGGTGCCGGCGCTGAGCCGCGACGGCGAGGCGGTGCGGGCGGTGCGTCGGCTCGGTGAGGCGGTGGCGGCCACCGTCGACCTGGACCGGCTGCTGGTGCTGGCCCGCTCCGCACCGCCGCTGACCGTCGAGACCCCGCTTATCGATCCGGCCATCCTGACCGGGGAGGCGTCGATCCCTGTGGCGTCCCCGACTGCGGCGTCCCCGAATGCGGAGGCCCCGGGTACGGCGGCGGCCCCGGTGCCGTCCGGCCGACCGGTGGTCGCGGTGGCCGGCGGGGTGGGTGGCAGCTACGGCCACCCGGAGACGGTCGAGCTGCTGCGGGCCGCCGGCGCCGAGGTGGTGTCGGTCGACCCGCTGCGCGACGAGAAGCTGCCGCCCGGCACCCGGGCGCTGGTGGTGGGCGGCGCACTGCCCGAGACGTACGCCGAGGAGCTGTCGGCCAACCGCCGGCTCTGCATCGCCGTGGCCGAACTGGCGCGCACCGGGCGCCCGGTGGTCGCCGAGGGGGCCGGGCTGCTCTGGCTGGCCCGGGAGCTGGACGGGCTGCCGATGTGCGGGGTGCTCGACGCGACCGCGACCCGCCGCGACGGCCTGGTGATCGGCTACCGCACGGCGACCGCCCGTACCGACAGTGTGATCGCCGCCGCCGACACGGTGCTGGTCGGCTACAAGCAGCACCGTGCGGTGCTCACCCCGCGGGCCGGGCAGACGCCGGCCTGGAGCTGGGAGGGTGGCACCCCGGAGGGGTTCGTCTGGCAGGGTGTGCACGCCTCCCAGCTCACCCTGCACTGGGCCGCCGATCCGGGGATCGCCACCCGGCTGGTGGCCGCCGCGACGGCCACCGCCCCGCCCCGCTGACCAGTCCCCGCCCCGCTGACCAGTCCCCGCCCAGCCCCGTTGACCAGCCCAGCCCCGCTGATCAGCCGACGATCCGGTCCGACGGTGGGGTGAACTGGCGGGTGGGCTGGCCCTTCAGGCCGTCCCGCAGGGTCCGGGCGACCGCCTCGATCGGGATCTGGGACTGTCCGTCACCGACGGCGTTGAACGGGTTGTCCGGGTCGGAGATGAAACTCGCCGCCGCCAGCTCCGGGGTGTACGCCACGAACCAGGCCGACCGGGTGCTGTCGGTGGTACCCGTCTTGCCGGCGACCGGGCGGCCGACCGTACCCCGGACGCTGTCGGCGGTCGACCAGCCGCCGCAGCTTCCCTTGGCCGGGGTGTCCCCGGTCGGGCAGCGGGCGGCGTCGGTGGCCGCGCGGGCCGCGTCCGCGTTCACCACCTGCCGGCAGCGTGGCTTGGCCACCTCGGAGCCGATGCCGGAGGCCGTCCGGTACATGGTCGGGGTGCCGTCGCGGTTGTTGATGGTGGTGACCGGCATCGCCTCGCAGTACCGGCCGTCGGCGGCGATCGCGGCGTAGGCGTTCGCCATCTCCAGCGGGGTGGCGTCGGAGACGCCGAGGGTGAACGCGCCCCACTTCGCGGCGTTCTCCGGCGAGGCGTGCTTGCGGTCCACGTCGGTACGCCAGCGCAGGCCGAGCTGCTCGGCCAGGTGGACGGCTTTGTCCGCGCCTACCTGCTCCTCCAGCCAGACGAAGTACGTGTTCACCGACTTGCCGAAGCCGGACCACATGGTCTGGGTGCCGGTCATCGCGCCGCTGGCGTTCGACGGCGCCCAGCCGTCGTAGACCTCGGAGCGGTACCGGTGCGGCGCGTTGAAGGTGGTGGACAGCGGCATCCCGGCGTTCAGCGCGGCCAGCATCGGGAACATCTTGAAGGTCGATCCGGCCTGGTAGCCGGGCAGGTCGCCGCCGCCGAGCAGGGGAGCCACCGTGTTCGGATAGTTCGCCTTGACCTTCGGTGAGGCCTCCGGGTTGCCACTCGGCGGGTTGTCGGCCAGGTCGAGGGAGTACGTCCGGTTCACCGCCATCGCCTTGACCCGCCCGGTGCCCGGCTCGGCCACCACGATGCCGTTGGCGAACGGGCTGCCGGTCCGGTCCTTCGCCCCGACGTTCTTCTCCGCCGCCGCCTGGATCTTCGGATCGAGGCTGAGCACGATCCGGTAGCCGCCCCGGCGCAGCTTGTCCATCCGTTCCAGCCGGTTGTCGCCGAACGCCGGCTGCGCGCTCCACCAGTTCTTGAAGTAGTCGCAGGCGAAGCCCCAGCTGTTGTACTTCTCCGGGATCGAGGCGCAGTCGTTGGGCGGGTCGGTCAGCTTCAGCCTGATCGGTTCGGTCTTGGCCTGTGCGGCGGCGTCCGGGGAGAGGTAGCCGAGCTGGGCCATCCGGTCCAGCACGTAGTTGCGCCGTCCGGTGGCCTCCTGCTGGTCGGAGCTGGCCGGGTCGTACTCGGAGGGGGACTTGACCAGTCCGGCGAGGGTGGCGGCCTCGACCGGGCTGAGATCCTTCGGCGTCTTGGAGAAGAAGATCTCGCTGGCGGCGTAGATGCCGTACGCCCGGTGCCCGAAGTACGCCGAGTTGAGGTAGCGCTCCATGATCTCCGGCTTGCTCAGCTCCTTTTCCAGGTCGACCGCCATCCGCATCTCCTTGATCTTGCGGATGCTGGTCTGCTGGGTGGCCTCCTGGACCTCCTTCGGTGTGGTCGCGCTGTCCCGCAGCGCCATCCGGACGTACTGCATGGTCAGCGTGGAGGCGCCCTGGGACACCCCGCTGGAGTTGGCGTTGGCGACGAAGGCGCGGGCCACGCCCTTCGGGTCGACGCCGTGGTGGGTGTAGAAGCGGGAGTCCTCGGCGGCCACGATCGCCTGCTGGATGTTGGGCGACATGTCCGACAGCTTGGTGTACTGCCGGTACTCCTCGTAGAACATCGTCAGCAGGGTGGTGCCGTCCGGGGCGTACAGGTAGGAGGTCTCGGCGGGCAGGGCGGTGCTCAGCAGCTTGGTCTTGGCCTCCACGGCGTGCGCGGTGGCCTTCGCGCCGAGACCGGTGGCGGCGGCCAACGGGTACGCGGCGGCGGCGACCACGACACCGGCGATGAGCCCGGCGCGTAGGAGTGGAACGAGACGACCAGCGGCGGAAAGGGGTCGGTTACTCACCAGGTCAAGTTATGACATTTCCGATACGTACCTGAGAAATATTCATAAACGGCGGTGTGGTGACGCGGCCCACGCCGGCACCGGCTGTCCCGCGCGCCGCCTTCCCGGCAGGATCGCGGACATGCGCGGTGAGTTGCTCGACGCCGGACCGGACCCCGGCAGTGCCGGCGATGGGCCAGGCCTCGGCAGTGCCGGCGATGGGCCGGACCTCGGCAGTGCCGGCGATGGGCCGGACCTCGGCAGTGCCGGCGTAGGGCCGGACCTCGGTCACCACGGGGACGCCGAGGTGGGCGAGGGCCTGGTGGACCTGGCGGTCAACGTCCGGCGTGAGCCGCCGCCGCCCTGGCTGGCCGGGCCGATCGCGGCCACCCTCGCCGACCTGGCCCGCTACCCCGACCCCCGGCCGGCCCGCGCCGCCGTCGCCGCCCGGCACGGCCGTCACCCGGACGAGGTACTGCTGACCGCCGGGGCCGCCGAGGGCTTCGTGCTGCTCGCCCGCGCCCTGACCGGGCTGCGTCGACCGGTGGTGGTGCACCCGCAGTTCACCGAGCCGGAGGCGGCGCTGTGGGCGGCCGGGCACCGGGTCGAGCGGGTGCTGCTCGATCCCGCCGACGACTTCCGGCTCGACCCCGCCCGGGTGCCCGTCGACGCCGACCTGGTCATGATCGGCAACCCGACCAATCCCACGTCGGTGCTGCACCCCGCGGCGACGCTGGCCGCGCTCGCCCGGCCCGGCCGGATCCTGGTGGTCGACGAGGCGTTCGCCGACACCACCGTCGTGCCCGGCGTACCCGGTGAGCCGGAGTCCCTGGCGCACCGCCGTGACCTGCCCGGCCTGGTGGTGGTGCGGAGCCTGACCAAGACCTGGGGGCTGGCCGGGCTGCGCATCGGGTACCTGCTCGGCGAGGCGGCGCTGCTCGCCCGGCTGGCCGCCGCCCAGCCGCTCTGGGCGGTCTCCACCCCGGCGCTCGCCGCCGCCACCGCCTGCGCCAGCGGCACCGCCGTCGCCGCCGAACGCGCCATCGCCGCCCGGCTCACCGCCGACCGCGACCACCTGGTGGCCCGCCTGTCCGGCCTGCCCGGGGTACGCGTCGCCGGCCGCCCGGCCAGCGCCTTCGTCCTGATCCGGCACCCCGACGCCGCCCGGGTACGGCTGACGTTGCGGCAGCGGGGCTGGGCGGTACGCCGGGGCGACACCTTCCCCGGCCTCGGTCCGGAATGGCTACGGGTGGCCGTACGGGACCGGGCGACGACCGACGCGTTCACCGAGATACTGGCGGAGATCCTGGAGGCGTGATGCTGGAGAGCACGATCGCGGCGATCGAGCCGCCCGACGAGTCGGCGATGGCGGCCGCCCGGGAGCTGCAGGGCCGGCTGACCAAGCCGGCCGGCTCGCTCGGCGCCCTGGAGGAGCTGTCGGTCCGCCTCGCCGGCCTGGCCGGGGCCTGCCCGCCCCCGCTGCCGGAGCCCGCCGCGGTGGCGATCTTCGCCGGTGACCACGGCGTGCACGCCCAGCGGGTCACACCCTGGCCGCAGGAGGTGACCGCCCAGATGATCGGCAACTTCCTGGCCGGGGGAGCGGTGGTCAACGCCTTCGCCCGGCAGGCCGGCGCCCCGGTCACCGTGGTCGACGTCGGCGTCGCCACCCCGCTGCCCGACGCGCCGGACACCGCCGCCGGTGGGCTGCCCCGGCTGGTCGTGGCGAACGTCCGGCGCGGCACCCGGGACCTGACGGTCACCGCCGCCCTGACCCGCGACGAGGCCCGCGCCGCCGTACAGGCCGGGACCCGGGTCGCCGACGAGCTGCTCGACGCGGGGGCCCGGATCCTGGTCACCGGGGACATGGGCATCGGCAACACCACCCCGGCCGCCGCCCTGATCGCCGCCTTCACCGGGGCCGACCCCGCCGAGACGACCGGCCGGGGCACCGGCGTGGACGACCCGACCTACGCCCACAAGGTCGACGTGGTGCGGGCCGCGCTGCGCCGGCACGACCCCGACCCGGCCGACCCGCTGGGCGTGCTCGCCGCCGTCGGTGGACTGGAACACGCCGCGCTGACCGGGCTGATCCTCGCCGCCGCCGCGCGCCGCCGACCGGTGCTGCTCGACGGGGTGATCGCGGTCAGCGCCGCACTGGCCGCCGTCGCGCTCGCCCCCGCCGCGGTCGGTGCCCTGGTCGCCGGGCACCGCTCCGCCGAGCCGGGGGCCACCGTGGGCCTGCGCCACCTCGGCCTCGACCCGCTGCTCGACCTCGGCCTGCGCCTCGGCGAGGGCACCGGTGCGCTGCTGGCGCTGCCCGTGGTCACCGGCGCGGTCCGGGTGCTGCACGAGGTCGCCACCTTCGACTCGGCGGGAGTGGCCGAGAAGTGACCGGAGCAAGCGAGCAGACCAACCCGTACCCGCTCGGGTTGCGGCTGGCCGGCCGCCGGGTGGTCGTGGTGGGCGGGGGAGCGGTCGCCACCCGCCGGGTGCCGGCGCTGCTCGACGCCGGCGCGGACGTGCTGCTGGTCTCACCCGAACTCACCCCGGCGCTGCGCGCCCACGTCGACGCGGGCCGGCTGCGCTGGGAGCCACGCCGCTTCACCGCCGGCGACCTGGACGACGCCTGGCTGGTGCAGACCGCCGTGGACGATCCGGTCGCCGCCGAGGCGGTCAGCGCCGCCGCCGCCGAGCGGCGGATCTTCTGCGTCCGCGCCGACGACCGCACCGCCGCCACCGCCTGGACCCCGGCGGTCACCCGCAGCGGCCCGGTGACGGTGGCCGTGCTGGCCGGCGGCGACCCCCGCCGCGCGATGGCCACCCGCGACGCCATCCGCACCCTCCTCACCGCAAGGAAGGGCCCCCCGTTAACGCTTTCGGTAGAGCAGGGGCCCCTTGTTAACGCCGACGACGGGGTGCAGCAGCCGGTCGGGCGGGTGGCCCTGGTCGGCGCCGGCCCCGGTGACCCGGAGCTGATCACCGTCAAGGGTTGGCGGCTGCTCACCGAGGCCGACGTGGTGGTCGCCGACCGGCTGGTGCCCGGCCTGCTCCTGGACGAGCTGCGCCCCGACGTGGAGCTGGTGGACGCCTCCAAGATCCCGTACGGCCCTTCTCGGGCCCAGGAGGAGATCAACGCGATCCTGGTCGACCGGGCCCTGGCCGGTGCCTTCGTGGTCCGGCTCAAGGGCGGCGACCCGTACGTCTTCGGGCGGGGTGGCGAGGAGCTGCTGGCCTGCGCGGCGGCCGGGGTGCCGGTCACCGTGGTCCCCGGGGTGACCAGCGCGGTAGCCGTGCCGGCGGTGGCCGGGGTGCCGGTCACCCACCGTGCGGTGGCGCACGAGTTCACCGTCGTCTCCGGGCACCTCGCCCCGGACTCGCCGGCCTCCCTGGTGCGCTGGGACACTCTCGCCGGCCTGCGCGGCACCCTCGTGGTGCTGATGGGGCTGAAGAACCTGGCCGCGATCGCCGCGACCCTGATCGCGCACGGCCGGCCGCCGCAGACCCCGGCCGCGGTGATCCAGGAGGGCACCACGGACGGGCAACGCAGCCTACGGTCGACGCTCGGTACAGTGGCGGTGGACGTGGCGGCGGCCAGCCTGCGCCCGCCGGCCATCGTGGTGATCGGCCACGTGGTTGACGCCCTCGCCCCACTGGACGCCTAGCCCGCCTGGCCGAGCGCCGGCCGTGCGTCCTGGCTGACCGCGGTCCTTGATCGACTCGGTTGTGGCGATATGGCGGTATCGGCGTACCCGGGATAGCGCTATATCGCCACAACCGAGTCGATCTTCCCAGGCCGCCCCGGCCCCGGGCCGGGCCCGGCTCTGCCCGGCCCCGGGCCGGGCCCGGCTCTGCCCGGCCTGGCCAGCCCGGTGCGCGCGGCCAGGTTCGGCCGGGACAGCACGGTGGCCCCGGACCAGAGGTCCGGGGCCACCGTCGGCGCTGGTCAGGTCACTGCTTGAGCATGTTGTCCAGCAGCAGCGCGCACCGGATCAGACCCAGGTGGCTGTAGGCCTGCGGGTGGTTGCCCAGCCCCCGCTCGGCCAACGGGTCGTACTGCTCGGGCAGCAGTCCGGTCGGGCCCGCGGTGTCGACCATCTGGGCGAACAGCTCCTCGGCGTCGGTACGCCGACCGGTGCGCAGGTACGCCTCGATCAGCCACGCCGTGCAGATGTGGAAGCCGCCCTCCCGGCCGGGCAGGCCGTCGTCCCAGTGGTACCGGTAGACGACCGGACCGCTGCGCAGGTCCGCCTCGATCTTCAGCACGGTCGACAGGAACCGTGGGTCGTCGCCGGGCAGCAGCCCGGAGAGGCCGATCCAGAGCGACGAGGCGTCCATCTCCTCGTCACCGTAGGCGACGCTGTACGCCTCGGCACCGGAGTGCCAGCCGTGCTCCAGCACGTTGGCGCCGATCCGGTCGCGCAGCTCCACCCACTCCGGCCGGTCCTCGCCACCGTGCTGGCGGACCACCTGCAACGCCCGGTCCACCGTCATCCAGCACATCACCTTGCTGAAGATGTGGTGCCGGGGTGGCAGGCGGGCCTCCCAGATACCGTGGTCGGGCTCGTGCCAGCGGCGGCGGACCGCCTCGACCATGTTCTCCAGCACCCGCCACTCGGTCTCGCGTACCGAGCCACGCAGGTCGGCCACGGCGGCGAGCAGGTCGGCGATCGGGCCGAAGACGTCCAGCTGGAGCTGGTGGTTGGCCAGGTTGCCGACGCGTACCGGGCGGGAGCCGGCGTAGCCGGGCAGGGTGTCGATGACCGCCTCGGCACCCAGTTCGTACCCGTCGACGGTGTAGAGCGGGTGCAGCCGTTCGGGGTGCCCGCCGGTGCGTTCGATGCAGCCGTCCACCCAGCGCAGCAGCGCCTCGGCCTCCTCGATGGAGCCGAGGTCGACAAGCACCCGGGCGGTCATCGCCGCGTCCCGCAGCCAGCAGTACCGGTAGTCCCAGTTGCGGACCCCGCCCAGCTCCTCCGGCAACGAGGTGGTCGCCGCGGCGAGGATCGACCCGGTGGCCTCGTGGCAGAGCCCACGCAGGGTCAACGCGCTGCGGGCGACCAGGTCCCGGGCGGTGGTCGGCAGCCGCAGCTCGGCCACCCAGTCCTTCCAGGGCTGCTCGGTGGCGGCCTGCCGCTCGTGCACGGGCAGCCGGTGGTCGTCCAGGTTGTGCGTGCCGAAGCGCAGCTCCAGCAGGGCCTGTCCGCCAGTGGCGGCGAGGTCGACGACGGCCTTGGCGGTCTCGTACCCGCCGTCGTTGCTGACCTCCCAGGTCACCCCGGGGGAGTAGAGCGCGACCGGCTCGTTGGAGCCGAGCACCAGCAGCCCGTCGTCGGCGGGTTGCAGCTGCACCGCGACCTGGCCGAACTCCGGTCGCGGGGCGAACTCCAGCCGGACCTTCGAGGTGCCGGTGAGCACCCGGACCAGCGTCGAGTCCCCGGAGATGATCGCCGAACCGGCCGGCACCGAGTCGGCGGACGGCCGGTCGAGCCAGTCGGTCACGGTCAGGCCCGACCAGCGGGTCTCCAGGGTCATGGTGCCGTTGCGGTAGCGCTGGCCCAGCGGGATGCCGCCCCGCTCGGGGGCGACGCTGAAGTGCCCGGCGGGGCTGCCGCCGACCAGGTCGGCGAAGATCGCCGCCGAGTCCGGCTTGGGGTGGCAGAGCCAGGTGACCTTCGCCTCCGGCGTCAACAACGCCACGGTACGACCGTTGGCCAGCATCGAGTGCCGTTCGATCGGCACCGCCCGCTCGCCGAAGAGCCAGTGCCGCCGGGTCTCCAGCAGCAGCGCCAGGGCGCGGGCCGCCTCGATCGGCTCGGCCACCCGGTAGCCGGCCTTGGTCTCCCCGGGGCCGATCTTGATCCCGAGGTCCGGGCCCTGCAGGTTGCCGAAGGCGTTCTCGTCGGTGACGTCGTCACCGATGAAGAGCACCGCGCTGGCGGAGAGCTGGGTACGTAGCTGGTCGACCGCGGTGCCCTTGTGGGTGGCCACCACGGAGAGCTCGATGACCTCCTTGCCCTGGGTGACCGTGACGTCTTCCCAGGTGGCGGGGCCGGAGCGGACCGCGTCGATCGCGGCGGCGGCCACGTGCGGGTCCACCCCACGGGTGTGCACCGCGACGCTTGCCGGCTTGCGTTCCAGCCGAATGCCCGGGTGGGCGGCGGCGATGGTCCGCAACTCGTCGCGCAGCCGGGTCCGCACGGCGATCAGCTCGGGGGTGAGCCGTTCGACGAACCCGATGTCGAACTCGGAGCCGTGGCTACCGACCAGGTGCACCTCGCTGGGCAGCCGCGACAGGGCGGCCAGGTCGCGCAGGGCCCGACCGGAGACCACCGCGACCGAGGTCTGCGGCAGCGCGGCGAGCGCCCGCACGGCGGCCACCGACTCCGGTAGCGGCACCGCCTTGCTCGGGTCCTCGACGATGGGGGCGAGGGTGCCGTCGTAGTCGCAGGCGACCAGCAGTTGCGGCATCCGGGCGATCCGCCCGATGGCGGAGCGCAGTTCCGGGTCCATCACCCCGGCGATCGGAGGTGCTCCGTCGGCGACGGACGTGTTCACGCGACCTCCGTATCGGGGACACCCAGTTCGGTGAGGAACGACTTCGCCCAGTGACCCACATCGTGGGTACGCAGGTGACGCTGCATGATGCGCATGCGGCGACGGGCCTCCGGCTTCTCTACGTGCACGGCTCGCAGCAGGGCGTCCTTGACCGCGTCGGGGTCGTGCGGGTTACACAGAAAGGCCTGGCGCAGCTCGGTGGCCGCGCCGGCAAACTCACTGAGCACGAGGGCGCCACCTTGATCGGTGCGCGCCGCAACGTACTCCTTAGCCACCAGATTCATACCGTCTCGCAGGGGAGTCACCATCATCACGTCGGCCGCGACGTACATCGCGGCCAGTTCACTGCGACTGTACGACTGATGCAGGTAATGCACCGCCGGCACGCCGACCCTGCCGAATTCGCCATTAATCCGGCCAACCTCGCGTTCGACCTTGACCCGAAGTGCCTGGTAGTGCTCGACGCGTTCCCGGCTCGGCGTGGCGACCTGCACCATAACCGCGTCCGGAACTGTCAACTTTCCGTCAGCCAGCAGTTCGCGGAAGGCCTTGAGCCGCAGTTCGATGCCCTTGGTGTAGTCGAGACGGTCCACGCCGAGGATGATCGTCTTGGGATCGCCCAGCTCAGCGCGGATCTGCTTGGCGCGGGCCTGGATCGCCGGGTCGGCGGCGAGCCGCTCCATCTCCGCCACGTCGATGGAGATCGGAAATGCTCCGGCTTTGACCTGACGGCCGTCAACCTGGATCATCTGCCCCTCGTAGCGCAGCCCGAGCAGGTGACGGGCCAGCCGGACGAAGTTCTGCGCGGCCAACCGCTGCTGGAACCCGACCAGGTCCGCGCCGAGCAGGCCCCGCAGCACCTCGGCGCGCAGCGGCATCTGCATGAACAGCTCGATCGGCGGGAACGGGATGTGCAGGAAGAACCCGATCCGCAGGTCCGGGCGCAGCTCCCGCAGCATCGCCGGGACCAGCTGCAGCTGGTAGTCCTGCACCCAGACGGTCGCGCCCTCGGCGGCGACCTCCGCCGCGGCCTCCGCGAACCTGGCGTTGACCAGCCGGTACGCCTCGCGCCAGCGACGCTTGTAGGCAGGTGTCTCGACGGCGTCGTGGTAGAGCGGCCAGATGGTGGCGTTGGACTGGCCCTCGTAGTAGCGCTCCAGTTCCTCGGCGCTCAGCGGCACCGGGTGCAGACGGATGCCCTCCAGGTCGAACGGCTCCGGGGCGGCACCGGTGCCACCGGCCCAGCCGACCCAGGTGCCCTGGTGTTCGGCGAGGACCGGATGCAGCGCGGTGACCAGGCCACCGGGGCTGCGACGCCACTGCCGCCCCTCGGGTGTGCTCACCTCATCGACCGGCAGTCGGTTTGCCACTACGACAAAGGAGCTACGGACGGTCACGATCGGCCACCTCCGGCTACTGACGGGTCCACCGCGATGAGCGTAGCTGCGGCGCTTACCACCCCGTGCGGGGTTCCCTACCCGTCCCAAAGCCTGCTCAACCGATAGCGTGATCTTGTCGACACGGGCGGTCGGCGTACCCGTCTGGCTCGCCGTTCGCCGGGGTGATGTGGGCGGACGGCGCCGTACCTGTCAGGATTGACGGCGGCGTGCGTGCGGCCGGCCACCGGCCGGCGGCGGCGGGGAGAGTTCGCAGCCCGCGCCGCGCCCGCCGATCCCAGCCGCAACCTACGGAGGTAGCCCGCACCGTGGCCCAGTACATCTACGTCCTGGAAAAGGCGCGCAAGGCGCACGGCGACAAGGTCGTGCTCGACAACGTGACGCTGAGCTTCCTGCCGGGGGCCAAGATCGGTGTGGTCGGCCCGAACGGCGCCGGTAAGTCCAGCCTCCTCAAGATCATGGCAGGGCTGGACCGGCCGAGCAACGGCGAGGCCCGGCTGATGCCCGGCTACACCGTCGGCCTGCTCGCCCAGGAGCCCCCGCTCAACGAGAGCAAGACGGTCCTCGGCAACGTCGAGGAGGCGGTCGCCGAGACCAAGGAGAAGCTGGAGCGGTTCAACGCCATCGCCGAGCAGATGGCCACCGACTACACCGACGAGCTGATGGCCGAGATGGGCAAGCTCCAGGAGGAGCTGGACCACGCCGACGCGTGGGACAACGACTCCAAGCTCGAACTGGCCATGGACGCCCTGCGCTGCCCGCCGCCGGACGCCGACGTCACCCAGCTCTCCGGGGGTGAGCGCCGCCGGGTCGCCCTCTGCAAGCTGCTGCTGGAGGCTCCCGACCTGCTGCTGCTCGACGAGCCCACCAACCACCTGGACGCGGAGAGCGTCTCCTGGCTGGAGCAGCACCTGGCCAAGTACGCCGGCACCGTCATGGCGATCACCCACGACCGGTACTTCCTGGACAACGTGGCCGGCTGGATCCTGGAGCTGGACCGTGGCCGGGCCGTCGGCTACGAGGGCAACTACTCCACCTACCTGGAGAAGAAGGCCGCCCGGCTGGCCGTCGAGGGCCGCCGGGACGCCAAGATGAAGAAGCGGCTCACCGAGGAACTGGAGTGGGTCCGCTCCAACGCCAAGGCCCGCCAGACCAAGTCCAAGGCCCGGCTCGACAGGTACGACGAGATGGCCGCCGAGGCGGAGAAGACCCGCAAGCTGGACTTCGAGGAGATCCAGATCCCGCCGGGTCCCCGTCTGGGCAGCACGGTCATCGAGGCACACCAGCTCAGCAAGGGCTTCGGCGACCGGCTGCTGATCGACAACCTGTCCTTCTCGCTGCCGCGCAACGGCATCGTCGGCATCATCGGCCCGAACGGCGTCGGCAAGACCACCCTGTTCAAGACCATCGTCGGGCTGGAGCAGCCGACCGGCGGCGAGGTCAAGGTCGGCCCGACCGTCTCGCTGTCGTACGTCGACCAGAACCGGCAGGGCCTGGCCGGTGACAAGACGGTCTGGGAGGTCGTCTCCGACGGGCTGGACCACCTGATGGTGGGCAAGGTCGAGATGCCGTCCCGGGCGTACATCGCCGCGTTCGGCTTCAAGGGCCCGGACCAGCAGAAGCCGACCAAGGTGCTCTCCGGCGGCGAGCGCAACCGGCTCAACCTGGCGCTGACGCTCAAGATCGGCGGGAACGTGATCCTGCTCGACGAGCCCACCAACGACCTGGACGTGGAGACCCTCTCCAGCCTGGAGAACGCGCTGCTGGAGTTCCCCGGCTGCGCCGTGGTCATCTCCCACGACCGGATGTTCCTCGACCGGGTGGCCACGCACATCCTGGCCTGGGAGGGCGACGACGAGGACCCGTCGCGGTGGTTCTGGTTCGAGGGCAACTTCGAGGCGTACGAGAAGAACAAGATCGATCGCCTGGGCGCCGAGGCGGCCCGCCCGCACCGGGTGACCTACCGCAAGCTCACCCGTGACTGACCGCTTCGTCTACCACTGCACGCTGCGCTGGTCCGACCTGGACGCGTACGGCCACGTCAACAACTCGCGCTTCCTCACCCTGTACGAGGAGGCGCGGGTGGCGTTGATGTTCGCCGGGGGCCGGGCCTGGGGGGTGGGCTCGCTCGCCGACGGGGTGGTCATCCGCCGGCACGAGGTCGACTACCTGCGCCCGGTCGACTACGCGCTGGGCCGGGCCACCGCGGAGGCGGCCCCGACCGTGCGCATCGAACTCTGGGTGGAGGAGATCAAGGCCTCCCGGTTCACCGTCGCCTACGAGCTGTACGACGGCGAGGTGCTGGCCAGCCGGGCCCGTTCGGTGCTGGTGCCCTTCGACCTGACGCGGCAGTCGCCCCGGCGGATGACCGCCGAGGAGCGGGCCTTCCTGCTGACGTACGCCCCGGCCGGCGACGCCGCCATGTCCGGCGGTGAGGGGACGACATGAGCGCGACCCACCCGGGCGGTGCGACGTCGCCGTCCCCGGCGGGCGGCGGCGGGCACGGGCTGGTCGGCACCACCGACGCCGGGGCGTTCCTGGCCCGGCTGGTCCGGTTGGCCCCCGACGCGGTGGTCCGGCTCCGGTCGGACGCGTCCGCCGGCCGTACCGCCATCTGGGCCCGGCTGCCGTGGAACGTGCTGGTGGTCCGGACGGTCACCGGGCCCGGCCCCGGCGATGCCACCGTCTCCGCCGGTGAACTGCTGGCCGTGCTCGACGGCGACGGCGCGACCCTGCCCGGCCGCCGGGACGCGCAGTGGCGCTGGCCGCTGCCCCCGCCGGCGTCCCGGCCGGTGGAGACGATGCCGGTGGCCGAGGTACGGCGGATCGCGGCGGCGGCGGCCGGTGCGCTGCGCTCGGCCGCCGAGCACGGGGTGGCCGGCCGGGCGGTCGGCCAGCGGGCGGTCCGCGACGCGTTGTTGGACCACGTCCCGGTGCTGGTCTCCCCGGACGACTCGACAGCCGAACGCGTCGAGGTCAACCAGCGGCTGATCCAGGCGGTGGTCCGGATGGGATTCCTCGGCCGGGCCGACGCCGACGCGCCGACCGACGTCGGGGTGCGGGTCGCCGGCCGATGGGTCGCCCTGGTGGGACCTTTCGGGGCGGCCTGGTCGCAGAAGGTCGCGGATCTTGTCGTCAACCCGATCCGGACTCGGCCGTTCGGCTGACCCTCGGTCGTTCTTCCGGGCTGGGGCTGCCGTTGGGGGGATGCCTCAGCCCGGCTGTCCGGGTACCGTCCATCCTCGGATCCAACGCACCGTAGGCGACTGGATCCGCTGGGGAGTGAGGTGCGCGAGCGATGCCGTGGTGGTCATGGCGGCCAGGTTCCGCAGAGGGCGGCGACCAGGCAACTCGAAGCGGGATCACAGTGGACGACAAGGTCCGGGTCGGGCCGCCGTCGCCCCGTCAACCAGGGGACGACGCTGCGCCCGCCGAACGGCCCACGATGACGGACCTGCCGGACACCGTGGCGCCGGTGACCCTCGGCCGGGTCTGCGCCGCACTCGACCGGCTCGACGTGCGTTACCTGGCCGACGGCGACGGCAACCTGCTGGCCATGTGGGAACGGCACGCCGTGCTGGTGACCCTGGAGGGCCCGGAGGACGAGATCCTGGTGATGCGGGCCCGTCCACACGCGACCGTGCCGCCGGACTGGGCCGACCGGGCCTACCGGGTGGTCAACGAGTGGAACCACACCCGCCGGTTCTGCAAGGCCTACATCGGTGACCCCACCGAGCGGGGTCAGCTGCCGATCTACGCCGAGTTGCAGGTGCCGCTCGGGGCCGGGGCGCACGACGCGCTCCTGGTGGAGATGCTCGACTGTGGTGCCGCGGTCGCCAGCACCTTCGTGGACTGGCTGCACGACGAGGGCGCCCTGCTCTGACCCCGACGCGGTGGCCGGCCGGCCGTCACGCGGGGTGGGCCGGGTCGTCCATGACGTTGACCATGAAGTACGCGGCCCGTTCCAGGTAGTCCCAGAGGGTGCCGGCCGCCTCCGGGGTGAGGTCGAGCCGGTCGACCGCCCGCCGCATGTGCAGCAGCCAGGCGTCCCGTTCGACGGCGCCGACCCGGAACGGGGCGTGCCGCATCCGCAGCCGGGGGTGACCCCGCTGGCTGGAGTAGGTGTTCGGCCCGCCCCAGTACTGCATGAGGAAGAGCGTCAGCCGCTCCGCGGCGGGCCCCAGGTCCTCCTCCGGGTACATCGGACGCAGCACCGGGTCGGTGGCCACCCCGGCGTAGAACTCGTCGACCAGCCGGCGGAAGGTGGGCTCGCCTCCGACCGCCTCGAAGAAGGTCGTCGACGGCTGGCCGGACTCTCCTGCGGCATTCACGCTCCCATCCTGCCAGGCCGCCGCAGCGTCGTCCGGCGCGTACCGCCGCCCGGCGCTGCGGGCTCGGTCACACCCGGCTGACGGCACCGGGCCGGTGGCTCAGCGGGTGGGCGCGTCGGCGGCGGTGGGGTCGGCTGACCGGGGTCGGGGTGGGACGGACCCGTCGACCTCGGCGGCGGGCGGGGCGGCCCCCGTCGGCCCCCGGGCGGCCAGACTGGCGTTCCAGAGGTGGGTCGGCAGGTTGGCGACCACCAGGAGCATGAGCAGCACCCCGGCGGCGCTCCAGAGCCCGACCACCAGCGGGATGGAGAACCGTTCGGCGAGCAGACCCGTGGTCAGCACCGCGACGCCCTGGATCACCTGGAGCCCGGTGGCCATCACCCCGAACGCGCGGGCCCGGAAACCGTCGGGCAGGGCCCGGACGAACAACCCGTTGGCGACCGGCAACAGGCCGCCGACGGCGAATCCGCAGCCGGCGGCGAGCAGCGCGACGGCCAACGGTGGCGGGTCCAGCAGGGCCGGCACCAGCACCAGTGGGGCGATCACCGCCATCGGCCGGATCAGCCGCACCCGGCGGGCCGGCGTGACCGTCCGCCCGATCAGCAGGCCGCCGAGAATGAAGCCGACCGGATTCGCGGCCATGATGACCGCCTGCGCCACCCCGGCGTCCAGCCCTCCGCTGCTGCCCGTGCGCGCCCAGGCCGCGGCCAGCCCCTCCGGCACGATGGCGAAGAGCATCGAGCTGAACACCAGTACGGCGATGGCCCGCAGAGCCGGGTTGCCGAAGACGATCCGGAAGCCCTCGCCGGTCTCGCGCAGCAGGTCACTGCGGTGCGCGGCGTTCATCGCCGGCGGACGGTCGCGCACCCCGAGCCGGACCAGGACGGCGGAGAGGGCGAACGTGGTCGCGTTGACGAGCAACGCGAGGGTCGGGTTCACGGTGGCGATGGCGGCACCCAGCAGGTAGCCGACGACCTGTGCGGCCTGGCCCACGCTGGCGTTGATGGACAGCCCCACCACCAGCCGGTCACCGGTCAGGATCAACGGCATCAGCGCCGACCGGGCCGCCTGACTCGGCGGATTGGCCAGCGTGGTGAGGAACAGCAGACAGAGGATCGTCCAGACCGGCATGCCCGGGATGGCGACCAGGCTGACCAGGGCCATCCGGATGAGGTCGCAGGTCACCATCACCTGCCGGTAGCGGTACCGCTCGGCGATCGTGGCGAGCAGCGGCCCGCCGATCAGCCAGGGCAGGAAGCTGACCGCGAAGGCGGCGGCGGAGAGGGCGACCGACTCGCTCTCCCGGTAGACCAGCACGGTGACGGCGGCCTTGGCGATGTAGTCGCCGACCCAGGCGAGGGTGGTGGCGCTGAGCACTGCCCGGTATTCACGCTGGGAGAACACCTCACCGAAGGTGGCTGCCCGCTCCTCGGCAGGTCGCTCGTCGGACACCGGGCCTCCATGGTCCCCCCAGGTCGGCCACCGGTCAGTGACGGTGCGCCCGGGAACCGTCGTCGGATCTACGGAGCAGCGAGGAAATGATCACGCTCCGCAGGGAGCGTGTACCGGATTCTGCCCGATCGTCTGACAACTGGCTAGGGCGAACGGCTCGACGGTCGCATCTCCGACTGAACGAACGGACGATACCCGAGGGGCCGGCCGGGCCGAAACCCGTCGATTCCCGGCGAGCGGTGGACGCCGGACAGTGGGCCGGCGGGCGGCCGTTCGACCGGACGCCGGCCCCTGGCTACGGGCGGCCGTCCGGGCCGGCGCCCGTGCTGCCCGTGCCGGTCGTGCCGGTCGGGCCGGCGGGCGGGGTACCGGTCGAGCCGGTGGGCGGGCCGGTCGGGCCGGCGGGCCGGACGGTCGGGCCGCCGGGGCCGGGTTCGACGGGCAGGCCCGGGTAGTACCGGGCGGCGGCGATCTGGGCGGTGATCCCGGAGTTCTCCAGGGCCTCGGCCAGCCGTCGGCGCAACTCCCGGCCCACCGCGAACTGGCCGTCCGCCGTCGTCTTCACCACGGTACGGATCACCGCGCCGTCCACCGTCATCTGCTCCACGCCCAGCACCGTGGGCGGCTCGACGATCTCCGGGGACAACTCCGGGTCCAGCGACACCGAGGCCGCCGCCGTCCGGAGCACCGCGGAGACCTCCTCGGTGTTGGCGAAGCCGACCGGCAGGTCCACCACGACCAGGGCCCAGCCCTGGCT
Organism: Micromonospora yangpuensis; assembly: GCF_900091615.1. Taxonomy (NCBI): domain Bacteria; kingdom Bacillati; phylum Actinomycetota; class Actinomycetes; order Micromonosporales; family Micromonosporaceae; genus Micromonospora; species Micromonospora yangpuensis. The sequence continues at coordinate 5,174,661 of NZ_FMIA01000002.1, read as the reverse complement.
CTTGTTGCCGACCCGGACGATCTCCCCGTTACGGATGTACCAGAGCACCCCGCGACCGTCGCGGACCGTGGTGACCCGCAGCCCGACCGCCTCCACCGTGCCGGTGGCCTCGCCGAGGTCGACCGTGTCGCCCACGCCGTACTGGTCCTCGATCAACATGAACAGCCCGGCGAGCAGGTCCTTGACCAGGCTCTGTGCGCCGAAGCCGAGCGCCACCCCGGCGATGCCGGCGCTGGCCAGCAGCGGGGCGAGATCGAAGCTGAACTCCTTGAGCACCATCAGCAGCGCGATGCCGAGGATGAACGCGGTGGCCCCGCTGCGTAGCACCGAACCGATCGCCTCGGCCCGCTGCCGGCGCCGCTCCGGCACGAACTGGGCAGGGGTCGGCGAGGCCTCGGGGATCCGCTCCCGCAGCGGTCGCAGCAGGGTCGGCACGGAGGCGTCGGTGGTCGTCCGGACCAGCCGCTTGATGGTCCGGTTCACCAACCAGCGGAGCAGCACCGCCACCAGCAGGATCAGGACGATCCGCAGCGGCTTGAGCAGGATCCAGTAGCTGCCCTCGGCGAACCAGAACGAGCCGGTGACGTCCCAGACGGCATCGCACAGGACGTCGTCCAGACAGTCGGCCGAGGGGGAGGCCGGTGCCTCGGGGGTGGGGCCGGCGACGAGCGTACGACTGACATTGGTCACGGTGTCTTCGTACCGCACCCGCCGGGCCGCTCCGCCGCCGACCCGCCCGGCCCCGGGGCACGCCCGGCGGGCGGCGGGCGACCCGGTGCGGCGTACCCGTGCGGGGCGGAGCGGACCGAAACCGGTCATCTTGCCACGGCCGGGGGAAGCTTCCGGGCGGTACCCCGGATTAGTGCGTGCAATCCCGGTGCCGATCAGGGACTATTGGCCCAGCGGACGTCGGTGGTCCCACCCACGTCGGCCGTCGTCGCGTCGTGTCCCGTGACGGTCGGTCGGTCACGGGCGGGAACGCACTGGACCGGGAGGGTGAACCCGATGCCTGACATACGACCCACAGCGGGCTCCGGCGCGTTGGTCCTCAACGCCACGTACGAGCCGCTGTGTGTCGTGTCGGTACGTCGGGCCGCCATCCTCGTGCTCTCCGCCAAGGCCATCTGTGTGGCCGACGGGGAGGGCATCCTGCACAGCGCGCGCAACGCGTTACCGGTGCCCTCCGTGGTGCGGCTGACCCGGTTCGTCCGGGTGCCGTACCGCACCCACGTCGGCCTCTCCCGGCGGGCGATCTTCGCCCGCGACGGCTGGCGGTGCGCGTACTGCCGGGGGCCGGCCGAGACCATCGACCACGTCTTCCCGCGCAGCCGGGGCGGCCGGCACGCCTGGGAGAACGTGGTCGCCGCCTGCGCCCGGTGCAACCACACCAAGGGGGACAAGACCCCGGCCGAGCTGGGTTGGCGGCTGCACGCCCTGCCGGCGGCCCCGAAGGGCACCGCGTGGCGGGTGCTCGGTCACCGGGCCCCGGATCCCCGCTGGGCCGACTGGCTGGACCTGCGCGAGCCGGAAGCCGCCGCCTGAGCCCGAGGCCGCTGCCCGAGCCCCGCTGTCCGGGTCATGTCGCCTCAGGCGGGTTCGGCGTCGACCAGGGACGCGAAGACCACCACGTTGTCGGCGTAGCCGGTCGGACCCCCGACCCACCGACCGCCGCAGGTGATCAGCCGCAGGTACGGGCGGCTGAAGTCGCCGAAGATCTCGTCCGCCGGGAACCGCTCCTTGTCGAACCGTTCCACCGACTCGACCTCGAAGACCGCCCGGGACCGGTCCTGGCGGGTCACCTCCACCCGGTCACCGGCCCGCAGCAGCTTGAGCTGGTGGAAGACCGCCGGACCGGTGTGCGTGTCGACGTGGCCGACGATCACCGCCGGGCCGTACTGGCCGGGGGTGGGGCCCTGGTCGTACCAGGCCGCCTCCTGGGCGCGGGCGGCCTCCGGCACGCCGATCGTGCCGTCGGGGGCCACCCCGACGGCGTGCACCGGCGCGGCCACGTCGATCTTCGGGATGGTGATGCCCACCGGCGGGCTCGCCGGCAGCACCGGGAAGTCCTTCGGTGGTGGACGTAGCCCGGCGGTGAGCCGGTCCGGCAGCACGCTGATCCCGGCCACCCGTTCGACCCCGAGCACGGCGACCACCAGCACCATCAGGGTGGCCACCACCAGCACCGGCGCGCCCGGCCCGGAGCGCCCGGCCAGGATCCCGGACCGGCCGGCGGGCCAGGGCCGCCGGCCGGTGGGCCGGTGCCGGTCGGTCCCCGGCGGTCGGGGGGTCGCCCCGGTGCCGCCGGCCGCGCCGTAGGTGGTGCTGACGCTGACGGTGACCACCTGTCCGGCGACCCGACGCAGCCGGGCCGTGGTGCGCACCACCAGCCGGCCGAGCGCCCGCCCCGAGCGGCCGACCGCCCGCAGCGGTCGACGCCCGGCCCGCCGGGTACGTCCTCGGGAGGCGGCCACGTCGGCGACCGGGTCAGGAACCGGTCCCGGGCCGCCGCCGGTTGACCAGGCCGAAGCCCGCCACCACGGCCAGCGTGGCGATCCCGCCGACGACCAGCAGCGAGCCGGTACCCGGGCCGTCGGCGGTGCCGCCGCCCCCGGTCGCCGGGCCCTTGCTGGGCTGGGTCATGTTGAGCACGGTCAGGTGGGTGACGGCGGTGTCCCCGGTGTTGTTGCCGCCGCTGGTGTTGCTGGAGCACCGCAGCTCGACCGGGTAGTCACCCGGCTCCCGGTTGCTCGGCACCGTCGCCGAGCCGGTGAGGAACCCGTTGTCCGGGCGCAGCGTCACCCGGCCGCTGAAGGCGTCCGAGTGCGCCTCGGCCTGCCGGTTGTTGCTGTTGTCGCAGCTGGCCCGGATGCTTACCCGCTTGCCGGCCTGGACGCTGTTCGGGGTGACCTCGATGAAGGTGTTCTCACCCGCTCGGGCCGGCTCCGCGCCGACCAGGACGAATGCGCCGACCAGGACGAACGTCCCGATCAGAGCGAGTACGGTGGAAGTGGCGGCGAGCACCCGGCTGCCGTCCGGTCGTGGACCCCGCATGATCCTCCCTTCCGGCACCGGTGCACCGGTCCTGCTGGGGCGACCCGCCGCGCTTTCCCCCTGCCCCGGCGACTAACCCGTTCGGGGTACCTGGGCCCTGTTCCGCGCCCACCGGTACGGCTCGTCCGGCCGGTCAGAGCGGCCCGAGCGGCTGCCGGTCGAGCGGGGTGGAGAGCACCATCGTGCTCGACGGCTGGCCGTACGGGGCCAGCCGGTCGATCACCTGCTCGAACGCGCCGATCGACGCGGCGGCGACCTTCAGCACGCTGCACGCGTCACCGGTGATCCGGTGGATCTCCAGGATCTCCGGCCAGTCGGGCACCGTCGGGTCGTGCAGGATGCACCGCGGTCCGTAACAGGACATCCGGATCAGCGCGACCACCCGCCGGCCGGCCCGGGTCAGGTCCACCCGCGCGTGGTACCCGGTGATCACCCCGGACTCCTCCAGCCGGCGGACCCGTTCGGCCACCGCGGGCGGGGACAGGTGCACCCGGCGGGACAACTCGCTGAAGGAGAGCCGGGCGTCGGCCTGCAACTCCCGCAGCAGCGCCCAGTCCATGTCGTCCACCACGGCCGCCTTTCAGATCCGAAACCGTCTCACGACTATCGGTTTCAGGATGACAGGTGGCCGGCGGCGAGCGCCGTTGATCCGGCATTCCTTCGGCGGTGGAGACCGGGAGATCATGAAGTACCGGCGCACGAAGGGAGACCAGTGGTGGAGACGAATCTGCGGGAGCTGACGCCCCCGACGGCGGTGCGGCCCGTCACCGCCGGGCAGCGGGTGTCCCGGGCGGCCCGTAACGGCGGTCAGCCGACCCTGGAGTTCACCGACCGGGTGCCGTACGACGCGTACGTGCACGCCAGCACCCTGCACACCCTGCAACAACCGCTGAGCGACGACCCGGGCGAGATGTCCTTCCTGGTGGTCAGCCAGATCATGGAGCTGTACTTCGGGCTGACCTGTCACGAGCTGCGCCAGGCCCAACGGGACCTGCGCGCCGACCGGATCTGGGCGGCGCTCGCCCCGCTGCGCCGGGCCACCCTGCACCTGCAGGGGCTCAACGCGGCCTGGCGGGGGCTGAGCTGGATGACCCCGGCCGACTTCAACCGCTTCCGCGACCTGCTCGGTGAGGGGTCCGGCTTCCAGTCGGCGATGTACCGGCACCTGGAGTTCCTGCTCGGCCTGCGCGACCCGGCGCTGATCCGCCCGTTCCGCCGGCAGGAGCAGGTCCACGCCGACCTGCGGGCGACCCTCGCCGCACCGAGCCTCTGGGACGACGTGCTCGCCCTGCTCGCCCGGCACGGCCACGACCTGCCCGCCGAGCTGCTGGCCCGGGACGTCGCCGACGAGCACCAGCCGCACCCGGCCGTCGAGGCCGCCTGGGTGCGCGTCTACGCCGAGCCGGGGCCGGAGAACCAGCTGCGGATGCTGGGTGAGGCGCTGGCCGGGGTGGCCGAGGAGTTCGGCGACTGGCGGTGGAACCATCTCAAGGCGGTGCAGCGCACCATGGGTGCCAAGGCCGGCAGCGGCGGGTCCGCCGGGGTGACATGGCTGCAGCGCAGCATGGCCCGGGTGGTCTTCCCCGAGCTGTGGTCGGCCCGTACCGCGATGTGACCGGAGAGTGAGACGCACCATGACCACCCACGAGGCCGAGGCCGATTCGCTGCGCCTCGCCGGAGCCGAGGCCGACTTGCTGCGCCTCGCCGGAGCCGAGGCCGAAGCCCAGCGGCGCGATGCCGCCGATCCCGGCCACCGGCACCTGTTCCACGTGCCGCCGGCCGAGGGCGGGCGCTACCCGGAGACGGCGTACTTCGCCGGCAACTCGCTGGGCCTGCAACCCCGGGCCACCCGGACCGACCTCCTGGCCGACCTGGACACCTGGAGCCAGATCGGGGTGGAGGGCTGGTTCGAGTCGCAGCGCCCGTGGACCCGGTACCACGAGCTGTTGACCGGGCCGACCGCCCGACTGGTCGGCGCCCGGACCACCGAGACCGTGGTGATGAACACCCTCACGGTCAACCTGCACCTGCTGATGGTCTCCTTCTACCGCCCGGCCGGCGAGCGGACCAGGATCGTCATCGAGGACGCCGCCTTCCCCTCGGACAGCTACGCGGTGCGCAGCCAGGCCCGCTTCCACGGCCTGGACCCGGACGAGACGGTCGTCCGGCTGCGGCCCCGCGCCGGCGAGGACACCCTGCGCACCGAGGACGTCACGGCGTACCTGGCCGCCGAGGGGGAGCGGGTCGCCCTGGTCCTGCTGGGCGGGGTGAACTACCTCACCGGCGAGCTGATGGACATCCCGGCGATCACCGCCGCCGGCCGGGCCGCCGGGGCCGTGGTCGGCTGGGACCTGGCCCACGCGGTGGGCAACGTGCCGCTGTCCCTGCACGACTGGGACGTCGACTTCGCCGCCTGGTGCACCTACAAGTACCTCAACTCCGGCCCGGGGGCCCTGGCCGGTCTCTTCGTCCACGAGCGGCACCTGGGCGATCCGGACCTGCCCCGCTTCGAGGGGTGGTGGGGCAACGACCTGGCCACCCGGTTCGAGATGGCCCCGGTCTCCCGGCCGCCGGCCACCGCCGACGCCTGGCAGGTCTCCTGCCAACCGCTGCTGGCGATGGGACCGGTACGGACCTCGCTGGAGCTGTTCGACGCGGTGGGCATGCCGGCCCTGCGCGAGCGCAGCATCCGGCTCACCGGCTGGCTTGAGCAACTGCTGGACGAGGTCACCGCCGACCGCCCGCTGACCGTGGTCACCCCGCGTGATCCGGACCGCCGGGGCTGCCAGCTCTCCGTCCGCATCGGCGTCGGCAGCGCCGCCGAACTGGCCAGCCGCCTGCGGTACGAGCACGGCGTGATCGCCGACTCGCGGGAGCCGGACATCATCCGGTTCGCCCCGGTGCCGCTCTACTCGACGTACCACGACTGCTGGCGGGCGGCCGAGGCTCTCGCCGCCACGGTCGACGTGACGAAACCGGCGTAAGTGCCGGTTCGCCGGTCTGTCGGCGGGGTGTTCGTGGTCCGACGGGGCAGGATGACGGGATGGCCGAGCCGCACGACCTGACCGCGCTGGAGCAGGCCGCCGCGATCGCCGGTGGCGATCTGCTGCTCTGCCCCACCCTGGCCGCGCCGCAGGCCCCGGTGGGCTGGTTCACCGACCCCGGTGACCCGGCGGTGGAGTTCGACCGGCAGCGGCGGTTCTCGCCCTACTGCGCCGTGTTCAACCTCACGGGTGCTCCGTCGGTCTCGCTGCCGGTCGGTGCCACCGTGGACGGCGGGTTGCCGGTTGGCGCGTTGCTCACCGGACGAATGGGAGAAGACGCCCGTCTGGTCGCGGTGGCCGCCGAGGTCGAGCAGGCCAGCGGCGGGTGGGATCGCCACCCCGCAATCTGGCGGACGGTCGACTCCGCTAACGTGAATGGCAGCGGATCCGGGTGGTCGGCGACATGACTTCCGTCCGACCCGTTACTCAAGGTCACTCTTCCGCCTGGGGGCGTTGGGATTGTCTGTAACCGAGACTCTGCTGATCTTCGTCGGCATCCCGGCTGCCGCGGTGCTGGTGATCGCCGGCCTGGTGCTCGCCGGTGGCCGTGGCGGCCGGGGCGGCACCAAGCGCTACCGGCCGGGCCGACCCTTCGACTTCACTCCGGTCTGGTTCCTGGGCCGTCCGGAGCAGCTGGCCGACTCCGCCGGCACCGCGCTCGCCGCAGGCGCGCAGGCACCGGCGCTGACCAGTGGCACGCAGCAGCAGGCCGGCGTCGAGGCGCCGGCCGGGGGAACCGGAGGCGCAAGTGACCGTTGGTGAGAAGCAGACGGCCGGGCCGGGCAGCCCGCCCGAGGTGCTGGACGGGCCGTTCTCGACCCGGCAGCTGCTGCGCATCGACGAGGCCCTGCGCCTGGCCGACCAGGGCACCGGACTGGTCTTCTCGGTCTACGTCGGCGCGCTGGACGAGCCGGTCCGTGAGCACGCCCAGCGGCTGCACCGCCAGCTCGCCGACCCGGACGAGTCGGTGCTGATCGCCGTCTCACCCAACCAGCGTCAGCTGGAGGTGGTCACCGGCCGGCAGGCCCGTAAGCGCATCCCCGACACGTACGCCAAACTGGCCGCGCTCTCCATGGTGGCGGCCTTCGGCGTGGGCGACCTGGCCGGCGGCATCATCAACGGCCTCGACCAGCTCGCCAGCCACGCCGGCAAAGCGTAAGGAAGGGCCCCCTCTTAACGCATCCGGTCGAGAGGGGTACCCCGCTAACCACCGACACCCGGCCCGCCACCGCGGCCGGGTGTCGTCGTCTGCGCCGGCCTCGGCTGCCCTGGCCGGGGCATCAGGCCGGTCAGCTCCGCGGGCAGCACCTGGCGGGGCGGGGACACCGCGCCACCGGGAACGACGACGGCCCGGAGCCGAAGCCCCGGGCCGTCGGACGCCGTCGGTCAGGCGCTGCGGGCGTCGCGGGCGCGGGCCTGCAACGCGCGCAGCACGCCGTCGCGCCCCTCGGCCACCAGCCGCCGCAGCGGCGCCGGGTGGCCGGCACCGGCCAGCCACTCGTCGGTGGCCGCCACCGTCTCCTCCTCCACCAGATAGGCCGGGTACGCCAACTGGGTGAACTCCTGCGCCGGCTCGCTGTCCAGGGTGGCCCACACCTGCGCCACCACGGCGAAGTACCGCTCCCGGTAGGGCGTGACCAGTTCCACCTGCACCGGGTGGGAGAAGCCCTGCAGCAACGCCCGGTGCCGCCAGTTCGGCAGCGCCTGGGCCCCGGTCAGCAGCGCCCAGACCGCCGCCTTGTTCTCGGCGGTCGGCACCAGCGCGTGGACGTACGCGGCCTCCCGCTCGCCGCTGGCGGTACGGTCCCGGGCCAGCTCCGCCTCGATCTCGGCGACCCCGGCGGCACCGTTGGCCACCAGCGCGCCCAGCAGCGACCAGCGCAGCTCGGTGTCGATGGTCAGCCCCTGCGGCGCACCCGTACCGTCCAACCAGCCCCGCAGCGTCGCCAGGTCCTCGGCGGACCGGGCCGTCGAGGCGTACCCACGGGCCCAGGCGAGCTGGAACCCGCTACCCGGCTCGGTGCCGGCCAGGGTGGCCTTCGCGGCCCGGGACAGGTCGGCCCAGCCGGTCGGCGCCCACTCCGGGTCGGCGTAGAAGGTCAACGCCGAGGTGGCCTGCCGCAGGGTGGCGGTGACCAGGTTGATGTCGGTCTCGGCGGGCAGCCCGGCGACCACCAGCGCCACGTAGTCGCGGGCGGCCAGCTCGGCGTCCCGGACCATGTCCCAGGCGGCGGCCCAGCACAGCGCGCGGGCCAGCGACGACTCGAACCCGGCGATGTGCTGCACCACCGTGGCCATCGACGCCTCGTCCAGGCGCAGCTTGGTGTAGCTGAGGTCCTCGTCGTTGAGCAGCAGCACGTCGGCGGCGGGCCGACCGTGCAGCGCGGTCAGCTCGGTCCGCTCGCCCGCCACGTCGACCTCGACCAGCTCCCGGCGGACCAACCGACCGTCGGTCAGGTCGTAGAGACCCACCCCGATCCGGTGGGTACGCAGCGTCGGGTGCTCGGCCGGCGCCTCCTGCCGGACCACCACCTGCTGGTACGTGCCGTCCGGCCCGACGGTGACCTCCGGGCGCAACGTGTTGACCTGCGCGGTCTCCAGCCACTGGGCGGCGAACTTGCGCAGCTCCCGGCCCGAGGCCGACTCCAACTCGGTGAGCAGGTCGTCGAAGGTGGCGTTTCCCCAGGCGTGCTTGCCGAAGTAGCTGCGCAGGCCGGCCAGGAACGGCTCGATCCCGACGTACGCGACGAGCTGCTTGAGCACGCTCGCGCCCTTGGCGTACGTGATGCCGTCGAAGTTGACCTCGACCGCCTCCAGGTCCGGCATCTCGGTGTAGACCGGGTGGGTGGAGGAGAGCTGGTCCTGCCGGTAGCCCCAGTTCTTGCGCAGCGACAGGAAGGTCGTCCAGGCGTCGGTGAAGCGGGTGGCGTGGGTGTTGCACCAGTGGCTGGCCCACTCGGCGAACGACTCGTTCAGCCACAGGTCGTTCCACCAGCGCATGGTGACCAGGTTGCCGAACCACATGTGGGCCAGCTCGTGCAGGACGGTGTTGGCGCGCTGCTCGTACTCGAAGTCGGTGACCTGGGAGCGGAAGATGTAGTGCGACTCGGCGTGCGTGACGCAGCCGAAGTTCTCCATCGCGCCGGCGTTGAAGTCCGGCACCCAGATCTGGTCGTACTTGGGCAGCGGGTACCGCACCCCGAACTGCTCGTGGAAGAAGTCGAAACCCTGCGTGGTGATCAGGTTCAGCTCGTCGGCGTCCAGGTGCTCGGCCATGCTCGCCCGGCAGAAGTACCCCAGGTCGATGCCGTCGTGGGTGTACCGCACCTCGTGGTACGGCCCGGCGCAGAGCGCGGTGATGTAGGTGCTCATCCGGGCCGAGGTGGCGAAGTGGACCGTCCGGGTGTCGTCGCCGGCCGGCTCCTCGGCCGCCACCGGCATGTTGGAGATCACCCGCCAGTGCGCCGGGACGGTGGCGTGCCAGGTGTAGACGCTCTTCAGGTCGGGCTGGTCGAAGCAGGCGTACACCCGCTGCGCGTCCGCGGTCTCGAACTGGCTGTAGAGGTACGTCTCACCGTCGACCGGGTCGACCGTCCGGTGCAGGCCCTGCCCGCTGTTGGAGTACGCGAAGTCGGCCTCGACCACCAGCACGTTCTCGGCGGCCAGCCCGGTGAGCGTCAGCCCCCTCTCGGCCGACCAGTCGGCCAGCTCCACCGGCGCGCCGTTCAACGTGGCCGAGTGCACCGACTCGGCGGCGACCTCGATGAAGGTGCCCGCCCCCGGCTCGGCGCACCGGAACCGGACCTCCGTCACCGATCGGAAGGTGCGGCCCTGCGTCGCCAGCACGGCGGTCGACAGGTCCAGGCTGATGTCGTATCCGGTCACGTCGAGCAGGCGAGCCCGCTCGGTGGCCTCGACCTGGGTGAGGTTGCGCACTCCCGGCACTGTCTGTCTCCATCCCGTTTCTCGCCGTACCCTGCGGTGGTGCTCGTCCGCCGGCCGCTCGTGACGGTCCGGCCCGGTCGAGTCTTGCACGCACGGACGCCCGGTGGTGGGCTAGCTCACGCTCTCATTCCGGCGCCGTTCGATGGCCGTCGGGGTGAGGATCGGAGCAGGGTGCCGAAGCGTCGGCGCCCCTGTCGCGAAGGGATCCCACCGTGGCTGAGCGCGCCACCGTCGACATGTGGTTCGACCCGATCTGTCCGTGGGCCTGGCTCACCTCCCGCTGGCTGCTGGAGGTGGAGCAGGTCCGGGACGTGACGGTCCGCTTCAACGTGATGAGCCTCTCGGTGCTCAACGAGGGACGGGACCTGCCCGAGCAGTACCGGGAGGCGCTGCGGACCGGGTGGGGACCGGTACGGGTCTGCATCGCGGTCAGGCAGCGGTACGGCCCGGACGAGGTCCGCGCGCTGTACACCGCCCTGGGCACCCGGATCCACCTGGGCCGTGAGCCGCTGAGCCGGGAGCTGTACTCCGCCGCGCTGACCGAGGTCGGCCTGGACCCGACGCTGGCCGAGGCGGCCGACTCCACCGACCTCGACGAGGCGCTGCGGGCCAGCCACGAGGCGGGGATGCGGCCGGTCGGCACCGACGTCGGCACCCCGGTGATCCACGCACCCGGCCCCGACGGCACACCGGTCGCCTTCTTCGGCCCGGTGGTGACCCCGGCCCCCAAGGGCGAGGCCGCCGGCCGCCTCTGGGACGGCGTCCTGCTGGTCGCCGGCACTCCCGGCTTCTTCGAGCTGAAGCGCTCCCGCACCCTCGACCCCATCTTCACCTGACAGGTGCAAGGAAGGGCCCCTTGTTAACGCTTTCGGTAGAGAAGGGCACCCCTCTCACCGCAGGCCGTTAACAAGGGGCCCTTCCTTCGGGGTTCAGCTGGGGTGCGCGTCCGGGGGAGATCCGTCGCCGGTAGCGTGGGTGGACATGACGGTCGTGCATCCGATCGCCCGGGCCTGGATCACCACTGGCGGCACCGGCGCGCAGAACTACGACGAGTTCGCCGACGACGCGGAGATCACCGCGATCATCGAGACGAACCCGCACAGTGCCCTCGGCATCGAGATGCCGCACCGGGCCCCGGAGAGCCTGGGTACGTCGTTCCTCGACGCGCTGCCGGCCGCGGTGTCCCGGCTGGCCGAGGCGAAGGCCGACGGCAGCTACACCCCGGCCGAGCAGGTCCTCGTGTTGTACCGGATCAGCGCGCCGGGGGAGGCCCCGGCCTACGGGCTGTTCGCCATGGTCGACACCGACCAGATCTCCACCAGCGCCGACGAGCCCGGCCTGGTCATCCGCAACGAGGACGTCTTCATCGCCAAGGTGCGTGAGCGGGTGGCACTGGCCGAGGCGCTGGGTCACCTGCTCTCGCCGGTACTGCTGCTGCAGACCGGCCGGGGTGACGAGCTGCACCGTGCGCTCGCGGCGGCGACCGAGACGGCCGGCGTACCCGCCGCGACCGACACCGACCAGTCCGGGCGTACCCACGCCATCTGGCTGCTGGGCCCCGGCCCGCAGCAGGACGAGCTGGCCGCGCTCGCCGGCGGCGGCGAACTGGTGGTCGCCGACGGCAACCACCGCAGCCTGGCCGCGCAGACCGGCGGCCTGCCCCGCTTCCTGGCCGTGGTGACCACCCCCGACTCGGTCGCCATCCAGCCGTACAACCGGCTGGTCAGCGAGCTGACCGCCACCCCGGCCGAGCTGCTCGACCGGTTGCGCGCCGCCGGCGCCACGGTCACCCCGATCACCGGCCCGGTCGAGGTTCCGGCGACCGGCGGCACCGTGCACCTCCAGCTTCCCGACCAGGGGTACGCGGTGAGCCTGCCGCACACCGCCGGTGGCCAGTTGGAGAACCTGGACCACGCCCTGGTCGAGCGGTTGCTGCTGCGCGACGCGCTCGGCCTCGACCCGGGTGACAAGCGGATCACCTACGTCGGCGGGGACTACCCGGCGGCCTGGCTCACCGGCGAGGTGGCGGCCGGCCGCGCCGAGCTGGCGATCCTGATCGCGCCGGTGACCGTGGACGACTTCGTGGCGGTCAACCTCGCCCGGGAGAAGATGCCGCGCAAGAGCACCTGGTTCACCCCGAAGGCCCGGGGCGGCCTGGTCGTCGCCGAACTGCCCAGCTGACCGCCGACCCGACGGACCGGGCCGGGCTGCCCCAGCGGGCGGCCCGGCCCGTGACTGTGCGGGCCCTGTCCAGGGGGACCACGGTGGACGCCCGGCGGCCCTGTGACGGGCGGCCCGGTGAGGGTCGTTCGGCCGGTCCGGCCGGTCCGGCCGGTTCGGCGGGGCCGGGGTGCCGCCCGCGCGCCGTCAGGGTTTCCGGGCCTGACAGACTTTCCGGTATGCGCGTCTATCTGGGATCCGACCACGCCGGTTTCGAGTTGAAGGTGCACCTGGCCAATCACCTGGCCACGCAGGGCTACGACGTGGTCGACGTCGGCCCGCACGCCTTCGACCCCGACGACGACTACCCGGCCTTCTGCCTGCACACCGGCGACCGGGTGGTGGCCGACCAGGGAAGCCTGGGCGTGGTCATCGGCGGCTCGGGCAACGGCGAGCAGATCGCCGCGAACAAGGTCCCCGGGGTACGGGCGGCACTGGCCTGGAATGTCGAGACCGCGCAGCTGTCCCGGCAGCACAACGACGCCAACATCGTGGCCGTCGGGGCCCGGCAGCACACGCTGGACGAGGCCACCGCGCTCGTGGAGGCCTTCCTCGGCACGCCGTTCTCCGGCAACGACCGGCACGCCCGGCGGATCGCCCAGGTCGCCGAGTACGAGCAGAGCCGTAAGCTGCCCGACCTGCCCTGACCGGCCTGGATCAACGCGGGGAGCGGGGCAGGTCCTCGCGGGGCGTCCAGTTGCGGCGCACCACGACCACCCGCTCCTCGGCGCGGGCCAGGTCCTCGTCGGTCGGCCGGGCCGCGTCCCTGGCCCGCAGGGCGGCGCCCAGCCCGACCTGCGAGGAGCCCGACCCGACCAGGCCCCGCAACCCCCGGTCACCGTCGCGCTCCTCGGTGCCGCGCCGGGGCCGGGGCGGATCGGCGCCGTCGGGCGACCCCGAGGTCGTCGGGTGCCGCCCGCCCGGCCGGCCCTGACCACCCACCCCGCCGGACCTGCCGGACGTGCCGGCGGTGGCAGTACCGGCGCGTGGCGTGGCCGAGGTGGCCCGTGGCGTGGCCGAGGTGGTGTCGAAGGTGACCGACGTTGCGGCGGACGTGGCAGAGCCCACGCCTGGATCGGCTGAGCCAGCGTCTGACGGGGCGGAGCCGGTCGATCCGGCCGTTCTCTCGGTGTCCGAGTGGTGCCGCTGCCTGCGTCGGCGTCGCTCCGCATCACCCATCAGTCGACCGTACCGTCCGCAGGCCCCTCGCGTGGGCCCGGGCCGGCGGGGGTGGGCGGTCTCCGGCGGATGTGCCGGCTGGCTACCCTCAAAGTGACGGCGGCCGTTGCCGGCGTCGGTCATGGGGAGGATTGAAATGGCAGACCAGACACAGCCGTGGGCCGAGCGGACCGTCGAGGTGGCACCGCAGCCAGGCGTCGGGGTGCCACCGCAGCGGGGACCGGGGGCACCACCGCCCCACGGCGCCGGGATGCCACCACACGGGGCCGGCATGCCGCCCCAGGACTCCGGCCCGCCGTCGCCGGGTGAGGCGTTCCGCCGGGGTGTGGCCTCGGTCGGTCGGCCGCGCGCTCCCCGTACCGAATCGTTTCCCACGGTTGAGCACGAACCGACCGGGACTGGCTGGCCGGGCGGTGGGGGCGGGCAACCGCGTCGGCCGCTGAGCTGGCACCTGGAGCAGCTGCGGGTGGGGGCCGAGTGGAGTGCCGCCGGCGTGCTCTTCGCCTTCGTCTGCTGGGGCATCTGGGCGATCTCCGGCGGCGGTGACCTGGTCGGCCCGCTGCTCACCTTCCTGCTGAGCCTGCTGGTGGCGGTCGGCCTCTTCGCGCTCTCCCGGTTGCTGGGCCGGGTGATCCTGGAGCGGCAGCTGGGTCGGATCCGGCGCAGCGCCCGGGGAGCACACGCGGCCACCACGGTCTTCCTCGTCGGGCTGGGCGTCGCCTACCTGCAACAGACCGAGTGGGTCATCTCGGCCTGGAACTGGATCACCGGCACCTGACCGGGCCGGGCCGAACGCATCCGGCCGGCGACGCGCCGAACGCATCCGGCCGGCGACGCGCCGAACGCATCCGGCCGGCGACGCGCCGAACGTATCCGGCCGGCGCGGCGCCGCGCCGAACGTATCCGGGCCGGCGGCGAGCCGGGCCGACAACCCGGGCCGACAATCCGGGACCAGCGGCGGGTGTCGGAGAGCGCGTGGGCGGGTCGGCTCGTCGCCGCCCGCCCGCGCGTTCCGGTCGCGGACCGCCGCGACCATGGTCGTCCCCCGTCAGATCGGCGGCTGCATACCCGGCCGACCGCCGTTCATCCGTACCGGTCGGGTGGTGCCCGTACGCCGTTCAGCCGTCCCCGGCGAACCGGTGCAGCACGAAGCCCTGGTCCGCACCGCAGGCGATGACCGTGGTGTGCCACGAGCACGAGTCGCCGCGTACCCCCTTGAGCTGGCCCAGCTCGGTCACCTGGCCGGACTCGGCCCACACCCCGGCGACGCTGCGGTCGGTGGCCGAGGAGGTCAGCGTCGTGGCGAAGACCAGCAGGTTGCCCGCGTCCAGGCGGACCGCCACCCCGTCGCGGTCGGCCAGCACCGGCCGTCCCCGCGGATCGAAGAGGGTCACCGCCGGTTCCGGTGAGGTACGCGAGGCGAGCAGGTGTTCGCCGACGGCGACCAGGCCGGTGGCCTCCGGTGCCGCCCAGCGCCGGGTCTCCTCGCCGGCCTCGGCGGACACCACCTCCGTGCCGGCCGAGGTGAAGTCCGGCACCTCCAGCAGGCAGGCCCGCTGCCCACCGCAGGCGACCAGGGCCTCCGGTCGGCGGTTGCCGTCTGCGGTGTAGAGGACGGTCGGCTCACCCAGCTTCGTCAGGTCGTACGAGACCAGCCGGTATCCGCTGTCGTCGTTGGCGACGTACAACCGGTCCTCGTGGGCGACCACCAGGTCGTCGTGGTCGGCGACGTTGGCCCGGCTGTCGACGATCGTGCCGTCGACCATGTCGACCAGCCGGACCGACCGGTCCGCGCCCACCTGCACGAGCCGCCGGGCGTTGCCGTGCCAGAGGTCGCGGGGCTGCCCGTCGGGGTACGCCGGTCCGTTTACCGCCCCGGCCGAGGTGACCGGGTAGACGCTGGTCCGGGCGTTGTCGGAGGTGTCCCGGGGGAACGGGTGGGACCAGACCTCCCGCCCGTCGGCCACCCGGAGCCCGCGCAGCCGTTCGGCGGTCCGGTCGACCAGCACCACCGTGTCCTCGCTGAGGAACACCTCGTCGTCACCGCGTACCGACTGCCGCCAGCGCTGCTCGCCGGATTCGTCGTCGAGCAGCACCAGGTCGCGTTCGGTGGCGTCCCCGGCGGCGTCGGCGAGGACCGCGACCACCTCCGGCCCCGCGACGATCCCCGCCCACCGCTCGGCGGCGGTCGTGGTCTCCCGCCGCCAGAGTTCGTCACCGGTGCCGGTGTCGACGGCGACCACCCGGAGCCGGTTGTCGGCAAGCGGGTGGGCCAGGTACGCCCGGTCCCGGCGGACGGCGGTGAACATGTCCGTCGGCCGGTCCGGGCCGGCGGCGATCCGGCCGGCCTCGGTCAGTGGATGGAACTCCAGGTCGGGGTAGCGGTCACGGGTCAGGTAGAGCACCGCCGCGCCGACCACCCCGGCGAGCGCGGCGACGGCCCCGAGGGTGATCCACCACCCGCGCCGCCCCCGCCCGGCCGATGACCCGCCGGGTCCGCCCGGGGCCGGTCCGTTCGGTGGGTACGGCCCGAACGCGGTAGGTGGCGGCGGACCGGCCCCGGCCGCCGCGGACGGCTCCGGCCAGGCCCTGGTGACGGCCGGGCCGGCGGGGACGACCTGGGCCGGCGGGCCGGCATGACTGGGCTGGCCGGCGGGGACAGCCTGGGCCGGCTGGCCGACGGGGACGACCTGGGCCGGCTGGCCGGCGGGGACAGGCTGGGCCGGGGTCGTCGCCGCCGGCAGGGTCCCGCGACCCGGGACGGGCAGGTCGGTCAGCGCCCCCTCGGCGACCGGCAGCTCCGGCTGCTCCAGCACGGTCGGTGCGACGCCCAGCTCGGCGTGCAGCAACCGGGCGACCAGCGGCACCCGCGACGAGCCGCCGACCAGGAAGAGCCCGGCCAGCTCCGCCGGGGCGAGTCCGGCCGCCTCGATCACCTCCCGGGTCACGGCGACCGCCCGGCGTACCAGCGGGGTGGCGAGGCGTTCCAGGTCGTCCCGGGTGAGCGGGACGGCGGCCTCCAGGCCCGGCACGGCCACCGGGGCGACGGTGGCCCGGGAGAGCATCTCCTTCGCACCCCGGACGTGCTCCCAGAGGTGGAGCTGGTCCCGCCACTGCGTGGTGGTCTGCGGGTCGGTCAGCCGGTGCCACACCGCCGGGTCGGTCGCCACGACCAGCTCACCGACCCGCTGGACCAGGGCCGCGTCCAGGTCCAGCCCGCCGAGGTCGTCGGCGCCGCCAGAGGCGACGACGGCGAAACCCGAGTCGCCCCACGGGTCGGCGCCCTGGTTGCGTACCACGGTCACGTCGAGGGTGCCGCCGCCGAGGTCGAAGACCGCGATGGCGGCCCCGACCGGCACCGGCCGGCGCAGCACCTGGGCGTAGTAGCGGGCCGCCGCCACCGGCTCGCGCAGCAGCCGGGTCCCCGGCGGGATCGGCCCGCTCATGGTGTGCTCGGCCGCCGACGGCCAGCCGGCCCGCAGCAGCGCGTCGGCGAGTACCTGCCGGCGGGTGTCGTCCCAGGTCGCCGGGCAGGTGACCACGGCCGGGGGCAGGAAACCGGTCGCCTCCACCGCGGCGGCGGCCACCGCCTGCAGGATCGCGGCGAGCAGCTCGGCCGGCTGGTACTCCCGGCCACCGAGGCGGACGGTGGGCTCGTCGACGCGGCGCTTCGGGTTCGGCTCGTACCCGTCGGGGTCGGCCTGGGCCAGCCGCCGGGCGTCCCGGCCGACGTGCAGCCGTCCGTCGGTGTCGGCGTAGACGCCGGAGGCGACGATCGGCTCGCCGTCGACCAGCAGTGGACGGGTCCGCCCGTCGGGGTGCCGCAGCACCGCCACCGTGTTCGAGGTGCCCAGGTCGACGCCGAGCGCGTACCCGTCCTGCCGGCCTGCCATGTACCGCCACCTCCGCTGGGATGCCCGGCCCGCATGGTACGCAGCCGTGGCATGCGCCCCGGCCCGGCGGCGTGCGGTGGCGGATCGGCGTCACCGGGGAGATGGTCCGAACATCCGGTCGACGCCGGTCAGCAGGGTCTCGGTGGGGGTGATGCCGCTGCTCCGGCCGGCCACGAGCGCCCCGCAGGGAGCCCGCCGTAGCCAGAACTCGGCGGTGGCCCCGGTGGCGTCCGCGACGAGCAGCACGTCCAGCCCGGTCGGCGGCGGGTACCCGGGATAACTGCCGCAGTCGGTGACCCGATCCCGTTCGAAGGTGGCGTTGAGCGCCGGGCGGAGGGCGTCGGCGTCGTCCCGCTCCCGCCGCTGTCCGGTCAGCCGGGCGAGGGTGTCGCCCACCTCGTACCGGCAGGCGGCCACCGCCACCAGCCTGGTCGGCAGTCCCGGGTTGCCGCCGGGGTTGTTGACCCTGATCCGGTCGGGCGGGCCGGTGCGTGTCGGGGTCAGCCGGAGCCGCCCGGTGGGCAGGCTCGGCGGGCAGGTCGGCGTGGCGATGGTCACGGCGGGGGTACGCGCGGCCAACTGCTCCCGGTACCGCTGGAGGAAGGTGTCGAACAGCGCCGGATCCAGTCCCCGCCCGGACGGTCCCTGCCGCACCGTCTGGCAGTTGCCGCTGGTGTGCACGGTCACCGATGGGCGGTCGGGGTAACGCAGGACGTAGGCCAGCTCGTGGTGTCGGGCCACGGCGGTGCAGCGCAGTTCGTGGTCGCCGGCCGGCGTTGCGGCACCGGGACGGACCGGCCAGGGCGGCAGAGCGTCGAGCACCCGGACGATCTCGTCGACGCCGTCGGTCAGCACCCGGGGCTCGCGCGGCTCGGCACCTTCCGTCGCGGGCACTTCGCAGGCGACGATCTCCACGGCTCCCGCCGGCACCAACGGGCCGTTCCCGCCGTACCGGGCTGTGCGGGGGTCCGGGAACTCCCGCGCGTCGGTCGGGCAGCGGGCCTGGTCGTCGACGGTGGGGGTCACCGCCGGCGGCGCGGGGGAGTGCTCGTTACCGGTGCCGAGCCGTACCCCGCCGAAGGCGAGACCGGCCACCAGGGCCACGGCGAGCGCGCCGAGGCCGACCCGGCGACGTCGGTGCCGCCGGACCCGCCGGCCGACCGCGCCCACCCGGTCCGGCGGCGTCCGCAGCGGGGGAACGGACTCCCGCAACAGGTACCCGATGTCCTCGTCCTCGTGCGTCACGTCAAGACCTCCAGATGGCGAACAGCTCGAGATGCGGATCGGTACGCAGCGTTCGCAGGGCGCGGGAGGCCTGCACCTTGACCGTGCCGAGGGAACACCCGAGCAGCTCGGCGGTCTGCTCGACGGTCAGGTCCTCGACGTAGCGCAGCACCACGACCGCCCGTTGCTGGCGGCTGAGTCGGGCCAGGGCACGCCGGAGGGCGTCGCGGTTCGCGGAGTCGCCGGCCATGTCGCCGTACCCGGGCTCGTCCGGTGGCGGACTCGGGATCTCCGCCCGCCAACGCCGTCGCCACCAGGAGACGTAGGTGGTGAACAGGGCCCGGCGCAGGTACGCCTCCGGGTGGTCGGCGTTGGCGATGGTGCCCCAGCGCCGCCAGGCGTCCGCCAGCACCGTCTGCAACAGGTCCTCGGCGCGTCCGGCGTCACCGGTGAGCAGCCAGGCGGACCGCAGCAACGCGTCGGAGCGCGCCGTGACGAACTCGGCGAAGCCCGCCGGCGGCGTCAGGTCCCGGGATCGTGGCATGTGAGTGTGTACCTCCCACCCGGTAGACGCTTCGGCGCGCACCGGAGGTAAACACGGTCGGCCGAGCGATCCGTTGAATTGATGTTCATCGAATGCCAGACTGTGGCTCGGTCGCGCGGGAGCCAGCGCTGACGAGCTCAGCCGGGTGGGGCACGCGGGGTGGGCACCTCCCTCGACGCTGCCCGTGGGTGGCGGCGAACAACCCCGCAACACCAAGGAGGTACGAATGCTCCGTACGTTCGGCACGATCCTCGCCACCGCCACACTGGCCCTGACCGGTTGGGCCGGCTCAGCCGGCGCGGCCGGTGCACCCGGCTCGAACGGCGCACCCGGCTCGATCGGCGCGTCCGGCTCGAACGGCGTATCCGGCTCGATCGGCGCGCCCGGTTCGGCCGGTGCCGCCGCGAGCACGCCCGCACCGACGCCCACGCCGACGTTCGCCTGTCCACCGGCCCTGCCGATCAGCGGCCAGGTGACCGGCGCGACCACCACCAGCCTGACGATCTCGTACTCGATGCTGCTCAGCCCGCCCTGCGGCTACGACCCGCCGATGCGGGTGACGTTGTTCGCCAGCCAGGCCGACGCCCAGCAGAAGCAGAACCCGGTGGCCTCGGCCGTCACCGGGCCGCAGCGCTACGGCACGGTGACCGTCACCGGGCTGACCCCCGACACCGAGTACTGGTTCCGGTTCAGCGACGCGGCCGGCACCTGGGACCCGTACCTCATCGGGGGACCGGCGCGGACCCTCGGGCAGGCGCAGGTGCAGTGCGCGGCGGCGATCACCGTGGACTCCAGTTGGGCCGGCGGATTCATGGCCACGGTCACCGTCCGCAACCCCGGTGACCGGCCGTTGCACAGCTGGCGGGTCGGCTGGCGGTGGTCCGCCGGCGAGCGGATCCAGACGCTCTGGGGCGGGGTGGCCGAGGGCACCGGGGACATCGTCTCGGTCCGCAACGCCACCTACAACGCGACGCTGCTCCCGGGCGGCTCGACGACCTTCGGGATGATCGTGGCGGCCGCCGCCGTGCCCGCAAGCATCACGACCACCTGTAGCCAGTAGGTGCCCGAACGGCCCGTCGGCACCTTCGCCGGCGGGCCGTTCGTCGTGCGCGGTCTGGCCGGTCGCCCGGTGCTCAGGCGCAGGGTGCGCCGTTGAGGGTGAAGGCGGTCGGCGGGCTGTTCGTGCCGGAGCTGCTGGCCAGGTATCCGAAGGTCACCGTGGCCCCCGGCGCGACGGTGGCGTTCCAGCCGGCGTTGCGGGCGGTGACCCCCGTGCCCTGCTGGCTGATCTCCGCGTTCCAGCCGCTGGTCACCCGCTGGTTGCCGGCGTACGTCCAGCCCACCGTCCAGCCGGCGACCGGGGCCGAACCGGTGTTGGTCACCGTCACGGTGGCGGTGAACCCGGTACCCCACTGGCTGTCCACCCGGTGGCTCACCGTGCAGGTGGCCGGCGGCTGGGTGGCCCCGAACGACACCCGGTGCAGCTGCCCCGGCAGGTCGTTGACCAGGTAGATCTCCCCGTCGCCGTTCAGCCCCAGACTGGTCGGCTGGATGGTCAGCTCGCCGAGCTGCCGGCTGGCGTACCCACCGGCGCCGTCGGGACGGATCACGAACGCGGTACCCGAGCAGTAGTCGGTGGCCAGGTACGTGCCGGTGGCGATGTCGGCGTACTCCGTACCCCGGTAGACGTGGCCGCCGATGATGGCGCACCCGTCGACGGAGGTCCGGTAGTGGTAGACCGGATCGACGTACGACGCGCCGGCCACGCAGCGGTCGGGGTTGAACACCTGGGGGCCCTCCCGGCAGGACCAGCCCAGGTTGGCACCCTGCTGTCCCGCGGTGAGGTGGTTGACCTCCTCGAAGGTGCCCTGCCCCACGTCGGCGATCCAGAGCGAGCCGTCGGCCGGATCGATGGAGAAGCGCCACGGGTTGCGCAGCCCGTACGCCCAGATCTCCGCCCGCGCCCCGGCGGTGCCGACGAACGGGTTGTCGGCCGGCACGCAGTACGGCCGCCCGTCGCAGCTACGGGAGACGTCCAGCCGCAGGATCTTGCCGAGCAGGGTGCCCAGGTCCTGCCCGCTGTTCAGCGGGTCGTCGGCGCTGCCGCCGTCACCGATACTCCAGTACAGGTACCCGTCGGGTCCGAACGTGACCTGCCCACCGTTGTGGTTGGCGAACTGCGCGTGCGGCTGGCTGAGCAGGATCTCCTCCCGGGCCGCCGGCACCGGCTGCTGCCCGGCGCTGTCCAGCACGAACCGGGACAGCGTCACCGCCCCGTCGGCCAGCGCGGTGTAGACCACGTAGACCGTCCGGCTGGTGGTGAACTCCGGCGAGGTCACGATCCCGAGCAGACCGCGCTCGTTGCCGCTGGTGGAGACCCGGTCGGTGAGGTCCAGCAGTGGGGTGGCGGCGAGCCCGTCCTGCTCGTCGTACACCCGCACGGTGCCGACCTTCTCGGTGATGAACAACCGCCCGGAGCCGTCGTCCGGAGCATGGATCGCGGTCGGCCGCCGCAGCCCGGCGGCGACCTGCGTCGTGCTCACCGTCAACCGCTCCAGCCCGGCGGCGACCTGCGTGGTGCTCACCGTCAACCGCTCCAGCGGTACGGCCGCCAGCGCGCCCACCTCAGCGGTGGCTCGCGTGGTGGTCGCCTTCGTGGCGGTGGTCTCGGTGGTGGCGGCCTTCGTGGCGGTGGTCGGGGCGTTCGGTGGTGCGGACTGCGCCGGTACGGCGGGCGGCACGAGTACCCCGGCCGCCACGACGAGCCCGGCAACGGCCGCCAGGGCGGCCCTACTGCCAGCAGGCATATCGACTCCAATCGTTGTCGGAGTCAATGTTCGGCGTCGGCAGCTTTCGATCTGTCCGCGTCCCGCAGTACGGGAGTGCTCCCGCCCCCGCCCTCCCACCTGCTGACACGCCAGCACGCTCGGCCCTGTCACCCCGGGGCGCCCACCCCGATCGGGCCTTGGTCTGGTCCGCCCGGCATGATCTGGTCCGCCCGGCTTGATCGACTCGGTTGGGCTGATGTGGCGGTATCCACGGTGCTTCGACCCAGCCATTTCGGCCCAACCGAGTCGATCAAGGCCCTGATCCCGGGAGCGCCCGGTCTTGCGCCGCCCGGTCAGTCAGGTAGCGACGTCGCGTCGGCGATTCTGCGGGGCCGGCTGCACGACCGGCTTCGTGCCCGTCTGGCCGGTAAGACGCTGTGCATCACGTTCGTGACGCTCGGAGAATTGACCACGTGGACCGTGCTGCGGAGTTGGGGTCCACGCAAGTTGGCTGACCTCGTGCAGTGGCGATCCGGCGTGGTGCTGTTGCCTTTCGACGAGGCGGTGGCGACGACGTGGGGGCAGCTCCAGGCGCGAGCACAGCACCGAGGACGTCCCCGTCCGACCAACGACTCCGGCACCCTGGGGCGTCAGGAGCTGACCGGCTAGGGAGCCCGGCCTCGACCACCGAGCGGATGTTCCTCGGACAGGGGCGGCCGGACGTGCCTCAGGTCCTTCGGGTCGGCTGCTCCGTGGACGGCAAAGTTGCGCCGGGCGTCGAGCAGGCTGAGGTTGCGGTTCGGGCCGCCTCGTACCAGCTCGGGCCTGGACCGGCATGCTGTGGAGCGGGCGACGGGAATCGAACCCGCGTAGTCAGTTTGGAAGACTGAAGCTCTACCATTGAGCTACGCCCGCGTACACCCCGCTAGGGGCGCGCCGACAGCGTACCCGGTCTCCGGGCCGGCCGTGCAGTCAGCTCACCCGCCGGGCGGGCCCGGGCGGCGCGGCGACGGCGGCCCCGGGGTCCCCGGCGGGCGCGGACGGCATAGACTGCACGTCGCCACGGGGTGTGGCGCAGCTTGGTAGCGCACTCGCTTTGGGAGCGAGGGGCCGTGGGTTCAAATCCCGCCACCCCGACTGTCGTCGGTGGGCCGCCTTCGCCGGTGGTCCGCCGGGCGCTGCCGAGCCGTCGGGCCGGCTCGCCTACACTCGATGGGCGCAATCCCTGCCGTGGCGACCGGTCGTCACCGCGAGACGCCCAGATTCAACCGAGATCCGTTCAAGGAGTACGCCTGTGAAGAGCACCGTCGAGACTCTGAGCCCGACGCGCGTGCGGCTCGCCATCGAGGTGCCGTTCGTCGAGCTCGAGCCGAGCCTCAAGAAGGCGTACCGGGAGATCGGCCAGCAGGTCCAGGTGCCCGGCTTCCGGCGCGGCAAGATCCCGGCCGCCGTGATCGACCAGCGGGTGGGCCGGGGTGCCGTGCTCAACGAGGTGGTGCAGGACGCCATCCCGCAGAACATCCTCGCCGCGGTCCGCGAGCACGACCTGAAGACCCTCGGCCGCCCCGAGGTCGAGATCACCGAGTTCAACGACGGTGACTCGCTCAACTTCACCGCCGAGGTGGACGTCCGCCCCGAGCTGACCCTGCCGGACCCGGCCACCATCGAGGTGACCGTGGACGAGCTGCAGATCGACGAGAGCGAGATCGACGACCAGGTCAAGGGCCTGCGGGAGCGGTTCGCCACGCTCAAGACCGTCGAGCGCGCCGCCGCCGAGGGCGACTACGTGCAGATCGACCTGAACGCCACCGTCGACGGCGAGGACGTGCCGGGCGGTTCGGCGAGCAACATCTCCCACGAGGTGGGCAGCAAGCAGCTCCTGCCGGGGCTGGACGAGGCCCTGGTCGGCCTGGCCGCCGGGGACAGCACCACCTTCACCACCCAGCTCGTCGGTGGCGACTTCGCCGGCCGGGAGGCCGACGTCGCGGTGACCGTCCGCACCGTCAAGGAGAAGGACCTGCCCGAGCTGAACGACGAGTTCGCGCAGCTGGCCAGCGAGTTCGACACCATCGAGGAGCTCCGGGCCGACCTTCGGGAGAAGGTCAGCAAGGGCAAGCGGGTCGAGCAGATCTACGCCGCCCGGGACAAGGCCCTGGAGCAGCTGGTCGCCGCCGCCGAGGTGCCCGCGCCGGAGGGCGTGGTCCGCGAGGAGGTCGAGAGCCGCAAGGCGGCCATGGTCGACCAGCTGGAGCGGATCGGCGCCTCGATGGAGGAGTACCTCGCCGCCGAGGAGAAGACCGAGGAGCAGATCGACGCCGAGCTGACCGAGGCGGCCACCGACGGGGTCAAGATCCAGCTGCTGCTGGACACCCTGGCCGACGCCGAGGACGTCCAGGTCTCCGACGACGAGTTCGGGCACGAGATCGTGCACCGGGCGCAGCGCGCCGGGATGCCCCCGCAGCAGTACTACGACCAGCTGGCCCGCTCCGGCGCGGCGGCCGCCGTCTTCGGCGACGTCCGGCGGGGCAAGGCGCTGGCCTCGGTGATGGAGCGCATCAAGATCAAGGACTCGGCCGGCAACGAGGTCACCCTCGACGCGCTGCGCGCCCAGGAAGAGGCCGAGCACAACCACGAGCACTGATCGTCCGGGTCGGGCCGTCGTCCGCCGCTCGCGGCGTTCGGCGGCCGAAACCCTTTTGCGGGTACGTCCGCAGCGCCCGGTGCGCTGAGAGCGAACAGTGCCCCGACCGGGGCGCTGCCGTCCGACTCAACGGTTAGTGTCGGGTACGACGGTACGGAGAGCGAAGGGCTGCCATGACCGACATGCACATCCCAAGGACGCCGAGCCGGGCGATCGAAGCCCGCGGTGGCGACTCAATTGGCAACCTCGACGACTCGGTCTACAACCGGTTGCTCAAGGAGCGGATCATCTTCCTGGGCAGCGAGGTCAACGACCAGGTGGCCAACCGCATCTGCGCGCAGCTGCTGCTGCTCGCGGCGGAGGACCCGGACCGGGACATCTTCCTCTGGATCAACTCGCCGGGTGGCTCGGTCTACTCCGGCATGGCGATCTACGACACCATGCAGTACATCGACAACGACGTGTCGACCGTGGCGATGGGCATGGCGGCCTCCATGGGCCAGCTGCTGCTCTGCGCGGGCACCAGGGGCAAGCGGTACGCCCTCCCGCACGCGCGGATCATGATGCACCAGCCCTCGGGCGGCATGGGCGGTACGGCCTCCGACATCGCCATCCAGGCTGAGCAGATGCTCTACACCAAGCGGATGTTCCAGGAGCGGGTGGCGCACCACACCGGCCAGGACCAGGCCCAGATCGAGGCGGACTCGGATCGGGACCGCTGGTTCACCGCCCAGGAGGCGATGGACTACGGCTTCATCGACAAGGTGATCACCGGAGCCACCCAGGTTCCGGAAGGCGCCGGGACCCTGAGCTGAGGAGCTGACGATGACCGACCTGAGTTTGCCGCCCCAGTTCGCGGCCGTGCACAACCGTTACGTCCTGCCGTCGTTCGTCGAGCGCACCTCGTACGGGGTCAAGGAGTCCAACCCGTACAACAAGCTCTTCGAGGACCGGATCATCTTCCTCGGCGTCCAGGTGGACGACGCGTCGGCCAACGACGTGATGGCCCAGCTGCTCACGCTGGAGGGCACCGACCCGGACCGCGACATCATCATGTACATCAACTCGCCGGGTGGTTCGTTCACCGCGATGACGGCGATCTACGACACCATGCAGTACGTCCGGCCGGACATCCAGACCGTCTGCCTCGGGCAGGCGGCCAGCGCGGCGGCGGTGCTGCTCGCGGCGGGCACCCCGGGCAAGCGGATGGCGCTGCCGAACTCGCGGATCATCATCCACCAGCCCGCCACCGAGGGTGGGTACGGGCAGGGCTCGGACATCGAGATCCAGGCCCGGGAGATCCTGCGGATGCGGACGCAGCTGGAGGACATGCTCTCCCGGCACTGCAACCGCCCGATCGACCTGGTCCGCAAGGACATCGACCGTGACAAGATCATGACGGCCGAGGAGTCCAAGGAGTACGGGCTGGTCGACACCATCCTGACCAGCCGCAAGAAGGGTCTGCTGGCCTCCAGCGCCGCCAGCTGAGAGAGTTTCGGGTCAGAGGTCGACCCGGGAGCGACGTTCCCGGTCGGCCTCTGACACACCCGTTTTGGGGGTCGGAGAAACCTTCCCCAGCGGGTAACGTCGGGTCCGTACCGCTTCGTTGGGTCGGACCGGCGAGGTCAGGCAGGGACGACGGACCGCAAGGTTCGCAGGTCAGGGCCGGTGCTCCGGCCGATGAGTGCAGGGAGAACGTAGGTGGCACGGATCGGTGACGGCGGCGACCTACTCAAGTGCTCCTTCTGCGGCAAGTCGCAGAAGCAGGTCAAGAAGCTCATCGCGGGGCCCGGGGTCTACATCTGCGACGAGTGCATCGATCTCTGTAACGAGATCATCGAGGAGGAGTTGGCCGAGTCCGGCGAGGTGAAGTGGGAAGAGCTTCCCAAGCCGATGGAGATCTGCCAGTTCCTCGACAACTACGTCATCGGTCAGGACCAGGCCAAGAAGGCGCTCGCCGTCGCGGTCTACAACCACTACAAGCGCATCCAGGCCGAGGCGGCCAACGCGCCGGGCTCCGGCCACGAGGGCGTCGAGGTGGCCAAGTCCAACATCCTGCTGATCGGGCCGACCGGGTGTGGCAAGACCCACCTCGGGCAGACCCTCGCCCGGATGCTCAACGTCCCGTTCGCGATCGCCGACGCCACCGCGCTCACCGAGGCCGGCTACGTCGGTGAGGACGTGGAGAACATCCTCCTCAAGCTGATCCAGGCCGCGGACTACGACATCAAGCGCGCCGAGACCGGCATCATCTACATCGACGAGGTCGACAAGATCGCCCGTAAGTCGGAGAACCCGTCGATCACCCGCGACGTCTCCGGCGAGGGCGTCCAGCAGGCTCTGCTCAAGATCCTTGAGGGCACCGTGGCGAACGTCCCGCCGCAGGGTGGACGCAAGCACCCCCACCAGGAGTTCATCCAGATCGACACCACAAACGTGCTGTTCATCCTGGGTGGAGCCTTCGCGGGGCTGGACCAGATCATCGAGTCGCGCACCGGCAAGGGCGGCACCGGCTTCGGCGCCCGGCTACGGGCGGTCTCCGAGCGCTCCACCGACGACATCCTCAGCCAGGTGATGCCGGAGGACATGCTCAAGTTCGGGCTGATCCCCGAGTTCATCGGCCGACTGCCGGTGATCACCAACGTACGCAGCCTGGACCGCACCGCCCTGGTGCAGATCCTCACCGAGCCGCGCAACGCGCTTGTCAAGCAGTACCAACGCCTCCTGGAGCTCGACGGCGTCGAGCTGGAGTTCGAGCCGCCGGCGCTGGAGGCCATCGCCGACCAGGCGATGCTGCGTGGCACCGGGGCCCGGGGTCTGCGCGCCATCATGGAGGAGGTCCTGCTCTCCGTGATGTACGAGGTGCCGAGCAACCCGGACGCCGCCCGGGTGCTGATCACCCGCGAGGTGGTCCTGGAGAACGTCAACCCGACGATCGTGCCCCGCGAGTTCACCGGTCGCCGGGCCCGCCGGGAGCGCGAGGAGAAGTCCGCCTGAGTCGCCCCACCGGCCGCCATCCGTCGACGCTCTCCGTCGCACCGGATGGCGGCCGTACGCTTCCTAACCGCCGCCACCGCCACCGGCGGCCGAGCCCGTGGACCGTCGTCCCGACGGCGGCCCGACCCGCCGAGCCGCCACCTGCGGGCGGCCGTAGCCCTGAGCCGCCGGCTGTGCGAGCGGCCGTACCCCTGAGCCGCCGTCTGTGGGCGGCTGTACCCCTGAGCCGCCGTCTGCGGCGGTTGCGCCGCCGAGTCGCCCTGCCGGTGGTCGGATACCCGAGCCCGCCGCCTGCCGGCGGCCGTACCGCCGAGGAGCGCCATGCGTGTCGCCGTCTGCCAGCTGAACGCCCGCGACGACCGGACGGCGAACCTGGCCGCCGCGGAGGCCCTGCTGGTCCGCGCCGCTGACGCCGGCGCCGACCTCGCCGTCCTACCGGAGTACGTCGACTACCTCGGCCCCGCGGCCGGGCTGCCCGAGCCGGAACCGGTCGACGGCGTGGTGGGTACGTTCTTCGCCGAGGTGGCGGGCCGGCTGGGCATCTGGGTCGTCGCCGGCTCCTTCCACGAGGTCGGCCCGGACCCCGAGCACACCTACAACACCTCCCTGGTCTTCGACCGGTCCGGCGCCCTCGCCGCCAGCTACCGCAAGATCCACCTGTACGACGTGGAGATCCCCGGCCGGGTCTCCTACCGGGAGTCGGCGACGGTGGCGGCGGGGGACGAGCCGGTGGTGGTCACCGTCGACGGGGTCCGGGTGGGGCTGTCCATCTGTTACGATCTGCGCTTCCCCGAGCTGTACCGGCAACTGGCCACCGACGGTGGCGCCCAACTGCTCGTCGTGCCGGCGGCGTTCATGATGCACACCGGGCGGGACCACTGGGAGGTGCTGCTGCGGGCGCGGGCGATCGAGAACCAGTGTTTCGTCGTGGCCGCCGGCCAGACGGGGGACCACGATCCCGGCCGGACCTGCTTCGGGCGCAGCATGGTGGTCGACCCGTGGGGGACCGTGCTCGGTCAGGTGCCGGACGGCCCGGGGCTCAGCGTCGTCGACGTCGACCTCGACCAGCTGGACCGGATCCGTGCCGAGCTGCCCAGCCTGGCCAACCGCCGGCTCTGAGCCGTCCGGGGGCGCTGAACAGATCACCGGCCCTGCCAATCGCGGGTGCTGGCACCGGCGCTGGCGCCGGGCCGACCACCGCGGTGAGCCGCGCGGGGGCCGGGGGCCCGACGCCACGAGGCGAGCGCGGGGCGGCGAGTTCAGCCGACGGGGTGAGCTAACCCTGTAGCAGGACCCCCAGCAGTGCGAAGCCCGCGATGGCGGCGGCGGTGACCAGCAGGGCAGTCGTCATCCGGGAGGGGCCCCGGCGGGCCAGTCGCCCGATCGACATCACGACGGCGACCAGGACCACCGCCCCGATGACCACCTGCCAGAAGGGTACGAGGAGGCCGAGGAGCGCCTCCTCGGCGAGCGCCGGTGACCTGCCCACGTCATCCATGTCTGACACTCTGGCACGGGAGGCCACCGCATAGGCCGTCCCGCGGGCATCATGAGCCCTGAGTGACCTCCCGGCGCCGGTGGGACGGGTAGCACCCGCGGGCCGGAACTGGCGGAGGACGTCGCGTCAGGATGATTGACGATCATTGATTTGCCTTCTCCGGGGCGGACGCGTAACTTTCTCTCTGCACGGGGGAGGCCAGGGCAAACCGGCCGAGAACGGGCACCAGGATCGTGGCGGAGACGCCGAGCGAGGCTGGGATCGGGCGGTGCGAAGAACTCAGCAAGATGGAGTTGCAATCGCGAAGCCGACCGGGTAGAGTGCTGAAGCCGGCAGGGAGCCGGGCGGGTCGCCACGAGAGTGGTGATCGGCCGGTCTGCCGATTCACACGACAGAAACGACCGCCGGATACGGCGTGCGTCAGCGTGGAAAGAGCTGGTAGAAGGTGAGACTTCCACTGCGAAGTTGACGCGGAAAACCGGTTCGGGTAGGTTAGAGCGGTTGCCCCAGACAGGGCCCCGAAAGATTCGGGTTTCTGGTTGGTGTGTGGTTGTTCTTTGAGAACTCAACAGGGTGCTTGATAAGCCAGTGCCAATTGTTTTATACCCCGGGCTGGCCGGTTTCGATCGGTTGGTTTCGGATTCCTTTGGCAACATGTTGTTTGTTGTCGGGGTTGATTTTTCGACAAGTTTTTGTTGGAGAGTTTGATCCTGGCTCAGGACGAACGCTGGCGGCGTGCTTAACACATGCAAGTCGAGCGGAAAGGCCCTTCGGGGTACTCGAGCGGCGAACGGGTGAGTAACACGTGAGCAACCTGCCCCAGGCTTTGGGATAACCCCGGGAAACCGGGGCTAATACCGAATATTACTGCTGATCGCATGGTTGGTGGTGGAAAGTTTTTCGGCTTGGGATGGGCTCGCGGCCTATCAGCTTGTTGGTGGGGTGATGGCCTACCAAGGCGACGACGGGTAGCCGGCCTGAGAGGGCGACCGGCCACACTGGGACTGAGACACGGCCCAGACTCCTACGGGAGGCAGCAGTGGGGAATATTGCACAATGGGCGGAAGCCTGATGCAGCGACGCCGCGTGAGGGATGACGGCCTTCGGGTTGTAAACCTCTTTCAGCAGGGACGAAGCGCAAGTGACGGTACCTGCAGAAGAAGCACCGGCCAACTACGTGCCAGCAGCCGCGGTAAGACGTAGGGTGCGAGCGTTGTCCGGATTTATTGGGCGTAAAGAGCTCGTAGGCGGCTTGTCGCGTCGACTGTGAAAACCCGCAGCTCAACTGCGGGCTTGCAGTCGATACGGGCAGGCTAGAGTTCGGTAGGGGAGACTGGAATTCCTGGTGTAGCGGTGAAATGCGCAGATATCAGGAGGAACACCGGTGGCGAAGGCGGGTCTCTGGGCCGATACTGACGCTGAGGAGCGAAAGCGTGGGGAGCGAACAGGATTAGATACCCTGGTAGTCCACGCTGTAAACGTTGGGCGCTAGGTGTGGGGGGCCTCTCCGGTTCTCTGTGCCGCAGCTAACGCATTAAGCGCCCCGCCTGGGGAGTACGGCCGCAAGGCTAAAACTCAAAGGAATTGACGGGGGCCCGCACAAGCGGCGGAGCATGCGGATTAATTCGATGCAACGCGAAGAACCTTACCTGGGTTTGACATGGCCGCAAAACCTCCAGAGATGGGGGGTCCTTCGGGGGCGGTCACAGGTGGTGCATGGCTGTCGTCAGCTCGTGTCGTGAGATGTTGGGTTAAGTCCCGCAACGAGCGCAACCCTCGTTCGATGTTGCCAGCGCGTTATGGCGGGGACTCATCGAAGACTGCCGGGGTCAACTCGGAGGAAGGTGGGGATGACGTCAAGTCATCATGCCCCTTATGTCCAGGGCTTCACGCATGCTACAATGGCCGGTACAATGGGCTGCGATACCGTGAGGTGGAGCGAATCCCAAAAAGCCGGTCTCAGTTCGGATCGGGGTCTGCAACTCGACCCCGTGAAGTCGGAGTCGCTAGTAATCGCAGATCAGCAACGCTGCGGTGAATACGTTCCCGGGCCTTGTACACACCGCCCGTCACGTCACGAAAGTCGGCAACACCCGAAGCCGGTGGCCCAACCCTTGTGGAGGGAGCCGTCGAAGGTGGGGCTGGCGATTGGGACGAAGTCGTAACAAGGTAGCCGTACCGGAAGGTGCGGCTGGATCACCTCCTTTCTAAGGAGCACCTTCCGACGAAAGTCGGTAAGGAGCCCGCACTGCCCGAATGTGGTGGTGGGGTGCTCGAATGGCGGAGACACTGGTGAGTTTTCTCCTGGCAACGGTCAGGGTCGTCTAGTACAGCTGCTTTTCGGAGTGGTGGGAACGGTGATCCTGGTGCGGCTGGGTAGAGGCGGAGAGCACCCTGTTGGGTCCTGAAGGAACAACCATGGTTGTTTTTTCAGAGCCTTGTGATGAGGTTGCCAGGCATGGCCTGGCCTCGCATACCGGATCCTGGTGGGTTGCTGGTGTGGGGTTGGTGGGTTGTGGGTTGGTCGTTTGTTGAGAATTGCACAGTGGACGCGAGCATCTTTGTGGTCAAGTTGTCAAGGGCGAACGGTGGATGCCTTGGCACCAGGAGCCGATGAAGGACGTGGGAGGCCGCGATAGGCCTGGGGGAGCTGTCAACCAAGCTGTGATCCCAGGGTGTCCGAATGGGGAAACCTGGCATCAGTCATGTGATGTCACCCGCATCTGAATACATAGGGTGTGTGGGGGGAACGCGGGGAAGTGAAACATCTCAGTACCCGTAGGAAGAGAAAACAATTTAGTGATTCCGTGAGTAGTGGCGAGCGAAAGCGGATTGAGGCTAAACCGGTTGCGTGTGATACCTGTCAGGGGTTGCGTGGTCGGGGTTGTGGGACCCTGCTACACGAGCTGACACTCGTGTGAGGAGTGATAAAGCCAGTTGCTAGCTGAACAGTCTGGGAAGGCTGACCGTAGTCGGTGAGAGTCCGGTAGGTGAAAGTGGCTGGTCTTCTGTGGGTGTTCCCGAGTAGCGGCGGACTCCTGAAA
The DNA here is from genome assembly GCF_900091615.1 of Micromonospora yangpuensis. Lineage (NCBI taxonomy): Bacteria > Bacillati > Actinomycetota > Actinomycetes > Micromonosporales > Micromonosporaceae > Micromonospora > Micromonospora yangpuensis. Next base: position 5,142,613 of record NZ_FMIA01000002.1, on the reverse strand, counting down.
TCTGCCGTGAATCTGCCAGGACCACCTGGTAAGCCTAAATACTTCCTGGTGACCGATAGCGGACGAGTACCGTGAGGGAATGGTGAAAAGTACCCCGGGAGGGGAGTGAAATAGTACCTGAAACCGTTCGCCTACAATCCGTCGGAGCCTTTAGGGGTGACGGCGTGCCTTTTGAAGAATGAGCCTGCGAGTTAGTGGCATGTGGCGAGGTTAACCCGTGTGGGGGAGCCGTAGCGAAAGCGAGTCTGAATAGGGCGTTTGAGTCGCATGCTCTAGACCCGAAGCGGAGTGATCTAGCCATGGGCAGGCTGAAGCGTGGGTAAGACTACGTGGAGGGCCGAACCCACCAACGTTGAAAAGTTGGGGGATGACCTGTGGTTAGGGGTGAAAGGCCAATCAAACTCCGTGATAGCTGGTTCTCCCCGAAATGCATTTAGGTGCAGCGTCGTGTGTTTCTTGCCGGAGGTAGAGCACTGGATGGTCTAGGGGGCCCACAAGCTTACCGAAATCAGCCAAACTCCGAATGCCGGTAAGTGAGAGCGCGGCAGTGAGACTGCGGGGGATAAGCTTCGTAGTCGAGAGGGAAACAGCCCAGATCACCAGCTAAGGCCCCTAAGCGTGTGCTAAGTGGAAAAGGATGTGGGATCGCATAGACAACCAGGAGGTTGGCTTAGAAGCAGCCACCCTTTAAAGAGTGCGTAATAGCTCACTGGTCAAGTGGTTCCGCGCCGACAATGTAGCGGGGCTCAAGTACACCGCCGAAGCTGTGGCATTCACATTTTTACTTCGTCCCCGTCTTTGGGTGGGGGTGCAGGTGTGTGGATGGGTAGGGGAGCGTCGTGCCGGGGGTGAAGCAGCCGAGTGATCGAGTTGTGGACGCGGCACGAGTGAGAATGCAGGCATGAGTAGCGAAAGAAGGGTGAGAAACCCTTCCGCCGGATGACCAAGGGTTCCAGGGCCAGGCTAATCCGCCCTGGGTGAGTCGGGACCTAAGGCGAGGCCGAGAGGCGTAGTCGATGGACAACGGGTTGATATTCCCGTACCCGCGAAAGAGCGTCCCTGATGAACTTCGTTGTGCTAACCATCCGAACTGCTTGAGGCCTTCGGGTTGATGGTGGGGAGCGTGGGAACCTGGCGGGTAGTAGTCAAGCGATGGGGTGACGCAGGAAGGTAGCTGATCCCGGCCGGTGGTTGTGCCGGGGTAAGCGTGTAGGCCGTGCCATAGGCAAATCCGTGGCGCATGAGGCTGAGACGTGATGCCGAGCCGATTCAGGTGAAGTCAGTGATCCTATGCTGCCGAGAAAAGCCTCTAGCGAGTTCTTAGCGGCCCGTACCCCAAACCGACACAGGTGGTCAGGTAGAGAATACCGAGGCGATCGGGCGAACTGTGGTTAAGGAACTCGGCAAATTGCCCCCGTAACTTAGGGAGAAGGGGGGCCGGAGACGTGAAGCCCCGCGCGGGTGGAGCGTTGTATGGCCGCAGAGAGCAGGGGGAAGCGACTGTTTACTAAAAACACAGGTCCATGCGAAGAAGTAATTCGATGTATATGGACTGACGCCTGCCCGGTGCTGGAACGTTAAGGGGACCTGTTAGCTCTTCGGGGCGAAGCGGAGAACTTAAGCGCCAGTAAACGGCGGTGGTAACTATAACCATCCTAAGGTAGCGAAATTCCTTGTCGGGTAAGTTCCGACCTGCACGAATGGCGTAACGACTTCCCCACTGTCTCAACCACAGGCCCGGCGAAATTGCATTACGAGTAAAGATGCTCGTTACGCGCGGCAGGACGGAAAGACCCCGGGACCTTTACTATAGCTTGACATTGGTATCCGAATTAGCTTGTGTAGGATAGGTGGGAGCCGGTGAAGTCCATACGCCAGTATGGGTGGAGGCAATCTTGAAATACCACTCTGGTTGATTTGGGTATCTAACTTCGGGCCGTGATCCGGTTCAGGGACAGTGTCTGGTGGGTAGTTTAACTGGGGCGGTTGCCTCCTAAAGGGTAACGGAGGCGCCCAAAGGTTCCCTCAGCCTGGTTGGCAATCAGGTGTTGAGTGCAAGTGCACAAGGGAGCTTGACTGTGAGACTGACAGGTCGAGCAGGGACGAAAGTCGGGACTAGTGATCCGGCACTTGCGTGTGGAAGCGGTGTCGCTCAACGGATAAAAGGTACCCCGGGGATAACAGGCTGATCTTCCCCAAGAGTCCATATCGACGGGATGGTTTGGCACCTCGATGTCGGCTCGTCGCATCCTGGGGCTGTAGCAGGTCCCAAGGGTTGGGCTGTTCGCCCATTAAAGCGGTACGCGAGCTGGGTTTAGAACGTCGTGAGACAGTTCGGTCCCTATCCGCCGTGCGCGTAGGATACTTGAGAAGGGCTGTCCCTAGTACGAGAGGACCGGGACGGACGAACCTCTGGTGTGCCAGTTGTCCCGCCAGGGGCACGGCTGGTTAGCTACGTTCGGAAGGGATAACCGCTGAAAGCATCTAAGCGGGAAGCTCGCTTCAAGATGAGGTATCCCATCCACCTTTGGTGGAGTAAGGCCCCCAGCTAGACGACTGGGTTGATAGGCCGGAAATGTAAGCTCGGTAACGGGTTGAGTTGACCGGTACTAATAGGCCGAGGACTTGACTACGAAGCTGCTACGCGTCCACTGTGCAACTCTTGACAAACGAACGACATCACCGTGTGTGGGTGTTGTTTGATATGTCGATAGGGTTACGGCGGTCATGGCGGAAGGGAAACGCCCGGTTACATTCCGAACCCGGAAGCTAAGCCTTCCAGCGCCGATGGTACTGCACTCGGGAGGGTGTGGGAGAGTAGGACACCGCCGGACATTCTTACAGTGAGGGTCATCCCGACAGGGATGGCCCTCACTGCTGTTTCCAGCCCGAGACACGCGGTGCCCGCCCGCCGGGGCAGGCGGCCGCGGAAGCGCAGCACCGGCGGATGGTCAGCGGCGGGTCTGGATCTCCTCGCGGATGGTGCGCAGGAGGGTGCCGGCCTCGTCGACCGGACGGCCCGGGAAGAGCGCCATCACCACGCTGCCGTGGTCGGCCCAGCCGCACACCGCGAAATCGCCACCGTCACCACTGGTGGTTCCGCACTTCATGGTGCCGCCCAACCGGCCCGCCGGCACCTCGCGCAGGCCGTCGACCGCCCCGGCCTCGTCCGCCATCAGCTCGAACAGGGTGTCGAGGTCCCGCTCGGGCTGCCAGAGCAGCGTCGTCCCGCCGAAGATGAGCACCGGCCGCTGCGGCTGTCCCTTGTCGTTGTAGACGTTGCCGAAGCTGCGGTCCAGGTCGATGTTGGCGGCGAGGCCGCTGCGCAGGTAGTCGGCGGTACTGCGGGCCCGTTCGTCACTGTCCCGGGTCAGCCCGGCGACCTCCGGGGGCGTGGCCAGGTCGGCGTCCTTCTGCTGGGCCACCCGCCAGGCCACCGACCCGAGGGCGCCGGCGCCGAGTACCCCGACGGCGAGCGCGATCCCCATCGCCCAGCGCCAACGGCGGGAGCCGAACACGGACCGGCGGGACCCGTTCTCCGGGTCCCGGTTGCTGAGCTGGATGGGCTCCCCGGTCAGCTCGATCAGCTCGCCGTCGTCGTCGTACGGCCGCTGGGTGAGATGTGCGTCGGACATAGCCGACACCGTACGCGAAGCAGCGGTGGCGCACGCCGGGTCCGCCGAAGCGCTCCGTAGACTTTGCCTGTGACCGAGAGACTGGATGCCCGACGCCCCGACGCCCCGACCCTTGCCGGCCAGTACCAGCCCGGCGAGGTAGAGCAGCGACGGTACGAGCAGTGGGTAGCCGCCGGCCACTTCCGCGCCTCGGCGCAGAGCGACAAGCCGCCCTTCACCATCGTCATCCCGCCGCCGAACGTCACCGGTGTGCTGCACATGGGGCACGCCCTCGACCACACGGTCCAGGACGCGCTGATCCGGCGTAAGCGGATGCAGGGCTTCGAAGCGCTCTGGCTGCCCGGCATGGACCACGCCGGCATCGCCACCCAGAACGTGGTCGAGCGACAGCTCGCCGCCGAGGGGCTGTCCCGGCACGACCTCGGACGGGAGAAGTTCGTCGAGCGGGTCTGGCAGTGGAAGGCGGAGTCCGGTGGGGCGATCCTCGGCCAGATGCGCCGGCTCGGCGACTCGGTCGACTGGGACCGCGAGCGCTTCACCATGGACGAGGGGCTGTCGCGGGCCGTACAGACTATTTTCAAGAAGCTGTACGACGACGGCCTGATCTACCGGGCGAACCGGATCATCAACTGGTGTCCGCGCTGCCTGACCGCGCTGTCGGACATCGAGGTGGAGCACACCGACGACGACGGTGAGCTGGTCTCCATCCGGTACAGCGCCGACGTGGTGGTGGCCACCACCCGGGCCGAGACGATGCTCGGCGACACCGCGGTGGCGGTGCACCCCGACGACGAGCGGTACCGGCACCTGATCGGTACCGAGGTGGAGCTGCCGCTGACCGGGCGGCGGATCCCGATCGTCGGTGACGCGCACGTCGACCCGGCCTTCGGCACCGGCATGGTCAAGGTGACCCCGGCGCACGACCCGAACGACTTCGAGATCGGCCAGCGCCACGACCTGCCCGCGTTGACCGTGATGGACGAGCGGGGAGTGATCACCGCGCCCGGCCCGTTCCAGGGTCTCGACCGGTTCGAGGCCCGGCCGGCGATCGTCGCCGCCCTGCGCGAGCAGGGCCTGATCGTGGCCGAGAAGCGGCCGTACGTGCACGCGGTGGGGCACTGCTCGCGGTGCAAGACCACCGTCGAGCCGAGGCTGTCGCTGCAGTGGTTCGTCAACACCGCCCCGCTGGCCGAGGCGGCCGGTGACGCGGTGCGCGACGGCCGGGTGAAGATCGAGCCGGCCGAGCTGGCCAAGCGGTACTTCGCCTGGGTGGACAACATGCACGACTGGTGCATCTCCCGCCAGCTCTGGTGGGGCCACCGCATCCCGGTCTGGTACGGCCCGGCCGGCGAGATCGTCTGCGTCGGCCCCGACGAGCAGCCGCCGACCGGTGCGGGCTGGCACCAGGACGAGGACGTGCTGGACACCTGGTTCTCCAGCGGGCTGTGGCCGTTCTCCACCCTGGGCTGGCCGGACCGGACCGCCGACCTGGCCAGGTTCTATCCGACCAGCGTGCTGGTCACCGGGTACGACATCCTGTTCTTCTGGGTCGCCCGGATGATGATGTTCGGCCTGTACGCGATGGACGGCACGCCGCCGTTCGGCACCGTCGCCCTGCACGGGATGGTCCGCGACGAGCACGGCAAGAAGATGTCGAAGTCGTTCGGCAACGTGGTCGACCCGCTGGACTGGATCGACCGGTTCGGCGCCGACGCCACCCGTTTCACCCTCGCCCGGGGCGCCAACCCCGGCGGCGACGTGCCGGTCAGCGAGGAGTGGTGTCAGGGCTCCCGGAACTTCTGCAACAAGCTCTGGAACGCCACCCGGTTCGCGCTGCTCAACGGCGCGCACACCGGCGGGGAGCTGCCCGCCGCCGAGCAGCTCTCCACCGTCGACCGGTGGATCCTGTCCCGGCTGGCACACGTCGCCGCCGAGGTCGACGAGCAGTTCGAGGGGTACGAGTTCGCGAAGGTCTGCGACCTGCTCTACCACTTCGCCTGGGACGACGTCTGCGACTGGTACGTGGAGTTGAGCAAGCCGGTGCTCGCCGCCGGTGGCGAGGCGGCCGAGCGGACCCGCCGGGTGCTCGGGCACGTGCTGGACCAGCTGCTGCGGCTGCTGCACCCGGTGATCCCGTTCGTCACCGAGGAGCTGTGGACCGCCCTGACCGGGGGCGCGACGGTCACCACGGCCGGTTGGCCGGTGGCTGACCGTACCCGGATCGACGACGCCGCGGAACGCGAACTCGGCACCGTCCAGCGGGTGGTGACCGAGATCCGGCGGTTCCGGTCCGACCAGGGGCTGCGCCCGACGCAGCGGGTCGCCGCGCGGCTGGACGGCCTGCCCGGGGCGGGCATCGCGGCCCACGAGCCGCTGATCCGTTCCCTGGTCCGGCTCGACGCTCCCGGCGACGACTTCCAGGCCAGCGCCACCCTGGCCATGGCCGGTGCGGTCAACGTCGAGTTGGACACCCGGGGGTCGATCGACCTGGCCGCCGAGCGGGCCCGCCTGACCAAGGACCGGGCCGCCGCCGAGAAGGAGGTGGCGCAGGCCCGCGCCAAGCTGGACAACCCGGCCTTCGTCGGCAAGGCACCGGAGCCGGTGGTCGCCAAGATCCGGGCCCGGCTCACCGTGGCCGAGGCCGACCTGATCCGGATCGATGCCGCCCTGGAGGCGCTTCCGTCGTGACCGAACGTACCGAGAACACCGCACCCACCGCCCGCGGCCGGGCCGACCGCTCGTCGTCGGGCGAGTTCGCGGCGGTCGACGCCGAGCTGGCCGAGCGTGGCTTCACCCGGATGGTCTTCGAGCTGGACCGGATCGAGAGCCTGCTCGACCTGCTCGGCAGCCCGCAGCGGGCGTACCCGTCGATCCACCTGACCGGGACGAACGGCAAGACCTCGACGGCCCGGATGATCGACTCGCTGCTGCGGGCCTTCGGCCTGCACACCGGGCGGTACACCAGCCCGCACCTGGAGACCGTCCGAGAGCGGATCAGCCTGGACGGGGAACCGGTGAGTGAGGAGCGGTTCGTCACCACGTACCGGGAGATCGCCCCGCTGGCCGAGCTGGTCGACCAGCGTTCCGCCGAGCCGCTCACCTACTTCGACATGACCACGGCGCTGGCGTTCGCGACCTTCGCCGACGCCCCGGTCGACGTGGCGGTGGTCGAGGTCGGGCTGGGCGGGGCCGAGGACGCCACCAATGTGATCCAGGCCGGGGTCTGCGTGCTCACCCCGATCGGGCTGGACCACACCGAGTGGCTGGGCGACACCATCCAGGACATCGCGCTGGCCAAGGCCGGCATCATCCACCCCGGCACCACGGTGGTCTCCGCCGCCCAGGAGGAGGAGGCCGCCCGGCCCATCCTGGAACGGTGTGCCGAGGTGGGGGCGACCGTCGCCCGGGAGGGCGGCGAGTTCGGGGTGCTGCGCCGGGCGGTGGCCGTCGGCGGTCAGGTGCTCACCCTGCAGGGCCTCGGTGGCGTCTACGAGGAGATCTTCCTGCCGCTGCACGGCGCCCACCAGGCGCAGAACGCGGCCGTGGCGCTGGCTGCGGTGGAGGCCTTCCTCGGTGCCGGCGCTAAACGGCAGCTCGACGTGGAGACGGTCCGCGAGGGCTTCGCCACCGCCAGCTCACCGGGACGTCTGGAGAAGGTCCGGTCCGCACCGACGATCCTGCTCGACGGGGCGCACAACGCCCAGGGCATGGCCGCCACGGTCACCGCGCTGCAGGAGGAGTTCGCGTTCAGCAAGCTGGTCGGGGTGCTCGGCGTGCTGGCCGACAAGGACGCCGCCAGCCTGCTGGAGCTGCTGGAGCCGGTGCTCGACACGGTGGTGGTGACCCGCAACAGTTCGCCCCGGGCGATGCCGGTCGAGACGCTAGCCGCGCTGGCCGCCGAGGTCTTCGGCCCGGACCGGGTGGAGACCGCCGAGCAGATGCCCGACGCCATCGAGGCGGCCGTCGCCGCCGCCGAGTACGACGTACCGGGTGAGTTGAGCGGGGTGGGTGTGCTGGTCACCGGCTCGGTGGTGACCGTGGCCGACGCCCGCCGGCTGCTGAAACGATGAGTGGGCAGCAACCGCGACCCTCCGGGCTGCGCAACCCGGAGGGGGCGGTACGCGGGCTCGGCGCCGCCACGCTCGGGCTGGAGGCGCTGGTGTTGCTGATCGGCATCCAGCCGATCCGGGCGCTCGGCACGGAACTCAGCGGCGCCACCATGGGGCTGCTGGTGGCGGTCGCCGTGGCGGCGGTGGTGCTCGCCGGCATGATGCGCCGGCCCTGGGCCTGGCACGCCGGCACCGCGCTGCAGGGGGTGCTTCTGCTCGGTGGCCTGCTGCACTGGTCGCTGCTGGCCCTCGGCGTGATCTTCGCGCTGGTGTGGGCGTACGCGTTGCACGTACGCCGGCAGATCCTCGGGCCCACCGCCGGCTGACCCGGCCGGCTGTGCCACCGGCCCGGCCGGCCGGCGGCGGCGCGGTGCAGCCGGCCGGCGGTGCGGCCGGCGGTGGTGCGGCCGGCCTCGGTGCGGTCGGCGGTGGGCCGGTCAGGCGCCGGTCAGGGCACGCCACTGGGTCAAAGCGATGCCGTGACCGTCCGGGTCGCGGAACGCGGCGGCCCAGACCTCCAGCTTGGTGCCCCGGTTGACCACCCGGGGCGCGTAGGTGAAGCGCAGGCCGGTGTCCCGAAGCCGCTCGTACGCCGCCTGGATGTCGTTGACCTCCAGGTTGACGTGGACCAGGCGGCGGCTGATCGGTGCCGCCTCGCTCACCTCGCGCAGCACCAGTCGGGTGCTGCCGGAGGCGAGCACCGCGTTGCCCGCACCCCGGTCGACCTCGGTGAAGCCGAGCACGTCCCGGTAGAAGTCCAGGGACCGGTCCAGGTCGGTGACGAGCACGGTGATCCCGACGCCGCTGATCGGGCCGTCGGCCACGTCCGAGGGGTAGCCGAAGATCGCCGGGTCGAGGTCGTCGGGGTGGACCGGCGCCGATGGGTGCGCGCTGGCGGCCGACGGGTGTACGCGGGCGGCCGGCGGGTCGTCCAGCGGCAGGTCGATCGGATCCGGCTCACCGTCCCACGGCCCGGCCGCGGCCCGCGGCCCGGTCGCCGACGCCGCGAACCGGTCCTCGGGAACATCCGGGGTGAACGGGCCGTCGGCAGGTGCCGCCGACTCGAAGCGCTCGTCGGCAGGTGCCGACACGAACCGCTCGTCGGCAGGTGCCGACACGAAGTGGTCGTCGGCCGCGGTCGGGACGAACCGGTCGTCGGCAGGTGTGGGCTCGAAACGCTCCTCGGCGGGTGCCGGCTCGAAGGGGGCGTCGGGGGCCGTCGGGGCAAAGGGATCCCCGGCGGGGGCCGGCTCGAAGCGGTCCTCGATGGGGGAGGCCGCGCGCTGCGCGGGTGGCAGGTCGCCCATCGGGTAGCCGGACGGGTTCGACCGCCGGGTGGGCCGGACCGGCTCCTCGTCCACGGCCGGCATCGGCTCCTCGCCCACGGCCGACGCCGCCTGCTCGGCGGCCGGCGTCGGCTGCTCGTCAGTGGCCGGACCCGCCTGCTCGGTGGCTGCCGACCGCTCGGTTGCTGCCGGTTGCCCGGTTGCTGCCGCCTGCTCGGTTGCTGCCGCCTGCCCGGTCGCCCCGACCGGCTGCTCGGCGACCGGGTCCGGGCGTTCCTCGGCGGGCGGTCGTTGCGCGGGCGTGGCCCGACGCGGCAGCACCGCGCCGCTGGGCAGCTCGACCACCGTGCCCTCCAGCACGACCGGACCGCCGGGGCGCTGGTGCAGCACCACCGGCTCCCGGTGCGCCGGTCGACCAGCCGGGTCGTCCAGGCCGTCGCGTGTCGGCTCGACGATCGACGCGTCGTCCCGGCGGTCGTCCTGGAAATCCTGCCGGAAGTCCGCCTGGAAGTCGTCCCGGAGCCCGTCGTGGAACTCGTCGTCGGATCCCCGGCCGGCCCACGGCGGGGCCTCCTGCTGGATCAGCACCTCGTCCACCGGCTCGGCCATCGCGAACTCCGGCGGCAGGTCACCGGCGACGGCCGTCTCGGCGTGGGTCGGCACCTCGTCCCAGAGGACCCGGACGTGCCGCTGGTCGTCGAGGGCGACCCGGATCGGCAGGGTCTGCCCCAGCGACGGCCACTTGGCCACCGGCACCCGGGGCTCGATGATCTTCTTGGACCGGGGTGGCATCCCCGGCGCGTCCAGCACCAGCTGCAACTCGCACCGGCCGAAGGCGTACTGGGTGGGTGGCTCGGAGACGCTGTGCACGTGTCCCACCCCGATCACCCAGGTACGACCACCGCCGCGCACCGTGGCCAGGGCGATCGCCAGGGCCAACAGGGCGACGCCGAGCGCCACGATGGCCCAGCTCGTCATGCCCAGCCCGACCATGATCACGAAGGCCGCCACGGTGCCGAGCACCGCGGCGATCAGCTTGCGCACCGGCGCGATGGGTCGGCTCCCGCCATTTGCCACAGTGGACCTCCCAGGGATCAGAGCCAGGCTAGGCCGGACCGGCGACGGAGGGGAAGAGCAGCCGCCGCGCCGGAGGCCGGACCGGGTCGCTACGCTGACCGTACCCAGCCCAGCCGTCATCTGCTCACAGGAGGAACCCAGCGTGTCCAGCAGCAGCTCGGATGAGCGCACCCTCGTACTGATCAAGCCCGACGCCGTCCGGCGGGGCCTGGTCGGCGAGATCATCGCCCGCTTCGAGCGTAAGGGGCTGCGGATCGACGCACTGGTGTCCCGGACGATGGACGCGGCGCTCGCCGACGAGCACTACGCCGAGCACGTGGACAAGGCGTTCTACCCGCCGCTGAAGGACTTCATGACCAGCGGACCGCTGGTCGCCCTGGTGCTCTCCGGCGACCAGGTGATCGACGTGGTACGCGCCCTGGTGGGCGCCACCGACGGACGCAAGGCCGTGGCCGGCACCATCCGGGGCGACTTCTCGCTGTCGAACCGGGAGAACCTGGCGCACGCCTCGGACTCGCCGGACAGCGCCAAGCGCGAGATCGCCCTCTGGTTCCCCGAGCTGGACTGACCGCCGCAGCAGCGGGTCCGCGCCCCGCCGCCCCGACCACCGGTTCACCCGCCCAGCCGGGTCAGTTTCTCCGGATTGCTTACCAGGTACAGGCCGGTGAGCCGGCCGTCGGCGGCGGCCACGGTCAACGCGTACCGGTTGCCGTCCGGCCGTCGCACGACGTACCCGGGGGCGCCGTTGAGCTGCACCTCGACGGCCCGCAGCGGTGGGCGGTGGGGTCCGTGGATACCGGCGAAGAAACGGGTGACCCGGTCCGCGCCGCGGACCGGGTTGCGGGCCGCGCGGACCCGGCCGCCGGAGTCCGACCAGGCGGTGGCGTCGGCCGAGACCAGCGCGGCGAGCCGGGCCAGGTCACCGTCGCGGGCGGCGGCGAGGAAGGCCTCCAACAGCCGGCGCTGCTCGGCGGGGCCGGCGGTGAAGCGCCGGGTGTCCCCGGCGATCCGCCGTACGCCCCGGTGGTACAGCTGCCGGCAGTCCGCCGCCGACCGGTCCAGCAGCTCGGCGATCTCGGGGTACGGCAGTTCGAACGCGGTGCGCAGCACGTAGACCGCGCGTTCCGGCGGAGTGAGCCGTTCCAGCACGTGCAGCAGCGCGACGGAGAGGGTGTCGCGCAGCTCGGCCTGCTCCAGCGGCCCGAACGGCGACGACGCGGTGGCGACCGGGGTGGGCAACCAGGTGCCCACGTACGTCTCCCGGGTCGCCTGCCGGGCGCGGAGCCGGTCGACGGCGAGCCGGGTGACCACCCGCGACAGGTATCGGCGTGGCTCGGCCACCGCCGCCCGGTCGACACCCCACCAGCGCAGATACGCCTCCTGGAGCACGTCCTCGGCGTCGGGCAGGCTGCCGAGCATCCGGTAGGCCAGCCCGAGCAGCATCGGCCGGTGCGCGTCGAGCACACCGGCCGCCTGCGTGGCCCCGCCGGTCGTCACTCGTCGGTGGACGGCTGACGTCGGGTGGCCGCCACGATCCGGTTCCACACGTTGATTGTGGCCACCGCGACCGTCAGGTCGACCAGTTCCCGCGCCGACCAGACCTCGGCCGCCGCGTCCCACACCTGGTCGGGCACCCCGTGCTCGCCGAGCCGGGTGAGGCTGTCGGTGAGGGCCAGCGCGGTGCGTTCCCGCTCGTCGAAGAAGGGCGCCTCCCGCCAGGCGGCGACCGCGAAGAGCCGTCGGCTGGACTCGCCGGCGGCCAGGGCCTCCCGGGTGTGCATGTCCACGCAGAACGCACAACCGTTCAGCATCGACGCTCGTACCTTCACCAGCTCCAGCACGGTGGGCTCGACGTGCTCGCGGGTGTAACGCTCCAGCTCGGACACTGCCCGGTACGCCTCGGGCGCCACCGCCGTCAGGTCGATCCGACTCATTCTGGTCTCCCTTCCGTCGTGGGTTCACCGCAACGACGGACGGTGGCGGCCCGGATGTGACACGACCGGATGTGACGTGGGTCTCCTGCCGGTGGGGGTCGGTGGGGACGCGCACGCAACGGGCGGTGCCGGGTGACGGGACCGCGTCGGCTAACGTGACACCGCTCGGCGAATGACACCACCCCCGTTGGGTACGACCGTCCGGAGGACCAGTGCCGCTGCTCTACACGATCAGCAAACTCACCGTGGCACCCGTGCTCCGACTGGCCTTCCGCCCCCACGTGGAGGGGCTCGAGCACATCCCGAAGACCGGGGGCGCCATCTTCGCCGGCAACCACCTCTCGGTCGCCGACGAGCTGTTCCTCGGCACCGTGGTTCCGCGACACCTGGCCTTCTGGGCCAAGTCCGAGTACTTCACCGGTACCGGCCCGAAGGGCACGCTCTCCCGGGTCGTGCTCACCGGCCTCGGCGCGATCCCGGTGGAGCGGGCCGGTGGACGTGCGGCGCTGTCGGCCTTCGACGCGGCCCTGCCCGCCCTGCGCGGCGGTGACCTGGTGGCCATCTATCCGGAGGGGACCCGTTCGCCCGACGGCCGGCTCTACCGTGGCCGGACCGGCGCGGCCCGGCTCGCCGTGGCCGCCGGGGTGCCGATCGTGCCGGTCGGCATGATCGGCACCGAGAAGGTCCAGCCGATCGGCGCCCGGGTGCCCCGGCCGGGCAACGGCCGGATCACGATCCGGTTCGGCAAGCCGTTGGACTTCACCGGGCGGCCGGACGACCGGACCTCGCTGCGGGAGATGACCGACGAGCTGATGGGCGAGATCCAGAAGCTCACCGGCCAGGAGTACGTCCCGCGCTACGCCCCCAAGCGGGACGAGCCCACCACCGGCGAGTCCCCGGCCTGAGGCGGCTCACGGCGGATCGTCGCCGCGCCGTCGTTCCTGGTCGGCGACCGCGTCGAGGTCGGCCAGCCGGTCGAGCTGCTTCATCGAGCGGGCCATCCGCGCGTTGCCCGGCAGCCGCTCCCGGTTGCGCAGCAGGAACGACCAGTAGCCGGCGGTGAACGGGCAGGCGTCCTCGCCGAGGCGCTTCTTCGGGTCGTAAGGGCAGCCGCCGCAGTAGTCGCTCATCCGGTTGATGTACGCCCCGCCCGAGGCGTACGGCTTGGTGGTCATCTGACCGAGGTCGGCGTACTGGCTCATGCCCACCACGTTGGCGGTCATCACCCACTCGTACCCGTCGACGAAGCTGCGGTGGAACCAGTCCACCAGCTCCGTCGGCCGCCAGCCACGTTGCAGGGCGTAGTTGCCGAGCACCATCAGTCGGGGGATGTGGTGCGTCCAGCCGTGGTCGCGGACCTCGCCCAGCACGTCGGAGAGGCACCGCGCCCGCACCACGTCGGCGTCCAGGTCCTGCCACCAGTCCGGCACGTGCCTGCGGGCGGCCAGGGCGTTGTTGTCCCGCCAGCCACGGTCGAAGTACCAGTAGAGCTGCCAGACGAAGTCCCGCCAGCCCATGATCTGCCGAATGAAGCCCTCCACGCTGGGCAGGGGGGCACCGTCGGCGTGATACGCCCGTTCCGCGCCCCGGATTGCCTCCATCGGATCGAGCAGGCCCAGGTTGAACGAGGAGGAGAGCGCGCTGTGGGCCAGCCACGGGTCGTTGGCGAGCATCGCGTCCTCGTACGGGCCGAACGCGGGCAGCCGGTGCCGCAGGAAGTGCCGCAGCCGGGCCCGGGCCTCCTTGGTGCTGGCCGGAAAGCGGCGTGGCCCGTCCCGGCCGGCGAACCGGATCCCCTCCCGCTCCCACCGGTCCAGATCGGCCCGGACCTCGGCGTCGATGTCGTCCTCCCGCAGCTTCGGTGGCGCGGGGACCGCCAACCGGTCGACGTCCTTCGGCGGCGGCTGCCGGTTCTCGGTGTCCAGGCTCCACCGGCCGCCCACCGGCTCACCCGCCTCGATCAGCACGTCGTGCCGTTCCCGGGCGAACCGGTAGAAGGCATCCATCCGGAGCGCGCTCCGTCGGCCATCGGCCCAGTCGGTGAAGTCGGCCAGGCTGGTGACGTAACCACGGGCCGGCAACACCGTCAGCCGGGGTTGTCGCTCGACGAACGCCAGGGCCCGCCGGGAGGTGGGGTGGCACACCTCCAGCGGCTCGCGGACCGTGCGCAGCCCCTCCGCGTACGTCTCGGTGCGCAGGTACCGGGCCTGGTCGCCGAGCTCCGCCGCGCGGTGGCGCAGAGCGGAGAGCACCAGGTGCGCCTTCTGCCGGTGGAAGACCCGGCGCCGGAAGACCGCCTTCGACTCGATCAGCAGCACCTCCTGGTGCCGGTCATCGAGGAAGTGTGGGCCTAGCTGATCGGCGAAGAGCCAACGCCGCGACATGTCCCGATTGTGGGCCCGAAAGTGGATTGGTACGGGCAAAAAGCGAAAGCTTTACGCCATCGAGATCACCCTTGATTGATAGTGATGATCTGACTACGGAGTGTGCCCAGGAGGGCGGCGCTGTCATCGACCGAGAGCCGGGTGAAGACGGCGGTGGCGAGGCTGCCGTGGTCGACCGAGGTGCAGACCACCACGGCGGTGTCGTCGGCGCTGCCGGTGGCACACCGGGCGTGCCGCCCCCGGACGTCGGTCCGCACCACCGTCGGCTCCCCGAGCCCGTACTCGCCGGTGAGCCTGTCGATCTCGCCCTCGGCGTCGCTCTCCGGGGTGATCCGGAATCCGGTACCGCCGAAGACCGTCACCCGCTTGCCGTCCGAGGTGCCGTAGACCCCGCCGAAGGTGTCCTCGGTCAGCAGGTGGGCCTCGCCCACCCCGGCCTCCAGCCGCCGCACCGCGTCGCCGCCGTCGGAGCGCAGGCGGAGGTCCGCGACCTCCTCGGGCAGGCTCGCGGCGGCCGGGTACTGGTCCCAGGCCGGCTTGCCGAAGTACGCGGGGCAGCCGCAGCAGCAGATCACGCTGAGCAGGAACGTCATCAGGAACCGGGAAGGCCAGCGCCGCCGTCGACGACGCGGCGCGGCGGGCGGCGGGGGTGGCCGGTGGTCCGCCCGGCGCTGTGCCGGTGGCGCGGCCGGCGGTGACACCGGCCGGGGCGGAGCCGACACCGGCCGGGGCGGAGCCGACACCGGTGGCGGCGGTGGCGGCGGTGGTGGCGGTGGTGGCGGTGGCGACACCGGGTGCGCGGAGACCGGCCGCGCCGAGGCCGAATAGCCGGCCGACGACGCCGGCGGGTGCCCCGGCAGTGGGTACGCCTGCGGGTGGCCGGTCGGGTGCGGCTGGCTCCCGCCTGCCGCGGGCGGATACGGCTGCGCGGGGGTGTGCGGGTACGGCGGGGCCGAGAAGGGCTCGGCGGACGGGTACGACTCCGCGGCCGGGTAGGGCTCCGCCGCCGGGTACGGCCCGGCTGCCGGCTGCGCCCCGGCCGGAGGTGACTCGGGCCACGGCGGGGCCGATGCCGGCTCGGGGTGGTGCGTGGTCGGCGGCAGGGCCGGATAGCCCGTCGAGGGCAGGTCCCAGCCGCCGGTGTCCACCCCCGCCCAGGGATCGACCGGGGTACGACTCTCCGGGGGCCCGTCCAGCAGCGTCCCGTCCACCAGGGTCCGGTCCACCGGCGGTGGCGGCCCGGGTGGCGGTGGAGGTGGGCTGGACCGCGCGGGCCGGCCCCAGAACCGGCGGGGTTCCGGCGCTCGTGGCGGTGGCACCGGCGCCGAGCCACTGACCCGGCCGACGCTCGGCTCGTCGGGCAACGCGTCCATCTGCCGGGTACCGGCCGGTCCGGTCCGGCCCGGCTCCGGGACGCCCACCGTGGCCTCGCCGGCCGGCTGGTCGGCGACGTCAGGCGCGGACCGAGCCGCCGCGCCCGTCGTTGCCGCCCCAGTGGTCGGCTCCGCCGCGTTCGTCCGCTCCGCCGCGTTCGTCCGCTCCGCCGCGTTCGTCGGCTCCGCCGCGCCCGTCGGCTCCGCCGCGTTCGTCGTTGCCGACCCGTCGGTCGGGTCCACCGCGCCTGTCGACCGGTCGGAGACCCGCTCCAGGGCTGCGTCCGAGGTCGGCTCCAGGGCTGCGTCCGAGGTCGGCTCCGAACCTGCCTCCGAGGTCGGGGCCGGCTCTGGAGTCGGTTCCGCCGGGACTGCCGCTGCTGTCGGGTCGAGGGCAGGTTCCGCCCGGGCTGCCTCCGGGGCCGGACCCGGGGTCGGTTCCGCCGGGGCTGCCTCCGTGGTCGGGCCGGCCGTGCCTGACGACCGGTCCGGAGCCGGCTCCGACGCCGCCTCGGCGGCCGCCGCCGAGGCGGTCGCGGACGCGTCTGTCGGCCGTTCCGAGTCGGTCGGCTCGGCCGGGCTGACGGATCCGGACGGCGACGGCTCGTCCTCCGGCAACACGGGCAGCTCGCGGGTGCCCGCAGGGCCGGTGCGGGGACCGGTGGTCTGTGCTGGTGCTGGTGCTGGTGCTGGTGCTGGTGCTGGTGTGGCGGGGGCGGCCGGTCGGTCGTCGACCGCCGGATCCCGGCCCGCGTCGGTGGCCGGGGTGAGCCCCTCGGCCGGCCGGTCGGTTTCCGGCTGCGGCTCCGGCATCGCGGCAATCTCCTCTCGCGCCGCCTGCGAGGTTAGTACCGCACTGCCAGCCCGCCGAACCCGCCCGTCGGTCCGACGGCGGTGAGCTGGCCGTACCGTCCGGCGGTCCATCGACCGGTGCGGCGCGGCGGCCGACCGGCGGGCGCGTACCCTTGGGCATCATGAGCGTCCCGTCGACCACGCCGCGCCCCGCCGCGACGAACTCCGTCTGGCCCCGCCTGGAGCCGTTGCTGCCCCAGGTCACCAAGCCCATCCAGTACGTCGGTGGCGAGCTGGGCGCGGTGGTCAAGGAGTGGGACGCGGCGACCGTCCGCTGGGCGCTGATGTACCCGGACGCGTACGAGGTGGGCCTGCCCAACCAGGGCGTGCAGATCCTCTACGAGGTGCTCAACGAACTGCCGGACGTCCTCGCCGAGCGCACCTACGCGGTCTGGCCGGACCTGGAGGCGCTGATGCGCAGCCACGGCGTGCCGCAGTTCACCGTCGACGCGCACCGCTCGGTGCGGGACTTCGACCTGTTCGGTGTGTCGTTCTCCACCGAGCTGGGCTACACCAACCTGCTCACCGCGATCGACCTGGCCGGCATCCCGCTGCTGGCCGCCGAGCGGGGCGACGCCGACCCGGTGATCGTGGCCGGCGGGCACGCCGCGTTCAACCCGGAGCCGATCGCCGACTTCGTCGACGCGGCGGTGCTCGGTGACGGCGAGGAAGCCGTCCTGGAGATCACCACGATCGTCCGCCAGTGGAAGGCCGAGGGCTGCCCCGGGGGCCGCGACGAGCTGCTGCTGCGGCTGGCCCGGACCGAGAGCGTCTACGTGCCGCGCTTCTACGACGTGGACTACCTGCCCGACGGCCGGATCCAGCGGGTAGTGCCCAACCGAGCGGACGTGCCGTTCCGGGTGCACAAGCGCACCACGATGGATCTGGACGCCTGGCCGTACCCGAAGAAGCCCCTGGTGCCGCTGGCCGAGACGGTGCACGAGCGGTACGCGGTGGAGATCTTCCGGGGTTGCACCCGGGGGTGCCGGTTCTGCCAGGCCGGCATGATCACCCGGCCGGTACGGGAGCGGTCGATCACCACGGTCGGCCAGATGGTCCGCGAGGGGTTGGAGTTCTCCGGTTTCCACGAGGTCGGCCTGCTGTCGCTCTCCTCGGCCGACCACTCCGAGATCGGCGACATGTGCTCCGGCCTGGCCCAGCAGTACGAGGGCACCAACGTGTCGTTGTCGCTGCCGTCGACCCGGGTGGACGCGTTCAACATCGACCTCGCCCAGGAGCTGTCCCGCAACGGCCGGCGGACCGGCCTGACCTTCGCCCCCGAGGGCGGGTCGGAGCGGATCCGCAAGGTCATCAACAAGATGGTGACCAAGGAAGACCTGATCCGTACGGTCGTCACCGCGTACACCAACGGCTGGCGGCAGGTGAAGCTCTACTTCATGTGCGGCCTGCCCACCGAGACCGACGAGGACGTGCTGGAGATCGCCGAGATGGCCCACGAGGTCATCCGGGCCGGTCGGGCCGCCACCGGCAGCAAGGACATCCGCTGCACCGTCTCCATCGGCGGGTTCGTGCCGAAGCCGCACACCCCGTTCCAGTGGGCGTCCATGCAGTCGCCGGAGGTCATCGACCACCGGCTCAAGCTGCTCAAGCAGGCGATCAACGCCGACCGCTCGCTGGGCCGCGCGATCGGCTACCGCTACCACGACGGTGAGCCGTCGCTGATCGAGGGCCTGCTGTCGCGGGGCGACCGCCGGGTCGGCGCGGTGATCCGCCGGGTCTGGGAGAACGGCGGCCGGTTCGACGGCTGGAGCGAGCACTTCTCGTACCGGCGCTGGGTGGACGCGGCGGCCGAGACGCTGCCCGCCTTCGGGTTGGACCTCGACTGGTACACCACCCGGGAGCGCGACGAGCTGGAGGTCCTGCCCTGGGACCACCTCGACTCGGGCCTGGACAAGGACTGGCTCTGGCAGGACTGGCAGGACTCGCTCAGCGAGTACGAGCAGGAGGACTGCCGCTGGACGCCGTGTTTCGACTGCGGCGTCTGCCCGGCCATGGACACCGAGATCCAGATCGGTCCCACCGGCCAGAAGCTGCTGCCGCTGACCCCGGTGGGCGGCAACGGCCTCAAGGTGCCGGTCAGCGGCCACTCCCACTGACCACCGGCGCTGCCGGAGGTGACGGTGCGGCGCTGACCCGATCACCGTACGGGGACCCGGCTGCGTGGCGGCTCGACCGCTGCGCCAGGATGGGGCGCACAGGCAGGCAGAATCCGAGGAGCACACGATCGCCAGAAAGCCTCAACCCGAAGGCGGCCAGGCGCCGGTCGTCCAGCGGGTCCGGATCCGGTACGCCAAGCGCGGGCCGCTGCGCTTCACCTCGCACCGGGACTTCGCCCGCGCCTTCGAGCGTGCGCTGCGTCGCGCCGGTGTCCCGATCGCCTATTCCCAGGGTTTCACCCCGCACCCCAAGATCTCGTACGCCAGCGCGGCGCCCACCGGGGTCGCCAGCGAGGCCGAGTACCTGGAGATCGGGTTGCGGGAGCCGGTCGATCCGGACGCGCTGCGCGCGGCGCTGGACGCGGCCCTCTCGCCCGGTCTCGACGTGGTCGACGCCGTGGTCGCCGGCGGGGGCAGTCTCGCCGACCGGATCGAGGCGTCGTCCTGGCGGATCGAGCTGCCCGGCGTGGAGCCGGACGTGCTCGCCGCCGCCGTGAAGTCTTTCACCGCCGCCGAGGAGGTGCAGGTCGAGCGGATGACGAAGCAGGGGCGCCGGACGTTCGATGCCCGATCTGCGGTTATTCATATTGATATGGCGGAGCAGGCGGCGGCACCTTCCGGGGACACGGCCGTCCCGTGTGCGATACTCGAACTGGTCGTACGGCAGGTCACCCCGTCCGTGCGTCCCGATGACGTCCTTTCCGGCCTCCGCGTGGTGGCCGCCCTGGAGCCGCCGGTGTCACCGCGAGTGACTCGGCTGGCGCAGGGCACGTTGACCGCGCAGGGTGCGATCGTGGATCCGTTGGAGGCGGACCGCGACGGGGCAACCATCGTCGAGCACTGACCGGACGGTCGGCGCTCGGGTAGGCAGACTTCGGCGGGCGCGCACCACGCGCGTTCGCGGAACACCTTTTGCGGCAACCCTGCGTGGCAGCGCTCACCCGCGCCCGGGGCAGCCAGAACTGGAGAACGTCCATGCTCGAGAACGAGCCCGAGGGCGGCGAGCGGACCGGTTCGCAGCCGGCCGGCGACACCGCTGCCAACACCGTCGACACCGCTGCCGAGGGCGGACCCGGCACCCCGGAGGCCACCGCCCCGGACGCCGACGTGCAGACCGCCGGCGCGCCCAGCGGCGAGGTGGCCACCGGCGAGGCCCCCGCGGGGCCGGCACCGACCCGGCGTACCCGGGCCACCCGCCGCCGGACCGCTCCCCTCGACCCGCCGGAACAGACCGACGTCCCGGTCGAGGCGTCGACCGGTGCCGCGGCGGTCAGCTCGGAGGCCCCGCAGGCGGAGGTCCTCGCCCCGGTGGCCGGCGACCTGGACGCCGCCCCGAAGACCCCGCGCCGTCGACGTAAGGCCACCACCAGCCAGAAGGCGGCCGAGGAGCCGCTGGTCGCCACCGAGGTGGAGGAGGCCGGTGCGGAGGTCGTACCGCCGGTCAAGGTGACCCGGACCCGCCGGAAGAAGGCCACCGCCGCCCCGGCCGAGACTGCCGCGCCAGCGGAGCCGGGGGAGACCAGCACCGCGCCGGACGGGACCGCTGAGCCGGCTGGGGCCGCTGGGGTCGCTGAGCCCGCTGAGCCCGGAGGGACCACGGTGCCGGCGGAGCAGGCCGGGACCGGTAAGGCGACCCGGGCAGCGCGCACGAGTCGCGGTACGACGCGGCGGGGAACGCGCACCAGTGGGGCCGAGGCCGGCTCCGGCGAGGTACCCCCGTCCGTCAGCGTCTCCGTTCCCGCCGAGGCGCCCGAGCCGCCGGCGACCGAACCGAACCCCGCCGTGGCACCGGCCGGACCGCCCGCGCTTCCCGAGTCGACGGAACAGCCCGCGACCGGGATGATCGCCGGTTCCGCCGAGTTGCCCGGTGTCGCCGGACCGGAGCCCGAGTCCGCAGCCGTCGCCGAGCCGGCGGAGGAGGCCCCCGTGGTCGAGCCCGTCGAGCCGCGTACCCGGCGCCGCCGGGCGGTGCTCTCCGCGCCGACCGTGCTCTTCATGGCACCGCAGCCCGACGAGGTGCCGGTGGCCCGGCCGGTGGAGGCGACGGCCCGGCCGGTGGAGCCGGTCGTGCCCGTCGAGCCGGTCGTGGTCGCCGAGGAGCCGACCGAGTCGCCCCGCCGCCGCCGTCGCGGCCGTCGGGACGCCGAACCGGTGGAGCCGGTCGAGGTGGCCGAGGAGGAGCCGGTCACCGAGGCCGAGGAGGTCGCCGAGGCCGACGAGGACGACGACGACGAGAGTGCCGCCGGTCGGCGCCGTCGCCGGCGGGGTCGCCGGGGCCGTGGCCGGGGCAAGGGTGGCGCGGACGACGACGCCGACGCCGAGGAGTCGGCCGAGGACGAGAGCACCGAGGCGGAGACCGACGAGGCCGAGGAGGAGGACGAGGGCGACGGCCTGACCCGCCGCCGGCGTCGTCGGCGTCGCCGGGGAGCCGGTGAGGCCGAGAGCGGGACCGACGACGGCGTACCCACGGTCGTCAAGATCCGCGAGCCGCGCAAGGCCGTCGACGAGGTCCAGGGCGTGTCCGGCTCGACCCGGCTGGAGGCCAAGCGCCAGCGCCGCCGGGATGGCCGTGAGCAGCGCCGGACCCGTCCGCCGATCCTGAGCGAGTCGGAGTTCCTGGCCCGCCGGGAGGCGGTCGACCGGGTGATGGCGGTACGCCAGCGCGGTGACCGGACCCAGATCGCCGTCCTGGAGGACGGGGTGCTGGTCGAGCACTACGTGACCCGCAACACCTCCGGCACCATGGCCGGCAACGTCTACCTGGGCAAGGTGCAGAACGTCCTGCCGAGCATGGAGGCGGCCTTCGTCGACATCGGGCGGGGACGCAACGCCGTGCTGTACGCCGGCGAGGTGAACTGGGACAGCACCGGCCTGGAGGGGCGGGCCCGTTCCATCGAGCAGGCGCTGCGCTCCGGCGACTCGGTGCTGGTGCAGGTCACCAAGGATCCGATCGGGCACAAGGGCGCCCGGCTGACCAGCCACATCGCGCTCTCCGGTCGGCACCTGGTCTACGTACCCAACGGCAACGCCTCGGGGATCAGCCGCAAGCTGCCGGACACCGAGCGCAAGCGGTTGCGTGACGCGCTGAAGAAGCTGGTGCCCGACGGTGCCGGCGTGATCGTCCGGACCGCCGCCGAGGGGGCCAGCGAGGACGAGTTGGCCCGCGACGTCAAGCGGTTGCAGGCGCAGTGGGAGGACATCCAGGCCAAGTCGACCTCCGGCGGTGCCCCGGTGCTGCTGTACGAGGAGCCCGACCTGGTCATCCGGGTGGTCCGGGACCTGTTCAACGAGGACTTCCGCGAGCTGGTCATCGAGGGCGACGAGTCGTTCGGCATGGTCGAGTCGTACCTGTCGCACGTCTCGCCGGATCTGGTCGACCGGGTACGCCGGCACGTCGGCACCTCCGACGTCTTCGCCGAGTACCGCATCGACGAGCAGATCCTCAAGGGGCTGGACCGCAAGGTCTTCCTGCCCTCCGGCGGGCACCTGGTGATCGACCGTACCGAGGCGATGACCGTGGTGGACGTCAACACCGGCAAGTACACCGGTGCCGGTGGCAACCTGGAGGAGACGGTCACCCGGAACAACCTGGAGGCCGCCGAGGAGATCGTCCGGCAGCTCCGGTTGCGGGACATCGGTGGCATCGTGGTGATCGACTTCATCGACATGGTGCTGGAGTCCAACCGTGAGCTGGTGTTGCGCCGGCTCACCGAGTGCCTGGGCCGGGACCGGACCAAGCACCAGGTCACCGAGATCACCTCGCTCGGCCTGGTGCAGATGACCCGCAAGCGCATCGGGGCGGGGCTGCTGGAGGCGTTCAGCGAGAACTGCGAGTGCTGCAAGGGCCGAGGTCTGATCATCCACACCGAGCCGGTGCCGGAGAAGCCGCGCTCCGGTGGGGCCGGGGACCGGGTCAAGGCGGTCGCCTCCGCAGTCACCGCACCGCCCGAGCCGGCCGCCGGCAGCTCGGCACGGCGGCGGGGGCGCAAGGGTGGCCAGCCGGAGCGGACCGTGGTCGAGGTCACCGAGGTCACCGGAGACGCCAGCTCCAGCCCCAGCCCCAGCACCGAGTACCACGACACGATGGGCTACGACCTGTCCCGGTACGAGGCGGAGACGCCGGCTGCCGCGGACGTCGCCGACGCTCAGCCGGTCGGCGAGTCGGCCCGGCTGGCCGCACCGGACGACCCGGACGCGCTCGGTGACGGCGAGACCGACGGCGACTCCGACGGCAACGGCCGTCGCCGGTCCCGCCGGGGCGGCGCCCGTCGGCGTACCCGCCCGTGAGAGGTTGACGGTTCAGGCATCCTGACAGGGCTCCTTCCCCGGTACCGCCGGTGGGAGGAGCCCTGTCGTATCGTCCAGAGCCCGTCCCGCCGGCCTGACCGGTCACCCCGGCTAGGAGAGCCAACATGCGTCGCCTGCTCGCCACCGCCCTCGTTCCCCTGGCCCTGCTGGCCCAGGCGGGCTGCTCCGCCGACTCCGACCAGGGGCGGCCAGCAGCCTCCGGTGCCCCCGTCGGTGCCGTCCCGTCCGTCGGCGCGAGCGCCGCCCAGGTCTGCGCCGCGGCCCAGCAGGCCGGCTCGGTGGCGGTGCAGACCTACGTCGACGAACTCGGCCGGATGATGGTCGCCACCGGGGCGAGCGACACCCAGGGCGCCGAGGCCGCCCGACAGCGGGCCGAGGGGGCGCTGACCGGCTGGCGGACGACGCTCCGGGAGCTGTCGACCAGGGCGACCGACCCGCCGCTGCGTACCCTGCTTACCGACATGGCCGACGAGGTGGAGGCGAAGGGCGCCGACCTCGACGAGCTGGACGAGACCGAGCTGGACCGGCTCCAGCAACGCCTCGACCAGCTCTGCACGAAGTAAGGAAGGGCCCCCGCTTAACGCCTACGGTAGAGAGGGTCACCCTTCTCACACCGGTGGGCGGGGGCCGGCTGGTCTCGTACCGGTGGGTGGGGACCGGCTGGTCTCGTACCGGTGGGTGGGGCCGGGCGGCCGGGGTCCCGGTTTGGGACTCGGCTAGGCGATGGCGTACGCTACCTTGCGGCGTACTTTTGTGCGCCGAGTTCTCGCTGCCCGGGCCGCCGTGCTCAGGGCACCTGGCGGGCGCGTCGTCCGGCGCGTCGACGTCACCTGGCGGGCACGTCATCGGGTGGACACCCTCTGACGTGTCCACGCCATCTGACGTGCCGCCGCCGCAGCAGGAACGAACCGGGCCGGCAACGGTCGGGAAAAGACGTTAGCAGCCTCAACGACAGGGAGTGCGCCTCCGATGTACGCGATCGTCAAGACCGGCGGCAAGCAGTACAAGGTCGCCGAGGGCGACGTGATCGAGGTCGAGAAGCTCACCGGTGCCCCCGGTGACGCGGTGAAGCTCACCGCGGTGCTCCTCGTCGACGGTGACGACCTGGTGACCGACGCGGCGAAGCTTGCCGAGGTCGCGGTGTCCGGCGAGATCGCCGCGCACACCAAGGGCCCGAAGATCCGGATCCACAAGTTCAAGAACAAGACCGGCTACCACAAGCGCCAGGGTCACCGCCAGCCGTTGACCCAGGTGAAGGTGACCGGCATCTCCAGCGGGAAGTAGGTCGTCGGAACATGGCTCACAAAAAGGGTGCGTCCAGCTCGCGTAACGGTCGCGACTCCGCGGCTCAGCGGCTCGGCGTGAAGCGTTTCGGTGGTCAGGTGGTCAGCGCGGGTGAGATCCTCATCCGTCAGCGGGGCACCAAGTTCCACCCCGGCGACCTGGTCGGCCGCGGTTCCGACGACACGCTCTTCGCGCTGGCCGCCGGTTCGGTCCTGTTCGGTACCAAGCGCGGTCGCAAGACCGTCAACATCGTACCGGCGGGGCAGTAGATCTCTCAGCGAAGCGGGCCGCGGACCTGGTGTCCCGGCCCGCTTCGTCTTTTTCTCGCGCGGGGTCTGCCCCGCTGGAAGGATTGTCGGCGTGACGACGTTCGTTGACCGGGTCGTCCTGCACCTGCAGGCCGGCGACGGCGGGCACGGCTGTGTCTCGATCCACCGGGAGAAGTTCAAGCCCTTCGGCGGCCCGGACGGTGGCAACGGCGGGCACGGCGGCAGCGTCTCCCTGGTGGTCGACCCGCAGGTGCACACGCTGCTCGACTTCCACTTCCGCCCGCACGTCAAGGCCGACAACGGCAAGGGCGGGGCGGGTTCCAACCGGGACGGCGCCAACGGGCGTGACCTGGTGATCAAGGTACCGAACGGCACCGTCGTGCAGACCCTGGACGGTACGGTGCTGGCCGACATGGTCGGTGCCGGCACCACTTTCGAGGTGGCCCGGGGCGGCCGGGGCGGCCGGGGTAACGCCTCACTTGCCAACGCCCGGCGTAAGGCGCCCGGCTTCGCCGAGCTGGGGGAGCCCGGCGACCAGCTGGACGTCGTGCTGGAGTTGAAGAGCGTCGCCGACGTGGGTCTGGTCGGTTTCCCGTCGGCCGGCAAGTCGTCGCTGATCTCGGTGATCTCCGCGGCCAAGCCGAAGATCGCCGACTACCCGTTCACCACGCTGGTGCCGAACCTGGGCGTGGTCCGGGTGGACAACCACACCTTCACCGTCGCCGACGTGCCGGGTCTGATCCCGGGTGCGGCCACCGGAAAGGGCCTCGGGCTGGAGTTCCTGCGGCACGTCGAGCGGTGTGCCGTACTGGTGCACGTGATCGACACCGCGACGTTGGAAGCGGGCCGCGATCCGCTCGCCGACATCGACACCATCGAGGCGGAACTGGCCGAGTACGGCGGCCTGACCGACCGGCCCCGGCTGGTCGCGCTGAACAAGGTCGACGTGCCGGACGGCCGGGACCTGGCCGAGATCGTCCGCCCGGACCTGGCCGCGCGTGGCCTGCGGGTGTTCGAGGTCTCCGCGGCCACCCGCGAGGGGCTCAAGGAGCTCATGTACGCGATGGCGGAGCTGGTCGAGCAGGCCCGCGTCACCGCCGTACCGACCGAGCCGGCCCGGATCGTGCTCCGCCCGAAGGCGGTGGACGACGCCGGCTTCACCATCGAGACGGAGTCCGACGGCTCGTACACCGTCCGGGGTACCCGACCGGAGCGGTGGGTGCGCCAGACCAACTTCGACAACGACGAGGCCGTCGGCTACCTGGCCGACCGGCTGGCCCGCCTCGGGGTCGAGGAGAAGCTCGCCAAGGCCGGCGCGAACCCCGGCGACCTGGTCCGGATCGGCGAGCGGGAGTTCGACTGGCAGCCGACCCTCTACGCCGGCGCCGACTTCGTCCCCGGCAACCGGGGCACCGACGTACGGCTGGAGGAGAAGTCCACCCGGGTACCCGCCGCGGACCGGCTGGCCGCCCGCAAGGCGCGCCGTCAGCGCCCCGCCGACGAGCAGCTGTGGGCCGATCCGGACACCGGCACCCTCGGGCCGGCCAGTGCCCAGGACGGCGAGTCGGCCGACGCCGACGCCATCCCGGCCGACCTCGACGCCACCCCGAGCACGCCGGACGCGACCGCCGGCGAGCGGTGATCCGCCCGGTCGGCCGCCTGCGCGGTCGGTGACCTGACCGCGGATGCTGTCGCGGTCGGTGGCGACCCGGTCGTGGTGGCCGGATGGACCGCTGCGCTCCGGCTGCGGGCCGGGTACCGGAAACCTGTCCGACATGCGGTACCCCTAGCGTGTCGGCATGCTTATCGAGTTCCGTCCCGTCGCCGATGCCGAGATCCTCGCGCTGGTCACGGCCCAGCAGCGGGAGCTGCGCGAGGCCGACGGCGGGCTGGACGGGCAGACGACGTCGACCCGCGACGACATCTGTTACCTCGTGGTGGTGGTCGCGGGCCGGGCGGTCGCCTGCGGCGGCCTCCAGGAGCTGGACCGGGCGACCGGTGAACTCAAACGGATGTACGTCCGACCGGCGCACCGTGGTCGGGGCATCGGCCGGCAACTCCTGGCCGCCCTGGAGGAACTCGCCTTCCAACGGGGGTACGAGACGCTCTGCCTGGAGACCGGGACGTACCTGCCGGCCGCGATCACGCTCTACACCTCCTGCGGGTACGAGCCGATCCCCGTCTACGGCGAGTACGTCGACAACCCGTACAGCGTCTGTTTCGGCAAGCGCCTCCCGGTCGCGGCCTGACGGCACGCGGCGGCTCTCCGGAACCACCGTCGAAGGGCGACCATCCGGTGCTGGTAGACCCGGCAGCTTGGTGATCCCCGGTCAGGGACGGTCGATCGGCTGGTCCAGCCGGCCGGCGGAGGCACCGGCGCGCGGGGAGAGCAGCAGCCCCAGCACGAGCATGCCGAAGCCGAGCAGCAGGTGCAGCCAGTTGTCGGCCCCGTTGACCGGCAGGACGTTCACCGTCCGGTCGGCGTTGCCGTGCTCGACGACCAGCCCGTAGATCCAGAGCGCCAGGTAGACCGCGCCGCCGACGGCCAGGTAGCCGCGGGCGCCGGCGACACTGCGGGCGAGGACCAGCCCGACCAGCCCGAAGACCAGGTGCACCAGGTTGTGCAGGACCGACACCTGGAAGATCCCGAGCAGCCTCGCGCCGGAGGTGTGCCCGGAGAAGGTCAACTCTGCGTAGCCGGTGGTGATCCCCGGCACGAAGCCGAGCACGCCGACGAGCACGAAGACCCCGGCCACGACGGTGGCGGCCAACCTGACCGGGGGGCGTGGCCGGGGGCGAGCCTCACGCGCCATCGGGGCACCTCCTCGGACCACCGGAGGACCGTACCGAGAGTGACGGTCCCGCTTCGATCCTCCATCCTGTACCGCGGCCAGCGGGCGGCGCAGAGAAATCGCGATACGCGCATGGGGCGAAAGACCAGGGGTACGTGACTGGTGACGGCGGCGTGGACGCCACCGCGACACCGATCGGTGTCGAACGTTGACCACCACCGCGACGATCTTCCGAGCGGAAGGCTAATCATGACCTACGATCCCTCATCTTCCCTGCCCACGTCCGACCAGCCGACCCATGACCTGGGCGTACGCGATCAGGCCCGGCAGGTCGGTGCGGAGGCCGCGCACACCGGCGGTGCGGTCGCCCAGCACGCCAGGGAACAGGGTCGCGAGGTGGTCGACGAGACCGCCCGCCAGGCCCGTAACCTCTACGGCGAGACCCGTACGTAGCTCACGGCCCAGGCCGGTGAACAGCAGCGACGGGCCGCCGGCGGACTTCGTTCGCTGGCCGACGAGATGCGGTCGATGGCCGAGCAGGGTGGCCAGTCGGGGCCGATGACCGAGGTCGCCCGGCAGGCCGCCGACCGGGTGCACGGGGTGGCCGGTTGGTTGGAGGAGCGGCAGCCCGGCGACATCCTGACCGAGGTGCGCGACTACGCCCGGCGCAACCCGGGGACCTTCCTGGTCGGCGCCGCCGTGCTCGGCGTGCTCGCCGGTCGGTTGACCAGGAACATCTCCGCGGCCAGCAACGGCAGCGGCAACGGGGCCGGTGCCGTCGGGCAGAGCCACGACCCGGAGGCGACGGCCGTCATCCCCACGTCCCGTGGGATGTCGGACGCGGTGCCACCGGGTGGCTACCTCGACCCGACCCCCGGCACCTTCACCGAGCCGACCCCCGGCTTCACCGACGAGGCCCCCGGCTACCCCGACCCGAACCCTCGCTACGCCGACCCGGCACCGGGCTACGCCGACCCGGCACCCGGCTACGGCGACCCGCAGGAGCCGCGCGGCACCGGGCAGCCGTTGCCGCCGGTGAGTCAGACCGACCCCCTGCCCGGGGTGCCGTCGAGCGCATCGGTCCGCCCGTGAGCGGCCTGACGAACCCCAGGGAGGTGGCGACATGACCACACCGACGCAGGGGGCCGGCCCGGCACCCGGGTACCAGCCCCACGATGGTGTTCCGCTCACCGCCGACGAGGTCCGGGGCAGTTCCCTCGGTGACCTGATGCGGCAGGTCACCACGGACCTCTCCACCCTGCTGCGGCAGGAGGTGGAACTGGCCAAGGCGGAGATCCGCGAGGAGGGACGCAAGGCCGGCAAGGCCGCCGGCTTCTTCGGCGGGGCGGGATTCGGCGGCTACATGGTCGCCCTGTTCCTGTCCATCGCCCTCTGGGCCGGCCTGTCCAACGTGATGGACGGCGGCTGGGCGGGGCTGATCGTCGCCGTCCTGTGGGCCGGGATCGCCGCCGTCCTGTACTCGATGGGCCGCAGGCACGCCCAGCGCGTACGCGGGCTGAAGAAGACCAACGAGAGCGTGCAGCGCATCCCCGAGGCGCTCAGCCCCCACCCGGAGGGAGTCACCCGATGAGCACCGACCCCGAGCAGATCCGCCGGGAGATCGAGGCGACCCGCGACAGCCTCAGCACGGATGTGGACGCCCTGGCGTACAAGGTGAGCCCGGGCCGCATCGTCGACGACCGTAAGCAGCGGGCCCGCGGCGCGCTGCAGAATGTGAGGGACAGGGTAATGGGAACCGCGTCCGACCTCGGTCACACCAGCAGAGACGGTGCCCACGCGGTGGGCGACCGCGCCTCCTCGGCAGCCGCCAGCGTCGGCGACGCGGCGCAGTCGGCCGCCCACACCGTCGGCGACGCCGCCCAACGGGCCCCGCGGAAACTGCGGGAGAAGTCCGAGGGCAACCCCCTCGCGGCGGGGCTGATCGCCTTCGGCGTCGGTTGGCTGGCCTCCTCACTGATTCCGGCCACCGGACGGGAGCAGCGGGCCGCGACCCAGGTGAGGCAACGGGCCGCCGAGCACAGCGGCGCGGTCAAGGAGAAGCTCGGCGAGGTGGCCGGTGAGCTGCGGTCGGAGCTGAGGGAGCCGACCCAGCAGGCCACCGAATCGGTCCGGAGCACCGCGCAGGAGGCCGTGCAGACGGTCAAGGACGACGGCAGGTCGGCCGCGTACGAGGTCAAGGACCACGCCCAGCAGGCCCGGCACTGATCTCCGACAGCCCACCGACGTCCGTCTCGCGGTCGCACCCCTGGTGGGTGTGACCGCGAGGTCGGCTCACCGGGTACGCCGGACGTTGCGGATCACGAAACGGCTCGGCGGCAGCGCCGGCATCCGGCGCAGGTTCAAGGCGAGGTTCTGCGGCGGCACGTCGTAGCGCATGGCGCCGGTCAGGGTGTGCACCGCCCGCTTCATCAACTCGATGGTGATCCACTCGCCGGCGCAGCGGTGCCCGGCGAGGTGCTCGCCTCCACCCTGGGGGACCAGCGCGAACGGGTCGCCCCGCCAGTTGGCGAACCGGTCCGGGTCGAAGCGGTCCGGCTCCGGCCAGAGGTCCGGATGGTGGTTGGTGCCGTACAGGTCGAGCAGCACCCGCCGGCCCTGGGGAAAGTGGTAGCCCTGCCAGTCGAAGGCACGCCGGACCCGGGCCCCGGCGACCGGGAAGAACGGGTAGTGGCGCCGGACCTCCTGGACGAAGCACTCGGCGGTCTCCTCGCCGGCCCGGACCCGTTCGCGCCACTGCGGGTGGTCGTGCAGGGCCAGCGCGGCGAAGACGACGTACCGGTCCACCGCGACGGTGGGGCGCAGGACGTTGAGCAGCTCCACGGCGGCGATCCGCGGCGGCAGTGGACGGCCACCGGGGTCGAGGTGTCCGGCGATCACGGCGAGTGCGCTGCCCGGCGGCGCGGGCAGCGCACCGCTACGGGCCCGTTCGACGACGTCGGTGATCCACCGTTCGGAGCGCCGGCGGGCGAGGCGCCCCCGCCAGTGCCGGGGGCCGAGCGCCGCCGGTGCGGCGATCATCGCGTGCAGGTCGGCGTTGCGCCGGGCCACGGCGGACTCGGCCAGCGGCACACCCGCCCAGGCGCAGACCGCCCGGGTCAGGATCTGGCCGACCTCGTCGTAGAGGACAACCCGGTCGGCGCGTTCCCAGACCGGGATCCGGGCCCGCCACTCGTCGTCGACCAGCTGACCGAGCTGCCGGAGTGCCGACGGGGTCATGATCGACATGAACATGGCCTTGCGGTCGCGGTGCGCCGGGCCGTCCAACCCCTGCACCCCGCCCACCCCGACCAGGGTGCGCTGGACGCGCTTGGGGCTGGCACCGTGGCGTTCGAACCGGTCGGTGTCGTAGAACAGCTGTGCGCCGGCCCGGCCGCGTAGGCAGATGGTCCGTTCCAGCAGCAGCCGGGCCTCGAAGATGTCGCTGTCGTGGCGGGCGCAGCCGTTGCTGATGAACCGGTAACCGTCGCGCCGCAGCGCCAGCGTGCTGTCCGGACTGCGGTCTGCCGGGATCGTGGCCATCCGGCCCCTCCTGTGGCTGCTCTGGGCTGTCGTCGGGCGCGGTAGTTCGGTGCGGCCTACCCCGGGGAGCGCCACTGAATCCGAGCGGAGCGCACAGTCGCCCTGAGGAGGGACCCAATGCCCGCCTGCTGTCCGGTCCCGGGGGAGGGACCAGGCGAAGACCGGTCTGGCCCCTCCCCTGGAGGCGGAAACCTGGTTGGCTCGATGCAACGGTGAACGACGGGGAGGCGCCGTGGACGACGGGGAGGCACAGATGCGGGACAACAGATCGCCGTACTGGCGGCAGCGGGCGGCGGCCGACACGGCTCCGGCTGGTCCGGCCCCGGCTGGTCGGGCTCCGGCTGGAAAGGCCCCGGCTGGTCGGGCCCCGGCTGGAAAGGCCCCGGCCGGTCGGGACGAGGGGGCCGGGCAGCGCGGCGCGCCACCGGCCACCATGCTGCTGCGGGCAGGCAGATCACCCCGGCGCTTCACCGTGCATCTCGGGTTCGAGGCGGCCGACCCGGGCGAGGCCCTCGAACTGGCGGTCGGGTACGCCGAAGCGCTCAGTCTGCTCCGTCCGGAGCTGGCGCTGGGCGCGTCGGCGCTCTCGCCGGCGGATGCCTGGCACCGGGCCGAACGGTTGTTCTGCGGGTCCGTCGGGCCGGACGACGAGCACTGCGTCGACGTGGCGGGACATCCGGGGTTCCACCACGCGCCCGGCCCCGGCGGCCTGGGCTGGGGTGACGGCGACCGGCCGCCGGCTGACCACACCGGCCGGGATGGCGGCGACTGATCGTCGGCGCGGCGGCATCGGCAGAAGCGGTCGATGCCGCCGCGCCCCGGTCGACGGCGGCTGGCCGGCTCGACGGCGGCCGGCCAGACAGCGGCCGATCCGGACCAAGCCAGCCTCCAGTCAGTCCAGGTCGAACTCGCCGTCCTGGGCGCCGGCCACGAAGGCGTCCCACTCTGCCTGGGTGAAGACCAGGACCGGCCCGTCCGGCTCCGCCGAGTTGCGCATGCCGATCAGGTCGTCGACGAAGGCCACCTCGACCGCGCTCTCGGAGGTGTCTCCCTCGGCCCGTTGCCAGACCGCCCGGGACAGGTCGAAGTCGCCCTTGGGGTGCTGACCCATTGTTGTTTCCTCCATCGCGAAGCGTCATGGGGAACACGTCCGGTTCCCATCGGGCAGGATAAGCGGATGCCGAGCCTGACCCGTGTAGAGGCGACCGCGCGTGGCGCGATGATTACCGTGCTGTCCTATCAGGTGGACCTGGACCTGACCGGCGGGGAGCGGTTCCGTTCCCAGGTCACCGTCCGGTTCCGCGCCGCCGCGTCAGCCGAGACCTTCGTCGAGGTCAAACCCGCCCGACTGCTGGCGGTACGCCTCAACGACCGGGACCTCGATCCTGGCGCCCTGACCGAGAACCGGTTGCCGCTGACCGGGCTCGACGAGGAGAACACGCTATTCGTCGAGGCCGAGATGGCGTACTCGAACACCGGTGAGGGGGTGCACCGCTTCGTCGACCCGGCCGACGGCGCGACCTACCTGTACGCGATGTCGTTCCTCGACGACGTGCAGCGCATCTTCGCCGCCTTCGACCAGCCCGACCTCAAGGCGCCGGTGACACTTTCGGTGACCGCCCCACCGGAGTGGACGGTCGCCGCCAACGGGCAACTCGCCGACCAGCCGAGCCCGGGACGGTGGGAGTTCGCCCCGACGGCGCCGCTGGCGACGTACCTGGTCAGCTTCGTCGCCGGCCCGTGGCACGTGCGCTCGGACTCGCACGACGGGATCCCGCTCGCCGTCTACTGCCGACGGTCGCTGGCCGAGCACCTCGACGCCGACCTGGCGGAGATCATGACGGTGACGAAGCAGTGCCTCGACCGGTTCCACGAGATGTTCGACGAGCGCTACCCGTTCGGCAAGTACGACCAGGCGTTCGTGCCGGAGTTCAACGCCGGCGCGATGGAGAACCCGGGCCTGGTCACCATCCGTGACGACTACCTCTTCCGGTCGGCGGTCACCGACAGCCAGCGCGAGCTGCGCGCCACCGTGATCGCCCACGAGATGGCCCACATGTGGTTCGGTGACCTGGTCACCATGCGCTGGTGGGACGACCTGTGGCTGAACGAGTCGTTCGCCGAGTACCTCGGCACCCGGGTCGCCGCCGAAGCGACCCGCTTCGACCGGGCCTGGGTCACCTTCGCGCTGCGCCGCAAGGCCTGGGGGTACGCCGCCGACCAGCGCCCCTCCACCCACCCGGTGGCACCGCACGAGGTGCGCGACGCCGCCGAGGGCCTGCTCAACTTCGACGGCATCTCGTACGCCAAGGGCGCGAGCGTGCTGCGGCAACTGGTCGCCTGGCTCGGCGACGAGGCCTTCCTGACCGGGCTCAACGCGCACTTCGCCGCGCACCGGTTCGGCAACGCCACCCTGGCCGACCTGCTCGACAGCCTCGCTGCCGCCAGCGGGCGCGATCTGCGCGACTGGTCCGCCAGGTGGCTGCGCCAGGCACAGGTCAACACGCTACGTGTGGCGGCGAGCGTGGCTGCCGACGGGCGGTACGCCGAGGTCGCGGTGGTGCAGACCGCACCCGCGTCGCATCCGGTGCTGCGGCCCCACCGGATCGGCGTCGGCCGGTATCTCGCCGACGGCACGGTGCTGCGCGACGAGGTGGACCTCGACCCGGAGACCGACCGGGGCCGGACCGTGCTGTCCGGGCTGTCCGGTCAGCCGGCGGCCCGGCTGCTGCTGCCCAACGAGGGCGACCTGACCTTCGCGAAGGTACGCCTCGACCCGGCCTCAGCTGAGGCCGTACCACTGGTCCTGCCGGACCTGGCCGACCCGCTGGCCCGCGCGGTGCTCTGGGGTGCGGTGTTGGACGCGGCCACCGACGGGCAGTGGCCGGTGGCCGACCTGGTCCGGCTGCTCGCGGTGGCGCTGCCCGCGGAGCCGGAGGTGATCATCGTCGAGGACGTGCTCAAGCTGAGCCGCCCGTTGGTCGACAGGTACCTGGAACCGGCCGACCGGGACGCCGCGCTGGCCGTGGTGGCGCGGACCTGCGCGCAGCTGCTGGCGACCGCACCGGCCGGCAGCTCGGCGCAGCTGGCCGCGGCCCGGGGGTTGATCGCCGCCGGATCCGACGGTGACCTGCTGACCGGCTGGCTGGCCGGCCGGGACGTACCGGACGGGTTGCTCGTTGACGCGGAACTGCGGTGGGCGCTGCTGCGGCGGCTGGTGGTGCTCGGCGCGGCGGGCGCGGCGGAGATCGACACGGCGGCGGCGGCCGACCCCAGCGCGGCCGGGGCGGAACGGGCGGCCGGCTGCCGCGCCGCGCTGCCGGAGGTGGCCGCCAAGGAGGCCGCCTGGGAGATCGTCACCCGCAACACCGACCTGTCCAACCGGCTGGTCGAGGCGACCGCGGGCGCCTTCTGGCAGCCCGAGCAGGCCGAGTTGACCGCGGTGTACGTCGACAGGTACTTCGCCGAGATGCCGGCGGCGGCGCTCCGGCGTACCCCGTGGGTGGCCGACGAGGTCGCGTCGCTGGCCTATCCCCGCTACGCCGTGGCGCAGAGCACCCGGGAGTTGGCCGCGGCCCTGCTGGCCCGCGACGACGTGAGCCCCGGGCTGCGCAGGGTGGTGACCGACGCCGACGACGACCTGCGCCGGGCGCTGCTGGCCCGGACGGTCGCCGCGGCGGTGGTGGCCACCTGACCTCTCCCGCCACCCCTGCCTCGACGGTCCGTCGTGGCCCCCTGGCCCCTCGTCGCGCCCTGCCCCCGGCGGTCCGTCGTGGCCACCTGGCCCCTCGTCGCGCCCCTGCCCCGGCGGTCCGTCGTGGCCCCCTGACCCCCGTTGCCCCTGTCCCGGCGGTGGCGGGGTGTGAGAAGGGTGCCCTTCTCTACCGGAGGCGTTAACAAGGGGCCCTTCCTTCAGGGGCATACGATCATGGGGTGGGGGATGACATTCGGCGGGTGGGGATCATGGGTGGCACGTTCGACCCGATCCACCACGGGCACCTGGTCGCGGCCAGCGAGGTGGCGGACCGGTTCGGGTTGGACGAGGTGGTCTTCGTGCCGACCGGACAACCGTGGCAGAAGGCGGACACTCCGGTCAGCCCGGCCGAGGACCGCTACCTGATGACGGTGATCGCCACCGCGTCCAATCCGCGTTTCCAGGTCAGCCGGGTCGACATCGACCGGGACGGGCCCACCTACACCGTCGACACCCTGCGTGACCTGCACGCCCTGTACGGTCCCCGGACCCAGCTGTACTTCATCACCGGGGCGGACGCGCTGGAGCGGATCCTGTCCTGGAAGGACCTGGCGGAGATCTTCGAGTTGTCCCATTTCATCGGGGTGACCCGGCCCGGCTTCGAGCTGACCGACGCGCACCTGCCCGCCGACACGGTCAGCCTGGTGCAGGTCCCCGCCATGGCGATCTCGTCCACCAACTGCCGGGAGCGGGTCGGCCGGGGCGAGCCGGTGTGGTACCTGGTGCCCGACGGTGTGGTGCAGTACATCGCCAAACGGGGCCTCTACCAGGGAAAGTAGAGGCTTTTATGCCGGTTTGCGGCCAGAACTGCCCGGCCGGTACCGCGCACCGTGTGAGACGCTTGAAGCCTCGCACAGCTGATCGAAGGAGAACGGTGACAGTTTCCGAACGCGCTCACGAGCTGGCCATCGCCGCCGCCCAGGCCGCCGCCGACAAGAAGGCGCAGGACATCGTCATCATCGATGTTGGCGACCAGCTCGCCATCACCGACGCGTTCCTGCTCGCCGCCGCCCCCAACGAGCGTCAGGTGCTCGCCATCGTCGACGCGATCGAGGAGCGGCTGCTCGACCTCCCGGAGAAGGCCAAGCCGGTACGGCGCGAGGGTGAGCGCGGTGGGCGTTGGGTGCTGCTCGACTACGTGGACATCGTGGTGCACGTGCAGCACACCGAGGAGCGGGAGTTCTACGCCCTCGACCGGCTCTGGAAGGACTGCCCGACCATCCCGTTCGTGGACCGGGACCTGGTCGACGCCGACGCCACCGGTTCGACCACCGCCTCGGCGGAATGACCCGGCTGATCGTCTGGCGGCACGGCAACACCGACTGGAACGCCGCCAGCCGGGTCCAGGGGCAGACCGACGTGGCCCTCAACGACCTGGGCCGGGAGCAGGCCCGGACCGCCGCGCCGCTGCTCGCCGCGCTGCGTCCGGACGCGATCGTGGCCAGCGACCTGAGCCGCGCCGCCGACACCGCCGCCGCCCTCGCCGCGGTCACCGGGCTGCCGGTCCGCACCGACGCCCGGCTGCGTGAGCGGCACTTCGGGCAGTGGCAGGGTCTGCTGCTCACCGAGGTCAAGCAGCGGTTCGCCGCCGAGCACGCCCGGTGGCGCGCCGGTGACCCGGACCCCGGTGCGGGGATCGAGAGCCTCGACGACCTCGGCAAACGGCTGGGTACGGCGTTTCAGGAGGCAGCCGACCTGGTGCCCGGCGGCACCGTGGTGGTCGCCACCCACGGCGCCGGAGCCCGGCAGGGCTGCGGTCACCTGCTCGGATGGGACCATGCCGTGCTGCGCACCGTCGGCTCGTTGCAGAACTGCCACTGGACCGAGCTGCGTCACAACGACGCCCGGGGCTGGCACCTGTACGCGCACAACGTCGGCCCGATCACCGCGACGGTCGCCGCCGAGGCGGTCTGAGGCCGCCCGTTCCGGCGGGCCGGGCCGACATCGGCTAGCGTGCCGGGCATGCCCGTCGCGGTCGTCACCGACTCCACCGCCTACCTGCCGGCCGAACTGGAGCAGGCCCACCCGATCACGGTGGTACCGCTGACCGTCGTGCTCAACGGCGCGGAGGGGCTGGAAGGGGTCGAGACGTTCCCGGCCGACGCCACCCGGGCGCTGGGCGGCCGACGCGTCTCGGTGAGCACCTCCCGACCGGCCCCCGAGCAGTTCGTCCGGACGTACCGGCGGCTGCTCGACGGCGGCGCGGACGCGGTGCTGTCGGTGCACCTGTCGGCCGAGCTCTCCGGCACGGTCGAGGCGGCCCGACTCGCCGCCGCCGAGGTCGACGACGAGCGGATCGCCGTGGTCGACAGCCGCTACACCGGGATGGGGCTCGGCTTCCCGGCGGTGGCGGCCGCCACCGCCGCCGCCCACGGCGGTGACCTGGCCGAGGTGCGCCAGGCCGCGGTGGACGCCGTCGCGCGTACGACGATCTTCTTCTACGTCGACACGCTGGAGTTCCTCCGACGGGGTGGCCGGATCAACGCGGCCGAGGCGCTGCTGGGCACCGCCCTGTCGGTCAAGCCGATCATGTACATGCCGGACGGCACCATCGAGGTGCGGGACAAGGTGCGCACCGCCAGCCGGGGGGTGGCCAAACTGGTCGACCTGGCCGTCGAGGCGGCCGGTGACGCCGAGGTGGACCTGGCGGTGCACCACCTGGCCGCGCCGCAACGGGCCGAGGCGCTGCTCGACGCGTTGACCGTCCGGTTCGGTGACCGGCTGCGCCACGCGTACGTCTCGGAGGCCGGCGCGGTGGTCGCCGCGCACGCCGGACCGGGGCTGGCCTGCGTGGTCGTGCACCGGCTCACGGCAGTTCGTTAGCCGAACCGACCGTCGGGGCCGCCAAGGCGGCGGTCGAGGGGGCTGACCCGGGCGCTCGCCGTCGACCACGGTCCGCGGGGGATCCGGGCGGACGCGGTCGCCCTCGGTTCCATCCACACCGAACGACACGACGCGTTCGTCGCCGCCCAGGGGCCGGCCGAGGCGCGCCGGGTCGATGGCGGGTTGCGGCGGCTGCACCCGCTCGGCCGGATGGGTCGGGCCGAGGAGGTGGCCGAGGTGGTGGCGTTCCTGCTGTCGGCGCGGGCCGGTTTCGTCAACGGCGCGGTGCTGCCGGTCGACGGCGGCCGGGCGGCACTCGGACTCGACCCCGAGGCCGGCTGACCGGTCGAGCCCCGCGGTGCGGGCACCGCTGCCGGTCGTGGTGTCTCCATAGCAGATCAGTGCATGATCAGGCGGTTATCCACAGGTGGCCGCGTTGTCCACAGCGGACCCCGGTGGACCGCATCGGGGAGGCCGCCGGCCGTAGCGTCGCGGCGTGTCCGACGACGAGGAGACGATGGCGCGGCGGCGCCTGTGGTGGCTGTTCGGCGCGGTCGACGCCGAGCCCGCCGCCGGCCTGACCCCGCCCGGCTGGCCCGAGCACCCGCCGCCCGGCGCGGTCGGTGCGACGCCGTCCGGCAGGCCGGTCCCCGGGCTACCGCTCGGTGAGCCGCCCCCGGTCGGACCGTCGGGCCGGTCGGTGGCCCACCCGGCGGCCGACGACGATCCGGTCGGGCCGTCGCTCCGCCCGGTGGCCTGCCCGGTGGCCGGCGACGATCCGGTCGGGCCTCCGCTCCGCTCGATGGCCCATCCGGCGGGCGATGACGCTCCGCCGGCGGCCTATCCGACGGGCGACGCCGCTCCGGTCGGGCCATGGCTCCGACCGGTGGTCCATCCGACGGGCGTGGCCGACGACGACCCTGCCGGCGATGACGACGAGACGGCAGAACTACCGGCACCGTCCCGGCTACCGGGTCCGGACGCGTTCGATCCGGGGCGGCGGGGCGTCCGGGTGCTCGCCGTGGTCGGCGTGCTGGTGGTGCTCGGGGCCGGCTTCTGGGCGTGGCGGTCCCGGCCGCAGGCCGAGCCAGTGCCGGTGGTGACGACCGCCGCCAGCGCCGAGGCCGCCCCGGTGGCCGAGCCGGACGGCCCGCCCGCCGGTGAGTTGGTGGTCGCGGTCGCCGGCAGGGTACGCCGTCCCGGGCTGGTCCGGGTGCCGGCCGGAGCCCGGGTCGCCGACGCCGTCGAGGCAGCCGGTGGCGTGCTGCCCGGGGTGGACCTGGCCCTGCTCAACCCCGCCCGCAAGGTGGCCGACGGTGAGTTGGTCCTGGTCGGCGTCACCCCGCCACCCGGTCAGCCGGCCCCGGCCGGTGCCGCCGGCCAGCCCGGTGGTGCCGCGCCGGGCGACGCCGCGCCGGGGGCGCCGGTCAACCTGAACACCGCCACCCTGGCCCAACTCGACAGCCTGCCCGGGGTCGGCCCGGTGCTCGCCCAGCGGATCCTCGCCCACCGGGAGGAGCACGGCCCGTTCCGCACGGTCGGCGACCTGCGCCAGGTCGACGGCATCGGTGACGCCCGCTTCGAGCAGCTCAAAGAGCTGGTGACGGTGTGACCGGCCGCCAGCCCACCCGCCGGTTGGGGAGGTGGGCCCGACCGGCCGGCCCGGACCCGACGGCCCGGCTGCCCGGGCGGCCCGGCCCCGCTCCGCCCGCCACGTCGGTCCGGCTGCCCGGGCCAACCGGACCGGCCCCGCCCGCCACGTCGGCCCGCAGCACCGCGTGGGCGAGCGACCCGGAGGCGCTGCTGGCCGACCCGGCACCACCGGATCTACGGCTGGCCGGGCTGGCGGTGGGCGCCTGGTTGACCGCCCTGGCCGGGCTCTACCTGACCGCGCCGACAATGCTGGCGGTCGCCGGCGCTGCCACCGGGCTCGCCCTGGCGTTGACCGGCCACCTGTCCGGGCTCCTCGGCCGGCCGTCGTCCCCGGTACGGCGGTACGGCTGGATCACGGTCGCCGTGCTGATCGGGGTGGTCTGCGGCGCGACCGCGATCGCCGCCCGACTCGGGGTACGCGACGCCGAGGCGCTGCGGTCGCTTGTCGACCAGCGGGCCCGGGTCACCGCCGAGGTGGTCGTCCGCGACGACCCCCGTCCGGTCCGTGGGGTGCCCGGCCGCCCCGCCACCCTGCTGGTCGGCGCGGAACTCGTCACCGTGACCGGCCCGGACGGCCGGCGGGTGACCGCACCGGTACGGATGCTGCTGCTCGCCAGCGACCCGGGCTGGCGCGGCCTGCTGCCGGGGCAACGGGTAGGTGCCGACGGGCGGTTGGCCGAGCCCCGGGGTGGTGACCTCACCGGCGCGGTGCTTATGGTGACCGGTCCGCCCACGACGCACGGGTCGTCATCCTGGTTGCAACGGGCTGCCGGGGTGCTGCGGGCCGGGCTGCAACGGGCCTGCGCACCGCTCCCCGACGAGCAGGGCGGCCTGCTGCCGGGGCTGGTCGTCGGCGACACCAGTCGGCTGTTGCCCGCCGTCGAGGAGGACTTCCGGGCCACCGGCATGACCCACCTGAACGCCGTCTCCGGCTCCAACGTGGCGATCGTGGTGGGTGCCGTG
Organism: Micromonospora yangpuensis; assembly: GCF_900091615.1. Classification (NCBI taxonomy): domain Bacteria; kingdom Bacillati; phylum Actinomycetota; class Actinomycetes; order Micromonosporales; family Micromonosporaceae; genus Micromonospora; species Micromonospora yangpuensis. Next base: position 5,102,400 of record NZ_FMIA01000002.1, on the reverse strand, counting down.
CTGTTGCTGGCCCGCTGGGGTCGGGCGGGGCCGGTCCTGGCCGCCGGCCTCTGCGTGGTGGCGCTGGTCGGCTTCGTCGTGCTGGTCCGACCCTCGCCGAGCGTGGTCCGGGCGGCCACGATGGGCGCGATCGGGCTGGCCGCCCTGGCGACCGGCCGGCCCCGGGCGGCGCTGCCCGCGCTCGCCACCGGTGTGACGGTCCTGGTGGTGATCGACCCGGAGTTGGCAGGTGACGCCGGGTTCGCGTTGTCGGTGCTGGCCACCGCCGGCCTGTTGCTGCTCGCCCCGCGGTGGCGGGACGGGTTGCGGCGGCGGGGTGTGCCGGCGGGGTTGGCCGAGGCGCTGGCGGTGCCGGCGGCAGCCCAGGTGGCCTGTGCGCCGGTGGTGGCCGGGATCTCCGGCACGGTCAGCCTGGTCGCGGTGCCGGCGAACCTGCTGGTGGTGCCGGCCATCGCCCCGGCCACCGTGTTCGGGGTGGTGGCGGCCGTCGTCTCACCGGTCTGGCCGGCGGGTGCCGAGTTCGCGGCCTGGCTCGGTAGTTGGCCGGCCTGGTGGCTGGTGACCGTGGCGCGGTACGGGGCCCGGTTGCCCGCCGGCAACCTGCCCTGGCCGGGCGGGGTGCCCGGTGCCCTGCTGCTGGCCGGGCTGACCGTGGTGCTGCTGGTGGCCACCCGTCGGCCGGCGATCCGTCGGTTGGTGGCGGTGGTCACCGTCGCGGTGGTGCTGGGTGCCCTGCCGGTCCGGCTGGTGGCCGGCGGTTGGCCACCGCCGGATTGGGTGGTGATCGCCTGCGCGGTCGGTCAGGGGGACGTCGTGGTGCTGCCGGTGGCCGCCGGCCGGGCCGTGGTGGTCGACGCCGGACCCGACCCGGCGGCGGCGGACACCTGCCTGCGCCGGCTCGGCGTACGGGAGGTGTCGCTGCTGGTGTTCAGCCACTTCCACGTCGACCACACCGGCGGGGTCGACGGGGTGTTCCGGGGCCGCCGGGTGGCCGCCGTGCGGGTGCCCGACTGGCCGGATCCGGCGGCCGGACGGCAACTGGTCGAGGCGGCGGCAGCCGGGACAGCGACCGAGACGGCTGCCGCCGGGACAGCGACCGAGACGGCTGCCGCCGGGACGCCGATCGAGGCGGCGACGGCGGGGTGGGTGTGGCGGGCCGGTGCCGTGGAGGTGGTGGTGATCGGGCCGCCGTACCCGCTGCGGGGCACCCGGTCGGATCCGAACAACAACTCGCTGATGCTGCGGGCCACCGTGGCCGGGGTGCGGGTCCTGCTCGCCGGGGACGCCGAGACCGAGGAGCAGCGTGCCCTGTTGGAGCATCCACCGGCGGCGGGGCTGCGGGCCGAGGTGCTCAAGGTCGCCCACCACGGTTCGGCGTACCAGGATCCGGCGTTTCTGGACGCGGTCCGGCCGACGGTCGCGCTGGTGCCGGTCGGGGTGGGCAACGACTACGGGCATCCCGACCCGGGCGTGCTGGCCCGGTTGGGGCGGGGCGGTGCCCGGGTGCTGCGTACCGACACCGACGGGGACGTGGCGGTGGTCCGGGGGCCGGGTGGCCTGGCGGTGGTGGCCCGTGGCACCGGCCCCGGCGGGTAGTCCAGTGGTCGATCCGAGGGACGTTGACGGCGACCGGCCACCCCCTGGGTGGGCGTCGACGACGAAAGGGATTCGGGTAGTAGCTGCGGCTTGCGGATATTGATGAGCTATCGCGGTTAATGTCTACATTTGCACTTAGTGCGGGGCCCACCGTCGTACCGGGTACGAGCAGGGTCGACGCGATCACCGGCCGTGCGAATATGGGCGACGTGACCGCCAGCCTCGCTCCCATTCTGCTCGTTCTCGGTGACGAGGAGCTGCTCGCCACGCGCGCGGTGTCCGAAGCCGTCGGCCAGGCCCGCAGCATGGATCCCGACGTCGACGTCCGGGAGTACCAGGCCGGCGCGCTCACCGTCGGGGAGATCGCCGAGATGCTCAGCCCGTCGCTGTTCGGAGGGCGACGGGTGCTGGTGCTGCGCTCCGGCCAAGACGCGCGCAAGGACCTGGTCACGGCGCTGCTGGCGTACGCGAAGAATCCCGATCCCGACGTGCACCTGGTGGTGCTGCATCCCGGTGCGGCCAAGGGCAAGGCGTTCGCCGACGGGTTGAAGGCAGCGGGCGCGACCGTGGTCCCCGTGGCCAAGCTCAAGGGGGACCGGGAGCGGGTGGCGTTCGTCCGCAACGAGATCCGTCAGGCCGGCGGCCGGTGCACCGACGACGCGGCCGGGGCGCTGATCGCCGCCGTCGGCAACGACCTGCGTGAGCTGGCCGCTGCCTGCGCGCAGCTCATCGCGGACACCGACGGGCGGATCGACGCCGACACGGTGGCCCGGTACTACCGGGGCCGGGCCGAGGTCAGTGGATTCACCGTCGCGGACGCGACGATGGTAGGTGACGTACCCGCCGCGTTGGAGGCGCTCCGCTGGGCGTTGCACGTCGGGGTCGACCCGGTGCCGATCGCCGATGCGCTCGCCGACGGGGTGCGTACCGTCGCCCGGGTGGCCTCCGCCGGCCGGGGCAGCGCGTACCAGTTGGCCAGCAGTCTGGGCATGCCGCCGTGGAAGATCGAGCGGGCGCAACGGCAGGGCCGGGGCTGGACGCCGGAGGGCCTGGTGCAGGCGATGCGGGCGGCCGCCGACTGCAACGCCGCGGTCAAGGGCGGCGCCGACGACCGGGCGTACGCGCTGGAGCGGGCGGTCTTCTCGGTGATCGCCGCCCGGCAGGGCACGGGCAGATGACCGGGGCGTCCCGCACCGAGTGGGCCCGGGAGCCCACCGACGAGGAGCGGTTCCGGCCGCTCTACGCTCGGCTGCTCGGGCTGCGGTTCGTCAACCCGGGCGGGGTGCTCTGCTTTCTCTTCTTCGAAGGCGCCGTGGCGCTCGCCGCCCTGCTCGCTCTCGCCGAGTTGGTCGACTGGTCGGCGGTGCTGATCCTGCCGGCGGCGGTGGCGCTGATGGTCAAACTCAACGACATGGTGGCCGAGGCGGTGGTCCGGACGGCGGCCCTCGTGCCCGAGCAGGAACGGGATCGGTTCCGCCGCCAGATGGAACCGGTGGTGGGGCGGGTCCGGGTCGACTGGACCCATCGTACGGTGACCGGCGTGGTGGTCGCCTCGGAGCCGATCCTCCGGCCACCCCGACGGGATCGCGCGCCCGGCTCCGACCACCCCGACACCACCGGGCAGGGCCCCAGCGTAGCCGGACCGTAGTCCCACCCCCACCGGGCCGCCGGGCCACGCGCCACCGGGCCGCAGCCCCAGTGCCGCCGGGCCGCAGTCACACCGCCGCCGCACCTTAGCCCCAGCGGTGGCCGGGCCCAGGACAGCCGAAACCCCCGGGTGGTGGCCCGGGGGTTTCGATCGGCTCGGTGTTGGTCGCCTCGTCAGGCGGCGAGGGAGCCCACTCGCTTGGCGATCGCGGACTTGCGGTTCGCAGCCTGGTTGGAGTGGATCACGCCCTTGCTGGCCGCCTTGTCCAGTTGCCGCGAGGCGGCCTGCATGAGGGTGGTGGCCTTCTCGACGTCACCGGCCTCGGCAGCCTCGTGGAACTTCCGGATGGCGGTCTTCAGCGACGACTTGACCGACTTGTTACGCAGCCGGCGCTTCTCGTTCTGCCGGTTGCGCTTGATCTGGGACTTGATGTTCGCCACGCGACAGCCTCGTCTTGATCGCTCGGGTTGGTCAGCTTGTGCGCGCGACGAGCATGCGTCATCGCTGCGCGAAAAGCCAGGCTACCAGGTTCGCCCGGACGAGCCAAAACGGCCCCACAGCCGCCCGGCCACCCGATCTCGGCACCAGTCCGCCCGGCCGCCCGATCTCAGCACCAGCCCTGCCGGCGGGCCAACCAGCCGAGTGCCTGGGTGCCGCTCCACCGTTGATGCGCCGAGAGCGGCGCCGGGGTGGCGGCGTTGACGAGGTGGTAGCCGGCCAGAGCGGCGAGACTGGCGTCCAGCGCGTCTGCGGGCGCGCCCGCGGACGCCGGATGGTCGGCGAAGAGCGCGTCGGCGTCCAGCCCGTCGGCGTACGCGCTGAGCAGCAGGGTCACCAGGTCGAACCAGGGTGGCCCGTGGCAGAGCCAGGGCCAGTCACAGAACCAGGCCCGGCCGGCCGGGTCGACGAGCACGTTGTCGGCCCGCAGGTCACCGTGGATCAGACCGGTCGCACCGGCGGCGTAGCCGGGTAGCCGGGACTCCAGGGCGACCAGCTCGTCGAGCCGGTCGAGGGTGCCCGCGGGGGACACCGGCGGCGGCTCCCGCCCGGCGGCCACCTCCTCCCACCACAGGATGTCCTGACGGGCCAGGTCGGCCAGGTGCGGCAGGCCCAACCCGGTCAGCTCGGCCGGCGGCTCGGCCAGTGCGGCGGCGACCCGCGCGTAGCCGGTGAGGGTGGCGGTCAGCTCGGTGGACTCCCAGGGCAGCCGGGGTATCCGGCCGGGTAAAGCGTCCAGGCCGAGGGCGAACCAACCGGCCTCGGACAGCGTCCAGCGCGGTCGGGGGACCGGTAGGCCACCGGGGAGCCGGGCCAGGATCGCGGCCTCCCGGGCGTACCAGTCGACCAGGTGCGGTTGCTCGGCGGTGCTGGCGGCCTTCACGAAGACCTGGCCGCCGTCGGCGGTGCTCAGCAGTGCGGCGAAGCCGCTGGTGAAGCCGGCGCCGGCGGTCCGGGCGGCGACCACCGGGGCACCGAGGCGGTCGGCGACGGCGGCCCGCAGCGCGGGCGGCAGCGACGTCCACGCCGGGCGCCGGGCGGTCGAGTGGTGGGGCACCGGGTACGGCGACGGCGGAATCACCCCACCATGCTGCCGGGTCGGCCGGGTCCGACGCGCGTCGACGTGGCCGCGGCCCCGGTCTGCCAGACTCGCCGTCATGAGGACCGACGACTTCTGGCAGTTGATCGACCGGGCCCGCGCCGGGGGCGGGGGAGAACCGGGTGCGGTCGCCGCCCGGGCCGTCGCCCTGCTCGCCGAGCGCGACCCGCAGGAGATCGTCGGGTACGCCCACCACCAGGCCCGGGTGCTGGCCGCCTCGCACCGGGTGGACCTCTGGGGAGCGGCGTACCTGATCTACGGCGGGATCTCCGCCGACGACTTCCACCGGTTCCGGGGTTGGCTGATGACCCAGGGGCGGCAGGTCTTCGCCCGGGCGGTCGCCGACCCCGACTCGTTGGCCGAGTTGCCGCAGGTCCGGGCGGTTGCGGTGAGCGGCGCGGAGCTGTCCGGCGGGGAGCTGCTGGCGGTGCCGTGGGAGGCGTACCGGAAGGCGACCGCGACCGAACTGCCGGCGGACCGGGAGCCGCCGCCGGTGCCGGACCTCAACGATCTCTGGGACTTCGACGACGAGGACGAGGCGCGGCGGCGACTGCCCCGGCTGGCCGCGCTCTTCGCCGAGCCGCCCGTCGAGTGACCGCCGGACGTCCTGCTGGCTGAGCGGAGATCGCCCGCGCCACGGGCGCGCCGTGCGGACGTGGGAACATGGAGGCGGCCGGCGTCGCGCCGGCCTGTTCACGTCAGCCGACCAGAACGGACCGCTGTGCCACCGAAGCTCGATTCCGGCGCGAACGCTCCCGGTGCCACCGACCCGGCGCGCATCCGGAACTTCTGCATCATCGCCCACATCGACCACGGGAAGTCGACCCTGGCCGACCGGATGCTGCAGCTCACCGGCGTGGTCGACCCCCGACAGATGCGCGCGCAGTACCTCGACCGGATGGACATCGAGCGCGAACGCGGCATCACCATCAAGAGCCAGGCCGTACGGATGCCGTGGACGATCCGGGAGGGTGACCGGGTCGGCGAGCAGGCCGTACTCAACATGATCGACACCCCCGGGCACGTCGACTTCACCTACGAGGTGTCCCGTTCGCTGGCCGCCTGCGAGGGGGCGCTGCTGCTCGTCGACGCGGCCCAGGGCATCGAGGCGCAGACCCTGGCCAACCTCTACCTGGCCCTGGAGAACGATCTCCGGATCATTCCGGTGCTCAACAAGATCGACCTGCCGGCGGCCCAGCCGGAGAAGTACGCCGAGGAACTGGCCCATCTGATCGGCGGCGATCCGGCCGACTGCATCCGGGTCTCCGGCAAGACCGGCGACGGTGTGCCGTACCTGCTCGACGAGATCGTCCGGCAGTTCGTCCCGCCGGTCGGTGAGGCCGCGGCCCCGGCCCGCGCGATGATCTTCGACTCGGTGTACGACGTCTACCGGGGGGTGGTCACCTACGTCCGGGTCATCGACGGGCGGATCGGCGCCCGGGACCGGATCAAGATGATGTCCACCGCCGCCGTGCACGAGCTGCTGGAGATCGGGGTCATCTCGCCGGAGATGGTCAAGGCCGACGCGCTCGGCGTCGGCGAGGTGGGTTACCTGATCACCGGTGTGAAGGACGTCCGGCAGTCCCGGGTCGGTGACACCGTCACCATCAACTCCCGGCCGGCCACCGAGGCCCTCGGCGGCTACAAGGACCCGAAGCCGATGGTGTACTCCGGGCTCTACCCGATCGACGGCTCGGACTACCCGAACCTGCGCGAGGCCCTGGACAAGCTCAAGCTCAACGACGCCGCGCTCGACTACGAGCCGGAGACCTCGGGGGCGCTCGGCTTCGGGTTCCGCTGCGGCTTCCTCGGCCTGCTGCACCTGGAGATCATCCGGGAGCGGCTGGAGCGGGAGTACAACCTCGACCTGATCTCCACCGCGCCGAACGTGGTCTACCGGGCCATCACCGAGGACGGTGAGGAGATCGTGGTCACCAACCCCAGCGAGTACCCGACCGGCAAGATCGCCGAGGTGTACGAGCCGGTGGTACGGGCCACGGTGCTCACCCCGAACGACTACGTCGGCGCGGTGATGGAGCTGTGCCAGGGCCGCCGGGGCAGCCTGCTCGGGATGGACTACCTCTCCGCCGACCGGGTGGAGCTGCGCTACACGCTGCCCCTCGCGGAGATCATCTTCGACTTCTTCGACCAGCTCAAGAGCCGGACCAAGGGGTACGCCTCGCTGGACTACGAGCCCTCCGGCGAGCAGTCCTCCGACCTGGTCAAGGTGGACATCCTGCTGCACGGCGAGCCGGTGGACGCGTTCAGCGCGATCGTGCACAAGGAGAAGGCGTACAGCTACGGCACGTCGATCGCCGCGAAGCTGCGCAACCTCATCCCGCGTCAGCAGTTCGAGGTGCCGATCCAGGCCGCCATCGGCAGCCGGGTGATCGCCCGGGAGACCATCCGGGCCATCCGCAAGGACGTGCTGGCCAAGTGCTACGGCGGCGACATCAGCCGTAAGCGCAAGCTGCTGGAGAAGCAGAAGGAGGGCAAGAAGCGGATGAAGATGGTGGGCCGGGTGGAGGTTCCCCAGGAGGCCTTCATCGCCGCCCTCTCCTCCGACTCCGCCGACGGAAAGTCCGCCGGCAAGAAGTAACCCCGGCGGTCGCGTCCCGCGACGACGACGGCCCGGCAGCACCCGTCCACCGGGGGCTCCCGGGCCGTTCGCGTCCGATGCGGACGTTGCCGTACCAGATTTTTTTCGGGCCTGTGGCGACTGTCGACTGAGGCCCGAACGGCCTGGTCAGCCCGACTTTGCGGCGGACCGACGCAGGTGTTTTCGATCGATGCTCGTCGCCATCGTTCAGGTTGAGTCGGTTTGAGGTCGGCGGCCCCCGGGCATTCACCGGTCAGCACCACCCACAACCACGAACTTTGATACGACGTGAAGAAGGAGGGCGACCGTGGAGCTCACTGTTTGGGGCATCATCACTGCGCTCGTTGTTGGTCTGATCATTGGCGCTCTGGGTCGCCTGGTCGTGCCGGGCCGGCAGAACATGCCGATCTGGCTGCACATGCTGATCGGTGTCGGTGCCGCCCTGCTCGGCACGGTCATCGCGCGGGCCAGCGGCTTCGCCGAGACCGCCGGCATCGACTGGCGGGAGCTCATGCTGCAGGTCCTGCTGGCCGCCGTGGCCGTGGCCCTGGTCGCCGGGGTCGGTGGCCGTCGCCGGGGAGTCACCCACCGGTAACCGAAACCACTCCACGGAAGGACGCCCGGCCAATTGGCCGGGCGTCCTTCCGTGTGCCGTCTTCCGTGTGCGTCGGCGCCCCGACGAGGTCAGCCCGACGCGGGGACGCACCCCTCCGACCCCGACGCCCGATCGACAGTCAGGCGACACGTTCCCTGTCGTGGTGGTCTCGGGCGGGTGCGTGCGGACAACATCCTGGTAGTTGCGGAACAGCTGTGACGGGGGTTCCCGGTGGCGCTACGGGAGGCGTCACAACTGGCGGCTGGGCGAGGCTCGGCGCGGTGCCCGGGGCACGGGCAGGACCAAGGCGAGACCCGGTGCCGTGTGGATGGTGTCACAGGGGCGGTTTGATTTTTCGACGACCCGGGAACTGATGTGGTCACGAACGTAATTGACCTGCAGATATAAGGAGAACCACCGTGACCGTCGCCGGAATCCTCACCGCGCTCATCGTTGGTCTGATCGTCGGTGCGCTGGGTCGCCTGGTCGTGCCGGGCCGCCAGAACATGCCGATCTGGCTGCACATGCTCATCGGTGTGGGTGCCGCCCTGCTCGGCACCGTGATCGCCCGCGCGGCGGGACTCGCCACCGGCAGCTCCTTCATCAACTTCGGTGAGCTGCTGGTCCAGGTTGTCGTGGCCGCGATCGCGGTGGCCGTGGTCGCCGGTGTCGGCGGACGTCGCCGGGGCGTCAGCCACCGGTAAGCACCACCTGGCAATGCGGAGGGGCGCCCGACCTAGTAGGTCGGGCGCCCCTCCGCACTCCCCCCTGTTGAAAGGAAGGGCCCCCTGTTAACGCATTCGGTCGACAGGGGTACCCCTCTCACACCCCGGCCAGGGGGTGTTGCGTGGGGCGTCGCGGGCCGGGTCGGTCGCCGTACGCTGGCGGCATGACTGGCAGGGTGGTGGCAGTGAACCTCGGTGTGGTGACCGAGGCGCAGTGGGCCGGCGACGCGAGCGGCCGGAGCGGGATCGACAAGCGGCCGGCGGAGGGGCCGGTGTGGCTGCGCGCCGACGGTGTGGTCGGGGACTTCATCGGCGAGCGGGCCCACCACGGCGGCCCCGACCAGGCGGTGTACGCCTACGCCGAACAGGACGCGGCCTGGTGGGCGACCGAGCTGGGGCGGGAGATCCGGCCGGGTGCCTTCGGCGAGAACCTGACGACGTCCGGCGTGGACGTCACCGGGGCCGTGATCGGGGAGCAGTGGCAGATCGGCTCGGCACTGCTGCAGGTGACCAAGCCGCGTACCCCCTGTCGTACGTTCGCGGGGTTCTGGCAGGTGCCGGACCTGATCAAACGGTTCACCGCCCGGGCCGCGCCCGGGGCATACCTGCGGGTGTTGCGGGCCGGCGAGGTCGGCGCGGGGGATCCGGTGGAGGTGGTGGCGAGACCGGCGCACGGCGTCACCATCGGTGAGGTGTTCCGGGCCACCAGCCTCGAACCGGATCTGTTGCCCCGGCTGCTCGACGCGCCGGAGCTGCCGGAGGCGATCCGGGACAAGGTCCGTCGCCGGCTCGCCCTGCCCTGACCTCGCCCTGCCGTGATCCCGCCCGAGCGATCCCGCCCGAGCGATCCCGCCCGAGCGATCCCGCCCGAGCGATCCCGCCCGAGCGATCCCGCCCGAGCGTGATCGTCCGGGCGAGATCGTCCGTGGCGTTAAGAAGGGCCCCCTGCTATACCGAAAGCGTTAACAGGGGGCCCTTCCTTACCGCGAGGTCAGCGGAGCCAGGGGATGCTGCGGTCGAGCAGACCGCGCTCCTTGAGCTCCTTGCGCAGCGGGATCTCGTCGTCGACGTATCCGTCCCAGTTGATGCCCCAGTAGTTGGCGGTGTGGGTGCCCTCACCGATCAGCTGACGCTGGACCGGCGTGCGGTTGCGGTACCACTCGCCGTTGACGTCCGGGTGCAGCTCGTCCAGCGGACGGATCCACCGGTAGGTGTACCCGACGAAGAGCATCTTGCGGGTGATGGTCGACAGGTTCGTCGACCGCGAGTGCCACTGCCGGCGGTCGAAGATGAACGCGTCACCCGGGTTCGCGGTGATCTCCACCGTGCCCTCCGGGTCCGGGTTGTGCACGCTGAGGTCCTTGGGCCGGTCCAGCGAGTTCCACAGGTGGCTGCCCGGGATGACCTTGGTGGCGCCACGGCCGGTCTCCGACAGGTCGGAGAGGACGTACGCGACCTTCAGCGAGAACATCGGCCGGGGCAGGTTCGGGTCCATCGTCTCCGGGTCGGAGTTCTGCCGGTACCCGTCCTGGTGCCAACCCCAGTACGGCTTCTCCGGCTCGGCGGCCGGCGGGGTGACGTCCAGGTGGTTGTGGTGGGTGTAGATGTTCCAGCCGGCCAGCCCCCACATGTACGGGAAGGCGATCGGGTGGGTGAGCAACTCGCCGAAGAGCTCGTCGCGCTCCAGGAAGCCCAGCAGGTGCAGCGTGCCGTCCTTGGTGGTCTTGCCCTTGGCCTGCTCCTCCGCGTACACGCGGTCGACGGCTGCTTCCAGGGCGGCCCGGTGGTCCTCGGTCAGCACGTTCCGCAGCAGGAGGAAGCCCTGCTCGTGAAACTCCTTGCGGTCGGTGTCGCTGATCGGCTCGTAGCCGGTCCGGCCCTCGTAATCGAACACCTCGTCGTACCCCTCCCCATGAGGTGAAACCATTTCTGGCACAGGCCGCCGATCGTAACGCGCACCGGCGAGAGCGGGCCACGGGCCATTGGTCCCGGTACGGCCGGTGATCCACCGGGGGCAGCGGGTCGGCTGCGCGCGGTGACGAAACCGGGGAGGTATGGGGATCGATCGGGCGAATGTCAGATTCCACCGAGGCCGAAAGCCGGCAGGCGAAGAGCCGGGAGCCGGGAGCGCGGAGAGCGGAGCGGACGGTCAGAGATCGGCGAAGACCTCGGCGAGGACCTGCGGTTCGTCCCCGGTGTCCACCTCGCTCCAGGTGCCCTGTTTCGCCGTCCACTCCAGCCCGGCGAAGCGGACCCGCTTCACCCCGTGGTCGTGGGCGTGGGAGACCAGCCAGTGCGCGTACCGCCAGCCGTCGCGCTGGTCGGCGGCGGGCACGAGCAGCCCGGTCAGATCCGCCGGCGAGCTGGTGCCGGGCAGCCCCCAGTCGAGGTTCAGCGCCCGGGTCAGCGCGGTGGTGGCCGCCGCGCCACGCAGCACCGGATCGGTGCCGAACCGGCAGGCCACCGCGCCGGTGGCCTCGCCGAGCAGGGCCCGGGTGAGCACCTGCGAGTTGTCCGCCCACTTCTCGTACGCCTCGGGGAAGGCCGAGCGTTGGACGGCCTGGGCGGCGTCGGTGACCCGCATCCGTTCCCAGCCCCGGACCTTCTTCAGCGCCGAGTAGAACCGGTTGGCCGCGTACCGGGGGTCACGGATCTGGGCCGGCGTGCCCCAGCCCTGGCTGGGTCGCTGCTGGAACAGCCCCACCGAGTCCCGGTCGCCGCCGGCGAGGTTGCGCAGGCTGGACTCCTGGTACGCGGTGGCCAGGGCGACCACCACCGCCTGTTCGGACATGCCGCGCTGGACGCCTACCGCGGCGATGGTCGCCGCGTTGGCCATCTGGTCGGGATCCAGCCCGACCCGGCCGTCGGCCTGGACGGTGCAGGTCCGGTCGGTAAGCGGGACGCGGAACTGGCCGACCTGCCGGCTGACGATGCCGATCCCGACGAGGGCGACGATGGCGAGGACGACACCTACTGCGACGACTGCCCGACCTCGCACCCGCACCTCCCGTTCGACGGTTCGCCAAGCGTACGTCGGTCTGGGCGCAGTGCCCCCTGTCTGCCCGGATCGTCACGATCCGTCGCGAGTCGGGTACCTCAGGCGACCGGACCGCTCCCGTCGTCGACAGGTACCCAGCTGGCGGGCCGTTTCTCCCGGAACGCCCGGACCCCCTCCCGTCCCTCGGCCGACAGGAAGTACCCGGTGGAGAGCGCCGCCAACGCGGCGATCTCGGCCGTCAGGTCGGTGACGGCCGGGCGGCGCAGCAGCTCCTTGGCGCCGGCCAGCGCCCCCGGGGCGCCCCGGACCAGCGACGCGCAGGCCCGGGTGACCGCCGCGTCCAGTTCAGCGGCCGGCACGGCGGTGGTGACCAGGCCGACCTGCGCGGCCCGCCGGCCGTCGAAGGTGTCCCCGGTCAGGTACAGCTCGGCGGCGGCCCGGGGGTGCAGGCGGGGCAGGACGGTCGCCGAGATCACCGCCGGGATCACCCCGATCCGGACCTCGGTGAAGGCGAACGTGGCCTCCTCGGCGCAGATCGCCAGGTCGGCCGCGGCGATCAGCCCCAGCCCGCCGGCCCGCGCCGGTCCGGCGACCCGGGCCACCACCGGCTTGGGGCACGCCCAGACGGCCGCGAGCACGTCACCGAGCATGCCGGCGGGCACCGTCCCGCTGGCATACGCCGCGGCGGTCTCCTTCAGGTCCGCCCCGGAGCAGAAGACCGGGCCGGTGTGGTCGAGCACGACCACCCGGACGGTGTCGTCGGCGACCGCGGCGGCCAGCCCGGCCAGCAGTTCGGTCATCAGTCCGGTGGAGAGCGCGTTGCGGTTGGCCGGGCTGTCCAGGGTGAGTGTGGTCACCCCGTGGGCCGTGGCCACCCGCACCAGCGCGTCGGAGGAGGTCATCCAGGCACACTAGTGGCCATGCCCGGCGTCCTTCCAGAAGGCGAGACCGTCCCGGTCGACGGTTCGCTGCCCGCCTCCGCCACCGCTGCCGTCGGCAGGCGTGGGTTCGGGGTGTACGTGCACGTGCCGTTCTGCGCCAGTCGGTGTGGTTACTGCGACTTCAACACGTACACCGCCGCCGAGCTGGGGGGCGGGGCGAGCCGGGAGAGCTACGCCGACACCGTGCTGGCCGAGTTGGCCTTGGCCGCCCGGGTGCTCGGCGACCGCCCGCCGCCCCGGGTGGAGACGGTCTTCGTCGGCGGTGGCACCCCGACCCTGCTGCCCGCCGACGACCTGGCCCGGATCCTGGACGCGATCGACCGCACCTGGGGGTTGGCCGCCGACGCCGAGGTGAGCACCGAGGCGAACCCTGAGTCGGTCACCCCCGCGTCGCTGAAGACCCTGCGGGCGGCCGGGTACACCCGGATCTCGCTCGGCATGCAGTCGGCCGCGCCGGGGGTGCTGGCCGTGCTGGAGCGCGGGCACCGCGCCGGCCGGGCCACCGCCGCCGCACTGGAGGCCCGCGACGCCGGTTTCGACCACGTCAACCTGGACCTGATCTACGGTACGCCGGGGGAGCGCGCCGAGGACTTCGCCGCCAGCCTGGACCAGGTCGTCGCGGCGGGGGTGGACCACGTCAGCGCGTACGCCCTGATCATCGAGGACGGCACCCGGCTGGCCGCCCGGATGCGGCGGGGCGAGCTGCCGTACCCCTCCGACGACGTGGCGGCGGACCGTTACCTGGCCGCCGAGGCCGCCCTCGACGCGGCCGGTTTCTCCTGGTACGAGGTCTCCAACTGGGCCCGGACGCCGGCCGCCCGGTGCCGGCACAACCTGCTGTACTGGACCGGCGGCGACTGGTGGGGCCTGGGCCCGGGGGCGCACAGCCACGTCGGCGGGGTGCGCTGGTGGAACGTCAAACACCCCACCGCGTACGCGGCCCGGCTGGCCCGGGGGCACTCACCGGGCCAGGCCCGGGAGGTGCTCACCGCCACCGAGGCGCACATGGAGGACGTGATGCTCCGGCTCCGGCTGGCCGACGGGCTGCCCCTGTCGGTGCTCGACGAGCCGGGGCGGGCCGGCGCCGAGCGGGCCCGGACGGCCGGCCTGCTCGACGGGGCACGGTACGCCGACGGTCGGGCGGTGCTCACCCTGCGTGGCCGCCTGCTCGCCGACGCCGTGGTCCGCGACCTACTGCCCTGAGCACACCCGGCGGTCCGGCCGCGGTGAATCCGCCCGGCCTACTTGATGAAGCGGGACGTCATCGGGTAGCGGTAGAGGACGCCCTCGCCGGCCTTGACCCCGGCGACGATGCCGAAGATCAGCGGCACCAGCGCGACCAGCATCGGCACGAAGAACAGCACCCCGCAGGTGACGAAGGCCAGTACGAAGCTGAGCGCGAGCGCGATCACCCAGGTGAGCTGGAAGTTCAGCGCGGCCACGGCGTGTGCCCGGACGGCCGGCGACTGCCCCTTGGCCGAGTACGCGATCAGTGGGGCGACCCAACCCAGCAGCCCACCGCCGACGACCACCCCGAGCGCCCCGCCGAAGTGGGCGATGAGCGCCCAGTTCTTCTCCTCGGAGCTGGGGTAGCCGGCCGGTGGCCCACCGTAGCCGCCGCCGGTCGGGTACCCGACGCCCGGCGGGGGATTCCCACCCGGTGGGGGATAGTTGCCCGGCGGAGGGTTGCCGCCGGGCGGCGGGTAGCCCCCGGTGCCCGGGAACGGTGGCGGGTAGCCACCGGAGGTGGGCTGCTCCGGCGGGGGGTATCCACCGGGTGGGGGGTAGTCGCCCGGCCCTGACGTCCCGGACAGTGGAGCGGTGGGTGGTTCGTAGCCGAAGGGGTCGGCGGGGGGATGCATCGGGGCGGTCGGATCGGACCGCTGAGGGTCGGGGTCGCCCGATCCCGGTGGGCGAGGTGGTTCAGTCATGAAGCTCACGGTAGGTGCAGCCGGCAAGGGGGCACCGGAGCGACACAGGTGACGGGGCGCACCGGGCTCCGGCGCGGTACCGATCATCGCGTCGCCGCGGGCACCCGACGTAGACTGGCACTCGCTACAGTCGAGTGCCAGGAGGTGCGGCCGGCCCGCACCCGACGGCGCGGCCGCGCGGCCCGCGAGCCGGGTCGACGCGCGACAGGAGGTGGGAGCATGGGTCTCGACGACCGCAAACTCGCCGTGCTGCGCGCGATCGTCGAGGACTACGTAGCCACCCAGGAGCCGGTCGGCAGTCGGGCCCTGGTCGAGCGGCACCAGCTCGGTGTCTCCCCGGCGACCGTCCGCAACGACATGGCGGTGCTGGAGGAGGAGGGCTACATCCGGCAGCCGCACACCAGCGCCGGCCGGGTGCCCACCGACCGCGGCTACCGGCTCTTCGTCGACCGGCTGTCCCGGGTCAAGCCGCTCAGCCCCGCCGAACGACGGGCCATCGAGCGGTTCCTGCTCGGCGCGGTCGACCTCGACGACGTGGTGCACCGCACGGTGCGGCTGCTGGCCCAGCTCACCCGCCAGGTGGCCGTGGTGCAGTACCCGAGCCTCGCCCGTTCCTCGGTCCGTCACCTGGAGCTGGTGCCGATCTCCACCACCCGGCTGATGCTGGTCATGATCGCCGACACCGGCCGGGTCGAGCAGCGGCTGGTCGAGCTGCCCGCGCCGATCCCCGCCGACGACGTCACCGACCTGCGTCGCCTGCTCAACGAGAAGCTCGGCGGTACCCGGCTCTCCGAGACCCCGCCGCTGGTGCAGGCGCTGGTCGAGGAGGCCTCGCCGCAGCTGCGCCCGGCCATGACCACGCTCTCCACCGTGCTGCTGGAGACGCTTGTCGAGCGGCACGAGGAGCGGCTGGCGCTGGCCGGCACCGCCAACCTGACCCGGGGCGGCCTGCTCGACTTCCAGGGGTCGCTACGGCCGATCCTGGAGGCGCTGGAGGAGGAGGTCGTCCTGCTCAAGCTGATCGGCGAGGCCGAGCCGAGCACCACCCGGGTGCTGATCGGCGACGAGAACGAGGTCGACAACCTGCGCGCCGCCTCGGTGGTCAGCACCGGCTACGGGCCGGGCACGACCATCGTTGGTGGGTTGGGGGTGCTGGGGCCGACCCGGATGGACTACCCCGGCACCATCGCCACGGTCCGGGCCGTGGCACGCTACGTGGGCGAGCTGCTGGCCCAGAACTGACCAGTCGGGCCGACGATCGGCGCAGAGCGAGACGAAACATGAGGACACGGGACGCAGTGGCCAGGGACTACTACGGCATTCTCGGGGTTGACCGGGAAGCCTCCGATGACGAGATCAAGCGCGCCTACCGCAAGTTGGCGCGGCGGTTCCACCCGGACGTGAATCCGGACCCGGAGGCCCAGGAGAAGTTCAAGGACATCAACGCCGCGTACGAGGTCCTGTCGGACGACCGGAAACGGCAGATCGTCGACCTGGGCGGCGACCCGCTGGCACCCGGCGGCGGCGCGGGTGGCCCGGGCGGGCCCGGCGCCGGCCCGTTCGCCGGCTTCCAGGACATCATGGACGCGTTCTTCGGCGGGGCCGCCGGTGGCGCCCGGGGTCCGCGCCCGCGGACCCGACCCGGCGCGGACGCCATCCTGCGCTTGGAACTCGACCTGCAGGAGACCGCCTTCGGCGTCGAGGCGCCGATCAACGTCGACACGGCCGTGCTCTGCACCACCTGCTCCGGCGCGGGCACCGCCGCCGGCACCCACCTGGCCACCTGCGAGACGTGCGGTGGCCGGGGCGAGGTGCAGTCGGTGCAACGCACCTTCCTCGGCCAGGTGGTCTCCGCCCGCCCCTGCACGGTCTGCCAGGGCTACGGCACCACGATCCCGCACCCCTGCCCGACCTGCGCCGGCGACGGACGGGTCCGCACCCGCCGCTCGCTGACCGTCAAGATCCCGGCCGGGGTCGAGGACGGCATGCGGATCCGGCTGGCCCAGCAGGGCGAGGTCGGCCCGGGTGGCGGCACCCCCGGAGACCTCTACGTCGAGATCCACGAGCGGCCGCACGACGTCTACTCCCGCAAGGGCGACGACCTGCACTGCCGGGTCACGGTGCCGATGACCGCCGCCGCCCTGGGCACCCGGCTGACCATCAAGACCCTGGACAGCGAGGAGACCGTCGACGTCAAGGCCGGCACCCAGCCGGGCAGCACCCTGCGGCTGCGCGCCCGTGGGGTGCCACACCTGCGCGGCACCGGCCGGGGCGACCTCTACGTCCACCTCGACGTGCGGACGCCCACCAAGCTCGACGCCGACCAGGAGCGGATGCTGCGCGACTTCGCCAAGACCCGGGGCGAGGAGGTCGCCGAGCTGACCAAGCAGGGTGGCTTCTTCTCCCGGATGCGGGACGCCTTCAACGGGCACGCCTGAGTGTCCGCGCCGCTCTTCCTGGTCGACGCCCTGCCCACCGGTGACACCCTGACCCTCGACGGGCCGGAGGGCCACCACGCCGCCACCGTGCAACGCCTGCGGGCCGGCCAGGAACTGCTGCTCGCCGACGGCCGAGGCGGCACCGCCGACGCCGTGGTCACCACCGTCGGCCGGGGCAGCCTCACCGCCGATATCACCTCCCGGGGGTACGTCGACGCGCCGGTACCCCGCCTCGTGGTGGTGCAGGGCATCGCCAAGGGCGACCGGGGTGAACTGGCCGTGCAGGCGATGACCGAGGTCGGGGTGGACGAGATCGTGCCCTGGGCGGCGTCCCGCTCGGTGGTGCAGTGGCGGGGTGAACGGGGCGTACGGGCCCGGCAGAAGTGGGCGGCGACCGCCCGGGAGGCCGCCAAACAGGCCCGCCGGGCCTGGCTGCCGGTGGTGGCCGGAGCACCCGACGAGTCCACCCCGACGGTGGCCCGCCGGCTGGCCGGCGCCGCCGCCGCGTTCGTCCTGCACGAGGGCGCCGACGAACGGCTGAGCACCGCCGAGTTGCCCACGACCGGCGAGATCGTGCTGGTGGTGGGCCCGGAGGGTGGGGTGGCCGAGACGGAACTGACCACCTTCACCGCCGCCGGTGCCCGGCCGGTCCGGCTGGGCCCGACGGTGCTGCGTACCTCCACCGCCGGGGTCGCCGCCCTCGCCCTGCTCTCCACCCGCCTAACCCGCTGGTAGCCGGGTAAGGAAGGGCCCCCTGTTAACGCTTTCGGTATAGCAGGGTTCCCCTCTCACCGCCCGAGCCGGAAGCTGCCTTCTCGCCGCCCGGCACGGGAGAGTCCCCGGACGGGGGAGGCTGCCGGGACGGGAGAGGGCGGCTGCCGGCACGTGGGGGAGGCCGCCGGGACGTGGGGGAGGCTGCCGGGGCGGGGGAGGGTGGCTGCCGGGACGAGAGAGATCCCGCGCCGTCAGAGCCGGGGGAAGACCTGCACCGGGTGGTCGTCCGGGCGCAGGTCCAGGCCGGCCGGGCCGACGATCAGCGGGTCCGGCACTCCGACGACCTCGGGATCCTTGTTGGCGTACTCGAATCGGTTGAGCACGTGGCGCATCGCCTCCAGGCGGGCGCGCTTCTTGTCGTTGCTCTTCACCACCGTCCACGGCGCGTCGGCGGTGTCGGTGTAGAAGAACATCGCCTCCTTCGCCTCGGTGTACTCGTCCCACCGGTCCAGCGAGGCGATGTCCATCGGGGAGAGTTTCCACTGTCGTACCGGGTCGACCTGGCGGACGGCGAACCGGGTGCGCTGCTCGTTCTGCGACACCGAGAACCAGAACTTGACCAGCCGGATCCCCGACCGGGTGAGCATCCGCTCCAGCTCGGGGGCCTGCCGCAGGAACTCCAGGTATTCCTTGCGGGTGCAGAACCCCATCACCCGCTCCACGCCGGCCCGGTTGTACCAGGACCGGTCGAAGAGCACGATCTCACCGGCGGCCGGCAGGTGCCGCAACCAGCGCTGGAAGTACCACTGGCTGGACTCCCGCTCGTTGGGCTTGGTCAGCGCCACCACCTGCGCCCCGCGTGGGTTCAGATGCTCCATGAAGCGCTTGATGGTGCCGCCCTTGCCGGCCGCGTCCCGCCCCTCGAAGAGGATCACCAACCGCTCACCGGACTCCGTGATCCACTCCTGCAGCTTGAGCAGCTCGATCTGCAGCAGCCGCTTGTGCCGGTCGTACTCCTCGCGCTCCATGCGGTGGTCGTACGGGTAGTCCTCCCGCCAGGTGTCCACCGGCGTGCCGTCCGGGCGGAGCAGGATCGGGTCGTCGTCGTGGCCATCGGCCACCTGGTATTCGTCGGCGAGGTCCAGCGGCGGGGTGTCGGCCATGTCGGCAATCCTTACCCCGTGCCGGCACTCGACCACCCTGTCCCGGCGACCCATTCGGCGCCCGTAGGGCCGGTCGGCACGCGCCCGCCGGACAGGCTGGTCCGGCGCCCGCCGGACCACAGGCGTTAGGAAGGGTCCCCTCCTATACCGAAAGCGATAACAGGGGGCCCTTCCTTTCAGCGGAGGTGGGAGGCGCCGTTGAGGTCGAGCACGGTGCCGGAGGCCCACTCGGCGGCCGGGGAGGCCAGCCAGTGCACGGCGGCGGCGATCTCCTCCGGCCGGCCCACCCGGTCGAACGGGCTCTGCGCCCGGACCGCGTCACCCCGGGGAGCCTTGAGGTGCTCGTTGGTCATGTCGGTGGCCACGAAACCGGGCGCCACCATCGCGACCGCGATGCCGTACGGGGCCAACGCCACCGCCAGGGACTGACCCATCGCGTTCAGCCCGGCCTTGCTCGCCCCGTACGCCGGGTTGGTCGGCTCGCCCCGGAAGGCGCCCCGGGACGAGACGTTGACGATCCGACCGCCCCGCTCGCGCATGTGCTGGGCGGCGCACCAGGCCACGTTGGCGGCCCCGACGAGGTTGGTGTCGAGGACCTCCCGCCACCGCTGCCGCCACTGCTCGTAGCTGGACTCGAAGACCGGGTGCGGTGGGTCGGCCGGCCCGAACACCCCGGCGTTGTTGACCAGCACGTCGAGGCCGCCGAGCAGCTCGGCCGCCCGGTCGACCATGGCCCGTACCGCGTCCGGGTCGGCCAGGTCGGCCCGGACCACCACGTGTCCGTCGCCGGGCAGTTCGGTCCGGAGCCGCTCGGCCAGGTCGGCCGAGTCCCGGTGGTGCACCGCCACCCGGTCACCGCCGGCCGCGAAGGCCGTGGCGACGGCCCGGCCGATGCCGCGCGAGGCCCCGGTCACCAGTACCGCTCGTGAAGTCACGCCGACATCATGCCGCCGCCGGGCCGGGCCGGCACAGCCCACCCCCGGTACCCGGCTAGCATGCCCCGATGGAGACCGACTGCCTGTTCTGCCGGATCGTCGCCGGCGATATTCCTGCGACCGTCGTCCGGGAGACCGAGCGCACCCTGGCGTTCCGCGACATCGGCCCGAAGGCGCCGGTGCACGTGCTGGTCATCCCGAAGGAGCACTACGTCGACGTGGCCACCCTCGGCGCGGGCGACCCGGCGTTGGCCGGCGAGGTGCTGGCCACGGCCGCCGTTGTGGCCGAGGACGAGGGGCTGCTCGGCGACGGCTTCCGGTTGATGTTCAACACCGGCGCGTACGGCGGCCAGGAGGTCTTCCACGTCCACGCCCACCTGCTCGGCGGCGCCCCCCTCGGCCCCATGCTCGCCGGGTAAGGAAGGGCCCCTTCTTAACGCATACGGTTAAGAAGGGGCCCTTCCTTTCGGAGGGGCGCGCCGGGTGGGGTGGGCACCGGGCGGATCCGGCCGAAATGGGCGAGGTGCGGCCGGGTGGGACCCGATATCATGGGTGCAACGTCAAGCACGCCGCGCGCCAGCAGGGCCGGGGCAGAGATCGAGAGCAGGTGGCGCAGGGCCCGACGGGCCCGACCTATGACCGGCACCCCACCTCCCGGCCCGCCCCAGGCGCAGACCAGGATCACCGTCCCCGACCCGAAGATCATGGTCAACCTGCTCGGCGCGGGCGACGAGATCCTGCGGCTCGTCGAGCGCTCGGTCACCAGTGACGTGCACGTCCGCGGCAACGAGATCACCATCACCGGTACGCCGACGGACAACGCCCTCGCCGAGCGGCTCTTCGCCGAGCTGATCGAGTTGATCGAGAAAGGCGAGACCCTGACCACCGACGCCGTACGGCGTACCGTCGGCATGCTCGAGCAGGGTGGCGCCGAGCGGCCCGCCGAGGTCCTGACGCTCAACATCCTCTCCCGGCGTGGCCGCACCATCCGCCCGAAGACCCTGGGCCAGAAGCACTACGTCGACGCGATCGACGTGCACACCATCGTCTTCGGCATCGGGCCCGCCGGCACCGGCAAGACCTACCTGGCGATGGCCAAGGCCGTCCAGGCGTTGCAGGCCAAGCAGGTCAACCGGATCATCCTGACCCGGCCGGCGGTCGAGGCGGGGGAGCGGCTGGGTTTCCTGCCCGGCACCCTCAACGAGAAGATCGACCCGTACCTTCGCCCGCTCTACGACGCGCTGCACGACATGCTCGACCCCGAGTCGATCCCGAAGCTGATGGCCGCCGGCACGATCGAGGTCGCCCCACTGGCATATATGCGGGGCCGTGCGCAGCCGTACGACGCTCGGGTCCTGACCCCGGAGGGGTTCAAGCCGTTCGGTTCACTGCGGGTGGGCGACCTGGTCATCGGCTCGAACGGGATGCCGACGCCGGTCATCGGCATTCATCCGCAGGGGCGTAAGGAGGTCTACCGGGTCACCAGCCAGGACGGGGCATCCACCGTCTGCTGCGGTGAGCACCTCTGGACCGTCGCCACCCCCGACGACAAGCGGCGCGGTCGCAAGCGCACAATCGAGACGCAGGAGATGATCGGCCGGGAGTGGCGGGGACACACCCGTCGGTACGAGTTGCCCGTCGTCGCGCCCGTCGAGCTGGAGTCGCAGGAGGTTCCGCTCGATCCGTACGCGCTCGGCCTGCTGCTGGGGGACGGCTGCTTCTCGTCCCGAGCGACACCGAGCTTCTGCACGGCGGATCCCGAGCTTGCCGTCGCGATCGAGCGGGCGCTGCCCGACATCGAACTGGTCCGCAAGGGCGATTATGACTACGTCCTGCGGCACGTGCACGGCCATCGGGGCGGTGTCATCGTCGCCGACCCGGTGACCCGTGCCGTTCGTGAGCTGGGCCTGGCCGGGAAGAAGTCCGGGACAACGTTCGTGCCCGACCTCTACAAGCACAACAGCCTCGATGTTCGGCTGGCCGTCCTGCAGGGCCTGCTGGACACCGACGGCGGGCCGGTCCTTCAGCCGGGGCGTAGCTGTCGGGTGCAGTACGCCACGACCTCCGTCCGGCTTCGCGACGACGTCGTCCAGCTCGTCCGGTCGCTCGGCGGGGTGGCGACCTGGCGGGTCCGCCCGGCTGAGGGTCGCAAGCCCGGTCTGGCCAACGGGCGGCCGGTGTCGTACCGGGCCGACGCCTACGTGGTGGAGATCCGGCTTCCCGCCGGCATCGCGCCGTTCCGCCTGACCCGCAAGCGTGACCGCTACGACGAGCACGGCGGCGGTCGCCCGATGCGTTTCATCGACTCGATCGTCCCGGCCGGTGTGCAGGAGACGATGTGTATCCAGGTCGCCGCGGAGGACTCGCTGTACGTCACGGACGACTTCCTGGTGACGCACAACACCCTGAACGACGCGTTCATCATTCTGGACGAGGCGCAGAACACCACGCCCGAGCAGATGAAGATGTTCCTCACCCGGCTCGGCTTCGGTTCCAAGATCGTGGTCACCGGTGACGTCACCCAGGTCGACCTGCCCGGCGGCACGACCAGCGGGCTACGGGTGGTCCGGGAGATCCTGGAGAACGTGCAGGACGTGCACTTCGCCCAGTTGTCGAGCGCCGACGTGGTGCGGCACCGGCTGGTCGGGGAGATCGTCGACGCCTACGCCCGCTGGGACGCCGAGCAGGAGAACGAGCAGGCGCAGAACGTGCGCGCCGTGCCTGGCCGGGGCCCGCAGGGCGGCCGGGCCGGCCGACGCCGCTAGAGCAGGAGAGTCAGTTGTCCATCGAGATCGCGAACGAGTCCGGCGTCGAGGTCGACACCGACGCCGTACTCGCCGTCGCCCGGCACGCCCTCGACGAGATGGGGGTCAACCCCCTCGCCGAGCTCTCCGTGCTGCTGGTCGACATCGACTACATGTCCGAGCTGAACCATCGCTGGATGGGCGGCGACGGCCCCACCGACGTGCTGGCCTTCCCCATGGACGAGGGCAGCGTCGACCACGGGCCCGGTGAGGCCAGCAGTCCGGGCGGTGAGCCGGCGTTGCTCGGTGACATCGTGCTCTGCCCGGAGGTGGCGGCCAAGCAGGCGGCCACCGCCGGGCACGCGCCCGCCGACGAGTTGCACCTGCTCACCGTGCACGGGGTGCTGCACCTGCTCGGCTACGACCACGCCGAGCCGGAGGAGGAGCGGGAGATGTTCGCCCTCCAGGCCCGGTTGCTGGCGAGCTGGCGGTCGACCCGGACCCGGTGATGACCCCCCTGATACTCGCGGCCGGCCACACCGCCGGCCCACTGCTCGCCACCGGCCCGACGGTTGCCGCCGGGCCGGCCGGCCCGGTCCTCGCCGCCAGTCCGGCCGGCCTCGTCCTTGCCGCCGGCCCGGCCGGCCTGCCCGACCTGCAACTGTTGTTCTTCGCGGCGGGCCTGCTGGTGCTCGCCGGGTTGATCGCGATGACCGAGGCGGCGTTGGCCGCGATCTCCCCGGCCCGCGCCGCGGAGCTGGCCCGGGACGGGGCGCGCGGCGCGCGGACCCTCCAGCTGGTCGCCGGTGACGTGGTACGCCACCTCAACCTGCTGCTCCTGCTCCGGTTGCTCACCGAGCTGACCGCCACCACGCTGGTGGCCCTGGTCGCGGTGGACACCTTCGGGGCGGGCTGGCGGGCGGCGTTGATCACCGCCGGGGCGATGACCGTGGTCAGCTTCGTGGCGGTCGGCGTCGCGCCCCGCACGCTGGGCCGCCAGCACGCGTACTCGGTCGGTCGGGCCGTCGCGCCGCTGGTGCGCTGGTTGGGCCGGGCGCTGAACCCGCTGGCCTCGCTGCTGATCCTGATCGGCAACGCGGTGACCCCCGGGCGGGGCTTCCGGGAGGGGCCGTTCGCCACCCAGGTGGAGCTGCGGGAGCTGGTCGACCTGGCCGAGCAGCGCGGGGTGGTCGAGCACGGCGAGCGGCAGATGATCGAGAAGGTCTTCGCGCTCGGCGGCACGATCGCCCGCGAGGTGATGGTGCCCCGCACCGAGATGGTCTGGATCGAGCGGGGCAAGACGCTCTCCCAGGCGTTGGCGCTCTTCCTGCGCTCCGGCTTCTCCCGGATCCCGGTGATCGGCGAGAGTGTCGACGACGTGCTCGGGGTGTTGTATCTCAAGGACCTGATCCGGCGTACCCAGGGCGGCGCGGCCGAGGACGCCCGGTGCGACGTGGCCGAGCTGATGCGCCCGGCCACCTTCGTCCCGGAGTCCAAGCCGGTCGACGATCTGCTGTCGGAGATGCAGGCGGCCCGCCGACACCTGGTGATCGTGGTCGACGAGTACGGCGGCACCGGCGGGTTGGTCACCATCGAGGACATCCTGGAGGAGATCGTCGGCGAGATCACCGACGAGTACGATGTCGAACGCCCGCCCGTCGAGCATCTCGACGACGGTGCGGTCCGGGTCACCGCCCGGCTCCCGGTCGAGGATCTCGGCGAGCTGTTCGACACCGAGCTGCCCACCGACGAGGTGGAGACGGTCGGCGGCCTGCTCGCCCAGGCCCTGGGTCGGGTGCCGATCCCGGGGGCGCAGGCCGAGGTGGCCGGGCTGTCTCTGGTCGCCGAGGGCACCACCGGCCGACGAAACCGGATCGACACCCTGCTGGTGAGCCGGGCCGAGCCGCGGCACGAGGCGGGGCAGGGCGAGCAGTCCGAGCCCCGGGACAACGACAACCGATCCGAGGAGAGGCAACCCGCCGATGCCTGACACACCCGTGGCACCCGCCGCCCGTTCCACCCCGTCCGGGCCGGTGACCGAGCTCGGCGCCGAGGACGCCAAGCTGGTCGTGCTGGCCCGGGGCGCGCGGGGCCGGGTGGGCGCGGTCGAGGGCGCGGCAGTCCGGGATCAGGACGGCCGGACGTACGCGGCGGCGAACGTCGCCCTGCCGTCGCTGACCCTGACCGCGTTGCAGCTCGCGGTCGCCTCGGCGGTTGCCGCCGGTGCGACCCGGCTGGAGGCTGCGGTGTTGGTGACCGAGGCCTCGACGCTGGACGGCGCGGGGCACGCCGCCGTGCGTGACCTGGCCGCCGAGGCGCCGATCCACGTGGCCGCCCCGGACGGCACACTGCTCGGCACGGTGGCCGAGTGACCGGCACGGGGCTGACCGCCGAGCGCCCGTACCGGGCCGGTTTCGCCTGTTTCGTCGGGCGGCCGAACGCCGGCAAGTCGACGCTCACCAACGCGATCGTCGGGCAGAAGATCGCGATTACCTCGAACAAGCCGCAGACCACCCGGCACGTCATCCGGGCCGTCCTGCACCGGCCGGACTCGCAGCTCGTCCTGGTCGACACCCCCGGCCTGCACCGTCCGCGTACCCTGCTCGGCGAGCGGCTCAACGACCTGGTGCGGACGACCTGGAGCGAGGTCGACGTGATCGGCCTCTGTATCCCGGCGGACGAGCCGGTGGGCCGGGGCGACCGGTTCATCAGCGGTGAGCTGGCCGAGTTGAAGGCGACCGTGCTCGCCGTGGTCACCAAGACCGACCTGGTGGACAAGAAGCGGCTGGCCGAGCAGTTGCTGGCGGTCAGCGAGCTGGGTGACTTCGCGGCGGTGGTGCCGGTCAGCGCGGTCTCCGGGCACCAGGTGGACACCCTGGTCGACGTGATGACCGGCTACCTTCCGCCGTCGCCGCAGCTCTATCCGGACGACATGCTCACCGAGGACCCGGAGCAGGTGCTGGTCGCCGAGCTGATCCGGGAGGCGGCCCTGGAGGGGGTCCGCGACGAGCTGCCGCACTCCATCGCGGTGGTTGTCGAGGAGATGATCCCCGAGGGCAAGGTCATGAAGATCTTCGCCGACGTCTACGTCGAACGACCAAGCCAGAAGGCGATCGTGCTGGGTCACCGGGCCAGCCGCCTCAAGGAGGTCGGCATCACCGCCCGCCAGCAGATCGAGGAGCTGCTCGGCACCCGGGTCTACCTGGACCTGCACGTCCGGGTGGCCAAGGACTGGCAGCGGGACCCGAAGCAGCTGCGCAAGCTCGGCTTCTGACCCGACCCCACCCCGCGCCGCGAATGGGATATCTCACGTCTATGCGGCTTTGCTAGCTGTTTTTCCGGCGGAGCGTCGAGGGTAGGGAGGTTTGTGCCTGTCCTGCCCGCCGACCCGGATGCAGCTGATGCGTAACCGATACCTGGATCTTCTTCGCTTCCTCGCCATCGTCCGGGTCGTGGTCTACCACGTCACCGGGTGGGCCAGCCTGACGTTGATTTTCCCGGCCATGTCGGTGATGTTCGCGCTCGCCGGCTCGTTGATGGCCGCCTCGCTCACCCGTACCGGGGCACCGGCGGTGGGTCGACGGCTCCGTCGGCTGCTGCCCTCGCTGTGGGTGGTCGCCCTGGTGTTCGTACCCGCCATGCTGCTCACCGGTCTGACGCCGACCTGGCGGATCGTGCTGTGGCTCTTCCCGATCGCCGATCCGCCGGCCAACGGCTGGGGTGCGCTCGCGCTGAGCGTGATCTGGTACCTGCGCGACTACCTGTGGTTCGTGCTCGCCTCACCGGTGGCGCTGTGGCTGTTCCGGCGGGCCCCACTGCCGACCTTGCTCGCCCCGTACCTGCTGTTGGTGGCGATCGAGGTGGGGGTGCTGGCCGATCCGTCGCTGGCGGTGCGCGAGTTCGGGCTCTACTTCGGAGCGTGGCTGCTCGGCTTCGCCCACCACGACGGTCTGCTGCGCCGGATCGGCAACCGGGTGTTCGTCCCGCTCGTGGTCGTGGTGGGTGGTCTCGGGCTGGCCTGGATCCTGGCCAACCACGGCCCCCGGGGGTACGACCTCAACGACATCCCGCTGGGCAACGCCCTCTGGTCGGCGGCGTTCATCCTGGTCGCCCTCGGCCGGGCCCCGTCCGGCGCGGCCTGGGTGGACCGCAACGCCGCCTTCGGCCGTACGGTGACGGTGCTGAACCGGCGGGCGCTCACCGTCTACCTGTGGCACATGCCGTTCGTGGTCGCGTTGACCCCGCTGGTCGACGTGGTCGGCTGGTCCCATCAGGATCCGGTCGGCCTGGCCATCCGGGTGGTGCTGGTCTTCGCCCTGGTCGCGGTGGTGACGGTGCTGGTCGGCTGGGTGGAGGACGTGGCGGCCCGCCGCCCACCGGAGCTGCTGCCCGGTGGCCGTCGCCCGGCCCCGGCCACCGGCACCGCCGAGGTGCCGAGGAGCCGCGTCGGCAACGAGCCGGCCGGCACCCGGGACGGGCGGCGAGGTCACGCCGACGACCTGCCGCAGGCCCGGGCCGGCGACGAGGTGGGGGTCCGGGCCGGCGCGGGGCGGCGGGCCGACGACGAGGCCCGGTAGGTCACCGGCGGGTGATCTTCAACTGGCCGTTGTCGACCCGTACGTCGAGCACGGCGGTGGCACCCGGATCGTGGGGCACCTCGATGTCACCCTCGTCCGGCTCACCCTGGTGCCGGACCTGGTACCGGCCGTCCGGCACGCTCAGCGTCACCGAGCCGGTCTCGCTGTGCGCGCGTGCCGAGGCCACCTGGTCGAGCGAGACCGAGATGTCGCCGACCTCGGTGACGACGTCGACCGCACCGGTGCCGAGGGCCTTGCCGGTCACGTCGCCGGCCCCGCTGCGCAGGAAGACCGGGCCGGTGATCCGGTCGACCTCGATGTCACCCGCGTCGGTACGGGCGCGGACCGGACCGTTGCTCTCGCTGATCCGGACGTCCCCCGCGCCGAGGGTGATCTCCACCGGACCCACCCGGCTCAGGTCCAGTTGGCCCGCCTCCAGCTCGCCCTGCACGGTGACGCCCACCGGGGCGGTCACCTCGTAGGACAGCGAGCAACGGTTGCCGCAGTCGGTGTCCAGCACCAGCTCCCCGCCCCGGATCTGGTAGCTGGTGTCCGGCTGGTTGGCGCCCTGGTAGCGCAGGATCCGTTTGATCCGTACCCCGGTGGTGGCGTCGGTGGCGCGGACGGTGACGTCACCCGCACCCCGGAGCACGGTGATGCCGGTGATCCGGGCCGACTCGGTGTCGTCGAAGTCGAGCCGTCGGGAGGCGAGGCCGTCGCAGCCGGTGACGAGCACGAGCGCGGCGATGGTGCCGAACGCGGCGACCCGGCGGGGTTTCGACCGGGCGGTCACGGCGGGTCGGCGGGCGGTCTGGAACCGAGGCATGGCGGAACGGTACGGCCCGGGCGCGGCGGCGCGCATCGGGGACGACCGGCCGGTGCACCCCGAGCTGACCCTGATTTCGGACCCCGAGAGAGAATGACCGGGTGACCGGGTACCGCCGACAGCTCTACCGCGACGACGCGGTGGTGCTGCGCGTGCAGAAGCTCGGCGAGTCCGACCGGATCATCACGCTGCTGACCCGCCGGCACGGCCGGATGCGGGCGGTCGCCCGGGGGGTCCGGCGCACCACCAGCAAGTTCGGTGCCCGGCTGGAGCCGTTCGGGCACGTCGACCTGCAACTGGCCGGCGACCCCAAGGGCAACGTCGGCAGCTCACTGCACAGCGTCAGCCAGGTCGAGGGGATCGACCTGTACGGCAAGCGGTTCCTCGGCGACTACCCGAGGTACACCGCGGCCAGCGCGATCGCCGAGACCGCCGAGCGGCTCACCCCGGTGGAGCGGGAGCCGTCGCTGCGGCTGTTCCAGCTCACCCTGGGCGCGCTGCGCGCGCTGTCGGTGGCCGAGCACGCCACCACCCTGGTGCTCGACGCGTACCTGCTGCGGGCGATGTCGCTGGCCGGCTGGGCACCGGCGTTGACCGCGTGCGCGGTCTGCGGCACGCCGGGGCGGCACCGGGCGTTCTCCGTACCGGCCGGGGGTGCGGTCTGCCCGGACTGCCGACCGCCCGGCGCGGCCCATCCGGCACCGGCCACCGTCGACCTGATGTCCGCGCTGACCACCGGCGACTGGCGGATCGCCGACGCCACCGAGGCGGGGACCCGTCGGGAGTGCAGCGGCCTGGTCGCGGCGCACCTGCAGTGGCACCTGGAACGCGCGCTACGCTCGCTGCCGCTGGTCGACCGGGGCGGTACCCCCGGTGTCGGAGCCGGCGCGGAGGGTGTGACCAGGGAGATGACCGAGTGATTCGATCGACGAGGGCCGGCCGTCGTGAGCCGACGCCACCGACTGCGCACCCGTCGGGTGCCCGGCCACCGGCCCTGCCGGCCGACGCGTTGCCTAAGCACGTGGCGATCGTCATGGACGGCAACGGGCGGTGGGCCAAGGACCGTGGCCTGCCCCGCACCCGGGGCCACGAGCAGGGCGAGCACAGCCTCTTCGACACCGTCGAGGGCGCGATCGAGCTGGGCATCCCGTACCTGTCGGCGTACGCGTTCTCCACCGAGAACTGGCGGCGCTCGCCGGACGAGGTGCGGTTCCTGATGGGCTTCAATCGGGACGTCATCCGCCGTCGCCGGGACCAGCTGGTCGACCTGGGCGTCCGGGTGGTCTGGTCCGGGCGGGCCGGGCGGCTGTGGAAGAGCGTCATCTCCGAGCTGCAGACCGCCGAGGAGATGTCGAAGGACAACGCCACGCTCACCCTGCAGTTCTGCGTCAACTACGGCGGCCAGGCCGAGATCGCCGACGCCGCCGCCCGGATCGCCGCCGAGGCCGCCGCCGGCCGGCTCGACCCGGCCAAGGTCACCGAGAAGACCCTGGCGAAGTACCTGTACCACCCGGAGGTCCCGGAGGTGGACCTCTTCCTGCGTCCCTCCGGCGAGCAGCGGATCTCCAACTTCATGCTCTGGCAGACCGCCTACGCCGAGCTGGTCTTCCTGGACACGCTCTGGCCGGACTTCGACCGCCGGCACCTCTGGTACGCCTGCGAGCTGTACGCCCAGCGGGACCGCCGCTTCGGCGGCGCGCTGCCCAACCCGGTCGCCCCGCAGACCTGACCGCCGGCCGGGCCGGTCGTCCTGGTCTCCGTGCGGGCCTGTCGTGCCGCCTTGGTCTCCCTCGTGCGGGCCTGTCGCGGTGTCCCGGTCGGTCGGTACCGTCGTGCGGGTGGACTTGGACGACATCGCCGCCCGGCTCGCAGTGCCCGTCGAGGAGGTCGAGCGGGTGCACCGGCTCGCCGCCGACCGACCGTCGGCGCCGCTGCCCGCCGTCACCGACGCGCCCGCGCTCCTCGACCGCCTCGGGGTACCACCGGACGACGCCGCCGAGATCATCGCGGGCTGGCCCACGCCGGAGATCACAGCGGGCCGGCCCGGACCGGAGGCCATCGCGGGCTGGCCCGGACCGGAGGCCATCGCGGGCCGGCCCGGACCGGAGGCCAGCGGGTGGACACCGGAGCTGCGCTGGCTGCTCGACCGGTCGATCGCCCTGGTCCGCGCCGACCTCGGCGGCCACGGCTGGCTGCCACCCGGCCCGGTGTTGCCGCGGGAGCGGGGCCCGGCCTGGCGACACCTCTACGCCTACGCGTACCTGGCCCTGGTCGACGTGGTGCTCGGCTACCACCGCGACCACGGGGTGGCCGAGGCCGCGTCCTGGGCGACCCTTGCCGACCTTGGCCGCAACCTGGCGATCGACCGGCGGATGCGCGGCGAGGGCTGGCCGGTCATGCAGAGCTGGCTCACCCTGCACGTGCGCGGCGGCCTCTACCAGTTGGGCCGGCTGCAGCACCATCGCGGCGACGGCGCCGTCGAGCTGCACATCCCCGACGCGGGCCCGTTGACCCCGGAGGCGGTCGCGGACTCGCTCGACCAGGGCCGCGCGTTCTTCCCCCGGCACTTTCCCGACGAGAGCTACCGGGAGTTCGTCTGCGGCTCGTGGCTGCTCGACCCGCAGTTGGCCGAGTACCTGCCGGCGGAGTCCAACATCGTGCGGTTCCAGCGCCGGTTCGAGCTGGAGCCCTACCAGCCGCCCGAGGGGCTGGACCCCGACGTCGAGGTGCTGCGGTTCGTCTTCCGTACCCTGAGCACGCCGCTGGACCGGCTGCCCCGTCGTACCGCGTTGCAGCGCGCGGTCGTCGACCACTTGGCCGCCGGCCGGCACTGGCACTGGCGGCGCGGCCGCTTCCCGCTCTGACCGGCACCGCCCGTCTGCGGGCCCGCAGCGGGCCGGCCGTTGTGGGGCGGCCCGGCCGGCAGGCTTACCGGGCGGCCCGGCTGGGTACCACTGTCGTCAGCAGCCACTGACGGAGGTGAACCCACAATGATCCAGAAGCGTATCGCGCAGTGGGCGGTGATGGCCGTCGCGGTGCCGCTGGCTGCGGCCGGTGCCCGTCGACTCAGCCACACGCTGGAGGCCCGGCGCGGCCCGACCGGGGTGAGCCGCCTGCTCAGCAAGGGCGCCGACGTGCTCCGCCCGCAGCAGGCCAAGCGCCGCCGTCGCTTCTTCTGACCGACCTGACCCGGCGAACGGGTACGGCCCCGGTCGAGGTTGACCGGGGCCGTCACCACGTGCGACGGGCGGAGGCTCAGCCCTCGACCTCGGAGCGGTCGGCGGTGGCCCAGAGGGTGTGGAACGAGCCCTCCCGGTCCACCCGCTGGTAGGTGTGCGCCCCGAAGTTGTCCCGCAGGCCCTGGATCAGCGCGGCCGGCAGCCGCTCGGCGCGCAGCGCGTCGAAGTAGGACAGCGACGAACCGAACGCGGGCACCGGCACACCGGCGCGGGTCGCGTCGGCCACCACCCGCCGCCAGCTCGGCACGCCCGCGCTGACCGCCTCGGCGAAGTACGGCGCCACCAGCAGGCTGGGCAGGTCCGCCTGCTCGTCGTAGGCCTGCTTGATCCGGTCCAGGAAGCGGGCCCGGATGATGCAGCCGCCCCGCCAGATGGTGGCCGTGCTGCCCAGGTCGATGTTCCAGTCGTACTCGCGGCTGCCGGCCCGGATGTGGTCGAAGCCCTGCGCGTACGCCACGATCTTGGAAGCCAGCAGCGCCCGACGGACGTCCTCGATGAACGTCTCCCGGTCGCTCACCTGCCACTTCTCACCGGCGTCCGGGAAGGCCCGGTGGGCGGCGGCGCGCTGGTCGGCGTGCCCGGACAGCGAGCGGGCGAAGGTCGCCTCGGCGATACCGGTGATCGGGATGCCCAGGTCCAGGGCGCTCTGCACGGTCCAGCGGCCGGTGCCCTTCTGCTCGGCCCGGTCCTGCACGATGTCCACGAACGCCCGGCCGGTGGCGGCGTCGGTGTGCGCGAGCACGTCGGCGGTGATCTCGATCAGGAAG
Organism: Micromonospora yangpuensis; assembly: GCF_900091615.1. Lineage (NCBI taxonomy): Bacteria > Bacillati > Actinomycetota > Actinomycetes > Micromonosporales > Micromonosporaceae > Micromonospora > Micromonospora yangpuensis. The sequence goes on along the minus strand of NZ_FMIA01000002.1, from coordinate 5,070,367 downwards.
GACTCCAGCTCACCGGTGTTCCAGTCGCGGAAGATCTCCGCGATCTCCGCCGGGGTCGCGTCCAGTCCGGCCCGCAGCAGGTCGTACGCCTCGGCGATGAGCTGCATGTCGGCGTACTCGATGCCGTTGTGCACCATCTTGACGAAGTGCCCGGCACCGTCCGGCCCGACGTGCGTGCAGCACGGCGTCCCGTCCACCTGGGCGGCGATCTTCTCGAACATCGGCCCGAGCTTCGCGTACGACTCGGCGGAACCGCCGGGCATGATGCTCGGCCCGAGCAGCGCGCCCTCCTCGCCGCCGGAGACCCCGGTGCCGACGAAGTGCAGCCCGTGGGCGCGCAGCGCCTCCTCGCGGCGGCGGGTGTCGGCGAAGTGCGCGTTGCCGCAGTCGATGACGATGTCACCGGCTTCGAGCAGCGGCACCAGCTCGTCGATCACGGCGTCGGTGGGGCCCCCGGCCTTGACCATGATGATGACCGCGCGCGGCCGCTCCAGTGCGGCCACGAAGTCGGTAAGGGACTCGGCGGGGACGAAGGTGCCCTCGTCGCCGTGCTCGGCCACCAGCTTGCGGGTCCGCTCCGGCGAGCGGTTGTGCACCGCCACCGGGAACCCGTTGCGGGCCAGGTTACGGGCCAGGTTGCGGCCCATCACCGCCAGCCCGGTCACGCCGATCTGCGCCGTCGCCTGCTCAGTCACTGTGTTCCGCCACCTTCCACGTCGGCCTGCAGGGATCAACTTGGCCTGCAGTCCTGCTGACGGTATCGCGGCCGGCGGACCGACCGGCGGGGCCATCGACCTGGTGTCACCAGGTGGTCGCGCGAACGATCGCCCGGTACGACCTCAGCCGATCAGCGGACGGAAGGTGCCGACCGCGACGCTGACCGCCAGTGACCCAGCGGCCACCACCAGCGCCCCGGCCACCAGCAGGCCGTCGGCCACGGTGAACCGCTGCCGGCGGGCGACCGTGCGGGGCCCGCCGGCGTCGAACCCCCGGGCGTCCATCGCCACCGCCAACCGGGTGCCCCGCCGGATCGCGCCGACCAGCAGCGCGAACCCGGTGGAGCCGAAGAGGCGCAACTTCGCCACCGGGTTGCGCCCGGCGTCCACCCCGCGCGCCCGACGGGCCATGCCGATCATCTGCCACTCCTGGGCGAGCAACGGCACCAGCCGGAACGCGGCCAGCGCGCCGATGGCGAACCGGGCCGGCGCCTTCACGTTCTGGATCAACGCGTCGGCCAGGTCGGTCGGGTCGGTGGTGGCGAAGACGATCACCCCGGGCAGGGCCACCGCGAACAGCCGCAGCACCATCCCGAGCGCGGTCACCAGCACCCCCGAGGTGACCAGCACCGGACCCGCCGCGAGCAGCGTCCGGCCGGAGCGGTCCGCGGCGAACAACACCAGGGTCACCAGTACGCCCGCGGCGGCGGCCAGCAGCGGCAGCGCCCGCCGGGCCAGCACCCGGTAGCGGACCCCGAACAGCGGCAGGACGGCCAACTCCACCGCGATGGCGATCGCCGGGGCCACCGGATCCAGTGTGGCGAGCAGCACCACCGAGAAGACCATCGCCGCCGCCAGCTTCGCCACCGGGTTGCGCCGGGCCAGCGGGGCGTCCGGCGCGGCCACCGGCTCACCGCCGAACATCGGCGCGCTCCCGGTCCTCAGCGGCGTGCATCGGCGCGTTCCAGGACCAGGGTCCGGTCGGCCAGCGCGGCGACGAAGTCCGCGTCGTGGGTGACGGTGACCACCCCGTGCCCGGCGTCGCGCAGGTCGGCGAAGAGGTCCACCAGCTCCAGCCAGGTCCGGCGGTCCTGGCCGAAGGTGGGCTCGTCGCAGACCAGCAGCCGGGGCGCGGTGGCCAGGGCCGTCGCCACGCTCAGCCGCCGCGCCTCCCCGCCGGAGAGGGTGTACGGGTTGGCCCCGGCCAGCCGGGTCAGCCGCAGCCGGTGCAGCAACCCGTCCACGGTGGTCCGCACCGCGTGCTCCGGCTGACCGGTACGGCGTGGCCCCAGGGCCAACTCCTCGCTGACGGTGCCGGTGACGAACTGGTGCTCCGGATCCTGGAACACCGACCCGATCCGGCCGGCCAGTGCGGGTGCCCGCCACCGGTGCGGGGCAGTGGCGGCGTCCGCGCCGGCCAGCTCGGCGGTGGCCGTCAGTCGGCCGGTGCCCGGTCGGAGCAGGCCGCCCAGGAGCAGCGCCAGGGTGGACTTGCCGGCCCCGTTCGGGCCGAGCACGGCGAGCGCCTCGCCGGCGCGTACCGTCAGCTCGGTGGTGGCCAACCGGGGCGGCAGGCCGAGCCGGTCGGCGGTGAGCAACCGGTCGCCGACCGGGGTCCGGGCCCGGCGGGGCGCGACCGGGTGACCCGGCACCCACACCCCCTCGGCGGCCAGTTCGTCGCCGTGCGCGGCGAAGACCTCCCCGGGCGGGCCGTCGGCCCGGACGCCGCCGCCGGGTGCCAGCACCACCACCCGGTCGACCAGCCGTAGCGCCTCCGCCACCCGGTGCTCGACCAGCACCAGGGTGGTGTCGGCGTCCACGGCGAGCGCGACCGCGTCGCGGACCAGCTCGGCCCCGACCGGGTCGAGGTTGGCCGTCGGCTCGTCCAGCAGCAGCAACCCCGGGTGCAGGGCGAGCGCCCCGGCCAGGGCGAGCCGTTGCTGCTCACCGCCGGAGAGCGCCGCCGTGGGCCGGTCCCGGTGGTACGGGAAGCCGACCCGACGCAGCGCCGCGTCGACCCTTGGCCAGATCTCGCCGGCCGGTACCCCCCGGTTCTCCAGGCCGAACGCGACGTCGTCACCGCAGCGGGCCATCACCAGCTGGGTCTGCGGGTCCTGGAAGACGATGCCGACGCGTTCCCGGTCCTTGCGGGGGTCGACCCCGTCGATCTCGACGGTGCCCTCCTGCTCGCCGGAGTCCGTCGGCAGCAACCCGGCCAACGCCGCCAGCAGGGTGCTCTTGCCGGCCCCGGAGGCACCGAGCAGCAGGACCCGCTCGCCCCGCTCGACGTCCAGGTCCACCCCGCGTACCGCCCAGGCCCGACGCCCCGCGTGCCGCCAGCCGAAGCCCCGCAACCGCACCGTGCCCACGCCGCGTACCCCCCGGGTCCGGGATCAGACCAGGGCGCGGTCGCGGCCGGCAGGGAACCGGTCGAGCACCCCGGTGCCGGCCAACGCCCGGGTGAGCAGCAGGCCGCCGACCCCGGCCAGCACCGTGGCGCTCAGCACGGTCAGGACGAAGATCGGCAGCCGGGCGGTGAGCAGGTCGAGCGCGGCGTAGTACCGGATCTGGTCGAAGACCGCCGCGGCGAGCCCGGCCAGGGTGGCGGAGAGCATCGCCGCCGGCAGCCGGTACGAGCGGTACCGGAACGCGGCGAAGCCGAGCTCCGCCCCGACCCCCTGGAAGGCGCCCTGCAGGATGGCCACCACGCCCCACTGGCTGCCCAGCAGCACCGAGACGAACGCGGCGAGGAACTCGCAGTAGAAGGCGGCGCCGGGCTTGCGGATCACCAGGCCGCCCAGCACCCCGGGGACCAGCCAGATGCCGTAGATGACCGCCTGGGCCGGTGGAAAGAAGGCGAACGCGCCCTCGGTTGCCGTCCAGACCAGGTTCCAGGCCCAGAAGATGACGCCGAAGGCGACCGCGATCACGGAGGCGACCACGATGTCGATGGTCCGCCAGCGATCGGTGTCGGTGTGACTCATGGTGGATGCTCCCAGTCCCGAGTGCGAACCAGGAGAAGACGCACGCCGTGCCCGGCGGACCGGACGACGGCGCGGCTGAAGGTCGACCGAACTCCCTGCGCTGGCATTACCCAGATCAGGTTCGAGGGTCTGCGGGCGGACCCGCACTCTCAGCGCTGCGCGCTCCCCTGTCGGAGGTGAAGTTGTCTCACCGACGCTAACACCCCGGTGAATCGACCGGCAAAGTGATCATTGCCTGGTCAGCCGCCGGTATGCCGGGTTTTCCACAGGCTGTCCGGTACGCATCGACGTGGCCCGTCGGTGGGCAGTACCCTCAGGCGGCCGACCGATGGTTCCCGCGCACCGGCAACGGGCCCTGGCAGGTTCGGAGCGTCGGTGAAGGGGCGTACAGGTGACCGCAGAGACCAACCACCGTGGTACGACGGTGGATCCTGGTTCCCCGGTGGATCCTGGTTCCCCGGTGGATCCTGGCTCCCCGGCGGATTCTGGTTCCCCGGTGGGTCCTGGTTCTCCGGCGGCCGAGCCCCCGGCGGACGGGCCACGCCGGTTCCTCGGCGACCGGGTCGGCTCGGTGGAGGTCCTCGCCGGGCTGCTGATCCTGCTGGTCGTCTTCCGCGAGCCGGTCGCCGACCTGCTCTCCGCACCCCGCTGGCAGACCTGGACGACCGTCTTCGTCTCGATCCTGGTGCAGGCGATGCCCTTCCTGGTCTTCGGGGTGATGCTCTCGGCGGTGATCGCGGTCTTCGTGCCGCGTTCGTTCTGGGCCCGCGCGCTGCCCCGCCGGCCCGGCCTGGCGGTGCCGTTGGCCGGCGCGGCCGGCTTCGTGCTGCCCGGCTGCGAGTGCGGCGCGGTGCCGATCGCCGGTTCGCTGATCCGTCGGGGGGTCACCCCGGCCGCCGCGCTGGCCTTCCTGCTCGCCGCCCCGGCGATCAACCCGATCGTGCTGGTCGCGACGGCGGTCGCCTTCCCGGGCAACCCCGAGATGGTGCTCGCCCGGGGCCTGGCCAGCCTGGTGGTCGCGGTGCTGATGGGCTGGCTCTGGCTGCGGCTGGGCCGCGCCGACTGGATCCGGCTGCCGCACCGCCCCGACCTCGACGGCCTCTCCCGGGGTGCGGCGTTCTGGGCGGCGATCCGGCACGACGTCACGCACGCCGGTGGCTTCCTGGTCCTCGGCGCTATGGCGGCGGCCAGCATCAACGTGCTGGTGCCGAAGCGGTGGCTGCAGACCCTCGCCGACAACCCGGTGCTGTCGGTGCTCGCCCTGGCGGTGCTCGCCGTGCTGCTCTCCCTCTGCTCCGAGGCGGACGCCTTCGTGGCCGCGTCGCTGTCCCAGTTCTCCCTCACATCCCGGCTGGTCTTCCTGGTGGTGGGTCCGATGGTCGATCTGAAGCTGATCGCGATGCAGTCGGGGGTCTTCGGCCGCCGGTTCGCCCTCCGGTTCGCCCCGGCGACCTTCGTGGTCGCCGTGACGGTGGCGGTGGCCACCGGGGCGGTGTTGCTGTGAACCGGCAGGCCCAGGCGGTCGTGCTGCTGCTGCTCGGCGGGGCCGTGGTCCGGGCCAGCCTCACCGACCTGTACCTGCGCTACGTCAAGGAGAGCCTGCAGCCCTTCCTCGTCGCCGCCGGCCTGGCACTGGTCGCCGTCGCCGTGATGACCCTCTGGTACGAGTTGCGCCCGCTGCTGCCCGCCTCGGTGCAGCCGCCCGACGGTGAGCCGGCCGGCCCGGTGGCGCACGCCGATGCCGGGCACGCCCACCACGAGCCGCGGATCGGTTGGCTGCTCCTGCTGCCGGTGCTGGGTCTGCTGCTGGTCGCCCCGCCCGCGCTCGGCTCGTACGCGGTCAGCCAGGCCGGTGCCACCGTCCCCAGTGGTGGGCTCTCCGACTATCCCGCCCTGCCCGCCGGTGACCCTGCCAAGATCACCGTGCTGGACTACGCCTCCCGGGCGCTCTTCGACGCCGGCGAGTCGATCGGCGACCGCCGGGTCCAGCTCACCGGATTCATCGCCACCGGCGGCGCCGGAGAACCGATCCTGGCCCGGATGGTGCTGTCCTGCTGTGCCGCCGACGGGCGTCCGGTCAAGCTGGGCCTGACCGGCGAGGTGCCGGTGGGCCTGCCCCAGGACACCTGGATCGAGGTGATCGGGCGGTACACCGACCGGATCGGACGGGACCCGGTCAACGACGCCGAGATCCCCTACCTGGACGTCGAGACCTGGCGTGAGGTCCCCGTGCCCCGGCAACAGTACGACTAGCCGGCCCGGCCCGGGTAGGTTCCGGTGATGCGGATCGAAACGCGTGGCCTCACCTTCGACGTTGCCGCCGGTGGACCGGCCGACGGGGTGCCGGTGCTGTTGCTGCACGGGTTCCCGCAGCACTCCGGGGAGTTCGACGACGTGGTGCCGGCCCTGCACGCCGCCGGGCTGCGCACCTACGCCCCGGACCAGCGCGGCTACTCGCCCGACGCCCGGCCACCGCAGGTCCGCGACTACCGGCTCGCCGAGTGCGTCGCCGACGCGGTGGCCCTGCTCGACGCGCTCGACGTACCCGCTGCCCACCTGGTCGGTCACGACTGGGGCGCGCTGGTCGCCTGGCAGGTGGCCGCCTACCATCCCGACCGGGTGCACACGCTCACCGCCGTCTCGGTGCCGCACCCGGCGGCGATGGCCCACGCGCTGGCCACCGACGCGGGGCAGAAGGCCCGCTCGTCGTACATCGCGTTGTTCCGCCGGGCGGGTACGGCGGAGAAGGTGCTGCTGGCCTGGAACGGCGCGGCGCTGCGCAAGATGCTCGGCGGCGTCGGTGACGCCGAGCGGGTGGCCCGGTACGCCGGGCCGATGCGCCGGCCGGGGGCGTTGACCGCCGCGCTGAACTGGTACCGGGCGATGTCCGGGGCCGAGTTGGCGCGGACCCCGGCGGTGCCGGTGCCGACCACCTTCGTGTGGAGTGACGGGGACACCGCGATCGGCCGCACCGCCGCCGAGACCTGCGCCGAACGCGTGACGGGGGAGTACCGCTTCGTGGTGCTGCCCGGGGTGAGCCACTGGATTCCCGACGAGGCGCCGCAGGCCCTGACCGAGGCGATCCTGGCCCGGGTGGGGCCGACGTTGTAACGACGTTCATGAGTCGGTTTCGCACTGTCTGCCGTAGGGCAAAGGCGTTGTCGCCAACCGGGGGTGGACCCCGGGGGCGGTACGTCTCACCGGAGGTAGCACGTGTCGAAGGAAACCGAGAAGCAGCGTTGGCAGCGAAACTTCGCCGACCTGCTCCAGGAGTTGCGGGTCGCGCAGACCGGCGTGCAGATCCTCTTCGCCTTTCTGCTGACCCTGCCGTTCAGTGCCGGGTTCGACCGGACCACGGACTTCCAGCGGGACGTCTACATCGTCGCGTTGCTGGCCGCTGCCGGTGCCACCGCGATGATCATCTCGCCGGTCGCGTTTCACCGGGCGCTGTTCCGGCAGGGTCGCAAGCCGGAACTGGTCCGCTTCGCCCACCGGATGGCCAGCGGTGGTCTGGTGCTCATGCTGATCTCGATGGTCAGCGCGGTCATGCTGGTCACCGACTTCGTCCTGCCCTGGTGGGTCGCCCTGCTGCTCAGCGGTATCACCGGAGTGTGGTTCCTGACCTTCTGGGCGGTGCTGCCGTTCAGCCGCCGCAACTGGGGCGACGATGACCTCGACGACGACGAGGACACCCCCACCTGAGTGAAAGGAAGGGCCCCCGCTTAACGCTTTCGGTATAGCGGGGCGCCCCTCTCACGGACCCGGGCGGCCCCTTCGTCCGGGCCGCCCTGACCCGTCCTGGCGTGGCCCGCCCTGACCCGTCCTGGCGTGGCCCGCCCCGAGGCCGGCCTGGCGCGGCCCGCTCTGGCCCCGGCCGTGGGGCCGGCGCGCCTGGCCGAACCCCGGGGTCGAGGCGCGCCCTATCGAGACTTGAGGCCCAGGCGGCGCAGTTCCAGGCGGGCCAATGCGTCCACGGTGGACGCGTCCCCGCGCCGCCACGCCTCGGCCACGTCCGGCGCGATCCGGGTCAGCCGGCCCACCGGTTGGTTGGCCAGCGCCCGCAGGGCCAGCAGGTCCCGTCCGGCGGGCACCCCGGCCAGGGCCGCCGCCGACCCGGCCCGGCGCATCCAGCGCAGCCGCAGCGGCAGCCAGCCGAAGAGCACCAGCCCGAGGGGGAAGATCAGCACCGCCACGGCGAGGGCCAGGGCGAGCTGGTCGACCAGTTCCTGCTGGTCCCGGCCCGCCTCGGCCAGCGACCGGGCGGCACCGGCGGCCCGTTCGAAGGGCGCGGTCAGCTCGTCGCCGACCAGTGGCACCCGGCCGACCTTGCCGCCGGCGTCGGCCAGGTTGTCGGCGAGGCCGCCGCCCGCCCCCTCCAGCTTCTGTCCGGGTACGGCCAGCTTCTCGACCAGGTCGTGCAGCCAGAGCGCGCCCCGGATCGAGCCGTACACCCAGGCGACGACGAGGAGATCGGTGAGGAGCTGACGGAGGGCGACCGGGGAACGGTCGGCGTAGATCTTCACGCCGGACAGCGTGCCACGCTCCCGCTCACCCGTCGATGCCCCGCAGCAGCCGGTGAGAAGGGTGCCCCGCTCTACCGGAAGCGTTAATAGGGGGCCCTTCCTTTCACGAAGGGCAGGTGGGGCAGGTGCCGAAGATCTCCAGGGTGTGGCTGACGTCGGTGTAGCCGTGCTGGGCGGCGACGCGGTCGGCCCAGGTCTCGACGGCGGGGCCGGCCACCTCGACGGTCCGGCCGCAGGCCCGGCAGACCAGGTGGTGGTGGTGCCCCTCGCTGCACCGCCGGTAGAGGTGCTCCCCGCCGGGCGGGCGCATCACGTCGATCTCACCGGCGTCGGCGAGCCCCTGCAGGGTGCGGTAGACCGTGGTCAGGCCGACCCGGTCACCCCGCCGGCGGAGCATCTCGTGCAGCTCCTGGGCGCTGTGGAAGCCCTCGACCTCGCCGAGCAGGGCGCTGACCGCGCTGCGCTGCCGGGTGTTGCGGACGGCGGTGGTGCTCTCCTCGGTCACGGACCCTCCCCGGCGTGGCTGACCGCGTCCGCCACGATGTGCGCGACATGCTCGTCGACCAGGGCGTACGCGATCTCCCGGCCGCGTCGCGAACCGCGTACCACCCCGGCGCCGCGTAGCACTCGCAGGTGCTGGGAGACCAGGGGCTGGGTCGCACCGAGGGTCTCCACCAGCTCGTGCACGCAGCGTTCACTCTGCGCCAGCTCGCTGACGATGGCCAGTCTGATCGGCGCGGAGAGCGCACGCAGCAGCTCACTCGCACCCTCGTACGAGTCGTAGCCGGTCGGACTGGTCACCCCGCAACGGTAACCGTTCTCAACGACCCGCCGGTAACCGGCTCAGCGCAGCACCACCTCGGCGGGCTCCGGGGCGCTCGTCGGGCCGCTCGGGACGCGGCGTCGACGGACCGCCCGCCAGCCGGCCCCGGCCACGGCGACGACCAGGAACGAGGCGATCGCCAGCAGTACCACCGACGCACCGGGGGCGGTGTCGGCGTTCGCGGCCACGTAGACCCCGCCGCCGGCGGCGAACAGCCCGAGCGCCATCGCCGCCGTCATGGTGCTGCGGAAACCCCGGGTGACCTGCTGGGCGGTCGCCACCGGCACCACCATCAGGGCACTGATCAACAACACCCCCACGGCCCGCATGGCGATCGTCACGGTCACCGCCGTGGCCACCGCGAGCAGCAGGTTGAGGGTACGCACCGGCAGGCCGGAGACCCGGGCGTACTCCTCGTCGTGGCAGACCGCGAAGAGCGCCGGGCGTAGCGCCAGCATGACCACCCCGATCACCGCGCCGAGCACCGCGATGGTCGTCAGGTCGGTGGGCGAGATCGTGGTCAACGACCCGAAGAGGTACGCGTTGAGGTTGGCGTTGCTGCTGTCGGAGAGCCCGACCAGCATCACCCCACCGGCGATCCCGCCGTAGAAGAGCAGGGCCAGGGCAAGATCCCCGGAGGTACGCCCACGGGCCCGGACCAGCTCGATGGTGATCGCGCCGAGGGTCGCCACGATCACCGCCACCAGCACCGGGGAGCGGTTGAGCAGCAGCCCCGCCCCGACTCCGGTAAGCGCCACGTGCCCGACCCCGTCGCCGATCAGCGCCAACCGGCGCTGCACCAGGTAGATGCCGAGTGCCGGGGCGGCCAGGCCGATGACCAGCGCGCCGATCAGGGCCCGCTGCATGTACGGGTACTGGAAGAGTTCGATGCTCATCGGCTCCACAGCCCCACGGGCTCGTCGGGACCGTGCGGGTGCACGTGGTCGTGGCCGGGCTCGGCGTGGTGGCCGGCCGGTTCCGGTACCGCGCCGTCGTGTGCGACGTACCCCTGGTGCACGACGACCGCCCGGTTGATCAGCGGACGCAGCGGCCCCAGCTCGTGGGCGACCAGCAGGACGGTGCCGCCGCCGGTGACGAAACCGCCGAGCGCCCCGGCGAAGGCCTCCTGGCTGACCGCGTCGACCCCGGCGGTCGGCTCGTCGAGCACCAGCAGGTCCGGCTCGCCGGCGAGGGCCCGGGCGATCAGGGTGCGTTGCTGCTGGCCGCCGGAGAGGGTGGCGACCGGGTCGCCGGCCCGGTCGGCGAGCCCGACCGCGCTGAGCGCGGCGGCGACGGCGGCCCGGTCGGCGGCGCCGGGTGGTCGCAGCACCCCCCGGCGGGCCAGTCGACCGGCGGCGACCACCTCCCGGACGGTGGCCGGTACGCCGCTGCCGGCCCCGAGTCGCTGCGGCACGTAGCCGACCCGGTGCCAGTGGCGGAACCGGCGCAGCGGGGTGCCGAACAGCTCGACCGTGCCGTGGCTGAGCGGGACCAGGCCGAGGATGGCCCGGATCAGGGTCGACTTGCCGGAGCCGTTGGCGCCGAGCAGGGCGACCACCTCACCGGTGGTGACGGCGAGTGAGACGTCACGCAGCACGGGGCGGCCGTCGTAGCCGACCACCCCGTGCGTGACGGTGATGACAGGTTCGCTCACGAGCAGCCCAGTGCCGTCCGGAGGGTCTGCAGGTTGGTGCGCATCACCGAAAGGTAGTCGCCGCCGTTCTCCGCCGACAGCCCCTCCAGCGGATCGAGTACGGCGGTCTTGGCCCCGACCTCACGGGCGATGGTCTCGGCGACCTTCGGGCTGACCAGCGTCTCGAAGAAGATCGTGGTGGCCTGGTGCTCGCGGGCCTCCTCGGTGACCTCGGCGAGGCGCTGCGGGGAGGGCTCGTTCTCCGGGGTGAGCCCGGTGATGCCGATCTGCTCCAGCTGGTAGCGCTGGGTGAGGTAACCGAAGGCGGTGTGGCTGACCACGATCTCCCGGCGCTGGCAGGTCTTCAGCCCCTCGGTGAACTCGGTGTCCAGCTTCTCCAGCTCGGTCCGCAGCTGCTGGGCGCGGGCGGTGAAGTCGGCGGCCCGCCCGGAGTCGAGCTGTCCGAGCCGCTCGGCGAGCTTCTCGCCGATGGTGGCCAGCCGGGTCGGGTCGAGCCAGACGTGCGGGTCCTTGGCTCCGCCACCCTCCTCGGCGGCCTTCTTCTCGTCCTCGTGCTTCTCGTCTTCGTGGCCCTTCTCGTCCTCGTGACCGTGGTCGTCCTCGCCCGAGTGGTCGTGGTCGTGCCCGCCGGCTGCGGCGTCCAGCAGCGGCTGGACGGTGGCCACGTCGAACGCGCGGTCCTTGGCGTTCTGCTCGACGGCGGTGTCCACGGCGGGCTGGAAGCCGTCCAGGAAGATCACCAGCTCGGCCTGGCTGAGCTGCCCCACCTGGCCCGGGTTGAGTTCCAGGTCGTGCGGCTCGGCCCCGGGACGGGCGAGGTTGGTCACTGTCACCGCGTCGCCACCGACCCGCTCGGCGACGAACTGCAGCGGGTAGAACCCGGCCACCACGTCGATCCGGTCCGGGTCGGCGCCAGCGGGTTGGCCGCCACCGTCGCCACACGCCGTGGCGCCGGCCAGGACGAGCAGCGCGGTGGTCGCGGCGGCCAGGGTACGGGAAACGTAACGGCTGTTCATGCCACTACTCTCCGCCTAGACGAAATTGATTGTCAAAGCCGCATGAGTGCATGAGCCGGCCGCGCAGCAGCGCCTGGGCCGCACCGCGCAGCAGCGCCTGGGCCGTACCGCTCAGAGGAGCTTGGTCAGGGCGAGGGCGATCAACAGGGTGACCACGACCAGCCGGATGATCCGGTTCGCCGGGGTCTGCACCGGCCAGGTGGTCACCGAGAGGGCGATGAGGGCGGCGGCGATCGCCAGCAGCAGCAGCGCGCCCACCACACCCGGGGCGAAGAGCGCCACCAGGACCAGCACCAGGCTGGCCAGGAAGACCGACGTCGGATTCAGCCGGGCCAGTCGGGCCAGCAGAGGTCGCTGCGTACGCTGCATCCCACAGACTCTACGAGGAGGACCCGGGTGCTGGTCACCAACCGGTTCGTGGTGGAAACCGACGCCGCCGACACCTTCACCGAGCGGGCGCACGCCGCCCTCACGGTGCTCGCCGCCTGCCCCGGCTACCTGCGCGGGCACCTGCTGCGGGCGCTGGACGACCCACGGCACTGGAGTCTGCTCACCGAGTGGGAGTCGGTCGGGACGTACCGGCGGGCGCTCGGCAACTTCGACGTCAAGATCCACGCCACGCCGCTGCTGGCCGAGTCGCTGGACGAGCCGTCCGCCTACGAGGCGTTGGCCAGCGCGGCACCGGGCGGGGACGTGGTGGTCGCCAGCAGTGATCGAGCGGCTGACCCGTACCGCTGATCTCCGGGCACTACCCTGCACGGTATGACTGCTCCCGGACCGCCCGAGCCGCAGCCGTACCCCGGTTCCTCCGGGCCGGGTGGCCCCGCGTCACCCGGCGCGGACGACGCGGCCTCCGGTGGGCAGCCGCCGTCGTCCGGCGTACCCGCTCCACCCGGCGTACCCATGTCTCCGGAATCGCCCGGCGGGCCGGGGGAACGGGCGCAGCCCGGCGGGCCCGTGTCTCCGGGTTCGCCCGGCGGGCCGGGGAGGTCGGAGGAGCCGGGGGTACCCGCGCCACCGGCCGGACCCGGGGTGGCGCCGCCGTTCGCCGCGCCCCCCACCGAGGGCCGGCGCTCCCGGCTCTGGCTCGGTCTCGGCGTCGGGGCGCTGGCCGCGGTGCTCTGCTGCGGCGGGGGCGGCGCGGCGATCGTCGGGCTGGCGGTCACCAACGTCCGCGCGATCGACGAGCAGGGCCGCGCGGTCGCCGACGACTACTACCGGGCGATCGTGGACAAGAAGTACGGCGAGGCCTACGACCTGCTCTGCGAGTCCGAGCGGCGCCGGGAGTCCGAGCCGGACTTCGAGCGGCGCGTCGCGGCCGAGCCGGAGATCACCGAGTACCGGGTGGGTGACGTCGACGAGGTGAACCTCCGGGTGCCGGTGCGGGTGACCTACACCGGCGGTGGCCAGGACACCCAGACGATCAACCTGGCCCCGGACAACCAGACCGGTGGCCTGGAGGTCTGCGGGATCGACTGACCAGCCCATCGGTAGTGTGCTGGGCAACACCGCCCGCACCGTCCATCCCACGTCCCCGCCGACCGCCAGTCGGCGTAGGAGGAAACATGCCAGCCGACCGTATCGACGCCGTCGTCAGCCTCGCCAAGCGCCGGGGCTTCGTCTTTCCCTCCAGCGAGATCTACGGCGGGACCCGATCGGCGTGGGACTACGGTCCGCTCGGCGTGGAGCTGAAGGAGAACGTCCGCCGGCAGTGGTGGAAGACCATGGTCCAGCAGCGCGACGACGTCGTCGGCCTGGACTCCGCGGTCATCCTGGCCCGCAAGGTCTGGGAGGCCAGCGGCCACATCGCCGAGTTCGTCGACCCGCTCACCGAGTGCCAGTCCTGCCACAAGCGGTTCCGCGCCGACCACCTGGAGGAGGCGTACGCCGAGAAGCACGGCAAGCCGCTGACCTCGCTGCAGGAGCTGAACTGCCCCAACTGCGGCAACAAGGGCACCTTCACCGAGCCGAAGATGTTCAACGGCCTGATGAAGACCTACCTCGGCCCGGTGGAGAGCGACGAGGGCCTGCACTACCTGCGGCCGGAGACCGCCCAGGGCATCTTCGTCAACTACAACAACGTGGCGACCGCCGCCCGCAAGAAGCCGCCGTTCGGCATCGCGCAGACCGGCAAGTCGTTCCGCAACGAGATCACCCCGGGCAACTTCATCTTCCGTACCCGCGAGTTCGAGCAGATGGAGATGGAGTTCTTCGTCGAGCCGGGCACCGACGAGACGTGGCACGAGTACTGGCTCTCCGAGCGCTGGAACTGGTACCTCGACCTGGGGCTGTCCGAGGGCAACCTGCGCTTCTACGAGCACCCCAAGGACAAGCTCTCGCACTACTCCAAGCGCACCGTCGACATCGAGTACCGCTTCCAGTTCGGTGGCAGCGAGTTCGCCGAGCTGGAGGGGATCGCCAACCGGACCGACTTCGACCTCGCCACGCACAGCAAGCACTCCGGCGTCGACCTGTCCTACTTCGACCAGACCAAGAACGAGCGCTGGATCCCGTACGTCATCGAGCCGGCCGCCGGCCTGACCCGGGCGGTGCTCGCCTTCCTGCTGGAGGCGTACGACGAGGACGAGGCGCCGAACACCAAGGGCGGCGTGGACAAGCGCACCGTGATGCGCTTCGACCCCCGGCTGGCCCCGGTCAAGGTGGCGGTGCTGCCGCTGTCGCGCAACGAGGCGCTCTCGCCGAAGGCCAAGGGGCTCGCCGCCGACCTGCGTAAGCGTTGGGTGGTCGAGTTCGACGACTCGCAGGCCATCGGTCGCCGCTACCGCCGGCAGGACGAGATCGGCACCCCGTTCTGCGTCACCGTCGACTTCGACACCCTCGACGACAACGCGGTGACCGTCCGCAACCGGGACACCATGACCCAGGAACGGATCTCCCTCGACCAGGTCGAGCGCTACCTCATCGAGCACCTCCCCGGCTGCTAGATGTGTAAGGAAGGGCCCCTTCTTAACGCATATTGTCGAGAAGGGGCCCCTTCTCACTGCGCGCTTGTTCGCGTTCGCTCAGCCCGTCGAGCTTCCCGGTCAGGTCCGTACGGAATCTCCCGCCGGGAGTGTCAACGGCGCCGCGATCCGCGGATGAACTGGTCGACGGCGGTCGCCACGATCCCGTCGAGTAGTTCCGGTGCCACCAGGTTGCCGTTGACCAGTGCGGCGATGCCCTGCAGCGTCGCGAACATCACGATGCCCGTGCGCTGTGAGTCGCCGGGCTCAAGCACGCCCTCCGCCTGCCCCTGCCTGATCAGACCGTCCAGCAGTCCGAACGGCGCGGCGGCGGCCTCGACCAGCCGTTCGGCGCCGTCGCGGTGCTTACCGGCGAACATCAGTGCCAGCAGCGCGGCGTCCTCGGTGGCGAACCTCAGGTAGGCCGCCGCGACGGTGTGCATGCGCGGCCCGAACTCCTCACCCGCGGCGTCCAACGCCGCCCGCAGTTCCGTGTCCAGCCGGGCGAAGCCGGCCTCGGCGAGTGCGTCCAGCAGCGCCTGACGGTCCGGGAAGTGCCGACGGGGGGCGGCGTGGCTGACGCCGGCCTCGCGGGCCAGTTCCCGCAGGGAGAGCTGCTCGGCACCGTGCTGGCGCAGGCTGCGCTCGGCCGCGTCGAGCAGCGCCGTCCGAAGGTTTCCGTGGTGGTACGCGGGCACGGGTTCACCCTAGCAAATGGTGTTGTCGTTGACAGCATTGTCGTCAGCGCCTACATTGTTGCTCATGACAACATTTAATGCCGCGCAGCTTCCCGCCATGACCGGCCGTACGGTCGTCGTCACCGGCGCGAACAGCGGCATCGGCCGGGCAGCCGCCCATGCGCTCGCCGCCGCGGGCGCCCGCGTCGTGCTCGCCGTCCGCGACCTCGCCAAGGGACAGGCCGCCGCCGCGACCATGGCCGGTGACGTCGAGGTACGGCGGCTCGACCTCGCCGACCTCGCCTCGATCCGGGCGTTCGCCGAGGACTTCACCGACCCGATCGACGTGTTGATCAACAACGCGGGCCTGATGGTCCCGCCGCTCGGCCGTACCAAGGACGGTTTCGAACTGCAGATCGGCACCAACCATCTCGGCCACTTCGCACTCACCAACCTGTTGCTGCCGCGGATCCGGGAGCGGGTGGTCACCGTCTCCTCCAGCGGGCACCGGGCCGGCACGATCGACCTCGACGACCTCAACTGGGAGCGCCGGCGCTATCGGGCGTTCCCCGCGTACGCGCAGTCGAAGTTGGCGAACCTGCTGTTCACCGCGGAACTGCAGCGTCGTCTCGCCGACGTCGATTCGTCGGTACGCGCGACGGCCGCGCACCCCGGGCTGGCCGCCACCAACCTCCTCGACCACCTCGACGACCGGCGGTCCGTGCTCCGGCGCTTCACCAACCGCCTCTCGCAGAGCGAAGCCGACGGTGCGTTGCCCACGCTCTACGCGGCGGTGGCGGACGTCCCCGGCGGCAGCTACGCCGGTCCGGGTGGCTTCCTCCAGGGACGCGGGGCCCCCAAGCTGGTCAGCCGGTCGAGAACCGCCCGGAACAGCACTCTCGCCCGTCGCCTGTGGACCCGGTCCGAGGAGCTGACCGGCGTCACATACCCACTGGCCAGGACGAACGTCACCGGGACGTGAGATCCGTGGCCTCGACCACGACGCGAGGAGTCATGCCTGCTCGACTCGGTGGCGCGCGGCCAGAACCTCCTCCAGGTGCCGACGGTCGGGCGTGAGGCGGGTGGGCGGAAGGGTGGATGCGGGGCCGGCGGGCGTGAGGTCGGCGGGTGCGGGACCGGCGGGCGGAAGGCCGGCGGGTGCGGGACCGGCGGGCGGAAGGCCGGCGGGCGCGGGGTCGATGGCGAGGGCGGCCGGGCCCGGCAAGGGCTCGACACGTACCCGGGTGAGTGGCACCGACCCCCGCCGGGACTCGTACGCCTCCTCGACCAGCTGCCGCACCCGCCCCGGCTCCCGGCGGATCCGGGCCGGTGTGAAGTGCAGCACCAGGATCCCGTACCGGCTCAGTTGGTTGTGCCGGTCGAGGGTGCGCGACCAGTCGTCGGGGCTGAAGTGGTACTCCTGCGAGTCCACCTCCAGGGCCAGCGCCGCGTCGGCCAGGTATCCGTCGGGCGTGGGCATTGACTCGCCCGTCCCGTTGGACAGCCGGGGGTTCCACAGGATCGCCGGCAGCACCCGGCTGCCGGCCAGACACTCCCGCAACTCCGCCTCGGGCGCCGACCGGGTGCCCGCCACGACCTCCGCGAACGCCTGGCGGATCAGCGCGGTACGGCTGCGCCGGGCCCGTCGGATCTCCTCGTCGAGGCCGGGCAGGTCGGCGTACCCACGTTGCACGGCCTCGGCCACGACGGCCCGGACCGGCCGTAGTTGGCGCAGGTCGCGGGCCGCGTCGACGACCGCGCGGGCCGGCGAACAGACCGGGTAGAACGCCGTGTGCCGGGCCCGGCCGTCGAGGGTGAGCGCCCGAGAGACCTGCGCGTACGCCGCCGACCGCCGTCGGACGTGGTGCGGCACGACCAGCTGTACGGCGTCGCTGCGCGGGCTGTACCGGAAGCCGTACCAGTGCAGTGCCGCCAGGCCGGTCAACTGTGCCTGCGGGCCGGCGTAGAGGGCTGCCGAGACCCGTCGCTGCTCCTCGGTGAGGGTCCCGCTGAACAGGGCGTACGTCGCCGGTAGGACGCGTTGCCAGCGACCCCGGCGAGCCTGGCGGTACAGGTGCATGTCGGTGCAGCCGACGCTCAGGAGTTGCGCCCGGGTGACGACCAGATGTTGGGCGCGGGCCGTCGCGTCGAGCTCGGGTGGGTAGTCGGACATGTCACGCAGCATGGCCGCCGAGGCCACCGGTTGTCCGGCCCGGTCCGCCCCCGCTGTGGACAACAACCGACATGTGGACAACGCCCCACGGCCACCCCCGATGTGCTACGAGGGCGGCAACGGCCGTGGTGCAGGCCCCCGGCGGCCCCAGGGCTCCTGGCGGCTCCACGGCGCGGGGCGAGCCCGTGGCGGGCGGTGAGAGGGGTACCCGGCTATGCAGAAAGCGTTAAGCAGGGGCCCTTCCTTACACTTGGGGGGTGAGTGAGTGTGGGGGTGGGGAGCGGGGGCTGACCCTGGGGCGGCACCAGGTGTGGCCGCCGGTGGTGCTCGCCCCGATGGCGGGGATCACCAATGTCGGGTTCCGGCAGCTCTGTCGGGAGCAGGGCGGTGGCATCTACGTCTGCGAGATGATCACCACGGTCGCCCTGGTCGAGCGGAACCCGAAGACGCTGCGCATGATCGCCTTCGGCGACACCGAGAAGCCCCGTAGCCTCCAGCTCTACGGCACCGACCCGGAAACCACCGCCGCCGCCGTGCGGATCGTGGTCGAGCGGGATCTGGCCGACCACATCGATCTGAACTTCGGCTGCCCGGTGCCGAAGGTCACCCGGCGTGGCGGCGGCGCGGCCCTGCCGTGGCGACGCCGGCTCTTCGCCCGGCTGGTCAGGGCCGCGGTGGACGCCGCGGCACCGGCCGGGGTGCCGGTCACCGTCAAGATGCGCAAGGGCATCGACGACGACCACCTGACGTACGTCGAGGCCGGGCTGGCCGCCCAGGAGGCGGGCGTGGCCTGGGTCGCCCTGCACGGGCGGACGGCGGCGCAACGCTACTCGGGCACCGCCGACTGGGATGCCATCGCCACCCTGAAGCAGGCGTTGGACGTGCCGGTGCTCGGCAACGGTGACATCTGGGAGGCCGACGACGCGCTGCGGATGGTGGCGCACACCGGTGCGGACGGGGTGGTGGTCGGCCGGGGTTGCCTGGGCCGGCCGTGGCTCTTCGCCGACCTGGAGGCGGCCTTCGCCGGCCGTCCCGACCGGCGGCTGCCGAGCCTGGGTGAGGTGACCCGGACCATGCGCCGGCACGCCGAGCTGCTGGTCGACCAGTTCACCGTCGGGGCCCGCAACCCGGCCCGGGGCGAGCGCGACGGCTGCACCGACTTCCGCAAGCACGTGGCCTGGTACCTCAAGGGCTTTCCGGTCGGCGGCGAGCTGCGCCGCTCGCTGGCCATGATCGAGAGCCTGGCCGAGCTGGACGACCTGCTCGGCAAGCTGGACCCCGAGGTGGGCTTCCCGGCCGAGACGCTGGGCCAGCCGCGTGGCCGGACCAACTCGCCCGGCAAGGTCTTCCTGCCCGCCGGCTGGCTGGCCGACCGCGACATCGACACCGCCCCC
This sequence comes from Micromonospora yangpuensis, assembly GCF_900091615.1. Classification (NCBI taxonomy): domain Bacteria; kingdom Bacillati; phylum Actinomycetota; class Actinomycetes; order Micromonosporales; family Micromonosporaceae; genus Micromonospora; species Micromonospora yangpuensis. The sequence continues at coordinate 5,051,444 of NZ_FMIA01000002.1, read as the reverse complement.
GAGGGCGCGGAACTGGCCGACTCCGGCGGCTGACCCCACCCGCCCCGGCGTTCCGCCGGGAGCCATCCCACCTACCCCGCAGGCCCGGCGTTCCGCCGGATTCATCCTCCCGTCGTCCAGAACGCGGCGACGGGAGGGGCCTTCCTCGGCGGGGAAACGGGCCACACCGTCGGGGAAGATCTTGTTTCTGCCGAAGGGTTCGCTTTCGATCTGCCGAGGGGTTGCCTTTCGATCTGCCGACCGGACGGCATCGTTTCGTCGCGGGGCCGCAGGGCCGGCGAGGTTCTCCGGGGATGCTGCCGGCGTGCGACGATCCACGGGCACGACCGGGCGACCACGCGATCGGGGAGGACGACATGTTCGCGGTGCCGTTGGACGACGACGCGCAGCTGCGCCCGCTGGAGCCGTGGCAGGCCGAGGAGTTCCTGGCCCACATCGACCGGGGGCGGGAGTTCATCGGGCGGTACGTCGGACTGCCGGACCTCGTCACCGACCTGGCGTCGAGCCGGGCGTTCCTGCGCGGGTACGCGGAGAAGGCGGCCAGCGACACCGGCCGGATCTACGGCATCTGGGTCGCGGATCGGCTGGTCGGCGGGGTGCTCTTCCCGAGGATGGACGTGCCGAACGGCACCGCCGAGGCGGGTTGCTGGCTGGAGCCGTCGGCGGTGGGGCGGGGCCTGGTCACCCGGGCCGCCCGACTGATCATCGACTGGGCGATCACGACACGGGGCCTGCACCGGGTGGAGTGGCGGGTCGCGGCGGAGAACGCGCCGAGCATCGCGGTGGCCCGCCGGCTCGGCATGACCCGGGACGGGGTGCTGCGGGAGAGCTACCGGTACCGGGGGGAACGACAGGACATCGAGGTCTGGTCGGTTCTGGCGCCGCAGTGGCGCGCGGCCCGGCCCCCGGAGCCACCCGCCACCGCCTGATCCGCCCGGTCCGACGGGGCACGCCCGGCCACCGGCGACCGGAGCAGCGGATCCCGTCCCGGCCGCCATCGCGGCCGACCACCGAACGATCCGTCCGCCCCGATTCGGCCGTCCAGCCTGACGGTCGACCTCTACCGCCCGCTGGGTGACCGCGGGCGTGGCGAGGTCGGGCGCCGGGCCGGACGGTCGACGGCGGGGGTCAGCCCGGCGCTGCTCCGGTCCGGTGCCGTGGGGGCGGATCGGCCAGCGGCGACCGGGGCGCGGGCACGCCCGGCCAGGGCACCTCGGGGCTGCGGTGGAAGGTGATCCCGGCAAGCGTCCAGCGTGGGCCGTGACCGGCCAGCCGGGTCCGGAAGCCGTCCCAGTCGTGGTGGGACCGGGGTGACCAGCCCAGTTCGGCCAGGGCCGGCAGTCGGGGGAAGAGCATGAACTCGATCTCGGTACGGGTGGTCACCGACTCGGTCCACAGCGGTGCCTCCAGGCCGAGCACCGCCGTCTCCGGCACGCCGGTCAGGTGGGTGCCGGGATCCCAGTCGTACGCCCGGCGGAGGTCGATCAGACCCGCCCAGTCGTGCCCGATCGGGGTGTCCGGGGCGTACTTCATGTCCAGGTAGGCGCGGTTGGCGGGGGAGAGGATCAACCGGGCGCCCCGACGGACCGCGTCGACGGTGCCCGGGTCGTCGCCGTCGGTGCCCCACCACTGGATGACCCGTCCGTCGACGTGCCCGGTCGGGGCGATCTGGTGCCAGCCGACCACGGTCCGGCCCAGGTCGGTGACGATCCGCTGGGTCCGCTCGACGAATCCGCGGTACGCCTCGGCGGGCACCCGGTACGCCTCGTCCCCGCCGATGTGCAGGTACCGCCCGGGGGTCAGCGCCGCCACCTCGCCGAGCACCTCGGCGACGAAGTCGTACGTCCGCTCGCTGGCCGGGTCGACGTAGCTGAAGCCGACCTCGGTGCCGGTGTACGGCGGCGGCGCGGTCCGGTCCGGCGCGAGTTCCGGGTACGCGGTCAGGGCGGCGTTGGTGTGGCCGGGCAGGTCGATCTCCGGTACCACGGTGACGTGCCGGCGGGCGGCGTAGCCGACGATCCGCCGGTAGTCCTCACGGGTGTAGTGGCCGCCGGGGCCGCCACCGACCTCGGTGGCCCCGCCGACAGTCGCCAGCCGGGGCCAACTGTCGACGGCGATCCGCCAACCCTGGTCGTCGGTGAGGTGCAGGTGCAGGTGGTTGAGCTTGTACCGGGCCAGGTGGTCGATCACCCGCAGCACGTCCGGTACGTCGAAGAAGTGCCGGGCCACGTCGAGCATCACCGCCCGGTGGGCGAACCGCGGCCGGTCGACGATGGTCCCCCCGGGCAGCACCCAGGCGGCGGCGACCGGGGTGGGGCTGTCGACCGCGGCGGGCAGGAGCTGGCGCAGGGTCTGCACCCCGTGGAACAGCCCGGCGGCGGTGCCGGCGGTGATCCGTACCCCGTCGGTGCCGACCTGGAGCCGGTAACCCTCCGCACCGAGCCCTCCGCTGTCGGAGCCACCGCTGTCGGAGCCACCCCCGTCGGTGTCATGGCTGCCGTCGTCGCCGCTGCCAGCGTTGCTGCCGTCGTCGAGGACGAGGGCGATGCCGCCCCGGGGCTGCGGGCTGGTCGCGTCGGTCACCGGCAGCGGGTAGCCGGTCGCCGGGCGGAGCAGCTCGGCGAGCTGCTCGGCGACGTCGCGGGCGGCCGGGTCGGCGGTGACCCGCACGGCGGCCGTCGCCGGCAACACGAAGTCGGCGCCCGGGTCCGGCTCGACCCGTTCCGGGGCCGGCAGTACGTCAGTCAACCGCCCGGCGGGCGGCACGAGCCGGGAGCCGGCGGCCGTGGCGGCGGCCCGAGCCAACTCACCGAGCTCCGGGGTCCGGTCCGGCTCAGTGGGCTGGGTCAGCTCGGTGGTCCGGTCCGGCTCGGTGGGCTGGGCCGGGATCCGGGGCCCGGCGGGTGCCCGGGGCGGGTCGAGGCTGGGGGGCATGGGACGTCTCCCGAGGGGTATCCGCGGCAAATATGGCAAACCTGAACTTTGACGCTGGGTGCCGTCAAGAGTACGGCGAGCTGCGGCGATGCGTGATCCTGCGCATGGCCGCGCTCCCAGGAACCCACCCGAAAGCGGATAGTCGTGATGTCTGTGCGGATGGTCACCAGATGGTCCCAACGGCGGCGAAGTTCGCTTAACCTTCGCCCACCGATCGGCACTGGTCCCTACCTGACCGGTCCGGACCTGGGATTTCGGGGCAACCGCGTGGGAGGCTCACGGTGACGACGCACGAGACGGCGACAGCGCACGGGACGGCGACAGCGCACGGGACGGCGACAGCGCACGGGACGGCGACAGCGCACGGGACGGGCGACAGCGCACGAGACGGCGACAGCGCACGAGACGGCGACAGCGCACGAGACGGCGACAGCGCACGAGACGGCGACAGCGCACGAGACGGCGACAGCGCACGGGACGGCGACAGCACGACGGAAGTACGTCTACGACTTCACCGAGGGCAACAAGGAACTCAAGGACCTGCTCGGCGGCAAGGGGGCCAACCTCGCCGAGATGACCAACCTCGGGCTGCCGGTGCCACCCGGCTTCACCGTCACCACTGAGGCGTGCCAGGCGTACCTGGCCACCGGTCGGGAGCCGGACGGGCTGGCCGAGCAGATCGCCGCCCACCTGGCCGCGTTGGAGCGGGCGCGGGGCAAGCGTCTCGGTGACCCCGGGGACCCGCTGCTGGTCTCGGTACGCTCCGGGGCGAAGTTCTCCATGCCCGGCATGATGGAGACGGTGCTCAACGTCGGGCTCAACGACGCCAGCGTGGTCGGGCTCAGCCGGCAGGCCCACGGCGGAGGTGGCGGTGACCGGTTCGCCTGGGACTCGTACCGCCGGTTGATCCAGATGTTCGGCAAGACCGTCTGCGAGGTGCCGGGCGAGGAGTTCGAGCACGCCCTCGACGAGGTCAAACGCGCCAAGGGTACGACCAACGACCTGGACCTGACCGCCGACGACCTGCGTGGGCTGGTCGGTGCGTACAAGCAGATCTTCAAGGCGCACACCGACCGGGAGTTCCCGCAGGACCCCCGGGAGCAGCTCGACCTGGCGATCCGGGCGGTCTTCGCCTCCTGGAACGCCGAACGCGCGGTGCTCTACCGGCGGCAGGAGCGGATCCCGGCCGACCTCGGCACGGCGGTCAACGTGGTGGCGATGGTCTTCGGCAACCTCGGCCCGGACTCCGGCACCGGCGTCGCCTTCACCCGTGACCCGGCCACCGGCAACCAGGGCATCTACGGCGACTACCTGGCCAACGCCCAGGGTGAGGACGTGGTCGCCGGCATCCGCAACACCGTGCCGTTGCAGGAGTTGGAGCGGTGCGACAAGCGGTCGTACGACGAACTGCTGGACATCATGGCCCGGCTGGAGCGGCACTACCTGGACCTGTGCGACATCGAGTTCACTATCGAGCGCGGCAAGCTCTGGATGCTGCAGACCCGGGTGGGCAAGCGGACGGCCGCCGCCGCCTTCGTCATCGCCGGGCAGCTCGTCGACGAGGGCCTGATCGACCTGGACGAGGCGCTGCACCGGGTCAACGGCGCCCAGCTCGCCCAGCTGATGTTCCCCCGCTTCCAGCTCGACCACGGTATCGAGCCGGTCGCCACCGGCATCGGCGCGTCCCCCGGCGCGGCCAGCGGGCAGGTGGTCTTCACCTCGGCCCGCGCCGTCGAGGTGGCCGGGGCGGGAAAGCCGGTGATCCTGGTCCGGCGGGAGACGAACCCGGACGACCTCAACGGCATGATCGCCGCCCAGGGCATCCTGACCTCCCGCGGCGGTAAGACCAGCCACGCCGCCGTGGTGGCCCGGGGGATGGGCAAGACCTGTGTCTCCGGTGCCGACGGGATCGACGTCGACGTGCCACGCCGCCGGTTCACCGTCGCCGGGCAGACCGTCGTCGAGGGCGACGTCGTCTCGATCGACGGCACCACCGGCAAGGTGTACCTGGGTGAGGTGCCGTCGACGGAGTCCGAGGTGGTCCGCTACTTCGAGGGTGACCTCGACCCGGAGCGCAGCGACGACGCGCTGGTGCGGGCCGTACACCGGATCATGACGCACGCCGACGGTCGGCGGCGGCTGGCGGTCCGGACGAACGCCGACACCGGCGCGGACGCGGCCCGCGCCCGGCGCTTCGGCGCCGAGGGCATCGGGCTCTGCCGCACCGAGCACATGTTCCTCGGCGACCGCCGGGAGCTGGTGGAACGGCTCATCCTGGCCCGCGTCGACGACGACCGGGCGGCGGCGCTGGCCGCGCTGTTGCCGTTGCAGCGCGCCGACTTCGAGGAGATCTTCCGCGAGATGGCCGGGCTGCCGGTGACGGTCCGGCTGATCGACCCGCCGCTGCACGAGTTCCTGCCGCCGCTGGAGCAGCTCGCGGTGGACGTGGCGGTCGCCCAGGAACGCGGCGAGGACGTGGCCAAGGAGGAGGCGCTGCTCGCCGCCGTGCGCCGGATGCACGAGGAGAACCCGATGCTCGGCCTGCGCGGGGTCCGGCTCGGCCTGGTCATCCCGGGGCTGTTCGCGATGCAGGTCCGCGCGATCACCGAGGCCGCCGTCGCGGTCACCCGGGCCGGGTCGGTGGCCCGGCCGGAGATCATGGTCCCGCTGGTCGGCGCGGTCCAGGAACTGGAGACGGTACGCGCCGAAGCCGAGAAGATCATCGCTGAGGTGGTCGGGGAGAGCGGCGTCGAGGTGCTGATCGGCACGATGATCGAGGTACCCCGGGCGGCGTTGACCGCCGGTCAGATCGCCGAGGCCGCCGAGTTCTTCTCCTTCGGCACCAACGACCTGACCCAGATGGGCTGGGGCTTCTCCCGCGACGACGTCGAGGGGGCCTTCTTCTGGCGGTACCTGGAGTTGGGCATCTTCGGCATCTCGCCGTTCGAGTCGATCGACGCCGACGGGGTGGGGCGGCTGGTACGGATCGCCGCCGAGGAGGGCCGGGCCGCCCGCCCCGAACTGAAGCTCGGGGTCTGCGGCGAGCACGGCGGGGACCCCGACTCGGTGCACTTCTTCCACCGGGTCGGCCTGGACTACATCTCCTGCTCACCGTTCCGGGTGCCGGTGGCCCGGCTGGAGGCCGGCCGGGCAGCCGTGCAGACCAACGGCTCGGACAGCCGCTGAGGTCGGCTGGCGCGGCCTCAGATCGGGGGGCGTCGCCAGGCGGTGGGGCGGCTGCGGCGCAGCTGCGCCGGGAGGGTGGCCATCGGGGTGCGGACGGCCAGCGGGGCGTGTCCCTGGGTCAGGCTGACCGCCGCCACGCCGACGCGGTGCGCGTCGAAGGCTGCGCCGGCCCGGCGGGCCACCTCCCGGGCCGCCGACCGTAGCCCCGCCAGGTCGCCGACGGGTCGGCAGATCAGGGCGAGCACCGCGTACAGGCCGGCGGGGCAGGTGATCACGTGTCCGGTCGAGGTGCGCAGCACCGAGTCGTGGAACTCGCCCCGACCGACGGTGTCGGCCATCCGTTGTCCGAGCCCGAAGCTGGCCGCGACCAGGGCCGCCAGATGGGTGGCGTCGGTGGCCGGCAGGTCACTGGCGATGAGCAGTCCGTCCGTACCGGCCAACACCCCGCCGGTGAGCTCCGGCCAGCGTCGGTGCAGGGCCTGCATCTCCGTCACCATCACCGCGTCTGGGTTCACGATCGTCTCTCCTCGCGGTCGTGCTCTTCAGATGTCTCGGTCGCCGGTCACGTTCTGCTGCCAGAACGCTACCGGTGGCTGGACGGCAGGCGCGATCCCTGGACTGGCAACGATCGGTCGACAAAGGTTGCCTGATCGGTGGTTGTCCCCGGCGGGTGGGGTCGATCGCCGCCGAGCCGTACCGCCGGTCCGGGCGTAACCTGAGCGGGCCCGAACTGTCGGATCCCCCCGGAGGGTGCGCGATGAACCAGGCCAGCGGTCGGTACAGTGTGGACGTGCTCTTCGTTGCCCGGAGGGTGGGGGCGTGACCAGCAACTGGGCCCAGTTGACCGTCGACGCCCGCGATCCCGCCCGGCTGGCCCGGTGGTGGGCCGAGGCTCTGGGTTACCGGATCGTGGACGAGCGACCGGACGCCGTCGAGATCCGGCAGTCGGCGGACCGGCTGCCGGGCATCGTCTTCGTGGCGGTGGCCGACGACAAGCAGGCCAGGAACCGGCTCCACCTCGACCTGCGCCCCAGCGACCAGGAGGCCGAGGTCGAACGGCTGGTCGACATGGGTGCCCGCCACGTGGACGTGGGGCGGGGGGAGCGGACCGGCCAGACCATGCTGGCCGACCCGGAGGGCAACGAGTTCCGGGTCCTGCCGGCCGACTGACCGGCCCCGCCGACCGACCACCGCCTCGCCGCCCAGGGCCACCCGGGGCGGTCCGCACGCCGCTTCATGGCCGCCGGGGCGGGTCTGCACCGCCACCCAGGGCCGCCGGGGCGGTCTGCACCGCCGCCCAGGGCTACCCGGGGCGGTCTGCGCCGCCGCTTCATGGCCGCCGGGGCGGCTCGTCCCGCCGTCGAGGGCTGCCCGGGGCGGGCCTGGCCGTCCGGCGACCACTCCTTCTTCCCAGGATCTGGTACGCGCCTGTCGGGCCGCCGACCGGGGGCAACATCCGGGCGCGGACTCGGACACCGGCTTCCACCTGCGGCGATGTCGGTGTGAAACATCGTGAAACTTGCTCGCAACTCCCCGTTGACCGGCGGACGAAGCGAGTGTTAACTGTTAACAGTTATCAGGAGGACAACGTGTTGGACGTCAGGCCGATCAGGGTGGAGTCCCTCGGCGAGAAGCTGGCCACCGAGCTGCGCCGTCGCATCATCGTGGGCGACGTACCCTCGGGAACCCGCCTCGTGGAGGAGGAACTGGCCGACTCGTTCCAGGTCAGCCGGGGTCCGGTGCGCGACGCCATCCGGATCCTGCGGTCGGAGGGGTTGGTCACCGGCTCCGGTCGCAGCGCGGTCACCCGCTCGCTCAGCGAGGCGGACATCGACGAGCTGATGGCGCTCCGGGAGGCCTTCGAGCTGTTGGCGGTGGAACGTGCCATCGCCGTACGGCGCGAGGTGCTCGCCCGTGACCTGCGGGTCGCCCTGGTCGACATGGACGCCGCCCTGGCCGCCCGCGACTCGTCCGCCTTCACCACGGCGGACCTCCGGTTCCACAGCGCGTTCTTCGCCGCCGCCGGGCTTACCCGGCTCAGCGTCCTGTGGGACCAGTTCCGCCCGACCATCGAGGGTCTGCTGCACGCCTCCGGCAAGCGGCTGGCCGACCTCGCGCCCTCGGCGCGGGAGCACCACGACCTCGCCGCGCTGATCACCGCCGGCAAGGTCGCCGAAGTCCGCGCCGAGCTGCACCGCCACCTGCAGACGACCTGCTCGCGGCTGCGCTCCGCGATTCCCCCCACCCCCGTCCAGAGAGAGAACCAACCATGAAATCACGAATGCTGCGGCTCGCCGCCCTCGCCGTGGCCGGCACCCTCGTGGTGACCGGCTGCGCCGACCGGGGCGGCAGCGAGGCCGGCTCGGCCGAGAACTACCCCGAGAAGGACCTCACCCTGGTGGTGCACGCCGGTGCCGGCGGTGGGTCCGACCTGACCGCCCGGACCCTGGCCAAGGAGCTGGAGGCGGACCTCGGTCGGTCGATTGTGGTGGAGAACCGAACAGGCGGCGGCGGTCGGGTCGGCCTGACCTACCTCAAGGACCGGCCCGCCGACGGGTACGCCATCGGCTTCATCCCGGTCGAGGTGTCGATGCTCGGCCACCAGGGCGCCGACATCAAGCCCGACCAGTACACCATCCTCGGGCAGGTCATGAACGCCCCGGCGACCCTGTCGGTGCCGGCCAGCAGCCCGTACCGGACCCTGGACGACCTGCTCGCCGCGGCCAAGGAGAAGCCGGGCACGATCACCGTCTCCAACTCCGGTGCCGGCGCGATCTGGGAGGCCGCCACCATCGCCCTCGGCGAGGCCGCCGGGGCGACCTTCAAGCCGGTGCCGTACGACGGCGGTGCCCCGGCCGTGGCCGCGGGTGTCTCCGGTGAGGTCCAGGCCGTGATGGCCGGGGTCAGCGAGTCCGCCGCCGCGGCGGCCAACAACCAGCTGCGGGTCCTCGCCGTGCTGGCCCCGGAGCGGGTCTCCGCGCTGCCGGACGTGCCCACCGGCAAGGAGCAGGGCGTCGACGTGGTGATCGGTGGCTGGGGCCTGATGGGTGCCCCCGCCGGCCTGCCCGACGAGGTCAAGCAGCGGCTGGCCGAGGCCGTGCAGAAGGCCGCCTCCTCGCAGACCTTCAAGGACGTGATGACCAAGGCCGGCAACACCCCGCTGGCGACCTCGCCCGACGAGGCCAGCCAGTTCGCCCAGGCCGAGTTCGACCGCTTCGGTCAGATCTACGGCTGACATGGCCACCCACCACCCGCCGATCCAGGGTGACCCCGGTGCCGCCGCCGCGCGTTGGCGTGAGGCGGCACTGGGGGCGGTCTTCCTGGTGCTGGGCGTCGTCTTCCTCGGGTTGGCCCGCTCGATCGAGCTGCCCACCCGGGCGCTGGCGGTCAGCCCGCGGATCTGGCCCGAAGCGCTCGCCTTCGGGATCATCGGCCTGTCGGTCCTGCAGATCGTCTCCGCCTTCGTCCGTACGCCGACCAGGGCCGACGACGATGACGAGGACGACGGCCCCGCCACCCGGTCGGGGGTCGTCCGGGTGGCCGGTTTCCTCGCGGCCACGGTCGCCTTCGGGCTGCTCTGGTACTACGTGCACTTCCTGATCTCCGGACTGGTCTTCGTCGCCGCCCTGATCGGGATCGCGGGCGGCCGGGGGATCAAGGACCTGCTGCTCTTCCCCGCCGGGGTGACGGTCGTCATCTACGTCCTGTTCGGCCTGCTGCTGAGGGTGCCGCTGTGAACGCGTTGGTCGAGGGCTTCGGTGCCCTGCTCTCCCTGCAGATGCTGCTCTGCATCGTCGCCGGCGCGGCGATCGGCATGCTGGTGGGCGCCTTCCCCGGCATCACCGCCACCATGGCGATCGCCCTGGCCAGCGCCTTCACCCTGACCATGGACCCGTTGCCGGGCCTGGCGGTGCTGCTGACCATCCTGATCGCCGCGCAGTTCGGCGACCGGGTCCCGGCCATCCTGATCAACACGCCAGGCACGCCCGCCTCGATCGCCACCACCTTCGACGGGTACGCGATGGCCAAGCAGGGCCGGGCCGGTCTGGCGTTGACCGCGTCGGCCTTCGCCTCGGCGATCGGTGGCTTCGTCGGCATCGGCGTGTTGATGGTGGCGGCGATCCCGCTGAGCACCCTGGCCATGCGGTTCGGCTCGCCGGAGATGTTCGCCCTGGTGATCTTCGGCCTGACCATGATGGTCGAGGTCTCCGGCAAGCAGCTGCTCAAGGGCCTGATCGCCGGCCTGTTCGGCCTCGGCCTGGGCACCATCGGCCGGGACCCGATGGACGGCTCGGACCGCTTCACCTTCGGCATCCCGCAGCTGATCGAGGGGGTCCCGTTCATCGCGGTGATCATCGGTCTGTTCGGTATCGCCGAGGTGTTCAGCCAGATGATCTCCCGCCGCCGGAGCCAGCAGAAGGCGATCACCAGTTTCGGCCGCTGGTGGCCGACCAGGCAGGAGAACAAGCAACTGATCAAGCCGGTCGCCGTGGGGTCGGCCGTCGGCACCGTGGTCGGCGTGCTGCCGGCCGTCGGTGGCGACATCGGCGGCATCGTCGCCTGGAACCAGGCCAAGCGGGTCTCCAAGGAGTCGGAGAAGTTCGGCAAGGGCTCCCTGGAGGGCGTGGCCGCTCCCGACGCCGCCTCCAACGCCGGCGTCGGCGGGTCGGTGCTGACCACCCTCGCCCTCGGCGTACCCGGTGACTCGGTGATGGCGGTCATGCTCGGCTCGATGATCATCTGGGGGATCCAGCCCGGACCGGGGCTCTTCTCCTCGCAGCCGGACCTGGTCTACTCGATCGCCGGCATCATGCTGGTCGCCACCGTGCTTACCCTGGGGCTGAGCCTGCTGCGGATGCGCGGCGTGGCCAAGCTGCTCGAACTGCCCGACCGGTTCCTCTGGACGGTGATCCTGGCCTTCTGCGTCGTCGGCACGTACGCGGTCAACACCAGCGTCTTCGACGTCGGGGTCATGCTCCTGTTCGGCGTGCTCGGCCTGCTGCTACGCCGGTACGGCTTCCCGGCCGGCCCGATCGTGCTCGGCCTGATCCTCGGCCCGCTGGCCGAGCGGAACTTCCGCCGCTCGATGGAGCTGGGCGGGCTGGAGACCATCTACACCAGCCCGATCGCGATGGGCCTGCTCGTGCTCGGCGTGCTGGCGGTCGTGGTGCCCCGGATCCGCGGCCGGCGTCGGGCCGGCCGCAACGGCACCGACGGCAGCGACACCCCGACCGACCCACCGGTGCCCGCCGGGGCGAACCGGTGACGACGCGGCACTTCGTCGTCCGGGACGTCGCGGGGCAGTGCCACGGCAGCACCGTCTGCCCGGTCGACGACTCCTTCGTGGTCGCCTGGTTCGCCGGCGACCACGAGGGGGCGGCCAACTCCCGGATCTGGCTCAGCGTCGGCGCGGCCGACCGGTGGACCGCGCCGGTGGTGGTCAGCGCCGACCTCGCCCCCTGCTGGAACCCGGTGCTGCACCGGCGTACCACCGGGGAACTGGTGCTCTGGTTCAAGGTCGGTACGACCATCTCGGCGTGGGTCACGTACCAGGTCCGGTCGCTCGACGGTGGACGGACCTGGTCGGTGCCGACGGTGCTGGCCGACGGCCGGCCCGGCGGGCGGGGGCCGGTGCGCCTGCCGCCGCTGCGGCTGCCCTCCGGCCGGCTGCTCGCCGGGGCCTCCACCGAGACCTGGGGGGAGCGCCCACGCTGGGACTGCTTCGTCGACCTCAGCGACGACGACGGCCGAACCTGGCGGCGTACCCCGGACATCGCCCTCGACCACGACACCTTTCCCGGCGCGGGGGCCATCCAGCCCACCCTCTGGCCGGCCCCGGACGGCACGGTCCGGCTGCTGGCCCGCAGCACCGCGGGTCGGCTCGTCACCGCCACCAGCCACGACGACGGGCAGAGCTGGACACCGGGGACGCTCAGCGCGGTGCCCAACAACAACTCCGGGATCGCCGCCCTGCGGCTCGGCGACACCGTCTACCTGGCCCACAACCCCACCGTCGGCGACTGGGCCAGCCGGGCACCCCTGGTGGTCTCCGTCTCGACCGCCGAACCCGCCCCGGGCGACACCTTCCGCCCCTGGCTGACCCTGGAGGAGTCCCTCGACGACGCGGCCGGCGAGGGCTACCGGCCCGCCGACTCGGGGGTCTCGACCACCGGGGTCAACGAGTTCTCCTACCCCTGCCTGGTCGCCGCCGGGGACCGGCTCGCCGTGACCTACACCTGGCAGCGGCGCGGCATCGTGCTCGCCCTGCTCGACCCCCTCGAACCGGAGTGCACACCATGACCGCCCGCCCCGTCGCGAACCTGATCAGCGCGGTACCGACCCTCTTCGACACCGCCGGCGAGGTTGACCTGGCCGCCACCCGGGCGGCCTACGAGCAGCTGGCCGAGCAGCCCCTGGACGGGGTGTTCGTGGCCGGCACCACCGGGGAGTTCACCACCCTCAGCGACACCGAGCGGCTGGCCGTCTGCGCCACCGCGGCCGAGGCGTTCGGCCCGCAGCGGACGTACTGGCACGTCGGTCACGCCTCCACCCGCCAGGCCGAGCGGCTCACCCGGGCCGCCGTGGACCGGGGCGCTGCCCGCTTCGCCGCGCTCACCCCGCACTACTTCCCGGCCACCGAGTCGGCCCTGCTGGACTACTACGAGACCGTGGTGACCGCCGCCGCCGGGGTGCCGGTGTTCGGGTACCTCTTCGCCGCCCGGACCACCACCGTGGTCTCCCCGGCCCTGCTCGCCCGGCTGGTCGACACCGGCCTGGCCGGGGTCAAGCTCAGCGGGGTGGCCAGCGCCGAGCTGACCGGTTACCTCGGCGCCCTGGCCGACCGGGACGTACCTGTCTACTCCGGGGCCGACTCGGAGTTCGTCGAGGTGGTCGGGCTCGGCGGCGCGGGCGTGGTCTCCGGGGTCAGCTCGGCGCTGCCGGCGCCGTTCCTGGCGCTGCGCGACGCCCTGCGCGGCGGCGACCCCACGGCCGTCGCGGCGGCCCGGGACCGTTCCCTGCAGGCGGTGGCCGCCACCCGGCAGGGCAACCTCGCCCACCTCAAGGCCGTCCTCGAGGTACGCGGCCTGCCCGCCAGCGGCCTACGCGCTCCGCTGGACCCGATCTCCCCGGCCGACCGCCGCGCCCTCGAAGCCGACATCGCCGACCTGCTCTGAACCCCGTCTGAATGGAGCACCTCGTGAGCAGCTACACCTTTCCCGCGTTGACCGACGCACCCCGGGCCGAGCCCGGCGTGGTCTGGACCGTCGCCAGTGGTGACCTGCGGCCCAGCGCCAACGTCACCTGCTGGCCGGTGCAGCGGCAGTTCGAGGCCGACCTCCAGCGGGCGGTCACCGCCCTGGGCCACCGGGTCCAGCGGGCCCACCCGGTCGACGAGGCCGCCGGGCACGGCTTCATCGCCAGCCAGCGGCAGGGCATCGAGGTGTTCAAGTCGATCCCGCCGGACGCGCCGCTGATCGTCGCCGAGGCGGTCTGGCAGTACAGCCACCACGTCCTGGCCGGGCTGCGGACCCACCGCGGGCCGATCCTGGTGGTGGCGAACTTCAGCGGCGAGTTCCCCGGCCTGGTCGGGCTGCTCGGGCTGACCGCCAGCCTGACCAAGGCCGGGGTGGCCCACTCCATCCTGTGGAGCGAGGCGTTCACCGACGACTGGGCGGTCGCCGGGCTGCGGACCTGGCTGGAGACCGGCACGCTGGAGCACGACCAGAGCCACGTACGGGACCTGCCGGCGCTGCCGGACACCGACGAGGTACGCCTCGGTCGGGCGCTGGCCGCCCAGCTCATCCGGGAGAAGGCCATCATCGGCGTCTTCGACGAGGGCTGCATGGGCATGTACAACGCCATCATCGACGACGAGCTGCTCAACCCGCTCGGCATCTACAAGGAGCGGCTGTCGCAGAGCGCCCTGGTCGCCGAGATGGCCAAGGTGACCGACGCCGAGGCGCAGGCCGTGCGGGACTGGCTGGACGCCGCCGGGCTGACCTTCCACACCGGCACCGACGAGGCCACCGAGCTGACCGACGCCCAACTGCACAGCCAGTTCAAGATGTACGTCGCCGCGCTGCGGATCTCCGACGACTTCGGCCTGGACGCGGTGGGCATCCAGTACCAGCAGGGCCTCAAGGACGTCGTCCCGGCCAGCGACCTGGTCGAGGGGCTGCTCAACGACGTGTCCCGCCCGCCGGTGCGCAGCCGCGACGGCTCCCGGGAGCTGTACCCCGGCGTCGCCCTGCCGCACTTCAACGAGGTCGACGAGGGGGTGGCCGTGGACTCCCTGGTGACCAACCGGATCTGGACCGCGATGGGGCTGGACCCGGCGACCACCCTGCACGACATCCGCTGGGGCGAGGAGTACGACGGCCGGTTCGTCTGGGTCATGGAGATCTCCGGCTCGGTGCCGGCCGCACACAACGGCGGGTACGACAAGAGCTGGAGCATGCGCCAGCCGCCGATGTACTTCCCGCTCGGCGGCGGCACCCTCAGCGGCGTGTCCAAGCCGGGGGAGATCATCTGGTCCCGGGTCTTCATCGCCGACGGCGTCCTCCACGTCGACCTGGGCCGGGGCACCGCCGTCGAACTGCCCGCCGAGGAGACCCGGCGTCGGCTGGACGCCACCACCCCGCAGTGGCCGATCATGCACGCCGTCCTGCACGGCGTCGGCCGCGACCAGCTGATGGCCCGGCACAAGGCCAACCACCTCAACGTGGTGTACGCCCCGGACGCCGCCACCGCCGACGCGGCGCTGGCCGCCAAGGCCGCCATGTTCGCCGAGCTGGGCCTGCAGGTGCACCTCTGCGGTGAGGTGAGCCTGTGACCGCACCGCTGCTGATCGGCATCGACCTCGGCACCGGCAGCAGCAAGGGGGTGCTCACCGACGCCGCCGGCCAGGTGCTGGCCACCGCCGTGCGGCACCGCCCCCGGTCGATGTCCATGCCCCACCCAGGGTGGGCCGAGGTCGACGCCGAGGCGGTCTGGTGGGGCGACGTGACCGCCATCGCCGCGGAGCTGACCGCCGCCGCGCAGGACGCCCCGGTCGCCGCCGTCTGCGTCAGCGGCGTCGGCCCCTGCCTGGTGCTCTGCGACGAGCAGGACAACCCGGTCCGACCGGCGATCCTCTACGGCGTCGACATGCGGGCCACCGAGGAGATCGCCGAGCTGACCGACCGGTACGGCGCCGACGAGGTGCTGCGGCGCACCGGTACGCCGATCACCAGCCAGGCCGTCGGCCCCAAGGCGCTCTGGGTACGTCGCCGGGAACCACAGGTCTGGGACCGCGCCACCCGGTGGTACAACTCCAGCTCGTACGTGGTCCGGAAGCTGACCGGCGAGTACGTCCTGGACCACCACACCGCCAGCCAGTCCGTGCCGCTGTACGACCTGGAGGCCCGGCGGTGGCACCAGCCCTGGTACGACGAGATCATGGCGGGGCTGCCCGCGCCGAGGCTGGCCTGGTCGGCCGAGGTCGTCGGCACGGTGACCCCGGCGGCGGCCGAGGCGACCGGCCTGCCGGTGGGCACCCCGGTCTGCGCCGGCACCGTGGACGCCTGGGCGGAGTCGGTGAGCGTCGGCGTCCGCGCCCCCGGCGACCTGATGCTGATGTACGGCTCCACCATGTTCTTCGTCCAGCAGTTGGCCGCGGTCGCCCGGCACCCGCAGCTGTGGAACACCGCCGGGGTCGCCCCGGACACGTACTGCCTGGCCGCCGGGATGGCCACCTCGGGCAGCCTCACCGGTTGGCTTCGCGAACTCGTCGGCGACGTACCGTTCGAGACCCTGGTCGCCGAGGCGGCGCGGGTGCCGGCCGGCTCCGACGGGTTGCTGCTGCTGCCGTACTTCGCCGGCGAGCGCAGCCCGATCTTCGACCCGGACGCCCGGGGGGTGATCGCCGGCCTGACCCTGCGGCACGGCCGGGGTCACCTGTTCCGGGCCGTCTACGAGGGCATCGCCTACGGCATCCGGCAGATCCTGGAACTGCTCGACACCCCGGCCAACCCGGTCCAGCGGCTGGTCGCGGTGGGCGGTGGCACCCAGGGCGGGCTCTGGACGAAGATCGTCAGCGACGTCACCGGCCGGGAACAGGAGGTGCCGGCGGTGACCATCGGGGCCAGCTACGGCGACGCCCTGCTGGCCGCGATCGGCGCCGGCCTGGTCGCCCCGGACACCGACTGGACCCGCCCCGGCGAGATCGTCCGCCCCGACCCGTCAACGGCCACCACCTACGACCCCCTCTACGCCGCCTACACGGCGCTGTACCACTCCACCCGCCCCCAAATCCACCACCTAGCCACCCTGCAAGGAAGGGCCCCCTGTTAACGCTTTCTGTATAGCGGGACACCCCTCTAACAACGGGCGCTGATCCCCGCAGCCCGGCCTCGGCTCCCACGCCTTCCAAGGTGAGAGGGGTGACCTTCTCTACCGTATGCGTTAATAGGGGGCCCTTCCTTGCATCCAGGGGGGTGGGAGGGGGGATCGTGAGCTGTCCGGCGGGGCTGCCGGAGGAGCGGCGGGTCGACGAGCCGGCCAAGGACAGCGGGTACGGGCGGTCGGCGTACCAGCGGGACCGGGCCCGGGTGCTGCACTCGGCGGCGTTCCGCCGGCTGGCCGCCAAGACCCAGGTGCACACCGCCGGCAGCGACGACTTCCTGCGTACCCGGCTGACCCACTCGCTGGAGGTGGCGCAGATCGCCCGGGAGATGGGGGCCCGGCTGGGCTGCGACCCGGACGTGGTGGACACCGCCGGGCTGGCTCACGACCTGGGGCACCCGCCGTTCGGGCACAACGGGGAGGCCGCCCTGGACCTGCTGGCCGCCGGCTGCGGCGGGTTCGAGGGCAATGCACAGACGCTGCGGGTGTTGACCCGGCTGGAGGCCAAGGTCGTCGCCGCCGACGGCAGCTCCGTGGGGCTCAACCTGACCCGGGCCACCCTCGACGCCACCGGCAAGTATCCCTGGCCGCGCCGCCCGGGGCAGCGCAAGTTCGGGGTGTACGCCGACGACCGCCCCGTCTTCGACTGGCTGCGCAGGGGAGCACCGGAGCCGACGGCCCGCGACCCGGAGGCGGCGCGGCGCGGCCTGGAGGCGGCGCCCGAGGCGGCGCGGCGCGGCCTGGAGGCGGCGCCCGAACCTCGGCGGTGCCTGGAGGCGCAGGTGATGGACTGGGCCGACGACGTGGCGTACTCGGTGCACGACGTGGAGGACGGCGTACACGGCGGCTATGTGGTCCTGGGGCCGTTGTTGGCCGATCCGGCCGAGCGGGCCGCGCTCTGTGCGGACGTCGCCGCCACCTACTCCACCGAGAGCGCCGCCGACCTGGCCGGGGTGCTGGCCGACCTGCTCGCCGAGCCGGCGGTGGCCGGGTTGGCCGGCTACGACGGCAGCCACCGCGCGCAGGTCGCCCTGAAGGCCACCACCAGCCTGCTGACCGGCCGGTTCGTGGCCGCGGCGGTGGCGGCGACCGAGGCCCGGCACGGCCCCGGACCGCACCACCGCTACGCCGCGGACCTGGTCGTGCCGACCCGGGTACGCGCCCAGTGCGCGTTGCTCAAGGGGATGGCGTTGCGGTACGTGATGCGTCGACCCGGTGCCGAGCAGCGGTACGCCCGGCAGCGGGAGGTGCTCGCCGAGCTGGTGGCGGCGCTGGTCGCCGGCGCCCCGCAGGCTCTGGATCCGGTCTTCGCGCCGCTGTGGCGGGCCGCCGCCGACGACGCGGCCCGGCTGCGGGTGGTGATCGACCAGGTGGCCTCGCTTACCGACCCGGCCGCAGTGGCCTGGCACCGCCGGTTGACCGCCCGCCGCTGACCGGTGGGGGCGGGCCGGGCCGCTGCGCAGTTAGGGTAACCTAAGTGGCATGACGGAGCGCCCGAAGAAGGTCACGACCGCCCAGGTGGTACGCACCGAGCGGCCCACCCCCCACCTGGTCCGGCTGGTGCTCGGCGGTGCGGAGTTGGTCGGCCTGCCGGTGGGCGAGTTCACCGACCACTACGTCAAGCTGGTCTTCCCGGTGCCCGGGGTGACCTATCCGGAGCCGATGGAGCTGGCCGCGATCAAGCGGGACCTGCCCCGGGCGCACTGGCCACGGCTGCGGGCGTACACGGTGCGGGCCTTCGATCCGGTGGCCGCGGAGTTGACCATCGACGTGGTGCACCACGGCGACGAGGGGTTGGCCGGCCCGTGGGCGGCGGCGTTGCGCCCCGGCGACCCGGTGTACTTCGTCGGCCCCGGCGGGGCGTACGCGCCGAGTCCCACGGCGGACTGGCATCTGCTGGTCGGTGACGAGAGCGCGTTGCCGGCGATCGGCGCGGCCCTGGCACGGCTGCCGCGCGGTGCCGCCGCCCGGGTCTTCGTGGAGGTCGCCGACGCGGCCGAGGAGCAGGAGTTGACCAGCCCGGGGGCGGTGGAGCTGACCTGGCTGCACCGGGCCGGCCGGCCGGTGGGCGAGGCGCTTGTCGACGCGGTCCGGGCGCTGGAGTTCCCGCCGGGCACGGTGCACGCCTTCGTGCACGGCGAGGCGACCTTCGTCAAGGAGCTGCGGCGGCTGCTGCGGGTCGAGCGGGGGGTGCCCCGCGAGCAGTTGTCGATCTCCGGCTACTGGCGGCGGGGGATGGACGACGAGGGCTGGCGCTCCACCAAGCCCGACTGGAACCGCCAGGTCGAGGCGGAAGAGGCCGCCGTCGGTTGAGGCGGAGGAGGCCGCCGTCGGCTGAGCCCGACTGGCCGCCGTGAGCTGACCGTTTTGTCGGGCTGACCGAAATTCGAGCAGCTCAAACGAGGTCGTTTCCGCCAAACCCGTTCAGCGGTGGATCACCATGGGTATGGGCCGTACCCATGAGTGAAACGAGCAAACATGTCTGAGTCGACCGAGACCGCGACACCGGACGCGCAGCCGGGCGTGGACAGACGGCCCGATCCGGTCCTGCTCGCGCTGAGTATCGTCGGGGTGCTGGCCGTGGTGGCCTGGGGCTTCCTCGGCCGGGACTCGCTGGCCAGCTTCGGCGAGTCCGGCCTGAACTGGGTGATCGACACCTTCGGGTGGTTCTTCGTGATCGCGGCGAACATCTTCCTGGTGCTCGCCGTGGTGGTGGCGGTTTCCCGGTTCGGCCGGATCCGGCTGGGCCAGGACAGCGACGAGCCCGAGTTCAGCAATCTGGCCTGGATCGCGATGATGTTCGCCGGTGGGATGGGGATCGGGCTGGTCTTCTTCGCCGTCGCCGAACCGATCCAGCACTACGCCACCCCCGCGCCGGCCGCCGGGGTGGAGCCGGAGACCGGGCCCGCCGCCTCGGCCGCCATGCAGTGGACCCTGTTCCACTGGACCCTGCACCCGTGGGCGATCTACGCGGTGGTCGGGCTGGCCCTGGCGTACTCGATGTTCCGCAAGGGGCGGGACAACCGGATCTCGGCGGCCTTCCACCCGCTGATCGGCGCGCGGGCGGACGGGCCGATCGGCCGGGGCATCGACCTGCTGGCCGTCTTCGCCACCGTCTTCGGCACCGCCACCAGCCTGGGGCTGGGCTCGCTGCAGATCGCCGCCGGGCTCAACCTGGTCGTCGGGGTCGAGGAGAGCGACGTGGTCGAGTTGGTGATCATCGCCGCGCTCACCCTGGCCTTCGTGCTCTCGGCCTTCTCCGGGCTGCACCGGGGGATCAAGTGGCTGTCGACCACCAACATCCTGCTCGCCGTCGGGCTGATGCTCTTCGTCTTCGTGCTCGGGCCGACGATCTACGTCCTGGAGGTGCTGCCGGCCAGCATCGGCGACTACCTGAGCAACCTGGTGAGCATGTCCACCCGGACCGGGGCCTTCTCCGACCAGGCCTGGCTGGGCGGCTGGACGATCTTCTACTGGGCGTGGTGGATCTCCTGGGCGCCGTTCGTCGGCACCTTCATCGCCCGGATCTCCCGGGGTCGTACGGTGCGGCAGTTCCTGATCGGCGTCCTGCTGGTGCCCAGCGGGGCCAGCACGATCTGGTTCGCGGTGATGGGCGGCAGCGCGCTGCGGGCCCAGGCCACCGGCTCCCGGGATCTGGTCGCCGACGCGGCGGAAGGCTCCGAGCAGGCCCTCTTCGGGCTGTTGGAGTCGCTGCCGCTGGCCGGGGTGACCAGCGTGCTGGCCATGGTGCTGATCGGGCTGTACTTCGTCACCAGCGCCGACTCCGCCTCACTGGTGGTCGGCTCGCTGACCTCGCACGGCGCGTTGCGCCCGCACCGCGGGGTGGTGGTCGTCTGGGGCGTGCTGATCGGGGCCGTCGCCGGGTCGCTGCTGCTCGCCGGCGGGCTGGACGCCCTGCAACAGGCCACCATCATGGTGGCGCTGCCGTTCACCCTGGCGATGCTCTGCCTCGCCGCCGCCATGGTCAAGGAGATGTCCAGTGACCCGGCGGTGAACCCGCCGCCGTCCGGGGTCCGTCGGCGCGGTCTGCCCGAGGCGATCGGCGCAAGCCGGTCGTACGAGGAGGAGAACGCCCCTCCGGTACGGCGCTACCTGCGCCGCCGGGGCAACTGACCCGACCGTCCCGCTGACCCGACCGTCCCGCGTCGCCGTGGCGACGGATCCGGCAGGTGGCCGGCGGGCCCCCTCCCGACCGGGGTGGGGGCCCGCCGGCGTCGGCGGTGCGGGGGCGTACCCGAGGCGACGGCGATCATCGGCGCAGGGCAGGATGGAGCATCGAGGGGGTGGTGCGATGGCTGGGCGGATCCGGGACGAGGACATCGCGCTGGTCCGGGAACGCACCGCGATCGACGACGTGATCTCCGAGACGGTGACCCTGCGGTCGGCCGGCGGCGGCAACCTCAAGGGGTTGTGCCCGTTCCACGACGAGAAGAGCCCGTCGTTCAACGTCTCACCCGGGCGCAACGTCTGGTACTGCTTCGGCTGCGGCGCCGGTGGCGACGCGATCAAGTTCCTGATGGATGCCGAGCACCTCAGCTTCGTGGAGTCGGTGGAGCGGCTCGCCGCCCGCGCCGGCATCCAGCTGCGGTACGTCGAGAACGACTCCGGCACCCCCCGGCCACGGACCCAGCCGGGGCAGCGGCAACGTCTGGTCGCCGCGCACGCCGCCGCCGTCGAGTTCTACCAGGGGCAGCTCGGCACGGCCGGGGCCCGGGTGGCGCGGGAGTTCCTGGCCACCCGGGGCTTCGACCGGGCCGCCGCGCTGCGGTACGGCTGCGGCTTCGCCCCCGACGGTTGGGACCTGCTCACCAGGCATCTGCGTCAGCAGGGCTTCAGCCACGACGAGCTGGTCACCGCCGGGCTGTCCCGGCCGGCGCGCTCCGGCTCGCTCATCGACCGGTTCCGCCGCCGGCTGCTCTGGCCGATCCGGGACCTGACCGGCGACGTGATCGGCTTCGGGGCCCGCCGGCTCTTCGACGACGACGACGGCCCGAAGTACCTCAACACCCCCGAGACCCCGATCTACAAGAAGTCGCACGTGCTGTACGGGATCGACCAGGCCAAACGGGAGATCGCCAAGCAGGGAAAGGTGGTCGTGGTCGAGGGGTACACCGACGTGATGGCCTGCCACCTGGCCGGCGTACCGACGGCGGTGGCGACCTGCGGCACCGCCTTCGGCGCGGACCACATCGGGGTGCTGCGCCGGCTCCTGCTGGACAGCGACGAGGTGGCCGGCGAGATCATCTTCACCTTCGACGGGGACGCCGCCGGCCAGAAGGCCGCGCTGCGGGCCTTCGAGGACGACCAGCGCTTCGTCGGGCGTACCTTCATCGCGGTCAGCCCGGACAGCATGGACCCGTGCGACCTCCGCCTGGCAAAGGGCGACCTGGCCGTGCGGGACCTGGTCGCCCGCCGCGAGCCGCTTGTCGACTTCGCGCTACGCCACGTGATCAACCGCTTCGACCTGGACACCGTCGACGGCCGGGTGGAGGCGATGCGCCGGGCCGCCCCGCTGGTGGCCAAGATCAAGGACCGGGAGAAACGCCCCGAGTACGTCCGCAAGCTCGCCGGTGACCTCGGCATGGAGATCGAGCCGGTGCAGCGGGCCGTGCTGACCGCCGGTGACGGCCGTGACCCGGGGCAGCCGCCGGCCCGGGGGGCGAACCGCCCGGCACCGACGGCGGCGGACGGGCCGCAGTCGATGGTGGAACGGGAGGCGCTGAAGCTCGCCCTCCAGGTGCCGGTGCTCGCCGGGCCGATGTTCGACACCGTCGAGGCGGACGCGTACCGGCATCCCGTACACCTGGTGGTCCGGGACGCGGTGGCGGCGGCCGGGGGAGCGGCGGGGGAGACCGCGGCGACCGGTGGCGCCAACTGGATCGCCTCGGTCCGCGACGCCTGCCCCGACCTGGCCGCCCAGGCCCTGGTCGGCGAGTTGGCGGTGGAGCCGTTGCGGATCGACGGCGAGCCGGATCCCCGGTACGTCTCGGTCACCATGGCCCGGTTGCAGTGGGCCGCGGTCACCGGTCGGATCCGCGACCTCAAGTCCCGGATCCAGCGGATCAACCCGGTGGCCAACAAGGACGAATACTTCGCCCTCTTCGGGGAGCTGCTCTCGCTGGAGCAGCACGCGAGGGCGCTGCGCGAGCAGGCCGCGGGAGGACTGTGATGGGACTGTTCCGACGCCGGCGCAAGCTCCCGGCGACCGACCGGCCCCCGCTGGAGCGGGACGAGCGGGTGCTGGCCTGGGCGGCCGTCGGCAACGGCGAGGGCGACGGCGTGGTGGTCGCCAGCAACCTCGGGCTCTGGCTGCCCGGCCGGGGGCAGCGGTTGGGCTGGCACGAGATCATCAAGGCCACCTGGTCCGGGCGGGAGTTGGGCGTCATCCCCGGCGAGCAGGCCCACGAGCGGGACGGCTACCTGGTGGTGGCGGACCTGCCGGTGGAGCGGTACCTGCTGCTCGACCCGGGGGACCTGCCGCACCAGGTACGGGCCCGGGTCACCAACTCGGTGGCGTACACCCAGCATCACGCGGTGCCCGGCGGCGCCGGCCGGATCGTCGCGCGGCGGGTGCCCGGGGTGGACGGCCTGACCTGGACGGTCCGCTACGATCCCGGCACCCCGGCCGAGGACGAGGCGGTGCGCGCCGAGACCGACGCGCTGGTGGCCGCCGCCCGCGCCGCCACCGCCCCCGCCAACCTCTGACCGTGAGGATGTAGGAGCGGGTCCGGCCCGGGTTGTGATCGACCTCGCGGGATTGGGGGTGGTCCGCGACGGGTCATGGCTGCGGACGGTGACTATGGTCGGGCGGTGACCAGTGCGCAACCACTCATCCGGGCCCGGGGGCTGGTGAAGCGGTTCGGTGACTTCACCGCCGTGGACGGCATCGACGTCGAGGTGCGCGCGGGTGAGGCGTTCGGCTTCCTCGGGCCCAACGGGGCGGGCAAGTCCTCGACCATGCGGATGGTCGGTTGCATCTCCCCGCCCAGCGGCGGCCAGCTGCGCATCCTCGGCATGGATCCGGTGGCCGACGGCGCGGCGATCCGGGCCCGGTTGGGGGTCTGCCCCCAGTTGGACAATCTCGATCCGGAGCTGACCGTCCGGGAGAACCTGGTCGTCTACGCCGGGTACTTCGGCATCTCCCGCCGGGTGGCCCGGGCCCGCGCCGCCGAGTTGCTGGACTTCGTGCAGCTCACCGAGCGTGCCGACAGTGTGGTCGAGCCGCTCTCCGGCGGCATGAAGCGCCGGTTGACCATCGCGCGGGCGCTTGTCAACGAGCCGGACATCGTGCTGCTCGACGAGCCCACCACCGGGCTGGACCCGCAGGCCAGGCACCTGGTCTGGGAGCGGCTGTTCCGGCTCAAGCGGGAGGGGGTCACGCTGGTGCTGACCACCCACTACATGGACGAGGCGGAGCAGCTCTGTGACCGCCTGGTGGTGATGGACGGCGGCCGGATCGTGGCCGAGGGGGCACCCCGGGAGCTGATCGGGAAGTACTCCACCCGCGAGGTGGTGGAGTTGCGCTTCGCGACCGACTCGCAGCAGGAGTACGCCGACCGGGTGGCCGGCCTGGCCGAGCGGGTCGAGGTGCTGCCGGACCGGATCCTGCTCTACGTCACCGACGGTGACGCGGTGGTGGGACAGCTGTCCGGGGCGGGCCTGGCCCCGGCCAACGTGCTGGTCCGCCGCAGCAGCCTGGAGGACGTCTTCCTGCTGCTCACCGGCCGTACGTTGGTGGACTGAGGTGGTGGCGGTGACGAGCCGGCGGCCGGCCCGACCCCGGGTGCCGGCGTGGACCGTGCTGGTCTACTACCTGACCAACTACCGGCGGACCTGGCGGGCCGGGCTCTTCTCGTCCTTCTTCCTGCCCCTGCTCACCGTGGTCGGCTTCGGCCTGGGGGTCGGCTCCTACGTCGATCAGGGCCTCGACGGGGTGAGCTACCTGCACTGGATCGTGCCGGGCCTGCTCCTGGCCGGGATCCTGCAGGTGGCGGTGCTGGAGTCGACCTTCCCGGTGTTCAGCGGCTTCCAGTGGTCGAAGATCTATTTCGGTCAGTACGCGGCTCCGCTGCGGGTCGGTGACATCGTCGCCGGGCACCTGGCCTTCGTGGTGTTCCGGGTGCTCACCGCGGCGATCGCCTTCCTGCTGGTGACCGCGGCCTTCGGCGCGCTGCGGTCGTTCTGGGCGGTGGCCGTGCTGCCGGTGATCGTCCTGTTCACCCTGGCGATGATCACCCCGATCTTCGCGTTCAGCGCCTCGGTGCCGACCGACACCCATCTGACCATCCTGTTCCGCTTCGCGGTGCTGCCGATGACCCTGTTCAGCGGGGTGTTCTTCCCGGTGGAGTCGCTGCCGACCGGGTTGCGTCAGGTGGCGTACCTCAGTCCGCTCTGGCACGCGGTGGACCTCTGCCGGGCGGCCACCCTCGGGATGGCCCCGCAGTGGTCGATCGTCGGTCACCTGCTCTATCTCGCGGCCTGGGCGGTGGTCGGTTGGGTGCTGGCCCGCCGCGCGTTCCGCCGTCGGCTCGTCGTCTAGGAGGCGGTCTTGGTCGCTCTGGTGCTGCCCCGGCTGGTCGGGGTCCGGGATCTGGCCCGCCGCTCGGGCGCGGTGGCCGGGCGCAACGTGGCGGCGCTGCGGCCGGTCTACTGGGTACTGCTGGTCTCCGGGCTGTTGGAGCCGCTGCTCTACCTCTTCTCCATCGGGGTCGGGGTGGGCAGCCTGATCGGTGATCTGACCCTGCCCGGTGGGCAGGTCGTCGGGTACGCCACCTTCGTCGCCCCGGCGATGCTGGCCGCCTCGGCGATGACCGGGGCGCTTGCCGAGACCACCTTCACCTTCTTCGGCAAGATCAAATACCTGAAGCTGTACGACGGCATGATCGCCACCCCGGTACGGCCCTTCGAGATCGCCCTCGGCGAGCTGGGCTGGGCGATGCTGCGGGGCAGCTCCTACTCGGTGGCCTTCCTGGTGGTGATGGTGGCGATGGGCCTGACCTCGCCGGTGCGCGCGCTGGTGGCGCTGCCCGCCGCGGTGCTCGTCGGGTTCGCCTTCGGCGCGCTCGGGCTGGCCTTCGCGACGTATCTGCGCAGTTGGCAGGACCTGGACCTGATGGGGTCGGCCCAGTTCACCCTCTTCCTCTTCTCCGGCACGTTCGTGCCCGCCGAGACGTACCCGACGGTGTTGCGCTGGCTGGTGGAGGTGACCCCGCTCTACCGGTCGGTGCACCTGATCCGGGACATCTCGATCGGTGCCGGCGGCTGGACCTGGCTGCTCGACGTCCTCTACCTGCTGGTGCTGACCGGGGTGGGGTTGCTGGTGGCGTCGCGTCGGATGAACGCCATCCTCTACCGGTAGGTGGTTACCGAGGTGGCCACCGGGGCAAGTCGGAGGGAACACCGCCGACTGCGAGGGAGCCTCGATGGCCGCCGCCGACCCTGCCGACCGCGACGCCCGTGACCAGCCCGGACCCGGGTCGGTGGCCGGCGACCGGAACCAGCCCGACGCCGGTGCCGAGACCGCCGACCAGCCCGACGCTGGTGCCGAGACCGCCGACCAGCCCGACGCTGGTGCCGAGACCGCCGACCGGCCCCGGGCCGGTCAGGAGGCGGTCGGGCGGCCGGCAGGTCACCGGCCGGTCGGGCCGGACGACGGCCCGGACAGCCCCACCCAGCTGTCGGGTACCGGGTGGGTGGCGACGTTCCGGCGGACGGTCCGGGAGTTCTCCGAGGACAGCCTGACCGACTGGGCGGCGGCGCTCACCTACTACGGCGTGCTCTCCATCTTCCCCGGCATGCTGGTGCTGGTCAGCCTGCTCGGGCTGCTCGGCCCGAGCGCCACCCAGTCGGTCCGGGACACCGTCGGCCAGGCGGTGCCCGAACCGAACATCCGGCAGATCATCGACACCGCGATCACCCAGGCCCAGGAGAACGGCGGCCTGGCCGGGGTGGCGGCGGTCATCGGTCTGCTGGCCGCGTTCTGGTCGGCCTCCGGGTACGTCGCGGCCTTCATGCGTGCCTCCAACTCGATCTACGACGTGCCGGAGGGGCGACCGATCTGGAAGACCCTGCCGATCCGGGTCGGGGTCACCGCGGTCGTCGGGGTGCTGCTGCTGGCCAGCGCGGTGATCGTGGTCTTCACCGGTCGCCTCGCCGAGCAGGTGGGTGACGCCATCGGGTTCGGGTCGACCGCCGTGACGGTCTGGAACATCGCCAAGTGGCCGGTGCTGTTGATGCTGGTCAGCCTGATGTTCGCGATCCTCTACTGGGCCTCGCCGAACGCCCGGCACGGCGGGTTCCGCTGGGTCAGCCCGGGTGGGGTGCTGGCGGTGCTGATCTGGCTGGCGGTCTCCGGCGTCTTCGCCCTGTACGTCAGCAACTTCGGCTCGTACAACAAGACGTACGGTGCGCTGGCCGGTGTGATCATCTTCCTGGTCTGGCTCTGGCTGAGCAACATCGCGATCCTGCTGGGTGCCGAGTTCGACGCGGAGCTGGAGCGCAGCCGGGCCATCGCGGCGGGTCACGCGCCGGACGTGGAGCCTTACGTGGAGCTACGGGACGACCGCAAGTTGCGTAAGAAGCGCAACTCCGCTCCTCCCCGCTGACCCGGGCGGGAGCCCTCACCGCACCGTGGGTTTCCGTGATCCACTTTTAGCTTTTGTTCGAACGGACAAAAGTTTGAATCAAAATGGCCGAAGCTCTGGACAGGCGACACGCGACGCTCCTACTGTGTCGAGCACAACACGTCGGGGTTTCCTCGATGTGACTGGCTCCTGTCCCGGAGGTGGGCTCGGTGCGGTCGGAGGACCCCCTACACGTACGGCTGTTGCGGCTGCTCCGCGACGAAGGGGCGGTGTCCCGGGCCGAGTTGGGTGACCGGCTGCAGATGCCCCGCCCCCGGCTACTCGCCGAGCTGGAGCGCCTGGTCTCCCTCGGCTACGTCGCCGAGGCCGGGCTCGCCGCCTCCCGGGGCGGACGACGCTCCACCCTGGTCGAGCTGAACCCGAAGCTGCGCTTCGCCGCGGTGGACATGGGTGCCAGCTCGATCGACGTCGAGGTGGTCGACGGCCGGCTGGAGCCGGTCGCCGCCTACGCCGAGCCGATCGACATCCGCTCCGGCCCCAAGGTGACCCTGCACCGGGTCAACGACCTGCTGCACAAGGCCAAGGTGGACGGGGCGTACGAGCGCCTGGACGCGGTCGGGGTTGGCGTGCCCGGCCCGGTGAGCTTCCGCGACGGCGTCCCGGTCTCCCCGCCGATCATGCCCGGCTGGGACCGGTTCCCCCTGCGTGAGCTGCTGACCCGGGAGCACGGCTGCCCGGCGGTGGTCGACAACGACGTCAACATCATGGCCATCGGGGAGCGGCACGGCGGAGTGGCCCACTCCGTCGACGACTTCCTCTTCATCAAGATCGGCACCGGCATAGGGTGTGGGATCTACCTCAGCGGTGAGGTCTACCGGGGCACCGACGGCTGTGCCGGGGACATCGGCCACATCCAGGTCGACCCGAACGGTCCGACCTGCTCCTGCGGCAACATCGGCTGCCTGGAGGCGCTGTTCAGCGGGGCCGCGCTGGCCAAGGAGGCGGCGCTGGCCGCCCGCAGCGGCGCGTCGCCCGCGCTTGCCGAGCGGTTCACCGCCCGGGGCGAGGTCACCGCCCTGGACGTCGCCGAGGGCGCCGTCGAGGGGGACGTGACCTGCATCAACCTGATCCGCGACGGCGGACGGCGGGTCGGCGGCGTGCTCGCCGGCCTGGTGAGCTTCACCAACCCTTCGATGATCGTCATCGGCGGGGGCCTCGCCCAGCTCGGCCACATCCTGCTGGCCGAGATCCGCAGCGTGGTCTACCGCCGCTCGCTGCCCCTGGCCACCGGCAACCTACCGGTGGTCCTGTCCGAACTCGGCCCACGGGCCGGTGTCGCCGGAGCAGCGGTGCTCGCCAGCGACGTCGCCTTCGGGGAGGCATCATGAGTGAACCGACCGAACCCCTGGTCCACGCCCCCGCCGGCACCGTCGCCGGCGAGGTGGTCCTACGACTGACCGATGTGGTCAAGACCTTCCCCGGCGTGCGCGCGCTCGACGGCGTGCAGCTGGAGGTGCGCGCCGGCGAGGTGCACTGCCTGCTCGGGCAGAACGGCGCCGGCAAGTCCACCCTGATCAAGGTGCTCGCCGGGGTCCACAAGCCGGACTCCGGGCTCATCGAGTGGCGTGGCGAGCCGGTGAGCTTCGCCAACCCGCAGGCCGCCATGAAGGCCGGCATCGCCACCATCTACCAGGAACTCGACCTGGTCGAGGACCTCTCGGTGGCGGAGAACGCCTTCCTCGGCCACGAGCCGAAGGTCGCCGGCTTCGTCCGCCGGGGGCAGATGGCCCGGCGTACCCGGGAGATCCTCGGCCGGCTCGGGCACGGCGAGATCCCGCCCAGCCGGATGGTGCGCGCCCTGCCGGCCGCCGGCAAGCAGGTGGTCAGCATGGCCCGGGCGCTCTCCCACGAGGCCCGACTGATCATCATGGACGAGCCGAGCGCGGTGCTGGCCCACGACGAGGTCGGCAACCTGTTCCGGATCATCCGGGAGCTGACCGCGCAGGGCATCGCGGTCATCTACATCTCCCACCGGATGGAGGAGATCCGGGAGATCGGCGACCGGGTGACCGTGCTCAAGGACGGCCGGACCACCGCGGCCAACCTGCCGGCCGCGGACACCCCCACCAAGGACCTGGTGGGCCGGATGACCGGCCGCACCATCGAGTACGTCTTCCCCGAGCGCCCGGCCGCCGACGCGGCGGCGAAGGAGCTGCTCAGCGTGGCCGGGCTCAGCCGGGCCAACGAGTTCCACGACGTCTCGCTCACCGTCCGGGCCGGGGAGATCGTCGGCATCGCCGGCCTGGTCGGCTCCGGCCGCTCCGAGCTGCTGGAGACGATCTTCGGGGCCCGGCGGGCGGACACCGGCACGATCCGGATGAACGGCCGGGCGCTGCGGCCGGGCAGTGTCGGCGCGGCGGTGAAGGCCGGCATGGGCATGGCCCCGGAGGAGCGCAAGAGCCAGGCGCTGCTGCTGGGTGAGCCGATCTACCGCAACGTCACGCTCGCCACCTTCAGCCGGTACGCCCGGCTCGGCTTCACCGACGTCGGCAAGGAACGGGCCGAGGCCAACCGCATCGCCGACGACCTGGAGCTGCGTCCGTTGGACGTCAACCGGGCGGTACGCACCCTCTCCGGCGGCAACCAGCAGAAGGTGGTGGTCGGGCGCTGGCTGCTCGGCGACACCCGGCTGCTGCTGCTCGACGAGCCCACCCGGGGCGTGGACGTCGGTGCCCGGGCCGAGCTGTACCAGGTCATCCGGGGGCTGGCCGCCCAGGGCGTCGGCGTGCTGCTGGTCTCCAGCGAGGTGCCCGAGGTGTTGGGCCTGGCCGACCGGGTGCTGGTGATGCGGGAGGGCCGGATGGTCCGCGAGGCACCGGCCGGCGAACTGGATGAGAACACTGTGCTCGACCTCGTCATGGCGGGGTCCTTGATGGAAGGCGCACCAGCATGAGTGAGGACGCTCCCACATCCACCGCCACATCGGAGCGTTCGGCGACGTTGCCGGCGCAGTCCCCGCCGGTCGACCCGGCCGAGACCCACGCGGCAGCCGAGAAGACCGCCGCCAAGCCCGGCCTCTCCTGGTGGCGCGGGAGCGGCGGTGAGGGCGCCAAGCGGAACCTCGGCCTGATCGGGGTGCTGGTGGCCCTGGTCGTCATCGGCATCGTGACCCGGCCCGACCTCTACTCCGACTCCAGCTGGGTGTGGGGGAACTTCCTCACCATCCTCAAGCTCGCCTCGGTGGTCGGCGTGGTCACCGTCGGGATGACCTTCGTGATCATCGGTGGTGGCATCGACCTCTCGGTGGGCGCGATCATCGCCCTGGCCGGGGTCTGGGCCACCACGGTGGCCACCCAGAGCTTCGGCACCGGCGGCATGATCTTCACCGCGGTGGTGGTCGGCATCTGCGTCGGCCTGGTCAACGGGGTGCTGATCTCGTACGGCCGGCTGGTGCCGTTCATCGCGACACTGGCCATGCTGGTGGCCGCCCGTGGGCTGGCCGCGCAGATCTCCGGCAAGCAGACCCAGGTCTCCGACAACGACTTCATCAACGGCATCGCCGCCAACAACCTGCTCGGCATCCCGCTGCTGGTCTACATCCTGGCCGCGGTGGTGATCGGCGGCTGGGTGCTGCTCAACCGCACCACCTTCGGTCGGCGTACGGTGGCCGTCGGCGGCAACCCGGAGGCCGCCCGGCTGGCCGGGATCAACGTCAAGCGGCACACCGTACTGCTCTACGCCCTCTCCGGGCTCTGCGCCGGTATCGCGGCGATCATGCTCACCGCCCAGGCCAACTCGGCCCAGGCGGCGATGGCCAACCTGTACGAGCTGGACGCGATCGCCGCGGCCATCATCGGCGGGACGCTGCTCAGCGGTGGCCGTGGCACCATCGTCGGCTCCCTGCTCGGGGTGCTGATCTTCTCCACCATCACCAACCTCTTCGCCATCAACGGGCTCTCCACCGAGGCCCAGAACATGGTCAAGGGCGGCATCATCGTCGCCGCCGTGCTGATCCAGCAGATCCAGTACGGCAGCCTCGGCAAGTTCCTCAACCGCAACCGCGCCACCACCGCCTGACCCCGGGCGACACCCCGAATCCCCCCGAACCCCCGCCCCCCCGAACCCCCGCCCCCCGAACCCCCCGATTCCCACGCATCAACGGCGGTCACCCGAGCCGGTGGCCGGGCACGCTACACCCTTCTTCACCCCCACCACCTCATCCTGGAGGTCGTCATGACCCAGCACAGTCGCCGCCGCCTGCTGTTCGGCGGGGCCGCCGTCGGCGCCGGTGTCCTGCTCGCCGGCTGCACGAGCAACGAGGCCCAGCCGACCGAGGCGCAGACCAAGGCCGCCGACTCCGGCGGCAACAGCGAGCCCGGCCAGGCGGTGACCATCGGCTTCTCCGCACCGGCCGCCGACCACGGCTGGCTGGCCGCCATCACCAACAACGCCAAGGCGCAGGCCGACGCGTACTCGGACGTCACCTTCAACACGGTGGAGGCCGGCGCGGACGCGGCGGCCCAGCGGGCGGCGCTCTCCACGCTGATCGCGCAGAAGCCCAACGTGATCGTGATGCTGCCGCACGACGGCAAGGAGCTCAACGCCGCCGGCCTGGAGGCCATGCAGGCCGGCATCCCGGTGGTCAACCTGGACCGGGCCTTCCCGGACGCCAAGGCGTACCGGACCCAGATCCTGGGCGACAACTACGGCATGGGCGTCTCCGCCGCCAACTACATCATCGAGCAGATGAAGGCCAAGGGCGTCAGCGCCCCGATCATCGGTGAGATCCCCGGCATCGACGCCCTGGAGCTGACCCAGGAGCGGTCGCGGGGCTTCAGCGAGACCCTCGCCCAGGCCGGTTTCAAGGTGGCCAACCGCCGCCCGGCGGAGTTCACCGCCGACTCCGGCCAGCAGGCCGCCACCGGCCTGTTCCAGGCCCTGCCGAAGATCGACGCGATCTGGAACCACGATGACGACCAGGGCATCGGCGTGATGGCCGCGATCAACCAGGCCAGCCGTACCGAGTTCATCATGGTCGGTGGTGCCGGCTCCAAGAAGGCCATGGAGGACATCCAGGCCGACAACACGCCGCTGAAGGCGACCGTGACCTACAGCCCGTCGATGGCCTCCTCGGCCATCTCGCTGGCCCGGTTGATCGGCCAGAACAAGGGCATGTCGGACCTGGTGGAGCTCCAGGTGCCGAAGACGATCGTGCTCGCCTCCGAGACGATCACCAAGGAGAACGCGAGCAACTACCTCAAGCTCGGGTTCTGACACACCGGGGGGAGACCCACCTTGTCCACGACAGACAGAGAACTGCGGGTCGGCATGGTCGGCTACGCGTTCATGGGAGCCGCGCACTCGCAGGCGTGGCGCACCGTGAACCGCGTCTACGACCTGCCGGCGCGGGTCCGGATGGCAGCGATCTGCGGCCGGGATCCGGAGAAGGTGGCCGACGCCGCCGACCGGCTCGGCTGGGAGTCGCACACCACAGACTGGCGGGAGTTGATCGCTCGCGACGACATCGACATCGTCGACGTCTGCACACCGGGGGACAGCCACGCGGAGATCACCCTCGCCGCGTTGGCTGCCGGCAAGCACGTGCTCTGTGAGAAGCCGCTGGCCAACACAGTCGCCGAGGCCCGCGAGATGACCGCTGCGGCGACCACCGCGCAGGCCGCCGGGATCCGCTCGATGTGCGGCTTCAACTACCGTCGGGTACCCGCGGTGACCATGATGCAGCAGCTGATCGCCGCCGGCCGGCTCGGAAAGATCCGGCACGTCCGCGCGGTGTACCTGCAGGACTGGATCGTGGATCCGCAGTTCCCGCTGGTCTGGCGACTGCAGAAGGACAAGGCGGGCTCCGGCGCGCTGGGTGACATCGGTGCCCACATCATCGATCTCACCCAGTTCGTCACCGGCCAGCGGATCGCCGGCGTCAGCGCGTTGACCGAGACCTTCGTCAAGCAGCGGCCGTTGCCGGGCGGGTCCAGTGGCCTGGCGGCCACCGGTCCGGCCGACGGGGCCACCGCGGCCACCGGTGAGGTCACCGTGGACGACGCGGCGGTCTTCGTGGCCCGACTCGACGGTGGCGCACTGGCCACCTACGAGGCGAGCCGGTTCGCCACCGGGCGCAAGAACGGACTGCGGGTCGAGGTCAACGGCTCGCTGGGCACCGTGGTGTTCGATCTGGAACGCCTCAACGAGCTGGAGTTCTACGACGCGACGCTACCCGCCGCCGAGCAGGGCTTCACCCGGATCCTGGTCACCGAGGGCGACCACCCGTACATGTCGGCCTGGTGGCCGCCGGGACACATCATCGGGTACGAGCACTCGTTCACGCACCAGATGCGGGACCTCGTCGAGGCGGTCGCCACCGGCGTCGACCCGGCGCCCTCCTTCGCCGACGCGTTGCAGGTCCAGCTGGTGCTGGACGCGGTGACCCGGTCGGCGGAGCTCGGTTCCTCATGGACCGAGGTGGAGCCGAGCCTGGCCGCCGTGGCCGGCTGATCCCCGGTTCCGGTGGCGGCGGGCACCTGCCGCCACCGGAACCGGATCGGAGAGTCCGGTCCGACCGGCGAGGGACCGGCCGCGGTTGCGCCCCGCGGCGGGTACGGGTCGGACCGGCGGGCGGGCTCCGGGCCAGCACGGCCCGGGGTACGCCCACAGGACGGTCGTCCGGTGCGGTCGACACGGGATTCCCCGACCGCACCGGAGGACCGCGAACGCGCGAGACGTCCGGTCGTCGCCGACGACCGGAGGGATGCGGGGGAGGCAGGGACGGAACGCCGAACCATCCCTGCCTGCCAGCCCCGTCCGTTCCCATGCCTGGGAATTCCGGCTAGCGTCGTTGCCGCCGACTCCGGCGCTGTCGTCGGGACCTCGGACGCGGTGAACGGACGGGGCCCATCCGCACCTGAACGGGAAGGAGCACCATGCGTACGGGTGTCTGGCTGGTAGGCGCGCGAGGTTCGGTCGCGACCACCAGCATCGTCGGGGCGCTCGCCCTGCGGGCCGGGCTCGCCGGTCCGACCGGCTGCGTCACCGAACTGCCCGAGCTGCGGGGGCCGGCCCTGCCGAGCTTCGCCGAGCTGGTCTTCGGCGGCCACGATCCGGTGCTCACCCCGCTGGCCAAGCGGGCCGAGACGCTGGCCGCCGCCGGGGTGGTCCCCGGCCGGCTGGTCGCCGCGCTCGCCGACGACCTGGCCGCCGTGGAGTCCGACCTGCGGCCGGCGCCGGTCGGCGGGACCCAGGCCGACCGGATCGCGGTCGTGGTGGCCGATCTGACCGAGTTCCGCCGTCGGCACGAGCTGGCCCGGATCGTGGTGGTCAACGTCTCCGCCACCGAGGCCGCCGTCACCCCGCACCCGGCGCACGCCGACCCGGCCGCCCTGGCCGAGGCGCTCGCCGGCCCGGACGAGGTGCTGCCGCCCAGCTCGCTCTACGCGTACGCGGCCTTCACCGCCGGCTGCTCCTACGTGGACTTCACCCCGTCGACCGGGGCCCGACTGCCGGCCCTGGCCGCCCTCGCCGCCGAACGCGGCCTGCCGTACGCCGGGCACGACGGCAAGACCGGCGAGACGCTTGTCAAGTCGGTGCTCGCGCCGATGTTCGCGATGCGCAACCTGGCGGTGCGCTCGTGGTCCGGCATCAACCTGCTCGGCGGCGGCGACGGGGCGACCCTGGCCGACCCGGCCGCCAACGCGGCCAAGGTGGAGAGCAAGCAGCGGGTCCTCGGTGAGACCCTCGGCTACCAGCCGCAGGGCGACACCCGCATCGACTACGTCGAGGAACTCGGTGACTTCAAGACCGCCTGGGACCTGATCACCTTCGCTGGCTTCCTGGGCACCGGGATGCGGCTGGAGTTCACCTGGCACGGCTGCGACTCCGCGCTGGCCGCCCCGCTGGTGCTGGACCTGGCCCGGATCACCGCCGCCACGCACGCCGCCGGACGCAGCGGACCCCTGCCCGAGCTGGCCTTCTTCTTCAAGGACCCGATCGGCGCGCCCACCCACTCGCTGGCCGAACAGTGGGCCCTGCTGCGCCAGCACGTCACCCGTCTGCACGCCGCCGCCGAGGGCACCGATGTCCCGGCTGAGTGACCTGGCCGAGCTGGTCCGGGCCCCGGCCGCGCTCTCGGTACCCGGTGACGTGATCGCCGGTGCGGCGGCGGCCGGCACGCTCGACCGGCGTACCCCCGCCCTGGCCGGCGCGTCGGTCCTGCTCTACTGGGCGGGGATGGCCGCCAACGACTGGGCCGACCGGGACCTGGACGCGGTGGAACGCCCCGAGCGCCCGATCCCCAGCGGCCGGATCAGCCCCCACACCGCGTTCGGCCTGGCCGCCGGGCTGACCGCCGCCGGCCTCGGGCTGGCCGCTGCCGCCGGCGGCCGGCGCGCGGCGGCCGTGGCGGTGCCGCTGGCCGCCGCCGTCTGGGCCTACGACGTGGCGGCGAAGAACAGCGCCGCCGGCCCGCCGACCATGGCGCTCTGCCGGGGGTTGGACGTGCTGCTCGGCGCGGCCGGCGGGCCGACTGCGCGGGCGGTGCCGGCGGCGCTCACCGTCGCCGCGCACACCTGGACGGTCACCGCGCTCTCCCGCCGCGAGGTCAGCGGCACCGACGCCCGGCTGCCGCTGGGCACCCTGGCCGGTACCGCCCTGATCGCCGCCACCGCCGCGGTGCCGCCCCGGAGCCGGACCACGACGGCGGCCGGTACCCGCTGCGGGACGGCCGGCGGCGACCACGGTCGCACGGACCTGGTGGCGGGGGTGCGCGCGGCGCTGCCGGCGGCCCTGGCCACCCTCTACACCGCCCGGTACGGCACCGCGCAGGCCCGGGTGGTGGCCGAACCCACCGCCGGTCGGGTCCGCGCGGCGGTCGGCGCCGGCATCACCGGCCTGCCCGCACTGCAGGGCGCGTTGACCGCCCGCGCCGGCGCGGGTCTGCTCGGGACCGCGGTGGCCGCCGCCGCCCCGCTGGCCCGCCGGCTGGCCCGCAAGGTCTCGCCGACATGACCGGGCCCGACGGCACCGCCGAGGCGGACACGGCCCGGCTGCGGTTCGGGTACGGCACCAACGGTTTCGCCAACCACCGGCTCGACGACGCGCTCGCCGTCCTGGCCGACCTGGGGTACCAGGGCGTCGCCCTGACCCTGGACCACGACCACCTCGACCCGTTCGCCCCCGGGCTGGCCGCCCGGGTCGACGCCGTCGGTAGGCGACTGGCCGGACTGGGCCTCTCGGTGGTGATCGAGACCGGGGCCCGGTACCTGCTGGACCCCTGGCACAAGCACGCCCCGACCCTGCTGCACGACGACCCGGCCCGCCGGATCGAGTTCCTGCGTCGGGCCGTACGCATCGGTGCCGACCTGGGTGCCGAGGCGGTCTCCTACTGGGCCGGGGTACGCCCACCGCAGGTCAGCCCCCAGACCGCCTGGGACCGGCTGGTCGCCGGCTGCGCGGTCGTGGTGGAGGCCGCCGGGGCCGCCGGCGTACCGCTGGGCTTCGAACCCGAGCCGGGGATGCTGGTCGAGGACATCGCCGGCTGGCGGCGGCTGCGGGCCGCCCTCGGTGAGCCGCCCGGCTTCGGGCTCACCCTCGACATCGGACACTGTCGCTGCCTGGAGTCGATGACCGTGCCGGACTGCGTCTACGACGTGGGCGAGCACCTGGTGAACGTGCAGATCGACGACATGCGGCGCGGTGTGCACGAGCACCTGGAGTTCGGCACCGGTGAGATCGACTTCCCGCCGGTGCTCCAGGCGCTCTCCGACGTCGGCTACCGGGGGCTGGTCGCGGTGGAGCTGCCCCGGCACTCGCACGCCGCCCCGAACGTCGCCGCCGCGTCGATCGAGTTCCTCCGCGCCGCCGCCGCGCCGGCGCCCACCAGCACCCGCGCCGCCGTGGCGGCGCCCACCAGCACGAGGGGGGAGACCGGATGACACCGGACCAGCTGCGGGCCGCGTTGCGCGAGGTACCCGATCCGGAGTGGCTGGAGGCGGCGCTGCGGCAGGTGGCGGTCGACCCGACGGCGATCGAACGGCTCTTCCCGGGCGTCGGCCGGCGGTGCGGCCGGGGACCACTGCCCGAGCTGCCCGGTTGGACCGCCGACGACGCGGCCCGGGTGCTGCTGCTGACCGCGCTGCCCAGCGGGCAGGCCGCCCACGCCGAGGCGCTCTACCGGCAGGGTGACGCCGCCGAGAAGCGGGCCGTGCTGCGGGCCCTGCCGCTGCTGCCGATCGGCGCGGCCGGCGTACCGCTGCTGCACGACGCGATCCGCACCAACGACACCCGGCTGGTCGCCGCCGCCCTCGGCCCGTACGCCGGGCACCTCGATCCGGCCTCGTGGCGGCAGGCCGTGCTCAAGTGCGTCTTCATGGACGTACCGCTGGCCGTGGTCGCCGACCTCGACCAGCGCGCCGACGGCGAACTCGCCGCGATGCTCGCCGGACTGGCCGCCGAACGGCAGGCCGCCGGCCGGAGCATGCCCGCCGACGCCACCGGTCTGCTCGACCAACTCACCGCCCGGGAGGCGTGATGCGCATCTTCGACCCGCACATCCACATGACCTCACGGACCACCGACGACTACGAGCGGATGGCCGCCGCCGGGATCCGCGCGATCGTCGAACCGGCCTTCTGGCTGGGCCAGCCCCGTACCAGCCCGGCCTCCTTCACCGACTACTTCGACTCGCTGATCGGCTGGGAGCCGTTCCGGGCCGCCCAGTTCGGGGTACGCCACCACGCCACCATCGCGCTGAACCCGAAGGAGGCGAACGACCCGCGCTGCCGACCGGTGCTCGACCTGCTGCCCCGGTACCTGGACAAGGACGGCGTGGTCGCGGTCGGCGAGATCGGGTACGACTCGATGACCCCGGAGGAGGACGCCGCGTTCGCCGGGCAGCTCGCCCTGGCCGTGGCGTACGACCTGCCGGCGCTGGTGCACACCCCGCACCGGGACAAGGTCAAGGGCGTCGAACGGACCCTGGCGGTGGTCGCCGAGTCCGGCATCGCCCCCGGGCGGGTGGTGGTCGACCACCTCAACGAGGTGACCGTCAAGCTGGTCCGGGACACCGGCTGCTGGCTGGGCTTCTCCATCTACCCGGACACCAAGATGTCGCCGCCGCGGATGGTGGAGCTGCTGAAGACGTACGGCACCGAGCGGATGCTTGTCAACTCGGCGGCCGACTGGGGACGTTCCGACCCGCTGCTGACCCGGACCACCGGGGAGGCGATGCTGCAGGCCGGCTTCACCGACGACGACGTCGACCGGGTGCTGTGGCGCAACCCGGTGGAGTTCTACGGCCAGTCCGGGCGGCTGGACCTCAGCGACCTGGCGGACTCCGAGGCCACCTTCGAGGGCAACTCGATCCTGCGCGGCGGCAGCTGATGCGGCTGCGACACCGCGACGGCAGCACGGTCCACCTCGGCTACTGCACGAACGTGCACCCGGCCGAGGACCTGGCCGGCATCCTGCGGCAGCTGGACAGCTACGCGGTGCCGGTGCGCGAGCGCCTCGGTGGCGACCTGCTGGGGCTGGGGCTGTGGTTGGCCGCCCCGGTCGCCGCCGAGCTGGCCGCCGACGAGACCGCGCGTCGCCGGTTGCGCACCGAGCTGACCGTCCGGGGCCTGGAGGTGGTCACCCTCAACGGGTTCCCGTACGCCGCCTTCCAGGCACCGGTGGTCAAGGGCGCGGTGTACCAGCCGGACTGGGCCACCGCCCAGCGGTTGACGTACACCCTGAACCTGGCCCGGGTGCTGGCGGACCTGCTGCCCGAGGACGCGGCGCGGGGCTCGGTCTCCACCCTGCCGCTGGCCTGGCGTACCCCGTGGGACACCGACCGGGCCGACGCCGCCCGGCGGCGGCTGGACGAGCTGGCCGCCGGCCTGGCCGCGGTGGAGCGGGAGACCGGCCGTCCGGTGCGGGTCGGCTTCGAGCCGGAGCCGGGGTGCGTGGTGGAGACGACCCGGCAGGCCGCCATGTTACTGTCCGGAATGGACACGACACGGTTGGGCGTCTGCCTGGACCTGGCTCACCTGGCCTGTGCCTGGGAGGAGCCGGCCGAGGCGCTGGCCCGGCTGCGCGCCGCCGACCTGCCGGTGGTCAAGGTCCAGGTTTCCGCCGCCCTGGAGGCGGCCGATCCGACAGCCGCCCTGGAGTCCGCTGACCCCGGCAGCGCCGGGCAGTCCGGCGGTGACGGCGAGGCGTTGCGGCGGTGGGTGGAGCCGCGTTTCCTGCACCAGACCCGGGGGCCCGGCTGCGCGCACGGCGACGACCCGGCCGACCCGGCGTACGCCGCCGACGACCTGGACGCCGCGTTGGACGCCCGACTGCCCGGCCCGTGGCGGGTGCACTACCACGTGCCGCTGCACGCCCCACCGGAGCCGCCGCTGACCGCCACCCTGCCGGTGCTGCGTGCCGCGCTGACCGGCCTCTTCGCCGGTGAGACGGCCGGCTGCGACCACCTGGACGTGGAGACGTACACCTGGGGGGTGCTGCCGGCGGCGCGGCGGCCCGGCACCGATGCGGAGCTGGCTGCCGGGATCGCCGCCGAGCTGGCCTTCGCCCGTGACGAACTGGCCGCGATCGGCCTCGAGACCCCGGCTGGAGTACGCGCGTGACCAAGAAACTGGTGGTTCTGGACGTGGTCGGGCTGACCCCCCGGCTGCTGGCGCACATGCCGAAGCTGCGCGCGGTCGCCGACGGCGGGTTCACCGCGCAGCTCGGCACGGTGCTGCCGGCGGTGACATGTTCGGTGCAGTCGACCTTCCTCACCGGCGAGCTGCCCCGTTCGCACGGCGTCGTCGGCAACGGCTGGTACTTCCGTGACCTGGGTGAGGTGTTCCTGTGGCGGCAGCACAACGCGCTGGTGCAGGGCGAGAAGCTCTGGCACACCGCGCGTAGGCTGCGCCCCGACTACACGGTGGCCAACGTCTGCTGGTGGTACGCGATGGGCGCGGACGTCAACTGGACGGTCACCCCGCGGCCGGTGTACCGGGCCGACGGGCGCAAGGAGCCGGACTGCTACACCGACCCGCCGGAGCTGCACGACGCGCTCACCGACAAGCTGGGCACCTTCCCGCTGTTCACCTACTGGGGGCCGGGCGCCGGCATTCCGTCGTCCCGGTGGATCTGCCAGGCCGCCGAGCAGATCCTCGCCGACCACTCGCCGGACCTGACCCTGGTCTACGTCCCGCACCTCGACTACGACCTGCAGCGGTTCGGGGCCTCGTCGTTGCAGGCCGCCGTCGCGGCCAAGGAACTGGACGAGGTGCTCGCCCCGCTGCTGGCGGCGGCCCGGCAACGGGACGCGACGGTGGTGGCCCTGTCGGAGTACGGCATCACCGACGTCTCCCAGCCGGTCGACATCAACCGGCTGCTGCGCGCCGAGGGGCTGCTGCGGGTCTACACCCAGGACGGCATGGAGCACCTCGACCCGTGGACGTCGCGGGCCTTCGCGGTGGCCGACCACCAGATCGCGCACGTCTACGTCAAGGATCCGGCGGACCTGCCGGCGGTGGCGAAGCTCTGCGCCGGGCTGCCCGGGGTGGCCGAGGTGCTGGACGCCGAGGGCAAGGCGGCGTACGGGCTGGACCACGAGCGCGCCGGTGAGCTGGTGCTGGTCGCCGAGGAGCAGGCCTGGTTCACCTACTACTACTGGCTGGACGACGCCCGCGCCCCGGACTACGCCCGGCTGGTGGAGATCCACCGTAAGCCGGGGTACGACCCGGCGGAGCTGCTCTTCGATCCGGCCGCGCCGGGGGCCGCGAAGCGTCGCGCCGGCATCGCCCTGGCCCGCAAGAAGGCGGGCATGCGGTACCTGATGAGCGTGGTCGGCCTGGACGCGGGCGCGCAGGCGGTACGCGGCTCGCACGGGCGGCTGCCCGCCGACCCGGCCGACGGTCCGGTGCTGCTCTGCTCCGACGCCGCCGCGGCCCGGGAGTCGCTGGCCGCCACCGAGGTCAAGGGGCTGCTGCTGGAGTTGGCCGGGCTGACGGAGGGCGGCGGGGCGTCGTGACGGTGACCGTGCCGGCCACCGACGCGGGGCAGTTACGGGCCCGGGTCGACGCCGAGCTGGCCGCCTTCCTGGAACGCCAGGGCCCCGAGTGGCCCGACGGCGCACCCCGGGGCGTGTTCACCGCGTTGCAGCGGTTCGTGCTGGCCGGCGGCAAACGGGTCCGGCCGCTGTTCTGCTACTGGGGTTGGCGGGCGGCCGGCGGTGACGACGGCGACGAGATCGTGGTGGCGGCGGCGGCGCTGGAGCTGTTCCACGCCTTCGCCCTGATCCACGACGACATCCTGGACGGCAGCGACCGGCGGCGCGGTGAGCCGTCGGTGCACCGGCTCTTCGCCGACCTGCATGCCCGGTCGTCGTGGCGCGGCGACCCGGAGGCGTACGGCCGCAACACCGCCCTGCTCTGCGGTGACCTCTGCGCGGCCTGGTCGGACCAGATGTTCCACGAGTGCGGGCTGGGCGTCGAGCAGGTGCACCGGGGGTACACGATGTTCGCCCTGATGCGGACCGAGGTGATCGCGGGGGAGTACCTCGACCTGGTCTCCGGGGTCGGCGACGGCTCGGTGGCCAGCGCCCTGACGGTGATCCGGATGAAGGCCGCCCGGTACACGGTGACCCGGCCGTTGCAGATCGGTGCGACCCTGGCTGCCGCCGGGCCGGACCTGGTGGCCGCGCTCGCCGACTTCGGCGACCCGTTGGGTGACGCGTTCCAGCTGCGCGACGACGTGCTCGGGGTGTTCGGTGACCCGTCGGTGACCGGCAAGTCGATCCTGGACGACCTGCGCGAGGGCAAGCCCACCGTGATGATGGCGTTGGCCCGCAGCGTCGCCGACCGGGCGCAGAGCGCCCGGCTGCGGGAACTCTTCGGCAACCCGGACCTGGACACCGCGGGCGCCACCGAGCTG
This sequence comes from Micromonospora yangpuensis, assembly GCF_900091615.1. NCBI lineage: Bacteria > Bacillati > Actinomycetota > Actinomycetes > Micromonosporales > Micromonosporaceae > Micromonospora > Micromonospora yangpuensis. The sequence goes on along the minus strand of NZ_FMIA01000002.1, from coordinate 5,009,418 downwards.
CGCGAGATCATCGAGGCCACCGGCGCCCGCGAGAAGATCGAACAGATGATCCGGGTACGCACCGACGCGGCGCTGACCGCCCTGGCCGCCGCCCCGGTCCGGCCGGAGGCCCGCGCGGCGCTGGCCGCCCTGGCCGAGCACGCGGTGGACCGCCAGCACTGAGCCGTCCGCGCCGGCGGTGTCGCTGAGCCACCCGGTCCCGGCCGGCGGTGTCGGGGAACGCGAAGCGGCCTTCCGTAACCCGCGCGCGGGGCCCTAGAGTGAGGGCGGCGACCGTGCAGGTGGCCGGTGACCCGGCGGGAGGCGCAACCCGTCGGGCCCAGGTGCGTGTGGCACCCACCGGCGGCTCCGTGCGGGTCGCCGGCGGTACGGCCCGGCCCGTTCCACCCTCGCCCCGGTCCGCCCAGGGAATCCCCCATCACCAGACAGGGGAGAAGGACACATGGCGCGACCCATCACGCTCTTCACCGGCCAGTGGGCCGACCTGCCCTTCGAGGAGGTCTGCCGGCTCGCCTCCGAGTGGGGCTACGACGGCCTGGAGATCGCCTGCTGGGGCGACCACTTCGAGGTCGACAAGGCCCTCGCCGACGACTCGTACGTCGAGCGCAAGAAGGAGACCCTGGCCAAGTACAACCTCCAGGTCTTCACGATCTCCAACCACCTGGTCGGGCAGGCCGTCTGCGACCACCCGATCGACGAGCGCCACCAGGACATCCTGCCGGCGCGGATCTGGGGCGACGGCGAGGCCGAGGGGGTCCGGCAGCGGGCCGCCGAGGAGATCAAGGACACTGCGCGGGCGGCGGCGAAGCTGGGTGTGCAGACCGTCGTCGGCTTCACCGGCTCGTCGATCTGGCACACCCTGGCGATGTTCCCGCCGGTGCCGCCGGCCATGATCGAGCGCGGCTACCAGGACTTCGCCGACCGGTGGAACCCGATCCTCGACGTCTTCGACTCCGTGGGCGTCCGCTTCGCCCACGAGGTGCACCCGAGCGAGATCGCGTACGACTACTACACCACCAAGCGCACCCTGGAGGCGATCGACCACCGGCCGGCGTTCGGGCTCAACTGGGACCCGTCGCACTTCGTGTGGCAGGAGCTGGACCCGGTGAACTTCATCTTCGACTTCGCCGACCGGATCTACCACGTCGACTGCAAGGACGCCAAGGTGCGCACCGGCGACGGGCGGCGCGGCCGGCTCGCCTCCCACCTGCCCTGGGCGGACCTGCGGCGCGGCTGGGACTTCGTCTCCACCGGACACGGTGACGTGCCGTGGGAGGACTGCTTCCGGGCGCTGAACGCGATCGGCTACACCGGCCCGATCTCGGTGGAGTGGGAGGACGCCGGGATGGACCGCCTGGTCGGTGCCCCCGAGGCGCTGCAGTTCGTCCGCCGGCTGGCCTTCGACGCCCCGTCGGCGGCCTTCGACGCCGCGTTCAGCAGCAAGGACTGAACAGCTAGAACCTAGCCGGGTACGACGAGACGGGCCGGTCGCCTCGCGGCGACCGGCCCGTTGTCACGCGTACGTCAGATGGTGCTGCCGTTGGTAGGCGTACCCGGGGTCTTGCTCCGGGCGGTGGTGGTGCTGCTGGTCGAGGCCGACGACGCCCCGGTGCCGGTCTTGGCGCCGACGGTGGCCGGCGTGGCCGGCTTCCCGGCGAACGCGTCGTCCGCGGCGGTCAGCTCCTGCTTGCTGCCGTTGGTGGAGAGCTTCTCACCCAGCTTCGAGTGGCCGAGCTTGTCCTTGCCCTCGGCGTAGAGCCGGTTCGCCTGGGCCTGCGCGACGCCCGCCGCCTCCTGCACGGTCGGGTGGTCGAGCACCTTGCGGCCCTGCACGACCAGCTCCTCGTACTTCTCCCGGCCTGCACGGGCGCCCAGGACGAATCCCGCAGCCAGCCCGCCAAGGAACATGATCTTTCCGCGCATGGCGGCTCCTTTCGTACCTGACGCCGTCACCCCGGTGCTACGACCCCGCCCCGGTGGCGACCCTTTCGCGCCTACGTCCTCTGTTGGCAGCTAACTACCCATCCTCCACCGGACTCAAGCATCCGGAGGCGGGGATGGTGATTTGTCTGCTTTCCCGGGTGCTCCGGCGGTGCCCGCCGCGCGCCAACCCCCACCACCACGACCGGGCGAAGTCCTGTACTCTTGTGCCGTCGCACGGTGCCGGAGACATCCGGGGCCGGACGCACTACGGTCCCCCGTAGCTCAATTGGCAGAGCAGCCGGCTGTTAACCGGCAGGTTTTTGGTTCGAGTCCAAACGGGGGAGCCACCGCACCCGATGCCCGTCGGCCATGCCGACGGGCATCGTCGTTTCCCGTCCCCGATCGGGCCCGCTCTGCCTGGTTTCGCCCCCGTAGCGCCCGGTCGCCCGGCAGGATGAGCGGCGTCTACTGGGACGCCCACCGCGTCGGACCCGTGGGAGCAGATGGCATGGCCGGTGCCCGGGGCCGCAGCCCGACCACCCTGATCGCGGTGGTCGTCGTGCTCGGCTGGCTGATCGTCGGCGCTGTCGCCGGGCCGTACGCGGGCCGCCTCGGCGACGTGGCGACCAACGACAACGCCTCCTTCCTGCCCGCCGCCGCCGAGGCCACCCGGGCCGAGGACCTCAGCGCGCAGTTCGTCGACCGGCGGACCACCCCCGCCCTGGTGGTCTACGAACGCGCCGCCGGGATCACCGAGGCCGACCGGCAACGGGCCGCCGCCGACGCCGCCCGGTTCGCCCGGGTACCCGGGGTGGTCACCCCGCTGCCGCCACCGATCCCCAGCCAGGACGGTCAGGCGTTGCAGGTGGTCGTGCCGATCGACGAGGCCGAGGGGGAGCGGATCGGCACCGTCGTCGACGAGCTGCGCACCATCACCGGCACCGGCACCGACGGGCTCGCCGTGCACGTGGCCGGCCCGGCCGGGCTGCTGGCCGACCTGATCGAGGTCTTCTCCGCCATCGACGGCACCCTGCTGGTGGTCACCCTCTGCGTGGTCCTGGTCATCCTGCTGGTGGTCTACCGCAGCCCGGTGCTCTGGATCGCCCCGCTGCTGGCCGCCGGGATGTCCTTCGCCCTCGCCGCCGTCTTCGTCTACCTGCTCGCCGACGCCGACGTGGTCAAACTCAACGGGCAGGCCCAGGGCATCCTCACCGTGCTGGTCTTCGGCGCGGGCACCGACTACGCGCTGCTGATCATCGCCCGGTACCGGGAGGAGCTGCACCGGCACGCGCGCCCCGCCGACGCGATGCGTACCGCCTGGCGGGGCGCCGCCCCCGCGATCGTCGCCTCCGGCGGCACCACCATCGCCAGCCTGCTCTGCCTGCTGCTGTCCAGCCTCAACTCCAACCGGTCGCTCGGCCCGGTCGCCGCCATCGGCATCGCCGCCACCCTGCTGGTGATGCTCACCTTCCTGCCCGCCCTGCTGGTGCTCGGCGGACGCTGGGTGTTCTGGCCCCGCCGCCCCCGCGTCGACCGGGCCGAACCGCAGGCCGAACACCCGTTCTGGCAGCGCGTCGCCGGCTTCGTGGCCCGCCGCGCCCGGCCGGTCTGGCTGGTCACCACCGTGGTGCTGGCCCTGCTCGCCATCGGACTCACCCAGCTCGGCGCGACCGCGCTCGGCCAGAGCCAGCTCTTCACCGACCGCACCGACTCGGTAGCCGGCCAGGAGGCGATCGCCCGGCACTACCCGGGCAGCACCGGCAGCCCGGCCACCATCTTCGTCACCGCGTCCAGCGCGCAGCGGGTGACCGAGGTGGCCCGGGGCGTACCCGGGGTGGCCGCCGTCGCGCCGGTCACCGGCAACCCGGCCGGCCCACCGCAGGGCGACGCCCCACCGAAGGTGGTCGACGGCCGGGTGGAGCTGGCGGCCACCCTGACCGACCCACCGGACAGCGACGGCGCCGAGCGGACCGTACGGGACCTGCGGGTGGCCGTACACGCCGTGCCCGGGGCCGACGCCGTGGTCGGCGGGTACACCGCGATCAACGTGGACACCGCCGACGCCGCCACCCGGGACCGCAACGTGATCATCCCGGTGGTGCTGGCGGTGATCGCCGTCATCCTCGCCCTGCTGCTGCGCGCCCTGGTCGCCCCGCTGCTGCTGATCGCCACCGTGGTGCTCTCCTACGCGGCCACCCTCGGCCTCTGCGCGCTGGTCTTCCGGTACCTGTTCGACTTTCCCGGGGTGGACGCCTCGTTCCCGCTCTTCGCCTTCGTCTTCCTGGTCGCGCTCGGCATCGACTACAACATCTTCCTGATGAGCCGGGTCCGGCAGGAGTCCGTCCGGCGGGGCACCCGCTCCGGGGTGCTGCACGGGCTGGTCGTCACCGGTGGCGTGATCACCTCCGCCGGGGTGGTGCTCGCCGCCACCTTCTCCGCGCTGGCCGTACTCCCGTTGGTGGTCCTTGTCGAATTGGGTGTCGCGGTCGCCATCGGGGTACTGATCGACACCATCGTCGTACGCTCGCTGCTGGTCCCGGCACTGGCGTACGACATCGGGCCCCGCATCTGGTGGCCCGGCCGGCTGGCCCGGACGCACCAGAGGGAGGACACGCATGCTCGCTGAGACCGACGTCGTGATCGTCGGCGGGGGCCTGGCCGGCCTGGCCGCCGCCCGCCGGCTGCACCGGGCCGGGGTGCCGTGGCGGCTGCTGGAGGCCACCGACCGCCTCGGCGGCCGGGTCGCCACCGACCGGGTCGACGGCTACCTGCTGGACCGGGGCTTCCAGGTGCTCAACACCGCGTACCCGAAGCTCGGCACCCTGCTCGACCTCGACCGGCTGCAACTGGGCTGGTTCACCTCCGGGGTGCTGGTCCGCCGCGGCGAACGCCTGCACCGGCTGGTCAACCCGCTGCGCGAACCGGCCGGCGCACCCGGCACCGCGCTGGCCGGCATCGGCTCGGTGACCGACCGGCTCCGCTTCGCCGCCCTGGCCACCGGCTGCGCCACGCTCCCGCCCGCCCGGCTGCTGGCCGCCCCGGAGACCACCGCCGAGACGGCCCTGCGCCGGGCCGGCCTCTCCGACACCATCATCGAGGAGCTGCTCCGCCCGTTCCTCTCCGGCGTCCTCATCGACCGGGCCCTGGAAACCTCCAGCCACGTGCTGGCCATGGTGCTGCGCTCGTTCGCCCGGGGCCGGGTAGGCGTGCCGGCCGACGGCATGCAGGCGCTGCCGCGCACCATCGCCGAGCCGCTGCCGGCCGACCTGATCACCACCGACACCCCGGTCGCCGAGGTCGCCCCCGGCCGGGTCCGCACCCAGGCCGGCGACATCACCTGCCGGGCCGTCCTGGTCGCCGTCGACCCCGCCACGGCTCCCACCCTGCTGCCGGCCCTGCCCCGGGTACGCACCCACGCCTACACGACCTACTACCACAGCACCACCGAGCCGCCCCTTACCGAGCCGATCCTGCTCGTCGACGGCGACCGCCGGGAACTGGTAGCCAACACGGTGGTGCTGAGCCAGGCCGCCCCCACGTACGCCCCCACCGGACGGCACCTGGTCGCCACCTCGGTGGTCGGCCCGACGGCCCCACCCGAGCCGACCGTACGGGCGGAACTGACCCGGCTCTACGGCCGGTCCACCGCCGACTGGGCCCACCTGGAAACCGTGTCGATCCCCGCCGCGCTGCCGGCCGCCGCACCACCCCAGGGTCACCTACGCAAGCCGGTACGCCTCGGCGACGGCCGCTACGTCGCCGGCGACCACCGGGACAGCCCGTCCATCCAGGGGGCCCTGGCCAGCGGTTGGCGGGCCGCCGGGGCGATCCTGGCCGACCTGCGGGACGGCTGAGACCGGCCCCGGCCGGCGGCGGGTGGGACCGCCGGACCAGCTGCGCGCTGTTATTCTCGCGTTGCTCATCGTGCGGTCGCCGCCCGGCGGGAGCCCACCGGCCGGCCGAACCGCCGGTGGCCGACGATCGACCGGGCGGGTTAATATCCGGCGCGCGTTGTCGGGGCGGTAGCTCAGCGGGTTAGAGCAGGGGACTCATAATCCCTCGGTCGCGGGTTCGAGTCCCGCCCGCCCCACCACGTTGATCTTCCGCGCGGACCAGTCGACCCGGGTCGCCCAGCGGCGTCCTGCCTGGCCGCCGGACGCGGACGGTGGCTCGCCACGGATCGGCCGTTGGATGTACTAGCGTCGAGGGAATGAGGAACCGCGCTGCGAGGTACGAGCCACTGACGGTGGCACGCCTGGGTGCTCTGCTCGTGGGATCCGACGAGACGCGACGATGGCGGCTGGTAGCGGAGTTTCTTGAGGAGTACCGCTGGGAGCCAGCCGAGATGCGCGCCGGTCTCCTGGACCAGGAGCCAACGTCTACCGGTGACGAGCACTGGGATGTGTTCCTCGCGGCACTGGCCGAGCACTTGGCGGCCAAGGACGGGCGGGGTGCGCCGCCGTGGGTCGAGACACGGTCGTTGCGGCGGTTCTGGTTCCCCTTCAACACCCGGGCGGCCCGGGTCGACGCGGTGGTACACGCGCCAGCAGCGTTCCGTCGCCGGGGCGTGTACGTGTCGGCGCAGGAGTTGAACGTCGCGTGAGCCTCGATGATCCACTGCTGGACCGCACGGCGATCGGGGATGCCTTCCGGCGGCTCGGGGACCGGCTGGCGAGGCGAGGTGTGGTCGCCGACCTCTACATCTTCGGCGGGGCGGCGATGGCGTTGGCCTACGACGCGCGGCGGGCTACTCGGGACATCGACGCGGTGTTCCAACCTCATGGCATCGTGCTTGACGAGGCTCGTGCGGTAGCGGATGAACTCGGCCTGCCGCACTGGTGGCTCAATGAGCAGGCGAGTGCGTATGTCGCGCCGGGAGGCGATGCGACGGCTCCGCGCGTCTTCGACCACCCCGGCCTGCGGGTGTCGGCGGCATCTCCGGAGCATCTGCTGGCCATGAAGGTGCTTGCCGCACGGCGGCGGGACGCGGAGGACATCCGCTTCCTGGTTGACCACCTCGGGTTGAGCAGCGCGGAGCAGGTCCTCGCGCTGTGCGCGGAGATCTTCCCCGAGGAGGAGGTCCCCGGCCGGGCAAGACTCGTACTCGACGACGTCTTCGAAGACTCGTAGGTCCGTTATCGGGCTTTTCACCCCGCACGAAAACTGCGCAAGCGCAGCGGCAACGGCTCGCCGGCGATCGTGGCGGTGGCGGTGTGGTTCGCATGGTGGTACCTCCGGCCCACCGGAACGGATCTGATCACACCTTGAGGACGTCCACGTCGTACAGCGCTATCGACGCGTCGCGGGAGGCGAGGGTCAGCCCTTCGGTGATTGCCTGTGCCACCAGCATGCGGTCGAAGGGATCGCGGTGATGCGATGGCAGGCGGCCGGCGGCGATGGCGTGGGCGTGGGTCACCGGGATTTCCCGGAAGCCCATGTCTCTTACCCGCTCCGCGAGGTCGGGAGGTCCGGCGAGCTTCCCGGCGCCCTGTTTGATGGTGATCTCCAACAGGGTGACCGGGGAGAGGAAGGTGTCCGGCTCGTGGCGTAGTCGGTCGGGCAACTCGGTGCCGAGGGTCGCATCGCCGGTGCTGGCCCAGAGCGCGACGTGCGTGTCCAGCAGCAGATTCATGCGCCGATGCCGAAGTCGTCGGCGATCTCGGCCTTGGTCTGTGGTGAGTCCCAGTCACCGGAGAGGTCCAGTTGGCCGGCGAGGGAGCCGATCGCGGTGCGGTTGGCCCGCCGTACCAGCGGTACGACCTTCGCCACCGGGGTGCCCGCCCGGTCGATGATGATCTCCTCGCCGCGTTCCACCCGTTCGATGATGCGCGACAGGTGGGTCTTGGCATCATGCATGTTGTAATGCACGGCCTCAGCCGACATGGCCCGACCTCCTCGCTTAGCTAAGCGATTAGTTTGGCCTGCTTGGCGGCATGCGTCAGCGGCCTTGGCTGCTCGGGCCCGGTTGCCAGACGCCGTCCGAGTCCGTGGGGTCCAGGTAGGCGCGGCGTACCCGCAGCAGCCACGCCTCCACAGTCGCTCGGTCAGGCTCGGCGGGCAGCACGGACCGGACGGAGTCGAACCGTGCCTCGGCTGCGGCGAGCGCCGGCCGCGCCAGGTCCGGGTTCTCGGCGACCGCGTTGCCGAAGTCGATGTACCGCTGCGGGTTGTCGACCCGGATCGGAAGAATTCCGGTGGCGTAGAGGGTGAACCCCTGGTCGAGTAGCCGCAGCAGGTGACGTCCGTGTTTGGCCTGCCGATTCCGCATCTTCGACGCGAACTGGCCGGTGTCGACCATCCGTTTGAGCTGGGAGGTGGCGTACCCGAAGTAGGCGTCGCGGGTGCCCTTCGCCGACAGGAACGCCCGCCGGATGGCGATCAGGTCGTTGCCGAGGGGGTGCGTGTCTCGTACAGGTCGTCGGGCAGCCACAGGAGTTCGGTGACGGTGGGGTTGCCGCCGAGCATCAGTGTGGCGGCTTTCGCCGCCTCGTGAAATGTGGCGTCCGGGTCGTGCTGGACGATGGTGGCGTCACGGCCAGCGGGCGGGTGAAGTCCGTGGAACGCGACCGTCGGTGCCGCGTACACGCCGAGCCGGTCGATGTCCGACTGTGGGCCGGCGAGCCCGTAGGCGGTCGAGCCGACGATGCCGCTCAGCAGCAGGTTGCGGGGCGTCATCAGAAGTCACCCTCGGCAACTTGGAGGCAGGCCAGGCCCAGTTCGTGTCGCCACATCCGCACCACCTGGTCGCGGTCGTCGATGACGAACGCAACCTCGTGCTGGCCTTGGACGTGGGTGCGGTACAGCTCCGCTTTGATGATGGAGTCCTTGCGGTTGTCTTTCTCGGTGCGCATGTGCAGTTCGTGGTAAGGCACCTGCTGGGCGGCGAGCCACATTTCCGTTTGCAGGCGGCACACCTCGTCGCGGCCGGAGAGCAGGATGATGCGGTGCCGTCCTGCGGCGGCGAGGGTCTGTACGAGTTCGATGACTGCCGGGTTGGGGTCGTCCTCGCCTACCCGGTGCCAGTGGTAGGGGCTGCGGGTGCCGGTGCGCAGCGCGAGGGTGCCGTCGATGTCGACCAGGACGGCGCGGGGGAGGGGGCTTATGGTTGTGATCCTCGGTGCCTGGTGGTGGGGTTGATGGCGGTGAAGCCTTCGATCAGGGCCCGGACGTTCGGCGCCAGGTCCACGGCCATCACACGTACACCTTCTCGCATCGCGCCCAGCAGGCGGCTCCCAGGTACGAGTAGTCGAGGGCGATCCTGCGGAACAGGGTTCCGGAAGATCCCGGTCTTCCCCGCCGACTGAGCCATCATCCATGCATAATGCATGCATGGTGGCTCTGCAGATTCGGGACGTGCCGGAAGAGGTGCGCGATGCGCTGGCGGCTCAGGCCAAGGCGCGTGGGCAGTCGCTCCAGGCGTACCTGTTGGAGTTGGTGGAGACGCAGGCTCGGCGGTTGCGCAACACCGCGGCTCTTGATCGGTTCGCCGGCCGATCGGACGGTGTCCGGTCCCTGCCGGGGGAGAGTGCCGCCGAGCTGGATGACCAGCGGGAGCAGCGCGGACCGTGGGGGAGCGCGGCGTGATCGTCGTGGACGCGTCGGTTCTGGCCGATGCCCTGGTTGACGACGGGTTGGTGGGCGACGCGGCGCGGGCGGAGCTGACCGGGGATCCGCACTGGGCCGCGCCGGGTCATCTGCTGGTCGAGGTCATGTCCGTGATCAGGGGCAAGGTCATCGGCGGGAAACTCGGCCTGACTCGGGCCCAGGAGGCGATCGAGACCCTGCCGTCGCTGGTCATCGACGAGGTGGGCGTCGCAATGCTGGTCGACCGGATGTGGCAGTTGCGGGGCAATGTCTCGGCGTACGACGCGGCGTATGTCGCGGCGGCGGAGTTGCTGGCCTGCCCCCTCGTGACCGGTGATGGTCGGCTCGCCAAGGCCAGCGGCGTCCGCTGCGAGATCCGACTGCTCGCGACATCCTGACAGTGCCTTCGAGAGGAAGCGGAGGGAAAGCTGATGAGCGACTTCCATGACTGGGACGACATCCGGGCCGAGTTGCACGATGGGGACGACGACGCGCTCGATGCGGAACGTGCCCGTACCGAGGCGTGGGTCAGTGCGTTCCACCTCGCCGAGGAACGCAAGCGTCTCGGTCTCACCCAGCGGCAGGTGGTCGAGCTGATGGGAGTCACGCCCGGCAGGGTTAGCCAGATCGAGAACGGCGACCTGGAAGCCAACGAGGTGGCGACTCTCAGCCGGTACGCACGAGCGCTCGGTGCCCGAATGCGGATCATCTTCGACTACGGCAGCGATCTCCGCCAGATCGCATGACGACGGCACGCGGCTGCCGCGGGGCCGTGCCCCTCGGCGGAGGGCGTGGTCCTCCACCTCATTCGTAGTGGTAGCGGCACTGCGCGATCTGCACTGTGTCGTCCATGATCCGGTATACGAGGCGGTGTTCCTGGTCGATGCGTCTCGACCAGAATCCCGCCCAGTTTCCGCGGAGCTGCTCCGGTTTGCCGATGCCCTGGTGGCCGTTGCGTCGGATGTCCTCGATCAAGGCGTTCACTCGTTTGAGCATCTGGCGATCTCGTTGCCAGGTCAGATAGTCTTCCCAGCCTCGTCCGGCGAACTGGACCTTCACGCTGCCGACGCCTCGCCTGAACTGGCGTCGGGGTCGATCAGGTCGTGCATCTCCCCACCCCCGTTACGCAGCTCTTCGACGGCTTCATTCAGACGGCGCGCGTTGGCGGGACTGGCCATCAGGTAGGCCGTCTCCTTCAACGACTCGTACTCGCGCAGCGAGATGATGACTGCGGCCTCCCGGCCGGAGCGGGTGACCACCACTTCCTCGGCGTCGTCCACGACATGGTCGAGCATCTTGGCCAGGTTCTGCCGGACTTCTGAGTAGGGAACGGTGCGCATGCTGCTGCCTCCCAAACGTTACGTACAATAAATTGTACAAGCGTGCCGGGGTTGCTCGTCAGATGGTCCGACACAGGTATCCCCAGCATGACCCGGACCGGCCCCCGTGCGTAGTTACTGAGCCGCCACCGCGTCGTACAGGACTTCGAGGCGGACGGCGACGCGCAGGCACCATGGTCGGGCGCACGCCGACGGGCCGGCGCATTCCGGTAGGTGGCCGCGTACCCACATCATTCCCACCGGTGCGTCGCCGGCAGACGCGATCGCCACGGCCACCGTCCGCACCTCCAACGGCACGGTCCCGGGCAGCCCCAGGTGCGACGCCCAGTCACCGGCGGCGAGCGACAGCCGCGTACCGGCCGGCACCCTCACCACGCACCGCGCATGCCGGCGGCCTGCGCCACGGCCAGCAGGTGTGGGCTCGGCCGGGGCGACCCGGTCAGGACCTCGGCCAGGACCGCTCGCCCGGCGGGGCGTACCCGTACCTCGGCGGGTGCGAGTCGGTCGGCGTCCAGCAGTGCCCGCCCGGCCGCTGCCGGATCGCCGGTGGCCAGGTGTGCCGGTGCCATGTCGATCAGGTACGCCGCCCGGTGCTCGACGGGCAAACTCCACCATCGATCTTGTACGGCCAGCGCGGCGTGCAGCTCCACGGCACCGCTCACGTCTCCCAACGCGACCGCTGCGGTGACCCGAGCCGCCTCGACCGCCGCCCGCTCCGGACTGTCCGGCCCGGTCAGGGTCGTAGCTTCGGCAACCAGCTCCCGGACCGTGGGTGGGTCGTCGTGTTCGGCGGCGGCAAGCGCGGCCTGGACGAGCAGCGCCGCGCAGGCTGACCGTTCGGATGGCGTACCCGCATCAGGGGTTAACGGGGCGATCTGGTGGGCGGCGGTGATCGTCGTTTCGAACGCGGCCCGGTGCCGGCCGGCGGCCCGTAGGGCGGTGCCGAGGGGCAGGGCCGCTGCCGCTGCCAGGAGTGGTTCGTCGGTGGCAGTGGCTACGGACAGACCCCGGTCGGCTGCCAGCCACGCCAGCTCGTGGACGCCGAGTTTGACCAGGACCAGGGCGGTGAGCCGGTACGTGCGCACCTGTAACCCTGGCCGTGCCCGGGCGGCCAGGTCATGGCCGTCATCGAGCAGACCGGGCAGTAACCGGAGCAGTGCCGGGTACTGGGCGTGCTGGTACATGGCGTCGGCGTGCACGATCCGCGCCCGATGCTTGTACGGGTCAACCGGAACGTGATCGGCGGGCAGCCGCAGGATGCCCGGGTGTCGGGTGAGCGCCGCTCGAACCGGGTCGACCCCGACGTCCGGGTTGCTGATGGGCTCGACCGGGGTGGGCGGGTTGGTGTCGTCGACGAGGACGTCCGCCGTCACGCCGAGGGTGTCGGCGACCTCCTGGAGGACCGACCACTTGTCGAGGCGGCGTACTCCACGTTCGACCTTGTCGACCCAGCTCTTGGACTTGCCGAGGCGGTCGGCGAACACCTGCTGCGACATGTTGCGCCGCGCCCGCCAGTACGCCACCCGCCGGCCGACCGGCAGATCGTTGGTCACGACGCCACCCTGGCGAGTTGAGCCCGCCACCAGTCCACCTCGCGGCAGGTGGCGACCGTGTCGGCGGTGCACCGCCAGCAGGGGTGACCGGCCTCGTGCTCGGCCAGGACCCGACGGGCGACCACGGCTATCGAGAGCGGGTCGGTCGGCTCGTCGACGCTCACCGCCGACCTCTCCGTCCGACGCGGACGGCCTGCGTGGTGTCGTCGAGCGGAGTCCGCTCGGCGGCGGCCTGATCGAGAATCCGCCGCCTGGCCGCCTCCCGTTCGGCGACCTGATCGACAATCTTCGCCGGTATCTCCGGATCGGGCTGCCGCTGGGCACGTTCAGTCATCGCCATCCCCTACGTCTGGTGCCGGGGAACGGCTTTACTCAGGCGCGCACCCCGGAGAGATTTGGAGGCGGCGGTGGTTGCACACATCGCTGGATCGGAAGGGCCACCGCCGCCCTACCTGAGAAGGTAGGGCGGCTTCAGTGACGAGTTCCTAACAGTCAGTTAGGAATTGTCCGGGTCTAGCGGATCGATCCCGAGTCGCACCGCCAGGTCCCGCAGCTCATCTGATCCGCGTCGGCGGGCGTCCCGCACCATCTGGCCGGTGATCTCCCGTACCTGCGTACGCGACCGTAGTTCCTGCGCCGAGATGTCATCTGCCGCCAAGAACTGTCGCACGGCCCGCTCGCTGTCGCCGGCAAGGTAGTGGCCCCGGCCAGCGTCGATGTGCAGACGAGCCCTCCGCTGAGACGCCCGTAGGGCGGTCCGGTCGACGCGCCGGGCGTACTCCGGCGCCCGCTCCGGCTCGCCGTTCTCCAGGGCGATGGCCACCTGCCACGTCGTCACGTTCGCTGGCGAGAACTCCATCCGCCACCGGTCCGGCCCGTTCGCCCGGCGCAGTGCGTCATCCGCTTCCGCGTAGTGGGTGGCCGCATCGTCACTGCGGCCGAGGCCTGCGGCGGAGATCGCCGCGTGCAGGTGCAACAGCCCGTACCAGGAGGCCATGTCCCCGGTGGCAGTGTCGCCGACCTGCTCGGCCGCCGTGGCGGCCAGGGTGAGGGAGCGCCGCTGCGACCCGCCGGTCAGCGCGACCTGGGCGGTGGCGAAGTTGGCGGCTGCGATCTCGTCGGGCTCACCGAGCTGGCCGGCGGCGAGCTGGGCGCGCTCGGCCAGCCGCATGGACAGGTCGACGTGCCCGAGGCTCTTGAGCCCGACCGCGCCAGCGAACGCCACCCGAACGAAGAGGGACAGGCCCTGTCGCTCCGTCGCCGCCACGCGGGCCAGCTGTCGAGTGTCCGTGACCAGGCCGGGAAGCATCGCAGCGTACGCTACGTAGTCACAGGCCATCCGGGCCCGCATGACCTCCTGGGCTCGCCGGACAACGTCGTCGACGTCGGGCAGTGGGCCGTCCGGATCCTCGTCGAGCGCCCGCCGAATCCCGGGGGCAGCCGAGTAGACGGCCAACTCGGAGGCGTCACGAGGCTGCCGGGGCTGTGCGGTCAGATCTTCGACCCGCACACCCAGGGCGGTCGCCAGTGCGATGATCAGGGACCGCTTCGTCACGGCACGCTTGCCACCTTCGATCATGGCGATGTACGGGCCGCTCACTCCGACCCGATCGGCGAGCTGTTGCTGGGTGAGGCCGGCGGTCGTTCGCCATTTCGAGATGCGCAGTCCGATGTAGTCGGCCACGATGCTCCTCCCGCACGAGGTGCTGCCCGGAGTCCGCACGAATCCAGGGCTGTGCATCGACCGTACGTGGTGTGATCGATGGCTGCTACTGTGACTCGCACGTAGAGGGGCCGGACCGCACTCCGGCCCCGCCGTTATGGTGCACGAGGCCTTGCCGCGCAGCTGCCGGGGAACGTTGTGGATGTGGCCTTGACTTCGACATTGGCGGTGTCCCCGTCCGACTCGCGCAGCGTACGTATCAGATCGTCCAAGTCCTCGGCGATGCACGAAATGTCACTGCACCCGCGTTACATTTCAAGGTTCGGGGATCACATTTGACGTTGCCGGATCGGAGTCAGCGGGCCTCGCCCCGGCGATCGTGACAATGTGCTTCGCTGTTGGTTACCAGGGCTGCTCGTCACGCATCGCCGCGAGTGGTAGGCCTTGTCAGCGAAGGTCATCATGGTGGCGCTGTCCGGGCCGGTCAGCGTCGTGGCTTCGCCGATCAGCTCCCGGACCGTGGGTGGGTCGTAGACGTACGGCGGGAGGATTCGGGGAACACCGCGGGCGTGCCCGTCACCGGATCGGGCACGACCCGGCAGGACAGCCCGAACACCTCGGCGACGAGGTCCGGGGTGAGCACCGTCGACGGGTGACCGGTCGTGGTGACGTGACCGTCGCGCAGCACCACCAGGTCGGTTGCGTAGCGGGCCGCTTGGTTGAGGTCGTGCAGGACGGCGACCACGGTTCGTCCACCGGCGTGCAGGTCGGCAAGCAGGTCGAGAACCTCGTACTGGTGGGCGATGTCGAGGTAGGTGGTCGGTTCGTCGAGCAGCAGGATCGGGGTGTCCTGCGCCAGCAGCATGGCCAACCAGGCGCGTTGCCGCTGGCCCCCGGAGAGTTCCGCCAGCATCCGGTCGCCGAGCTCGGTGGTCCCGGTGACGGCCAGCGCCGCGGTGACCGCCTGTTCGTCCTGCGACGTCCAGCGGCTCAGCGCCGACCGGTGCGGATGCCGTCCGCGTAGCACCAGATCGGTGACGGCCATCCCGGCCGGTGCCTCGATGCCCTGGGGGAGTAGCCCGACGGTGCGGGCGTACTGTCGCCGGCTGTAGCCGCGGATGTCGCGGCCGAGGACCGCGACCCGGCCCTCGCTCGGCCGCAACACGCGGGCGACGGTACGCAACAGGGTCGACTTTCCGCACCCGTTCGGTCCGATGAAGACGGTGAAGCTTCCCTCGGTGATCCGTAGGGAGACGTCCCGGCAGACGGTTCGACGGTCGTAGCCGACGGTGACCGAGTCCAGCTCGATCGCGGGTGGGGTGGTCATGGTTGCCTCCGAGGCGGCGGATGCGGTG